>NZ_PVTS01000014.1 GCF_003003035.1 Marinilabilia salmonicolor | reverse complement strand
CTCTGGGACACCCAAATTTACACCTAAAAATACATTAAAAATTTGATTTAATGAAAGTTAAGTTTTTTACATGAAAAAAAGTGCGGAACTCAGGAGAATGAAAATCCGGAACACCCGTTATTAACCGGCGGGAATGGTTCCGGATTTACTATTTTTAAAACGAATCTGAGGCAACAATATCTTAATCTCTTTTGTGTCCTCCTCCTTCTTCCACCAAACCACAAAATTTACCTTTGCCTTATCGGGGTGATTATTGGCACCATCATACTCCAACTTATCATCTTTTACCATCAACATATCCTACATCAAGAATTTTACCGGTTCGGACATCGGTTTCAATATCTATAAATGCAATGGTGTTCATAGTCTGCTGAATGCACAGGTCATAGTTGTAAACAATCAAATATAACTATTTTAGTCCTAAACCCCTCATACAACAATAAAGATGGCGCATTCAATGAACTGCCAGGTTATTTATTCACTTAAGACAAAAAAAAAAATAAATATATGACACGAAACACACTATCAATCATCAAACCAACAAGAAATCGGAAAATCTTTCCATTCCAGGAATAATTCAAGGCCAAAAAAACACTTTGAACGATGGTCTTTTCCATCTTTTTCCTATCTTTGCACCGCATTTGAGCAAAATGGTCCGGTAGCTCAGCTGGATAGAGCAACAGCCTTCTAAGCTGTCGGTCGTGGGTTCGAATCCCGCCCGGATCACTGAATAAAGCCGCAATTCTTTTATTATTAAAGGGTTGCGGCTTTTTCGTTTAAGGATTGCACCCTGTTTTGCACCCCTAAAAACTTGCACCCCTTTTTGACTTGAATTTATTTTATCACTACCTTTGAAACATTGGAAGCCTTAAACAAGCTTTTGAATTTACTATAAAGAGGGGCCGGCTCAAATGTGAGTATGCCCCTCTTTTTTTGTCTTATCTAAACTCTACTGCTATGAATCCAGACACATTACAAACTGTGGTTTTTGTTACCTTTCTTATTCAAGTGGCTATACTGATAGCCTTTTTTGTTCTGGTTAATGACGTTCGGGCCATTAAAAAGAAGTTTGGGGCCGATAGGCTTAGCCAAAAAACAGCACTCCTTAAAGCTTTGGAGAAAGCCAAATTCATGAATAAAAAAGATGAGATTGTTTCCATTTACAAGGAACTGGCATTTTTTGAGGTCAACACTCCAAGCGAACCATCTAAAAAATACCAGCTTTTTGATCTGGAAGAATTTGCCGAAGAAATAAAAAACCACGGTGGGGAAATACCTTCAGGTTTAAGTGAGAAAATTTCAGAGCTTCAAAGCAAGGTAAATAAGAAGTAACCGGAACAGCATTTTTTTAAACAACGGGATTCCGTTCTTTTGGCTGGTATGATAACGGTATAACGTTTTGATAAAAGGGCGATAATGTTCGCTCTTTTTAATTAGGTGGAATTCCGCCTATTTACATACGGTGGATTCGCCGGTTTTATTTACCCCAAAACAGGGGTGTTTCTATTCCGTAGGTTCTACGGGTTTACATACCCCAAATTCCGTGTATGTAAAATCAAAAGATAGTGCTGTGAGAAAATCACACTCCAAACAGTCCGATTATCGGATAGTTTCCCCGGTGCAAAATTGCGTTGGCAGTTTATCAGGTAGTTAGATACCGTTGCCGTGTTTCCGGTATCGGTCTGAGAATGTGTTTTTAGCGGAATTACGATCTTTGTTTAACCGTTGCGGGGATTCCCGTTTCGGTAGGCAGATATGCCTACTGGGAACAAAAAAAAGGGCCTCACTTCTGAAGTGAAACCCCTTTTCGGTAATATAGCAGGACTATAAAGATAATAAAATAGCTCTGTTAATCAATCCATTTATCCTCTTCCATGTGTTTATCAACAACCTTAATCATGATAGCATTTTGATATTTTAAGATTTTCTCCCCCACGGTATCCATAAAATTTGAATCTGCCATTTTCTCTTCAATCTCTTTTATCAGTGCATTAGATGGCGACCCCTCCATCACTACTTCAGCAGGGTTGATATTTTCGTGGGAAATCTCATTAAACTTTTTACTTATATCCTCCCATTCTGGATTGCTTTTTAACAGGTCACTTATCTCTTTATGCAATTCTAAAAAGTCTTCGTGAGACTCTGGAAGGTTGGCTTTATTTTTATTTTTCATGGATTTAAATTTAAAAGGTTCTTATTTACTATTCAGGAACATTGTGTTCATAATAACTGGCCCGGTTGCTACTCTTTGCCACGCATTCAATTTCTATGCGGTCAATGCGAATTTTGGATGTATTGGCCCCGTCTTTGATAAACTTAATTAGTCCCTCTCTTTTCCATCGATCCACAGTCCCACGGCCATACATTTTGCTCGCTTGGTTTAAAGTCAAATATGGCTTTAACTGTCCCAACTCAATCAAAACACGTTTTACTGTTATTTCGGAAAGATCCTCTAACAGCTTTCTCTTTTCATGATCTATAAATTCCACAGGTATAAGGTTTAAGCAGATTGTTTTTCCAGTTTTTCCAAAGTCCTAAGTTCGGTAAGGTTGCCGTAGCACTTCTCTATGTTTTCCCACTCCTTACCAATTCGAGAAAGCATTTTAGTGATAAATGAATTTGCAAAGGTAACATCTGCAACCTCTCTTAATCTCAAATCTTCAACATCGTTAACATTGGTTTGCGGAAATATTGGATTGTAATAGGCCATCATTGTTTCCTGAAGGTGTTCTGTTATCTCAGGCCCGCTCATTTGGGTGAATAACTCTTCAGTTAGTGCAACAATGATCCTTTCACTCTCTTTGATTTGTTTTTTAAGCTGTTCTCTTCTCTCTTCAATTTGCTTTTGAGTTTGTTCTTTTGAATTCATGAGTTCGCAATTTAAAAATGATTAATAAAAAAACGGTTACATTATTCCTTTGCCTGCTTGCGAACTCTTAAATAATAAGGGTTATTCATGCCATTACAACACGAAAACAGTGGAATTAATGCAACCGTCCTATATCTATACGGTTAAAGAAAATCTGTTGACATATAGGCACAAAAAAACCTCCCATTGGAGGCGGCCTATTGGTCACCCTTATTATTTATTTAGTTCGCACTTCAAAGATAGAAATTAAATTTTCACAATTCCAAATCTAAGCCTGTTAAATCTGAAATTATTTTTGCAGTGCTTATTACCTCATCCCTAAAACGCCTTACCACCGTTTGGTTTAACGCCTGTTTGAAGTAATATGACAAAAGCCTTTCTTTGATTCCGGTAAACTCTGAAATTATAGGCCGGAAACCTACCCTTGCTTTCTTTTTAAATCCGTTTAAATAGTCCGGGTCAAAGAATAGGGCAAAAACAGCCACAAGCAAGGTTATTTCATTTTCTTTGTTACTTTCCGGCATACTACCCCGCAAATCTATAAAGGCATCAAATACGGCCCTCATTTGCGTTTTTGTCATTTCTGGAATAATGGGCTTGCAATCTTCCACAAGTTCCGGGTAAAGGGCTCTAATTTTGGCAATGGTTACCTTTAAATGACTTTCGTAAACATCCATAAGGCTAAAGGGCATTAGTTACACCACCAAGTTTAAAGCTGGTTCCAAAGTCTTTCCCTTTGGCAAATTTCCGAACACGCGATTCCAGGTCAACCATTGCCACGGTGCTTTGTGAGGTTATTACGTTGTACCCTTTGCTTTCCAAATAGGATGCGTATTCCATAGCGGCAAACCCGACTAAGATCCATTTCATGGGAACACTATTTGTCAAAACTTCATTTACAATCTTACCGGTGTCAGTATCCAGGACCGGCAAAGAAGTTGCAACAACGGCCCCATCATAAACAATGGCATAGCCTATTGAGCTTCTTAAATTTGCTGTCTGGTCGGTATAGTCTCCCTTTGGAAAGGCCCCGGATATGTTTACCCCGTCCTTTGCATCCCGGGCAAACTCTTCTCCCACTCGTTCCATAATTGAAACAATACCGTGGTGGATATGGTTAAAGTAGTTTTGTAAATCTCTGTTGATTTCTCTTGCTGTAAAACGTGGATTAAATCCCATTGCTTAGAGGTTTAAAGGGCCAAAGTGATAATCTGCACTTTGGCCCCGTGGTGGTTAATTTGAAAACGACAAAAGAATGGTATCAGGGATTTGCTCCCTTGAAACCGGAGGAATGCGATTTGCATAAACCGTGCATCGAATAGCAATCGACAAAGTTTCATCCTCTTCTGCAAAAAGGGATTGATAAAGCAATCCGGTGTGCTTTCCTTCGGTGCTTTCTGAAGACAAAACATCGCCCAGCCCAGCCGTGATTACTGTAGCAAAGTTTAAAACATCATATTCCTCATTTTCCGTGTCAACACTGGTTATCTCTACCCCTTCGATAGTTGAACCAGCCTTAACAGTATGTCTTTTTGCGACCTTTACAGTTTGTGCGCTACTGACGGCCTCAAACACTTTGGCGGTTCTTACAAGTCTCGCCTTTCGGGTTTGCTCATCGTAAATAAACAATGAACCTGCGGGAATTTCTTCACCCGGAATTAGTCCGGTCATCTCCAAAGAGAAACCGCCTTGTGCGTTTTCAAAATCTACTTGTGAAACGGGAATGCCTTCCCTTGATTTTACTCTTTTAAATCCAAGTGCCATGATAATTTGATTTTAATGATAAAAAATAATTGATTGTTGGGTTAGGGTTAAGGGTGGTTAATGAATAGCTTTCAACCATTCAGGATCCATATGAATTTGCTCTCCTGCCCCATAGTTGAATAAATAACCCTTGTGAGCACTACCGGGCATAACTGATGCCGGGATTCCGTTGGGTGCGTATTCTTTTGCCATCCGCTGAAGCTCCTGGAGTTGTTTCTCTGTCTCTTCTGCCAGTTCAAAAAACTTTTTCCGTGATTCAGAGTTAACAAAAACAGAACACTCGTCTTCAAGTGCTTTTTCGTCAAAGGTTACTTTCCCATCCTTGAACTGGAAATATTCCCAGTTCAAACGGCGAAGAAACCCGGCTGATATTCCTTCCATAAAAACACGCTGAATGCCCCGGTGTTGTTCTGCCACCTTTTCCTCCCATCTGTCAAATGGTGCATCCACCGCCTCCCAAAGTTTTGCAGCTAAAACTTTATTTTTAGTTGCCTCCTGAATATCAGATTCCATCTTTTCCAGATATTCATTTTTTACCTGGCTTAGATTGTTGTTAATGATTGCCCGGAAAACTTTGTCGGTTGCTTTACCAATTCCCAGCTCTTCGTATTGGTCAACCGCTGTTTGAAGTATTCCCAAAGATCTCTCATAGTCTCCTTTTAGTTGTCCAAATTTGAAGTCATCAAAATGCACTCTCTTTGGTGCTTCTTTGGTTTTCGTGGCCTCTGTGGCCTTTGTTTTTGCTTTTGTTTCTGCCATGATTTTAAATTTAAAATTGATTAATAAGAAGAATTATTTCCACCGGTGGCCCACGCTTCAATGGATGCAAGTGTGTATTTCTCGTAGGCTTCGGCTTGTGCATCAGTCAGGGGGATTTCTGCAGTTGTTACCACCTCCGGATCATGAAGCTGTTTGAAAAGTTCAGATTCGGTATCTCTGAGCATTTCAATTCTTGCTCTGGTCGCTAACTCTCCGTTACCTCTTACAAGGTCTTGGATTTGTCTTTTAGAAATTGTTTTCATCTTTGTAATTGTTTATTGATTAGAAAATACCCGGTAGGATTATTGTCCTACCGGCCGTTAATTGCGTTGGTTACTTCTTCAGCATCTCTTATGGCCTCTGAAGTGATAGGGATAACATTCTTTCTGCTTTGCATCATTGCAAGGAACGTATCCCCGGTTTTTGTTGAAAATACAGGTGGCTCGTTAGCTTCCTTCGGGTTTATCTCCCCAGCCTGAATTCGTTTAAGGAATTCGATTTTCTCTGACTTGGTCAATTGGTCAACTCTTTTCATTTGCTTACTCCTTTTTTTGATCTGAATTATTTGTACTATCTGGATATAATCCGGCTATAATTCTGTTAAGGTCTTCCTCTGGCATCTTTTCAAATTCATGCCCTAAAACCTGTTTATCTCTCCAAACATTCGGCTTTCTATTTTTCAGCCAAAAGATTTGCGCGGTGGTGTCCGGCACAACCTGTTTAACCGTCTCCTTTTCTTCAACCAGCTTGCCGTTTTTTTTCTTCTTTTCGGTTTCGGTGTACTCATACCCCAAAGCCCTTTTTAAAAGAGAATTTTCCACCTGTATGTCAACCGGGGCTTTCCCACGCTTCAGAGCCTCTTTAAATTCCGGGTATTGCTCCACATACTTGTAAAAGGTTCCATTGCTTACTCCCAGCCTTTTCCTTATTTGCTGGTCTGTTAGGCCCTCCCTTGCGTACCCTTCAGCGAGTAAAGGCCATGTTTGCGGATCGTACTTTGTTTTTGCCATTGTTCTCTTGTTTTTCGTTGTCAGGGTGCGTCTAAGGGTGCAACTCCTTTTGTTTGGTTTAATACTCTCAGTTTTTAAAGGGGCTTTGGCTTGTAGTTTATCGTCCCGTATGGATGATTTAAACCTTTTCCGGCCTTAAAACTCGTTTTCTCATTATCGCTCTTCGCCTCATTTGCTCAATTTCCTTTTTCCGGTGCCGCTCCTGGTTGCGTTCAATGTATGCTTTACGCTCTTCGGAATGAATCCAGTTGTCTTTGAGCAACTGATAAAGGTCATCTCTAAGATGAACTGGAATAGCTTCAATAAAATCTGCTAACATGACTTTTAATTTTAAAGGGTTTGTGATTGGGAACAGGCGGCCAAGCCTGCTCCCTTTTGATTAGAACATTTGCCGATACCTATTTTTCAAGCCGGGGCCGTCTCTAATGTGGTTCATTGCTTACCTGTTTAAAGTCCTTTAGCTTTTAAGGGGTCGGAATTTTTGTCGGAATTTTTGTTTGACTTCAAAACGTTAAGTTTGTTATCAATGCTTTCCAGGTGCTTGTTGTACCGCGTATTCGCCGCAATCTCTGACTGGTACCGGATTGATTCATTCATTATCCGTAAACTTTCCGCCTGATTAATTCGGATAGCGTTCATTTGTCCGCCGATCAATGAGGCGGTTCCCTCTGAAACTCCCTTTACTGCACCTGTTAAAGGGTCTTCCGATGCGCTGCCGTCAAAGATTGAAAAACCCTCTTCCTTAGCTGCTTTTTGCGCTTCTTCGAGTAGCTTTTTTACATCACCAACCCTCACCGCAGCATCTTTGGTAAAGTCACCTATTAAGCCTAAAGCACTTTGATAGCCTCCACCAGCATAAGCCTGTTCAAAGTCTTCCCCAAATTGATTGAGCAAAGGCCCCATCACCTGGTTTACAACTTCCCCGGCAATCATATTCTCAAGAATCTCTTCCACGCTGTCTCCAAAGGCGGCGGCCGCGTCTGTTCCTTCCTCAAATGCTGTTACAAGTGCATTTTTCAAATCGTCTCCCATCATGCCAACCAACTCTTGGCTCACTTGCTTCATTTGCTGTTCAGCTTCTTCCATTTTGGTTTGCCAGTCAATGGTATTCTGAAGCAAATTTTCTGTTTCCTCATTAAGTAAACCTTGCTCAATAAGTGTATTGGCATAATCAATATCTAACTTTCCGGTTTCATCAGTTAACTTCTCGTGCTGGCTTAAAAGGTTAGCCATCACCTTTTCCTCTTTTTTACCGAAAAGACCGCCTAATATTGCGCCGGCTGGCCCCAAAGCCGCGCCCCCTGCAACCTTACTCCAATCTGTCACATCTTTTGTTCCTACCTGAACAGTTCCTTTTTCGCTAAGGTCGTTCATAGCCTCCTGGTAACCTTGTGTCGCATCTTTGTAAGCTTCGGCCGCATCCGACATTCGCCCGACATAATCTGTCAAAAAAATACTTTCGTTGAGTTCGGTTTGAAGTCTTAATTGTTCGTTGAGGCTTAAATTGTACTGATTCTGAAGTGCATTAACGGAATGATAAAAGGCCTCTTCAGCTGCTTTACGCTCTTTGGATGCGTTTATTAAGCTTAATGTAAAATCAGTTAATCTTTGCGCACCCGCAGATGCGGCCCCTAAATAGTCACCCGATGCGGCCATTTTTGCCATATTCCCGGCACTCCCTACCGTGTCCGCAATGGTCATCATAACGTTGCCAAGTTCCGCATTAATACCTCCAACGGCTTTGGCAATATCCTGCATTATGTATGCTATTTGTATGGCATTTTGTCCGAACTCATCCATCCTCTGGAGGTCTAAAGCTGACTGCAAAGCTTGCCCGGCTTCCTCCCATTTGCGTTTGTAAGCATCCAGATTGGCTAAATCTTTGGAGTCTGGGACGGCTGGTGTGCCAACTTTTGCCCAAGAGCTTTTTAGTTCGTCTGGAACAGCCTGCCTGGCATCAAGAGTTAATCCCTCAGCTGCGGCCATTTGGTAAATCGCCATTTTGGCCTGAACGTTATCAGCGTATGCCTCCAACTGTTTTAAAAGAAAATCTTCCAGGCTCTGTCCTTGGTCCAGTAATTGGGAGTTGTGTTCTTTTATGGCTGCAACATCTTCCTTCCTGGCTGTGCGCAAGGCCCCAAAATACTCTTCGTAAGCTTTCTTTTGCTCTGATAGTGATTTTTCAAAAGCTTTGACATCAAAAGGCCCGGTTTTTTCTCCTCCTCCATCTTCACTACCACCAGATATAATATCCTCAATCTGTTTGTTTATTGCCTCAATATCCTTTTTCGCCTTTTCATACCCTTCTTTAGTTTCTGGCAATTGCATTGTGATACTTCCAAAGGATTCGTATTTTGCCAATTCCTTTTGAAGTCCTCTTCTTTGCTTCATAAGGGCCGCAACCTCTTTCCCATAATCAACAAGGTCTTTTTGATATTCCAGGTCTTCAAAAAGACGGTCGCGCCTTTCCTCAAGTCTCTTTTGTTGATTATACCTTTCGTTTGAATTAATTTCCCCCTCCCTGTATTGCTGTTCAATATTTTGGGATTCCGTAAGGATGCCAGACAATTCATTTTCAAGAACCTTTAATTTTATGGTTTTCTCAAGGCTTTTCCCATATTCATCAATGGTGCTTTGGAGCGTGGTGATTGAAGCGTTTTCCGCATCTATATTAGAAAGAAGGTCGGGGTATTTTCTATTCAACTCCTCAACAAGTTCAACCCTCCTTTCACTTCCTGGCTTAGCTTCTGCCAATTTCCTTTTGTACATATCGAGCATTCTGTTTTCATGCTCCATTTTGGAATTAACTTCCCCCGTAACATCTGCCAATCTCTCAACCTCACTAGCTGCATCTTTGGTTTCGGTATTAAAAACAGCCAAATAAGTAACCAAACCAGCAACGGCGGCGGCCAATAAACCCCAGGGATTGGCTTTTGTTACCAAATTGAAGGCGGCCTGTGCATCCTTCGCGGTTCTGATCTGTTTTACCAGACTGCCCCAAACCTTTATGGATTCCAATATATTGCCTGACTGTCTGGCAATGGCTCCCAGTGCCAAAGCGGCCCGATAGGCTCCATAAGTGGCAATAAGAACTTTCAGGGTGTCAATGATAGTTTCATAATTCTCCACCAAGGTTTTCAAACCGCCAATTCCGGCGTAAATCATGCCTTCATTGCTTTCCCCAACTTCGTTAAGCATACGGTCCCACGCGTCCCCTAAATTGGAAACCTGACCAGTGAGTGAACCAGATTGCTTTTCCATTAGGTTGAAAAATTGGCCGCCCTCATTGGTCATGTTCTTAATTGCAGCTTGCAACTCTTCAAATCCAATTTGGCCCTGTTCGGCCATTTTGTAGATCTCTTTGTCAGTAGCTCCGACTACTTTTGCAAGCTCTGAAATTATAGGAATACCCCTTTCGGCAAACTGGTTTAACTCTTCGGCCTGCATCTTGCCCTTAGCTGAAACTTTACCGTAAGCTTGTATAAGGTCAGTAACCGGAACGGATGCACCGGCGGCAAGGTCACCCAAACGGCGTAAACTTTCGGTTACTTGGTCGGCTGGTTCTTTAAATGCCAGCAACCTCTTTGCACCTTGCCCCAGCTCTGTTAATGAAAAGGGGGTTTTGGCTGCCATTTCTACAACCTCACTCATTAACCGGTCCGCTTTTTCTTTGCTCCCCAGCATCGTTTGCAACGCAATATCCAGCTGTTGAAACTCCCCCCGGACTTGGATAACCTGATCTAAAAATCCTTTTGCGGCTGTGATTGAAAAGTACCCGGCCATTGCCGCACCGATTCTTTTAAAGGTACTATCAACCTGGTTCCCCTGATTTTTCACGTCCTTTGTGAATTTAGAGATTCGCTGGTTCATCTCTCTTATGTCTCTTTTTACCTGCTCGCCGTCAATTTCAGCGTGCCATACCAAATTTCCCATGTTTTTTTAGTTTAGTTAGTTATTACTTGGTAACGGCAGATCCACCCATGAAGGCACATCTGAAAGGGTTTGTAACATCTCTTGAAAAAAGATTATATCGTGTTCAATCTGCTTTATGCGGATTCTGTTTTTATCTCTATTGAGTAAAAGCATTGAAACCTCATGTGCCTTTTCCTGAATGACCTTTTCAATATTTATTATTCTCAGATTCCTTCTCACTTCATTCAGGTAGTTAAAATTCCCAGTAATCAGCTGGCCGGGTTTTATTGTTGGATTTTTCATTTTTTTCGGTTTTCGGGTGCAAATAGGGTGCAACTTTCAAAATTATATTATTAACTTACTCTGTCTTTCAATTACTTAACCTGTTTTTATTTCATCCTTAGCAGACTTGAACCCTGTTTTTTGCCCCGGAATTGGCTATAATTCCGGGGCGGGTTTTCTATCCTTCAACCTCTTTGATAATGGCCTTTAAGCCTTTTACCATTTGCTTAGCTTCTTTAATGGATATGGAGGTTACAATCTCTTTTGTCTCGTCCAAGTCGGAGACCACGAATGTGATATCAGGTTTTTGAGGGATCCCATCCAGGTAAGGGGTTGTTTTCTGAAAGGTCATTTCCACGTCCATTGTGTTTTCTGGTTGGTAAACCGTGTGTTTTGATTTGTGCTTTTTCATTGCTTTTGATTTATTTGGTTAAAAATTGATTGAATTCTGTTTTTTAGGCCTCCACATTCTCCACGTTGTTTAATATGGTGCGGCCCCATCAGGTGTATGGATTATGTCATAAAATTTCGTTATTGTCTCATTGTGTTTAGTCACCGCGCCCCCGATTTTACCATCCCGATTTTTTGCGAAATAGAAATATGCTTTGCCCTTTTCGTCTATTGCTTTGGAATCGTAATAAATGGGTCGATGTGGAAAGACCACGATATCTGCATCCTGCTCAATAGCCCCGGATTCGCGAAGGTCTGAGAGTATGGGTTTTTTATCAGGTCTGTTTTCAGGCCCCCTGTTCAACTGTGAGAGCAAAAACACCGGCAAATCAAACTCCTTTGCAATGCCTTTCATGGTTTTGGATATTTCAGCCACTTGTTGTTCTCTGGGAAGGCTCCTGTCTCCTTTCATTAACCCCAAATAATCCACAACGATTGCTTTAATGCCGTGCTGCTTTTTGTAGATTTTCGCTTTGGCTTTAACGTGTCCGAGAGATACGGCCGGTGTGTCATCAATGTAAAGTCCCAAATCCTGAACGTGTGAAACAGCTTCATCCAAAACGCCCCATTGATTGGCGGTCAATCGGTCAAGGTCATAACCCGAAAGGCCCGATTCCCTTTGTAAAACCCTTGTGGTAAGTTTGCGGGCTGTCATTTCCAACGAAAAGAAAAGAACCGGGCCGGCCGTGCTGGCAATGTGTATCGCTTCATGAAGTGCAAACGCTGTTTTTCCCATAGATGGCCGGGCAGCAATTATTATCAAAAGACCGTTTTCCCAAACTGGCACAAATTGCCGGATAGCTGCTAAAGAGGGTTTAACTCCATATTGTGGCGTATTTTCGCTTTGTTGGCGGTCTCTTATACTTTCGATTGTATCGGCCACATTCTTTTTAAAATCTTTAATCTGCGATCTGTTTTCCACCTCATCCGTCACACGGTCAACCAATCGGGTAGCTCTATCAATGAAATAATCCAAATCATTACTGGGGTCCGTTCCCAATTTATCCAAGCGTCTTATTTCAGTTACTAATGTGCGGCGTATGGAATATTCTTTGATGATTCGGGCGTGATACTCAATATGTGCGGCGGCTGCTACGTCTGCCATTAAGCCGGTAACCTCAAAAGCTGACATCTGGCTTTGCTGCTTTTTGAGTTGAAAGATGACCGATGCAATATCTATCGGGGTGTTTTCTTTAAAAAGGTTTTGAATAGCCTCGTAAACCTCTGAATGCTCCTTTTGGTAAAAATCTGATGCACTCAGTATGTCAGTGACTTTCAGGTAAGCGTCTGGCTCAATTATGAGCTGACCTAATACTTTTCTTTCGGTTTCTATGTCGTGTAGGTTTTCCATTGTCTATGTCTATGCGGGTGAATATTCCAAATAGTTAATGTCTGCTTTCTCCTGTTCGGTGGATGAGGTAATAATCTCATCGTTCCATGATTCACCGTTAAGGTAAGTAAGCGGGTTTTTTCTGTATTGCTTATCAGGTGTTGATGTGATATAAGCCGGTAACGTCTGAAAGATTTTTTCTTTATCTGACTGGCTTAGTCTCTTCCACTTTGCAAAACATTTTTTTCGATCCTTCTTTTTGTCGTATTGCGTCCAAAACTTCTCAAAATCGCGTGTTAATACTTCTTTACCTTCTTTACCTTCTTTAGTAGTGGTCGTTTGTTGGTCGTTTGTTGGCTCTTTTGCTGGTCGTTTTGCTGGTCGCTTGGCTTCTCCTTCGCTCTGGTAATCTTCCCATTTACAAATAGTTACAACGCTAAATTTGTTGGTCGTTTTGATGGCTATTTCGTTGGTCGATTTTAAGCGATTTAATGAAGTGCGAATTTGTCGTTCTGATAACTTCAATTCTTTGGCTAATCTCTTCCTCCCGGTTATTAACTGTCCGGGCTGCAACGCGATACCCTGCCAACTATTTGCTTCAAAACTCGCATTTAGCAAAAGGTGTATAAACACTCTAAAGGTGTTGGCGTCATCGTACCACTCCCATTCTGTGAGTTTTCTGAAAAGTTTTATGTAACCTCCGTTTTTCAATTCAAAGCGTTTAGTAGATTACAAGTTTTTCAAGTTCTTTCGTTAGCCGGAAAGGGCTTCTCTGCCATTGCTTAAGAAGTTCTTCAGCTCTTTTCCGGTCGGGGGTAATGGTGCCGGGTAGTATATGATATCCAAGTGCTACCCCCCTGGTAGCGGTATCAATCTCCATTACATGATTGATTAGTCCGGCGTCAACGGTTGCAGCCACACAATAGTATATCATTGTGCACCTCCTTTCTTCCTGATCGGTGCTGAATGGATGAAATAAACTTTCATGCGGGTATTATCGCCCAAATGCAGCCAGTAGTCAGAGACTGGAACACCCCCGGCTCTTAAATAGCGAATATGCGACCTCGGATCAGATACACCAGTTTCCCTTACCAGTTCGGCAGTAGTGTATTGTCCGGTAAGTAGTACGGAATGGATTGATTGAGTGGCTGGCCCGAAGTCGGAAAGATTGATTATCTTTGTCCCATTGATTCCCCCTTTCGATTCTGCCCCTTTTACCGTCCCCACGGTTTCGGGGCTTTTTTTATGCTTCATGGCTGGCCTCCCTTCCTTCGGCTATTTTTTGAATATCTGAAAGCTTGTACCTGACTTGGCGGCCAATTTTGAAGGCTGGCAAAATGTCTTTTCGGTTCCACGTCCAAAGAGTCACCTTAGAAACCTGAAGCATCTTTGCGGCTTGGTCAGGTGTCAAATACTGCTCTTCAGATGAAATTTTTTCGGATTTGTTTTCATGAAGTTCTCGGGCGGCTGTCTGAATAGCATTTACAATTTCTATCCCCGATATTTCAAATTTGAGCTTTCCAGCGAGTTCTGGATTTGAAAGAATTGTGTGTAAATTAAATGGTTGTGTGTTCATGACGTTGTATGTTTAATTGTGATTAACTTGATTCGTTACCACAAACATACAACGACTTTAAGTTAGTTAAAGAATTGATTGACAGTTACTTATCTAAAAGTATTTAGACTTTTTTAGATTTTAGGCATAAAAAAAGGCCAAATTAATGGCCTTCAAATAGTTGTATTTTAGATAAGTTTTCTGCTATTCTTTTTTAATGTTTTTCAAATACCCCTCCGGGTAACCTTCATTTTCCATTAGGTCGATAATATCTCCCCTGCGATTATCTGGTTTGGTGTTCTCGTATAAAGGCTTTCCATTATCTAAGATGAAATATCGATTCCAAACCTTATACCTACCACGTCCATCACTTACCATGCCTAAATGCTCACAGAATTTATTTGCATCGGACGGTTTACCAATCCAGATAACTTTGTTTTTCTCCGTTGGATATGGCCCATTTTTCATAGCATTGTTAAAAACATCCTTGTCGATGTTATCAATGTATTTTCTATGCCAAAGTTTTTCCATTAACTGGGAATGATCCTTTACCTGTTCTTTGAGTTGTTTAAGTTCGTAGATTAACCAATACCACTCAAAGAATTCCAATAAGTCATCAACAGCAACCGTTCTTTCTCTTTCTCCAAAGGAGCTCCATTTTTGATAGTAATTAATAGCAAGCGGGGTTAATTCCTCTTCGTTCATGGGTTGTCCTGACTCATTCCAATCAATATAACCAAACCTTGTTTTTGTTATCTCTTTTATCATTAAATAAATCTGATTCTTTAAATATCCCTGTTCTCCGTCAGGTGCGATCTTTGATAATGCTTTATGATTTAGAACCTCCGAACCTATTAACCGATTATTTTTCGTTATGAGCATCATTTCACTAATTACCTCCGCAGGTGATTGTTCTGGCAAAGGCCTTTCATTTTCAAGCCGATCATATATTTCAATCAGCGACCTGCCTTCTTTGATTACAGTTTCCATATCAGTAAAAACGGATTTTACTATATGCCCTGCAATTATATCCAATACTTTCTTATCAGTACCGGGAAACTCTTTTTGCAGTATTGTGTGTATGTTTTCCTTATTCATTACCCTACAACCTTTAAATGATTACCGTTTTTAGTCCAATGCTGTAATAACAAATTGGCGTGTTCTTCTTCGCTAACTTTTAGGTATTTACGAAAGGCAGACTCGGACTTATGCCCGCTGATTTTCATTATTGATTGCGAGGGGAATCCGGCTTTAAACAAGTTGGTACAAAAAGATCTGCGGGCAGAATGGGAACTGACCAATTCCCACTTTTGCCGTTTTACGGTTCTTTTGATACCTCCACGGGTTTCGGAAATGTGAAGATCTTCATTT
This sequence comes from Marinilabilia salmonicolor, assembly GCF_003003035.1. Classification (GTDB taxonomy): domain Bacteria; phylum Bacteroidota; class Bacteroidia; order Bacteroidales; family Marinilabiliaceae; genus Marinilabilia; species Marinilabilia salmonicolor_A. The sequence continues at coordinate 137,172 of NZ_PVTS01000014.1, read as the reverse complement.
AACTCTGCCAGCTTTGCAATCTCTTTGAGAAAGTCGTTTGTCTTCTGATTCGAAATAGCGGCCGGCAAACGGCCTTCGTACTTCTCTAAAATGGAAGTAACAACCGGATGCAATGGAATTACAACCCTATCCCCTGTTTTGGATTGTGTAACACGTATAAAACCGTCTTGAATGTTTTCAGGCTTCACTCGTGAAAGGTCGCCAAACCTTAAACCAGTCCAGCAACCAACCAAAAACAGATCCCTCACCCGTTCAAGGTATGGCCTGTTTGAAAGGTCAATTTGTTGAATGCGGTTTAATTCGGCTTCATTAAGATAGATGCTGTCTGTTTCTACCTGAATTTTAACAAAGCGGTGTGATTTGTACCGTAGGTTTGTGTTTATACCGTCCTCCGTTGCTTTATTGAGAAATACTTTCAGGTTTTTTATAAATTTTCCTACGCTGTTGGCCTTGTAGTATTTTGGTTCCTCTGTGGATCCTATGTTTTTTGTTTGGAGAAAGCTTATCCAATCATTGTAAAAATCCAGGTCAATATCATTAAAATCAATTTCCCGACCAGCTGCAAACTCCTTGAGTAGTTCAAAGGTTCGGATATAGTCCCGGCGAATGCGATAATGTACAGGACTGCCCGTTTTTGGGTTTATGCTTTGCTCTGACTGCTCTATAAAATGAGAAATAAACTCAAACAGAGTGACTGGCTTTTTCTCAAAGCTTTCAGGATTTCTGAATTTCTCAATACATTCAGAAAGCCATTCTTTGGAAAGTTCCCCTTTGTCCTGGTAAGATTTTAAAATATGTCTTTCCAACGTCTCCAGCTGGTCTTTATACCAGTCCCTTTCTGCAAAGTCTCCTGAATTAGAAATTTTGGCGCGGGTAGTCCGTGCTTTCTGATTCCAAAATTTAGCCGGGATGCTTAGATGAGTTTTTGAATAGACGTCCTTTTGTCCGTCCCGAAGTCGTACCCGAATAGTAACGGGCTTTGATTTTGTTTTCGCATTTGTGCGAATAAACCATTTGAGTGAAGCCATGATTTCAAGTTTTGAATTTACTAATCCAAAGATAAACTAAAGGGTGCAACTTTGCAAATTTGCACCCTAAAAAAGTTTTTCAACTGAAAGTTAATTTAGTTCTACTTAATTTCATAAACAACAAAAAACGGCTCTATGTTTAGGTTATAAGGTTGTTTACTCTAATATTGTTGCTTTATATGAAAATTGAAAATTAATATAAATAAGTCCCGCCCGGATCACAACAAAAAACCGCAATTCTTCAATAGAAGAGTTGCGGTTTTTTTGTGAGCTTCTGCCTCAAACCCCTTTTATTGGCCCTATAAAACAAAATTCCCCGAAAGCACAGCACACGCTTCCGGGGAATTACTGAGAAAAACTGAATATCCAGGCCTGATTATAACCTGAACAAATAGCTTTTAGGTCTTTAAATCGTCAAAAAACCTACTGCTTCAAAAATAGTTAATCAATCATTGGTCCTGATTTGATTTAAGATATTATTCTTTCAATATCAGACACACCTCTCACTGCCCCTTTCTTTAAAGAATCTTTTTAGACAACTCACCGATTATATCTGATTTTAAAACTAAAATATCTCTAAATTAAAAACCTCTACCATGTTTCATGGCTTTACAAAACATAAAACCTAAGAAAGAAAAAACAAATCATCCCTAAATTAATCAAAGAACCTGTCTGAAAACCCGGCAGAACAGAGCCCGAAACGATATCTTCTCATCAATTCCTAATAAGAGTCAGATACCACCACCTTTCCATATCCTTTTTCAGTATTGCCAATCACATAAACGCCTGTAACAAGACCTGAAACAGCATTCTTTCTTTTTACCTTTGAGCGAAGCAACCTCCCGGTTAAAGAATAGACGTCCACCTTTTCGTCAGGCAACAGTTCATCAAAATCAATTTCCTGAACCGAAGTGTCATATTCATCCGAATTAGACAGAAAAACATCTTCAATAAGAATTGGACTTCCCCCCAACGACCAGAACCCAACGATATAAATATGCGAAGGATCGAGCGCAACCAACTGTCCATCGACCTCTTTCTTCATGCGGTTCAAATCAATAACCAATTCTGTTTCATCCTGCACGTCATAGCTAAAAGGTGAAGACCAGTAACTGCTCTCATCAAAGATGCGAAATGAGGCATTTCCGCCGGGAATTTTCTTAAGTTTAACCACCAGAAATTTATATCCTGACAAATCCAGTCCGTTGTCGTACTGCCAACCACCAAAGCCATATTGTCCGGTAATCAGTTCACCTGTCGATTCATCAAAGGTTCCCGTTTCCCAGATGGAAGGATTAAATCCTTCGTTGGTTAAAGGAAAAATGCTTACGACGACAGTAAAACTGACACTTTGCTGATTTCCAAGCTTGTCCTCATAGGTAGCGGTAATATTAGCCTTCCCGTTTTCTCCGGCTACAACTCGTCCGTTCACCACGTATGCTACCTCGGGATTGCTGTTAACCACAGATACTTCTGAAGAAACAATTTCCGTATGCCCATCCTGAAAAAGAGCAGTAATTCTTAATGTCCTGTTGCTTCCCAAAACCAGTTCCAACTCCTGGTCGTCCATATACAGTTGGTCCAGCGTTAACTGTTCCTCTGTAAAACCTGTAAAACTATCGTCGTAGAACAAATCTTCGGAAAAGGTTGCCTCCGTAGTAAACCAGTACACATCCACAAAACCACCTGTTGTTTCAGTAGCATAGTTAAATATGGCGAATTTATTACCGGTAAAAACCGACAGGTCGAATGCCATATTCAGATCATCTCCCATCGGCTGATATGTCTGATTATCGGTACTGTAATAAAACTTTGCGATACCGGTACCGTAGTTGGCTACTGCTCTTAAGTAAACCACTTCTTCAGCCAAAGCATCAGTCGCTACCTGAGCTACGCCATCCAGCTCTGTCATTATTCGCTTCTCTCCGTTAGCAACCGTTACGCCGATAAAAGCATAAGGATCCTGAAAAACAGCCAAACCGGCCACATCACCTTCCTGCATATTACTGGCATCCAGCTTGATGGTTCCATAAGAATCAGTCGCTTCGGAGTGATAGCCAAAAATCCTCTGAGTCAAGGTATTTCTTGCATTCAGCAAACCATCGGTCACCCCTGCAGTTTCAAGACGCAGAAATCCGGGCCGGTCAAACAGCGACCATTTGCTGTCATCCGGATTGTGGTTCCACCCCCACTGCTTACCCAACTGATAATTTCTGAAGTTATCATTGGTAGGCAACACTGTTACAGGATACGATTGCCCAACATCGGGCTTGCGATAAGTCGTAACACCCTGCCCATTTTCACCAATTTCAGGCCAGTTATTCACCCAGGTTACAGGTTGCAAATTGGGAAAACGCCCAAAAGGCCCCTTGTCATAAAACAAAACCGTCCACCATTCTCCTGTCTGCGTTTCCACCAATGCCCCCTGATGGATATTGTCATCATCCAATAAAAGTTTCTCTTCATAATCCCCAAACAGATTCGTGGACCGGAAAGCGACCTGTGAAGCAGGCCATCCTCCATAAGTAGCATAGATGTAATAAAACCCGTTTATCTGGTACATGTGACATCCCTCCAGTCCAGACTCCGGTCGTTCAATCACAGTGCGGTCTTCACCTATGGCTTCAAAATTATCATCCAGCTCAGTAATCTTAATGGTATTGATTCCATGTACCACATAAGTTTTCCCATCCTCGTCAAAGAAAAGCCCCGGGTCATAATAACTACGGGAAAGTTTTTGAAGGTCCCATTGTCCTGCCGGGTCAGAACTGGTCAATAAATACGCACCCTCATCGAGGGTATTGAACATGATGTAGAAAGTGCCATCATTATATCGCAAACTGGACGCCCATTGCCCACGTGCATACCTGTCTTCTCCATTCAAAAGATTATATGCATCACCTGCCTCAATCATTTCCAACGGATTGCTGCAATATTCCCAGTTAACCAGGTCATAACTTTTCAAAAGTGTTGCTCCGGGGAAGATGTGCATCGTAGTGCTTACCATGTAGTAAACATCATCCACACGAATCACATCCGGATCGGGGAAATCGGCGTGAATCAATGGATTTGTATAAGTTCCGTCACCGTTGTCACTGTGCGACTGATACTGAAATTCCGGTCGGGGATGATTCGTTTCTGCATATTCCTGATACCAGTGATATACAGGCCAGGGACAGGCTTCCGGGTCATTCAAAAAAGTATAGGTTTCGCCATCAGCAGGCTCTTCTGCGCTAAAATCTGCCAGGAAGTGAGGACTGGTAAATAACAACCAGCTTACATTCCCTGTTTCGTCCATAATTCTCTTAAAGTTGGCTCCAAATCCTTCGCCACCGGCTGTTCCTGTAATCCCTGTTCCCCACGAAACATCTTCATACTTCTCCGGTGCCCAATCCATTTCAGTAATCATGATTGGCGCAAAATCAGCAACCGGCTTCACATTGGCATCCCACTCCTGCTTGAATACTTCATATCCATCGGCACTCCCAAACCAACCGGGATAAATATGCACAGCATAACCAATATTCTCTCCCTCAATGGGATTAACGGCATACCCTTTGTACTGGGCCTGATAGGCTGAACCCGGAATCCAAAGCACATTATGAAATCCGTTTTCCCGAATTTTGTCCACTACAGGCTGAAAAATCTGTTTCAATACATCAAAATGGGCCTGTGTATTGTTCCCGACGCTTCCATCAGCCAGACGAATCCTTACCGGTTCATTAGCCAGTTCAAACATCACCTCCTCCATTTCCAGAATTTTTGGATGAGAAGAAACGATATCCCAAACGGTCATCAGATATTCGGCATAATTGTAGTCATCTTCAACACCTATCACTTCGGGGCTCACACCGGGAGGTCTTATCACCACATACAAGCCTTTGGAGATGGCATATTCAGCCATCGGGACAAAAACCTCATCAAGATATTTTCTGAAGCGGGTTTCACTGAAACAATTCGGTAATTCGTGACCATCAGGAGTACAACCAGGCTCATTTGACCAATAGGGATCCATGTGCAGTCGGAGAAAGTTCATCTTCCATCCTGCATCCAAAATGTCATCAATCAGTCCCTGATTATAGGTCAGGCATCCTTCCACATCATAATTATTCCAATATTGCCCCCGCTCATTGAACCAGGGGCTGTAGGTCTGGGCAAAACCGTGAAGGTTAACAGTATTTCCATGGTTATCTTTAAGAAAGCGACCTTCCACGTGCAGACGGGGAGTAGGCATCTCCGGCCAGGCACGGAGAGTGTCAATTGAAAAGAGTAAAAAGAAACCGAACAAAAATATTAAGCGAGCCTTCATAAAGGGTAAATTTTGATTAAACATCATTCCATGATGACCGAATAGCATTGGTTTTGGAAGAACTATTCCCATCTATAAAAGAACGAAAATAGAGTTCATTACCAAAACCTGTCTGCATTTCATAAAAATAAGCCAAACCATACCCTCCTATTGAAGGATATTGAGGACTACAGATAAATCCCACATTCCAACTAATAACACTATTCGAATTAACATGAAGAACCTCTTTGACGTATCAGGAGGGAATGTGTCTCATTAATTCCAAATGTAATTTATGAGACATAAATAAAAGAACAAGAAAAAAACTCCCCCCGGAAAAATCCGGGAGGAGTATCTATTTAACCTATTGCTTTGAAAAAAAATCTTTAAGCATTTTTAAATAATAAAAACCTATTCGCCTGCCAAACCATCGGCAAAACCGGCATAAGCTGGTTTACGGACATAATCCAAAGACCAGAGCCCAATGGGTTCACCACCTCTCCAGGAAGAATCTGAAGGGCTGTCTGCAGGACTCCAGTGAGCAATACCATATCGCTGATTTACAGGTATAATTTCAAAGTACTTTCGAATAATGAAATTATAATATTCAGCCATAGCCATATGCTGTTCATGCGTAACATCTTCTGTCATCACAGCATCGCCGTTTTCGTCAACCAGCCCCATATCCAACTCGGTGACTTTAACCAACTTTCCAGTTGCAGCTAACAACTCATACATCTTCACAATATGCTCTTCCTTACTGGCCTGTGTTTCAGGATTTAAATGGTACGAGACGTGCATTTGTGTGCCAATTCCATCAATTACAGTCACACCATCCGACTCCCATTGTTCGATCCAGTTGATCAGACTTTTCAACTTCTGGTTATCGTCCCAATCAGACTCCAGGTTATAGTCATTAACAAATAATTTCAGATTCTCTGGACCATGTTCACGAGCCAGTCCCACTGCAATACGAACAAAGTTATCGCCCAGATAATCCTGCCAGTAGAAATTGCTTTCAGGGTCTCCATTTTCAGCCGATTGAAGGTCATAAAACCCGTCTCCGTCGTAATCTGCACCTGAAATAGCTTCATTCACCACATCCCATGCCGTTACATAACCATCGGTGGCTTCCATCATTGCGGAAATCCAGTTTTCCATTGCCCAGGTAAGGGTATCAGCCTTTTCTTCCGGAGTAAGGGGGATGCTATTTGCGGACTCTTCATAATACAGCTTAAGGTCATCAATATAAATCGTTCCGGCAAAATCGCCATAACTAAACAAGAAACGAGTAACGGTTTCTTTAGTAACAGTTGTTGAAACAGTAACTTCCTTCCACTCAGTGTTAAAACTTATCGAAGCAAAATCACCGCCGGAAGAGTAATCGCTGGGATCTTGAAATCCAGGTCCTACAGAACCTTCGCCACTACCTTTGATTTTCATGCTAAGAAAATAAGTTCTTCCATTCTCCAAAGGATCAGAAAAATCAATAGCTGCCTGTACTTCCCATGAATTAACCACAGAGGGATTTGTCATCAAAAGCTCTCCATTTACAACCTCTCGAGTGGATCCGTTGCCCCATCCACCTAATGCCTCTCCATCGGAGAAATCACTCTCGTAAATATATCTCGGAACTTTAATGGATTTAGCTTCTTCATGCGTTACTTTCACCCACTCAATTTCGTAGGTTCCAACATAACTTCCTGATTGCAGCATAACAAAGCTATTAGTAACAAGGCCATTAAACTCTGCTGACACTTCTGTCCACTCATCAGTAAAGGAAATTGGTTTATCTTCAGTATTGCCCCAATCACCCAAAGCCATTCTTATTTCACCTGGAGTAGAACCTTTGATGCGTAAAGTCACCTTATGCTTAGTGCCTACCTTGGTAGGCATGTTATTGGCAACATGATATTGTACAAAATAATTTTGCTCTCGTTCTTCATCATTGGTAACAACCAACACTCCATCCTGAACCACAGGCGTTACAGGGCCCTCAGACCAGCCGGTAAATCCTTCTTCTGAATAATCCTTAATTCCATCAACCACCTCATCAGTTGCATTAGGATCAAATTCAGCCTCTTTATCGGCAATGATGCTTTCAAGATATTCTTTGTTCTGTTGCGAATGCCACACAAGAGTATGACCATAAATACCGATGTTGGCGGTCCTGGCGGCATCCATCAATTGTGCAACCTGAGCAAAATTCATTGATCCGTCATCTTGTACCACAGATCCATATTTCATGGCATTGCCAGCAGTTATCTCATCAAAATTGGAATTTACAAGACTGTACACTGCTCCTCTTTCGGTATAGTCACTTGCTGAAACCGCTGCACCCAATTTAAAGTCCGGGTTCTCTGTACGATCTACGTAGGATTTTAACACATCATAGTCGTTCAGATACTCACTTTCTACGATACTTTCAGGCTTCTTTACATCATATTCGAGCCTGCTATCATCTGCACAAGAGGCCAATACGGACAATACCGCCGCATAGCTCCAGAATTTATATAAAAATTTCATAATCAATCTGATTTTAACGATTAACTTACTCGGTATAAGTAGGATTGAATGTCTCAATCTTAACACCCCGGTCACGAACCACAAGTGTATCTTTAGTCTGATACTGCTTAGTCCCGAAATCCACCTCATAATCCAGGTACAAAGCATTCCGATCCTCATCGCCCCAACTATTCTTGTCTCCATCTTTAACAAATTGTCCGGAACCACTGGCAGTATATCCTTCTGTACCAGAAACAATGGAACATTCGTTATTCTCATCAAACGTGAGGACCAATTCACAAGTAAGAGTTACCTGTTCTTCTCCCTGCATAACAGTTGTTTGCACAGGAAAAATCACAGAATTCAATGAAGATGTATGCAAACTCACCACCTCATCGTCCTCAACGTATTCTTCATGCCTCACTATTGTAGTGGTTTCACCATTCTCTGTAATAATATCTTCTCCCCGACGCAGATAATTGGCATGCCACGGATTGATAAACCTTACAGCATAGAGAACAAAATCCTTAGGCTGAACCTCCCAGTCTGCCACATTGGTTCTAACGGGATTATCGACCAAAGGTGTACCATCCAATATAGAATCTGCATTACTAACGCCAGTCATTCTTAAAGGAATAACATAAGTATTGCTGATAGCATTCTCATCGGCAAAAAAGGCATCTGACAATTGGACATCAACCCCTCCCTGAAGTTCTCCACTGAGAGAAATTGTCTGCTCAGCTAATGAGTAATAATCTGCCGGCATGGGTTGAACAGCAGATTCATCCTCAAAGAACAGGTTACTGGTCAATGCGTCATCCACCGCAATGTCAATTTCAATATTCTTATTATTTTCATACACACCACCCATCGTTGCATAAATTTTCAACTTATGCTCGTTGTCAAGGGTATTATCAAAGATATCCTCTCCCAAAACAATTGTCCTCACAGGAAATTGATAGGGGAAATACACGGTAGTATATTCAAAATCAGGAAATTCGACCTCCTTGTTCTCACATGAGGTCGTCATGAGCAATGCCAAGGCTCCTGCAGAAAATACCGATAAAAATTTAAACAGTTTCATATCTTTCAACATTTATCTTTTTTTATTCAATGAATTACCAACCTGCATTTTGTTCAAGATTGCTCCATTTTAACATTTCCTCATAAGGAATAGGTCCATGGTACATATAATCCTGGTAATTTCTGGATTCAACATCAACAATGGCAAAACCATCCTCATTACCAGCATCACTTATCCGAACACCCATGGCAGTTTCGTTCAGTTTATTCAAATCAACATTCCAACGACGCAAATCCCAGAAACGGTGATTTTCAAAACAGAGTTCAAGACGACGTTCATTCCTAATCAATGTACGCATTCTTTCTTTGCTGGTTCTGCACTCTTCGAGGTAAGGATCATTATTGCTAACCCCTACACCGGCTCTTTCCCGTATGGCTTTGATTACGTCATAAGCAGAAAAACCAAATTCACCGGTTCCGTCAGGTCCCCAGGCTTCATTAGCCGCTTCTGCATAGGCAAGAAATATCTCTGTATAACGAATACGTGCAGTATAATGCTTCTGTTCTGTGTTATACTCAGGATTAGGATTCACATCAGCACGCATCAATTTTCTCAGGTAATATCCTGTACGGGTTGAAAGACCACTCTCCCGGTTTAATGCATCTTCATTATCTCCATATACTCCTGTAACAATAACTGCATCGTCTGGTCCCTGAGTGCTCTCATTAACTACGACATAACGCGATAAACGAGGATCACGGTTGGCATAAGGATTAGAAGGGTCATAATTAGAAGATGCATTTGTAATCGGATAACCATCCACGGATGGGAAGGCATCAACCAGGTTCTGCGTGGGATTTACACGGCCATTACCATAGAGTGAGGGAGGGAAATTATCGGATTCCAGGTCATTACTTTGTCCGATGTCATTACGCCAAAGAATCTCCTGAGGAACAACGCCTGATCCCAAACCGTCAATTTCTGTAGCATTTGCAAACCAATACCAGCCATCAGCATCCATTCCTGAGGGGCCGTTTATGCGACTCAATACTGATCCTGCATAATTAGCAGCATCGGCCCATGTCACGTCCGTGCCATCGGCATAGGAAGGACTTGCAGCCAAAAGAGCTACCTGAGCACGTATGGCCTCAACGATACGTCCGGTAATACGACCACGCATATGATTTCCAACCACACGATTATAATCACTGGCACTGGTTACACCAAGTTGTTGGTATTTTTCGGGAATTTGAGATGCTGAAACATCACCATAATCCAGAGGCAACAACTCCAAAGCCAGATCAACATCACTCATAATCTGGTCCAGACACTCCTGAAATGTATTTCGGGGAACATTAAAATCCGAATCCTTATCCTCAGGCTCAGTTACGATAGGCACCCCAAGTAAACGACCATCTGAGGTCCATCCTCCATGGGCCTTCAACAGGTAAAACATTTGAAGAGCACGAAGCCCGTAAGCCTCACCTTTTAAACGATCATTATACATGATTCTTGCAGCCTCATCCTGGGCCCATTCAACCTCATCGGCATTGGCAAGAAAAATATTCAAATATTGAATCGCGTTTCTGCGTCCCTGCCATTGAGAAACAGGATTAGAATTGGAGGACCACGAACCAGTAGCCATACTCAGGTAATCGTTCTCTACATCATTGGTTACTGCATCATCTGTTGCCACATCGCTTTCAGGTGCATTTTGATAAGGCAACAAAATATATGCATTAGCCAAAATGCCTTGTGCATATGTTGGTTCCTCATACATTGCTTCCAAATCCCGGATATTTTCTATTTCCGGTGTGAAAACATCTTTACAACCTGTAAACAGGAATAATAGCACCAATAGTTTTATTATATTTTTCATAGCTTAATTCCTAATTTTAAACTTTTCCTTTTTAGAATACTGCTTTAACACCAATATTATAGAATCTTGTTTGTGGTGCTTCTGTGATTTCTCTCTCTAATATTTCTTGTTCGGGAGAGATGGTCAACAAGTTAGAACCACCGATGTAAGCGGAAAATTCCTTGAAAAAGATATTCTGTAACACACTTTTTGGCAGATCATAAGTAATCTGAACTTTAGCAATATTAAAACGATCTGTACTATACAACCAGAAGTCGGAATTGCGGAAGTTATTACTTCCACTTTCTGTCGTCAACCTTGGGAAAGTAGCTGAACCGTTTGTTTCAGGGGTCCAACGACCACGTACAACTTCTGAATACTTACGATCACCATAAACCCAATGATAAGAATCATCCTTCATGGCATAAGCTCCAAAATAACCTGTTCCCAAAGCAAAAAATGTAAAATTCTTCCACTTTGCAGTAATATTTACCCCCATTGTAAAAGGGTTTCCATACCATCCAGCTTGTCCCAGAAAAATCTCATCCTTCTCATCAATAACACCATCGTTATTTTGATCAACATATTTAAGGTCCCCTGGTTTAATGTTGCCACCAAAAGTTTGAGTAGGAGAGTTATCTACATCAGCCTGGTTCTGGAAGAATCCAGCATTCTCGAGTCCCCAGATAGCATCAACAGCCTTCCCCTGACGTTTTTGATAATCATTTTCATAAGCGATATCATCACGCTTGGTGGCCTCAGTAGTATAATAAGTTCCTGAAACACCCAGGGTCAGATCTACATCACCAAGGCTCTCCTTATATTTCACACTAAAATCCAAACCTGTACGCTGATCATCATTAAAATTAACATTGGGAACGAACGAAGCTTCAGGATAATAGGTAAAGAAATAATTAGGGAAAACGCCCATAGGCTCTGTTATCAATCCTTCCATGGTATTGATAAAAAATGAGGCATCTGCAGTAATTGTATTCTTCCAAAGAGATGTTCTGAGATTAGCAGAAAGCTCTTTGCGTTTCACAAATGTCAGATCTTCGTTTTCCCCCTGAATAGAATTCGTTGAACGCTCGGAAGCACCATCATACCATCCCCACCAGGCACCATCGGACTGATTAAAGTTTCCTGCATATTCATAAAATCCTTCAATACTCATATCAGTGTGCAAAACACTTCCCGACACACTCAACATCAAATCATCAACAACAGAAGAACCGGAAAGGAAATCCTCCTGACTCAGTCTCCATCCCAATGTTGCTGAAGGCGAAAAGGCATTACGATTACCCTCTGCAAATTTTGCGGAGTGAACAACGGATCCACCTAGGTCAACATAATATTTCCGGTTCATGTTGTACCCGAGCTGAATACCAACATTCGCATTAGCTACACTGTGATACACCTCTGATTGTGTTTGCTGATAGCCATTAGCGACAAGCATTGCAGAGATATTATGGGTGTCGTTGATCGTAGTGGCATAATCAAACCAGCCTGAAAAAGCAATTGTTTGAAAATATTCTTCTCCATTAAAATCGGGCTCACCAGATTTCTCATCACTTCCTTCCTGAGTCAACTCTGCAATAACATCTTCTCCATTGTAATTATACCAGGATGGGACAAACACTGCATACTCATTACTATAGGAAGCATTGTAAGAAGTAGAATAATCTACGGCAAACAGTGTATGAAAAGAAAGACCATCCATTAAGTTCTGAAGATCGAAGTCCAGACCTGTATCAAATTGAAACTGCCGACTATTGTACTTATTATATCCACCTGCATAAGCATCTGCAAAAGCATTGGTCATTGCCACACGCGAACCACCCAGAAAATACTGACCATCAACAATATTCAAGCTATTATCAATCATTGGCCATGCACTCAATGCATTCTTATCAATATAACTGGTTGGAATCAAAGGAGCAACCCTGTTCGGCCGCATTGTTGAAGCATACGTCCAGTAATTATCAACATTTTCGTCATCATCCGGATCACTATCAGTATAATTAATCCCCCTTGATGAATAAAATGTAGCATTTGCATTTACATGTGCGTCGATAAAATCGTTAAGCTTAATATCTACATTTCCACGGATATTCAAACGTTCATCATAGTTATTCGCGGCCTCTCCAAAATTGAGGACGTCTCCTGTACGCGAATACCCGATATTACTATAATACTGTGCACGATCATTTCCACCAATCAACTCAGTGGTCACATCTGTTCGGTTATAAGCTTTCTGAAGATAATCTGATGAATAGAAATCTACATCGGGATAGCGATATGGATTGTTTGCCGAAGCATGATTGAAAATATCTTCGTCGCTGAATGAGACACCTTTACCATCATTGACAGATGCTTCATTGAACAAAGTCATGTATTCTGCAGATCCCAAATATTTTGGGTAACTTTTTGACACATGAAACCCTGTATTTGCTCTGACATTCACTTCCAGGGGCTGATCCTTACCACGCTTTGTTGTGATGTTGATGACCCCTTTGGCTGCACGACTACCATATAACACAACTGCCGAAGCACCCTTCAGGAAAGTGATTTCATCTATTTCTGTGGGCAAAATATTATCGGCAGCACGAGGCACACCGTCAACCAGCACTAAATGGTCATCCATACCCCACAAGGAATTCCCATTCCAACCACCAATGTAGCCTTCCATGCTTTCCAAACTATAAGTATGATAGTTTTTCTTTAACAAGTCTTCCACATTGACAACTGAAACACCCCCAAGAAGGTCATCCTTCGAAACCTCCCGAAAAGCTACCTGGACCATGGAGTCCTGTTTCTCAATATTCATTGAATCAGTTTCATTTTGTGCTGTTGTCTGAGCCTTCATAAAGAAAGGCAGCAAAACAAACGTTGCACATAAAATGAATCTTATTTGTATATGTTTCATTGTTTATTTCTTTGATAAATTACACTACATTTCTTTTTTGATTTACCATCCGGGATTCTGTTCGAATTCAGGATACATCGAAGTGTCAGAAATCTTCAGCGGTAGCCAATAGTGCTTTTTCCCAAATTGGCGGGTAAGTATTAACTCTTCACGGAAATTTGACACTCTGGCATCCCGGGGATCATTCTCTTCAAAGAAAGTTTCGTCTTCAACCCGATCAAATTCCTGAGATGTTTTAATATTGTATGGCTCCTCTGTTAACAACAACCATCTGCGCAAATCATTAAATCTGAAGCCTTCGAAAGACAGTTCCACTGCACGCTCCCGACGGACTTCATCAAGAAACAACTCTGTACTTCCGGTAAAAGCTGCTGCAACATGTCCGGCACCAACACGATCACGTAGTGTGTTAATGGCCTCCTCAGCTGATTTTGCAAAATTAGAGGCACTGTAAGTTGCCCCACCAACTGCACCGGCAGCTTCGGCATACATCAAATAAATATCGCCCAACCGCATATAGGGAAGGTAAACATGGAGGTTTCCTGACCAGTTGTAAATTCCATCATATTTGTTAGCCGTATGTGGAACCAGCTTTTGAATGAAATATCCTGTGCGGCTACCATTGCTGGCCTGACGCATAGTGCCTCCTGTATGTAATCCTGTATATCTGAGATACTCCATATCTGCAGGCATAGATCCGTTTACATACTGAAAACCATCAAAAACAATATCATGATAGAAACGTGGATCACGATCCTTAAATGGGAAGTTCGGATCAAACCCTGACTCCGGATCATCCAAAGGAAGGCCATTCGCCATACCGTAATAATTCACATAATTGGCTGTTGGCTGATGGATGATATTGTCGTGCTCAACAAGTCCCTGCACTTTGGGTCCGAAAGTTTTCGATGTTCCCCAGTTACTTCCGTTGGCATCCGGGGAGGGACCACGAAAAATTGCTTCCGTAGAACCTGGCATCAACCAGTTCTGTCCGGTAGTATAAAAAATATCACTGTATTTGGAGGTTGCACCGGCAGCTGCTTTATGATTGTATATATCCTCATAATTAAATTCAGCCAAAGAGTACTGTGTCTGTCCGCTCTCCACCAGATTTAGCAATTCTCCAAATGCTTCGGCGGCTTGGGATGCATAATCTGTATTATAAGAATAAGTCAGACTTCCGCCGGTCTGTGCTCCATTTTCCATCAACGGACTTGCTGCCCATAAATAGTTCTTACCGAGATAGCCAAGAGCCATGATTTTATTTACCCTAAGCTGGTTTTTACCAGAAGTCTGACTACCCGGACGAGTATTATCCCAGTTAATCGGCAGCAAATCTGCGGCCTTCCTTAAATCTGCACCTGCCTTATCAGCACACTCCTGATAGGTCATTCTTGGCAAAGTAAGTTGCTCGCCGGCAGGCAATGCTTCTTCTATATAAGGCATTCCACCAAAATACTGCATCAATTGAAAATGCCACCATGCCCTGAAGAAATACAACTGACCTTCAATCAAATCCCTTTCTTCAGCTGTTGCATCGGTCATCAAATCAAGATTAGCCAGCCCGATGTTTGCCTTACGGATAGAATACCACGCATGAGGCCATATGGCATGATTAAATTTATCGGTAGATGTGGGATCTGCATTATCCTTATCAAGCCAGCTGCCGTTTTGGGCCAGTCTGCCTGCCTGCCAGGACCAGAAATTACCAATATCTATCTGATTCACCATATGCCAATCGGCAGCAGGATTCATAATCTCGTCCTCTCCCCAGTTCCAGGAAGTGGTCCAGTACGATTTCTGCTTGTCGGGAATACAATTGTAAATTTCCTCAATGAAACCCTGAAAATTCCTAAAATTCTTAAACGCCACTTCCTCAGAGATCAATACCTCTTCCTCTTTCTCAAGGTAATCTTCACAAGAGGTAGCGCTAAAGAGCATTACCAACAATGTGCTTCCCCACAAAAGTGTTTTATATAACTCTTTCATTTCCTTCATATTTTACAAGGTTATTTTTACTCCAAAATTGTATCTTCTCATCATTGGATAAGCACCCTGACCTCCTGCGCCGGCAAAATTCGACTCCCGGTCATCAGGCATATCCGACCATACCCATAAATTATTTCCGTTAACAAAAAGTTTCAACGACTGAAAACCAATTCGCTTAATCCAGCCTTGGTTATCGAAAGTATAAGCTATCTCCGCATTCTTCAGTCTGACATAGGATCCATCGAACAAGAACTGAGTTCCGGAATGGTAGCTGGGAGTTGACAGCCAGCGAGGTACAACAAGATCTGCATCCTGGGTATCCTGAGACCACCATGTGCCAATATCATATACGTTGTTCAGCTGACTTCCGAAACTATTGAGCGGAACATACCGCGTAACATTATTTACACCGTAGAACTGAACAAAACCACTGAATCCCTTCCATTCAAAACCGGCGGCTAAATTATATGTGTTTTGCGGTGAATTGGAATATCCATAAGGAACCTGATCCTCATTATCAATCACTCCATCTCCATTAAAATCAACGATTTTATAATCACCTACCAATTTGTATTCATCATTGGTATCATGAGGAGTAGTAGCATACAGTTCATCATAAGTATTTACAAAGCCTGCATCTATATAAGATCTGTTCTGACCGATGCTATACCCTGTATCCTTTTGATAATCGGGTAGAAGCTCGGGCTCTTCTGTTTGTATCACCTCATTTTCAGCATGTGTCCAGCTTATATTGGACCACAAACGAAGCTTATTAGGCAATACTTTATTGATTCGCAATTCAGCTTCATATCCATTCACATGAACCTCTCCAAGGTTGGCAGCCGGAGGATTAGCACCAAAATATGAAGGTACCGAACGGTCTTCTCCATAAATCAGAACATTCTCACGTTTATCCTGAAAGACATCAACACTACCAGCCAAGAGTCCTTTTAAAACAGCAAAGTCGGCTCCAAAATTGAGTTTCTTAACTGTTTCCCACTGCACATCAGGGTTCCCTAAAGCTGACTCACGATACCAGGTATAAGGGCTTTCTCCCTGATTTAAATCCATGGTCGTAACGCCACCATAAGCCCATATCGTTCTATAAAGCCCTAAGGCTTCAGCACTCTGACTAAATCCATCATCTCCAATTTCACCATAGGAAGCTCTCAATTTCAACATATCAAGAAACTCGATAGATTGCATGAAAGATTCTTCTGAAATCATCCAGCCCAAGGCGCCTGAACTAAAAAAGGAAAACCGATTCTCAACTCCGAACATATCGGAACCATTATAAGCACCGTTAACCTCTAAAAAGTACTTCGAATTATAATCATAGGTAGCTCTAAAAGCCCAGTCTTCCCGTTTAATAGGAATATATCCAAAACCTTCGGTTGTATTTTCTTCCCTGGTGAAAACACCCATTCCTGTAACATTATGATTCCCAAAACTGCGAGCCCAATCTAATTGCAGTTGATAATATACTTTCTGCTTAGTCAGGTTGGCAGTTCCAGCTTCAGAATTCCATAAAACAGGCTGCATGTAATCAAATTTATTATTGGCTTCAAAATCCTGCTTGAAATACTCAGCACCTGTATCGGGATCAATCCACTTAAAACGAGGATCATTGAACAAATCATTAACCCCTCTTTCTGTTTCAACAAAGGTATTATCCCAGGCAATAAGCCCTTTGAAATTTAATCCTTCGGTAACAAAATCCAACTCCTGTTCCAGAGTAAAATCCGTATTGATTCTGGTTGTAGTGGTAGTCATTTTACCAGCGTTGGCCAGATTAGACGCAGAATTGCTCACATTAGAAATATCGGGATAGAACCCCCAGGCTCCATCCGAATATTTAGGAAGAAATACATCTGGAGCAATATTGTAAGCACCGGCCCACCGTTGTGCAATGGCCCATTCATCATCAGTATTCTGGTCCCACGGGCTTTTCTTCTCTCCGTTAGAACCTGCGATATTCACTTTAAATACTGTACTGTTGGTTATTTGAAAATCAAGATTACTTCTTACATTCAAACGATTATAGCCATATCCTGATTCATAATTACGTCCATTTTCCCAGAGTTTAAAAATATCCCCTTCATGAACAAAGTCAGCTGCTGCATAATACTTCACAAAATCGGTACCTCCGCTAACCCCAAGATTTGCATTGTACGACATGGCATAATCCTTAAATATCGCATCCTGCCAGTCAACATTAGGATAGCGCTCTCTTTGAGCAACAGTTGTTTGATTACGATAATTTTCAATAACAGATGGAGGTGTCATATAATCCCACGAATCAGGATTCACTCCCAATTCATGCTCTACTGCTCTGTTTCTGGCGGTCAAAGCACCATAGGAATCCAGCTTATTAGGTAATTTTGAAGGAACCTTGAGGGTTACATCTCCACCGACTTCGATAAGAGCTTTTCCCTTTTTACCACGCTTAGTCGTTACCAGTATCACTCCATTAGCCCCTTTTACTCCATAAACTGCTGTTGCAGAGGCATCTTTTAACACAGAAATATTTTCAACGGAGTTAATATCCACACTTCCTAACGGGCGTTCAATTCCATCAACTAGGACTAACGGTTCACTATTATTCCATGAACTCGCCGAACGAATTAATATCTGAGGATCCTCCTCACCAGGCATACCTGAACTTGACATGGTAATCACACCCGGGAGATTACCCGTTAGGGCTGCCCCCACGCTGGATGTTCCACCGGATCGTTCCAGAACTTCTCCGGTTGTCTGGGTGATAGAGCCCACAATACTAGCTTTTTTCTGTTGTCCGTAACCAACTACGACAACATCGTCAAGGGCAATTGCATCACTTTCCAGGTTTACGGTAACAGTAGATTGTGCACTAACATCAATCTCCTGCGTCTTCATCCCAACAAAAGATACAACCAACACATTTGCATCCTGCGGAATATTCAGACTAAACCGCCCCTGCATGTCCGTAACACTACCATACGAAGTGCTTCCCTTTACAACTACGGTAGCTCCGGGAACAGTCTCTCCCTGAGCATCGAGAACAACACCACTTACAGTCTTCATATTCTGAGAGAATACTCCAAGACTCAGACAAAACATCATCAGGAAAACAACCCTTCGCAAATTGAAGCTCCAAAGGCTTTGTGACAAAGGGTTTGCCCGATACACATTTTCATTACTTTTTTTCATTGTAATTTTGGTTTATTATCATTTACAATTTCTATTTTTCAACTTAACCTGATTTACTCTGGTCACTTCCATTTCCCAGACTAAATGTTTCTTAGGTTTTCCATCAGATCTGCTTCGTTTTTTCATGGTCTATTTTTTAGGTTAAACTTTCTTCTTTTTACAATTCATATAAATCTGTTCTGTTCTATACTACACAAGATAGAGTGTTAACACTTGAAAACATTTCACAACAAAAGTAAGAGACTCGGGTTTCCACCTGTTTCAATTTGAGATATACAATTTTAAATTTAAGATATAACACCTTACAATCTGTATATCAAAATATTAACAACACTTCCAAACAGAAAAAACGAAATTACAGTTTGCCATAAATGGGGCCCATCCAGCAAGATTGTCAATTTTAATTTTCAGACACCCAGAACTACAACAGCCTCATTTAACACATCATAGAACAATCCAGTATATCTAAAACCTAAAAATGAGATTTGAAATAATTGCCCCAAAAAACAGGAGATAAGAATAAAAGCTGAAGATCAATTTTCACAAAAACCCCTTTAAGAATTGTAAACAAAACGATAAATAGCATCTCATTTTTTACACCAACATTCAATTTTTTCTACTTTGAATTAAGAGAAGAGACAAACAAAAGAAGAAATGAATAAGATAATCCGGACGGGGCAAGAATTTATTTCAGGCTCAAGCATAAGATCCGATTCTCATGATTTAATTAAAGAAAAGGGACATAATCCTTGCATTAATAAAGCCTGAAAGCTCACATCGCAGTTGGATTTTTTAATCATAAACTCGCGGTATCCACAGACAAAACAGTTCATTTGCCAATAGGCCCAATACATCAATGCCAAGATGATTTAGCAATCACCGGGAGCTATAAAAAAATTTAGATACTAAAACAAATGATATTGTAAAACCACTTGTTTATTTATTATCAATAAACTCAGTTGGAGATTTTTTATAAAAAGCCTTAAACACTGTACTAAAATAGGAAACGCTGGCAAAGCCGCACTTCTCACTAACTTCGGTAACTGAGTAGTCACCAGTTTTAAGGAGCTCACATGAATAATGTAACCTGACGGTTCTAATAAAATCGGAAGGTGATTGATCTGTCAGAGCTTTCATTTTTTTGTATAACAATGAAGAACTAACATTTAGCTCCGATGCAAATTCAGCCTTCCCAAACGAAGAGTTTGAAATATTGTTGTTTACCACCTCATAAGCTTTTTTAACAAACAAATCATTCAGTTCATTTTCAGTTAAGGGAGCAGAATGGTCGTTCTCCAGTAACCTCAAAGCCTTCTCCCTCACTATTCGCCGGTTTGTGAGTATGGTTTTAATTCTCCCCAGCAACAAATTAATATCAAAAGGCTTGGTAAGATAGGCATCTGCCCCCAGCCCCAATCCTTGCAGTTCAACAGCTTTATCTGTTAAAGCGGTCAGTAGTACAATTGGAATATGAGCTGTTTCATATTGACTCTTTAATATTTTACACATCTCAAATCCATCCATTTCAGGCATCATAATATCCGAAACGATTAAATCAGGGATGTTTTCAGATGCTTTGTCAAGACCCTCTTTTCCGTTGGCAGCTTCAAATACGTTAAAATAATCTCCAAGTGAAACCTGAAGAAAAGCTCTTAATTTTTCATTGTCTTCAACAACCAGAACATTCATTTGGTCATTTTTTTCCACTCCCTCATTGCCCGGTACAACCAGATCTTTATCATACAATGACTCAGCTCCATGAAAAACAGACTTTTCATTTGAGGTTTCCACCACCTCCTGGCCCAATTCTCTAACAGGAATATTAACCTTAAAGACGGAACCTTCATTTTCACGGCTTTCCACAAATATCTTACCTCCATGCATTTTTACATAATTCTTGACCATTAAGAGACCGATACCGGAACCAACCACCTCTGAATTAACCGCATTTTCACTCCTATAAAATTCCCTGAAAAGCTGCTTTTGTCCTTTCATGCTAATTCCAATTCCATGATCAGCCACACTCAGAATCCAGTTTTTTCTGACCTGGCTAATACGGATGTCCACCTGGTCTCCCTCATGAGAATATTTAATGGCGTTGGACAGTAAATTGTCAACAATCTTCTCCAACATCTCCACATCAACACCGGTTAAAAGTTCCTTCTGATCAGAGCTAAAATTCAATAAAATGCTTTTCCTTTTGCCATAAGATTCAAACATCAAAACTCTTTGCTCAATAAACCGCACCACATCTACCATCTTCAGGTGCAGCCGCGCTTTCCCTTTGTCCACCTTCTGAAAGTCAAGCAGCTGAGTGGCTACTTTTAGAAGATTCTTTATCTGATCATTGGCCAATGCCAAAAAATACCGTCCTTTCTCGGAAAGACCTGTCTCATCCTCAATTGCTTCAACCGGCCCGCTAATCAATGTAAGCGACGTTCTTAATTCATGAGCTGTATTGGTAAAAAACCTTATCTTCTCCTGAAAATGTATCTGTTGAATTAAATTGATGTGATAACGAAAGAAAAAATAGAACACACCTACAATTAAAAGTATTGCCATGGAATAAAACCACCAGGCTCTCCAGAATGGGGGCTCAATGACAATGGTCAGGCTGCGTTCATCAATAATCTGTGATAAAGAACTGTCAAGCATTCTGACTTTCAGCTCATATTCACCTCCAGGCAGATTGGCAAATGTCAACATCCGATTGGAGGCAGGCATGCTCCAATCTTCATCCATACCTCCAAGCTTCCAGGAAATCCTGGCTTGAGGATCTGACACACCTACAGGTAACAACTCAAAAGTGAGTGTATTTCTATTGTGTGCAAGAACTATTTCATTCAGGCTATCCACAGGTATTTTTAAATCAAAAACCGCACTGTCTCTGATTGTTCTTCCTGAAATAATAATGTCTTGAATAAAGATCTCTCCAACGACTTCCTGATTCCCCAGGTTTTCGGGATTAAACATCAGACCTCCCTGATTCGTTCCAAGCAATAGCTCCCCACTTGATAAAACAACTCCTGCATCCTGATTGAAGGAGGCATTTGAAAGAGACAGGACAGATGAGAAACTGGATATTTTCCCAGTATCTTTTGAAAATCGACACAAGCCACTTTCTGTTCCAAGCCAGTAATATTCATTTACTCTGGTAATACTATTCACAAAATTACTTGACAAGCCGTCACTTACTGTATATTGATCTGCTTCACCGCTTTCAAGATTGTAACTTACAAGCCCTCCTCCGCTGGTAGCGCACCATACAAGTCCGTTATCTATGAGAAAATCATGAATAATATAACCATTGAGCAAAACGTTTATTCCCCCCTCCTCGGTGTTCATCATTACCAAACCGTAAGAACAACCGAGTAAGATTTGATCTTCATCAATCTGCTCAAGCACATAAACAGGTTGAGAGCCATAACGCCTATACCTGCCTGTCTCACTTTCATAACGAACAACGTCTTCCACCACCCCGCCAATCCACAAATCCTCTCTCTTTCCAGCTGCAATATCAAAAATAAAATCTCCCACATCGCCGTTTTGAGCAGATTTGCCTCCGGGTTGCATTAGCTCATTTCCCGTCTCTCTATCAAAAACAAATATACCTGCCCCCCAGGTTCCTGCCCACATACGTCCCTGATTGTCCTCAAAAAGGGAAAGAAATACCCTTGCCTCTCCACTGGTATTCTCAAAAAAGGTGCTCCAGTTGTCTCTTTCTACATCCCACTTGCTGATGCCATTATTGGTGGCAAACCATATATTATTTTCACTATCCTCATAAACATCATTCACCACATTGTTTACAAGAGAGTTTGAATTATTGATCTGATGCTTTATCTCTTTTACAGTGCGAGCTGTCTGTTCATAAAAGGATACTCCCCCGCTATAGGTGCATATCCAGACTCTATTCTGTCTGTCCAGAAAAATGTCATAAACCCCGTTACCTGCCAACGAGTTTTGATCATCCACATCTTCCCTGTAAACATTCAGCACTTCTGTGCCTCTTTTATTCAATTCCCATACACCCTGACCATCGAAACCCAACAACATTGTACTATCTGTGTTGGCTTCAATAGCCAAAACCGGCTGATTAGGAAAATTGTTTATTTCAACAGACATTAACCGATCAAAACGAATATCATATAGAAATACATCGCCTGAATTGGTGCCAATCCACAAGTAGCCTGTAGCTTTATCAAAATAAAGCATTGACATTTGCATGGATGCACGATTCTCAAAGGTGTGTAAAAGTTCTGTTTTTCCTGATTCAGCCTCCACAATATGCAGACTTCCCGGGCGACCCAGAAAGAAATAATCCTCATCATACCACTCTACAAAATGCTCTTCCTGATCAGACTCACTCAGAAGATCGAGTTCGTTGTTTCCGGAATACTTATACAAGCCAAATGTGGTGGCAATAAAAAAGGTGCCGTCTTCATCAATGAGTGTATTCTGAACTACCAGATAATTATTATTCAGCACACTTCGCATATCCAAAGTCAGATCGAAACGATCAAATAAAGGATCATATTGAAAAAACTGACCGTTATTGGTATAAGCATACAGTGTAGAGTTCCTGTAGAGCAAATCCACACTAATTACATCCGGAGTTACATATGGTAACAAATACTGTCTTTTATCTTCCTCCGTAAACCTGTAAACACCTGCTTTCGAAGAAACCCAGATAAATCCTTTTTCATCTTCACATACCGAATTGGCTCCCCTTATAGAGATGTCATAGATATCATTAACATTATAAAAGACTTTATTTTGTGAAATGGCTGTAAATTCCACTCCCTGCAAAAGAAAGATCAGATTGATTATTAATAGTATTCTAAACATTTGTTTCTTTCTCATCTATAAAAAATTCTCTCTAATATAAAAATTTTATACTTCCCTCAATATCATTACAGCTATTGACAACCTCAAAAGTATTTAATTCTGTTTTAATCATCAATAAAACCCTAAATTAAATGTAATCTTTACTTTTCATTTTAATCAACCAGATTATCCAACCACATTCAAGAGTGACTTTCCCGATATTTCAGCCAACACGCTCACAATCATCCTTCATAAGGTCTCAAAATTATAGATTTCAGTCATAATGATTTCGAATTCAGCTACGGGCACAAATCGTTAACAAAAAAAAACAATACAACATTCCCAAACCACCAATAAACATCTCTATTTCCGGCTCCGTCTATTTTACTCAAATGACACACAATCAAAGATAAACAGCCAAATCAAAATATCCACATACTTAATAATCATATCTGAATTCCAAAATGGAAAATTAAAGTATAGGTTACTTTTGATTAATATTTTTTTTGATTTGTTGATGCTTTTTGACGACTGCTTAATAATACCAACTACAAACCCTTAAAATCTCTTCACAAAGCACAATCGATCGTAAAACTCTTCAAATCAAATATTTTGTCTTACTAATTCTTTAAACCTAAAGTTTATGAAGAAAATGAAGTATTTGAAGAAGGAAGCACTAACTTTTGTTATCTTCTTTTTATGTTTTAGTATCAGCATACTGGCACAAAATGTCAGTATAAGCGGAACTGTTAATGACAACACCGGGCAACCACTGCCAGGAGTGAATATCATTGTAGAAGGAACCACCAGAGGTACAATTACCGATATTGATGGCAACTACTCACTGGAGGCGCCTTCAGATGGAGCATTGGTATTTAATTTTATTGGTTTCTCATCTCAGACTGTTCCTATTAATGGAAGAACAGAAATCGACGTTGTTTTGGAACCAACCGATGTTAGTTTGTCAGAGGTTGTAGTTGTTGGTTATGGAACACAACGAAGAGAAAATTTAACAGGCGCTGTTACAGATGTTCGTGCCGAACGAATGCAAAACAAGCCGGTTAGCAGTCTCACATCGGCACTTCAGGGTGAAGCAGCAGGTGTTTCCATTGTAAATAGTGGTGGCCCGGGACAGGAACCCAACATAAGAATAAGGGGGATTGGCTCCGTAAATCTCTCATCTTCACCGCTGTTTGTCGTAGATGGCATGCCTGTGGGAAGTATTGAGGGTCTTGACCCCAACTCCATACAATCAGTCTCCATCCTTAAAGACGCATCGTCAGCAGCCATTTATGGTTCGCGTGCAGCCAACGGAGTTCTTCTGATCACAACAAAGAAGGGAAATCGTGGCGGAGAAATAACCATCAATGTTGATGCATCTACCGGAACACAGGAAATGTGGAAAACACTGGATCTAATGAACCGGGAACAATACATGGATTTTGCAACGGAATATTTGACCAACGCCGGATCTGATTTGCCCGCAAGATTTTCAAATATGAATGACCACGTTTATCCGGGTGCATCGCAAACTTTTGCTGAAACGGATACCGACTGGCAGGATGAATTGTTTCGTAGCGCCCCAATCTCAAAGGTCAATGTTGACCTGACCGGTGGAAATGACAAATTCCGTTTTTTTACCTCTTATGGTTTCATCGACCAGGAAGGAATCATGGTTGGAACAGACTACACCCGACACAGTACAACTTTCAATGCCGAATTTAAAGTAAACGATTTTCTGACCATTGGAGAAAATGTGACCGGATCTTACGGTATAAGAAACAACGAAAAAGAATCGGGTGGTCGGACGATGATAAAACACATTGTCAACCAGATACCCTACATCCCCGCCAGTGTTCCAGTTGGAACAGAGGGTTATGAGCATGGATATCGCACAACATCGCAGGTGGACGATACTGACCCTGAAAACCCGTTAAGAATCGCGGAACAGGATAAAAACATTTACAAAAGAGCCAATATTATTGGTAATGCTTATGCCGAATTGTCTTTTACGGATTGGTTGACATTTAAATCTGTTTTTGGAATGGAGTACACCAGCGATCAGACAATTATTGACAGTCCAAAGTATAAAGACGACTACAATGAAAGAGTAAATCATGAACTGGAGGACAACCGCTATAAATTCTATTCTCGTATTTACACAAATCAACTCACCTTTGACAAAAGTTTTAATCAGCATGACATCAACGCAGTTGCAGTTGTTGAAGAACAAATTACAACAGGAAGCAGACTCATAGGCCGGGGTGAGCATGAAACCAACCTGCTAAACCAGCTGGATGGCACAATCAATCAATCGGTTGCAGGAAACCTAAATGAGACAATGCTTATTTCTTACACAGGAAGAATAAACTATTCTTTTGCCGACAAATATTTGTTAAGCGCTTCATTCCGCAGAGACGGTTCGTCAAAATTTGCACCTGGAAATAAATGGGGAGACTTCCCCGGAGCTTCCATTGGTTGGGTATTAAGCAAAGAAACCTTTATGCAGGATATAGATTTAATATCTAATCTAAAATTCCGTGCAAGTTACGGAAAGGTTGGAAACAATGCTCTTGGAGCCTACGACTGGCAATCTACCATCAATCAGAATACCTGGGCAGTCTTTAACAGCAATGCTGAAAATAACCCGGGCGCATACTATGGCAAACTTCCAAACGAAGAGTTGGAGTGGGAGATTACCACCATGCAAAACTTTGGTTTTGATTTATCTTTATTAGATTATTCAGTCACCTTTTCTGCTGAATACTTTAAAAGAGAGGTTGATAATCTGCTTTTGCAAAAGAATCTGCCTGCGTCACTTGGATACATTGATAACCCCTGGACCAATGTGGGTGCTATGGAGAACTCGGGATTTGAGTTCAGTGCAGGTTATCACAAGCGCGATGGTAATTTTCAATTCTCAGTGATGGCCAACCTTGGAACCATCAATAACGAGGTAACTGACCTGGACGGGAAAGTGTATGATCAGGTCGCCGTCACAGGAGACTATGGAGGAGGCACCATTACAAGAACACAAGAGGGACATCCCGTTCAGGGTTTCTATGGTTACAAGGTTGACGGCATTTTCCAGTCACAAAATGAAATTGATGCATTAAATCAAACAGCATTACAACAATACAATGAAGGAAATGTCACCAAGCAAGTTTACCAAAATGAAGGCACATCGCCTGGTGATATCAAATTCAAGGATCTGGATGGAAATGGAGTTATCAACGAAGAAGACCGGACTGTAATCGGTAATTTTCTGCCTGATTTCAGTTATGGGCTCAACTTCTCGGGATCATACAGAAACTTAGATTTCTCAATGCAGCTCCAGGGTGTATATGGAAATGATATCTACAGCGGAACCAAAGTACTGACTCAGGGTATGATGCGGTTGTTTAACTCAGATGTTGCCGTTTTGGATGCATGGACTCCCTCAAATACAAATACCGATATCCCCCGTGCTGTAAATGCTGACCCCAACAACAATGCCCGTACATCAGACCGGTTCATCGAAGATGGATCATATATGCGCATTAAGAACTTAACCATAGGTTACAATTTCTCAGACAATGTTCTGTCCGGTATATCAGGCAACTCTATCAAGGGGCTTAAACTTTATGTTACAGCACAGAACCTGCTCACTTTAACCGATTATTATGGTTATGATCCGGAAATTGCACACCGTGGTGACAATAACATGATGAATGGTGCCGACTTTGGGCAATATCCTCAACCACGCACATTCCTCTTTGGGATTAAGGCAACTTTTTAATGATAAAATGAACACTAAAAACCAATAGTTATGAAACTAAAATATATTCTATCAATTCTGATTGCAGGCCTGCTGTTTTTTCCTTCCTGTGATGAGGAAGAACTTGATAAAACCAATCCTAACGGATTTACCACCAGCTCTTATTATCAGAATGGATTGCACCTTGAGAAAGCAACCAACGCCATATATGGTCAATTCACAGGTGCCGACCTTTATGGCCGAATGATAAAGTATCTGTCTGCCTGTCGTTCTGACGAACATGCATCAGGCGGCCCTCAGCTTGAAGTTCATAACGCTCAACTAATTGCAGGCACGTACGACAACACCATTTACACTCTGACAGGCCCATGGCAGGGACTGTACCGCTTAATTCACCGGGCAAATGCTGTTATAGAGTTCGGACCAGCCATTGAAGATCCGACTCTCGATGAGGATATTAAGGCACACCGTATTGCCGAAGCAAAATTCCTGAGAGCCTTTGCCTACTATTACCTCGTGGTTTATTGGGGAGATGTACCTCTTTATACCGAAACAGTTAAAACTGCTGATGGAGAGAAAGCAACCTCTCCGGAATCGGAAATTTATACACTACTCGAAAATGACTTAGGTGAAATCATCCCCGTTCTAAATGTTTCTCACGATGACAATAATCTTGGCAGGGCTACCAAAGGAGCAGCCCAGTTATTACTGGCCAGAGTTTTAATGCATCAGGGGAAATATGGAGCAGCGCATACGGTTCTACTCGACATTTACAACAATGGCCCCTACGAGCTGGTTGACAATTATGCAGAAAATTTCCAGGAAGAAACTGAATACAATGAGGAATCCATATTCGAAATCGGATTTGCAGGAAGTAACTTTAACTGGTGGGCCGATGGAAACGGAGATTCACCTGCCGATAAGGGTCATGTGATGTTTCAGGATGTAAGTCCTGTCGGGTGGAGAAACCTGGTTCCTTCAGAAAAACTGATCAATGATTTTGAGCGCGTATCAGATGGAGATGCTAAGGATGACCCTAGATTATCCGAAACAGTGATCTTTAGAGGAGACGCTTATGGAGCTGAAAAAACTGACACATTGAAGGAGTCTGACTTTGGTTGGTATAAATATTCACCTATGTACAAATTAAATCCGGGTGGATACTATATTTCAACCATTAACTACCGGAATATGCGATTTGCAGAAGTACTCATAAAACTTGCTGAATGTGAGAATGAAGTTGGTACCCCTGCCAATGCTATTGCCTACTTGAATGAAATCAGAAATCGTCCAAGTGTGGATATGCCGGATTATCCGACAGCCAATTATCCATGCGACTCTAAAGATCAAATTTACAGGGCAATAATGCATGAGTCTCTGGTTGAGTTCTCTAATGAGTTGTACAGGGCAGTTGAATTGGCCCGATGGAGGAAAAACGGAAAGTTCTCGGCACTCAATCCGGAGCCTATCGAGTACATAGCAACAAATCCGAATAAAGCAATTCTTCCCATTCCAAGCAACGAAGTAGATAACAACTCATTAATTGATTAATTTTTTTCATAGCCGCAAGGTTACTTAACCCTTCTCAATTAATTGAATGAGCAAGGGCTGTCCGAGGTGTAGAAGGCAGCCCCTGTTTTTTTTTACAGACCACTACGGCGATTTAATAATTCTCGACGGGAAAACCTAACCTGGATTAAGACTGCTGGTCATTAGTCACCCATAACATCCGTGGGTGACTTGCCGTAATACTTTTTAAAAGCGTAGCTGAAGTATGCCACACTGGTAAAGCCTGTTTTTTCGCTGACCTCGGTCACATTATGCGCTCCCGATCGCAATAATTCCAATGCATAATTAAGCCGGACAGAACGGATAAAGTCAGAAGGGGATTGATCGGTTAGCGTTTTTACTTTTTTGTAAAGTAATGAAGGACTGACATTCATTGCGGATGCAAACTCTTCCTTGCCAAATTTCAGATTTGTAATATTTGATTTAACAACTTCCAATGCTCTCTTAATAAATTTGTCATTAAGTTGATTATTAAAAAGAGGTGTCTCACTTTTAAAATCTACAATTTTCAAAGCTTTATCCCGGACAGCTTTACGGTTCAAAACAATTGATCTTATCCTCCCTTTAAGCAAATTCATATCAAAAGGTTTGGCCAAATAAGCATCGGCACCGAGGCCCAGTCCTTTCAACTGCAATGCCTTTGTGGAAAATGCCGTTAACAAAACAACGGGGGTGTGAGACGTTTCAAAATCGCTCTTTATTCTTTTACACAACTGAAAACCATCCATTTTTGGCATCATTATGTCGGAAATCACAATATCAGGATGTTTCTCCTGCACAAGTGTCAAGGCTTCCAGTCCATCAGAGGCAGTTAAAACGTTATAATCCTCGCTCATTGAAAGCTCAAGAAAGTTCCTTAGCTTTTCATGATCTTCCACAATCAGGATGGTCATCATTTTTGAGTCGCTACTTTTACCAGTCCCCACCCCATAATGCGCAGAAACATCAGACAGCATATACGATTCGTGAAGATGGTCAAGTTCTTCTTCAGTATCAGGAGTGTACTTTGTCACTTTTTTTGCGGGTATCTCAATGGTAAAGACAGATCCCTCGTTCTCTTTGCTCGCAAAACGAACCTTTCCACCATGCATCTCAGTATAATTTTTTACCATCAACATACCAATTCCGGAACCAACAACACCTGAATTGATAGCATTCTCACTTCGATAAAACTCTTTAAACAATTGTTTTTGCCCTTTTATACTAATCCCAATTCCATTATCTGTTACTCTCAGAAACCAAAATCTCCGGTTATGCCATATCTCAACCTTTACCTTCCCATCTTCATGTGAATACTTGATGGCATTGGAAAGCAAATTATCCACCACTTTCTCTATCATCCCGGCATCAACTCCTGAAGAGAATTCTGTATCATTGCTCACCACCGACAAATCTATATTTCTCTGTTGTGCAAAAGATTCAAACATCATGACCCGGTGCTCCACCAATTGCGTAATATTAGCCATGCGAAGATTTACCTGTGCTTTTCCCCTATCTATTTTCTGAAAATCGATCAATTGCGATGCAGCATTCAACAAGCTCTTCACCTGTTCATTGGCAAGAGAAATAAAATGCCGGGCCCTGGGAGAAAATCCGGATTCTCTTGTAATTTCTTCAAAAGGCCCGCTAATCAATGTCAGTGATGTTCTCAGCTCATGAGCAGCATTGGTGAAAAAACGGATCTTCTCTCTGGAATGCAATTGCTGAATCAAATTAAGATGATAACGAAAAATGAAATAAAGAACCCCCACTACAAAAACGACTAAAATGAGGTAAAACCACAATGTACTCCAAAATGCAGGTTTTATTACAATGATCAAACTTCGCTCATCTATAACATCAGACAGAGAGTTATTAAACATTCTAACTTTCAGCTCATACTCCCCATCTGCCAGATTGGCAAATGAAAACATTCTGTTTAATGCAGGCTTACTCCAGGTTTCACCCAAACCTTTCAGTTTCCATGATAGCTTTGTATGCGGTTCAGAAGCCCCAACCGGCAACAATTCAACCGTCAGGGTGTTTTTGTGATAGGGAAGCACAATCTCGCGAAGACTGTCAACTGGAACAGCCAGGTCATAAATTGAAGAATCTCTAATGGTACGACCGGCAATCAAAATATCCTGAAAAAATATCTTCCCTGTCAAGTTGTTTTTTTCTTCGATCTCTTCAGGATCAAACATAAGAATCCCCTGGTTTGTACCCAGAACCAATTCTCCGGATGATAACATTATTCCGGCATCCTGATTAAAAACAATATTGGCAAGAGGCAAATTCGAAGAATAAGAAAAGGTTTTACCTTCTTTAGGAGAGAACCGACACAAACCTTCTTCTGTTCCAAGAAACAAACAATCCCCAACCCGGGTAATACTATTAACAAAATTACTTGAGAGTCCATCAACAGCAGTAAATTCATCCTCAACGAACCGTTCTTCCAGATTAAACTTTACCAGCCCTCTGCCACTGGTAGCACACCACACAATTTCTCCATCCAATAAAATATCATGTACAATATATCCATCCATCAAAACATCTACCGCCCCATCTTTTTTGTTCACAGAAATCAACCCGTATGGGACCCCCATAAGCATATTGTTATCGGAATATTCATCGACAACATATACTGGTTGAGTTTCAAACTTAGAGGCTTCGTCCGTGTCAACATTATAACGCACAATATTCTCAACAATTCCGGCAATCCAAACATTCCCGTCTTCATCATTCCTGATATCAAAAACAGAATTTCCAAGATTATCAAACCTTTTAAATTCCCGTCCAGAATCCCTGTGAAACAAAAACACCCCGCTTTCCCAGGTCCCCGCCCAGATTCGTCCTTTATCATCTTCAGCAATGGAAAGAAAGACACGCGACTCACCCGGTTTATTCTCATAAAAAAAGTTATTCCACCGGTCCTGCTTGACCTCCCATTTACTCAATCCATTATTGGTTGCAAACCAAATGTCTCCATTACTATCTTCAAAAACATCATTTATAAAATCATTTACAAGAGAATTAGGTATATTGATTTGATGTTTGATATGCCTTATACTTTGTGGCGTTTGTTCAAAAAAAGAAACCCCTCCGCTAAAAGTACAAACCCAAATGCGATTCTTATCATCTTTGAAAATGTCATATACCCCGTTACCGTTTAACGATTGCGGATTATCGACATCTTCCCTGTGAATATTCAGAACCTTAGTTCCCTTTCTGTCAAGTTCCCACAAACCATGACCGTCATATCCCAACATTATGGTACTGTCGGTATTGGCCTCAATGGCAATAGCCGGCTGCGAAGGCAAATGATCAATATCCACCGCAACAAGCCGATCAAACCTTACATCATAATAATATATTCTACCTAAAGTTGTCCCAATCCACAACTGTCCTGTTTTGCTGTGAAAATACAACTGAGATATTTCAGGACGTGTATCAGAATTTATGGCAAACAGATGATCCTTTTCGCCTGTTGAAGAGTCAACAAGGTACAATTCTCCGGCATGTCCGTGAAAAAAATATTCATCATCGTACCTTTCAATAAAATGATCTTTTTCATTCGTTTCCGTAATTAACTTCACGCCCTTTTTATCAGAATATTTGTATAACCCAAAGGTGGCAGCAATATAGAACGATGAGTCATCACATAATAAAACATCACTCACAACAAGACGATCATTTCCCAAAGACACTCTTAAATCAAATACAAAGTCAAACCGATCATAAACAGAATTATACTCAAAAAACTGACCATTATTGGTATAGGCAAAAAGCCTTGAATTCCGGAACAGTAAATTAACACTAATCACATTTGCAGTCACATATGGTAATTCATATTGTCGTTCATCATCCTCCGTAAAACGAAAAACACCGGATTTAGATGAAACCCAGATAAAACCATTATCATCCTCACAAACAGAATTAGCCCCCAAAACCGAAACACCATGAATATCACCGATATTATAAAACACGCGATTCCCGTTACCGGCCCACAAATCTGAACATATGAAAAGCAGCAGAATATTAACTATAGAAAAAAGAGGGAAATAAATCTTGCTCATCTGCAAATAATCTTTTCCTTGAGTAATGAACCTTTTGAGCGACCTAAAAATGCTTTTTTACATCTTTCTGCTTTTCTGCTTCATATTTTTCAAAAACCACGGTTATATTTCACCTTAGATCTCTTGTTCATGATCTTATAACCAGCTAACAAAAAAGATACTTAACAATAAAAGGCCGAATGGCTTTCTTACCGAATAATGGAACTAGTTTCAATTGAAAACAAGAATACCAGAAAACCTGGAATACTGTTTTCTAAACTCAACATTATGTACAAAAAGTACATAGTTTAACATTGCATCACCAAAAGTATTTAATTCTGTTATAAATATCAATGAAATATTAAATTAAACGTTGTTTTTACTTTTTATCATTGGTATCCGGTTAAAAAATTGAAATTGCTTCACTACGTCCGCAATAACGGGCCTTTGCAGGATATTGAGGATTGGTAGGGGTTGATTTTCGGCTTTGCCGAAAATCAACCCCTACCAACCCGACTAACCACTTTAAGACCGAGTCATTGCGAGCAGAGCGAAGCAATCTTCTTTCAAAATAATAATTTTTCCGGGACATTAGTGATTTTTTATATTGTCCTCCCCCTAATTACAGGACAACCAGCAACTTCCCTGTTTAAACCACGAAAAATCAGCAGAAACGATTCCTTCATCATTACTTTATTATATCTGGTTTTTAAAATCAAATGTCCAGAATCAAAACTCCCCTGAGTAAAACCTGACTATTTTTGTTAACAAAGAGGGTCATTAAATTCTCAACCATTAACATTCGGCAATAAACCAATCCGCAGAAACATTGTCAAAGCTGATATTAAAATCTGACGGAGAGAAAGTTCATGTTCCCGCAATTTTGCCATCAATAGGTTTATCACAAGAAACCACTTAAAATTTGGAAAACATACTCAATAAATATTAAAATTCTACATCAATGAAAAAACGTAACACATTCTTTCTTGCAAGCATCTTTCTTGCCTTTGTTTTTTTATCTTCATGCAACAGAACAGAACAGCGCAATACAGACTCACTTCAGGAGGCATTTAAGCCATACTTTCATATAGGGACTGCACTCAATTTCCGACAGGTAATGGGGCATGATACTGCCACTATGGAAGTGGTAAAAAAGCACTTTAATTCCATTGTTGCAGAAAACTGTATGAAAAGTGGAATGATTCAACGAGAGGAAGGGGATTTTAACTTTGAACTCGCAGATCAGTTTGTGAAATTTGGAGAAGAAAACGATATGTTCATCATCGGACATACGCTCATCTGGCACTCCCAGGCCCCCCGCTGGTTTTTTACCGATGAGGATGGGAATGATGTTTCCAGGGAAGTACTCATCGAAAGAATGAAGAACCATATTTACACGGTAGTTGGACGCTACAAAGGGAGGGTCCATGGTTGGGATGTGGTAAATGAAGCCATCGTGGATGACGGTTCATTCCGAAAAAGCAAGTTCTATGAAATCATTGGTGAAGATTTTATAAAACTGGCATTTCAATTTGCGCATGAGGCAGACCCGGATGCAGAACTGTATTACAACGATTACTCCATGGCAGTTCCAGGAAAAAGAAACGGGGTGGTAAAAATGGTGCAGAAATTACAGGAACAAGGAGTGAAAATTGATGCCATAGGAATGCAGGGGCATATTGGACTGGATTATCCGGAAGTTCAGGAATTTGAAAACAGCATTAAAGCTTATTCCGATCTTGGTGTTAAGGTAATGGTAACAGAGCTGGATCTGTCTGTACTTCCAATGCCGGACTGGGGAGCAGGTGCAGAAATCTCCAAAGATTATGAATACCAAAAGGAACTCAACCCCTACACAGAAGGGCTCCCGGATTCTGTAAATGTGCTTTTTGAAAAACGTTATCTCGATTTTTTTAATCTTTTCCTTAAACATCAGGATGTTATTTCAAGAGTAACATTATGGGGGGTAAATGACAACAACTCATGGAAAAACAATTGGCCGGTGCGGGGAAGAACCGACTATCCCCTGTTATTTGACCGGAATAATGAGCCAAAGCCTGTGGTGGATAAAATAATCCAGGAAGCTTTAACAAAAGATCGTTAGATTTTTAGAGGTTAGTGACAAAAAAGGCAGAAGCTAAAGAGGCAGAAGGCAAAAGAAAAAATATTGAACCAAAATCACGACGCATATGAACCATTCCGAAAGAATAGGATTTCTAATTCTCCTTGCTTCGCTTTTGGCACCAGTCAAGGCGCAGAATATTATCGAACTCAACACAGGAAACATACTTGATGTTGAAAATGATGACACTTATATTAAAAACCAACATGGATTAATAACGGAGGTTTTTTCTCCGTCCATTGAGATGTTTTTACCAACAGAGAGCGACTCCCTATGTCCTGCGGTCATCATATGTCCCGGAGGAGGTTACAGCGTCATTGTTTATGAGGGAGAAGGCATTTCAACGGCAAAAGAAATGGCAGCAAATGGCATTGCAGCTTTTGTTTTAAAATACAGGTTACCTGGCTCGTCTGCAGATGACGGGAAAAATCTTCCGTTAAAAGATACCCAAAAAGCCATTAAATTCATCAGAGAAAAAGCATCAAAGTGGAATATTAACTCCGAAAAAATAGGAGTCATGGGGTTTTCGGCAGGAGGGCATTTAGCATCAACCTTAGCGACTCATTATCGCCCCATTATCGACAATCCGGAAAACACAAGTCTGCGTCCTGACTTTCAAATATTGGTTTACCCTGTCATCAGTATGCAGGACAGTCTCACCCATTTGGGAACCAGAAATCAACTTTTGGGTAAAAACCCGGACGCTGAAGACATCCGCAACTTTTCATCCGAACTACAGGTGGACAGCAATACACCTCCCGCATATATCACACATGCAACGGATGACATTGTTGTAGATGTAGATAACAGCATTTTCTATTTCGAAAAATTAAGACATCATAATGTACCCGTGGAAATGCACATTTATCAAAAAGGAAATCATGGCTTCATTTTCAATCACGAAAGCTGGACAGAACCGCTCTTGCAATGGATGAATAGTTCAGGATTTCTCAACAACTAATTGATTATAATCCAATCACACCGTACATCTAAATGATTCATAATGAAAACACTATATCAAAAACAACTCCCAAAAACTTTTTTGGCATTGATACTTTGTTTTTCTCTGTTCCCCGCTTCTTCAATCGGACAAAAACAAAAAAACACCCGCAATCTGTTTTTGGAAGCGGGATACAGTCAGGAAGAAATCGATAAAAAGGTAGAAAAAGCTTATTACGACCTCTTTGAAGGCCCGGACCGTATCTATTTCGAAGTTGGCGACTCTATGGGTTACGTATCAGACATCAAAAATCATGATGTACGCACAGAAGGCGTTTCATATGGAATGATGGTGGCTGTTCAACTAAACAAAAAAGAAGTATTTGACCGGATCTGGCGTTGGTCAAAGAAATATCTCCAACATCAGGAAGGTCCGGGGAAAGGCTATTTTGCATGGAGCTTTGACCCCCAAAAAATGAAAATCAACTCGCCCGGAAGTGCATCAGACGGAGAATTCTATTTTGTCACCACATTGCTGCTTGCATCTAACCGTTGGGGTAATGATACCGGAATCGACTATTATGCCGAAGCCCGGAATATTCTGGATGCGATGTGGGAAAAAGAGGGGAACGGGTACGTCCAACCCTTTATCAATCTGGAACACAAACAAATTTCTTTTGTTCCGGGAGGAGATGGCTACAATTGGACAGACCCCTCTTATCATGTACCAGCATTCTACGAAATATGGGCCGAATACGCCAACGATGGCCATGAACAATTCTACCGTGACTGTGCTGACACTTCCAGAGTTTTTCTGCACCGTGCCTGTCATCCTGTTACCGGCTTAAATTCAGATTACACAGAATTCAGTGGGGAACCTCATCCAACACGCTGGATGAAACCGGGATTCAGATACGATTCGTGGCGCGTACCCATGAATATTGCCATGGATTATATTTGGTACGGAAAAGATAAAGAATGGCAGGAAGATTACGCTGAGCGTTTTCAAAGCTTCCTGAGATCTGAAGGAATAGACTCTTTCAAAGACCAGTATAATCTTGATGGCTCAAAACCTGAATGGATTCTCCCTGCAGGCGATTATCCTCCAAAGCTCAGACATTCACTGGGCCTGATATCCACAGCCGCCACCGCCTCTCTCATCAATATCAACAATAACGAAAACAGCATGGATTTTGTCCATAAAATCTGGAACGAAAAGCTGGAACCTTACGAAGACGGTTACTTCGATCCATATTATGACGGATTATTATACCTTTTCAGTTTGATGCATTTAAGTGGAGAATACAGGATCATTACTCCCACTGGAAATTAAAACTGAAATATTATCAATCAACAGATCGTTAGATTTTTAGATTTAAGAGAAATCGCAAATTACTAACAACCTGTATTTTAACACAATAGAGCCGTGACTTCTAATCAGCTAATTAAAAGCATGTCACGAGAACTTAACGGACTATTAATCAATAACTAAACCCGATAAAATGAAAAACATACTTCTTTTCTTCTGTTTGTTCTTCACCAATTACGCCTTTGCTCAAAGTCCCGTCAATCCGCCTTCCGATGGTTTTGACATTTTTATAGAAAGCATTCCGCATGGAAAAACAGACACCATAACCTATCAGTCAAAAACCGTAGGGAACGACAGGAATGCTCTTATTTACACACCCCCTGGATACGACAACAGCAAAAAGTACCCGGTTCTTTATCTGCTGCACGGTATTGGAGGTGATGAATTTGCCTGGACCAACAATGGAAATGCCGGAACCATTCTGGATAATCTGTATGCAAAGAACAAATTAGAACCCATGATTGTGGTGATGCCCAATGGAAGGGCCATGAAAAATGATCGTGCCGAAGGCAACATTTTCAGCCCTGAGCGCGTGGAAGCATTTGCAATTTTTGAAAAAGACCTCATCAGCGATTTAATTCCTTTCGTTGAAAAGAATTATCCGGTTAAGAAAGACCGCGAAAACAGGGCCATAGCAGGACTATCCATGGGCGGAGGCCAATCACTCAATTTCGGACTCGGCAATCTCGACAAATTTGCCTGGGTGGGCGGGTTTTCATCAGCCCCAAATGCAAAAAAACCCACCAAACTGATTCCGGATCCTTCCAAATTAAAAAGTAACCTCAATCTATTATGGCTGTCATGCGGGGATAAAGACAATCTGATTCCCATCACTGAAAACGTTCATAATTATCTGAATGAATCAGATGTTCCGCATATCTATTATGTGGATCATGGCTATCACGATTTCAATGTTTGGAAAAACAGTTTGTTTATGTTTTCCCAACTACTTTTCAAACCGGTGGAAGAAGCAACGTTCGATGACATAAGCAATGTGGGCCGTCCAGCCGAAACAAGTATTCGTTCATCAGAATTTCCTAAGGTTCATCCTGATGGAACTGCTACTTTCCAAATTAAAGCACCCGAAGCTGAGAAAATTCAGTTGGATCTGGGACGAAAATATGACATGAATAAAACCGAAGAGGGCATCTGGCAGGTAACCACAGATTCTCTCGGAGAAGGGTTTCATTACTATTCATTGCTGATTGACGGAGTGGCTATAGCCGATCCTGCCAGCGAAACCTTTTACGGCATGGGACGCATGGCCAGCGGCATCGAAATTCCTTTTAAAGGAGACGATTACTACACCATCAAAAATGTTCCTCACGGCGATATCCGCATTAAACGATACTATTCCGAAGTTACCAACAGCTGGAGAGAGTTTTACATTTACACGCCTCCGGGGTACGGAAATACAGATCAGGAATACCCGGTTCTGTATCTTATGCATGGCGGCGGTGAAGACCAGCGGGGATGGGCCACTCAGGGCAAAACGGATATCATCCTCGATAACCTGATTGCTGAAGAAAAAGCCAAATCCATGATCATTGTAATGGTGGATGGCAACATACCTGCACCGGGTTTTGGCGAAGCCACACTTACCCTTTTCGAGAAAGAACTTACGGAAGCAGTTATTCCTTTTGTGGAGAACAACTACCGCACAAAAACAGGTGCCGAAAACCGGGCCCTCGCCGGTTTATCCATGGGTGGTATCCAAACCCTCTATGCAGGAATTTACAATACAGATTTATTTTCAAGCCTGGGTGTTTTCAGCTCAGGATGGATTATTGGTGCACACAACGATATCGCAAGTGCGCAATACGAGTTTATGGGTAAAAATGCCGAAAAAATTAACACCAACCTTAATAACTTCTGGATTTCAATGGGCGGCAAAGAGGATATTGCCTGGAAAAACTGCCAGCTGATGATGGCTAAATTCGATGAACTCAATATCGATTACACCTACAGTGAATACCCTGGTGGCCATACCTGGCCGGTCTGGCGCAACAATCTTTATAATTTCGCCCAGTTGCTTTTTAAATAGTGCTTGCAAGAAAGCGGCAATTGCTGCGTTATGCTCGTCTTCAAAACAGTCATTTACGAAAAGTAAACTCCTGTTTTTCAGTCATCGCAAGCCTTGCACTTGCAGCCTTCTTATCAAGCGCTGGTAAAAAAATGAGTTTCTTGTCGGAACTAAATAATTTGAACGAGTGAAACGAGCATGGCAACGGTTGCCTCAAAAGAGGATGTAAACAATTAACCATGCGAGTT
Organism: Marinilabilia salmonicolor; assembly: GCF_003003035.1. Lineage (GTDB taxonomy): Bacteria > Bacteroidota > Bacteroidia > Bacteroidales > Marinilabiliaceae > Marinilabilia > Marinilabilia salmonicolor_A. Next base: position 97,477 of record NZ_PVTS01000014.1, on the reverse strand, counting down.
CCATCAGACCAATAACTTAGATAAATTATTTACTGATGAAACGAGCATGGCAACGATTGCCTCAAAAGAACATGTATAAATTCTTGAATGCGAGTTCCATCCGACCTTAATTAATAAATTTTATACGGATGAATATAAAAGAGATAAATATCCCGTTTTGTTTTTTATTGAGCTTTTTGATAATCAACGGAACTTCATTGTTTGCACAAAAACTAACACTCAATAAAAAAGAGTATTTCGAAAAAACCGGGCTTAATGTTTTGGTTTTCAACAATGAGTACAACGGCTTCTTTTTTGACGAAAAAACAGCCGGAATTGAGCTCATTCATCATGGAGTCAGAACCTCCACAGGAGGAGCCGTTAGACTGCAAAACACGCCTGAACAATGGGACTTAATACCTACATTAGTAGAAAAAAATGTTGACCAGGCCAACAAAAGCATTGCATTTACACTTCGGTATGATGCCTATGATTTTGACTCAAAGATAACCGTAACCCCGGAAGGAGATGGTTTTCAAATTGTTATTTCCTTAGATCAGCCGGTTCCTGAATCATTGAAAGGAAAAGCAGGATTTAATCTTGAGTTTTTACCTTCTGCCTACTTCGAAAAAAGTTATTTGGTTGACGGAAAGCCTGAAACCTTCCCGCTTTACCCTTCAGGAAATACAGCCATTAAATCATCGAAAAACAAAATACCCCAGTTTGGCGGTCACAATACTTTTGATGATCGCGGACTGGATGAATACATTATACCCAGGCCACTTTCGCAGGGAAACACCCTGGTGTTGGCTCCCGAAGATCCGGAAAGATATGTAAAGATTAAATCGGATTCGGAAATAATGCTTTTTGATGGTCGCAATCTGGCACAAAACGGTTGGTTTATTGCCCGAAGTATTTTACCAGCCAACCAAACCGGAGAGGTTCTGAAATGGTACGTAGAACCAAATACCATCGAAAATTGGGTTCGCGAACCCAACATTGGTTTCTCTCAGGCTGGATATCACCCGGATCAAAAGAAAGTAGCCGTTATTGAACTCGACCAGAATGACACTCCCCTGAAAGAAGCCTCCATTTTCGAAGTAACTCCATCAGGCGAAAAAGTAAAACAGCTGACTGTTGACACAGAAGAATGGGGGAAGTATCTGCGCTACAACTATCTGAAAGCGGACTTCAGTTCAATCACAGAACCAGGTTTGTATTGCATCGAATATGGTGACCAAATAACCAATACCTTCTCTGTTGATGAAAATGCATTAAAAAATGTATGGCATCCTACATTAGATGTCTTCCTTCCGGTGCAAATGGATCACATGAAAGTAAACGAAGCTTATCGCACATGGCATGGAGAACCCTTTAAGGATGACGCATTACAGGCTCCCGTAAACATCGAATTCTTTGATGGTTACAGCATGGACTCGGTAACCGATACCAAATACAAACCATTGGAGCGGATACCCGGATTGGCAGTTGGTGGCTGGTTTGATGCCGGCGACTATGATATCCAAACCGGCACTCATTGTCGTACAATCCAAAGCCTCGTGGATTCGTGGGAGTACTTCAAGGTTAATCGTGACCAAACTTTTATTGATCAGGAAACACGATATGTGGACATCCATCGTCCCGATGGCGATCCCGATATTCTTCAGCAAATAGAACATGGCACATTGAACCTTGTGGCACAGATTGAAAATATCGGCCATCCTGTTCGGGGTATTATTGTGCCCCGATTGCATCAATACCATCATCTGGGTGATGCTTCTACAGAAACAGACAATCTGCCATACAATCCGGATCTTGAACCTTACGAAACAGATGGAGTTAGTTCAGGAACGCTGGACGACCGCTGGGCTTTTACCAATCGCAACTACAGGCTTGACTTTTCAACTGTTGCGGCGCTCTCTGCAGCTAACAGAGCATTAAAAGACTACAACAGTAAACTGGCTGATAAGTGCCTCCGTCTGGCCAAAAAACTTTATACCGAAGCCCGGGAGATCATGAAAACAGCCAAACCCGACAGATATTCACGATGGGGACGTTTTAATGAAATCGCTGCCGCACTTCAACTCTATATTGCTTCGGGAGACAATGCTTATGCCGAGCGCTACGAGGAATTGATATGGCCGGCTTTGGAAGAATCATCAGAATGGACACTCTCGATTGCACTTAATGCCCTTCCCCACATGGATGAAAACTTTAAAAAGAAGCTGAAAAAGTACGTCGTTAAACATAAAGCGGAAATTACAGCATTAAAAGCCGATAATCCATACGGGGTGCCAATTTCGACAAGGGGATGGGCTGGTAATTCAGGTGTTATCGAATGGGCAACCACTAATTATATGGCATATAAAGCTTTTCCTGAAATTATGGATAAAGAAGATGTTACCAGAGGCCTGGATTACTTGTTTGGATGCCACCTTCATTCCAACATCTCATTTGTTTCGGCTGTGGGAACCCGCTCAAAAAAAGTAGCCTATGGTAGCAACCGGGCCGACTTTAGTTTTATTGCCGGAGGGATTGTACCAGGAGTGTTGATATTGAATCCTGATTTTCCGGAAAACAAGGAAGACTGGCCGTTTTTCTGGGGAGAAAATGAGTATATCATCGATATTGGTGCAGCTTATATTTATTTAGCCAATGCAGTTAATGAACTGCTGCATGAAAATTAACCACTAACCAAACCATAGAAGCTATGATACGCCTTAAAACCTTATGTTTATTCACATTAATATGCTGCTTGTTTTTAAGCAATATTACCGCACAAGAAACCGCATTGATAAAAATCGACCCCGCCCGAACCATTGACACCATTGATCCCAATATCTATGGAGCCTTTGTGGAGCCCATCCGAACTGTTGTTTATGGAAATATATATGATCCCGAGTCACCATTTGCCGACGAAAATGGCTTTCGGAAAGATTTCATTGACCTTATCAAAGAACTAAACATCCGCAACGTACGGTGGCCCGGAGGAAACTTCGTGTCAGGGTACAACTGGGAAGATGGCATCGGCCCCAAAGACCAGCGGCCGGCAAAACTTGATTTGGCATGGAAACAAATTGAAACCAATCAGATGGGAACCGACGAATACGCCAAATTTTGTAGTCTGATTGGTGCGGATAATTTTTTGTGCATCAACGGCGGAACAGGCACACTGGATGATGCACGCAACTGGGTAGAGTATTGCAACTATGAAAAGGGGACTTACTATTCAGACCTGCGAAGAAAATATGGCAATGAAGAGCCGTTTAATGTAAAATACGTAGGCCTTGGAAATGAAATAGACGGGCCTTGGCAGATGGGACAAAAATCAGCCGAAGATTATTGCAAATTCGCACTGGAAGCCGGAAAACTTATCGAGATTATCGATGAAGACATTAAGCTCGTTGCTTCCGGTTCTTCACTATACCGTCCAGGGAATAAATGGGTTGATTGGAATGAATATGTGCTGGATCAAATGGTGGGTAAAATAGACTACATCTCAATACATCGATATGCCAGCGAAGCCCTTCCCGGAGGCAGAGAAAACGACGTTTTTTCGGATCACATGTCCCTCGGGCTGGAAATAGATGAGAAAATAGAAACCACACAGGCTTCCATCAAAAAAGCAATGGTAAAATCCGAATCCGAGCGTCCGGTTTACATCTCCTTTGATGAATATTCACCCGGTTTTGGAGGGATTAGAAGTGCTTTATTGCTTGCACAGCACCTGAACTCATTTATCAGACATGCCGATATTGTAAAAATGGCCAACATTACCATGATCACAAACCTTACAGGCAATTCGCCCGAAGGTGTTTTCAAAAACTCACTGTTTCACACATTCAATCTCTATTCTAATAATGCCCTTGGCAACGCTTTGGATGTTTATACTGATGGACCATCTTATGACAATGAAATATTCGACAACATCCCCTATTTAGATGTAACAGCAATATATAACGAGTCGGAAAAGAAAGTAATTGTGAATGTGGTAAACAGGCACGAGACTGATGAAATTGAGACAAAAATCGATTTACAAGCCGGGAAATACGCTGGCAAGGCCACTGCTAAAGTAATTAATGCCGATAATCTGGATGCCCAAAATACCCTTGACGAATCGCCTGTTTCGGTTGAAACCAGGCAAATGAGCTTCAAAGGAAATGTCATCCAACACACTTTTCCTGCGCATTCATTCACTCAAATAGAAATCGCGACGAAATAAATCTTCTAATTTTTTGTCATGCAACGTACAATAACAAAACTGATTCTTCTAAGCATTGTCGGTGTTTCCATTATGGCTTTCATCCCCGGCGGGGAGCATAGTCAAAAGCCCATATATCTGAACACCGCCTATTCATTTGAAGAAAGGGCAGCTGATCTGGTTTCGCGGATGACTCCCGAAGAAAAACAAAGTCAGTTTGGCAATACCATGCCCGCCATTCCGCGACTGGGAATCAACTCATATAATTTCTGGGGAGAAGCTCTGCACGGAATAATGGGCCGAAATAACAACAGCGGAATGACGGCCACCTCATTTCCAAATAGTGTAGCAGCTGGCGCCACCTGGGACCCTGAATTGATTAAGCGGGAAACCGAAGTCATTTCGGATGAAGCCCGGGGGTTCAACCATGATCTGATTTTCACCCTTACCTACTGGTCGCCAGTTATTGAACCTGCCCGAGATCCACGTTGGGGAAGGACTGCCGAGACATTTGGTGAAGACCCGTACCTGGTTTCGGAAATAGGAAAAGGATTTATTCAGGGCATGATGGGGGATGACCCACGATATCTAAAAACTGTTCCCTGCGGGAAACACTATCTGGCCAACAATACCGAGTTTAATCGTCATTCGGGGAGTTCCGAACTGGACCAGAGGGACATGTATGAATACTACCTCCTTCCCTACCGGACCCTCATTCGCGATTACAATCTTCCGTCAATAATGACCTCTTACAATGCAGTGAACGGGGTTCCTGTATCAGCAAGTAAGTTTCTGGTCGATACCATTGCCCGTAAATTATATGGGCTGGAGGGATATGTAACCAGCGATTGTGGTGCCATCGACGACATTGTGAGAGGCCACCACTATGCCGACAATTACACAGAGGCTGCTGCAATGGGCATCAGCGCAGGTGTGGATATCGATTGTGGCGGAGTTTATCAGAATCATGCACTAAAAGCATTGGAAGCCGGATTAATTACCCAGGGCGATATAGATAAAGCGCTGATAAATATTTTCACAATCAGAATGCGCACCGGTGAATTTGATCCCAAAGGCATGGTGCCTTACGCCGGAATCAAACCCCATAAAGTAAATGATCCTTCGCACAATGACCTGGCCATTGAAATGGCAACAAAAACACCTGTCCTACTGAAAAACAATGAAGTGTCAGGAGATAAAGCATTGCCCATTGACTTGACTCAAATTAATAAAATAGCCGTTTTAGGGCCTCAGGCCGATTTAGTAGAATTGGGAGATTATTCCGGCCCTGTAGAACCCCATTTGAGAATCACTCCGCTGGCCGGAATTCAAAACTACATTAAAGTACATAACCTCGATACAGAAGTTGTTTCCACCTCGGACGGTAACACTTCCAAAAACACAGACTTTTATACAATTTCAGGTTTCTCTACTGTCACCACCGATGGCAAAATCAAAGAATATGATGCCACCAACTTTGATCAGTCAGCCAAAGGGGTGATTGCATCCGAGCGCTTCGGCAGATCTGCTGTAAGAGGAATTAAAGATGGTGACTGGACTTTATACGATAATATTGACATTACCGATGTGGATTCCATCCGCTTCAACATGACCATCGCACAAGAAGGTGGGCTGCTGGAGGTTCGTGTCGGGTCTGCCACCGGAAATGTGCTGGCATCCAAAGAAATTGTTTCCGGCAACCAGGAAAATAACAATTCATGGTTCAGACGCCCGGAAACAATCCCTGTTAAAATTAACACTCTGGGAATAACAGGACCACAGACCCTCGTTTTGGTTTATCATGAACCTGAACCCGACGGCACCGACCAGGAAACGCTGGATATGGCAGCATCCGCTGATGTAGCGCTGGTATTTGTCGGAACCGATCAATCCACCGGAAGAGAAGAGTCAGATCGCTTTGCTATCACACTTCCCGGCAATCAGAATAAACTGATTAAAGATGTGGCTGATGCCAATCCCAACACCATTGTGGTGATGCAGACAATGGGAATGGTAGAAGTTGAGGAATTTAGAAACCATCCCAATATCAAAGGTATCATCTGGACAGGATACAACGGTCAGGCACAGGGAACGGCAATGGCAAAAATCCTTTTTGGCGAGGTCAATCCGGGAGGAAAACTCAATGTCACCTGGCATAAATCGCTCAATGATCTGCCCGAATTCAACGATTATACCCTGAGAAAAGGAAAAGGAAATGACGGACGAACTTACTGGTATTTCGATGACAAGGTATCTTATGAGTTTGGTTTTGGTCTCTCCTACACCACATTTGCATACAGCAATTTTGCCATAAGCCGGAACAGTATTACTCCCAACGATAAAATCACGGTTAGCGTGGATGTAAAAAACACCGGTAAAGTGGATGGTGATGAAATCGTTCAGGTTTATGTAAAAACACCTGACAGTCCGGCTTCGTATAACAGGCCCATTAAACGACTAAAAGGCTTCCAACGGGTGACCATTCCTAAAGGCCAGGTAAAAAGAGTACACATTGATATCGATTGTGAAGACCTTTGGTTTTGGGATGCCGAAAATGATCAAATCACTTTTGACCAGGGAAAATACATTTTCGAAATTGGTGCCTCTTCAAGAGACATCAAAGGCCAGGTAGAAGCCACCATGCAAGGCAGTTACAAACCTGAACTCGTCAATATTGTGGCCGAGAGTGACAGGATTGTTCTGGAGCCGGGTGATGTCATCCAAACCAGCGTAACCGCTGCAATGACCGACGACAGCTTCTACAACATTAACAAAGTCAGGGTCACATACCGAAGCAATAATCCTGATGTGGTAAGTGTTGACCCAAAAGGTGAAGTAACGGCAACGGGTATCGGTGTTGCATCAGTTTTTGCAGATGTTACCATTGATGGCAAAACGGTATCCGACAGTTATCCGGTGAAGGTAATGCCCGATTTAACACCAGGATCTATTTTGGTAAATGGTAAAATCATTCCCGAGTTTAACCAGGACATTAAAGCCTACAGCTACCTGCTAAAAAAAGGCTCAACGGTGCCAAAAGTAAAAGCTTCAGCGGTCAGTAACCAAATCAGGGTAGATATTCAACAAGCGAAAGATATCCCCGGAACTGCCGTGGTAACGTTGGTTGATGACATTACTCTGGAAAAAAATATTTACTATGTGAATTTTGATGCTAAATCTGTCAGTGATGAGTTTAATGGATCCGAGATTAATTCCCAATGGAAATGGTTACGCGAAAACCCATCTGCTCACTCCCTTACGGAGAAAGAGGGAGCACTTACCATTACAAGTGAACCCGGTGGGGTTTCGGAAAGAACCAACAATGCAAAAAACATTCTGTTGCAAAGTGCCAATTCCGACTGGACGATAGAGACGAAACTGGTGGGATCGAGGATGCCATCCCAGCCTGAAAACGCGGGAATCATTGTTTACCAGGATGATGAAAATTTCATTAAACTGGTACACAGGGCAGTAATCAAGACTACCCGCATCAGAGAACCTCAACCGGGAACCATCGACCTGGTTATAGAAGAGAACGATATCTCCAAATCACTGGCTTCCTTTAAACTCAAAGACCCCATAACAGGAAGTAATGAACTGATTCTTAAATTAACAAAAAAAGGAAGCATGTACACCGCTTATTACTCTGTGGATAACGGTGAAAACTTTGAGAACCTGGGAACAGCCGATCTCCTGCTCAAAGATATCAGAGCAGGATTGATGGTGGCAGACGGTATAATATCCAATTATATGAAAAGTACATTCTGGTTTGATTCTGATACCACAAAGCCGGACACACCCTTTGATATTTCGTTTGATTATTTCAGAATTGAATCCAATGGAAATAAATAGTGTCTGTCCATAAGATACCACTTGCCGCATCAAACTTGCCGGCAGGTGATTAGATGTAAGCTATATAGCAAATAAAAATGCAAAAAATATTTACTAACCAAATAATCAAGACTTATTATGAACCACAAAATCAAAACACTTTTAGCAATATTTCTGATCTCCGGCAGCTACAGCTTTGCCCAGTCAGATGATAAAATAATCGAAGATTTTGAACCTTCGTCAGTAAACCAACCTGGCCATGAATACCCGATGGTCAACTCTGAAGGCCGTGTGCGGACACAAATATTTGCACCTGACGCCAATTACGTAAAACTCGACATTGGCGGAGTGAAATACGATTTGGTAAAGAACGAAGAAGGAATGTGGATAGGAGAATCAGCCCCCCAGGATGTGGGTTTCCATTACTATCAGTTGAATATTGACGGAGCATCGGTGCCCGATCCCGGAACGCTCTTTTACTTTGGCGCTTGCCGATGGGGTAGCGGTATTGAAATACCTTCCGATGATCAGGACATTTTTGCAGTTAAAAATGTTCCCCATGGGCATGTTCATGAAATCCTTTTTCCGTCGGAAAGCACACAAACATCCCGAAAAGCATTTGTTTATACACCTCCGGGGTATGAAAAAGAGACTTCGAAACACTATCCCGTATTGTATCTGCAACACGGCTATTGCGAAAACGAGACATCATGGGCCAGACAGGGACATGCCAATTTAATTATGGACAATTTGATTGCCGAAGGGAAGGCCAAACCATTCATTATTGTGATGACGTATGGAATGACCAACGAGATTGAATTTGGCGGTCTGCGTGAGTTTGACATCACCCCCTTCCAAACCGTTTTAGTTGATGAGCTCATTCCTTACATCGATTCCAATTACCGCACCCTTAAAAATCAGGAAAACAGGGCAATGGCAGGCTTGTCCATGGGTGGCTTCGAAACAAAGTTGATTACCCTGAACAGACCTGACGTATTTTCCTATTATGGCCTTTTTAGTGGTGGTGTATATAATCCTGAGGAGATTAAAAATCATAAAAACCTGAAGCTCGTTTTCATTAGCTGTGGAAGTAAAGAACGTCCTGATGGTGTAAAAAATGCTGTATCTGAGCTACAAGAAGCAGGATATAATGCTGAGTCTTACATTTCGGAAGGAACGGCTCATGAATTCCATACCTGGAGGCGAAGCTTACATCAGCTTGCCCAGCTATTGTTTAAATAATTCTTACAAATTAGGTTTATGAGATACATACATTTATTAATAATCTTATTCCTGTTAAGCAGTAATTTTGTTACTGCCCAAACAGAGAAGGTTAAGGAGGATTTTAAGCCTTCATCGGTAAATCAATTGGGCAAAGAGTTCCCTCAAGTCAATTCTGAAGGTCGTGTTCGTGTTCGCATTGAAGCTCCGGGGGCCAACAATGTTCAACTGGACATTGGAGCAGTAAAATATGACCTTACAAAGGATGAAAATGGCGTTTGGACAGGAGAATCATCGCCCCAGGATGAAGGTTTTCATTATTATCAGCTGAATATTGATGGGGCATCTGTCCCGGACCCGGGAACCAAATATTATTACGGTGCAGGCCGATGGGGCAGCGGCATTGAAATTCCCGCCCATGACAGGGATTTCTATGCATTAAAAAAGGTTCCACATGGCCTGGTCAGCGAAAACCTTTATTATTCCGATATTACCGAATCCTGGCGACGCTGTTTTGTTTATACTCCTCCCGGATATTATGAGGATATAAACAAACGTTACCCCGTACTTTATCTCCAGCATGGTAGCTTTGAAGATGAAACCGGCTGGTCAAGCCAGGGACATGCCAACCTCATCCTGGATAATCTGATTGCCGAGAAAAAGGCTGTTCCGATGATGATTGTGATGGATAACGGCTATGCATTCAAAGCACAAGACAAAGACGCAAAGGGGCGCCCGGCGATGGTCTTTGAAGAAGTGATGATGCAGGAAATAATTCCCATGATTGATGCCCGCTTCCGAACCCTGGCCAATCGCGAACACCGGGCCATTGCCGGCCTCTCGATGGGAGCCAACCAAACCATGCGAATTGCCATGAACAACCTGGACCATTTTGCATACTATGGTGGTTTTAGTGGCACAGCAAATTATCCCAGTTCCGACGAAATTGATGTGAAAACATTTTTAGACGGTGCCTTTGCAGATGATAAAAAAGTGGATGAACAGCTAAAAGTCCTTTGGCTGGGGTTGGGTACAAAAGAACCGGACCCTTTTCCCGGCTCAATAGGTGCATTCACAAATATGCTGAAAAAACAGGGGATACAGTACGAGTATTACGAATCGCCCGAGACTGCACATGAATGGCTCACCTGGCGCCGAAGTCTTTATCAGTATGCCCAATTATTATTTAAGTAGTTTATTTCAATTTTATGAACAAACACTGGACTTATATCCTTGGTTTGCTATTGTTTACACATTCGGTTTATGCACAGCAAGCCAACGTTAATTTGGAGTATAACCCTCAGGAAAATACTGAGGGTTATACCCCGTTTAGTGCACAGGTTAATTCACCGGAAGTGCACAACGACGAGACCGTAACCTTTCGCATTAAGGCACCCAACGCGGAAAAAGTTGAATTACCTGCCGGTGCCATTCACACTGCTCTTGACAAAGGACGTGAACCAATTCCTTTCACCAAAGGAGAAGATGGTATCTGGACATTAACCATTGGCCCATTAAAACCGGATATGTATGCTTACCACCTGCTGGTTGATGGTGTGCAAATTGCAGATCCCAATAACACTTACGCTGCTTTCACGGCTATGCCTCCCTACAGCCAGTTAATTGTTCATGGCGATAGCCCCGCCTATTACGATGCCCAAAATGTGCCTCATGGAAATGTTACACGTCATATTTATCATTCTGATGTAACCGATGGCGAACGCGAAATTTACGTTTACACTCCTCCGGGATACACCTCTGAAAAGAAATACCCCGTCCTCTATTTATTAGGTGGAAGTGGTGAGCTGCCCTCCAACTGGGTGTACGATGGCCGGGTAAATTTCATTATGGATAATCTGCTGGCCGAGGGCAAAGCCAGGCCGATGCTCATTGCCATACCCAACAATCAGATAATTCATCGCAATCACCCTAAACACGCTGACCTGACCTTCGATATCTTTGAAGAAGAACTCCGAAATCACATCATTCCATTGGTTGATGAAAATTACAGCACAGTTCAAACGCCTTCGGGAAGAGCAATTTCCGGTTTATCCATGGGCGGTCGTCACAGTATGTTTATCGGTTTCCGATCACTCGATAAATTTGCCAACTTTGGAATCCTCAGTGCCGGTGACGTTGATGCTGAGACATCACTTAAAGAATTTTTAAACGATCCTGAGGTAAACGGGAAAGTTGATTACCTTTTTGTCGGGCAAGGAACAAAAGAAGCCGAAAGCTTTTTTAATCACCGATGTCAGGCTCTTCATGATGCATTAACCAACCATGATATCGAACATGATTACTATATAGGCGGAAACGGCGGACACGATTGGTCCACCTGGCGGCACCTTTTGTATTACCGGTTTCTACCAAACCTTTGGAAAGACAACAACAAATAGCAGTTAAAAAACACATAAAAGACGAACAATAAGCTAACTAACCCTAAATAATTTAACACAACATTCAAAATTTAAGAATACTGTACATGCCGTAATTGTTAAAATATGGCTGTTCAAAAGCTTGCTATTTAGACTGAACAAACTTTACTATCTGAAAGGCGCGGTGGCCTGTCCGTTTTCCGGGCCGGCGGATTGCGGAAAACCAAAATGGGAGAATTTCAGGGCTTGCGCAATGTCCGGAAATTTTGGCTTTCGCGGGTGGATAGGTTTAAACGGACTAGCCCTTTTTCGTTCTTTTTGGGGCAATGCCAAAAAGGACATTAAAGAATAAATTAAAAATTGGCCTGCTGACTTTTTCAGCAGGCCATAATAAACCCACATACCAATGAAACGAGCATGATATTTTTTAAATATAAATATCACAAGAGAATATGTTTAAAAGAATATTATGCGAGAACGAAGCGGTTCCATTCGTTCTCAAATTTTTAATTAGTTCTTTATCACATAATTACAAAATTTTAAAAGGATGAAACGAGCATGATATTTTTTAAATATAAATCACAAGAGAACATGTTTAAAAAATATTATGCGAGAGCGAAGCGGTTCCATTCGTTCTCAAATTTTTAATTAGCTTTTTATTAGATAATTACAAAATTTTAAACGAATGAAAAACACAAAGACATTAATCTTCATACTTTTGGCTTTTTGGATGATCTCATGTACCAGCCAGCAAGAACCCGGCCAGGTAGAAGTCGAAGGCGGTACCATTCAGGGAACAGTGACCGAAGACCTGACCATTTTCAAAGGCATCCCTTTTGCAGCTCCCCCGGTGGGAGATTTGCGCTGGAAAGCACCACAACCCGTCGAAACATGGGAAGGGGTCAAACAGACTACCGAATTTGCCCCGGCACCCATGCAGGGCGGTAATCCTCCTTCCGGAAAAAGCGAAGATTGTCTTTACCTGAATGTCTGGACTCCAGCCAAAACAGCAGATGAGAAACTCCCCGTAATGGTTTGGATCTACGGCGGAGGCTTCAGTTTTGGCTCCACCTCGGAACCAGTCCATAATGGAGAACATCTGGCCCGCAAAGATGTGGTGTTGGTGAGTGTAGCTTACCGGGTAGGACAAATTGGTTTTCTGGCTCTTCCGGCACTCAGTGCTGAAAGTCCCAACGGAGTGTCTGGTAACTATGGGCTACTAGACCAGATCGCCGGATTACAGTGGGTACAAAACAACATCGAAGCATTTGGAGGCGATCCTGATAACGTGACCATCTTTGGGGAGTCCGCCGGAGGCATCTCGGTGAGCATGCTTTGTGCCTCTCCTTTAGCCAAAGGACTATTTCAAAAAGCCATTTCGCAAAGTGGTGGTTCTTTTGGCCCCACAGGTTCGACTACCTACCCCGGTGAAAACATGAAAACCCTTGCGCAGGCCGAGCAGGATGGCGTTGAATATCTGGAAAAATTTGAAGCGTCGTCAATCGATGAACTTCGGGAAGTTGATGCCGAAGAATTAATTCCCCAGGGTTGGACAATGCCGGGAAGCTGGCCAATTGTTGATGGGTACGTTATTCCCGATGATCAATATAATTTATATGAAAAAGGAAAGTACAACGATGTACCCGTATTGATTGGGTATAACTCAGATGAAGGCTTAAGTTTTCCTGCAGGCCGTACTCCCGAAGAATACATTGAAACGGTAACCAAACGATTTGGACCCTATGCTGACTCTCTGCTTCAGGCTTATCCGGTGGGAGAAAACACAGTGCCCAGAAGTGCCCGAAACTTGATGCGCGATGCAGCCTTCGGATGGCCTACCTGGAGTTGGGCCCGCTTGCAAACCAAAACCGGAAAATCTCCTGTTTATCTTTACTATTTCGACCAGCATCCCGAATATCCGGAAGACTCACCCCAGGCGGATCATGGAACACCTCATGGTGTGGATGTTCCCTATGTGTTTATGCACATGGATCAATCCAATCCCAACACAACAGAGGCTGATGTGAAAACATCGAAAATCATGGGAACCTATTGGACCAACTTTGCAAAATCCGGTAACCCCAATGGAGAAAATGTTCCTCAATGGCCTGTTTTCAGCAATGATGACCCCAAATTAATGATTCTGAAAACAGAACCTGAAGTTGCACCGATCCCTGATGAGGAGTCATTAAAAGTTATGGATGCTTACTTTGAATGGAGACGAACACCGGAAGGTGAAGAATGGGCTAAATAAAACCACAAATAATTAAACAGTCTATCATGAGCAAATTAAAAATTTCACTTAAGACACACTTTTTTTCATGGCTCATTTTGGCCACATCTTTGTTCTCATGTTCCAACACAAAAGAGGGAAGTGACGAGCAAATCTATGTATCAAAGAATTCACAGTATGTCCACCATGCGGCAGGAAACCCCTATCTTCCGCTATGGGAACATTTACCCGACGGAGAACCCCGCGTTTTTGAGGATCCGGATAACCCAGGGAAATACCGGGCTTACATCATAGGGTCTCACGATGTTCGCTATGAAAGTTACTGTGGCCCAGACATCAGAATGTGGTCAGCCCCGGTGGAGGATTTATCAACCTGGCGTGATGAAGGCCCGATTTTCACTTATGAAATAGAGGGACAATGGGATGTGATGTATGCACCGGATCTTGTGGAAGTTAAAAGAAAAGACGGCACAAAAGAGTACTATCTTTACCCGCATAGCAGAGGGCCGAATCGTGAAGCCATGGTTGCCAAAGGATCGCGTCCTGACGGTCCTTTCACGCCCATAAATTTAACAGAAGATGGAACCCGCACAGTTCCGGGAAGCATCCTGGGGTTTGATCCCGCGGTATATATTGAATATGTGACCGACCCCAACGATCCCGATTATGAAATTGGCTTCAGAGCATATGGATACTGGGGATTTCAAAGATCGATGGCCGCTCAGCTGGACCAGGAAACCATGTATTCAGTTCGACCGGGAACAGATGTGATTGACTACTTCCTGCCTGCAAGTTCCAGATACGGAGAGATCCGGGACCCAGAAGGCACCGAGTACCCATGTATTTATGAGGACGAAGATTTGGGGAGGTTTAATTTCTTTGAAGCTTCCTCCATCCGTAAAGTTGGAAACAAATACATCACTGTTTACAGTGGTTATTCAGGCCCCGACTACGGAGTGGGTAGTTCCAACTCCACATTGCGCTATGCTGTTGGCGATTCTCCCCTGGGACCATGGAAAAGTGGCGGAGTTCTGGTGGACTCGCGTGGAATAGTTCCGAATCGTGACGGGTCAGGATTACAAACTACCAACGGAGGTCACAACACCCATGGAAGTATAGAATTGATCAACGGACAATGGTATGCATTTTACCACAGACCTCCACGCAATTTTGGTTTTGCCCGTCAGGCGGTAGTGGCCCCTGTCACTATTGAATGGGACGAAAAACCGGTAGCTGAAGGCGGAGGTGCCAGAATAAGAGCTTTTGATCCCTATGCTGAGGATCAGATCTGGACCGCCAAAGACAGTCAGGGAAATGAATATACAGGAGCAGAAGTAACATCGGAAGGTTTCCACATCTATGGATTGGATCCTTATCAGTATTATTCTGCCGGATATGCTTGTTATCTTTCCGATGTCAATCTTCAACAGGATTCATGGGATATCTGGGACAACCACATGCCCATCGCCAATGTAAAAAATGGAAACATTATTGGGTATAAATATTTTGGTTTCGGCGGACTCGATGAAGATAAAAAAGGGCTGAAAGCTTTTGACGGTACAAAAAAAGGAAACGAAACAGCCTTTAATCTTTTCCTCACACCCAAAACCGACAAATCTTTTAAAGTTAATGTTTGGCTGGATGGCCCTTGGGACAATGAAGTCTGGAACGGAACCAAAATTGGTGAAATTGTTGTTCCTGAAAATTCTTCAAAAGAATCAACCAGATTTACTATTGATGTTTCAGAATTCGTCGATAATCTGGATGAAAAACACGCAATTTTCCTTGTGGCAGAGAGTGATAGCCAGGATAAACTTTTCGATTTAGCCGGACTTGGTTTCAGCAAGAAAGGAACTGAATTAAAACGTCCTGTACCCCCTACTGTAAGCATCGCAGTCAATGGTGAAGCCATAGAGGTACCGGAAACTCCCGTCAGATCTACAAATGCTAACGGAATTGTCGGTTACGACCAGTATGAAACCACGGTGATGTTACCATCAAATACACCCGGAATTCCGGAAGTGACAGCCACATCAGATAACGATGCTGTCAAATTTGAAATCCAACAGGCTCATTCAATAACCGGCAGAGCCATCGTGCATTGTGATTACAACGGAGTTGTGAAAACTTACAATATTTTGTTTTCAGGCAAATAATATCTGTCAACAAAAAAATGGTCACAACCACCAAAGTGACAACTTACAAAGCCCGAAAACGACTCTTTGACCAAGAATAAATGGTCTTTTCGGGCTTTACAAGCATTATATCCGGATTCAACAAGAATAAAAAAACAACATAAAATTCATCTGTATATATTTTAATTATTAAGACCGGATGGAATTCGTCCCGAACAATCTGGACTCATTTCATCCGTATAAAATTAATTTCTCAAGGTCGGATGGAACTCGCATGGTTGATTGTTTACATTCTCTTTTGAGGCAATCGTTGCCATGCTCGTTTCATTTAAGAATATTAACCTCACCCTCTTTACTATAAGATCAAAAAACCTGAAAAAAATTAAACAAATAGTATTATGAAGTTAATTCAGACATCCCTGATCCTGGCTCTGTTTTTTTTCAATTCTCTTCTTGCACACGCAGTAGGCGATACCAAATATGTATCCGACAATAAGAGTGAAAACTCTTTTACCATTGCTGAAAAAGGAGAATCAGCAGAGATGTTGATTGATTCAAAGGACGACTCCGGTGTCATCAGGACATTTAACGACCTGCAGGATGATATCTTTAAAGTAACCGATATCAGGCCTGTGATGAATACCGAAAAAGTTTCCGGAGCAAAAAATGTCATCATTGCCGGGACCCTTGGTCACAGTAAACTGATCGACAAGCTTGTTTCCAAAAAAATTATCGATGCCGATGAATTGGAAGGCAAATGGGAAAAATTTATCATCAAAACCGTGAAAAACCCATTGCCGGGCATCGAAAACGCACTTGTAATTGCGGGTAGCGACAGAAGAGGAACCATCTATGGTATCTACGACCTTTCGGAGCAAATAGGTGTATCTCCATGGTACTGGTGGGCCGATGTTCCAATAAAAAAGAAAGAGAACATCTTTGTAAAAGCAGGTACATATACAGATGGTGAACCCGCAGTACAATACCGTGGAATCTTTTTAAATGATGAAGCTCCAAGTCTTACAGGATGGGTAAAGCACAGATATGGAACCGATTATGGCGACCATCGTTTTTATACCCGTGTATTCGAATTAATCCTGCGTCTTAAAGGTAATTACCTGTGGCCTGCCATGTGGAATTGGGCCTTCTATGCCGATGATCCGATGAACAGCAAAGTGGCCGATGAAATGGGCGTGGTTATCGGCACATCCCATCATGAACCCATGGCACGTAATCATCAGGAGTGGGTGCGAAATCGCGATGAATACGGTGCATGGAACTATTCCACCAATCAGGAAGTAATTGACGAATTCTTCCGCAAAGGAATTGAACGGGTCAAGGACACTGAAGACATTATTACTATTGCCATGCGTGGTGACGGCGATGAAGCCATGTCGGAAGAGACCAATGTGGAACTGCTTGAAAGGGTCGTTAAAAACCAAAGAGAAATTATTGAAGAGGTAACCGGCCGTCCGGCAGAGGAAACACCACAGGTGTGGGCCCTTTACAAAGAAGTACTCGATTATTACGACCAGGGCATGCGCGTTCCCGAAGATGTCATCATTCTTTTGGCTGACGACAACTGGGGAAATGTACGTCGTTTGCCAAACGAGGAGGAACTAAAACACCCGGGAGGCTGGGGAATGTACTACCATTTTGACTATGTAGGTGCTCCCAGAAACTCCAAATGGCTTAATGTAAGCCCCATTCAGCATATTTGGGAGCAGTTACAACTGACCTACGACTATGGCGTGGACAAACTTTGGGTGGTCAATGTGGGCGACCTCAAACCTATGGAATACCCAATTACATTGTTTATGGATATGGCCTGGGAGCCTACACGCTATACTGCTGACAACCTATTGGAACATCCCCGTCAGTTCGCCGCTCAGCAATTTGGCAAAGATCAGGCTGATGAGGCAGCGCGTATTCTGAATCTTTACAGCAAATACAACGGGCGCGTAACACCCGAAATGCTTGATCGCCACACTTACAATCTGAAAAACGGAGAGTGGAAACAGGTTTCTGATGAATACCTTAAACTGGAGGCTGAAGCCCTGCGTCAGTATTTAAGTCTGGAACCTGAGTATAGAGATGCTTACAAGCAATTAATCCTGTATCCGGTTCAGGCAATGGCTAACTTGTACGAGATGTACTATGCACAAGCCATGAACCATAAACTTTATGCTGAAAACAATCCAAAAGCCAATTACTGGGCCGACAAAGTTGAAGAAACATTCAAGAGAGATTCAGTACTGAGTCACGATTACAACAATGTGATGTCAGACGGAAAGTGGAAAAATATGATGTCGCAGAAAAAAATCGGTTACACCTCCTGGAACGATAATTTCCCCGCTGACAAGCTTCCGGAAATACACCGTATAAAAAACCCGGAAGAGGCTGTGGGCAATTATGTTTTTACCCCCAAGAATGGCTTTATCTCTATTGAGGCACCACATTATTATGAGCTAAAAGACGCCGAAAAAGCCGAATGGGCTGTTATTCCTCATGTTGGGCGTACATTGGGTGGCATTGCTGTTATGCCATATTCTGAGCCCGTGGAAGGAGCTTCCGTATCGTACAAAATGGAATTGCCCGAGGATGTCAGTTCGGTAACTGTTCATGTGGTGGTCAAATCAACGTTAGCATTTAAGCGCCTCGATGGGCACCGATATAAAGTCGGTTTTGATGGTGCTGATGAGAAGGTGATCAATTTCAACGATGACCTGAATGAGAAACCCGAAAATATCTATACCACATTTTACCCAACCGTGGCTCGCCGGGTGGTAGAGAAAAAGGTTGACCTGCAAGTTCCCGAAACATCGGATGGCAAGCAGACTCTAACGCTCACGCCTATGGATCCGGGTATTGTATTCGAAAAAATCGTGATTGATTTCGGAGGATATGAAGAATCATATCTCTTTGGTAACGAATCTCCTAACAAGAGGATAATTAATCAATAATAACATAGTGTCGTATCCTTTACAAATTGGTTCTCTGATCCATAAACAAACCATCTTTGTAAAAGGTACGGCACTTTCCAAATTTCCACAAAAATGAAGTTCAAATCATTCCTGTTAATTATGACACTGGTTGCATTACTTTCGTCATGCACTCAAAAGCAGTCTGAAAAATCTGATTTCCACGTTTACCTCTGCTTCGGACAATCCAATATGGCAGGTGCTGCCAAAGCTGAAGCACAGGATTCAGTCGTTGACTCACGATTCTTAATGATGAGTACAATGGACTGCCCGGACCTGAGCAGAGAAAAAGGAAAATGGTACACTGCCACGCCCCCGTTGGCAGACTGCCATGCGGGCCTCTCTCCTGCCGATTATTTCGGACGCACAATGGTGGAAAATCTTCCCGAAGATGTAAACATCGGAGTCATCAATGTGGCCGTTGGGGGATGCAAAATTGAATTGTTTGACAAAGACAATTACCAGGCCTATGCGGATTCAGCCCCAGAATGGATGAAGGGATGGATCGCCAATTATGGCGGTAACCCTTATGGAAGACTGGTCGAAATGGCCAAACTGGCACAAAAAGACGGTGTTATCAAAGGCATTCTTTTGCATCAGGGAGAATCCAATCCCAACGATACCCTATGGACACGGAAAGTAAAAGACATTTATGACAACCTCATTACAGACTTAAATCTGAATCCCGGTGAAGTCCCACTTCTGGCAGGTGAAACTTTAAGCGCAGAATTCGATGGAAAATGCGCGGCTTTTAATCAATTCATCAACCAACTACCTCAGGTACTCCCCAATTCTTTTGTCATCTCATCAGCAGGATGTCCCGGACAGGCCGATGGGCTGCACTTCACAGCAGAAGGCTACCGGATATTGGGGAAACGATATGCAGAAAAGATGTTGTCGGTTACCAATTAACCGTAGGATTATTCCTCTCTTCACAAAAAACGCAGGCTTGTATTCGGAAGCACCAAAATACTGCCTGCGTTTTTTTTATCCGAAATTCAACCTCTTTATTCACAAATAATTTTTCCGATGTCCAACTACCTGCGAAAGCCAACCGTCCTCAATAAAATGGATTTGAAAATAATTCATGAATCGAAGATCGACGAAGTCAATAAAGCAGGTCAATTGGTCTTTCAAAAGCAGATTGGAAATATCCGGTTTTTAAAAACATCCACCACCAGAATTGATTTTTTCCACTATTCCCGTAAACTTTTATCTGAATTTGAAACAGGAATATCTAAAAAAGAAAATCCATAACCCAAAGCCCCCTTAATTTTGTTTCAGTAACTGTATTACATTATCTGTTTCATTTTATTAATCTTAGCACGAGATAAGATATTCACATTCCAAAAATGCAGTGAAAAACCTTTCCGAAATCAAAGACTCCCCAAAATTAACAACCTCTGCTGTTCATCTTTGGCAGAAATACAAACATATTTTAATAATAATACCAATTAAAAATGAGAAAGATCAAACTACAATTATTCAAACAAAAAAACGGGCAGGTAATGATCATGTCACTTTTCATGGTTCTCTTTGCTTTTTCAGGACTAAATGCCCAGGGTAAGAAAAATGCTCCGGTATTTTCAAACTTTGTCTATCAGGGAAACGATGATGTTTATAAAGAATTTCCACTCGAAGAGGACGAATTCTACAGCCCGATTCTTCAGGGATGCTATCCCGACCCTGCCATCATTCGTCAGGGCGACGATTACTTCATGGTACACTCATCATTTGCCATGGCTCCCGGGGTGCCAATTTTCCATTCCAAAGATCTGGTCAACTGGAAACAAATTGGCCATGTTCTGGACCGTCCTTCACAACTGCAGGTACAGCACAGTGGAATCAGTGCAGGAGTTTATGCACCTGCCATCAAATACAATCCACACAACGAAACCTTTTATATGATTACCACCCAATTTGCAGGTGATTTTGGTAACATCGTGGTTAAAACCAAGGATCCATTCAAGGGATGGAGCGACCCCTACAAACAAAAATTCAACGGCATCGATCCATCATTGTTTTTTGATGACGACGGGAAAGCCTATGTGGTACACAACGATGCTCCAGACCCGGGCAAGGAGCTTTACCAGGGACATCGTGTTATCAAGATATGGAACTATGATCTTGAAAACGATCAGGTAGTAGAAGGTACTGATAAAATCATTGTCAATGGCGGCGTTGACTTGTCGGACAAACCCATCTGGATTGAGATGCCGCACATCTACAAAAAAAATGACAAGTATTATTTGATGTGCGCTGAAGGCGGAACAGGAGGCTGGCACAGTGAGGTGGTCTTTATCAGCGATAACCCAAGGGGACCCTATAAACCTGCGCCATCTAACCCCATTCTTTCGCAAAGATATCTAAATCCGCACCGCGATAATAAAGTGGATTGGGCCGGACATGCCGATCTGGTTAAAGGGCCTAATAATGACAAATACTATGGTGTTTTTCTGGCCATTCGTCCCAATGAAAAAAACCGCGTAAACACCGGCCGTGAAACATTTATACTCCCGGTTGACTGGAGTGGGAAATGGCCGGTTTTCGAAAACGGACTTATTCCTTTTGAGCCAAAATTAAAAATGCCGGAAGGTGTTGAAAATAAAACCGGACAGGAAGGCTATTTCCCCAACGGAAACTTTACCTACCAGGAGGACTTTACCTCAGAAAAATTAGATTACCGTTGGGTGGGTGTGAGAGCTTTCCCCCAAGAATTCGTCTCAACCTCTAAAAAAGGACTGACCATAACACCTTTTGAAGAGAACATTAAAGCTGTGGCTCCGGTATCCTCGCTGTTTCACAGACAGATGCACAAAAGCTTTTCTGCCACAACGACGATGGAGTATAAACCCAAATCGGAAGAGAATTTAGCAGGATTAACTTGTTATCAGAGTGAAAACTTCAACTATGTATTTGGAATAACCAAAAAAGACAAAGAGTACTTCCTGCTTCTTGAAAGAACTGAAAAAGGTAAATCCACCATCGTTGCAAGTACCCCCGTTGATATCAAAAAACCAATTCAACTGCAGGTAGTTGCGGACAATGATGATTACCGGTTCAACTACTCCGTGGATGGAGAAACCTTTCAAAATCTGGGAGGAACGGTTTCGGGAGATATCCTTTCAACCAACGTAGCAGGCGGATTTACAGGAGCTATGATCGGTTTATATGCCACTTCGGCAAATGATGCGCATCCTGAATAAGGTCAACATTTATATAACATTAGGAATGGAGGAGTGAATTGGTTCTCGAAATTGCCGAAAACCAACTCACTCCTCCTCTTAAACCCGTGAAGACTCGTTATTGCCAACAAACTGAAGTCCCCCATATAAGAATATCACATCAGAATTACTGATCTGCAAATTATTACAAAAACCAATACCTTTAATAACCCAAAAAAGAACCTCATCAGTCATGAAAAAAATCCTCTCAATAATCCTCCTCACCCTGATTCCGGTTTTATCATGGGCCCAAAACCCGAAAGTGACCTCTCCAAATTCAAAAATCAGAATTGAATTAGGCAGTGGGAATGATAATAATTTCGATGAATGGCACCTGAAAGTGTATTATAAAAACAACGATACACCAGCTGTAATTATTCCCAAAATTAAATTAGGAATTACCAGAAATGATCAGACATTTGATGAAAATCTGAAGCTTCTGAAATTCAGCAAACCAAACCGAATAAGCGAAGAATATACTGCCCTGCACGGGAAACGATCTCTTCGGAAAAATTCAGCCAATGAAGTAGTTGCTTCGTTTGAAACCCCCGAAAAAGACCGTTTAAATATTATTATCAGAGCCTACAACGATGGAATCACTTTCAGATATGAATTTCCGGAAGGAAACAGAAACTTCACAGTAACCGATGAGCTCACATCTTATATCGTTCCCGACAGTGCCGTGCGGTGGCTACAAAAATTCGACCTCTCAAATGAGAATATATATAACAAAATGAATGCTGACCAGGAACAGCGGAACTGGAGTTACCCTGCTTTATTCCAGACTACTGACAGTTCGTGCTGGTATCTTGTACATGAAGCTGATGTTAACCGGGATTATTGTGCCACCAAACTCAGCAATCTCAATAAAAAAAACAGCTACAAGGTTACCCTCCCTGGCGCCCATGAAGGCGAAGGAGAGGCATTGCCAACCATTTCTCTACCATGGAAATCTCCCTGGAGAGTCATCATTTTAGGTCAGTTATCCGACATCGTTGAATCTACCCTGGTGGAAGATGTATCCACCCCATCAATCCTTGAAGATACTGACTGGATCAAACCGGGACTAGTTTCATGGAACTATTGGTCGGATAACCACGGCACCCGGGATTATCAAACCGTTAAGAAGTTTACAGATTTAGCTGCTGCGATGGACTGGCCTTATACCCTTTTCGACTGGGAGTGGGATGCCATGACCAATGGTGGCGATGTGGAAGATGCCGCAGCGTATGCCCTTTCCAAAGAAGTAAAGCCTTTAATCTGGTACAACTCAAGCATGTTCAAATGGATTACCGCAACCCCCCTTGACCGCATGAAAACACACGAAAACCGTGTGGAAGAATTTACCTGGTTGAAAAACCTAGGCTTTGCCGGCGTTAAAGTGGACTTTTTTCTGAGCGAAAAGCAGTATATGATTGATTACTATCTTGATATTTTAGAAGATGCTGCAAAATTCGAGATGATGGTCAATTTTCATGGAAGCATGGTTCCCCGCGGATGGGCCCGCACCTACCCTCACCTGATGACCATGGAAGCAGTCCGCGGGGCAGAATGGTACAACAACAATCCGGAATTAACTACCACCGCACCTGAGCACAACACAGTGATGCCTTTTACCCGAAATGTGGTAGGATCAATGGATTACACACCGGTCACCTTCACCAATTCACAGCATCCGCACATCACTTCTTACGGACACGAACTGGCCCTGAGCGTTGTATTTGAATCCGCTCTTCAACACATGGCCGACCGCCCTGAAGGCTATTACAATTTGCCTGATGCCGCAAAAACATTATTACGGGAACTACCTGCCGCCTGGGATGACACAAAATTCATGGATGGATATCCCGGCAAAGATGTCGTTATTGCCCGCAGAAAAGGTGATATTTGGTACATTGGAGGAATTAATGCAGAAAACGAAGAAAAAAACAAACAGGTGGATCTGAACTTCCTGAAAAAGGATACAAAGTACAAACTCACCCTCATTGCAGATGGGGAGCACGATATGGATTTCTCAACAAAATACAGTGTCGTTGAGAAATCCTCAAAAATAGATATTAAACTACTGAGACGTGGCGGTTTTGCGGCCGTTCTGGAACCCATACAATAACAACCTAAAACTTTTGTCATGAGAGCAAATACCATAAAAACGGCCTCCCAAAAAGTAATCCTGCTTTTTACCGGAGTATTACTATCGATATCCTCCATTGCTCAGGGATATGAGTACCCGTTTCAAAACCCTTCACTCAGTTTTGAAGAACGTGTCAAAGACTTAATCTCAAGGCTGACTGTAGAAGAAAAGGCAGCACTTTTGTGCGACCAGTCTGATGCAGTTCCC
Organism: Marinilabilia salmonicolor; assembly: GCF_003003035.1. GTDB lineage: Bacteria > Bacteroidota > Bacteroidia > Bacteroidales > Marinilabiliaceae > Marinilabilia > Marinilabilia salmonicolor_A. The sequence goes on along the minus strand of NZ_PVTS01000014.1, from coordinate 72,956 downwards.
CGCCTTGGTATCGAAAAGTTTAACTGGTGGAGCGAAGCGCTGCACGGTTATGCCAATAATGACAGCGTCACCGTTTTTCCGCAGCCGGTAGGAATGGCCGCCTCCTTTAACGATGAATTGGTATTTGATATTTTTAATGCCACATCGGACGAAGGACGGGCCAAATACCACCAGGCACAGCGCAGAGGCGAGGAAAACCGCAGATTCCTGAGCCTTTCAGTCTGGACCCCCAATGTGAATATCTTCCGAGATCCCCGCTGGGGACGTGGCCAGGAGACCTATGGCGAAGATCCTTACCTCACATCGCGCATGGGTGTTCAGGTAGTTAAAGGACTACAAGGCCCGGATGATGCGAAATACCGCAAACTACTGGCCTGTGCCAAACATTACACCGTGCATTCAGGCCCCGAATGGAGCCGGCACGAACTGAATGTCAACGATGTCAGCCCCCGTGAATTCTACGAGACCTACATGCCGGCTTTTAAAGCACTGGTTCAGGATGCTGATGTAAGACAGGTGATGTGTGCCTATCACCGCCTGGATGATGAACCATGTTGCAGCAACACCCGCATTCTGCAGCGCATCCTTCGCGATGAATGGGGCTATGAACATCTGGTTGTTGCAGATTGCGGCGCCATAACCGATTTCCATACCACTCATGGTATATCTTCCACTCCTGTTCACGCAGCCGCTACCGCGTTGCTTGCAGGAACAGATCTGGAATGCATCTGGGACAATTATCATTACAAAATGTTGCCCGAAGCATTGGAAAAAGATTTAATCAAAGAAGAGCACATCGACAGTAGTCTGTTCCGCGTATTAATGGGACGATTCGAACTCGGAGAAATGGACGATAACGCCATTGTTCCCTGGGCACAAATTCCTGCTTCAGTCTTAAACAACAAAGAGCACAGGCAGTTGGCTTATAAAATGGCCCAACAGTCGATGACTTTATTGCAAAATAAAAACAGCGTCCTTCCTTTGGATAAATCATCCACAAAAAAAATTGCGGTAATTGGCCCTAATGCCGATGATGAAAAGGTCCTTTGGGGGAACTATAACGGCACCCCCATCAGAACCATCACCATCTTGGACGGAATAAAATCCAAAACAAACCCCGACCGGATATTTTACGACAAAGCGGTTGACCTCGTTGACAATAAAGTGATGGTCAGCTATTTTTCAAAAGTAAAATCTGACAATAAGCCGGGTTTCAAAGCCACCTATTGGAATCATCCCAATTTTGAGGGAGACCCCGTCGTTACCCAACAAATGGTTAATCCAATTAGAAAAACTGCCGCCGGACAACATGAATTTGCACCCGGCGTAAAACTCGAGGATTTTTCTGCCGTTTTCGAAACCAAATTTACTCCCACAGTGTCCGAAGAGATTGTCTTTAAGGGAGGGGCTTCCGGATTTTTTGAAGTAATCGTAAACGGTGATACCCTGACCAGTTACACCAACTGGAGAACAATACCGGCAAGATTCCCATTTAGAGCAGAGGCGGACAAAACCTATGACATAGAGATCCGCTATGCCCAGCGTGAAAACTGGGAAGCCAATATCGAGCTTGATTTTGGAAGAGAAGAAGCTGTGGACTATACAGATCTGCTGAAAAAGCTTGAAGGTATCGAAACAGTAGTCTTTGCCGGTGGTCTTTCAGGTTCTCTCGAAGGAGAGGAAATGCCTGTCTCCTACCCGGGTTTCAAAGGAGGCGACCGCACGCACATAGAGCTTCCTGCCGTGCAACGAAATGCGCTCAAAGCATTGAAAGAAGCCGGCAAAACCGTCATTTTCGTGAACTGTTCCGGTTCAGCAATCGCATTAGAGCCTGAAACCGAATCGTGTGATGCCATTCTTCAGGCCTGGTATGCCGGAGAATCAGGCGGACAGGCTATTGCAGATGTACTTTTTGGCGATTACAACCCGTCAGGAAAACTTCCGCTTACTTTCTATCGGAATTCAGAAAATCTTGGGGACTTTGAAGATTACTCCATGGAAGGCCGGACTTACCGTTACACTACCGATCATCTGTTCCCCTTTGGTTTCGGACTTAGTTACACCAATTTCGAGATTGGGAATGCCAAATTGAGTAAGACAACCATAACGCCGGATGAGACAATCAGCATAAACATTCCGGTAAAAAATACCGGCAAACGCGATGGAATTGAAATCGTGCAGGTTTATGTCCGTAAAGTGAACGATATAGACGGGCCCATTAAAACCTTAAAGGGTTTTAAACGAGTGGAAGTTCCTGCAGGAAAAACCACTCAGGCGAACATCAGTCTGCCTTCTTCTTCATTTGAGTTTTACGACTGGAGTCAACGCAAAATGGCTGTGACTTCCGGACAGTATATTGTCTATTACGGCAATAGCTCAGATGACAAAAACTTAAAACAGTTAGAAGTAACCATCCGATAATCAGAATCATCATGAATCGCATTTTCACATCATTATTGATACTCTTTGCTTTTTTCTCCGTTGGAAGTGCTCAGTCGTATATAAAAACTGACCTTGGAATAAAAACTTCCATTAACAAAATAGCTTACGAGATTCAGTTTTTCAGCCCTTCAATTGCCAGGGTCGTAAAATGGCCTGAAGAATCGTGCTTTAACAAAGAAAGTCTTTCCGTTACCAGGAAGCCTCAACATACGAACCTTAATGTCAGCATTAACGGAGAAAATTTAATTTTGAAAAGCGATGAACTTATCGTACACCTTAATACGAAGAGTGGGACTGTTAGTTTTGAAACTACTTCCGGCCAACCACTCTTAAAAGAAAAGCAAGCAGGCGCTGAGTTTACCGCTTTTAACGATGCGGGAAATGCAACCTACAACATTTCACAATCTTTTGCACTGGAAAAGCATGAAGCCATATATGGTTTAGGCATCCTTCAAAACGGTAAAATGATTCAGCGTGACCTTGAAGTTCACATGATACAGAACAACACGCAGGATTTTATACCTTTTTTCCAGTCGAACAAAGGCTATGGCTTATTCTGGGATAACTATTCTCCAACTATATTTAGCGACAATCAGGAACAAACGACATTTAGCTCAGAAGTTGGCGATGGTATCGATTACTATTTTATGTATGGAGAGAATGCCGATGGTGTGGTTGCCCAAATGCGCGAATTAACCGGACAGGTGCCTATGTTTCCTTTGTGGACTTATGGGTATTGGCAAAGCAGGGAACGCTACAAAAGCCAGGATGAAACAGTTGGTGTGGTAAAAAAATACAGGGAGCTGGGTGTTCCCCTCGATGGCATTATCCAGGACTGGCGGTATTGGGGCAATAACTATCTCTGGAATGCCATGGAATTTCTTAATGAAGAGTTCTACGATCCGCAGAAGATGGTTAATAATGTTCATAACCTGAATGCACACATGATCATTTCCATCTGGAATTCTTTTGGTCCTGAAACCAAACCTTACCGGGAACTGGATAGCATTGATGCGCTCATGGACTTTAAAACCTGGCCGGAATCGGGTTCCTTTAAATGGCCGCCCAACCCTGATTATCCGTCAGGAGTGCGCGTTTATGACGCCTATAATCCTGAAGCCCGCGACATTTACTGGAAATATCTGAATAAAGGTATTTTTTCTCTTGGGATTGATGGATTTTGGATAGATTCTTCCGAGCCTGATCACTTCGATCCAAAACCATCAGATTTTGACAATCAGACTTATCTCGGGTCTTTCCGCAAAGTGCGTAATGCCTACCCGCTAATGACCGTGGGCGGTGTTTACAAACATCAGCGCGAAGTGACTTCTGATAAACGTGTTTTCATCTTAACACGCTCGGTATTTGCCGGACAGCAGCGTTATGGCGCCAATACCTGGTCGGGCGATGTGGTGGCATCCTGGGACGCCTTACGCAAACAGATATCTGGCGGTTTAAATCTTACATTATGTGGTGTTCCTCACTACAATAGCGACATAGGCGGATTCTTCCTTTGGGATTATCAAAACCCTCTGCAAAATGCTGATTATCGCGAACTGTATGCACGGTGGGTTCAGTTTGGTACCTTCTGCCCCATGATGCGCTCGCATGGTGCCGATGCCCCACGTGAAATATACCAATTCGGAAAAAAAGGCGAACCTGTTTACGACGCCATCGAGAAATACATCAACCTGCGCTACAGCTTATTGCCTTACATCTATTCCACTTCGTGGGATGTTACAGCCAATCAGTCAAGCATGATGCGTCCTTTGGTAATGGATTTCCCATCAGACAAAAAGGCGCTCAACATTGATGACCAGTACATGTTTGGCAAGTCAATCCTGGTTTGTCCGGTAACCAAAAGCATGTATAATAAGGATGGACAGGCTGATTTTAGCACCATCAAAAAGCGGAAGCTTTATCTGCCTTCCGGCACCAAATGGATTGACTTTTGGACAGGAGAAACTGTGGAAGGCGGTCAAACCATCGCAAAGGAAACGCCAATCGACATTATGCCCCTTTATGTCAAAGCAGGTTCTGTCATACCAATTGGCCCTGATGTTCAGTATGCCGAAGAGAAACCCTGGAACAACCTTGAAATAAGGGTTTACAAAGGTGCTGACGGCGAATTTACTTTGTATGAAGATGAGAATGACAACTACAATTACGAAAAGGGCTTGTATTCAACCATTAAGTTTATTTGGGACGACTCGGAAAACACACTTATCATAAGTGACCGTAAAGGCAGATTCCCCGGAATGCTGACTGATCGAGAATTTAAAATTGTTATGATATCCGGGAAAAACAATTTGGATTCAGAACATATTATCCCAGTGAAATATAGTGGCAGAAGAACTTCAATGAATCTATAAAACAGGAACAATGACCAACAGAATACTTTCATTATTAACAATCTGTCTTTCAATAACATTTAGCGGGTTCACACAAACCAACATGCCTGCCCAACGCCCCATCATCCAGACAGAATACACTGCCGATCCTGCTCCAATGGTACATAACGACACGGTGTTCCTTTACACCAGTCACGATGAAGATGACGCCATGGGTTTTAAAATGGAAAATTGGTTGCTCTATTCATCTACCGACATGGTAAACTGGACAGGCCACGGCATTGTGGCATCATTAGATAATTTCGATTGGGTACCTTATGACAATGGAGCCTGGGCGGTGCAATGTGTTAAGCGTAACGGCAAATTTTATCTCTACTGCCCCATGCCAGGAGGTGTTGGCATTGGAGTTCTGGTGGCTGACAGTCCGTACGGCCTTTTCAAGGATCCTATTGGAAAACCTTTAATTCAAAACAGCAATCACGACATTGACCCGACTGTATTAATTGACGATGACGGGCAGGCATACATGTACTGGGGAAACCCCAAAGTCTATTACGTAAAGCTGAACGAGGACATGATCTCCTATTCAGGCAAGATTATACAGGAACCCACAACCCCCGAAAATTACCAGGAAGGCCCCTGGGTATGGAAACGCAATGGTCATTACTATATGGCCTACGCCTCTACCTGCTGCCCGGAAGGAATTGGATATGCCATGAGCAGCTCTCCGACTGGACCCTGGGAGTACAAAGGCATGATTGTAGATGCCTCAGAACTTACTCGTGGCAACCACCCGGGTATTATCGAATACAAAGGAAAATGGTACTGTTTCGGCCACAGCTATGACCTGTTGAAAAAAACCACACCAAAGTTTTATGAGCGTCGTTCGGTTGACATGGATGAAATGATGTACAACCCCGATGGAACCATTCAAAATCGCGATTACTGGTCGGTCGAAGGCCCCGAACAAGTAGAACCTCTAAATCCTTTCAAACGGGTTGAGGCAGAAACAATGTCCTGGAGCGAAGGGGTAAAAACCAGATTTGAAACAGAGTGGGAAGGCGATTTTGATTGGGCACGGGGAAATAAAATTGCCGACCGTCTATTTGTAACGGATATCAATCATGGCGATTACATAAAAGTTAGTGGTGTTGATTTTTCCGATGGAGCTGAATCAGTTGAAGTGAGTGTATCCCCCATCTATGGTGGTGAAATAGAAATACGAGTCGATAAAATTGACGGCCCGGTGATCGCAACGGTGGACATAAATTCAGCGCGAAAAGAAGGCATTTGGAGTTCTTTTACTTCAACAGCCAGCAACATCGAGGGCATACATGATGTCTATTTTGTCTTCAGAGGAGAAAAAGACTTGTTTTATTTTGACTGGTGGAAGTTTAACCGGAATGAGGCATCATACAATTAAGGATTGAAATTAGGATCAAAAATCAAGTTTAAACCAATAAAACAACCTACCATGAAAAGGCTTTTTAACTTCAGAAAGAACTGTACTGCAATAAGCATTCTGGCTTTCATGTTCCTGATCAACATAGGCGCCGTCTATGCACAGAAAAACACTCCCGTAAAAGTAATTATTAGTCCCGGGCAGGATGGGCCAGTGATCAACAGACATATATTCGGTCATTTTGCCGAGCACCTGGGGACCGGGATTTACGGCGGTATATGGGTAGGCCCCGAATCAGACATCCCCAACACACGAGGAATCCGCAACGATGTGGTGGAAGCTCTGAAAGAACTTAAAGTCCCTAATGTACGCTGGCCGGGCGGCTGCTTTGCCGACCAGTATCACTGGCGCGATGGAATTGGTCATCCGGCGGAACGAAATACCAGAATTAACGTCAGCTGGGGCGGAGCTCCCGAACCAAACACATTTGGAACGCATGAGTTCTTTGACTTCATAAACCAGATCGGATCGGAAGCATTTATATCAGCCAACGTAGGATCCGGAACGGTTCAGGAATCAGCCGACTGGCTGGAATACCTGACTGCCACCGGATCAACACTCGCTGAAGAAAGAGCCATTAATGGACATCCGGAACCTTACGATGTCGAATTCTGGGGAATCGGAAACGAAGTCTGGGGTTGTGGAGGCCCTTTCACACCGCAGGAGTATATTACCGAACTAAAAAAGTTCGCCACTTTCACCACCAATTACAATACCGATGTGAACACAAAGTTTGTAGCCGTAGGGCCCGATTCCTTTGATGAATTCAGCTTTGGATACACAGAAGCAATTATGGAAGCATGGGCAAACCGAACATGGACATGGAATATTCAGGGCCTCTCTCTGCATAATTATACCCGTGGCGGCTATCCACCGGAAATCCCCGCCACAGACTTTAATGAAAAACAGTATGCCGAGGTAATTCAGGAAACTCTTGGAATGGATGAGTTTATAGCTGAAAACAGGGCAATTATGGATAAGTACGACCCTGATACAGAAGTATCTATCCTGGTTGACGAATGGGGGGCCTGGTATGCCCCTACCGAGGGAACGAATCCGGGCTTCCTGCAACAGCAGAATTCGCAGCGCGATGCCATTATTGCTGCGTTGAACTTCAACATTTTCATGCGTCATGCCGAACGGGTTCATGGTGCAAACATAGCCCAAATGATCAATGTTTTACAAGCGGTGATTCTTACTGAAGATGAGAAAATGGTTCTTACACCTACCTATCATGCCTTCCGCATGTATGTGCCATTCCAGGATGCGACCCGTATTCCTGTTAGTTTTGATGCAGGTCAATATCAGATCGATGACATTGAACTTCCACGTGTTGATGCCATTGCTGCCAAAGGTAAAGATGGCCGGATTTACGTGGCAATTACCAATATTGATCCAAATAACAAAGCATCGTTTGAGTTACCTTTAGAGGATTATTCTATTAAAAGTGTAGAAGGCGAAACCCTTTATGCTTCTGAGATTGATGCCATCAACACTTTTGAAAAGCCCGATAATGTGGCGCCTGAAAAAATAGACACGAAAGTGTCCGGAAACAAAATATCTGTAACCGTGCAACCGCAGTCTCTGACAGTACTCGAAATAAATATAAAATAACAAATTATATGAATATCAGGAAACTATTAATCATATCATTGACTCTTGGGATTTCCATCTCAGGCATTTCCCAAAATCCCATTGTACAGACCTATTTCACTGCCGACCCCGCACCGCTTGTGCACGATGGCACCGTTTACGTTTATACCTCGCACGATGAGGACACTACAGTCAATAATTTCTTTACCATGTACGACTGGCGGTGCTATTCGTCTGACGACATGGTAAACTGGACCGATCATGGAACAGTTGCTTCACTTAAAGACTTCGGGTGGATGGATAAAACAAATGGAGCATGGGCACCCCAAGCGATTGAGCGTAACGGTAAGTTTTATTTATATGTACCTATTCATGGGGAAGGGATTTCCGTACTTGTAAGCGACTCTCCCACGGGTCCGTTTCACGATCCTCTGGGACACAGATTAATTTTGGACAGTGAAGATGTATGGACGGATATCGACCCTACCGTTTTTATTGATGACGACGGACAAGCTTATCTTTACTGGGGAAATCCGTCTGTATATTATGTAAAACTCAACGAAGATATGATTTCCTACGACCGCAGCATTGGTAAAAAGGGGATCGTGCCTGTGGAAATGAATACCGAATCATTTGGTGAAAGTCCGTCCAAAGATGGAAGACATCACTCCAACTATACCGAAGGGCCATGGATCTATAAACGAAACGACTTGTACTACCTGATTTATGCTGCAGGAGGAATTCCGGAATACATTGCTTATTCCACTGCCCCAACGGATGAAGGGCCATGGACTTATCAGGGATATATCATGGAAAGAGCCCCTCACCTCGCCTTCACCAACCATCCCGGGATCATCGACTTTAAAGGAAATTCCTATTTCTTTTATCACGATCAGGATTTGTCAGGTGGTGAAGGCTTTAAACGCTCAGTGAGCGTGGAACAATTCGAATACAACGAAGATGGTTCCATCCCGATGCTTACACCAACGAAAGAAGGAGTAGAAGAAAGTGTCGCAAATCTGAATCCCTTCAAAAAAGTAGAAGCCGAAACCATAGCGTGGTCCGAGGGGCTGAAAACTTTATCTGATGATCAAGCAGGAATTTATGTTACCAACATCCACAACGGCGATTACATAAAAGTTCGCAGTGTTGACTTTGCCAAAGGAGCCAAAACATTCAAAGCTCGTGCAGCAGTTTTAGAGGGAGGTAATATTGAAATCCGCCTGGATGCAAAAGACGGACAGCTGTTGGGAGTTTGTGAAATAACAGAAAATGACGGCAGCTGGCAAACATTCACCATCAAGACAAAGAAACAAAAAGGTATTCATGATTTATTTTTTGTTTTTAAAGGAGGTAAAGGGGAGTTATTCAATTTTGACTTCTGGGAGTTTAATAAATAAAAAAGCCTAAACGCAACTGGTACGACCCGCTTTGGGGTCGATTTTCTTGTAAACATTACATCTATAAATATTTGACCCGCTTCGGGGTCATTTCTATATATTTGAGTGAAACAGTGCCTGAGGGGCTCATATGTTTATAGTTTTCCAAAATATACAATATCGACGCTGAAGGTGTCGTATGCTTTTGTGTATTGTTAGAAGTATCTTTTTAAAGCAGGAACGCAGACTTGTACTGAATCAAAAATCATAACATAAGATTAAAGAAATTACTATGAAAAACATTATTCCAGGCATAATAACCTTATGCTTTGTATTATTCTCTACAGCAGCCTATTCGCAAGTGGCCGAGGTAGAAAGTCCCGACGGGAAGCTTCAGCTAAGTGTCGATATTGAAAGCGGAAACCCGGTTTACTCAGTCACCTACAACGGACAAACCATGCTCGAAGATTCTCCACTGGGACTGACCACCAACGAGGGTGATTTTACAACCGGCATGAGTTTTACTGAATCCTCCACCGGTAACGTTGAAAAAGCATATACACAAGCCAAAATTAAGCAATCATTTATTCGGTACCGGGCAAATTCCCTGAAATGCACTTTTTCCAACGCAGATAAGAAACAAATATCTGTCCTTTTTCAGGTAAGTAACAACGACATTGCTTTTCGCTATGAACTGCCAATGTGGGGCGATACCAAAGCGATTGTAGTAAAATCCGAAGCAACCGGATTCAGGTTTCCCGATAAGACTAAAAGCTTTCTGTCGTACATGATGAGACCTATGGAAGGATTTGCTCGCACTTCACCAAGCTACGAAAGCGGGTATCAGGCCAATGTTTCAATGTACGAGAACCAGTCGCCTGAGGGATATGTATTCCCGGGCTTGTTTAGGATTAATGACAACGGATGGGTATTATTGTCCGAAACCGGCGTAAGAAGCCTCTACTGTGCCTCCCACCTGAGCAGCTTCAAAGATGGCGTTTACACGGTTGAATATCCAAATCCGGGACAGAACAATAGTTTTGGAAGTACCGGAGCACAAATAGGACTTCCCGGTGTGACTCCCTGGCGTACCATTACAGTAGGCGGAACACTTAAACCAATAGTTGAAACCACCATTCCCTGGGACGTGGTAGAACCACTTTACGAACCCTCACAGGATTATCAATACGGGCGCAGCACCTGGAGCTGGATCATCTGGCAGGACAACAGTATGAATTATGCCGATCAGGTAAAATACATTAACCTGGCTGCAGCTATGGATTACGAATACATTCTGATTGATGCCTGGTGGGATACAAACATCGGTTATGAAAAGATGGAAGAGCTTATCAGATATGCTGAAGACAAAGGGGTTGGAGTCTTTTTGTGGTACAATTCCAATGGCTCGGCCAATGATGCTTTCCAAACACCACTGAATAAAATGAACACTTCCATCGCCCGAAAGAAAGAGATGAAATGGCTGAAAAAGATGGGTGTAAAAGGTCTGAAGGTTGATTTTCTGGGAGGCGACAAGCAGGAAACCATGCGTTTGTACGAAAACATTCTTTCCGATGCCAACGATCATGGATTGATGGTTAATTTCCACGGAGCTACCCTCCCCCGCGGTTGGGAACGGATGTATCCAAATTTTGTGGGCGCAGAAGCGGTATTGGCATCAGAAATGCTCGTATTCGTTCAGGATGTGCGCGAAAAGGAAGCATTCTATGCCTCCCTACATCCATTTATGCGCAACACAGTTGGCAGCATGGAATTTGGTGGTGTAATTCTGAATAAATATCTGAACAAAGGAAATAAAGAAGGTCAAAAACGATTAACCACCGATATTTTCCAACTGGCAACCGGAATTCTCTTTCAAAATCCAATTCAGTTTTTTGCGCTTACTCCAAATAATCTCACTGACCTGCCGGAATTTGAAGTCGAGTTTATGCGCAACATACCCACTACATGGGATGAAACCCGCTTCATTGACGGTTTCCCCGGCAAGTACAGCGTACTCGCCCGCCGGAATGGCAACAAATGGTATATAGCAGGAATCAACGCTGAAAAAGAGGTCAAAAAACTCGACCTGAAACTCCCTATGCTTGCCGGGCAGGAAGTATCTTTCTACAACGACAAAAAAGATGGATCTCCGTCTATGGCGACGGTCACCATTCCTGAAAACGGAGAATTCTCAGTTAACATTCAGCCAAACGGTGGGTTTATTCTGAAACAACAATAATACAAATATCATTTCATTACTCCTCCCCCTCGTTTCCAATCGAGGGGGTTTCATATCTCTCGTCTCTGACGAGTTAGTCTAAAATTAATCGGAATCAAGGAGCAGGATCCTGACAGTGTCGAATACTCCTTTCGTGTGGGTTTCCGAATCCACACGATTATATTTCGCGGATTTGAAATCCGCCCAAACATAAAAACATTACACAAATGAAGACACATTTTTCAATAATCATTATGCTGATTTCCGGCTTGTGGTTGAGTTCATGCTCCGGGAAAAATCAGAAAAAACAACAAGAACCCCAAATAACAGCGCAAAACCCGGTAATTTTTGCCGATGTCCCGGATATTTCCATCATTCGTGTGGACGACACTTATTACATGAGCAGCACCACTATGCACATGAGCCCCGGCGTGCCCATCATGAAATCCAAAGATCTGGTAAACTGGAAAATTGTCAACTATGCCTATGATACGCTGGCCAACAATGAAGCACTACGTCTTGAAAACGGAAAGAATGCTTATGGCAAAGGTTCCTGGGCCAGCAGCCTGCGTTTTCAAAACGATACATTTTACGTATCCACTTTTTCGGCAACTTCCGGAAAAACGCACATCTACAAAACCAGAGACATTGAAAACGGGCCATGGGAAGCCATTACTTTTGAACCAGTATTGCACGACAATTCCCTTTTCTTCGATGATGACGGAAAAGTATATTTGATTTATGGTGGTGGCGATATCCGGATTGTTGAACTGAAAGAAGATTTATCGGGTGTCAAACCTGACGGTATAAATCAGGTAATCGTTCCTGATGCAGGTAAAGTCGCTGCGGAAGATTTGATGCTGCATGCCGAAGGTTCACAGGTCATCAAACACAACGGCAAATATTACATTTTCAATATCACCTGGCCACAGGGAGGAATGCGCACAGTTGTGGTACACCGGGCCGATCAGATCACCGGGCCTTATGAAGGAAAAGTAGCCCTTCAGGACCGGGGAATAGCTCAGGGAAGCATTATTGACACTCCCGAAGGCGACTGGTATGCCTACATGTTCCGTGATTATGGTTCTGTTGGAAGAATGCCATACATTATGCCCATGAAATGGGAAGATGGATGGCCGGTTCTGGGAATTGACGGGAAAGTGCCGGACACCTTGGATATTGCAGTTCAAAACATTGGGGCATCAGGTATTGTAACATCAGATGATTTTGACGGAGATAAACTGCCACTTGCATGGCAATGGAACCACAACCCCGATGATCGCTACTGGTCATTGACTGAAAGGGAAGGATTCCTGCGCATGACCAATGGACGTATTGATGACAATGTGGAGCAAACCAGAAATACTCTGACACAACGCACCTTCGGCCCAGTTAGTTCTGCTTCCACCCTGCTTGAAGTTAAGGGTATGAAAGATGGAGATATCGCCGGGCTGGTAGCATTACAAAAAAGATACGGATTTGTAGGTGTAAAGATGGAAAACAACAGTAAATCAATTGTAATGGTAAGTGCAGAAACTGAAGAACCTGTTGAACTGGAAACCATCCCGCTGGAACAGGATAAGGCCTGGTTAAAAATCGACTGCGATTTCAGAAACAGAACAGATAAAGCCCGGTTCTATTACAGCTTGAATGGTAATGAGTGGAAAAAAATAGGAGAACCACTGCAAATGGCCTATTCCCTACCCCAACATTTTATGGGATATCGTTTTGGCTTGTTCTCTTTTGCCACCGAAAAAACGGGCGGTTATGTGGATTTCGATTACTATACAATAGGTGATGAGATAACAGAATAGAGAATTAACAGTTCTTAAAAATCCTCATCAGAGACGAGAGTCAAACACCCCCTCGCTCGGAAACGAGGGGGAGGATTTTGCCACTAAAGAAACAGAAGGGGAAGACTACCCACCGACCCTGCTAAACCCTATAAAACAGAGTCATTGCGAGCAATGCGAAGCAATCTTCTTCCCTTATTACCATTCGTCTCTGACGAGAATATACCGCGAAAGCAGAGGGCAAATCTCATAAATCATATGATATGCAATCAATCATGAATTCATTAAGAAAAATTTTAATTATTGCTTTTAGTTTTCTCCTCCTGGGAGCTTGCACCAAAGACACCCCACAGGAAAGCGACCTTAAACTATGGTACGACAAGCCGGCTGAAAACTGGAATGAAGCACTGCCCGTTGGCAACGGACGCCTGGGGGCCATGGTGTTCGGCGATCCTGCCAATGAAAACATCCAACTGAATGAAGAAACTTTCTGGTCGGGCGGCCCGTCACGCAACGATAACCCCAAAGCCCTGGAGGCCTTGCCCAAAGTGCGAAAGTTGATTTTCAACGGCCAATACCACGAAGCGGAAAAGATGATCAATGAAAACATGGTAGCAGAGCAACTGCATGGCTCCATGTACCAGACTATTGGCAATCTCAACCTCACTTTCGAAGGACATGAGAATTATTCAAACTATTACCGGGAGCTGAACATTGAAAAAGCCCTGCACACTACTTCCTACACCGTCGATGATGTGAATTTCAAACGAGAGATTTTTGCTTCCTTCCCCGATCAGATCATTGTGGTAAAGTTATCTGCCGACCGACCGGAAAGTCTGTCTTTCACTGCCAATCTAATCGGCCCATTGGCAAAGAACACCAAAGCGGTAGATGCCAGCACTCTCGAAATGACCGGCATTTCCGGCACTCATGAAGGAGTCGAAGGAAAAGTAGAATTCAATACCCTCGCCAAAATACTCAACACGGATGGCGCAACATCTGCTGATGGAGACAAAATCACTGTAAAAAATGCCAGCGAAGTGGTCATTCTAATATCTATGGCTACCAATTTTGTGGATTACAAAACATTAACCGCTGATGAGAATGAAAAGTGCCGGAAATTTCTTACTGCCGCCCAAACAAAAGCGTATTCAGAAATCAAAGAAGCCCACATCAGGGACTATCGCAAATATTTCACCCGGTCGTCGCTGGATTTGGGTACAACTCCGGCTATACAGCGGCCTACAGACGTAAGAATCAAAAACTTTTCGCAGACCAATGATCCGGCGCTGGTATCACTCTATTATCAGTTTGGCCGTTATCTGCTGATTTCCAGTTCGCGCCCGGGCGGGCAGCCTGCCAACCTTCAGGGAATATGGAATGGCAGTACAAATCCTGCATGGGACAGTAAATACACCATCAACATCAATACCGAAATGAATTACTGGCCGGCTGAGAAAACCAATCTTCCGGAATTGCACGAGCCATTGATTGAGATGGTCAGAGAGTTGTCTGAAGCAGGCTCACAAACTGCTCAGAATATGTATGGTTGCAACGGATGGGTAACTCACCACAATACAGATATCTGGCGCATTACCGGAGTAGTTGACGGCGCATTCTGGGGTATGTGGCCCATGGGTGGTGCCTGGCTTACTCAACACCTCTGGGAAAAGTATCTCTACAGTGGCGATCAGGAGTATCTGGCATCAGTTTATCCGATTATGAAATCGGCCTGCCGGTTTTATCAGGATTTTCTTGTGGAAGAACCTTCCAACGGTTGGTTGGTGGTCAGTCCTTCCAACTCACCGGAAAATGCACCCGCCGGTCGTCCGTCAGTTACTGCCGGAGCAACCATGGACAATCAGATCCTGTTCGATCTTTTTACAAAGACAAAAAAAGCAGCCATCCTGCTTAATGAGGATGAAAAACTAATCAACGATTTTCAAAAAATCATTGACCGGCTGCCACCTATGCAAATTGGGAAGCACGGGCAATTGCAGGAGTGGATGGAAGACCTGGACAGTCCCGATGATAAACATCGTCACATTTCACACCTTTACGGATTGCATCCCTCCAACCAAATTTCACCCTATTCCTCCCCTGAGTTATTTGAAGCAGCCCGCACAACCCTGAAACATCGTGGTGATGTATCCACCGGATGGTCCATGGGCTGGAAAGTAAACTTCTGGGCCCGCATGCTCGATGGTAATCATGCAATGAAGCTGATTCAAGACCAGCTCACGCTTGTTGGAACTGACAACAACTCCGGTGAAGGTGGTGGTACCTATCCCAACCTGCTGGATGCCCACCCTCCTTTCCAGATTGACGGAAACTTCGGATGTGCAGTCGGTATTGCGGAAATGTTGTTGCAAAGTCACGACGGCGCCATTCACTTTCTGCCGGCCCTGCCCGATGACTGGCAAAACGGGGAAATTACCGGTTTGAGAACACCCGGCGGTTTCGAAGTCAGTTTCAAATGGTCAAATGGTCACCTAATTAAAGCAGAAATCAAATCTACACTGGGTGGTAATTGCAGAATCCGGGTCCCCAATGAAATGAAAATTTCCGGTAACATTACTTTAGAAGGAGCAAAAGAAGAGAATCCCAATCCGTTCTTTGAAAAACCGCAAATAAAAACACCTCTTATCTCAGAAAAAGCTCCTCAAAAAGCTGTCTCATTGCCTGAAACCTTTTTATACGATTTTAAAACAGAGAAGAATCAGGTTTATTCACTTAGAATTAAGTAAAAGAGAAAAAAGCAATAATTTAAGGATACATTTCTGTCATTTGAGGTTTCTTCGTGCATAGCCCCCGCAACAACCGAATCTCCGAATGAGAGAGTGAAGATTGGCGGATTGCAGAACGGCTCAACGGTCCTGCAATCTGCCAATCCCATTCCATTAAAATAAAGTGCGTCATTGTTGGCAAAGCAATCTTTTGTTAAGAAATCACTTACTTCCCGGGTTTTGTCAGATAATCCTGAATATTTCTCAGGCTCTTTTCGTCATCCGACAAGATCAATAACGTATCATTTGGTTCGATAACCGTTGAGCCACTCGGAGTGATATACCTGCCTCCCCGTTTTATCATAGCAATAATAGTGCTTTTAGGGAAGCCCAAATCCACAATACGCCGGTCAACAGCATAACAGGCAGGCGCCACGGAAATTTCTTTCATGGCCGATTTTGGTATTTCTGAAATAAATTTTTCTGTTTCGGAGATGGGCTTTACCCGTTCGGGCAGGGCGACACCCAACCATTTGGCAACCACCGTCAGGGTAGTGCCCTGAATCATCACAGAGGTAACAGAAATAAAAAATACGATATTAAAAATCATTTCAGCCTGATCGATACCTGCAAGCAGTGGATAGGTAGCAAAAACAATAGGTACAGCTCCTCTGAATCCTACCCACGAGATATATAAGCGTCTTCGGATCTTCATTTTAAAAAACATCAGGCTGATGAACACACTTACAGGACGAGCAACAATAATTAAAAAAAGAGAAACCAGCAATCCGATCCCCATCACTGGAAAAACATGGGATGGATAGACAAGCAATCCTAATGTCAGGAAGAGTATTATTTGCATCAACCAGGCCAAGCCATCATACATCTTCATTATGGTTTTTTTATGTATAAGATCCTGATTGCCCAAATAAACAGCACTGATATAAATAGCTAAAAACCCGTTACCTCCCAAGGCATCAGTGGTGGAGAAGGTAATAAACATCAAAGCAATCATCAGCACCGGATATAATCCTTCAAAAACAAGCTTGATCTTATTGATCACAAACTTGCTTATCCGGCCAAACAAAAAACCGGCGATAGCACCCAGTATCATTTGCTGAAAAAACATGGGGATTATGGAAATCAGACTTTTATCCTGATTTACCACCAGGGACAAAAAGGCAATGGTCAGAACATATGCCATTGGATCGTTACTTCCGCTTTCAAGCTCCAGGGTGGGACGCAACTTAGCTTTAAGGGCCAGGCTTTTGGATCGTAAAATAGAAAATACAGCAGCTGCATCGGTCGAAGAAACAATGGAACCAAGCAAAAGACTCTCATAAATGGAAAAATCGGTCAGGAACCAAACAAATGTCCCCAACAACAACGCTGTCAGCAACACCCCCAACGTGGACAGAGCAATTCCCTGCCCTAATATGGGTTTTACCGACTTCCAGTTGGTGTCCAACCCTCCCGAAAACAATATGAAGTTAAGAGAAACAACGCCAATAAACTGAGCAATTTGAGGATTGTCGAAATGAATCCGACCAATCCCGTCGGAACCGGCAAGCATCCCGATGGCCAGGAAAAGCAACAGTGTAGGGATGCCAAACCGGTAGGAGGTTTTTCCGGCAATAATGCTCACAAAAAGCATCAAAGACCCTATTAGCAGTATATTCTCTATTGTCAAAAGCATCTGAGTTCCCTTTCCGTCCTGGTTATTAACTACATATAAATGGAGACCCTTTATTCCCCCGGGAAGAGCTTGGCAGGCCTCTGCTAAATTAACCGTAAAATAAACTTTTTGTTAAACTCCTCACAGAATTTTTGTTCTTTTTTGATTGTTTTATTTCGGAACAACAATTAATGGCATACAACCATCATAAACCATTTCATGGATCAGGGTATTCTGAAAAACACTATCCTTCAATGCTTTTACATCCTGCTGTATAACAATATTTGAGGTTTCCTCAAAATACTAAAAAAGAAATGCACTTCAAATAACAATTCGGACAATTGGATAAAAAAACCTCCCCGGATAATCCGAAGAGGCTTTTCTTACGTTTCTAAGGTATATAAATCAATCTCAGCCGGGCTGAATCATTGTTCCTCTACAATACGCTGCATAGCATTCCAGTTCTCCTCCATTGTTTGCAGAAGCTTCATTTGAGCTCTGGCTCTGACCAGGTTATGATTCGCATATTCAATCTTATAATATTTATCGCCATTCAGGTAATCATCCAGAAACCGTACTGTCTGCTCATAAGTTAGCAGTTTTGCTCCAAAGGCCAGGGTTGCTTTCTCCTCAGCAGATAAAATATCCCGAGTCTCCTGAAGAAAACCTTTAATAAAACCTTCGAAAAGCTCCATATCAATCCCCACATTGTCCAGATTGGGATCATCCTCCTTGCCCGTATTGGCACCATTACGAATGGCATCACCTATGTCATAACAAACATAACCGGGCATTACTGTATCCAGGTCAATCACGCAAAGAACCTCATCATTTTCATCCAGCAGCACATTATTAAACTTTGTATCCTGATGAACAATGCGTTGCGGAATTTTCCCTTCACGACCCATCTGAATTATTTTCTTGTATTCGTCTGACCGTTCAAGTAAGAAATTCACGTCTTGTTGAACTTCCTCCAATCTTCCAACCGGATTTTCATTCACACGCTCTTTAAAATTTTTTATGCGCATCTCGGTGTCATGAAATCCGGGAATAACAGGGTAAAGAGGGTCTCCCGGCAAGTCAGAAACCAGCTTTTGAAATTGGCCAAAGGCTCTACCTCCCGCCTCAGCCTGTTTGACATTGGTAAGTTGGTCGTAAGAATGGGCTCCTTCAATAAAAAGAAACATACGCCAGTAATTGCCCTCATCATCTTTATAGAACCCCTCGCCATCATTGGTCTTAACAGGAGTTAAAACGCGTCGGTCAATATCACCGGCACCCTGCGCTTCAAGTTTTTCCCGAATGTGACTGGTAACCCGCTCTATATTGCGGGTCAGTTCAGGAACATTTTGAAAAATATGATGATTGATAATTTGCAAAAGATAGTTTGGGGCATCACTCTCACTTGTCCGAACTTTATAGGTTGTATTGATAAGACCATTGCCAAATGGTTTGATGGTAGCAACCGTACCATCTATAGAAAACTGGTTGGTTATTTGTTCTGGTGTCATAGCGATTATAATTTGGTAATACGAATTCAATAGATCGTTAGATTTTAGAAGTTAGAGATTAGAGAAAATCGTAAAATATTGACATTCTTGATTTTACTAAAATATTTATTTAAGCTTAAAGATTTAATTTCCAGAGCTTTGAAAAAGCTTAACGGACTATTGGGAATTAAAACTTTTCCAAAATTCAGTACATCGATTGGTTTTTTTCTCCAAAGAAGTAAAAAAACCGCTCCCCTCAGGCAGGTATCCATCCTTTACTCCTATGCATTCATGGAAAATTAAAAAATGCAAGCTTTCCAATCATCTACCCATATTCTTATATTAAAACTTCCATGGCCATAAGAAAAAGATTTATGGCCATGGAAAATACATATTAATAGGTTATGTTATAATTTACCTTCATCATTTTGCAACAGAAATCTGCTTGCTTTTTCCTGTCAGATAGTCGGTATTATTTTCAGTAACCGGAATCAGGGTAAAACTCCAGGTATAATTTTCCGTTGCAGGAATTTGATATTCTTTTAAAGGTTGTGCTCCCCAGCTGTTGACACCTGCCACTCCCCGTTGTCCGTAATCAATATTCCAGCGTACCAGATTGCGTTCCTTTACCTGAGCAATATGTTTTTGCTCTTCATGCACCGGCCCGTACTCATATCCTTCGCGGGCATCAAAATCCGCAGTCAGGTATGGCATTGCAGTCATTTCGAATCCATCGGCAGGATGCTCCTTACTAACAGCCAACAATCCAACCCCCTTTGAATTGGTAACTGCTGCCCAGCGAATTCCGGTTTTATTTCCGTTTTCCTGTGGGCGCTCGTAAGGAACCATTTGATCAGCAACATCAGATGTATAAAGCCCGATAAACGATGAAACATTACGATCCACATAGTTCTCCCATTTTCCCCGACCGAACCAGGTAAGTTGATCAAATTCACGGGGCATGGTAAGTACCATCCCAAGGCGTGGCAAATCACTCTTTTCAGAATCTGAGGCTTCCATTTTGTTTTCCAGGGTCACACTGCCATTTCCATGAATGGTGTAAATAGTGTGAAACCGGGTTCCCACATCAGGAAGGTTCCAGATTGCTGTTACCTGATACTCTCCATTTTCCAGGGAGCTGAGATCAACTGATTCTGTTTGCTGATTGCGGGTAGCCTTTTTCCAGTTGATGTTACGTTGTGGCATTCGGGCCCCGAAATCGTTATCGGTAGGTGCTCTCCAGAAATCTGGCCTCGGACCGCCTTCCGCTGTCAAAAGGTTGGTTTTTTTGAAGCGATAGCTTACAATAGTTCCTGTTTCTTTTCCAATGGATAATTGAGCTTCTCCTGCCTTAAAAACAAACGCATCCCCGGTTTCTTCCATATCAACGGTACCATTGGAGAAATTCGCTGGTTCATGGTCAGATTTCCACGGCAATTTAATCTGTTCGCGTGCCACAACATGCCCCCGGCCAATCAAACCATTCTTCTGCCGGTTGGTTACCTGAATCTCAAGAAAATACTCTGTCCCCGGTTCTACATCGACACCCGAAATATCGAAGGTCACGGTTTCTCCTTCATGAGGAGGGGTTTCCAGAAGCGGCAGATCTATTGTTTTTAATGTCTTTCCATCTGCTTTGACCATGGCCTGAAAAGCAAATGCTCTAAGATTGGTAAAGTCGTAACGGTTTTCCACGAGCAATTTGGCAACATCCTGATTCAATCGCAAGGCATGAAATTTCACCCACTCGTGCGCCTTTTTGGCTTCAAAAAGACCAGGCTGTGGGGTTCTGTCAGAATCAACAATACCATTGAGCAGGAAATTTCCGTCGCTGGGCATATTCTCTCCATAATCGCCGCCATAAGCAAAAATTTCATTCCCCTCACTGTCGGTGGAACGAATGCCCTGGTCAACCCAGTCCCAGATAAAGCCACCCTGAAGTTGCGGATAGCGATTAATTATGTCCCAGTAGTCCTGAAAATTTCCCATACTGTTCCCCATTGCATGGGCATATTCGGTAGGTATAAAAGGACGGTCGAGCAGTTTCTTCCCAAACCATTCGAATGTTGCCGGATCGGGATATTGTGGCACAATAATGTCTGTATTCCACTCAAAATCAAGAGCAAACCTACTACCCACCTCCGTCCGCTCATACTGAACGGGGCGCATACTGCGATCCAGTTCCTTTATGGCCTTGTAGCCGGCATAGAAATTAACACCATTTCCGGCTTCATTTCCCATAGACCAGATGATAACCGACGGATGATTCTTGTCGCGTTCCACCATACGAGTCATACGCTCCACATGGGCCTTTTCCCAAAGGGGTTTCTTTGCCAGAGAGTTTTCTCCGTAATAAAGACCGTGTGATTCGATGTTAGCCTCATCCACGATGTATAAACCATATTGATCACAAAGCTCATACCACCGCTCCGCCTGTGGATAATGAGCCAAACGAACTGCATTAAAGTTGTTTCGTTTCATGAGTTCAATATCCCGCATCCACATATCTTCATCCATCACATGTCCTGTTTCGGGATGATGCTCATGCAGGTTAGCCCCTTTGAGAGTTACAGGGACACCGTTCACAAGAAGCTGACCACGCTTGATCTCCACGGAACGAAATCCTACTTTTCGGGATGTCGCTTCAAGAACCGTCCCATCTTCATCGATCAACTGAATGGTGAGGTGATATAAATTTGGATGTTCAGCACTCCATGCTTTCACGTTTTCGATGGCGGCATTCAGATTAACAGTTACCTCGCTCATTTTTGGAACGGCTACCAAAGATTCTTTTGCAACTACAGTCCCCTGATCTTCTGCCACTTCAAAAGCTACGGTGATGTTTTGGTTGGCTGACAAATGGTTCTCCACATCAACAAAAAGATCCAATTCTCCTGTTTTGTAACTGTCGTCCAACGTTGAAACCACCTCAAAATCGCGAATACGGGTTTTGGGCTGACTGTAAATGGCCACATCGCGCTCGATCCCCGAGATACGCCAAAAATCCTGACATTCCAGATAACTGGCATCACTCCAACGATACACTTCCATTGCAACGGTATTTTGTTTTCCTGCCTTCACATAAGATGTGATGTCAAATTCTGAAGGTAACTTACTGCCCTGGCTGTATCCTACTTTTTCTCCATTTATCCAGATATAGAATGCTGATTTTACAGCACCAAATTCGATAAAAACCTGACGCCCGTCCCAATCTTGGGGGATCTCAAATGTGCGACGGTACGAACCCACCGGATTGTAATCGTGGGGTATTCTCGGAGGCTCAGGACCATTTTGTAATTCGGTTATGGGAGTTCGGGCATCTGCAAACTCATAGGGATGATTGACATAAATCGGAATGCCAAATCCTTCCACCTCCCAGTTTCCGGGAACCTGAATATTGTCCCATTTGCTTACATCAAACGACTGTTCATAAAAATCGGATGGACGCTCAGCTGGATTTTTAGAAAAATGAAATTTCCAGGTTCCGTTCAGCGATTTATAAAAAGGTGATTGTCCTCCTTCCAAAGCTTCCTCTGCTGTTGGATAGGAGGTAAATGTCGCCCTTCCGGGTTCCTTATTTCGCTCAACCACCAATGGGTTTTCCCAGTCAGGAAGTTCCTGACCATAAGAAACGCCTCCGAAAAAAGCGAATAATAATATACTTAACAACGAATTTCTCATCAACTTAAAACATTAATTTTCAACAACAATCTAACCTGATCTATTCCCCAATCATCAATAACGATTATTCATGAATCAAAGATTGACAAAGTCAAGAAACCAGGCTAATGCACATTTAACTGGCTCTTGGAATCCGCCGAAACAACATTTCGAACCCGGGTATTGCCTCCTTCTTTCATTGAAAGGTCAATCGGTTTATTGGTCTTCCACGCTCCTCTTGTAAAATCAGGAATATCGATGGGTTTAGAACCATTAAGAATAGACCACTCACTCAAAGGAGTAATACAACTCCAGGCAGCAGCATCATAAACATCCATATCCACCGGCAAGCCATTTCGGAGACAATCGATCAGGCGCCAATCCATAATAAAATCCATTCCACCATGGCCACCTACTTTTTTAGCCATTTCACCCACACGTCTGACTATTTCAGGAGTATATTTTTCCTGTAGTTCTTTCATTTTTGCTTCGTCGGCCACATTATGTCCAAAGGCAATGTGCTGAAGCGGCCATTTTTGGGCAAAACATTTTGTTCCGCTCAACATATGAATACGAGAATATGGACGTGGCGAACTGATATCATGCTGAATCATGATGGTACGTCCTTTCACGGTGCGAATCATCTGCATGTCCATATTACCCCGCATTTCTTTACCAACAAATTGTCGTAAGTCGGGGCGATCGGGAGCCAATTCTTTAATGCGATTGGCCAGGGTAAAATCATCCGACATCATTGCAGTCAGATAATCCATCCGATCACCGCGATTAATGTCCATGGCCTGACAAATAGGGCCTAAACCATGAGTTGGATAAACATTAGCCATCCGTGTATTTTCGTGCAGGCGCCACAACTTGTCATAAGCTCCATCGCCTCCGGGCTTATTATCCTGAGGCTTATTAAAATGCCAATAATCCAAATCATGAATGTAAGCACCTTCCCCATGAATCAAATCTCCAAATACGCCCTGACGCACCATGTTTAATGTCAGTAATTCAAAAAAATCATAACAACAATTTTCAAGAATAACGCAATGCTTTCTGGTTTGCTCGGAAACTTCAACCATTTCCCAGCACTCATCCATGGTTTTAGCTGTGGACACTTCAACGGCAGTATGTTTATCCCCTTTCATGGCAGCAATGGCTACCGGAACATGCCATTCCCAGGGAGTTGCAATATATACAAGATCAACAATATTACTATCGCACAACTCTTTAAAAGCAGTATCACTTCCGGTAAATTCTTTAGCTTTGGGCAACCCCGCTTTCACAAGCTTGGCCTGAGCTCCATCCATCGCAGCCTGTCGCGTATCACAAACAGCCGTTATTTCAACGCCCTCGATATGAGTCATTCGCTCTACGGCACCGATTCCTCTGTCACCAATTCCAACAAAACCAATGCGTACCGTGTCCAGCTTAGGAGCGCGGTAACCACACATGTTAAAATGCATTTTGGGCTTTCTCTCCGAAGCCCTTTTAATATGTGCTTTCTCACTTTGTTCTTTCGGTGTGCAGGCATTGATTACCGGAGATGCAGCAATAACCCCTGAACCTATTGCTATGTTCTTTAGAAATGATCTGCGATTGGTCATTTTTCTTTTGTTTTTATATCGTTCAACAATAAGATGATTAAAAGAAAAGAGCTCGTGAAGACTCATAAAGATCACGAGCTCTCTTATATCAACAAACTATTAGTAACCTGGATTATTGGGCTTTAATTCGGGGTTTTTATCGATAGCTGATTGGGGAATCGGCAACAGATAATGCTTCGGTGCTTCAAATTTTCTGGTTTCAACAAATATGGGATCTCCAGTCAATTGTACATTGTAATCGCCATTATCCTGTTCTGAATCCAGAACAGCCCCCAGTTTTGTCCCATACAATGGTCCATTCATCACCTCTTCTGCAATTTCCCAACGGATAATATCATCTCTTCTCAATCCCTCCATGGCAAATTCTACACGACGCTCATTGCGCACCAATGCTCTAAGGTTTTCGACAGTATTATATCTGGTCCTGTCCACAGCAGGCATTCCTGCGCGAAGTCTAACCGCATCCAAGGCAGCATATAATTCATCATCAATCTCCCCTAACTCCACTTTGGCTTCCGCAATGGTAAGTAAAACTTCGGCATAACGGAAAACGATGATATTCAACCCTGAATTCCAGTAAGGCTCATCCGGAAAAGCATCCAGATAATTTAAATATTTCCTGAAGTTGTATCCTGTTTTGGATGCATTATCAGCGGTTTGATAATAATTTGCATCTCCCTCCTCCACAGAACTATAGACATCTCCCTGCCATACCTGTCCCGGGTAAATAATGGAAGCACGCAAGCGGGGATCTCTGTTCACAAAGGGGTTTTGAGGATCATATTGCCCCAACTCTTCAGCTTCCTGAATAGTCAATCCACTCGCCATCTCATAACTATCAACCAACGATTGGGTGGGAACTACTGATGACCAACCTCCGGAACCATTGGGCAGGTAAGGTGTAAAGTCGATACTATACATATCCGGCGTGTGCTGAACGGATAATATAGCTTCGTCATTTTGCTCATTATCAGGACTAAAAACACCGGAAAAGGTCGAATTCAGACTATACCCCTCAATGCTTTGGGCCACTGTCAAAGCTTTCTCGTATTCTCCATAATAAAGATGAATTCTCATCAACAAGGTCTGGGCAGCTCCTTTGGTTGCTTTTCCAAAATCATCTGATGAATATGCTTCAGGCAGAACTTCAATAATATCTTTTAATTCATCCTGGATAAACGTCAAAACCTTTTCTCTGGAATCCCTGGGGATTTTAGCTTCTTCGGGAGAACCAAAATTCTCTGTAACAAGCGGCACATCACCATAATTAATTACAAGCTGGTAATATTTATACGCTCTGATAAAACGAGCCTGAGCCTCATATACCTCCAGGGTTGATGCCTCCAGATCCATAGTGCTTACATTGGCAATTAGTTCATTACAACGATAAATGGTGGTGTAACTAAAATAACTACTTCCGGGATCTGCAGCAGACAAGGTCCCATTCCCTATATTGGTCCAACCTTCCCAGGGGAAATTGTTGAATGCATTATCAGAACCACATTCACGATACATCAACCAGTCACCACTTTCAAAACCGGAATAGCAACCTGTAAGGGCAAGTTCAAGATCGCTTTCTGACTTCCAAAACGTAGCAGGAGATAAGGCATCCTTTGGTGCTAAATCCAGGAAAGATTCTCCACAGGATGCAGTTAAAAACCCAAATACTAAGATAATTATATATTTTCTCATCTCTTTTTCCTTTTAAAATGATACATTAACTCCGAAAGAATTTACCATAACAACAGGATAACCGCTTCCTCTTCCTGAAGGAGCTTCGGGATCCCATCCTTTCAGATAATCAGTAACCGTAAACAAATTCTGGCCGCTATAGTATATGCGTGCTTTTGAAACACCAAGTCTTGAAAGAACATTTTTAGGGATATTGTATCCAATTTGCAGGTTCTTAAGTCTCAGATAATTGGTACTTCTAAGCCAGTATTCGGTTGTTTGATTCTGGGGCATACTCGGTCCGTATAAGTTGGCGATGGCCCGAGGCACTGAAGTATTTGGTCTGTCAGAGGTCCAGCTATCGGCCCAAATTGCCGAAGGCTTGGATGCATCTCCGTTTACGGTACCAATAGCATCAAAATCCATATATCCATATCCACCCAGAGTTCCCTGGAAAATCGCGAGGAAATCAAAATTCTTATAATCTGCCCCCACATTAAAACCATAAACAAAATCAGGTGTCGAATTTCCCAGAATGGTACGATCGTCGCTGGTAACCTTATCATCTCCCGTAACATCAACATACCTGAGGTCTCCGGGTTTCAGCTCACTTCTGTTATATAAGGTATTTTCTGCCCAGTCATCAATTTCGCTTTCTGTTTGATAAAGCCCGTTGGTTTTATACCCGTAAAAAGAATCTACAGATTCTCCTATTCGCCGTATGGTTCTTCCACTGATAATCTGATCCTGTCCGGCAAGCTTTAACAATTCATTTTTATTGTAAGCGAAGTTACCTCCAAAGTTAAAACCTACATCTCCGAATTTATCATTGTACTGAAACGTAAATTCAATCCCTTTATTGGACATTTCTCCTACGTTATCATAAAACCCGGACAGTGCAAACGTTTCGGGAGAAGGAACTGCCATTATAATATCTGTGGTTTTCCTGTCGTAGTAATCAACAGTAAAATTCAATTTGTGAAAAAGAGTAAGATCGGCTCCAATTCCCCATGAAGTCGTTTTCTCCCACACCAGATCTTGGTTTTTAGCAGAAACAATTGCTGCTCCGGAGGTAATACTGCTGTTAAAAGGATAATCAAGTCCCAAAGACAAAGTTGGAACGGTAGGGTAATAGGAATTTAATGCAGCCTGATTTCCCAACATTCCCCATGATGCTCTTAACTTCAAATTATCTATTGATTCCAGGTCTTCCATAAAATCTTCTTCCGACAGCCGCCATCCCGTCGAGAAAGAGGGGAAGGCTCCCCATCTGTTATCTTCACTGAAACGGGAGGATGCATCGTACCGCAAATTAGCTTCAAACAGATATTTGCTTTGATAATCATAGTTTACACGTCCAAACCATGAAATCATGTTCAGCTCCCGGGTGTAACCTTCGCCAACCATTCCTTTGGATGAGCCGCCGTCAAGATCATCTAGCATGGTACTTGGAAAATTCTCCCGATAAGCACGTGTCCTTTTATAATCATATGCTTCGGCATGATATCCTGCCATTAAAGCAAAATTGTGTCCACCAACTGATTTGTCATAATTGGCAACTACATCGCCTGTAATTCGTTCGGTATTTACATGTAATTGCTCTATAGATGTGGGTCCATGGTACTTAGACTCATTATACTGAATCTCTTTGTTTTTAGAACTTTTATCTTCCTTGTAAGTACGCAACGAAGCAGTACCTTTAACCGTAAAGCCCTCAAAAATTTTAAAAGTAAGTGACCCTACTCCCAGAAAATAATTCTGTTTTGTATGGATTTGTTCCCCCTGATCAAGCCAGGCAATGGGGTTACCATCAGATATGGTAGCATATGTACCATCTTCATTTTTATAGGGAATCCAGGGAGCAATACGGTACGCCTGACGAATAATCTGATCCAGTCCTCCGCCAACATAAGCATTATTAGGCTGTGTCAAGGTCTGACGGGTATAAGAAAGATTGACATTTGTTGTCAGCCATTCATAAGGATCATTCTTCAAATTGGTACGGACATTATATCGTTCTTTTCCTGTATGTTCCACAATACCATCCTGCTTTTGATAATCAACGGAAGAACGATATTGAGATGTTTCTGAACCTCCGGAAACAGATACATTATGCGATGTCTGAAAGCCTGACCCGGCATAAAGTAAATCGAGCCAATCGGTATTTGGATGGCCGTAAGGATCCTGCCCGTTACGGAAAAGTTCAATATCTGCATCTGTAAACCGCGGATCTTTCCCTTCGACCTGCAAGGCCTGATTGTACAACGAAGCATATTCTGCAGACCCCAGATATTCAGGCAAATCGGTGGGAGCCTGCCAACCGAAGTCACCAGAGTATCGCACCATTGGCTCCCCGCTTTTTCCGGTTTTTGTCGTAATCAGGATAACTCCGTTGGCAGCTTTTGAACCATAAATAGCAGCAGATGCAGCATCTTTCAACACAGAAATGGAAGCAATATCTTCGGAAGAAAGCTCATCCATACTTGATTCCACCCCATCAACAATAACCATCGGGGCAGCATTGTTTAAGGTACCTACTCCACGCACCCGAATGGTCCCTCCGTCACCTCCGGGCATACCACTTCCCTGGTTCACATACACTCCCGGAAGCAAACCTGATAAACCGGAGGAGACATTACTCATGGGACGATTTTCCATCAACTTGCTATCAACACTGGCCACTGAACCAGTAAGGTTGACTTTCTTTTGTGTCCCGTATCCGACAACAACAACCTCATCCAGGCCAACCATGTCTTCTCTCAGGGAAACGTCGATCTGGCTTTTATCGCCTATGGCAACTTCTCTGGATTCCATACCAACAAAAGAAAACAACAAAACATCAGCATCACCAGGAATTTTAAGCGAATAATTCCCTTCTACATCAGTAATGGTACCCTGAGTAGTTCCTTTTACAGAAACGGTTGCTCCGGGAATCGGTTCCCCCTGACCATCAACCACTCTTCCGGTAATAATTTTCTCAGATTGCGGGACATCTTCCGAAGAATCTTTTCTCTTTGAAAGAATAATCTGGTTGTCGACTACTTTATATGAAATATCCCGACCATAAAAAAGAGCATCAAGAACTTCAAAGATATTCTCTTTTGAACACTTCACAGAAGTGTCAAAATCCATGTCAACAAATTTCTCATTATACAGAAAATAAAACTGACTTTGATTTTCAATCTCATCAAGAACCGTTTCGGCTTTTACATTCTCGAGATCAATAGTAAGCATTTTGACCTGAGCGTAAGATACCTCTGCAAACAACTGGGTAACACCGACTAGTAAAAAGAAGAGTGTGATTCGCATAATACGATAGGTTTTAGTAAGGGCACACCTGTTCCCTATTCCTCTCTTAGGAATTTTTTTCATAGCTTTGTAATGATTTTAAGTACAACATTGGGGATTTGGAAGTTGCCGCTTCCTTTTCCCCTTTTTTAAAAACAAATCTTTTAAAAGTTCACGAAACTAACTACTGTTTAACTTAGAAGTGACATTCATAAATTTTTCAATTTATTGATGTTGAATGATTACTTTCTTTCTCGAAAAATTGCCTGCACTATCTTGCTTATTATCCTCAATTACATAATCAATTGGAGAAGTCAGTTTTAACAATCTCAAAATTTCTTCAAGTTTTTCGTCTTTGAACGTCCCCCTGAAGGTGTAATCATAAATGGTGCTATCCTCCACAACCACATCCACATTAAACCAGCGTGACAATTCTCTGGCTGTTCGAACCATATTTTCTCCCCGAAGCAATAACTTTCCATCAATCCATGAGGAATATATTTCAGGCTCAACCTGTTTCCGGGTTAGCTTTCTTTTTTCATTATCAAAGACCAGTTGTTCACCTGGTGTCATTTGGAATGATTGTTCGCACCGATCTGGTTTAAATTCCACGACACCTTCTTCCAGAACTACCTCTACAATATCTTCTTCGGGCCACATTTCCACGTTGAAACGAGTCCCTAAAACTTTCACTTCAGCATTGTTTCCTCTGACTGTAAAGGGGTGTAACGAGTCACTTTTTACATCGAAAAAGGCATTGCCTTTTACTTGGACATTCCTGTTTTCAAAAGGGATATAGTAACTTAATTCAGAACCACTATTCAACCAGGTAATGGTTCCATCAGGCAATTCGGTTTTAACTCTGGCTCCCAATGGGGAAATAATTTCCACCAATGTCGGTTCCGATTCAGGCTTCTCAGCAAAGAAGAATAGCAAAGCATTTATGACCAAAAGTGGCAGAAGCAGAACGGCAGCTATTCTGGCAAATAATTTCAACGCCCTTGTCATTTTCTTTGGACCGGAGGCATTCTCCGAATCAGATCTAATCAAGAAATGAATTTTCTGCAGGATGGGAGATAAATCTTTATGAGAGTTCGTAAAGGAGATTGCATCCCAATCCTCTGCCATACGCTTCTTCAAATCAGAAATGCCTGACTCCTCCCTGAACAGCCGAAAAAACTTGCGCTTTGATGATCTGTCTCCTCTGCCAGCGAGATAATCATCAAATATTTGTTGTTGCTTTTTATTCATCAGTATATAATTAAACTAAATCATTGGTCTGATGGAACTCGCATGTAAGAACTTATACATATTCTCTTGTGGTAATCGTTGCCATGCTCGTTTCATCCGTATAAAATTTATTAATTAAGGTCGGATGGAACTCGCATGCAAGAACTTATACATATTCTTTTGAGGCAATCGTTGCCATGCTCGTTTCATTTGTATAAAATAAGACTAAGTTATTGGTCTGATAGAACTCGTCCCGAACATTTGGGACTCGTTTCATTCGGAAAATTGCCAGGCCTTTAAAAGTAATACCATTTTAAAACCAAAATCTCCCGAAAAAAAATCACATTTTTTTTATTCTTTTAAGAAATACATCAATCATGAAGAAGAATTGAAGCTGGCGCAACCTGGCTAAATGCCTGATAACAAAAAGCCTTACCAACATCCCTTGCTTAGAAGTACCCTAAAGCAGAAATAAATAGAAGAAAAGCAATGACAAAAAACCCGATTTCTTAAGATGAACTTTCAAAAATCCTATCACCTCAGAAATCTGATTATCCACGGTTTTGGAGGTAACACCAACAATCTCAGCGATTTCTTTAGCTGACTTACCTTCAAATCGGCTTAGATGAAAAATACGTTGCTTCTTCTCCGGAAGTCTTTGGAGTAGTTGAGTAATCTGGTCCAGAACTGAGCGAAAGGTAAGTGAAGCTTCCGTAGTATTATCCCGAGGTTCGAATTGTTGAAACTCCTCTACATCCACATAAACACTTTTATACTTAAAATAATCACGTATCTGGTTAAAGGCAATGGTAAAAAGGTAAGCACGAAAGTTTTCCTCCTCATTAATTTTCTCCCGGTTTTTCCAGATCTTAAGAAAGACGTCCTGAACCAGCTCTTCGGCATCAGAATCTGATTTCAGATATTTATAGCCAAAACCATACAACCGAGATGAATAAAGATAAAACAACTCATTGAAAGCCTGAATACTTCCTTGTTTGAGCTGTTTAATAAAAATCTGTTCCTGAGTCATTCATTCACCTATTTACACTACAAAAATGTAAATATAAATCAAAGAACCCAAAAAAAAATATTCCCTCTGAACTATGTTTAAGAGGAGACCGGAAGCCCCAACAACTGAACACACACCTAAGAGGCAGACACTTACATTAGAAAAAATCCTCCATTAAACAATCATTCAAAAACAATAATATTCCACAGGAGAAGAGTGACCGGGCGGAAACATATTACTTAATACAACTTTTCAGATAACTCTCCATACTAAAAAAAGCCTCCCCGGAAAATCCGAAGAGGCTTTTCTCACGTTTTACTAAAAATCTTATTGCAGTTGCAGGGTGGCAACCGAATGTGCAGGCAGTGTTACCGTCAACACACCTTTTTTAATTTTAAAATCAGAGAACTCAACAGGTTTTACCGTCTCCGGTTCGTCAAATGAGTTGTAAGAATTAAAGTCCGGAGCAGTCAACACAGAGGCGGACAATACCCTGGTGAGATTTCCGTCTTCCACATCTACTTCAATTACCTGCTCTTCTGTTGCATCCAGATTACTAAGACTGATGTTCACTTTTCCATCTTTCTTTGAGGCGGTTCCGCTTACAGCCGGAATTTCTTCTCCACCCACCTCATAGCTAACGGTTTGAAGCAACTCAGGAATATACGTTGCATCCTGATGCACCTTGTACATATTAAAAACATGGTAGGTTGGAGTCAGTACCATCTTATCGTCTTCAGTAAGGATCATGGCCTGCAAAACATTTACCACCTGGGCAATATTAGCCATCTGGACACGCTCTGCATGCTGATGGAAAATATTAAAAGTTACAGCAGCAATCAAGGCATCACGCATAGAGTTTTGCTGGAACAAATGACCGGGTTCGGTTCCGGGTTCCACATCGGTCCAGATCCCCCACTCATCAACCAAAAGCGGAAGATTTTTTTCGGGATCATACTTATCCATGACGTTGGAGTGCTTTGTAACCAACTCATCCATGAACAAGGCATTTTTCAGACCGCTAAAGTAGAGGTCCTCACCAAAACCGGTGGCAGCAGACTTATTATTCCAGTCTCCTGTTGCAATGGTATAGTAATGCACCGAAAGTGCATCCATATTTCTGGCAGCCCTCTCCATCAGCACATCTGTCCAGTTGTAGTCGCTGCCATTGGCTCCGCAACCGACACGCTCAAATTTACCTTCACCATAAAGTCGGGCATAGAGTGAATACTGACGCAACAGATCGCTGTAATACTCCGGACGCATATCGCCTCCACAGCCCCAGCTCTCGTTACCAATTCCAAGGAATTTAACATCCCAGGGCTCTTCACGACCATTTTCGCGACGCCAGTTGGCCATAGGAATATCCTCATCTGAAGTCATGTATTCTATCCACTCTACCATTTCGGTAACAGTTCCACTACCCACATTTGCAGAAATATATGGGTCGGCACCTATCATCTCACAAAGATTCAGAAATTCATGTGTACCAAAACTGTTGTCTTCAATGGAGCCACCCCAGAAATAGTTCTTAATTTTAGGACGCTCACTCTTCGGCCCTACGCCATCTTTCCAGTGATACGTATCGGCAAAACAACCTCCGGGCCAGCGAAGAACCGGAATGTTCAGTTCTTTCAAAGCATCCAGGATATCTTTACGATAACCGTTAACATTGGGAATGTCAGAATCGGGTCCCACCCAGATTCCATCATAGATACAACGGCCAAGGTGTTCGGCAAAATGACCATAAATATTTTTATTGATGGTCTGTTCTGCATTGTTAAAATCCAGATTCATTTTATTCTGGGCACCGGCAGGTAAAGCCAAAACAAAAGCGAAAAACAATGCAATGAGTAGATTCTTTCTGTTCATCTCGAATTGGTTTTAATTAGAAATATCTTGTTTTATGTTATTCTACTTAGTTTCTGTCCATAAACTAAGCGGTTTTGACGTGTTTGAACCAGAAAGTTCAAATTCAAGGCGTGTGAAAAATCTAAACCGCAGTCCCGAAGTAGCTTTTGTAAGATTTTTTGAACAAAAAACCAACAAAAAGCACAATCGGGATGAAAATTTAGATTTTGAGCAACAATGCAGAAGTTGAACTTTATAGACAAACACTACTTAAACTGAATCCAATCTAATACTAATTCCGAATCTCCGGCATTGAAAATATATAAATCATGAATCCCTTTCGGCAAGTCGGAAAGTGTTACCTTTTTTAACTGGTAATCACCCGCATTGTCAAACTCAACATCCGTCAAACGAGGACCATCCGGCGCATTCAATCGAATTTCAAAATCTCCGCCTTTTTCTGCATATCCTTTTACTATGAGTTCTTCAAATTCGCCTGTGCCAAAGTCCACTTTATTGTAACTAATCCAGTTACCTTCTTCAGGTAAATGCACCTGCCAACCCTGGTGAGGATCTGTATCATCAACAAACTCATAACTGACATTCTCTCCTTCAGCCAGGCTGTACCGGTCTGTCTGAATACGGGCGGAAGCAGGTGTGATCCCCACTCCACGTAATGTTGGTAAAACTTCCTGAATGGTTCCATCAGCATTAAAAAACAGACTATCTGCTTTGATCGAACGATTTTTATCAAAATCAGGAGACAAATCATTGTGATGATAAAACAAATACCATTGGTCACGATATTCAATAATGGAATGATGATTGGTCCAGCACTCAACAGGAGATTCTTTCATAATCACTCCCTTAAATTCAAAGGGCCCCATCGGGCTGTCTCCCATGGCATAAACCAGGCGTTCGGTTGTTTCGGGCACATGAGGAAAAGTAAAATAATACTTTCCGTTGCGCTCAAAGAGATACGGTCCCTCCTTAAATTTTGCAGGAAGATCCACCACTTCCTGTGGTTCGGTGGCCAATTCCAACATATTCTCCTTCAGCTTTGCCATGTACAGCTTTTCGCCACCTCCCCAATAAAGGTAGGCTTGACCATCTCTGTCGATAAATGGATTGGGATCAATGCCAAATACATCTTTCATTGGTTGCTCCTGAGGGATAAAAGGCCCCTCCGGGGAGTCAGCAACAGCCACCCCTACCCTTCGTCCTCTACCCTCTGACTTATCTTTGGCAGTAGAAGGAAAATAAAAATAATACTTCCCGTTTTTTTCAATGCAATCGGGAGCCCACATACTATAAGTTGACGGATCCACCCAAGACACATCATACTGACTAAGAATAACTCCGTGATCCTCCCATTGAGTCAGATTTTCGGAAGAATAAACATGGTAATCCTCCATACAAAACCAGTTGGCAAACCGTCCGGAATCAAGCCTGATATCATGTGAAGGATAAACATATACCTTATCATTGAATACCCGGGCTGAAGGGTCAGCAGTAAACTCATCCATTATCAGTGGATTTTGTGCCCACGAAACCGTTATTGATAAAACAATAAAAATCAGAAGAAGAGTTGCCTTTTTCATGATCAAAACAGTATTAAGTGAATATAGGGTGCGACCTGAGAAACAGGCCAACACCCTTATCAGTATATAAAGAAAGCTCTTACAATTCTTTCTCGGTAAATTCCCCGAGTTTCACATATTTACTGTAAATAGCTTCATACTTCTTCACATTCTCTGCGTTGGGAGTATATTCTTTCTCAAATCCCTGTCCCATCTGCTTTTGCGCTTCCTCCACATTATCGTAAATACCCGCCACAACAGCAGCAAACATACCTGCTCCCACAGCACAAGTCTGTTCGGTGGCAGCCACTTTGATAGGCATATTCAACACATCGGCAAGTGTCTGCATCACAAACGGAGATTTGCGAGCCACGCCTCCAAGACCAATCACAGCTTTGAGTTCAACACCTTCTTCCCTGAAACGGTCCACAATCGCTTTGGACCCAAAAGCCGTAGCTTCCACCAAAGCTCTGAAAATACGTGGTGCCGAGGATCCCAGTGTCAACCCGGAAATGGAACCTGTCACTTCCTGACTGGCATCGGGTGTGCGGCGTCCATTCATCCAATCTACAGCAAGAATGGTGGACTCATCAACCGAAATTTTCATGGCTTCCCGGCTTAACTCAGGTATAATCTTATCAATGGTTTCCTCAATCAGTTTTTCCCGGGTTCCGGCATCCACCAGTTCTGTTTTGCTCAGGATATTACTGAGCGGCCAGGCTACGACATTCTTAAACCAGGCATAGATGTCACCAAAACCGGACTGACCGGCCTCCAGACCTATATAACCGGGAACGACAGAACCATCTACCTGTCCGCAAATTCCTTTTACCAGTTTATCTCCCATTTGCTCGTAATCCGCAATCATAATATCGCAAGTAGAAGTACCAATGGCACGCGCCAACACATTAGATGTGGCACCACCTCCAACAGCACCCATGTGGCAGTCAAAGGCACTTACACCAACAACCACGTCGGTGGAAAGACCAAGTTTTTCTGCCCATTCGGGAGTAAGGGTTCCTACTTTAGTATCACTGGCATAAGTGTCTTTAAACAATCGATCGCGAAAACCCATCAACAAAGGATCCAGTTCAGTAAGAAATTCTTCAGGAGGAAGACCTCCCCAGCTTTCATGCCACATAGCTTTGTGTCCGGCAGCACAACGACTACGCACCACCTTGTCGGGCTGTTCTGTACCGGTTATTAGTGATGGCATCCAGTCGGCATGCTCAATCCATGAATAAGCAGCTTTTCGGATGGCCTCATCTTCGCGCAATACATGAAGCGCTTTTGCCCACACCCACTCGGAAGAATAAACACCGCCCTCAAACTGAGTATAATCCACGTCCCACTTACGGGCAAGCTGGTTAATTTCGGCAGCCTCTTTCACTGCTGTATGGTCTTTCCAGAGAATAAACATAGCATTGGGATTCTCTGCAAACTCAGGTTTCAGTGCCAGGGGAATCCCGTCTTCATCCACAAAGGCCGGAGTACTTCCGGTTGTATCGAAGGACATACCCACCACATTTTCAGCCACACCGGTTCCGGCTTCTTTAAGGGCCGTCTTTACGGTATATTCCAAAACCTCAATATAATCCAGAGGATGCTGACGATACCGATTGGCAGCAGGATCACAATATTTACCTTCAATCCACCGTGGATAATGTTTAACTGCCTGGGAGACTTCCTCTCCGGTTTGGGTATCCACCACCACGGCACGGGCAGAATCAGACCCGTAATCCAATCCTATAACATATTTTTTGGAGCTCATTGTATTCAGTTTTTGATCAGTAGTTTTTAGTCAGTAGTTTTAACAAGCAGGGTTCATCAATAAATTATTCCAATGCTCAACTATCTGCTTAAAACATCCTTGTGATAACTAAGTAATTTTTGGGAGATAAACCCGGGCCGGAAGCCGGCCCGGGTGAGAGAAATGATGCCTTTACATTATCTATTTCTGCCCGTAATAGGCATTGGCACCATGTTTACGATCGAAATGCTTTTTTGTAAGAAGCGGATTCATGGTAACATTGGGATTTACAGACTTACTAACAAAAGCCATTTTAGCAACAGCTTCCATTACCACGCTGTTGTGCACAGCCTCGTGTGCATCTTTCCCCCAGGTGAAAGGACCATGATTTTTCACAATTACCCCGGGAATATGATTGGGGTTTTTATCTGCAAAAGCTTCCACAATTACGGTACCTGTCTCCTTCTCATATTCTCCTTCCACCTCCTCTTTTGTCATATCGCGCGTACACGGGATATCACTGGCAAAATAGTCGGCATGTGTAGTTCCGATAATTGGAATATCCACACCCGCTTGTGCCCAGGCGGTAGCATAGGAAGAGTGGGTATGCACCACTCCTCCTATTTCCGGAAAATTCTTATACAATTCGATATGAGTTGGAGTATCCGAAGAAGGTTTCAGTTGACCTTCCACCACGTTGCCTTCCAGGTTCAAGACGACCATGTCATCGGCTGTCATGTCATCGTAAGCCACACCGCTGGGTTTGATTACCACCAAACCTCTTTCCCGGTCAATGGCACTCACATTCCCCCAGGTAAAAATTACCAGGTTGTGTTTTACCAGATCGAGATTGGCCTGGAAGACTTCTTCCTTTAACTTTTTTAAATCCATCTTCTGATCTTTTTTTACCAGAACACTCCGTAAAGCAATGCAAGAATAACGATAACTCCCACTGCACCAATATTAAAAGTTGTTCCGGTTTTGAAACTTTCGGGATTAATCTCAAGCGCTTTCTTGTCAGCTGCAATAATTTTCTCATTGGCAATCAAAATAATACCAACAAAAATAAAGGCTGCAGCAGTCATGAAAATACTCTCAATTCCCAAATTATTCAGGAAATAAATATTCACACCAACCGCGCCAATAATAGCAGCGACAATACCGATGGTCATCAGGATATACCCGGTGCGCATATAGGCTGGACGAACGGTGTGTTTGGTATCGGTAGTCCACGATTTTTTATCTACGAAAGTGACAATTGTAGCTACAAAGACCAGCACCACAAATACATATCCCATGCGCATCATCCAGGGCATCTCCGGGAATCCGAATTTGAAAGCAAATCCAAGAGGTAATGTCAGAATAGCAGTCCAGAGAGCAGCTCTGTTGGTTGCCTGACGCCAGAAAAGTCCCATAAAAAACACGATAACCACACCGGGATAGATAAATCCTGTGTATTCCTGAATATACTGGAATGCCTGCTCCAGGTTTTGTAACATAGGAGCAATAAATACGGCTATCGTCAAAGCCACTAAGGCAGTGATACGACCTACCAACACCTGAGATTTATCACTGGCATTCTTATTGAAATACGGCTTGTAAATATCTACCGTAAAAATAGTTGAGGTAGAGTTAATCATAGACGCCAGAGATGAAACAATGGCCGCAGAAAGAGCCGCAAATGCCAGACCGCGAACACCAACAGGCATATAATTGGCCAAAAGATATGGGTAAGCCTGATCGGCAATCTCCAGATCATTCTTCAGATAAAAGGCGGCGATACCAGGAATTACCACAATAAGCGGAATCAACATTTTCAGGTAAGCACCAAACAGCAATCCGCGCTTGGCTTCGGTAACAGATTTGGCTGCCAGACCTTTCTGGATAATATACTGGTTAAAGCCCCAGTAACCAAAGTTGGTCAGCCAGATACCTCCAAGAATAATACCCAGACCGGGCAAATCAAGAAATACATCCGGCCTTGTATCCTGCTCGGCTATCATATGGAAATGATCCCGGACACCTTCAAAAAGCGTACTGAACCCTTTTATTGGTCCGGAGCCAACTCCACCCACTGCATCAAGAGCAACATAGGTTGTTACCAGACCACCGACCACCAGGAAGAATACCTGTATGACATCGGTCCAGGCAACAGCCTTTAGTCCGCCATAAATGGAATATATTCCGGAAAAAACAGCAAGACCGATAATGCCATACATCAGGGGAATTCCCAGAATGGTCTCCATGGCAAGAGCACCCATATAGGTCACCGATGTCAGGTTTACAAACACATATACCAGCAACCAGAAAATTGCAAATGCCGTACTCACTCCACGTGAATAACGCTCTGCAAGAAACTGTGGCATGGTATAAATCTTCTTCTCAATAAAAATGGGAATAAAATACTTGGCGATTACAATCAGGGATGCTGCTGCAATCCACTCATAACAAGCAATCCCAATTCCCAAAGCATACCCGGAACCGGACATACCGATAAATTGCTCAGCCGAAATATTAGCGGCAATCAAGGATGCTCCAATAGCCCACCAGGTCAGTGATTTATTGGCAAGAAAGTAATCCTGAGCGGTTTTTTCCACTCCTTTTTTTCCTCTCGAAATAAAAAGCCCCATCCCCAGGATAACAATGGCATAGACTGCAAATATTATCCAGTCCAGTGTTGCGAAAGCTGATTCCATAATTTAATTTATTTAAAGTCGATTTTAGATTCCACGATTCAATTTGTAAAACATATCATTCCAACGCAATTCTTTCTTAAACTCAGGAATGGTCGTTTTTTCATCAATCAGCAAGAATTCAATTCCGGCGATTTCAGCAAAATCTTCCAGATATTCAGCCGTTAAATCATATGAAAAACTGGTGTGATGAGTTCCTCCTGCCAGAATCCAGGCTGCCGCGCCAACTTCGAAATTGGGCTTTGGAACCCACAACGCACTGGCAACAGGCAACTTGGGAAGTGGCTTTGATTCAACACACTCCACCTTATTGACAATCATCCGGAAACGATTACCCATATCCACAACAGTTGCTGCCACACCTTCACCGGGCTTACTGGTAAAGACCAGACGGGCAGGATCATTCTTACCTCCAATACCCAATGGGTGCACCTGCAATTTGGGCTTGTGGTCGGCAATCAAAGGACAAACCTCCAGCATATGTGCCTGAAGAATGGTACTGTTCTCTCCGTCAAAATTAAGAGTATAATCTTCAAGAAACGAGCAGCCTTTAGGCAGTCCCTGCCCCATAAACCACATAGTGCGGTAAAGAGCAGCCGTTTTCCAGTCGCCTTCGGCACCAAAACCGTATCCGTCCGCCATCAAACGCTGAGAAGCAAGACCGGGCAACTGATCAACCTCATTCAAATCATCGAAATTGGAAGTAAATGCTTTTGCTCCTTTTTCTTCCAAAAAGCGGCGCAAAGCAATTTCAATGCGGGCAGCGTGTTCTACCTGACCTCTGTTGGCACCTCCTGCTTTGCAATCATCAGCAAAATCATAATCATTTTCATAAACCTTCACCAATTCTGCCACTTCGGCATCGGTAACTTTATCTTTAACGGCTACCAGATCAGCAATGGGATAATAATCCACATGGTACCCCATAACCATTTCGGCATCCACTTTATCTCCATCAGTTACGGCCACATTGTTCATCTGGTCGCCAAAACGAATAATGCGAAGATCCTGTGCATCGGCCCAGGCAGCAGAAACACGCATCCATACAGCAATACGCTCCTGAGCCTGGGGATCCTGCCAGTGCCCAACCACAACTTTCCGGGGTTTCTTCAAACGAGCCATGATATGTCCGAACTCACGGTCTCCATGAGCACTTTGATTAAGGTTCATAAAGTCCATGTCGATATCGTTCCATGGAATCTCCTTATTAAACTGAGTATGAAAATGGAGAATAGGTTTACGCAGCTCCTGCAAGCCATGAATCCACATCTTGGAAGGAGAGAAAGTATGCATCCAGGTGATTACCCCCACACATTTTTCATCATTGTTGGCCGCTTTCATGGTTGCGGTAACCTCTTTGGCAGAATTTACAGTTCCTTTGTAAACAATCTTTACAGGCAAATTGCCTGAAGCATTCATCCCTTTCACCATCTCAGTGGAATGTCCGTCCACTGCCACAACAGCATCACCTCCGTACAATAACTGCGCGCCGGTAACAAACCAAACTTCATAATCTTTAAAATTTTCCATCGTCAAATTCCTTTTAAGTATTTGTTCAGATTTTAATAATTCGCTCATGCCCGTTCAACTCCTCCGAATTGGGTCTGAAGCGATAATTAAAGGCTCCTTTTTTTGATTCTTCAGTATTCTTGGTATTCAATCGTTCCAAAACATTAAGTCCCAATACCTTTTTCCTAAAATTGCCGGGATCCAGTTCTCTTTGATAAATGGCCTCATAGAGTCTCCTCAGTTGGGTAAGCGTAAATTCATCAGGTAACAACTCCTTGCCAACCAACTCGAGGCTGGCTTTCATCTGCAACCTTTCTTTGGCTTTTTCCACAATATCAGAATGATCAAAAATCAACTCCGGAACCTCATCCAGAGAGCACCACCGGGCTCCCATTTCATCCACTTTACCTGCATCATGCTTATCTATGCGAATCAGGGCATAAAATGCCACAGAGATTACGCGTGCTGCCGGATCCCTGTCTGGTTCAGAGAAAGCCTGAACCTGTTCCAGATAAATATCTTTCAGTCCGGTACTCTGACGCAACACCCTGTTGGCAGCAGTCTCCAGCGCCTCTTTCTCACCACAAAAACCTCCCATTAATGACCATCCGCCAATTTGAGGTTGTATGGGCCTTTTGTGCAAAAGAAGTTTCAGTTCATAGTTTTCATAACCAAAAATCACACAATCCACAGCCAGATAATGTTTCGGAGCATTTTTATAGTGTCCCTGATACTGCATTTTATTTTTATTTTAGGATAATACGGGCAAGGAAGTACATCTCCTTAGTTTATTTACGCTACAATCTTTTCTAAAAAAAAATTCAGTTTTATGCTTCAAAATTAAAAAGTAATTTCTACTTTTAAAATGTTTTTAGAGATTTTTTTTAATAAATTTCAAAAATACATTAATTTACAGGTAATCCGTAAAGAACAAATCATCATTGGATTCTGAAGAAAACAAATACCAGAGAAGCCCGTTAAGGCATAAACAACCTAACCCTGCAACCGGTTAGTCTCTTTGATATTAAGGCACTTTTGCCATACATTTGGCAATTTACAAAAAAAGCATTACAAATGTTTAATATACTCTTATTGTGAATCCGAAAAAATAAGAAAGAAAAAACGTTTAAACAGTATAAAAAAGCAGTACACTATAGCTCTAATAAACAATTAAAATTAAACAATTTATGAGAAAAAAATCATTACATTCTCTGTTTGCAGGCATTTTAGGATTGAGTATCCTCAGTTGCAATGTGCCGGCCGAAGAAGCCATCAAAAAAGAATCCTGGGGTCAGACTCCGGATGGAAAGGCTGTTAACCTCTACACGCTAAAAAGCAGTTCCGGTCTGGAAGTAAAAATAACTGATTTTGGAGGGGTAATCACGACTGTGAATGCACCCGACAAAGCAGGAAACATTGAAAACGTAGTACTCGGTTTTGATGACTTGTCCAGCTATCTGGAAAAAAGAAGCTTTTTTGGTGCCATCATCGGTCGATACGGAAACCGGATTGACAAAGGACAGTTCACCCTCAATGACAGTACCTATCAGCTTTCTTTGAACGATGGGCCCAACCACCTGCATGGCGGCACCAACGGCTTTGACCAGAAAGTATGGGAGGCGACCCCCGTTGAGACAGCCAAAGGGCCTGCTTTGAAACTTACCTACTTTAGTAAAGATGGTGAGGAAGGATACCCCGGAAATCTGGAAGTCACTGTTACTTACACGCTCCAGGGAGATAGTCTGATTGTGGATTACCTTGCCAACACAGACAAAGCCACACCGGTAAATCTGACAAATCACTCTTTTTTCAATCTGGCAGGCGAAGGAAGCATTCTTAATCATGAACTTACCATCGATGCAGACGCATATACCCCGGTAAATGAGACACTGATACCTACCGGAGAAATAAAACCGGTAGAAGGAACTCCTTTCGATTTTACGACCCCTCATCCCATTGGTGAACGCATAGACCAGGTTCCGGGAGGATATGACCACAACTATGCCTTGAATAAAACCGAAAAGGGTGCAATGACATTTGCCTCTAAGTTGAAAGATCCGGAATCAGGACGTACAATGGAAATATATACTGAAGAACCCGGTTTGCAGTTTTATTCCGGTAATTTCCTTGATGGCTCACAAAAATCAGGAGATTGGGTATTTGAGCAGTACAACGGACTCTGTCTGGAGACTCAGCACTTTCCTGACTCGCCTAACCATGAGAATTTTCCGTCAACGATATTGAATCCTGACGAAACCTACCAAACCAGGACCATTATGGTTTTTGGTGTGGAGTAATAAAACAGGCTCAATCAATACAAAAGGCCTGTCGGAATAGTTTCCGACAGGCCTTTTTCCATTTTTATCAATAACTAATAAGGTTTGAAGCCCTAAAAAATGTTACCTGGCTCCAATAAAATTAATTTGAGCATTGCTCCAACCGGCAACTTTCTTTATGTTATCAGGAATATCGGATGCCACCTGGTGTCCCTCAAATCCGGGAACAATCTGTGCATCTCCTGAAAACAAAGCGCCATCAAAGCCATTATAGAACTTACTGTTGGTCTCAAACGTTTCATACAACGCATTCAAATCCGCCGGATCTGAAATGCGCGCCTGGCATTCCTCATTTTGTGCAGGACTCCACAAAGCCAACAGTGGCGACTCCTCTTTATTCATCTTCACATATACATTATTGTCAACGGCTTTTAGCGTGGATTCACTGAGTCGCTCACACATCTCGGCCGGTTGCCACACATAAAGCATAGGGGTTTCCATACCCACTGTATCTATCAACAGATTA
Organism: Marinilabilia salmonicolor; assembly: GCF_003003035.1. Classification (GTDB taxonomy): domain Bacteria; phylum Bacteroidota; class Bacteroidia; order Bacteroidales; family Marinilabiliaceae; genus Marinilabilia; species Marinilabilia salmonicolor_A. The sequence continues at coordinate 29,174 of NZ_PVTS01000014.1, read as the reverse complement.
TTCACAAACACATGATTTTCGCGTTCCTCAACACCCGGTCCGCTGGTAACATGCCATCCAAAGTGATCGGCACCATCGCCACGCGCTGTACGCCCAAAACTTGCACGGCTGTTAATAAATGTATTGTTGTACATTTCAGAGCCCGCAGCATTAAGAATCAGAATGCCCTGATTGTTATTGACAAATTCATTTCCGGCCACAATAACTCCTACCGAAATCTCAAAGAAAAAGCCACTGCGTCCAACCCAAACTTTATCACCAAGAGCTGCCTGATCAACCTGACCAACATTTTCAACACGATTATTAACAAAAACCCCATCTACATTACCTACATCATACCAGATTCCGTTAGAATTAGGCTGATTGGTTACCAGATTCTCCCGGCAAACAACACGATGACTCTGATTAAAGATTTTAACGGCAGCAGGAAAATATCCCCGCCAGTTTTCGATGTTGTTATGTGCAAAGATATTTCGTTCGAGCAGCACATCATCCGAAGCAACAATATAAAGTCCTTCAGTGTTGGTATCTTCAATTTTACAGTTTCGCATCACCATGCTGTCGCCATGAGCAAAGACAGCCACCCGCAAAGCCTTGGTAAAAGAACAATTTTCAAAAACAGTCCCAACAGCATCATTACCATGTGCCTCCTCCGGAGATATTTCCTCAGGGAAAAGCCCGTCAATCAAAACACTGATATCGGCATACTGAGTAACCTCCAGACCTTTGATAACCGGCCCTCGCTTGTCTGTTGTTTTACCATGTACATCTTCAGGTGTCCTGATAATTGCATTATTGAATGCGGTAATCTCAACCAACTGCCCGGAAGGATCTGTTCCCAGATAAATTTTCTTTGCGTCATAATCCACAAAGAAAGTACCTTCTTCCAACTCGTCCTTACTTCCAACCGATTGCAAATAATCTCCATTTACAAAAACGCAATCGTTATTGAATCGATGCATAGGCGTACTTTCGATGTTTCGCTCTTTGTTCCACCATGACTGAGGCTCACCGGGGAAAAAGCGTTCCCAATCAGTAACCCATACACCGTCTGAGTCCTGTTGCCAATTATCTGCAACAAAAGTACCGTTCAATACCGGCTTTTCGTCCTGATAAGGTTGAATGGTAATTCCCTGATTAAAGGTAAGACCACCTGTACGGTAGGTCCCACCCCGCATTACAATAGCATCATTGGTTACCACACGAGAAATGGCAGCCTCAATGGTTGTGGGCGTCTCGAGGGTAGTTCCCTCAGCACTGGCATCTCCGTCAGGAGCCACATAATAGATGGTTCCTGATACGTCCGGAAGTTCATAAGTCGTTTCATAAGGTCCGTAAACGACCTCTTCATTTTCTGCAGTTCTATCAGCAGGGGCAGGTGCCTGACATGCAAACAAACCTGCAACTGCCATAGCTGCGAAACCCAATGGAGTAATAAATGAACGTGTCTTCATTACTATAAATTTTTAAAATTTGAGAATCCTTCCTATCTGGCTCCAACAAAAGGAGCATCTTCGCCTGACCATCCGGCAGCTGCCTTAATATTCTCAGGAATTTCGGAAGCCTGAATATGTCCTTCAAAAGAAGAATTCACTTCAAGATTCTCAGGATTCACATTCGTAAAAAGAGCTCCGTCATAACCATTGAAAAACTTACTATTGGCCTCAAAATGGCCATACAGCTCATTAAGTTCAGCCGGATCACTGATTTTGGTCTGACATTTCTCATTATCGGCCGGACTCCACAGAGCAATAGCAGCATTTTCTTCTTTGGTCATCTTTACATAGACATTGTTATCAAACTTTTGCAGTGTGGACTCATTCAGGCGTTCACACATTTCGGAGGGTTGCCAAACATACAACAATGGAAATTCCAGCCCCATTGTATCCACCATCAGGTTGTTTACAAACTCATGGTTCTCGCGCTCATCCACACCCGGACCCGTATTGATGTGCCATCCAAAATGGTCGGGATCTGAACCGCGCTCGTCCCTGCCGAAACTGGCACGACTGTTCACAAAAGTATTGTTGTAAACCTTAGCTCCGGAGCTGTTCAAGATGAGCATCCCCTGATTGTTGTTCACGAAATCATTACCTGCCACGGTAACGCCTTTGGATATTTCAAAAAAGAAACCATTACTACTGGGCCACACCTGATCATCACGAAAAGGGCCTTCAGGGCTTCCAACACTTTCCACCCGGTTGTTCACAAAAACCCCGTCCACATTACCTACATCGTACCAAAGGCCATTGGAATGAGGGTGATTGATTATCAGGTTTTCGCTGCAAACGACCCGGTGTGACTGGTTAAAGATTTTAACCGCTGCAGGATAAAAGCCGGTCCACTTTTCAATATTGTTATTTTCGAAAATATTACCTTCCAGCAGAACGTCGTCAGACGCCACAACATAAAGGCCTTCTGTATTGGTATCTGTAATTTTACAATTACGCATCACCATGCTGTCTCCAATGGCAAAAACACCAATACGTAAACTTTTGGAGAAAGTACAGTCCTCAAATACAGTTCCGACCACATCATTTCCATGCGCCTCATCGGCAGAATGCCCCTGAGGATAAAAACCATCGATGTGGACCATTGTGTCCGGATATTGAGTAACAGTTAAGCCACGAATAACAGGCCCCTTGCCATCATTCTCCTTACCATGAGCCTCTCCGCTGGTACGGAAAATAGCTTTACGGAAAGCAGTTATCTCCATCTTTTTGCCGGCAGGATCCTGACCGATATAAATCTCCTGAGCATCGTAGTCCACAAAAAAAGTACCTTCATCCAGTTCATCTTTACTACCTGCTGACTGAAGGATATTTCCATCAACAAACACCATATCGTTGTTGAAACGATGAAGTGGTGTGAACTCCAGATTACGCTCCGGTCTCCACCATGATTCAGGTTCCCCGGGGAAAAGACGATCCCATCTGGTAAACCAAAGACCGTTTTCATCCTGCTCCCACTCAGTAGCCTCAAGTGTACCGTTTAGTACAGGTTTTTCATCCTGATATGGCTGAATAGTAATCCCCTGATTAAAGATAAGATTACCACTACGATAGGTGCCGCCCCGCATAACTACTGCATCACCTGTAACCACACGCGACAAAGCAGATTCAATAGAAGTTGGAGCCTCCAAAGCGGTTCCATCCGCCTCCGCATTTCCATCGGGAGACACATAATAAATGGTACCTGAAACTTCAGGCAAATCATACGTCTTTTCAACCGGTCCGTAAACCGATTCATTGCCGGCTGAGTCCTCAATTGACTGAGGCGGCTGACAGGCTACCAACCCAAAGGCAACCATCAGAGCAGGTACAAATAGTAAGTTTAAGTGCTTGTTTTTCATTGGTTTAAAATTTAATAATTATCTGATAAATATTCAACTAATCAAATGAAGCGTATTTAAGTCAGTATTAAAATCGGAGTCGGGGTTGAACGTTTACAGGGAAGGTGAATCTAATTGCATCTTCAAAAAAATTTTCTCCTCCCTTTATTAAAAACAACAATCTCGTTTTTAACCAGTTCCACTCACTGGTTTTGAATAGAAAGCAAGAGCGGAACAGACCAAAACAGAAGCCTTTCAAAACACTAATATATAAATAAATGAATAAGAAAAACTCATCTGACCTCAATTATTCGTAAATAGTGCTTGCAAGAAAACTATTTTTTTTTCAGACTCTGATAAGAAAGCCCCAAATGCGAGGTTTTCGTCCTGGTTCATCGGGATGACACTAAGGATTTTACTTATTGAGAATAACGAAATTGGGTTGTTTTCCTTCAGAGACGAAATAGAGTCTGTCTATAAACTAAGCGTTTTTTGCGTGTTTGAGATAGAAAGTTCAAATTCAAGGCGTGTGAAAAAATCTAAACCGCAGTCCCGAAGTAGCATTTGTAAGGTTTTTTAAACAAAAAACCAACAAAAAGCACAATCGGGATGAGGATTTAAATTTTGAGCAACAACGCAGAAGTTGGACTTTATAGACAAACACTAAATAATCAATCAAAATCCTTTTCTCCGTAAAATGAAGTTAAATGTCAGTTTAAAACAATGGTGGTTACACTCTCACGGGGAAGAGTAACCCGAACCTTACCTTCAGACACTATTTCTACATCCTTATTTCTGTTCAGCATTGAAGATGTGGTAAAGGCAATTGCTGAATTTGCTCCGGCAGGCATATCCATCTCAATGGTTTTTTCAGAATATTCTGAAGAGTTAAGAATCACAATCACGGTATTGCCATCTCCACGGAAAGCAGTCATTTTCAGAGTCGAAACCCCAGCCGTGCCCACATCAATGCGCTGATAGCCCGGTCGTATAAATTTTGAATAGTGCGAAAAAGCATAACCACGCTTCAATATTTTGCCCCTTTGTGTGCCATTGTTACCGTCACCCAGGAAACTGTAGTACCTTCGGATGTACCACCATATGTAGGCATTCCAGTCATAAGTCATAGCCGAATGAATGCCATCAAGCATCTCCATGGTTTCATCCCAGATCGTTTCAGTATCGGTATGCTCCGTCCAGTTGCCCGGAACATTTCCACTGTTCAGGTTCAGCAAATATTCAGTCATCCAAATTTCTTTCCCTTTTTCGCGGGCCAGCGGATAAGGAGCCAGGCCGCCCCCGTACAAATGTCCCCCTACGATATCCAGATTATCCGCAGCAGTTGGATCATTAAGAATATCTCTGGTATAGGCCTGATTAGAGTTCAGCGATTCTGCAGCTACAACTTTGGCATTCTGAATCACCCCTGCATAATTCTTCACAAAATCATACATCTCGGCAACAGTATATTCGCATCCCTCATAATCAACTTCCCAGTCGGGCTCATTCTGGATAGAAACGGCATCAACCACGGCACCATTATCAGCCATAAACTGAATGAATTCGTTGATATATCCGGCAAAATCGGCATAATGTTCTTTCAAAAGATACCCTCCACCATTTATACTGTTGTTGCTTTTCCACTCTGCGGGAGGCGACCATGGACTGGCCAGCACCTTTGCGCCACGGTCATTGGCCATCTTCACAGAGTTGACCAACGCTGCCCAGTCACTGCGATTGGACGACAACCGAACCCGGTAAATAGAAAGTCCCAATTGTTCTTCATCTGTACCAAAAGCCAGATCCATCTCAGCTTCGGTCAGGTAGTCGGTTCCCCAAATCATATTGGCACCACCAAAACCGGTTATAGTCTGATGCACAATATCCGGGTCAATCACGACCCTGGTAACCGGCAATTCCTGCCGGCCTACCTGAGTCAGGATAATCTCTTCAGACAAATCATTCGTGACAGAAGAAAGAATAATCTTCTGGCGGTTTTGAGAAGTAAGATCATTGGCTTCATATTCAATTTCCACATGAGTGGTACTTTCCCCCTCCTTGATACTTCCACCACCGGCAGGAAGAATTGTTGAAATAAAAGCTTCTCCTTCAACAACTTCCGAAGTAATATCCCATTGATTCCAGGCCCATTCAACCGTCAGAACCACTTTACCCCCCGAAGCTTCCAGATCTCCGGGCAAAGCAGTCTCATCAAAATTCAAAATGGCTGTTTTTTCAGGCTCCTCCGTATTTTTATCATCACTGCAGGAAGAACCAAAGAGCAGAAGACCTAAAATAAGACCTAAAAAAACCACTCTATTATCAGACGTTACACCGAACATGTTTTTTACTGATTAAAATTTAAAACTCAAAACAGAGCAATAAAAGGTTTAACAACAAAATTTAACTTCTCAAAACTAAGCAACATTCCGCTGCCAAACGTGGACGTATTCGTGTATTAAGGGGATATTTTTTCATTGTTAACGGGCAGCACCAACAGGCAACCCGGTGATGTCACCACAGCAAATTACGGTAAGGCTCGGAAAGCAGAGGTTCCGCATTGGAAAAACTTCAAATAATTCTTAATTTTGCTACACCAACAGTTCCCATTTTTGATTTCAATATCTTATGGTAAAAAAGGCTCTATTCTTTTCAACCAAAATCACAAAGCACCTGCTGATATTTTGTTTCCTGCTTGCTTTTTTTTCCAATTTATCCGCCCAGATAATCGGCAACCCTCCGGTAACTCACTACAGCCATAAGGACTTTAACAGCGATGCCCAATTCTGGGATGCCTGTCAGGACACCCTTGGCGTCATGTACTTTGGTAACAACTATGGGGTTCTGAGATTTGACGGAGAAAGGTGGGATAAAATTTCTCTGCCAAACAACAGCGCTGTGAGAAGTCTGCACTGTTCGAAGGATGGAATTATTTATGCCGGAGGCTTTAACGAATTCGGTACAATCAGAACAAATGCAAACGGTAGTTTTTCTTACCATTCCCTGCGCGAAATATTACCGCCAAAATATTCGGAAATAGGAAATGTGTGGCAAATTCTGGAGGTAAACAACACGCTGGTATTACGTACATATAATTATTTGATTTTGTTGAATAAAAGTAATGTTGAAATCATCGAGGCATCAGATGCATTCAATTTTGCAGAAGTAGTAAACAATAAATTGTTTGTACTGGATCAGAATATGCTCTTCGATTTTAACATCAGCACTTCACAATTTACAGAAGTTATAGCAACCGGGGATATTTACAATGAAAGTTTACTCAAAATCCTTCGGGGAGAAACAAAAGAAGCCGTTTTTTTATTAACCAAAGAAGGTTCAATCTATGAAATTTCTTTACAAAACAACTCTGTCCGAAGGCTACAACGGCTGATTCCCAGGGAATCGGAACAATTATTTACCTCTGCCATTCAATCACGGTCGGGTAGAATATACATTGGCACCCTGAGCAACAAACTATCCTCATGGAAATTACAGGACAATAAATTCATTAGAATACGATCTTTCAATAACCTACAGGACCAGACGGTTCTCAACCTGTACGAATCAAAAGAAGGAGTCATCTGGACATTACTCAATAAAGGATTGGACTATTTCGACCCCAACGCCCATCTGACCAATATTTTCCAGGGCTCTTCAATTTATGATGCAGTACTCTTCGAAAACAGAATATATATTGCCACCAATCAGGGCGTTTTTAGTTCCACGAACCATTACTCTGACAGCATTATATATCAGGACGAATTTCAAAAAATTCCGGCACTTGACGGACAAGCATGGTCTCTAAAGGTTATCGACGACCAATTATTCTGCGCCCATGACCAGGGATTGTTTGAAATAAAAAACAACAAAACTGTACCAATCAAGGGATTCCAGGGTGTCTGGAAGTTGTTTCCCGTTTCAGGAAAAAGCAATCAATTCTTTGTGTGTACCTATAATGGGTTAGGATTGCTACAAATCCAGGATGGTAGTCACACAGTGCTATCAGCCTCTGTTCCGGGTTTTGAGGACTCCACCCGTGACTTAATTGATATTCCGGGAGAAAATGATTCATATTGGGTCTGTCATGGATACAAAGGGGTATTCAAAATAAAAACAAATAAAGATTGCTCTCGTGTGGTTTCCACAGAACATTTCAATGAGCAAAACGGACTCCCCTCCCCTTTCAACATTAATGTTCATCGCTGGAAAGGGCAAAACATTTTTTCCACCAACCAGGGGCTATTTGAATTTGATAAAGAGAGACAAACGTTTTTGCCACATAGAGCATTAAACACTTTGCTTGGGCGGAAAAAAAACATCAGACAGCTTGAACAGCAGGGAGACACTACCTGGTGTGTAATAGATGACCAGGTCGCCTATTTTACCCATAAAATGGACACCGTCATCACCAATCCATTTCTATCTCTGAAGGGTACACTTAACAGAGGAATGGAATGCATTGTTCCGCTTAGAAACACCAATGAAGTATTACTGGGAACTACCAACGGCCTGTTTGCATTTCACCCGGATGCAAGATCTCAGATGAATGCAAAAAAAGTACAAACCCGTCTCTGCAGAGCATCTTATTCCATAAATGATTCAACCATTTCTTTTGCGGTCACAGACTCCATGAATCATCTGACGTTTCCAAACAATGTCCATAATATAACCTTCTGGTTGTCGGCGCCCTACATTCGCGATAAAGCAAATATCCGTTACAGCTTTCTTTTAGTAAATAAAATGGCAGAATGGTCTGAATGGCAGGAAGAGCCATTAATTAACTTATCTTTTCTTAAAAGCGGAGATTACCTTATTAAAGTTAAGGCACAAAGTTTATCGGGAGAGGTTGCCCGGACAACCCGTTTGTCTTTTAACATTGAGTCTGCCTGGTATGCTACCTGGCCATGGATCCTGTTTTGGAGCCTAATTTCCGTGGGACTGATTATTGCCGGAATCAGACAAATACAGGTTATCATTGTCCGGGAAAAGGAAAAAACCCGTTTAGAAGAACAAAAACGCCAGGAACTTCGGGAAATGGAGCGTGACACTCAGCTGATACTAAAAGAGAAAGAGCGTGTGGAGGCTGACATCATCGAGAAAAGCAAAGATTTGGCCAACAACGCAGTATTAATCGCAAAAAAAAGAGAACTCTTAATTGAAATTCAAAATAAGCTCAATGAACTTAGACGAAATGCGAAAAATGATTATACCCGCACCGGAATATTAAATATCGTTCGAAGTATTGAAGTCAACCTGAATGATGAACAACAATACCAGCTTTTTGACACCAATCTGGAAAGAGTTCACCAGGAGTTGTTTGACGAATTAAAGAGACGACACCCCAGTATTACGAATAAAGAGCTAAGAATTTGTGCATTCATAAAAATGGAACTGACCAATAAGGAGATGGCCAGCATCTTCAACATCTCGGTTCGCGGAGTGGAAACCGCCAGGTATCGCCTGAGGAAAAAATATCCTGATATTGATGACTTGATTGGTCAGGTTTAAAAAAACCCATTCAAAAAAAAGCCGGCTGAAAAAATAAATTTCCAGCCGGCCAATCTTCATTCAAAAAAACTGTTTTACCCAATTATTCCTGAGTAACAGACAGCACCGCATTTTCCAATCCGGCGGTGATATCTACCTCAAATACATAGGTAGCACCCTGAGTCAACGTAACCCCTTCGACCAAACCAAGGTTTCCGGGATCGCGACCATTTTCGCCATCACCTACCAGCACAATATCACTCGTAGTAGAAAGGGCGGCATTGGTATATTCACCCCCCCATCCTTTCTGATGGAAAAACTTAAAATTGATGGAGTTGGCATCAATAGACTCACCACCAACCACTGTAACGCGGTAAACTTTTTCAGAAATGGGAGCCATACACAAAGCCTTATCAGTATTCCAGCCAACCTGATTGTCTAATGACGGCTTCCCTATTCCGTCGCCAATAATCCAAAGGGCTCCTGAACCATCCGACTGAAGAGTTGCAAGATCATTGCCACTCATAGCCTCAACAACAAAATACTCATGGGTAAAGTTTGCAATCACCCGGTATTTTCCACTGATTGCTTTAAACGTAAGTGTGCCATCTCCGTTGTTCGCGAAGAAATCCTCATCAATCCACCACTCATCAAGGTTGGCAATTCCATCAACCTCGATTACCTGTTCCTTTTCAAGATCGGCCTCTACCTTAAAGTTCTCATCATCAATCATTGTCATTTCATGGCCTGCAAACTCAAGTGAAATAAAGGGGCCTGCCTGATAGGTCAGTGTATTGAAGAAAATCTCGTACTCCCCTGCAGCATAACTGGAAAAAGTGATTTCTGCATAAGTTCCTTCCGTGATTTCACCGGATGCCCAGCCAAAAATCATTTCGTTTCCATCCTCTGTAATTGCCGGTGCTTTAATATATCCCTTAACTTTCTGCGGGAAATTGGCTGTTACAGCATAACGATGCGCATCAACCTTCTCCATTAAATAATCACCTTCAGCGGTAACCAGGGTAACAGAGGGATAATCGGGACGTGAAAGCGCCACCTCGAAGGTCTCCTCTTCAATGGCAAACTCAATATTCTGAACTATAAATTTCAGCCTTCCTGTCCCATTGGGGATATCTTTGTGAAAAGGAACATAAATCTTCCCACTGTATTCGCCATTGGTTTTTGTTCTGATTACAGTTTCTTCCACCATCTCATCCCCGAAAAACAATTGTGCCTTAAGAGTAGAGAGAGGCACCTCATCATCGCTTACAGCAGCGGCAAAAGGTATGCTGTCGCCAAAATGTGCTGCAGTAATATTGGTTTGTACTGTCAGTTCGGGATCACCCACAACTGTCTCATCGTCTTCACAGGCAACAAAGCCCAGAAAAACAAACAAGATACTGAAAAATAAATATTTCCGTTTCATAGCATTTTAGATTTAAGATTACTTATTCCAGCGGTACGAAACCACTGCATTTGTCGGAACTGTGTAAGAGAAGTGGTTCTCCTCGTCGCTGATGGTGATTAATTTCGACTCTCCTGTATTATTCATCAACACTAAAGCATATGATCCATCGGCATTTTCGAATGCACTGTAAATAACACCATCAGCAGAATAACCTCCGGCACCAATCCTGGTTGCCCCGGGCTTAACCACTGAGGATAAATGGCCAATAATGTAATAATGTGAATTGCGCGTGATGCTTCTATAATTGTTGACATCAATATCAACAGCCCCGTAACAGGTCTCACAGCCACCGGGACGATTGGGTCCGCGGTTGGAGTCCAGCATCAGGTTCCATACAATAACAGCCCGGCTCCAGTTGTTCACGGAACCAAAAGCCACATGCTCCATGTCGTCCATCAAACGTTTGGAAAGGTTCTGTCCGTCATTCCAGGTTCCAATAGAAGTTTCCGTAAAGATCAGTTCCTTTTCAGGAGCCTTCTGATGAATGTCTTCCAATTCACTGAAATGGCCACCATAATTGTGATAAGCAGCTCCGGCAATATATTGGCTTGCTTCTTCATCCTCATAGATTTTCACAGGATAATCTTCCTGATCACTCATGTTATCATAATTGTAATTGTGGTCGAACACATATAATTTCGTTCCCAGTCCGGCTTCCTCAAGGGCAGGCCCCAGGAACTTCACAAATTCTTTTTGTTCGTCCCATCCCATAAAAAGCGAGGCAGAATTTCCGCGATTCAATGGCTCATTCTGAGGTGTGACTGCATCCACCTGAATTCCAAATCCTGCGAGTGCCTGAATCCATTTCACAAAGTAAGTGGCATAATCCTCATAATAAGCAGGATTCAAATGTCCGCTGGTCCATGAATTATACGGCTGAAGATCGGTCAGATTATTCACCTTCATCCATCTCGGCGGAGTCCATGGAGAACCCAGAATCTTCAAATCGGGATTAATGGCAAGAATCTCCTTCAATACCGGAATTACATAATCCAGTTCCTCCGACTGAAGGCTGAAATTCTCAATTCCCGGGGTATCACAAAGGGTATATTCACTTAAAGAGAAATCTGAACATCCTATGGCAATTCGCACGTAGCTATAGCCCATACCCTCTTCGTTGGAAAAGGTCTTTTTCAGGAATTCCTCTCTGTCACCGGAACTCATCTTCAGCAGGTTGTAACAGGAAGATCCGGTAATGGCAGCACCAAAACCATCCATTTCCTGATATGTCACAGACGGATTGATTTTAATCGTTGTGGGTGACATATTTGAAGTTTCACTATAATCAACCGCACTCTTCTGAAAGTCATAAGCCCGGTTTCCGGTGGTTGTAAAAACTGTCACATCGCCCACTGGTGTTTCCGTCTGATTACCTTCTCCGGCATCATCAACCTCATCATTCTCTTTGGAACATGAGCCACAAGAGATAAACATCAGACTGAAAAGCAGTGTATATAATATTTTACTCATAAATATGTTTTTATCAAATTATCAGCCTTATGAAACCGAAACAACTACAATTCTCATTGATCATGCAACTTCGTATTATTTGCGTTTTATAAAAGCTGAACATTTTAAATTTCAGGATTATTTCCGGAGCTCTCCCCTGCCGCCAATCTCCATGAGACTTTCGACAAGGGAAAAGCTGAAATGGATATTAATATCCGGGATTTTGTTCCAGATTGGAATTCACATCCAACACCGATTGAGGAATCGGGAACAGTTCTGACTCTTCGGTAAAGGAACGCGCCTGAGGCAAACGTCCGATGTCACGGTTATTAATGCCATTCATTACCTCCTGAAGTTTGTCGTTTCTGATAAGGTCAAACAACCGATGTCCTTCAAAGGCCAGCTCCAGACGGCGTTCTTTCAACACAGCCTCTTTCATATCTGCTGCAGACGCTTTCACGGATTCGTCCAGGCCCGGAAGATTCACCCTGGCTCTGATTTGATCCACAATAGCAGCCGCTCCGTCAAGGTCTCCTTTTCCTACAAGGGCTTCCGCTTTCAAAAGAAGGATATCCGCCAGTCTTAACTTTATAATGCTGTTGTTTTCGGAACGGAGTTTATACATAAAAGGATAATTTTCCGACGGGTAATACAAACTCCATCCTGCTTCATAAAAAACAACTGATTCACCGAGTCTTACATCATCACCTTCTGCCTCAAAGGCAGCAATCAGATCACGTGAAGGAGTCACCCACTTAGCCCAGCTGAAATTCTGATCCCAGTTAATCAGGTTTCGACCAAACATCCAGGTCACCCAGTTGCCACCTCCGGAATAATAATGGACTTCCAAAATTGCCTCAGAAGTATTACGTGCAGCCACATCTGTTCCGGCTTCATTCATCCCAAAAAGCAGAGAATAGTCATCAACCAGGGAATAACCTGCATTAATCACTTTATCGCTGTATTCGATTACCTTATCATAGTCCCTGATGGTCTCTTCAGCATAAGCTTTTGCCAGCAGTGACCAGGCCACTCCTTTTGTCAGGATGGTTTTATCACCTCCAACAGCCGGTGCATCGGGCACAGCTTCAGTCAGATCTTTGATGATTTGCTGATAGGCTTCATCAGGCGTGTTTTGTGGAGGAAAATAAACAGGATAAACCTCTTCAATATTATCAGCGGTAATATCTGTTGCTTCCTTGGTAATTACCGGAATATTTCCCCAGATCCGAACCATATCCAGCAAAACCATAGCCCTGAATATTTTAGCCTCAGCTTTCCATTGTGCTCTTTCACTATCTGAAAAAGAAGCATCAGGTACCAGGTCTATATTTTCAATAATGGAGTTCACATAGGCAATGTCCTCCAGATATCTGTTCCAGTCGCGTGCCAACACACTGTTGCTTCCATCCAGTGAATTATCTTCGACAGGCATTACTTCAGCACCGGTAGTCCCTGCGTAAGCATTATCAGCGCGAACTTCTGTAAGCAAAAGATAGTCAAGGTACCAGTGTTCCTGACGATCTTTAAGGATGTTGTACATCCCTTCGTACTGGCTGAGCATTTCGCTCCGGTCTTCAAACTTAATACGATCTCCTGATTCATCCACAACCCCCATAGTAACTTCCGAAAACTCAGAAATCGGGTCTTTATCCAGTGAGCAGGATGCTGCCAATAACAGCAACAGCATTCCCATACCGGTTGTTAATATATTTATCTTCATAGCTCTTTTCGATTAAAATTCAACATTTACTCCAAACACAAATGATCTGGTTTGAGGGTAAGATCCCCAGTCAATTCCCTGGACGGCACCACTGTTTCCCCATTGGTTTACTTCCGGATCCATCCCTGAATAATCTGTAATGGTCAACAGATTGGAAGCAGACACATAAGGTTGAAGGCGTGAAATCCCCCATCGCTCAATAACTCCTCCATCAAACTCATACGAGAGGGTTACATCTTTTATTCTCAGATAACTTCCGTCTTCAACAAAATAGGATGAGTTTTTAATGTTATATCCGGCTCTGGGCATATCGGTAATCTGTCCGGGAATTCTCCAGCGATCCAACACTGCAGTGGATTGATTTTTGGCATCAAACATCCCTTCAGTCTCCATTCTGGATGCATTGAAAATATCGTTTCCATAGCTTCCCTGAAGCAGGATATTCAATGACAATCCTTTATACGAAACAGTGTTGGTCATACCGTAGGTGAAATCAGGATTGGGATCTCCGATGTAAGTCCGGTCTGATGAATTCACAACGCCATCACCGGTTAAGTCGCGATAAATCATATCCCCGGTTTCAGGATCCACTCCATCGCTGATGTAACCATAGAAACCTCCGAGGGGACGTCCGGGCTCGTTTCGAACAACTTGTTCATCAATGTGGTCACTGGTTTTGGCATAAGTATAAACCTTTGTCAACTCCAGCGCTGTCAGCTCATTCCGGTTAAAAGAGATATTAAAATCCGTATCCCACGAAAAATCGCCTCGTCTAATGTTACGTGAGCTCAGTGTAAACTCAAACCCTGTATTGGTCATTTCCCCCTCATTGCGCATAATGGTACTGGCTGCAGCAGAACCGGCCGGCAGACTAACAGTCATTAACATGTCAGTGGTTTTTTTGTGATACCAGTCCATATTCAAAGTCAGACGACTTCTTAATACTGTAAGATCCAAACCAACGTTTGTTTGAGTGGTAGTTTCCCAGGTAAGATCGGTATTTCTCAGATTAGACTGACGCAAAGTAACCAAAGCATTAGGATCAGCATCCTCACCCCACCAGTTCTGACGATTAATGTTGTAACGCTGTAAGTAAGCATAATCGCCCAAACCGGACTGGTTACCCGTTTGACCCCAGCCACCACGGATTTTAAAGTCATCCAGCCAGCTGACATCATCCATAAAAGATTCGGAAGAGACTCTCCATGCACCGGATACAGATGGGAAATACCCCCAGCGGTGATCGGGGTGCAGTTTGGAAGAACCATCTGCACGCATATTCATGGTCATAAGATATTTATCATCAAAATTGTATCCAAGGCGGCCAAAATAAGACATAATAGCCCAATCGGCGGCCACAGTTCCATTGCCTTGCAAAACTTTATTTCCGGCATTCAGGGTTTTTATGCTGCCATCACGAAAATGCGAAACGGTCTGATAGCTTTGTGACCACATAGAAGTGGTTCCCGAGCTACCGAGCATAAGGTCAAAATCATGCCTGTTCAAAGATTTGTTATAGTTCAGCACATTATCAAAAACCATAACAGTTCCCAGTGAACGATTATCACCGGCTTCACCATGCTGAGACCTTCCCCAGGCTGTTTTCAAAGGATCCAGAAAAGAGACCTGATGCGTGTAGGTGCGATCCAGTGTCACGGTTGATTTAAAGTTCAAATCATCAGTGAAGGTAATCATTGCATTACCGGTAGCAATCAGACGCTGAGTGTTGGTCTGATTATCTTCACTTCGGGACATATTGTTCACAGGGTGGGTGATGTTGGCACCGTAAAAGTTATTGTAATACTGCCCGGGATTTTCTTCACTCCAAACCGGCGCATATGTGGGAGTATTAATCACTGACAAAACCACTCCGGCCCGATTGGAACCTGCTCCGGAAATGATGCCGTTTCCTGTATAATCGGAATAGGAAACATTTGCTCCCACTTTTAACCAGGAACGAATTTCATTTTCAATGTTGGCTTTAAAATTATATCTCTCGAAAAAGGAAACTTCAATAACACCGTCTTCCTTACTATATCCACCTGAGAGGTAATAGTTCATTTTCTCATCTCCATTGGTTACTGACATCTGATAGTTTTGAGTCAGTGCCGTCTGGTAGGTCTCATCATACCAGTCGGTACGATCAGTGAGATTTTCAGGAAGATTCATATTTAAACCAATATCTTCAATCAACTCACGATACTGATCAACATTCAATGGGTCGATTGTATTGGTCAGATCGGTAACACCCACGTGTCCGTTGAAAGTAATTTTAGCTACACCTTCTTTACCTGACTTGGTGCTGATCATTACAACACCATTTGCGGCTCTTGACCCGTAAATAGCTGCAGATGAAGCATCCTTCAGAATCTGCATGCTCTCAATATCATTGGGGTTTAGATAAGCAATGTCTGTCATGGGCACTCCATCCACCACGTACAACGGATCGTTGTTTCCGTTAAGAGAGGTCGTACCACGAACCCGCACCACCATTCCGGCATCGGGAGATCCGCTGGGTTTCATCACGGAAACCCCGGCAGCACGCCCCTGGATTGCCTGTGCAACATTGGTAATAGGCTTTTTCTCTAATTCTTTTGTTGAAACACTGGAAATGGAAGTGGTTACGTCTTTTCTTTTAACAGAACCATAACCAATAACTACCAACTCATCAAGGGTGGCAATATTCTCCTTCATCTGAATATCAATGACGCTTTGGCCATCAACATTAACTTCAGTAGTCTTCATCCCTATAAAAGAATAAACAAGAACGGCATCTGACGGCACTTCCAATGAGTAGTTACCATCAATGTCGGTAATAGTTCCGCTGGTAGTTCCCTTAATGACTACTGATGCACCCGGCAATGGATCTCCCATTCCGTCGGTAATTGTTCCCGTGACAGGCAATTCCTGTGCAGTTAACTGTTGCAGGGAAAAGAAAAGACAACTCAACAGGAGAAAACTCCGGAATAAATTACCTTTAAATAACTTCGCTTTTTTCATGGTTAAATAGTTAATGTAACACAAACCTTTATTTACAAATGAATAATTGTTGCTCCCTCAATTGTGAACAACTCTTAAAATTGTAAAAGCGAAGTAAAATCATCTCGCCTCCCCTTAAAAGAAAAGCGTTACATCTTAGTTACATCAAACACAGGTAGAGGAGACTTCTTTAATACGTCACACAATAACAAATACCTGATAATCAAGCAATAAGTAGCTTTATCCGGAAACAATATTTCATTCGTTTAAAATTTTGTAATCATCTGATAAAAAACTAATTAAAAATTTGAGAACGAATGGAACCGCTTCGCTCTCGCATAATATTTTTTAAACATATTCTTTTGTGATATTTATGCTTAAAAAATATCATGCTCGTTTCATTCGTTTAAAATTAACTTTTCAAGGTCGGATGAAACTCGAATGCAGAAACTTATACATATTATCTTGTGGAATCCCTTGCCATGCTTGTTTCAATAGAATAAAAGCCGGGATTTTAAATTAATCACAACTCATATTGAATAACAAAACACAAAGAGTGGACAAAAAAATAAAAACACGGAAGGGATGCCCGGAACGAAATAGAACCTGTCTATAAACTTAACAAAGTTTATTTTTAGATATATGTCGGATCAGAAGATGCCAATTGTAAAGCCTGCCACTATTTTTCTCCGGTGGGGCCAAAGGCCCATTTCACCAAGGCAAATACCTGTTTGACGGCAAGCGTAACGTGTTACATTGAGCCAGTCGAAATGCAGCAAGTGGAACATTCCCTACAGACACTAAATAGTGCCCGTCAATAAAGTCGGGAAAAATGGCAATTGGAGCTGTGTCGGTTCAGAATGTTGGGTTTGCAAGGCCTGGCATCCCCAAAAATGCGGAGTTTCCCATAGTAAATGAGTACTTTTCGGGAATGGCATAACAACCTGCCCCGAGCCCTCGGGGAAACAAACGTGACTTAATGGACAGACTCAAAATAGCCGAGCGGCTCAGCAATTGAAATTTCAACACAAAGTTTGAAAGATCTTTCCGGTTTCGAAGAGAAAACACCAATTACTTTATTATAAAAATCGTTTCACCATATCTAATAGATCTTCCCGACTGACAGGTTTGGTTATGTAGGCATTAAATCCCGCACCCAAAATGGTTTCTTTATCACCTGCCAAAGCAAAAGCAGTTTGGGCAATGAGCGGAAGGGCGGTATTGAAGCTGCGAATTTCCCTGGCGGCTTCAACTCCGCTTTTTTGGGGCATTTTTATATCCATAAGCACCAGACTCAGCTCAGGGTTGCTGCGTACTTTCTCAACAGCATCAATCCCATTGTCCACATGAATGACGTCAAACCCTTCACTGGAAAGGACTGCTTTAAAATAGGATACGCTCAGTTTGTCATCCTCTGCAAGAAGAATGATTCCCGATGATTTTTTTCTTGTTGAAGTGTGCATTTGTCTATCATTTATTTGTTAAGGTTTGATTAATCTTTATTTCATACCGCTTTGGGGAGACCGACAAGGAATAGAAAAATAAAAGACACTTCCTTTTCCCACTTCTGATTCCACCCATATTTTCCCCTTCAGGTGAGTAATATAACCCCTTATGATGGACAATCCCAGTCCTGTTCCCTGGTAAGGTTTGGTCATATTCAAATCGGCCTGCACAAAACGGTCAAATACGGCGTCCATTTGATCCGGAGCAATTCCCACACCGGTATCCTTCACGTAAAAGACCATATTTTCAGCGTCCATATAACTGCCAAAAATAACCTCCCCGCAATTGGTAAATTTTATCGCATTGAAGATTAAGTTCGAAAGAGCAGCCTCCACCTTTGTTCGATCGGTAAAAACCATATTCTTAGGGGGCTCCGGCATTTCGGAAATTCTTAATCCCAGCTTTTTATCCTGTGCCTGAGGAGTAAAGAACCGAAGGGCATAATTCATTATTTCCCGTATATCTACCTGCGAATATTCCGCACAAACTTGTCCTGACTCAATTTTTGAAATCTCTATCAGATCATTGATCGTTTTTAAAAGCCGATCACCACTACTATTCACCATATCAATGTAGGAATCCTTTTCCTCATCGCCGAGTCCTGGCATTTTAAGCAACTCCATAAAGCCCAGAATACCATTCATCGGAGTACGAATTTCATGACTGACATTGGCAAGAAAAGCTGTTTTTAAACGGTCACTCTCCTCAGCTTTTTCTTTGGCAATTATCAGGTCATCAATCATCTTTTTCTTTTCAGTGATATCCTCTCTGATGGATACCACATGAGTGATTTCGCCTGAGGCCTGGCGAACGGGAGAAATCTTGATATATTCCCAGTACAACTCACCGGTTTTTCGTTTATTCTTCAACTCCCCTGTCCATTCATTCCCGTCCAGCACCGATTGCCACGATTCATCCAGAAAGTGAGGACACTGCAAACCTGAATCCACAATACTCATGGTTTGTCCCAATGCTTCCTCCTTTTCAAAACCTGTTATTTTTGTAAAAGCTTTATTGACATATTTTATTTCTCCCTGAAGGTCTGTTATCA
Source organism: Marinilabilia salmonicolor (assembly GCF_003003035.1). Lineage (GTDB taxonomy): Bacteria > Bacteroidota > Bacteroidia > Bacteroidales > Marinilabiliaceae > Marinilabilia > Marinilabilia salmonicolor_A. Next base: position 10,180 of record NZ_PVTS01000014.1, on the reverse strand, counting down.
CGATGCTCAAAGGGCTCTGCTCGACAGAATGTCCCAAAAGCAATAATTGCGATTCGATCTTTTTCTGATGCGTTACATCACGGATAATCATACTGCTTCTGGGTTCCCCATGCTCATTCAGGAAAACCGATGAGGACAAATCTCCTTCAAATCGTGAGCCATCCTTACGCAAAAAGAACAATTCTCCCTTTACATTTCCCTTTTTATCTCTTCTTTCCAACATTTCAGCCAACCTCGGGTCACCGGGGTCAACCAATCCACTTCTGCCTCGGGAGATAATCTCTGCTTCTGTCATTCCAAACAAGTGGCATGCACTATTATTAGCAGAAAAAATTTCTCCCGACGGACTGGTCAGCAAGATCGCATCCATGCTGTTATCCAGAATCATAACATTTCGTTTCTCACTCTCCTCCAATCTCGTCTCATATCTCTTTCGTCGCTTGATTTCTTTTTGCAACTGCTGAACTGTTTCATTTGATTTCTCTGAAGCGTAATCAATATCATTAGGAGATTCTACTTTTTGCTTCATAGCTAAAACAGTGGAGATGGTATCAACCGATAATTGAATTAAGCATTTTTTCTTGTCAGAAAGAGCAGTTGAGACCCCAAGATGTATGAAGTTTCCATCCTGAAAATTAAAATAATAATTGGTAAGGTTGCTTCCCTTGTTAAGTCTGCCAATATTATTCTCACCTCCGGCCCTGCCATTCTCCTGATCACTTTGATGAAAGTTCATTTCTTCGAGTGTCACTAAAGAACAACTCCAACAATTTTTCTTTCCGACCAAATCTTCAAGACCATTGAGCAAACCGTCAACAATTTCGTCTCCGGATTCCAATTGCACCAGAGCATTTACCAAAGACATTAATGAAACAGAAAAACCTGTATAACCCATTCTAAAAAATTATATGCTAAGACCGGTCAAGGCCGGATTCTCTTTTTTTTTTACATGAAAACTCACAAAACTAACAATGAAAATTGTTTGAAAAAGATAAATCACAGAGAATCTAAAAACAATATTACGCAGTAAAATTAATTTAGATTCAAAAAAACACACAATTAAGCAGTTAACACCTTCCTCCTTTGATGAGCAACTTTTTTTTGCAAAAAAAACATGAAATATTTTGCACGATCTCTAACAATGACTTATATTTGTATCGGGTTAGGGTTAAGGTTAAAGGGTTGTCGGTTCTACCGGCAGCCCTTTTTTAATGTCCGATTTCTCCGCCCCTTCCTATTACAATACACTGACTACAAACAAAAAAGACCAATAATGCAATAAATACACCAATGGTCTTTCCGCAATGCAAACGTATGCACAATTAAAAAAAACAAGCTATTGTATTAAGGCAAACTGTTCTTCAGCTCCTGATATCTGCTCCCAAAGAGATCACCGTCCTTGCCTCCCAAATTCTCATGATGTTCATAAATTTTCTGTACACGGTCTTCGGGATTGGGGTGCGTCTGAAAATAGACCATCCAATCGGAATTGTCGGCTTCGGTTCCTATCTTTTCGAAAAAATGAGCCACACCTCTGGCATCCCACGTGGTTTTATAAAGATACCTGACTGCTGACTCATCGGCCTCATATTCATCATCACGACTGAAAAACAATTCTGTACCCTTTCCGCCCAACTGAAGAAGTAAATTCTCCACCACAGTAGTCTCCTCCCCGGCAATCACCGACAACAATGTTTGAACTCCGTACATTTTGGTCATCCTGTTGGTGGAATGCCGCTTATCGGCATGGGCAAATTCATGAGCCATCACTCCGGCCAGGGAAGCTTCGTCCTCCAGAAACTTAATCAATCCGGTATAATAAAAAGTAGTGCCACCTGGAACGGCAAATGCATTTAGAACATTCTGGTCAATAATATAAATATCCCAGGCAAATTCATCAGCATATTTAATTTCTCCGGTAGCAAGCAGTTTATCACGCATGCCTTCGAGATAGTCATAAGCTTCAGGATATTCCTGTCTGCTCAAAATCGGATATTCGGAAGGACTGGATAGAATCTCCTGAGTCATCTGCTCCCCAAATTCCACATCCTGACTTACGGTAAACAAATTGATTTTTCCCTCTTCACAGGAAAGTGTTAATGCTGATAAAATCAGGGTCGCAGTAAATAGTTTAAAATTTCTGATATTCATCCTATTAAGATTTATTTAATATTCTGTTTGATTAAAATTTATAACACTTTTTCTAATTTCCTCTTGCGGGCATATCCGGCCATTTCAAATATCCTACCTACTCATATAATACCATAAAAAAGGCCAAAATAAAAACAATTAATAAACCAATCCCATGGAACTTTGATATTTTTCCTTTACTTTTCCTACCGGTTTAATAGCATAACTAAAAAATACAACGAGCTATGGCAAACTCTCTCAATACAGAGCTATACGAAAAAACAAAGAAATGGTTTACACATCATCAGGGAGCTCTGGTTGCCCTGTCAGGTGGGGTTGACTCTTGCCTTGCGGCATTTCTTAGTCGTCATTTTCTGGGAAAGGAAAAAACTATGGCAGTTATCGGAGACTCACCGGCACTTAAGCGCAGAGATCTGCAGCAGGCAATTGACTTTTGTACCGTGCATGATATCAATTATCAAATTATAAAGCCAGGAGAAATAAATGACCCCCGATACAATTCAAACCCGGAGGACAGATGTTTTTGGTGCAAAAACTCTCTTTACACGGCAATGAAGAGCCTAAAAGAAGACCAGTTTCCCGACTATACAATTATTAATGGAAGCAACAAAAGTGATTTAGGAGATTACCGACCGGGGCTGAAAGCTGCTGACCAATATCGTGTGCTTAGTCCACTTGCAGATTGTGGCTTTGAAAAAGAGGATATCAGGGCAATGGCAAAACACTTCAATCTGAAGGAATGGAGCAAACCAGCCAGTCCATGCTTGAGCAGCCGATTTCCTTACGGCGAAAGCATTTCCATAAAAAAACTGAAAATGGTTGAAAATGCTGAAGCACTAATCAACCAACATGGTTTTTCTGACGTGAGAGCACGATACCGCACAGGAGAAGTCAGTATTGAAGTGCCTGCAAATGAAATTACCAGATTAAAAGAGATTTTACCAAAACTCACGCCATCGTTACAAAAAATAGGATTCTCTGACGCCCTGGCCGATGAAGAAGGTCTTGTTTCAGGCAAACTGAACAGAGTGCTCTTCAAAGATCAAAACAACTCAGAAGAAAGGACACAGTAAAAATATTCCCGGGCAAATTTCAAGGATTTTACCCGGGAATACCTCATCTGTTAATGCAGGATAAAAACCCGGGTACATGTTTTCCTTCCGGCAATATCTGTCATCCTAACAAAGTAAACTCCATCTTTAAGGTCATCTACAGCGATAGAAAATCCTTTATCCCCGGACAGTTGTTTTTCCTTTACTTTTGTTCCTGCCATATTTATCAGCTCCACAAATTCCAGTCTTTCCTCTCCCTCTCCATAGATCATCTCAGAGGCAGGATTAGGCCATAATTGCAAACGCATAGCATCGGGAGAGTTATGGCTATTGGCCACATAGGAAGTCCACTCAAAATCATCAACCATGATACGTTCCGTTCCCTGAGTGGGTGTCAGTCTGATGGTTATGTTATCGTTACTGCTGTTGATGGTTCCACCAAATGCCTTCCATTCGCTCAAATTATCAAGTGTTTCATTGGTTACCTGAGCCACCTCTTCCCACGTACTACCTCCGTCGGTGGAATACGCCAACTGGTAATGTGGTTCGGGATCTTCATCCCAGCGTCTGATTTTCATACTGAAATTTCCCACACCTCCTGACGCAATCGTAATCCGCCAGTCAACAGCTGTCACATCTTTAAGTTTCCAGGCATAATTTCCCAGTGCTCCTGGCACACCATCCTGATCACTTGCAGTAATTCGGCATGCCTCGCCACCGGTTGCACGAAAAAGACCATCCTCATAAGCGTGATCAGTGGCATAACCGGTAATGGTACTAGATCCGCGTATCCATTTCGCATCGTCATCAAAATCAATTAAAGTCTGAGAAAAAGAGGGAGAAAAAATTACAAACAGTGAAAAACACAAGGAGATAATTCGACAAGTCGGGTAAGAAAAATTCATAACTTTGGGTTTTTGGGTTAAAATTTCCGGCAATATTTGCCTCTCGTTTTGTTTTACCACCATAAAACTAAACATTCCAATCTGAAATGTCAATTAATCAAACACATAACAACATAAAAAAAGTAACAACAATCCTCCTCAATCCGGGAAAAAACTTAAGATAAGAGAATAAAAAAATATTAAACAATTTTATGTTCCATTTTCTCTAACGAGAAATAAACAACATTATCCCCAATAATCCATTTTTCCTACCTTTATTCACAGATTTTCGTTGTGGAATGGTCATAAATACCCAAAGATCCAAGAAACTGCAAGCAAACTTGAAAAAGAAAATAGTAATCTATTTTCACTGAGGATTAGTAAATTATGACGGCAATAGAGTATCGCAATAGATAATTTATGAATTAATCAGGTTAGCATCTATCTTTGACTCACGATAAAAAAATACAAAGATGATTATACTCGACCATCCATATGTTTCTCAAATACTTGAGGACACCATCGCTCAAAACAACTATGGGGTGCTAAACAACATTGCAGCCGAAGAGCTAACGAGCAGAAAAGATCTTCAACTTCTGAACGACGAAGCTTTCACAAAAGCCATTAGAAACCAAAAGGTCCCTTTGCTTTATACCAACTCAGAGAACTCAATCGAATGGATAACTCAAAATCTGGGTTTCACACGACTTCCTGAACTTATTTTGATTTTTAAAAACAAAGCACGTTTCAGAGAACGCATTAAGTCTATGTATCCTGATTTTTTCTTTAAAGAAGTCTCATTCGATCAATTAGACCAGTTATCTTCACAGGCACTTCCCTTCCCTTTCATCATCAAACCTTCTGTTGGTTTCTTCAGCATTGGAGTGCATGTGGTAAACAATCCTGAAGAATGGGGGAAAGTGGTGGCTAAGCTGAAAGCTGAAATCGGTTCCCTGGGACACAATTTCCCGGGCGAAGTGATCAATGTCTCCAATTTCATACTTGAAGAAATTATCCCGGGAGATGAATTTGCCGTAGATGTCTATTACGACAGAAACGGAGAACCTGTTGTTCTGAACATCCTGAAGCATCTTTTCTCTTCTGCAGAGGACGTAAGCGACAGGGTTTACATTACCTCCAAACAAATTATTGAGGAGCACCTTGAATCATTCACACAGTTTCTGAGCAAAATGGGAGACCTCATTGAGTTACGTGGTTTCCCCATGCACATTGAGTTCAGAGTAGATTCAAACAATCATATAATTCCTATTGAAGTAAACCCCATGCGTTTTGCCGGATGGTGCGTCACCGACATTGCCTGGTACGCCTTCGGAATAAATGTCTATGAATATTTCTTTGAGCAAAAACAGCCCGACTGGGAAGCCATTTTGAAAGATAAAAACGATGATATCTACAGCATGGTGGTTGCGGATTTACCTAAGGACATACCTGCTGATAATATAAAAGAGATAGATTACGAGAAGTTCCGTACATACTTTGAAGATCCACTGGAACTGCGTAAGATTGATTACAAAAAACATGGAGTTTTTGCGTTTCAATTTGCGAGGACAAGTTACAAAAACAGGAAACTGCTGGAAGATATTTTGCAATCGGATCTTAAAGAGTTTCTGATATTGTAGAAAATGTGTAATAAAATTACTCCATCTTGTCTTTGAAAAAAGCCAGTATTTCATCTTTTATCTCCGGAGTTTGTTCATGCCCGATGCCCTGGTAAGTTTTAAAAACAGCATTCACTCCCTGTTGTTGGTATATTTCAATACAGTTCTCCCATCTGTCCGGCATCATTTGTTTGCCCAGCAACTGAAAGACCTGCTCTCTTTCCTGAATGCTATACCCGTCTTCATAGGGGATAGCATCGTTGTCATCCAATGCTCCCATAAAAAGAAATTGTGGTGTGACTGCAAAAGCAGATTTCTGGAAACCCACATCTATCAGAAACTCCATATCACTGACGCCCAATGGATAAGGAAGTGCAACATTCTGCAGTGAGTCGCAAGGTAAGATCAGAAGTCCGTTAATACCCCCCGCAGCTACAGCCTTTACTTTATCCGGATGCAATGCCGTAAACCTGTTGGCAAAGGTTCCTGATGCAGAAAACCCTGAATTGTTGGGTTCTAAAATCAATGTCAACTGCTTTTCAGCAGATATCCCATCAGGAAGAAACAAGAAAAAGGGATAATTATAACCATCTTCCGCACTTGCATCATAAAAGCTAAGATGTCCGTTACTTGTTCTGCTACAGGAGAAAAAAAAGAAGAGCTAAACCAAGGAAAACCAGAATTCTCATAATCGCAAATATTGTTTTAATTCAGGATATAATAAACAAAGCAGACTGGGAATTAGGTAAACCGAAAATAGCAAATTAGTATCACTTAAATAATTACTTCGTAAAAAAATCCTGACGAAGTCAAATGTATTTTCAAAAACCCAACTCACCAGGAAGGCAATTTTCCACCGACATTTGAATAAGATCCCGGACTTCAAAACAAAAGCGCCGAAAATCTCTTAACAATAATAAAAAATAGAAAACCCATTTGCTTTTTTTCCGTACTAAATGTACGCACTTTACCCTTCCGCCAAAAAATCTAATTCTTACCAATGCGATTATTGATGAATCAAACCCAAATTTTCAACATAAACTACACCACACCAACAACTTAGATAAACCATAAACTAATGAAACGAGCATGATATTTTTTAAAAATAAATCACAAGAGAACCTGTTTAAAAAATATTATGCGAGAGCGAAGCGGTTCCATTCGTTCTCAAATTTTTAATTAGTTCTTTATCACATAATTACAAAATTTTAAACGGATGAAAAAACTTTTGCTTCTTCTGCCCGCATTTATTCTAATGGGCTGTCAAACACCCCACCCCTCCTCAAACCTGAAAGACAGTGCTTCATTCCCGATTGGAACAGCTATCAGGGCTCACCAACTGGTTAAAGACAGTTCCATACAAGCAATTGTTAAAAAGGATTTTAACAGCATCACCCTCGAAAATGGCATGAAAATGTATGCTGTTCATCACTCAGAAAATGAATACAACTGGAAACATGTGGATGATGTGGTCCATTATGCACAACAAAACAACATCCGACTTCACGGACATGCTTTCATCTGGCATTCAGGAACTCCCCGATGGATCAATGAGATGGAACCGGATAGTACTGCCCTCGACAAAATCATGGAAGATTACATTCTCACCTACGGCAAACGATACCAGGGGAAAGTGGCCGGCTGGGATGTCGTCAATGAAGCGCTGCTCGACAGCACAGGAGAATTCAGAAAATCTATTTGGTACAAAACCATGGGTGAAGGTTACATTGCCCGGGCCTTTGAACTGGCACATAAGGCAGACCCTGGGGCAGTCCTTTTTTACAATGATTTCAATATTGAGCGGGACACTGTGAAACTGCACTCTATGCTGCGCATGATAGAAAAACTAAGAGCTCAGAATGTACCCATCTCCGGAATCGGCTTCCAAATGCATATCCGCATGGATACAGACGAAAAAACCATCGAATACGCACTCAAAAAAGCAGCAGAAACCGGCTTGCAGATTCATCTTTCCGAGATTGACATTATTTTCAATAAACATGACGACACCCCCGGTGGCGGAATACAAATTTACGACGAACTGACCGAAGAAATGCTTCAGGCTCAGGCTGACAAATACCAATGGCTGGCAGAAGCATACATTCGGAATGTCCCGAAACAACAACGTTATGGAATGACCGTGTGGGGATTTAGCGACAAACACTCCTGGATTCCGTCATTCTTTGACCTGAATGACTGGCCATGTATCTATGACGAAAACATGAATCCCAAACCGGCCTATTACGGATTTATAAAAGGCCTGAAAACATCGAAATAAAAATAAGGAAAGTAACATCAAAAAGGCTTCACGCAAGTGGAGCCTTTTTTTGTGGTCTGCGATGAAACAGCCTTGAAGTAAGGTGGAAACGGTTTCACTACTAATTTTAACCTGTGTGAATTGCTTTCAAAATGTATCTTTGTAGTAGCGCTGACAGCTATTCTCGTGCTGCATCTCTCCCGTCTCGCGTTGTGAATTGCTTTCAAAATGTATCTTTGCAGTAGCGCTGACAGCTGTCGCACCGTCACATACTGATTGGCTTTGGTTGTGAATTGCTTTCAAAATGTATCTTTGCAGTAGCGCTGACAGCGCACACTCATGCAAAACTCACGGAATTGGTGTTGTGAATTGCTTTCAAAATGTATCTTTGCAGTAGCGCTGACAGCCGCCACGGTTCAGGATAAAGATGCCGACCTGTTGTGAATTGCTTTCAAAATGTATCTTTGCAGTAGCGCTGACAGCTTCTTTCCCTTATGCCCTTAACCGGTCATGGTTGTGAATTGCTTTCAAAATGTATCTTTGCAGTAGCGCTGACAGCTCAAGTCCTTGAGAGTCTTTTCAAGTTCTTGTTGTGAATTGCTTTCAAAATGTATCTTTGCAGTAGCGCTGACAGCCAATTATTCATTGGCGTGTTTGCAATGTGTGTTGTGAATTGCTTTCAAAATGTATCTTTGCAGTAGCGCTGACAGCCACGCATAATAATAAAGTCATTTGCAGTAGTTGTGAATTGCTTTCAAAATGTATCTTTGCAGTAGCGCTGACAGCAAGAAGTTTTTGCAAGTGGCCCAAAGCCTGTTGTGAATTGCTTTCAAAATGTATCTTTGCAGTAGCGCTGACAGCCTTTTGTTTTTTATACCGCTGCCTGTGCCGGTTGTGAATTGCTTTCAAAATGTATCTTTGCAGTAGCGCTGACAGCCATCTTTTTTTATGGCACTGGCAACGGCCCGTTGTGAATTGCTTTCAAAATGTATCTTTGCAGTAGCGCTGACAGCCCCTGGGGTATCCGGTTGCCAAATGTGTGCGTTGTGAATTGCTTTCAAAATGTATCTTTGCAGTAGCGCTGACAGCAGTTGCGAGCTTCTTTGTCGGCTATTAATTGTTGTGAATTGCTTTCAAAATGTATCTTTGCAGTAGCGCTGACAGCAAGTTGCCGGACGCAATGCATCGCCCATGAGTTGTGAATTGCTTTCAAAATGTATCTTTGCAGTAGCGCTGACAGCATCAAATCTTCAGCCCACAGATATGAGTTGGTTGTGAATTGCTTTCAAAATGTATCTTTGCAGTAGCGCTGACAGCCAGGACTTTAAAATTAGCCTTAATGATGTAGTTGTGAATTGCTTTCAAAATGTATCTTTGCAGTAGCGCTGACAGCGCTGGAACGTTGACCGCAATACCCAAGTTGTTGTGAATTGCTTTCAAAATGTATCTTTGCAGTAGCGCTGACAGCTTAAACACTGAAAGTGCATCAACCGTATTAGTTGTGAATTGCTTTCAAAATGTATCTTTGCAGTAGCGCTGACAGCGAGCTTCAGGAGAATTTAGCGCGATTAGGTGTTGTGAATTGCTTTCAAAATGTATCTTTGCAGTAGCGCTGACAGCTTCAAATCACGAAACATCAGTTTACTGGTGGTTGTGAATTGCTTTCAAAATGTATCTTTGCAGTAGCGCTGACAGCCCAATATTCAAGCAGCCCTAACGACTTTTGTTGTGAATTGCTTTCAAAATGTATCTTTGCAGTAGCGCTGACAGCTTTACAAATGAATTAGTTCAGTTCCTTTAGTTGTGAATTGCTTTCAAAATGTATCTTTGCAGTAGCGCTGACAGCCTCTATCTACATTGGAGAAATAGATGTTTTGTTGTGAATTGCTTTCAAAATGTATCTTTGCAGTAGCGCTGACAGCATTGTTACTCCTGTTGTTTTACCGTTGATTGTTGTGAATTGCTTTCAAAATGTATCTTTGCAGTAGCGCTGACAGCTCTGTTCGCCGTTTCTCAACACAATTACACGTTGTGAATTGCTTTCAAAATGTATCTTTGCAGTAGCGCTGACAGCCGGCGAGAAATGAGGCTAAAACGGTACTGTTGTGAATTGCTTTCAAAAGTATCCACCCCAGCAAAACCTTATTCCTGGAGTAATTTTTTATCAATAAATTGCGGCAAAAGTTCTTTGAAATTTTCGGCAGGTGTGATGTGGAT
>NZ_PVTS01000013.1 GCF_003003035.1 Marinilabilia salmonicolor | reverse complement strand
ATCCACATCACACCTGCCGAAAATTTCAAAGAACTTTTGCCGCAATTTATTGATAAAAAATTACTCCAGGAATAAGGTTTTGCTGGGGTGGATACGTTGCAAGGACCAGGAGGAGTTTGTTCTTCAATCGTCAGATTAAGCGCTGTGCCTGGATCCGCCAAAGTAATAGTTTCATCTACCTGACAGTTATTAGCGTCTGTAACGGTGACTGTATAACTATCCTGCACAAGGCCAGAGATGGAAGCATCTGTTCCATAACTAACGCCTGCAGCATTTACCCATGCAATGCTGTATGGAGAGGTGCCCCCTGAAATACTGATGGTAATGGTACCATCAGAAGCACCCGGTGCACTTGGATGCACTTCATTTTCAATGGTAATGGCCGGAGCAGTTGCCGGTTCGGAAATAGTATAAATATCCGACCAAAGATCACAAATATTATCATCGAAAATGCGCACACGGTAATCTCCGGCGGGACGATCAGCTAAAACATTAGTGTTTTCTCCTACCAAAATATCATTCACACCACTTTCAACACGATACCATTGATAAGTATAAACCGGTGTTCCACTGGTCATATTGGGAGTTCCACCGCCCACACTTACCTCAATCAGAGATCCCGTAGCTGTTCCATGACAATCAACGTCTTCAAGATTATCCAGAGCAATCACCATCGGATCGGGCTGGGTGATTTCAACATTATCGATATCTAACTTGGTACAATAAGGCGCACTGGTATCAAGGTCGCGCATGGAAACAGCATACACTCCGGCGGCGAGATTGTCAAATACCGGGCTGATTTGCCAGGTGGCTCCACCATCAATGCTGTACTCGAAGTTGTCTGCCCGACTGGGAGTTACCTCAAACCTACCATCGTTGCCTCCATTGCAGGTGACATTCGTAATATCGGCAACAGGATCGACAATTGAAAAACTAAAATCATCCGGCTGCCCAACTGTTAATACATCAACACTGGTTGGATCATTTTCCGTAGCTACTTCACATCCATTAGCATCAACAACAGTAACCATGTAGATTCCAAGTCCTGCAGGATCAATGGTTTGGCGATTCGCCAATGGCTCCCATAGTCCTGAAGTTGAATTGTATTTCTCCCATATATAATCATAAGGAGCTAAACCACCTGTTGCAGTAGCAGTAACGCTGCCATCTGCTGCATTATAGCAACTTGCATCAGAGGCTGAAGCATCAACGGAAAGGGTATTGGTATAATTAAGATCAAACTCTGGTTCCGGAAGTACGCTACATCCATGAACGGCATCTGTCAACACTAAGGTATAAGTCTCCGGTGCCAGATTTGAAATATCTTCATCGGTGGAAGTAAAAGATCCTGAACCATCAGACCAATTGTATGTATAACTTCCTGAGCCACCAGTGACAGTAATATCGATACTTCCATTGTCCTGACCACTGCAAGTTGGCTGAATCACAGTCGCATCAATAGAAATATTTTCTAATGAAAAATCATAAGTAAACAAACAACCATCAGAAGCTGTGGAGTTGGCATCGAAAACCTCCAGGGTGTAAGTTCCTTCGATCAGGTTGGTAATATTTACCGGGGAAGTTGTTTCAATATTGTTGTAATATTCCTGATTGTTCTCCTGACGTATCAGACGAACATCATATCTGAAACCTCCATCGTCCACACCACCGGCAACATCAAAAATGAGCCAGCCACTGGTCAGCTGATCACACAGAATACCGTAATCAAAATTGGTTACTTGTAAGGGAGCAGGTTCTGTAATTTCCACATTCGGAATATCATCACTGCAACCATTGGCATCAAAGACTTCAAAGTCATAGAAACCAGCGGTAAGACCTGTGGCAGTGAAATCTCCGGTACCATCCCATGAAGTTTCAACGGTACCATACTTAATAGTGTAAGGTGCAGTACCACCGACTACAGAAAAACGTACGCTTCCTGAGTTATCTCCATTACAAGTGGTCACATTGTTTTTAGCCACCTGAGTCAGCACGACTTCAGCGGGCTCATCTATTTCTATTGTTAATGGAGGAACCGGACAATTGGTTAATGCCTCTTCAGCAGTAACTCTGTAATACCCGGACTCAAGATTGGTTAAGGTGCCTGTAGTTGCAGGGTAAGCAGCCCAGGTACCATTTTTGTCTGCGTCAATTTCCCAAATATAAGTAAAAGAAGTACCTGCAGGACGACCGTTAATTTTCACAGAAAGCGAACCATCATTGCCATCAAAACAGGTAACATCCTGTTTTCCTGTCAAATCAATGGTCAACTCGTTCGGCTGATTAATCGTAAAAGCATCTAAATCACTACAGTAGTTTGCATCAGCGACTACGATTTCATAATCATCAGCAGGTAAAGTATTATTCACTAATACAAAGTTGCCTGTGCCATCATCTTCAACAAATCCGTTTATTGCAGATCCGTTTTGGGGAGTGATGGTATAAGAATAGTAATCTACATCAGGAATGGAAGCATCCAATGGATCTCCTGCAAAAGGCGTTCCCCCCGTAACCTGAATAGTGATCTGTCCATCGCTGTTTCCATAACAAGTAGCATCATTATCCTTGGTCACTGTCAGCGCGACAGGATCAGGAACAGTCAGATGAATATTGGTAATTGTTTCAACCACACCGTTGTCGTCCTCGACCTGAGCGTTGTAATAACCCGGTTCGAGATTGTCGTAATAGGCAAAACCTCCTGATATACTGGACGCAGCAATAGCTGTACCCGGCTGACGTGTAAGTGTGAAGGTATAAGGCGCCTGACCTCCGGTAGCGACTAATTGAATTTCTCCATTTACAGCGTCATTACACGGTTGAGGAGAAACACTTGATGCATTTAATTGCAATAAGGCACCCGGCTCTGTTATTGTAACGATTTGACTAACAGGACAGCTATTGCCATCCAATACATTCACCCTATAATTTCCGGCTGATAAGCCATCAATAACATTGGAATTATCATCAGGGTGTGTACTGAGATCATCAATCAGAGCACCAGTTCCATCCACTTCTTCCCAATCGAAGGAGTAAACACCTGTTCCGCCGGTTACACTGACTTCGATACTTCCATCGTTACCAGCAGCAGCAGAAACATTGATCACGCTTTCCACAGTGATGGTTGGAGAAGTCAAGGGCTCGGTCACTTCATAAATCATTGACCATACCACACAACCATTGTCATCAGTCACACGAACCCGGTAATCGCCGGCGCTAAGACCCTCAGCAAGATACGGAGTTGCAGGCAGCGAAGGAGAAATACTTATATTACCACTACCAGTAACCCGATACCATTGATAAGTATAGGGTGATGTGCCACTTCCTGACGGAACTTCAACTTCAATAGAACCGGTACTGTTTCCTTTACAATCAACAGGAACAATATTTACCAAATCAACAACCAACGCCGAAGGCTCTGTAATTACAACACTTTCAATATCATACTTGGTACAATAAGGTTGAGCCGAATCACGTTCGCGCATAGAAACCTGGTAACCGCCGGCAGATAAACCGGAGAAAGTTTCGTTGATTTGCCAGGTGGTGCCGCCATCAATACTATATTCAAAGTTCCTTCCTGAAACCACAGGATCAGGATCAGGAATTATTGTAAAACTAGCATCACTTCCACCATTACAGGAAACATGATTATTAACTGCATGACTATCAATAGTAAAATCATCTGGACGACCAACTGTTACAGTTGTTGATGGATCAGCTGCTATGGTACAACCATTAGCATCAGTCACAGTCACGCGGTAATCACCAATTCCTACAGGATCAAGTGTCTGACTGTTCATCAGGGTTTCCCATGCACTTGTTGTAGTATTGTATTTTTCCCAGATATAATCATAAGGAGCAACGCCTCCTGATGCAGTAGCAGTTACACTACCATCAGTGCTGTTGAAACAGCTGACATCTGTTTTAGAAACAGCGACAGCTAACGTATTGGTATAAGCTATGGTATAATCTCGGGTAATAACACAACCTTCATTATCATCTTCTACCTCTACAAAATAAGTACCCGGTGAAAGGTCTATTATTTCATTAGTAATGGATGACAATTCATTTCCAGGAGCAATCGAACCGTCGTACCAAGTATAATTATATACACCTGATCCTCCGCTAACAGTGATATCGATACTTCCATTGTCCAGGCCACTGCACGTAGGATGAACTAATGTATCTTCGATGGTGATATTCTCTAATGAAAACTGAGTTTCAAACATACAGTTTGAAGGATCAGAAGAATTGGCATCGTAAACCTGAAGGGTGTAAGTGCCTTCGATTAATTTGTCAGCTCCAGCAATGAGAGCATCACTTGAAATTGTTTCCGGCTGTGCAGCCACAGTAACATCATTGCTAATATAAACCTGATTATTTTCCTGCCGAACCACACGCACATGGTAGGTATAATTACCGGCGCCATCATCCAAACCACCTGAAACATCGAAGTTTACGTAACCGCTGGTCAGATCCTCACATTCGATACCGTAATCGGTAACGCTTACAGAAAATGGATCTGGTTCTGTAATGGTCACACTTTCAGTAGATGAGCATCCGTTGTCATCAACCACCTCAAAAGTATAAGAACCGGCTGAAAGTCCTGTAACCGTGTAATCGTTCAGACCATCCCATGAATCTGAGACTGTGCCGTAGTTTATTATGTAAAGTCCGGTGCCACCAGTGACAGACAGACGCACACTTCCGGTACTTTCTCCGTTACAAGTGGTAACATGTGTTGTATTTTCAACTTGTAAGTCAAGCTGCATAGGTTCATCCACACCAATGTTACCAGAAACACTTAATGGACAAGTCGTTCCGGATTCTCTCACAGAAACACGATAGGTTCCTGCAAAAAGTGAAGTTATGGTATTGGAAGAAGTTCCGGTAACACTACTATGCAGATTCCAACCAGAAACACCATCATTATACTCCCAGACATAATCAAAGGTTGTCCCACCAGGTCGCCCATTTACTGAAACAGTTATTTCTCCATCATTGCCAGCATTACATTTCACATGCTGAATATCTTCCACATTGACAGTAAGCTCATTGGGTTCAGTGATTTCAAAGAAGTGGTTGTCGTAGCAACCGTCAGCGTCGCGAACCTGAAGTTCGTAAGTATCGGCTGATAATGGAAGATTACTTTGACCAGCAGCATAAGTATCAGGTGTTCCAGTTTGAGGTATAACTGTAAACTCATAACTACCTACTCCGGTTCCACCGGTTGCACTAAAAGTTATCTCACCATTACCCCCAAAACACTCAGCATCTGAGTTTTTGGTAAAGGAGAGGATCAATTCAGGATCTTGGGAAAGTGTAATATTTTCAGAATAACTAAGCGGCTGACCATCAACCACTGTGGCAGTGTAATTTCCAGCCACCAACCCGGTGTAGTTGGCATAAGTATCTCCGGAGCTAGAAGGAGTAATCACATCACCACTACTGTTGGTCAGTGTAATAGGTGCATAAGGCAGTACACCACCTGTGGCAGTCAGACTGATTTCGCCATTGTTGTTGCCGAAGCATGGACCAGGATTTTTGGATAAGACAGTTAAACCAAGGGCATCATTGTCATCAACATCCAAATTGAGCAATTCGTCAAAACAACCATTGGCATCAGTTACTCTAACAGAGTAAGTTCCGGCTGATAAATTCGATTGAAGCGTCACTCCATCGGTAACACCCGTGCCTGTCCAGTCGATTATAAAAGGAGCAACCCCACCGGTAATGCCGATTTCAATACTACCATCTCCTGCACCCGGAGTAGATTCATTGGTAATAGCCTCCAAATTAACGACAGGTTTACTGGCCGGGGCCTTAACATTGTAATAGCCTGATGTTGAGCAGTTATTCTCACCAAAGATATCTACCCGATAATCTCCGCCAATGGTTATGGGGAACACTGCAGGGGTACCATCCGGCTGATTATCATCATCTACCTGCACCCAGTTACCCGGGGAGGCCTCTCTGTATAAAACATAATTAAAGGCGCCAGAATACCCTGCTTGGTCACCCTCGACTTGTATCTCGCCAGGAGTGGTACAATCAACGTTAGTCACACTACTGCTGCTGGCTATAGTAACCGGTCCATTCGGTTCATCAATATCAACCTCATTACCAGCTGCAAGTGTCTGAACACATGAAGGGTTACCGGCATCACGCACCTGCACATCGTAGGTACCTGCATATAAATTGGTAAAGGTATATTGGGAGGAACCGTTGGTTACCCATGGTGTTCCATTCAAACTAAACTCATAGCTTCCTGATTTACCGCCGGTTGCAGCAATTCTAAAAGAACCATCATTCCAACCATAGCAGGTGACATCATTTACATTACTTGGCGTTAATGCAATTGCATTAGGTTCAGTCAACGTAACTGTGCTTAAGGCTTCAGCAAGAGGACATCCGTACCCATCAACTATAGTAATCTCATAAATACCACCTCCCAAACCGGTAAATTCACCGGTGTTACTGGTAGCAATATCAGTAAAAGTTCCTGTTCCATCATCCTCGGCAAGGGTATAAGTAAAATCAGAAGAAAGACTGGAAGCGGAAACATGGATTTCTCCGTCAAGTGCCCCATTGCAGGTGGGGTTAATGGTATAGTCAACAACTGCAGTTACTTTGTTTTCGCGAACTTCGACGGAGCCGTTCATCATGGAGGTGCAGGCATCCGCAGTAGCAGGTAATTCAGCACGCACAGTATACGTACCTTCTTCGGTTACCGCCGGAAAAGTAAAAGAAGTTTCCGACGCTAAACCAGTATAATCATCTACAACAGTCCCATCTCTTAACAATTCATAAAACACATCTTCTTCTGAAGAACTCAAACCTATAGTTGCATCACTTCCAAAACAATAAATTCCTCCGTTAGGTGTAGCCGGAGTTACGTCAAAGACAGTTGGTGCCGAACGTATGTTAAATTCTTTGGTACGGGTGGAAGTACATCCGTTTTGCTCATAAACATAAGTAATCTGTTCTGCCGAGGATGCAGCAACCAGTGATGGATCGAACTCTGCACGACCGTTGTTATCAGTTCCGGCACCATCAACTTCATTGTCAATTCCAGGAGCAGTAGGGTTGCCCGGGCTTCCGAGCATGAAATAACCTAAACCAGTCGCACCACCACCAGCATATCGGCCTTCAAAAATAACAGGAGAACTGTTTTGGCAGAATTCAAGAGGATCAGTAGTTCCGAAGTTAACTGAAGGAGTCTCTATAACTGTTACTTCAAAAGTCTCAGTCTTTTCACATTGTCCGGCAGCGGTATTATCAAAAACTAAAGTAATATCAAATGTACCAACAGGTGCTAATGTAGGATCAAAATAAATGGGTGCATCTCCATCACCTACAGGAGTAGTATTTGTTTGAAAATAAGTACGGTTACCAGCGCCGTCCACAGTAAACAGGCACTCATTCGGTGCAGAAAAAGTATATTCTGCACTTTCAAATCCGGCATCAGCATCATAAACTCCACTTGACAATACAAGATTGTTGGTCTGTAGCGGATAAAGGGTAGCATCATTCTGGCAAAATTCATTATCAGCCAAAACAATAGCAATCGGAGGATCATAAACCGTTAACGAAATAGTTGATTCAGAATAACAACCACCGGTATTTATGGAATAGGTAATATCATGTACCCCTTGTCCGGCAAGAGAGGGATCAAAACTGTCACCCGACACACCATTTCCTGAATAGTTACCACCTGGCTGCGTGGGTGTAAAGAGAACGGGGGAATCGTTTATACAAAATTCAGTTTGAGGACTGGTAAATGAAGCATCCAGTTCAGCCGGGATAAGAATTTCATGGGTTATAATATTTTCACAACCATTGTAATCATAACTATACTCAAACACATAGTTTTCATCAGTTGCTCCCAGGTTCGAGGGAACAAAATCCATTTCAGGGTTGGCTGTTGTACTGGTTACCGTACTTATAGCAGTTTCTGTGCCATCCAACGGCAAAGTTGTCCGGTAAAGATTAATAGTTCCACCATCAGGCAATGTTCCATCTACCGGTTCTCCATAAATGGTATAAGTAGAATTATCACTAATACAATAAGTATCAACAAGATTACTACTAAATTGAAGATTTGTTCCAATTTGTATATTGTAACTTACACTTCCCGAACATCCATTAATATCGGTATAATCGAACGTAATGGTATGAGTCCCGTTGCCGGCTACTGCCGGATCAAAAATTGCCAGGCCATCATCAGCAGTAGCATCATCCACGCCATTACCGGAAAAGTCACCGCCACCAATGGCAACTCCTGTATCAATAAAGAATCCTTCAAGATTAATAGAGGCATCATCCTGACAAAGAATCAGATTTCCTGTAGCAGGAAAGGTATGCCAACCGGTAGCATCCTGATACCGGAAATCAATATTGTCCGTCAGATCTTCATGGAAAGTTGTACTTTCTGATGCCGAATTAGAGCATCCGGTAATTGGATTGGTATAAGTATATACAAAGGTAAAAGTTTGGGATCCGTTAACGTTTAACAAGGCATCATCAACATTAAAAGTTGCAGAACTTCCATCATGATTTGTAAACCATGATGGATTGCCCAGCCCCTGAACCAACCAGCTATTATCGGTATTTGCCCCTGTCGGATTTCCATAAATTGTCTGATCTCCTGCCCCTGAACAATAATGATCAGGAAAAGGAGCGATCGAAACAACCGGTATTGGATTGACATCTACACTTCCGTTCATAGGTGTCATGCAGCCATTCAGTTCGGCAACAACGGTATAATTTCCTTCAGGATAGGCAGCTGAGAACTGAATAGGGGAGCCTGTTGTCCCACTCAGCTCAGAGCCGGCATAAGGGGAACCATCTCTATACAATAAATAAGAAACACCGGTTTCGGAATTAGAAACATTAATAGTTACATTCTCTCCTACACAAAAAGGGCCACCCGTAACATCAAAATCGTCAGGTGTTTCACTTATCACAACCTGCTGACCGGTCAGAGGATATTCACAATTATTATTAACAGCCGCTACCAGATAAGTTCCGGCAACCGATTGAGGAACAGGAAAATTGACATCATTACCATCTCCCCATACTGAAGTAACCGGAGATCCGGTAAAATCGTCTCGGTAAAGTCTGTATAAAACACCTACCTCCGAATCAGAAAGCTGAATGGTATGTGATCCCCCTTCGCACACAGGTCCAACTGTAGTAGTTGAAAGCGTATAAGTTAAATCGGGGGTTTCATAAATAACAATATCCCCCAGATCAGTTGTACATGCACCTCCGGGACTTAATGGATTTGAAGCAATTATAGAATAAGTACCTCCGGCAGAAATACTACTACTAAATGTTATTGGATTTCCATCTCCGGTTCGGGTCTGAATATTAGTTCCGGTTCCATTTATATTATCAAATAAACGATAGTCAAAATTATTTTCTGACCCGTCCAACGCAACTGTTAACGGGGTACCCTCACAGCCCTCAGTATCCACAATGTTTTGCATATCCGGGGTTTTGAAAATTCTAACCGGACTACCGACTATACGTGAACACGATCCCCTTTCAGCAAGCACTTCATAAGTTCCGGCAATATCAACACCGGAAAAATCAAGATCACCCCCTCCTGCAATGGTACGGGGCGACTGCACCAATGTTCCATCGTCAAGATAAAGAGAATAATACACTCCATCCTCTGAAGCCAATACTCTTATTGTGTGAGTATCGCCCGAACATTGTGACCCGATAAGGTTTACTGTTTTATCGACAGGTGTATTGGCAACAGTGATCGTCCCATTCATCCATTCTGTACAAGTACCACGAACCCCTCTTATTTCATAATCACCCGCAGCAGCTGCTGAAACATTAAAACTAATGGGATTTCCAGTTCCATTTTGAGTAGCAATAACGGTACCTGAAGGTCCATAAAGCTCATAATCCACATCTCCCTCACTATCGGACAAATCAATCTGAATATTGGTACCAGCACATCCTATACCGGAAACATCATATATAAGTGGATAATTATTAATCTCAAAAAGAACAGGATTGCTAAAGTCTGTAATATTACAGGCAGAAGTTGAAACAGCATTTAATGAGAATGTCGTAGAAGTATTAATTACAGCTCCCCAGGGGATAGATGCTGAAGTTGCCCCATCATTATCCGGATCGTTAAGAGATGCAGTGGCAGTCCCACCACTACCATCAGAAATAGTCACATCCCAACTATCTCCGGGCTGTCCTATTATCTCAACAAGAAATGAGGGTTCCACTGGGCCACAGCCGCCCATATTCTCGGCTTCCATTGTTGCCATGGGTGTAACCACGGTAACATCCTCTGTTGCCGAACGATAACACAAGGGATTATTGGTTTCATAAACCCGAAAGTCATACGAAGCAGTTGAATAGACCGTACTGGAATTCGTATAGGGCGAAGCATTCAAATCCCCTGTACTATAAGGAATATCATTCCGGGTCCACTCATAAGTGACAGGCTCTGAATGTGACGTAGCCATGCGTCCTTCAAGGGTTACTCCTGCCGTCGCATCACACAAAGCAGCAAATCCGGATGGATCAATGGTAACCTCAGGTAATGAGTAGTTTTGAACTGTTACAATTTCTGAGGTATGCTGTCTGTTACCATAATTACCTGTATAAACAAAAGCCCTGTAATCGCCAGGACCGGTAACCGTTGTTGCATCATATGGAGAAGAAGGGGCAATTACCGTCCACCCGGAACCATCATCATACTCCCAGGCATAGTTGAGATCCGGGTCATATGGTCTGACAAAAAGATTGTACCCATAGGTCCCATCACAAATTGACTGTCCTCCCTCGACTCTAAGTTGTAAGGTTCCCTGCGATATTTCAATCGGGTCAGTCATTACAACACAGCCACCCGGGTCAGTAATTACCGCATGAATTTGATAAACTCCGGTTGCCGGAACATTATACGAAAAAGTCGAGGAAGATCCACTCTGAACAACTGACGGAGTACCATCTGGCATTACAGTTTCGTAAAAAACAATGGAGGAACCATTGGTAGGAGTTACCTCAAAATCTTGGATAGCTCCTGAACTAATTACATCAGAGGAATTACCGGATTCATTTAAAAGTGAATAGGAAACAGCTGTTGAAGGAACCGAAATATTAAAAGAATAAATTTTGGAAGGAGTTCTTTGCCAAAGGATGGAATAACTTCCTACACTTTCATCAAATCCTGTAATAAGGGGATTAGCCCCATAATCCGAGAAAGTCAATCCATCATCATCAATCCATGTTCCACCAGACCTATGTCCATCAGGAACTCCACCAGCATCCATCAACTGATCACCTGTAAGAAAACTACCTCCACAGGTTGTAAGGGAAACATTAATGTAAGTTTGTGCATTTAAATTATGAACAAATCCCCCAAACACAAAAAGCCCGACAAAAAGCAGCAAACTTTTCAGCGAGTTATTGATGATCGAATTCCTCTTTCCTTGTAAACCTTTATTCATCCGCTTATACAAATTTTGCTCCACGCGGGAAGCATTAAAACCTGCAACCGGTAACTATCAATTACAACGGTTACCATACACCAAAACCATAAACGGGATTCTATTTTGTCAGAAGGTGATCATCCATGGCCCTTGGTGTCACAAGCTCAGACTGCATCATTAAGCGTTCTGCCAATTTTTAAAAACAAAAAAGTCAGAACATTTTTGCAGTCGGGGTTTTCTTTTCTTTTTCCTTTTGGGCGGGGTTGTATATAAGGTTAATCCCTGAATTTATTGCCTTTACATAATGTCTGTCCATAAAATAGCATTTGCGTCGTTACGCTTGCCGCCAAATCACTCATTGACCCAAGTAAACTCCGTTTTTGGCAGCTTCGCAAGCCTTGCAACTGGCACTTTCTGACCAGACACATGACTTTTTACAAACTTTTCCGACTTTATAGACGGGCACCACATAAAGGTCTCACATTCTTAAACATAAAAAAACATTAATTTATGCAAAAAACAAAAAATCTCAGGTAATATTTTTACGCAAAACTATTAAAAAAGTTGGCCCTGAAAGGCATAAAATATCAGTATCACTGAATTTTAACATTTGAACCATGGGTAATTTCAAGGGCATCAGCAAGAAAGACAATGTGTATTAATGGAAGATTTAAGGTTTTTGGTGGAAGAATAGAGGCTTTTTATCAAGCTCGGTTAAGAGGGTGATGATTATGGTAAATAAGCGTTTTGGTCGTATCTGTCACCCCGCCGGGGCTTATCTTGTATATTGTCATCTATCTACCAAACTGTCGCCCCCCTCCGGGGGCTGAGGCAAATACATTGATAATTTCGAATATCCCAAATAATATTCCCCTATCACAGGTAAAGGACAAATCACATTCGGTTTTTCTGTTCAAATTGAAACAGCCCCGGCAGGGGCGGCAGTATGGTAGCCCCGGATGGGGTGACACGTAGAAAAAACAATCTTCTAAAACCAAATAACCACATCCCGTTTTTGAAGAAATGCCGTTTCATTGTACATTTGTGACGCTCAATTCCCACCCAAAAAAATGAATTTACCTGTAAACTCATTTCTTATTAAAACCAAAACACCGTTAGGATATACAATTTACACAACACCATTGGTTTAATCAGCGTTTTAGTGCCCGAAGCCCCCAACTACTAACTACTGACTATATCTTTTTTGAACATGGAAAAGAAATTACATTTAATCCTTATACTGATTCTCGCAGCATCCGCAATCCGCGCCCAATACAATGCTGACTCCTGGCTCATCAGCCCCAAAATATCCTTTGCCGATTATTCGGATTCTGACAACTATGACGGCTATTCCATCAGTAAAATTCCACCTACCTCCTTCTTTGTGGAACGGGGAATCAATGATTATTTCAGTGCCGGGGGCTTTATCGGCTACAACCGCGACAAATACAACAACGACACCATCCCGAACAATGAATTACGCTACAGCACATTCAGCACGGGGGCTGTTGCCACCATCCATTACGCACACTGGATTGAAGCTTTGAGCGGATATAAATGGTTCCTGGGCGATTTTGACTTTTATGTTTCCGGGGTGGCTCAACTGGCCTTTGAAAAATCCACAGAGGAATCTGTCTGGAATACTGAAACAGAAGCCTTTGAAAACAATAAAGAATCGGACGTCAAGGTTCGCATCCGCCCTATTTTCGGATTGCGGTATTTTCTAACCGACCGCTTCAGCATGCTCATAGAAGTGGGACGGGGAAATCCGGGAATGGTGACCACCGGGGTTAGCTGGAACGTTGGGGCCGGGTTTTGAGTTCCGGGTTCTGGGTTCCGGGTTTTGAGTTTCTGGTTCCGTGTTGGTTCTGAGAGTGGTAGTTCCCCCTTCAGGGGGTTAGGGGGTAGTGCGCAGGGAGGATGAGTTTTGAGTTCCGGGTTGCGGGTTTTGAGTTTCGGGTTCTGAGTAAACAGCTACCATTCTCCTTTCCCTAATGAATACTGACTAAAATTTACTTTTACCGAAAAAATCCATAAATTCACAGCTGCAAACCCAAAACCCAACACTGTGTCTGACAAACAACTACAACACCGGATAGCGCTCAGTCTCATCAAAGGCATAGGCCCCAAGCTGGCCCGAAACCTTATTGCATATCTGGGGTCCGAATCGGCTCTTTTTGAAGAAAAAATTCCCACACTGGCCAAAGTCCCCGGAATAGGGCCAGCCCTCAGTCAGTTACTCATGAACATAGACAGAAATGAGCTCATGAAACGTGCTGATAAAGAAGTACTATTCATCGACAAACATCAAATCAAACCATTCTTCTTTTCTGACACCGATTATCCCAGCCGACTCTCCTACTGTGAGGATGCGCCACTGATGGTTTATATTCATGGACAGGAACATCAGACGGCCTCCCGAATGATTGGAATCGTAGGCACCCGCACCCCTTCAGATGAAGGTATAGACCTGTGTGAAAAACTGGTGGCTGACCTGGGGACCAGACATCCCGGGACTGTGATTGTCAGCGGACTGGCCTACGGAGTGGATATTTGCGCACACAAAGCAGCTTTGAAAAACGGATTACCAACCATTGGGGTGCTTGCTCATGGTTTGGATCGCATCTATCCGTCCATTCATCGCAATACCGCCAGAGAAATGCTGGAACAGGGAGCCCTGATGACGGAATTTATCAGCGAAACAGTTCCTGACAAATACAACTTCGTGCAACGCAACCGCATCATTGCCGGGCTGTCAGATGCCCTGGTTGTGGTGCAATCGGCTCGCAAGGGTGGGGCCCTGATTACTGCCGAACTGGCCAGAGACTACAACCGTGACGTACTGGCATTCCCGGGCCGACCGGGAGATACCTTTTCTGCAGGTTGTAATTATCTTATCAAATCGAACATTGCAGCCCTCATCGAAACGGTTGAAGACCTGGAATATGCGCTGGGCTGGGACACGAAGAAAAAACCACCGGTGCAGGGAAATCTGTTTGCCACTATCGAAACAGAGGAACAACAAACCATCATGGAAAGCCTGATTGAGGAACAGGAGATGAATCTGAATCTGCTGAGCCTCAAATGTGGCCTGCCCGTCAGTAAATTATCAGCAACCCTGCTGGACCTGGAATTTAAGGGACTGGTAAAGAGTAAACCGGGGGGGATTTACAGGGTGGTGATGAGTTAGCTGAGGTTGAGGCTGAGGTTAAGCCTTAAAGCGAACCTGAAATTATCTGATCTTTTTCCCGCAAGTTCCAATTGGTTTTGTATTTTTGATTTTTATTTCTCTTTACTACTTACAAACCAGAACGGCAACCCATCTGATGCTTGCCATATTAAAAACAAATAAAATGGAACATACACTCCATGGCGACAACGGATACGCCAAAATTGAATCATACGACGATAAAACCACTGAAGCACTCAGCGATCACTACACAGAAGTATTAAAGCTGCTCGGAGAAGATGAAACCCGAGAGGGCTTGGAAAAAACACCACTGAGAGTGGCTAAAGCCATGCAATTCCTGACGCAGGGGTACAATATGGATCCGGAAGACATACTGAAATCGGCCATGTTCCGCGAAGATTATCAGCAAATGGTGGTCGTTAAAGACATCGAACTTTACAGTATGTGTGAGCATCACATGCTTCCTTTTTTCGGCAAAGCTCATGTGGCTTATATCCCACGCCACCACATCACCGGATTGAGCAAAATTGCACGCGTGGTAGAAGCTTTTGCCCGCCGCCTACAGGTTCAGGAAAGACTGACTACTCAGATAAAAGAATGCATCCATAACACATTAAATCCCCTGGGTGTGGCTGTAGTAATCGAGGCCCAGCATATGTGCATGCAAATGCGCGGAGTACAAAAGCAGCATTCGGTCACCACCACCTCTGATTTCACAGGTGCCTTTCTGAAGAACCAGGCTACACGTGAAGAGTTTTTCAACATTATTGGATCATCATTACATTAGAGTTAGGGAATAGTTTGTAGAGAATAGTCAGTAGAATATAAAATGGGAGTAGTTGATTTTTTTATAGGCAATATAAAAAAATCAACTACTCCCATTGTTTTAACGGATAATCCAGACCTAATCGGAATTGTTTTTTTCCTCCAGTAAGCCGGCTGAAACGACCAGGTTGGCATAAGAGACCGAAAATGCTGTAAAGAACCCCAGTGCCCCATTGCTGATATTACCGGGCACATTGGCCGGGGGCCCACTGAACAGAGGATACTGTCCGCGACCTTCTCGCTGAACACTTTTCACAAAATCAAAATATGCTTCAGTAATTCCACACATCTGAAGCGTTACAACATCCCCCTCCTGTAATGGTTCTGCCTCCTCATTGGCATTGATAGACTGCACCCAGACACCATCGGCTCTGCCATTCTCAAAAAAGCGGTCGCTCACCACGGTAAACTCAGAAATCCGCTCTGAAATAAGCGTCCCATTCAGCAATACCCGAAAAAGATAATAATCTTCCGAGTCGGGCGGATCGTTAAACCACAGCAATACTTTCCACATCTCCCAGGATGCATCAAACAAGAGATCGATAGAATCAGGTTTGTTTACATGTGGCATATAAGAAATTGCCTGATACGACTCCTCCACCCCGTCACCATCTATATCCACCTCCGAAACAGTCAGCTCGTAAGAATTTCCGGGAGTGGCAGCAAAACCATTCTTTGCCACATAAAAACCGGCCATCTCATTCGCTTCACGAAGAGTTTCCACATTGTAACCATCCGACAGTAAAACTCTGGCCCCTGATACCGGAGGAGAAACTGTATCATCCATAAAAGCCACAGATCGGGACAAACGCACATATTGTATATGTCTTTCACTGGTAATCATGCCATCCACTACCAGTTTCTGATCACTTGTTTCCAGGTCAAGATCGATGTACTCGGCACACCCCCAGCTTAGAAAAACCGCCATAACTATGTTGATGATAAAAACAAGTTGCTTCATTCGTTAAAATTTAAACGTATAGGAAACAGAGGGCACAACCGAAAAAAGATATGTTTTTTCCGCTCTTATACCTGAATCTCCTTCCTCGTCATTCACAAAATTGATTGCCCATGCATTCTTTCGTCCATAAGCATTGTATAAAGAAAACACCCACTCTCCCCCTTTTTCCTTTCCACGTTTACTGTGAATAATACAGGAAAAGTCCAGACGGTGATAATCAGGCATTCGCTCTCCATTGCGCTGGGAATACAACGGAACCATCGTTCCACCAACATCAAATCTGCCCACAGGCAAAGTCACCGGAGACCCGGTGTAGTAAACCCAGTTGGCCGACAGCGACACACGCGAGGCCAGGCGATAATCGGCAAATACAGAGACATCATGGGTATGGTCATAAGGCGACAAAAAGGGCTTCCCATTGTTAATTCCCCCGGCCACCCGTTCCGATTTCAAAAATGTATATCCCACCCATCCGGAGAAACGGTCGGTGTTCCACTTCGACATCAGCTCAAAACCTCTGGCCCAGGCTTTTCCAAAACGCACCTCTCCCTCAATGGTTTCGTTGAGCAGCAAGTCGGGATGATCCTTAAAATCAATGGTGTTCTCCATCCATTTATTAAAAAATTCGATGCTGTGCTCAAACACGCCATTGCGTGACTTACCGAAAAGCCCTAAAGAGACCTGATCAGAGGTTTGCGGTTTCACATTTGGTGATGCAGGAAACCACACATCCAGCGGCGTAGAAGAAGTAGAATTACTGGCCAATTGAATATACTGACGGGTTCTGCTGTAACTTATTTTGGCTGTGAGCCGGGGCGACAGAAACACCGATGCTCCCGCACGTGGCTCAAGCCCGTGGTAAGAATTAAAAATATCTCCTGATGAATAGCTGATGGTATCTGTAACTTCATAAGCATCATCAAACCGGAAGCTTTTCCCGGGCCCAACATTCTGAAAAAGGGAATACCTGAGACCCACCCTGAGCTTCAACCAGGAAGCAATCCGGTTGCTGTAACTCACATAGGCTCCATGCTCAAGCGAATTATTTTGCGGCAGTTCCACCTCCTTCAGAAACGAATTCTCATCCGGGCCGGTAACATCTCCGGGAGCGATGCTATGAAAAAAGGATCTTGCTCCAAACCGGAATGTCTTCTCAGGTGCAAGAAACCAGGAAAAATCCGCCCCAAACATATAGTCATTAAATTCCGAAACCCACTCCATATCATCGATGTCGGTTTCGGAAGTACCCAGAAAGTAGTCGTACTGCCCCCTTACAAAGGTAAAATTGGCAAATAAAGAGGGAGAAAACACCCGATTCCAGCGAAGCGATAAAGTACGGTTTCCAAAATTGAGTCGGGCCATTTCGTCCCTGAAAACATCGCGCCCCAGGTAAGCACTCAGGAAAAACCGGTTTTTCTCATCGGCAATCCAGTTCATTTTAAAGTTGGTATCGTAGAAATAGAGTTGATTGTCGTGCAACTCCTCATCACTGGCCAATGGCAAAAACAGATCAGCGTAGGTGCGTCGTCCGGTAAAAAGAAAGGAGGCTTTATTCTTTTTTATTGGTCCTTCAAGATTGAGTCGGCTGGAAATCAAACCTATACCCGCAGATCCCTGAAATTGTTTCATATTCCCATCGCGGGTGTGCACATCAAGCACAGAAGACAACCGACCGCCTTCCGAAGCAGGAAAATCGCCCTTGTACAACTCTACATATTTGATGGCATCATTATTAAAAACCGAAAAGAACCCCAGCAAATGTCCGGCATTGTAAACAATGGCTTCATCCATCAACAAAAGATTCTGATCAGGATTTCCTCCTCTGACAGTGAAATTGCTGGAGCCTTCACTGGTGGCAGAAACTCCCGGCAACATCTGAATGGCCTTCAATGGGTCGGTTTCCCCCATAAGCACAGGCATCCGACCAATGGATGAAGGCTCAAGACGTTCCAACCCTAACAGTGAAGAACGTACAGAAACGGCTCCTTCCTCTCCCGCTATGGTTACCTCTTCCAGCAATTCAGGCTGTGGAATCATCTCCACAGTCAGGTGAGTCGTCTGTGAAACTATTCTCTCCACCGGCTGATATCCTAAAAAGCCAAATTGCAAAATCTGTTCTCCCGGTGAAAGTTCTATTGAAAAAAAACCATAAACATTGGTTACCGTACCGGTACCGCTGCCACGTACAATCACAGATGCACCCACCAGCATTTCTCCTGTTGCTCCATCCTTCACATAACCACTCACCGTAAATACATCCTCTCCCACATTCGGGCGAGCCTTCACAGTTGCCTGGTATTGCAAAAAAAGGAGGAAAAAGATGAAAAAAAACTTGAAATTAGTCATGGAGCCAACGCCTTCAGGAAGTGCTGAAGATAAGCATTTTTAATCTTTCCTGCCAGAATCGACAGCCGGATTATTCTTCGGAAGCAGGAAACAATTATGGCATCCAAATTGCTTATTGAAACGAGTATGGCTAGGAAACCACAAAGGATCATGTATAATATTCTGACATGTGAGTTCCATCAGGCCAATAACTTAGTTTAATTATAACCTGATAAAATAGCACTAACAAAAAAAGAAAGTTATGAAAAAGAAAATTTTGTTTTTGAGTATCATGCTCGCAGCAACATCCATGATGTTCAACAGCATGGCCCAGGGTAATTTCGCAATTGGTGTCAAAGCCGGTTACAACTCATCCAAGTTCCGGACTGACAATGCAGGTGAAATTATGGCAGGAGATCAGCAATACACCTTCTCGGATGCAAAAGATGAAGCTAAAGGCGGGCTTATGCTTGGAGCTTTCGCCCGTATAAGACTGATCAAAAACCTCTCATTTCAGCCCGAACTTCTTTATGTGAAAAAAGGAGGTGAAACAAACTTCAGCGGAGAGTTTGACAACACCGTCAATACTGAATACCACACTTGGGATATTCCCTTGCTGGCTCACCTAAGACTAATTGACCTGAAGGTCCTGAACATTTACGGAGTCGGTGGCCCCATGGCCTCTTTTGTGGCAAGTGAAGAAAACAAATGGGGAGACATCAACAACTATGATTCCGTTTCCGAAAATATGAAAAATGCCCAGTGGAGTTTCCAGGCAGGCGGCGGTGTTGAATTTGGAAAATTAAATCTGGATGTCCGATATTCATGGGGGCTGGGAGATTCCTCCACCGAACTGAAAAGGGTTAACAACAACCTGACATTCTCTGTAGCCTATAAGATTTTTGATTTGTAATTTTGAGGTAGTCACTTGCAAAATAGTTGGCCCCCATTCGGGGACCTGCCCTCATTCCTTCAGTTTCACCCCGGGTTATCGACCCGGGGTTATTCAAATTTGCCCCCTCCGGGGACGAGCCAAATCTGTCATATTCCCATTATGCCTCAAAATTTAATTGAGGTGAGCACTTGCGATGACTTTTTTACTGTAAGATAGAAGATGTTGGTAAAGGGAACGCATCCCGAATAATCGGGACTCGTTTTATTCACTAAAAACCACTACTCCCTTATTGTTTTTCCCGTCAATCATAGTTGAGAAAGGTTTGGAGCAATGCACATGTCTTACATAATCTGTTTCCTCTTCTGCGCCGTGACTGTTCAGCATCTCCATATTGATGTTTCCCTCTCCAATATGAGGATTGATTGTAAGGTAGCCTACCCGCAATGAGGTAAGGTTTTGAAAAAAATGTGTTCCCTGACTCGGCTCCACATGATAATTTTCCAGTCCCATTTCCACAATGGTTCTGGCACCTGCAATTTGTCCCCAACGGACCGGCACTCCCAGCCAGGGATCCTGAGACCCCCAGCGACCGGGGCCAACAAGAAGGTAGGGTCTCCCGGCCTTTTGTAACTTATCATTGATCTTTTCTATGTGTCGTGCAATTTCCGGATTCAGCGATGGCTTAAATGTTTCAGGTTTCACATATACAATATCCTGCACATCATTCACCACCCCATTGCCCAGTGCTGAATTGGAATAGATAAGACAATCTTCAGGCTCAAAATCAGACAAATCAGGTCCGGAAGGATCCTTGGTGTCCACAATGGGTCTGATTTGAAGCAGGTAAAACACCGGTTTGCCATCTGGCGTCTGTAGATCCACCGCAAATTCGATCTCGACAGGCTGTTTCATCTCATCCTGGCCAATATGCAACACTTTATTTACAATATCGGCAAGGGGAAAGGCATCATATTTCAGGATATTGGCAAAAGTGATAAACCTCGGTCCATCAGCCATCAGCCCATCTTTGATCATGTGATTCTGCATATCAAATACAGAAGCCAGCCACTTCAGTGAACCATCCTTCTCAGCATCCCCTACATTCAGCTTCAGGATATTCACCCCGTCATTTACCGAGGCTTCAAAACTAGTGGCATCCAGATTGAGTGCAAAAAAAGACTTCTGGGTTTCCCGTACCACCATTTCCGGAGACGAGAGTTGAAGCACCTTGGCCGGGTATCGTGGCGAGAACCTTAGGGAAGCACCTCCCTCCACAATCTGGCGACCAAGTCCCAAAGCCACATTCACCACTCCATCCTCAGCCTTTTCGGGCGGAATAGGGTAAAAGTTGACCGATCGTGCGACACCGGAAAATGTAGGATAAAAGCGGTTTTCATGTGCCTGACCAACAACTTCCTGAAGGACAATACCCATACGTTCCTCATCAATCAGGTTCATGGTACCATCCATATAAGCTTTACTCGATTTGTAATAAACCGAAGCATACACACATTTTATGGCATCGAGCAGCTGCTCCACCATCTGTTTCTCACAGGATGGTGCAATCATATAGGTGGTATAAATTCCTGCAAAGGGCTGATAATGGCTATCCTCCAGCACACTTGACGAACGCACCGCAACCGGGCGTTTCACGACCTGCACAAAACGAAGCAGGTCGGCATACAAATGAGCCGGCAATTTTCCTTTAATGAAATGCTGTAAAATCTCCTCATCCGACATATCCGAAAGCCCCACGGCGTATAAATCGTTTTCTTCCATAAAGGTTTCGAATACATCGATTCCCAGCACAATGGTACGCGGAATCATGATGTTGACCTCAGGGTGCTGGTTCAACTCTGAATGACGCTTAATGATCGTATTCAGAAATGCGAGTCCGCGGGCTTTACCGCCAACCGATCCCTGTCCGATACGCGAAAAAGTCATATATTCATCATATCTTATCCGATCAAACGAAGCAATAATCCCTTTACTCTTACTCTTCCTGAATTCTGAAATCAAGCGGACCAGACGTTCTTTATGCGCCTTCATATTGGCATCATCATCCACCTTCAACTGTCGCACCACATCGGCTATCGGAAATAATGCCCGGGCAGTAAGCCACTTGGACACATGGTCGCGCTTAAAATGGTAATGAAGTGAATCATCGGGAAGATCCATTAATTTATTCTGCAGTTCACGAAGGCTTCCCACCCGGTCGATTTCAGCTCCTGTTTTTGGGTCAATAAACACAAAATCCCCGAAAGCAAGATAGGTATTCAGAAAATCCCTCAGCTCTTTCAGCAGGAATTTGGAGTGTTTATGAATGAACCCCACCTTCATCTCCTTGGCAACTTCAGAGACTTTAGCATCCGATGACTGAAGCATAAAAGGCATATAAGGATTATCCTTCTTCACTTTCCGGGCAAGATTTACCCCGGCACCAACTTCCTTCCTGCCATCATGATTAAAGGAAACATCAGAAATAATCCCCAACAGATTGTTGCGATACTTGTCATAAAAAGCTTCAGCCTCCTCATAGGTCCGCGCAAGCAAAATCTTTGGTCTTCCGCGCATTCGCATCATCATCTGATGTTCATTGAGGCCTTCGTGCATGAACTTTTTAGACTGCTTAAAAACAATCTTGTAAATCAATGGAAGGTAGCTGGAATAAAACCGCACAGAATCTTCCACCAAAAGAATGCTTTGGACTCCCACCTCACCTATGTCGTGTTCGGCATTCATGCCATCTTCAATTAGTTTGATGATGGCCAACAATAAATTGGAATTTCCAAGCCAGCAGAAAACATAATCAATGGCACTGGTATCTTCTCTGCTAAGCTGAAGAGATACCTCCCTTGAAAACGGGGTCAGTACAACAATGGGCACCTGCGAGAAGGATTCCTTAATTTTACGTGACAAAGAGAATGGATCCATCCCTCCCACACTCAGCATGGTAATCACCAGATCTATCTGCTCCTCCTCCAGAACAGCAAAAGCCTCCTCTGCTGAAGAGACCTGAATGAAGTGCGGGGGATAACGCAGGCTTAAAGAGACATACTCATTAAACAACTGTTCATCAATGCGCCCGTCCTCCTCCAGCATAAAAGCATCATAAGAACTGCAAATCAACAGCACTTTATGAATGCGGTTTTGCATCAACTGATCAAAAGCTGTTTCGGAGAAGCGACTGTGCGTAATATTTAATTCCATGAGAGATCTATTAAAGGAGATGTGAGATTCAATGCCCTTAAAATAGCAAAAGCCTGTGGAAATGCCAATATTGAAGGACACAAAAAAACGGGATTGACATAGTCAACCCCGTTATATCTGAAAATCAAATTTCTGATTTTACATCGGTACTTGATTTACCTGACGTGCCGAATAACTGATTTTAAGTGCCTGGGCTTTTCTAAGAGCCTGCTTAACCTCAGTAATGATGCCCATTGGGGTATCAAAGTCGGCCTTGATTGAAACCGTCATTTTAGAACGATCACTCTCTCGCATCGATTCGCGCTCCTGCACAATATAGTTGCGAATATCATCTACAGTAGAAAACTGGTCATTGAGCTGCAAACGCGGTTCAGAACCGAAAGTTCCCTGATATTGTTTCTGGGGAACACCCACATAAATATAGGTCACCAATGATTTCTTCTCCAACTTGCTCAACTCAGTAGCTTCCGGCTGTTTCAACTGAACTTTCAGTGCTACCTCTTTCATGGTGGTTGTCACCATAAAGAAGAACAAAAGCATAAAAACGATATCGGGGAGAGAGGCGGTATTAATGGCCTGCTGGCCACTACCTTTTTTCTTTCTGAATTTTGCCATGCTATTTCCCTCCTATGTTTTTAGGTTCAGCTTCGGAAATCTTTTGCGGATAGATATCACGAATTGCATCCTGTTTGTCTTCCTCCAGTTCGTCAAATTTTTTGCCGAATTTGGATTGTGAAAGCTCATTACGGAGCTCATTGTAAGCAGCAGCCAATTCGTTTTGCACCGAGAGATACATCTGATACTGTGTTCCCCGGTCATTCTGCAAAGAAATCACACCTTTACTCACAGGATAAATGCCAAAATATTCAATTTGCTTTTCCTCTTTCTCTGGCAGTCCCTCTTCATCCAACGGGTTTTGAATAAACTCTTTGGCGGCGTCACGAAGTTCTCTCAACTCCATCGGCTCGTTTTCGACCAGCAACCGGTTTTGAGAGTTTATCAACACCTCAAACACGTTTCGGTCTTTAATGGGCGGTGGAGTTTCCTGATCTTCAGGCACCGGGGGAGGAAGCATGCGTGACAAACCGGAATCTGTGTCCATCGTGGTTGTCACAAGGAAGAAAATAAGCAAAAGGAAAGCAATATCGGCCATCGATCCTGCATTCACTTCCTGAACATCTCTTTTTCCCATAAATTTAAAATATTTTTAGTTGACAGAGCTTAATAAAGCTCTGCCATCAGTCATGTTTACTTAAAAATCCGGGAAACTTCGGTAAACAATATTGCAACCAAAGCACCACCAATAAGGATATAAGTAGAATACAAGAATGTATCGCCCAAAATCAACATACTAGGTACGTTGTCTGGTCCTTTATATCCAACCAACTGCAAAGGAGTTCCGTCTCCCATGCTGTAAGCAATAACTACAATCACCCCCAAAAGGGCAATTGAAATAAGTGATCGGATAGCAGCCTGAGGATGCAAAAGCAAATTTGCAATCTCAAAAAGAATTGCTACGGCAGCTGCTATCATCAACAATACCTTTCCCCAATTCAGGAACGACTCGGTATATAACGGGTATCCGGCATCTTCCACTTCACCTCCGAAGTAGAATAATCCTGCAAACACCAACGTTACAGCCAGGAGAAGATATAGTACATAACTCAAATATTTCGAAAGCTTAGTCATAATGACAATTATTTTTTCATGTTATACTTAACCAGAATGTCCATCAAAGAGATTGAAGCATCTTCCATATTGTTTACAATACCATCGATCTTAGAAACCAGGTAGTTGTAAAAAATCTGAAGAATAATGGCAACAATCAAACCGGACACTGTGGTAATAAGGGCCACTTTAATACCACTTGCAACAGCAGTAGCAGAAACGTCACCCATAGCAGCGATGGTATCGAAAGCGTCGATCATACCAATAACTGTACCCATGAAACCAAGCATAGGGGCAATAGCGATAAACAATGAAACCCAGGTAAGTCCTTTTTCCAACATTCCCATCTGAACAGAACCATAAGAAACAACGGACTTCTCTACTACTTCAATGCCTTCGTCGAAACGATCCAACCCCTGATAGAAAATAGAAGCAACAGGCCCGCGGGTGTTGCGACATACCTCTTTGGCAGCTTCCACACCACCTTCGTTAAGCGCATCTTCAATTTTCTGAAGAAGTTTCTTGGTATTGGTGGTTGAAAGGTTCAGATAAATGATTCTTTCAATTACAATAGCCAAACCAAAAACGAGAGCCAGCAATACGAAACTCATAAATACTGCACCACCTTCAATAAATTTAGCTTTAATCTGTTTGTGAATTCCCTGGGGCTCTTCACCTTCTGCCGGTTCTGCAGCTACTTCTTCTTCCACTGCAACTTCCTCTTCTGCAACTTGTTCAGTTGTAGTCTCTTCAGCTACCGACTGCTCTTCTTCCTGAGCATAAATGGATGATGCACCCATGCTAAGCATCCCAAAAACTGCCAAAAACGCAAATAGCTTTTTCATAATCTGTAAAAAATTTTGATTTGTATTGGTTTGTTAATACTCAAAAATAATTCATTCTCACTCTCTGAAAATGGAGAACAAATTTAAAATCAATTAATAGAATCTCAAAATTAAATTTGAGTTGCCCATTTTTCAGGGTTGCAAATTACAAAAAAAATGTCAATTACAAGTTTAGGATCCAAAATCATCCTAAAAAACTTCAAACCATCCCTCTTTCGGGAAGGTCTTGTAAGTGTCAAAAAAACACACAGACCCCACGCAATCAAGCCATAACAGGCTTAATCTCTCCTTTCAAGGAATCATTCAACTTATCTTTAATCTCTCCCATGGAGACACTGTTGCCCAACAAAAACATCAACTTGGCAAGGGCAGCCTCGGTGGTAATGTCATGACCACTCACAACGCCCAAATTGAGCAGATGCCTGCCGGTTTCATATCGCCACATCTCCACATTTCCGGCCAGACACTGCGTGACATTTATTATAATGACCCCGCGTTCTATGGCATCCTTAAGTGCCTTCATAAACCATTCACTGGTGGGAGCATTTCCCGAACCGTAGGTTTCAAGCACAACGCCTCTTAATCCGGGAGCCTCCAGTATCGATCGAACTACATTTTCATTAATTCCGGGAAATATCTTCAACAACGACACATTACTGTCCATTCTCTTTGAAACTGAAAATGATCCGTTTAATGTTGTGTAGCGAATATACGGATAATTGTATTTGATGTGCAACCCCACTTCGGCCAAAGGAGGATAATTATCGGAACGAAAAGCCCGAAAATGTTCCGCATTATATTTGGTAGTCCGGTTTCCCCTGAACAGTTTATCCTGAAAATAGATGCAAACTTCCGGCACCAATGCCTGGTTGTTTTTATAAGTGGCTGCAATTTCCAATGCGGTGAGAAGATTTTCTTTGCCGTCGGTGCGGATGGCACCCAAAGGCAACTGACTTCCCGTAAGTATCACGGGCTTTTGCAGGTTATGAAGCATAAAACTCAACGCACTGGCCGTGTATGACATGGTGTCGGTACCATGCAAAATCACAAATCCATTGTAGGCAGCATAATTCTCCTCAATAATTTCAACTAGCCGCGCCCATATCTCAGGCGACATCTCTGAAGAATCCACAATCGGATCAAAGGAAATGCTGTTTACCTTAAAATCGAACTTCCTGAGCTCCGGAACTTTACGAGATATATTTTCGAAATCGAAAGGTACCAAAGCATTGGTATCCGGATCAACCGCCATACCAATGGTACCTCCGGTGTAAATAATGAGAACCTGCTTATCCATTTTTCGTTTTGAGTTTTGAGTTGCGAGTTTTGGGTTTTGAGTTTGGGTTTTGAGTTTGGGAACTTCGGGCAGGGGTTCCCCTTTCAGGGGGCAGTGAGCAGCAGGTTAATGGTCAATAGCAAACAACTGCCGGGCATTTCGGGTGGTGATGCGGTCCATCTCATCAGGGGTAATCCCGTAAACCTCAGCCATTTTTTCCAACGTATTTTTCATATAAGCAGGCTGATTGCGCTTTCCGCGATAGGGAACCGGGGCCAGATAAGGGGCATCCGTCTCGGTCATAATTCTATCAGCAGGAGCTCCTTTCAGTACTTCATCAAGTTTGGCATTTTTGAAAGTTACAATCCCGTTGATTCCCAACATAAACCCGGGATATTCCAACGCTTTATGCAAATGCTCTTTATTTCCGGAAAAACTGTGAAAAACCCCTTTGAGCCGGTCATCACAAACCTTATCCAATTCCTGAAAAACGGCTTCAAAAGCTTCACGAACATGGATGACAATGGGAATACCCTTTTCTTTGGCCCATTCGGCCTGTTTCCGGAAAACGACCCGCTGCTCCCGCTCCCAGGTTTTATCCCAGTAAAGATCAATCCCGATTTCACCTATTGCTATAAAATCACGCTGACCAAGCCAGTATTGCACATTGGACAATTGCTCTTCATAGTCTCCTTTTACCGAAGT
The DNA here is from genome assembly GCF_003003035.1 of Marinilabilia salmonicolor. Lineage (GTDB taxonomy): Bacteria > Bacteroidota > Bacteroidia > Bacteroidales > Marinilabiliaceae > Marinilabilia > Marinilabilia salmonicolor_A. The sequence goes on along the minus strand of NZ_PVTS01000013.1, from coordinate 128,643 downwards.
GGGATGCAATCCCATCATGGAATAACAATAATCCGGATACATCTCTTCAACAGCGAGCATCGGACGAACACTCTGACCATCAATATTGGGCATCAGGATTTTTTCCACTCCTGCCAACCGGGCTTTTTCCACTACTTCGTGTCGATCCTGATCAAATTCAGGCAAATAAATGTGTGAATGTGTATCTATCATGCTTCAAAAGTAATGAAATAATCTTTTGTGTTCGGTGTTCTGAGTTTTGATTTCCGGGTTCGGTGTTCTGAGTTTTGGGTTCGGTGTTCTGAGTTTTGGGTTTTGGGTTGTGAGTTTTGGGTTTTGAGTTGTGAGTTTTGGGTTTTGAGTTGGGGGTTAGCAATTGAGGGCGGGGATTCCCCTTTCAGGGGGTTTAGGTTTACCCTGTGAGGAACTACCTCTACAGGGTGAACCCTGTGAAGGAGTTTTCTTCATAGGGAGGTAGTGCACAAGGCAGATTTGTTTTGGGTTTCAGATTGCGTGTATTCGATCCTCATCGAGATACAAGGTCTGATGTATTTGCGCTCCGGAATACACAAAACACATAAATAGGGGACAGCCGGTTTGACTGACACATGAGAAATCAAACACAACTATCCCCTTAAAAAATCAACCTATGATTACTGACTCATTATAATATATACGTACAATCCGTTATCAAACAACTCCCTGCGCCAGCATAGCTTCGGCCACTTTCACAAAGCCACCGATATTGGCACCTTTCACATAATTGATTTTGCCATCGGGCGATTTACCGTAACGTACGCAGGATTGGTGAATGTTATTCATTATCTGGTTCAGTTTTTCATCAACCTCCTCACGTGTCCAGCTGATACGCATGCTGTTTTGGCTCATTTCCAGTCCTGAAACAGCAACCCCGCCGGCATTAACCGCCTTACCCGGAGCAAACATAACCTTTTCTGTGGCCAATGCTGCCGCCTCTGCTGTACATCCCATGTTGGAAGCTTCAGCAATAAGATAGCAACCGTTATCAATCAGCGTTTTGGCATCCTCTTCGTTCAATTCATTCTGAATGGCACAGGGAATGGCAATATCCACTTTTTGCTGCCAGGGTTTCTCGCCTCTGAAAAATTCAGCCCCGTACTTTTCTGCATAAGGCTCCACCACATCCATATTGGAAGCCCGCAACTGCAGCATATAATCAATTTTACTTCCGGAGATACCCTCCGCATCATAAATATATCCGTCGGGTCCGGAAATGGTCACCACTTTGGCGCCCAATTCGGTAGCTTTCAGGGCAGCTCCCCATGCCACATTACCAAATCCGGAAATGGCAATCGTTTTGCCCTTAAGTGTATCATTCTTCTCTTTCAACATCTCCCGGACAAAATAGACGGCACCAAAACCGGTAGCTTCAGGACGAATCAGACTTCCACCGTATTCACGTCCCTTACCAGTCAATACTCCGGTAAATTCATTCCTAAGTTTTTTATACATCCCGAAGAGGTAACCGATTTCACGACCGCCAACGCCAATATCACCTGCAGGCACATCGGTATTGGGTCCTATATGACGGAAAAGTTCAGCCATGAAAGCCTGGCAGAATCGCATGATTTCATTGTCCGATTTTCCTTTGGGGCTGAAATCGCTTCCTCCCTTTCCTCCCCCCATGGGAAGAGAAGTCAGACTGTTTTTAAAAGTCTGTTCAAAACCCAGAAACTTTAGTCCGCTCAGGGTTACACTCGGGTGAAAACGCAAACCTCCTTTATAAGGTCCGAGAGCGGAATTAAACTCAACCCGGTACCCACGGTTTACCTGAACTTCTCCCTTATCGTCCACCCAGGGCACACGAAACATCACCACACGCTCGGGTTCAGTCATGCGCTCCAGTATTTTAGCTTTTTGATATCGGGGATTCTCAAGGTAAAAGTCCCATACAGTTTCCACAACTTCCTGTACGGCTTGTAAGAATTCATCTTCGCCGGGATTCTTCATCCTGACGGTGTCCATAAATGCTTTAAATTTATTTTCCATATCCCTGGATTTATTTGGTCTATTAATTACATCAAAAATAAGGATATTTTTTATACGCAGTAACAAATTGAAAGTTTTTATAAATCCACAAAAACAACACCTTTACCACTGCTTTTCAACATATTAAACCAAATAAGAATTGTTTTTATGATAAAAATCAATATTGCCTGCACAAAAAAATGAGATAATCTGTAAGCACTTATAATAACCAAAGCCCATCACACTATTACATACCCAGTAAAAAAGGGAACTTCAGGAGATAACATAAAATGGATAAGGGGCCTCCCCTAACCCCTCCCAAGGAGGGGAACTGAGGGCCTCCCCTAACCCCTCCCAGGGAGGGGAAATGAGGGCCTCCCCTAACCCCTCCCAAGGAGGGGGACTGAGAAAATGATTTTAGCTTGAAAATGGCCGTCTGTGAGACCAGAAATTAAATGAATATGGTTACTCATTATCACCCATGCATAAATCTCCAACCCTTTCTCTGCCTGACAATACTCTAATGAATCCATTATAATGTGTTTGTACACAGGCCTTGTAAATACATCAATCCAGTTAACGACTGTTATGGTAGAAAAAAAAATTCACGGTTAATTCGACGTGCAATATCCATGATTCTTTTCATTCGCTTAAAATTTTGTAATTATCTGATAAAAACCTAATTAAAAATTTGAGAACGAATGTAACCGCTTCGCTCTCGCATAATATTTTTTAAACATGTTCTCCTGTGATTTATGTTTAAAAAATATCATGCTCGTTTCATCCGTATAAAATTTACTAATTAAGGTCGGATGGAACTCGCATGCAAGAATTTATACATGTTCTTTTGAGACAATCACAGCCATGCTCGTTTCATTAAGATTAAACCACAATATACTAATTATCAGACAATATATTAGCCTACTCCCGTCCGTGTGGATTTGTAATCCGCTCCATATAAACCTGCTTCTCAAAAATCTTTTTCCAAACTAAAAAATCATTTAATTTCTCTAGATTGCAAATCCGAAAAAGGAAAACGGCGTGCCTACCCAAAAAAGTTTGGGGAATAATGTGTAAATGACAGGATTTGCTCGTCCCTGAAAGGGGCAAATTTTAATAACCCCGGGTCGATAACCCGGGGTAAGGCTGAACGATTGGAATCAGGTCCCCGAATGGGGGCCAACAACTACAACCCTGACTTTCCGATTGTTGTAAAAAATCTGTCATTGGTAGCTTGTCGAAGAATCTGCTCGCTTAAAAGACAGATGTTTCGACTATGCTCAACATGACATTTTTTTGTGCTTTGAACTTGTTGGACAAACCCCCGTCAGGGCTTTCAACATTGCAAGAAGTGGCCAATATTGCACCAGAAGCAGCTAAAACTTCGCAAGGAGAGGTCAATATTAAACAAGGAGCGGTAGATATTGCAAAAGGAGCCACAAAAACGGCACAAGGAAAGGTAAAAACTGTACAAGAAGCAGTTAAATCGCAACAAGAACCAATATACACAATAATCAGAAAAATTGCACAATAGACAAGTACCTGATTACAATACTGATTAAAGCGTTTCTGGGTTGCAGATCCTTGGATGGAAAAAGGTGTGGATTGCTAATCCATACCGATGGGGCAAGGTTTTAACCCGGAAATGAATATCGATGAGATTAGCACCGGTCTTCAGGCCGGTGTGTGTCAGACAGAACGCACACAGCAGCCGGCTTCAAGCCGGCTTCCTAATTACAACAATGCCTTTGTAAATTTTTCAAAAAGCCGGCTTGAAGCCGGCTCTCCTGAATTACCTACTATAATAGTACCCCCCCTAAAGACGGGGGGCTATACTCATTATAATTTACAAAGGCTATAGTTTGAAGTGGATTACTGCCCGGCTATGCTGCTTTGCTTGCAAAAAATTCCACGCCGACAGGGCCGACGGAGGCCCGCAAAAAAATTCATTCAAAAAACACCAATAAAAAAGGGCAACACCGAAGTGCCACCCTTTTTGATCTATTTGGTATTTCAGTTTTTGCTTAGGGTTGAACCTTGATATCTAACCTTATATAATCTCCCACGCTATAACCAGGCTCAATCTCCAACACTTTTATCAAACCTTTTTTGCCGTAATTATCGACAAATTCAAGCACATCTCCAACGGCAAGATTCGTTACTGTTTCTTCTGAAGATTGAGAAATTCCATCCAATTCTGAAGCTGATGCAATGGCATCAAACTCTTCGATGGTTAACTCTGATTGTGCAAAATAAGTATGGTTCAATTCTTCCAGGGTAATACCAGCATTTGTTTCAATATCGATAATTGCTGAAGGATAATTATATGTTGACACCAAGGAAGCACCATATGCTGCACCATAGAAATATCCAAAATCCCAGAAAGCTGCAAACTCACCACCTCCATTAATCTGAAATACGTTTCCATCCATTAGCGAAAAAAAACTATCTGAAGAACCATCTGATAAGGGAGCAGCCAAAATTTTAGCTGTATATTCTTTCACCTTTACAACTTCAGGATTCATCCCCCCATAATTGATAGTAATGGTTCCGGGACCAGCAACCAGCCTCTTATCAGTGTCGCGATAGTCACCTCGGCCTGATGTTGTCCAAAGTGAGTACACAACTGTTCCTTCGCTCATGGAATGTACAGGAAAAGGGATCTTGTAAGTAAATTCATTTCCGTCCTCACTTGGTAGATCAACAGAGCCATCCCCCTTTTTATCGAGACCTTCAATATCCAGCTCATAAACCTCATCACCCGCACCGGCAATATTCTGAGTCATGTACAAACGTCGCATAGTTTCCTCAATTGAAGAAAATTTCACTGTTACGTCAACACTCGTGACCCCTGTTTCCAAATCACTGGCATAAATAGTGATATTAGCCGTATTGTCTCCTTCATAAATTATTATTTCAGGGATTACTGGTTGCTCATCTTCCAATTCTTCTTCGGTAATAAAAGATAAAGATTCTCCATAATTCACACCCGCATCACTTATAGTATATACTCTGAGATAATACTCTGTAGCAGGTTCCAGACTTTCAATACTTTCATGAAATTCATGCTCATAAATTTTCTTTGTACTACTATTAATTGTAGGTTCTTCCTCCAATCCCCAACAAATTCCCATTTCAATTATCTCCGCAGAACTTTCTTCTGAAACGATACCATCAACAACAACCGTATTGCTTGTTACATCAAAAATACTAATCGGCCCAATCGCTGGATACACAAGTGTGGAAAACGAGAGGGTCATACCATAATTTGTTCCAAACTCATTGGTTGCATAAGCCCGAACATAATACTCGGTACCTGAATTTAGGTCTTCCATTATGCTTTCAAAAAAACCACCTCCAGAACCATCCTTTGATCTGTTTTGCTCAATTGTGGGGTTTGGGTTGATGTCCCAACAAACACCTCTTTCAATTACAGTACTTCCGGCATCATCATCAATAATTCCTCCGCACGCTGCTGTTTCACCGGTTATTTCTGACACTTGATTTGTTGAAACGCTGGGAAGCCTTTCTGCATCCATTTTTTCATCATCACATCCAGTAATCGGAAAAAGTGCAATAAAAAGGAATAGTGTCAAGTTTTTTAAATTCATAGTCTTGAAATTTATTTTTTTAACATCGATTTCTGTATCATTTTAACTGGCAAAATTTGACTATATACTTCAAATCTTCATCGCCGGATACGGAACTTCGGCAAAAAAGTTTGGATTTGATTTTAAACAGATTCTTGCAAAATTTTAGCTTTCGATAATTTTCAGATTATTCTGCTCCCGTCCGTGTGGATTTCGTTCCAAGCAAAGCGGCATAATCGAGCGGTAATCTACCATCGCTACCCCTCTGGCTCCCCTGAAAGGGAGTACCCCAGCCCGCAAACCAAATCAACCAGAAAAATCTTGCAGTTTGAAAATGCCGCGCGAGGGAGTTCCCCTTTAAGGGGGTTAGGGGGTAGCGATGGGGCTATTCTTATTATTAAATTACAATGGCAATATTCGCCTGTGTTGAATTGGCAATCCAAATCCTTAATTATCATACTGATACTGCATGCAATACTCATGAATTTTGAATAACAAAAGCTACCCCACCATTCATTAATGCTGCCTTTTCGGTAAATGGATTCACATCGACGCAGGAATTCCACAAATCGAGGAATCATTTCCACACCAGCTAAAAAAAGGTCACAGCGAAGGAAATGAAACGCCACAAAAAAGGAAAAATACACAAGAAGGGCTTTCAACATTGCAAGAAGTGGTCAATATTGCACCAGAAGCAGCTAAAACTGCGCAAGGAGAGGTCAATATTACACAAGGAGCAGTAAATATTGCACAAGAAGCCACAAAAACGGCACAAGGACGGGTTAAAACTGTACAAGGAAAGGTAAATTCTGCACAAGAAGCGGTTAAATGTAAACAAAAACCGTCCGTGTGGATTTGGAATCATCGTCCGTGGGGATAAGTAAACGATAAATTCATTCAAAAAACACCAATAAAAAAAGGGCAGCACCGAAGTACCACCCTTTTTGAGCTATTTGGTATTTCAGTTTTTGTTATGGTTGAACCTTGATATGCAATTTAATGTAATCCCCTACTCCATTTCCAGGTTCAATCTCTATTACCCTAATTAATCCTTTGTTTCCATAATTGTCAACAAATTCAATAACATCATCAACGTTCAGGTTTGTAATTGTTTCCATAGCTGATTCAGTCACAAAATCCAAATCGGAAGCATTAGCTACAGCACCAAACTCAGTTTCAGTCAAATTAGACGAAGCAAAATAAGTGTGGTTCAGTTCATCTGCTGTGGTATTTGCAACCTCCTTAACATCAATAATATTAGATGGATAGTCAAATGTAGATGCCAGCGAAGCCTCATTTGATGCGCCATAATAATATCCAAAGTCCCAATATGCAGCAAACTCTACACCATCTTCTATTGGATAAACCTCACCATCAATCAAAGAAACAAAAGTTTCAGAAATTTTATCAGCAGTCGGAGCAGCCAATAAAACAGCCTCATACTCCTTTACCCCGGTTGCAGGATTGGTTCCACCATAATGAATAATTACTTTCCCGGGACCTGAAACCAGACTATTTTCAACATCCCGATAGTCACCACGTCCGGAAGTAGCCCAAAGCTGATACTCAACAGTACCCTCTGTCATACCCGACAAAACAGGAAACGGAATGGTAAAAGTAAAATCATATCCTTCACCACTGCTCAGGTCAATAGATCCATCACCTTTTGTATCCAATCCGTCAATTTCCAATTCATACTTCTCATATCCTGCACCGGCAATATTCTGAGTCATGTACAAACGTCTCATTTTAGAGTCGGCAGATGTGAAATTCACAGTTACATCGGCACTAGTTGCTCCTGGTTCGAGGTCACTCACATAGATGGTGGTTACTGCGGAATTATCGCCTTCGGCAATATTGAGTTCCACTTCTTCGTCTTCTCCTGTTGTCAGAATACTTTCATCTTCCTCACAGGAAGTAAATCCAAAGCCCATAAAAAGGGCTGCTATCATTAAGCTTACAAACTTTAACTTTTTCATTTTCAAAAATGGTTTTAGTGTTAAAAATTCAAATTATAATAATGTTGTTTCTAATCAATCTCCACAACAGAGGCTCCAAAAAATCCAGAGCATATTTATTGTCCTTGGCAACAAGACATTGTATTACAGATAAAACATACCTGCAGCACACCATATTTTCTTGAAAAATATCGGAAAAAAAATGAATTTCGGGCCGGCCCCCTGCCCTTACGAAGCAGACAAACGTAATAGTGTTTTTGTTCAACTCAAAACACTTTAATAAAATCTAACGTTCTTTTCTCTAATACGCCAACTTCTTTTTCCTCTTAATCAATAAGCCATCAATTATTCAAACATCCCGAATATTCCAATTTCCATGCCAAATAGAAAATGATTGCCCAAACAGCAATCCGGATTCTTCTTTCACAGATATTGTTAATATTTGTAAATTATTGCTTACGGAATTAAAACATTTTTGTTTCCTCTAATTATTCTGTGATTAAAAATATTTTTCAAAACAGATCAGAAAACAAAAATATCGTGGTAAGGGTAAATCGACCATCCCTTGCCACGATATTGTTTAAACTTACCTCTCAGAAGACGAATAAAAAATGTAAGGGTTGCACTCGCTTACAAAAAAGAAAGATTTAATTTTGAGAAATCCCCATTTGCCAAAGGCGTGAACTGACTACCAAGCCTCGATTTAAGGCATTATCTTTATTAAATTCATATTGTATTTTACCTTCCCGGATAATGAAATTTATGGCAGCTCCTTGTGCAATCATACCTTCCTGCTCGGTAACCAATAAAGTACAGTGTCCTTCAAGTTTTTGAAGAACCTCCTGCATCTGGCGGCTTTGCCAATGACCAACAAACATAATATGAGGCTTACCCACATTGGATGCCGACATATAATTTCGTACTTCAATGGGCTGACTACCGGCTTTTTTGCCCTCCGCAAGCTCCTTAAGCCGTTCATAAACGGATACATGGCCCAGGACCTCAATTACAAAATTCCCTTCCCTTGTCTCTTCCGGCCATTCAATGTGCCGGGTAAAATTTAGCAGATAAAGAGAGATGTAATTCTCCTCCTGTGCCTGACTACTCAAAGAAAGAAGGAGCAATATTCCAATCATCAATATTTTCCTCATGACAGCTCCTTTTTATTTTTCAATGGAAAATCGGATGGTTTTTGTTGTCTTATTTTCCAGCGCATCGGCAGCCTCAATGTCAATTGTATAATTGCCGGGTTGCAAACCGCTAAGCGGAATTTTTTCCGACACCTTACTGCCATTGACCGAATACTTCAAAGATTCCTCTCCGGCAACATCATCTGTGGCACCAATGTATATCTTGGTATTGGATGGATAGATGACGTAGTTCTCCTCCCGGATCGTTTTCTCTCCAATAGGCTCCACACTAAAATGATGATGAATCGAAGGTCCTTCCCTATCAACCACAAACACAAGAGACTGCAGTTCTTCCTGATTATTCACATTATCGGTTGACCTCCATTCCAAAAGATTCTCCCCGGAACGATCTCCTGAAAATGATTCTCCGTATTCCTTCTCCACTCCATTCAGGGAATATGAAATGCTCTTTACACCGCTTTCCTGATCTTTAGCATCCAGGGAGATTCTGGTCTGAGCTGCAAGAAACAGCGTATCCCGGTTTCTGAACACAGGACCATCAAAAGAAACTTTGCTCCCGGGGGCTGTTCTGTCAATATAAAAATGGCGATCGGTCTCCGGAGCACTGTTTTCTACCCAGTCAACAGCAGAATAACTAAGCACTACCGGACTGTTTCCTTCAGGATGAAAGGAATTGTCGTAAACCTCATTTGTCAGAAATGAGTTATTACTATATAGAATAGATTGGACTCCCGACTTGTCGTCCTTTGCCGATAAAGCCACGGTGGTTCTCCCGGATATATACTCACGGTCGCCTTCAAAGTAATCTCCCTCAAATTCGAATGAAACCACGGGCGCGTCCCTGTCGATGTAATAATCAAAGACCTCTCCTTCACCTTCAGCCTTACTGGCACCGGAAGAGAGGGTCCCAATATATTTATGTGCCTCTGCATTGCCTACACGATCTCCAGCATAATAGGTTATTTGGCCATCCCCTTCTTTCAGTCGCGAAACAGGAATAGGATTTTTGTATTCCTCAAATTCACCATCATCTATGGCAAAGAAAACGTTGTTCACCCCGGACAGACTATCAACAGCAGACAAACAAATGGTGGCATCAGGAGCTAACACATTATTTTTATTGATGCCGCTGATTTCATGCGTTGATATAGGGGCAGTATGATCTACCGAAAAATCAAAAGAGTGCATATCCTCCACGTTTCCCACATTGTCCACCGAGTAAAACTTCAAAGAATAATCCCCTTCTTCATCAACACTCAACGGAGATTGTTTTTCCCCCACGAACCCAGATCCGTTTAATGAATAATAAACATCCGTTACTCCGGACATTTCATCTGAAGCATCAAATGCAAGATGCACCTTTTCACCAAAGAACACCTTGTCATCCGTCCGGACATTAACAGATTCCCCCCATAGCAATCGGCTTTTGGGTTGTAATCCATCAGCATAAATATCAAATATTATATCCTGCAAGGGGTAAACCGTCTTTCGGGTAGCAGTATCAACGGCTGAAGGAGATCTGAGGGTATTCCATCCTTCTGTATCCAGGTACATGGGATTTGAATACTGAGCGGTAGTATTGCTTTTTAGCAGCCATGATTCGGCTTCATCATCGGGATCGGATGATATGCGCAGATACAAAGGTAAATCTTTGTTAACAAACAGTTTTCCGTCTTCTGACTGATAAAAGCGCTTTTCGTGTTGTAAAGGTTCCTGAGCAGAAGAGGAAAAATTTCCTGCTGAAGTCAGCATCAGGGTTGTCAAAAGTGCAGTTCCCGCCAGTCGGCGAGTACAGAAACTCGTTTTTTTGAATGGGCCAATACGTAATTCGGTATTCATTTTTCTTTTGATTTAGGTTACGCATCATGTACGCATCAACCTTAATTTTTGATAATATTTTTTGCCGTTCATTAACAAAGCCTTGACCAATTTCGTTTTTTGTTTGATAAAGTAGTGCAACCTCCCGGTTAAAACAACAAAATCTGCCGCCTCTTATGTGTATTCAGTCCTTGCTTTCAACCAAAAAAGTACCCTGCTTTCAAGACATCTCAGAATTTTAATATTCGGAATTCACAATATTTCTTATCTTTACACTTACCTAAACAAATTTAGCAATGGCCAGATTCACATTAAACCAGGTTGCACAGCAGGCAGGTGTATCCAAAACAACAGCTTCGCTGGTTTTAAACGGGAAAGCTGACAGCGTAAACATAGCGCAGTCCACCCGGAGAAGAGTCTTAGATACCGCAAAATCGCTCAATTATCAACCCGGAAAATTCAATCCGGGACGACTCAACGGGAAAAGTGGAATGATCGGCGTCTTTGCATCTGATTACACTAATTACAGCAATCGCCAATGGCTCCAGGAATTGATCAAAGCAGCGGAAAAGAAAGGTTACGTAATCCTGCCTCAGGTGGCGAGTCTCCAAAGTCTGAAAGAAAAGTTAAATGCACTTCCATTCGATGCAGGCATCATCATTGAGCATGAGTTGGTTGGTGATAAGATTGACCAGGAGAAAATTGAATTTCCAATTATTTGTGCGGGTTTCATCCCCGGTCCCGAAACAGTTAAGTTCATTGCCCCGGATTACCATCAGCAAACCAATGAAGTGATTCAGCTCCTGTACCGGCACAACAAAAAAGCCATCGGAATGCTCTGTGCAAAAGAGGACACGAAAGAGAAACATCAAAAAAAGGTGACTTACAAAGAAAATTATTGTGAGCGTTTCGACATACCGCCCAATATGGCAGAGTTACCGTCAAAGGAATTTAACCCAAAAGAAATCAAGGAAGCCTGCCTGCAACTTATTGAGAAGGGGGCAAATGCCATCATTCTGGAAACACCGGAAATGACGTCCGAAGCTATGAAGGATGCAGAAATAAGAGGAATCGGGAAAGAGGGAGTACTGTTTGCCACGTATGATAAGATCGAAGGAGGTGAGTTCCTGCCCCAAAACTTATTAATTCACACCTCTTCTGACATCGCCAAAATGGCCGATCAGGTTATTGAAGAATGTGTGAAAGGGATTTAAAAAAAGCCCCGGACCATTTCCCTCTGATTAACTTTGGGCGAGTTAAGCAGCTAAACTTGTTTATGGCAGAACAAATCATTGCAGTCATTGTAAAGGAAATGGCTCCGGAGCAATATTCTTTTAATCTGATTACTCAGAGACGAAAACAAAGTTGCAGGGCCCAATGCCTATATTATCCTCATAGGTCTCAACGGCAGTCCCGTTGGCAGAATAAATCTCCACACGCCCCGCTGCAGTAAAGTTAGGCGCAACACCAACATACAAATCTCCATTGGCGGGATTTACGCCCAAACCCGACGGAGTAACATCTGCAAATGTTTCCTGCGGCAATTCTGATGCAGTAATATCTACTTCCCATATTCCGGGAAAACCATATCCACCTCCGAAGTAAAAACTTTGTCCGTCAGCAGCCAGCGCAATTTTTGTGGCTTTTCCGTAAATAACCTCATCTGGAAGAAAGGTTTGCTCAACATCATAAGAAGAAGCATTGATATGGTGAATTGCAGCAGGACTAACACTAACAAAGCTTCCAGATACTGCATCATACTCAGAACGGCCGGTTGCCAGCACCCAAACATCACCGTCGGCATCTACGATCAGGTCCTGTGGATTGTCATTGACCGTAATTTCCTTAATTACCTCATCGTTGACAGGATCAATTACTGAAATAATATTATCGGTAGCATATCCTCCACAGTTGGCCACCCACAACTCATCACCAACAACTTCGAGCCCCTCGGGACCGACCCCCACATTAATGGAGCTGACCACCTGCATCTGTTCAGGATCAACAACAGCCACTTCACCGCCGTTTCCCCATTGAGACACATAAATTAATCCATCATAAACAGCGGCGTACCTAGGGTTATTTATTCCTTCAGAAATCTGTCCCACATAATTGAAGTTCTTATTATTGACTACCATCAGACTGTGCGAATTATTCAGCACGAGAAAAGAGAGTGTATCCACAGAAACCATATCCTGCAATACATCGCCCAACACGGCACCGTTCCTTTCAGCAAACAAATTGCCCATAACAGTATCCTGAGCAATAAAAGAGACAGAGGCATTGGCAGCATTCATTGCCCCCTGGTTAAGCACAAACACACCATTAACAAAGTCACCCTTATCCTTTACAATCACCGGATCGTCATCGCTTTCACAAGAAACAAAAGCCATAAACAAAGCTAAAGAAAGTGCTTTTAACACACCAGCACTGAAAACTCCCTTTTTTAAAAAATCCATTTTTCTCATTCGTTTAAAATTTTATAATTATCTGATAAAAACCTATTTAAAAATGTAAGAACGGATGGTACCGCTCCGCTCTCGCAAAATATTTTTTAACCATGTTCTCTTGCGAAATTTATGCTTTAAAAATATTATTCTCGTTTCATCAAACTATTTTTAAATGGTTAAATCTATTGAAAGCAAATAATTTCGTGGAGGCATAGCGTACCATGCCACTACCTGATAATCAGCATCTGTCACATTCTTTATTTTAAAAGAAAAGTCTGCACTGATTCCGGAAATTCTGAATTTATATCCCAGGGAAGTATCCCAAAGTGAATATGCATCAAGCGTGTTTTTATAGTCGTAATAGCGCTCACCGGTAAATCGTCCGGCAAGTGTTGCATAAAAGTCTCCCCGTGAATAGCCAAACACGGCATTCATATTATGCTCAGGCGTATAAACCATTTGCCGGTTGTCGTATTCATCATCGGAAAAGAGCGTGGATTTCACCCGGGTATAAAAAATACGGGAACTTATCCTGTTTTTACCTGCGACTGCCGTCACTTCCACACCAGCCTCAACACCACTTGTTTCGCCAATTTCCTTGTTGTGTGGCTTCCACTTACCTCCATCTTCCGGAAGCCATACAATAATATCCTCGGTGCGCGAAGCAAAATAAGCAGCACTCAATGTGATTGCGAAAATGCCATTCTGAAATGAAAAATTTGCTCCCGCATCTCCTGACCAGCCTGATTCGGCAGACAGGTCCGGATTCCCCATGGCATAACCATCCTCCATCCAGTAGAGATCATTCAGATTTGGAATCCGGTAATTTCTGGATATATTCCCTTTCAGTTGCAACCTGTTCCACAAAGGATGTTCCACCCCCAAAGAAAAGACAACAGGCTGCAGGTCAGCATCGCTCATTTCTTCCCTAAAACTCAGCACTATGGCACCACGACCTGCTGTAAGGCCATATCGTCCGGAGGCAAAAGCAGCGACCCGGTTGCGTGAAACATCACCACCGTATCCGTCGGAACGGGCAAGTTCGTAAGTGTAATTGACTCCTGCATTCACAGAATGATATCTCCCCAGCCGATGTTTATACTCGGCTTCATTTATCCACGAAAAAGAGTTGTTATCGGCCTGGGGATCTGCCAGGTCAGGATCACTGTAAAGTACTTTATTTCTGATGAGTCCCTGTTTTACATTCAGGATACCTTTTGATCCATAGTATTTATAATTGACCGAGGCCATAATATTTTTATCCCTTTGACTGGTTTCACCCGGCTGTCTGCTGGTCATCAAGGTCTGCAAATCCTTATCATAGTCCTGATACCAAAAACCGGTTGTGAGGAGTGATTTATCAGACATACGCCATTGGTTTTCCTGCAAAACACCATATTGTACAACCCCGGCATTGGTTTGTGTCTCCTCAGGATTTCCGATTCGGGAAGTATTGATAAAGCGAAAGTCGTTATCGGCCTTTTGCCCGAACACCGAAAGACGGGAAGCAAAGCTGGTGGTTCCGGTCTTTATTTCTGCACTTGCAGATCCCAGCCCAAAGCTTCCTTTGGTCAACGAGGCGCTCAGAGCATTTTCTTTTCGAAGCAAATCGTTCCCCGACAAATGAATCACTCCACTTATGGCTCCACTGCCAAATAAAGTTCCCGATCCGCCGTGCTGAACCTCCACATGATCAAAAAACTGTACCGGCATTACCGAAAGGTTAACCCCTCCACTCATAGGGCTCTGAATATTAAGCCCGTTCCACAACACAGGCGTATGCGAAGATCCCCCACCCCGGATACTGACAGAGGCAAGTCCTCCCGGCCCATAAGTTTTTAACGAAATGCCGGATGTATTGGCCAGCAATGAAGATAAAGAACCGCTGCGATGCAGCTTGACCAGATCAGAATCAGGCTCCGACACGGTAGCCCCTACAGCATAATCGTGTAACCGTTGTGAGGTTACGCGAACTTCTCGCAGTTTCACCGGATCTTCCTGAAAAAAATCCTGTGCCAAAAGATTGGTTGCCGAAAGCAGCAACACACAAAAAACAGATAACCTTAAAAACATAGTTACAAATGATTAAATACAATTTTAATCATTCGAAACATCCGGTCTTAGTGAAAATAGAACAAGAAAAAATCGTTCATATCTTCGCTTTTCCACCCGAAAGCTACGAATTGAATCATCTGGCAGGTCTTCTGGCTTACTCAGGTCTGAATGGCCTTCCCGGAATCAATTAACAATGATCAGTTATCAATTAGCAATGATCAGTTACCAATGTTTAATTGATAATTGGTCATTGATCAATGTAAAATTCCAGTGGCGAAAGTATTATTCAAACCATATTAAGAGCTTACAGCTGCGGGGACAGCTCCGGAATTGAACCGGATTCCCTTTTAATCGTATTCCTGAAATCAGAAAGTACGAACCAGTCTTATTGCCGGCAAATTTAAAGTAAAAATTTCAGAATCCGGACTTATTGGAGAACAAAAAAGAAAGAAATGGCCCTCATCTATTATTTGCCAGACAGTTCGGCTTACCGCAAATGAACCGAATGCGTGCGTTCGTGTTAAACAATTAAACAAAAAGAGTATGTCAACTTATCTGATTATAAATATTCTTGTGGTGATTATTCCTTTTCTGTTCAGTTTTGACAAGAAGGTAGCATTTTTCCGTATCTGGAAATATTTTATCCCAGCAATGCTCATCACTGGAGCAGGGTTCATTCTCTGGGACATTCTATTCACCCATATCGGGGTTTGGGGCTTCAATGAGGTGCATCTCAACGGAATAAAAATCGTCAACCTCCCCATGGAAGAGTGGCTGTTTTTTGTCACGGTTCCTTATGCCGTGGTTTTTACTTACCGGGTATTAAATGTGTGGCTGCCGATGAAAAAGCACCCCGAGATGCAGCGAACCATCAGCTATGCACTCATCATCGTATTTGCAACTGCCACAGTGTTGTATTACGACCGGATTTATTCAGTCGTCACTTTTTCTCTGGCGGCTCTCTTTGTTTTGGTTACAGAATGGCTGCTGAGGACAGACTATTTGTTGCATTTTTACAGAACCTACCTGATTGCCCTGCTTCCTTTCCTGATCACCAATGGAATATTAACAGGCTTCGGTTTAGACGAGCCTGTGGTCTGGTACAATGACTCCATGAACTCAGCAATCCGGATTGGGACCATTCCTATCGAAGATGTAGCTTATGGGTTTGTACTCATTGGCCTGAATATCGCGCTTCTGGAATGGTTTGTTCCAGGAACGGCTTCAACGCCGAAACTTTCGGATACTAAAAAGAAAAAATCCCATTGAGCCCACACCAACCAAAACACCAGCTGAAGTTCCCCAGAAAGGATCAAGGAACAAACCTCCTGTTTTTACCGGTGCCACCAGGAGATAAGCTGCACAAACAATGGTCATAAAAGTGGCAGGCAAAGAAAGCATCCAATGGCTCTTTTTCACTTTGGCCAGATACATGGCTCCTGTCCATAAAACCACCACTGCCAATACTTGATTCGACAGGCCAAGATACTTCCAAATCGTTGCAAATTCGAGTCGTGAAAGCACAAACCCAACGGCAAAAAGGGGAATACTAATAATCAACCGTTTGTAAATAGAGGATTGATCAAACTTAAAAACATCGGCAATGGTAAGTCTGGCGCTTCGAAAAGCCGTATCGCCGGTGGTAATCGGGCAGGCTATTACACCAATCACAGCAAAAACAGCCCCCACAGGCCCCAACCACGAACGACTGATTTCATTCACCACCCATGCAGGATTTTGACCGTCCACCATCATGGTTTCATTCAGATTTCCGGCGTTGCCGAAAAAATTCATGGCTGCAGTTGCCCAGATAATAGCCACAACCCCCTCTGCTATCATAGCTCCGTAAAAAACATGACGTCCATGACTCTCCTTTCGGATACAACGAGCCATCATAGGAGCCTGGGTAGAATGAAATCCGCTTAAGGCGCCACACGAGATAACAATAAACATCATGGGAAAAAGCAAATTCTCTGTTGGATTGTGATGCCAATTACGAAAACTGCTCAGTTGAAGTTCATGAATAACCAGGTCACCGGTTATTCCGTAATAAATCATCGCACCGGCAATACCAAGAGCCATTATCAGCAACGCTGCTCCGAAAGCGGGATAAATTCGACCAATAATCTTATTGATGGGCAAAAGTGTAGCGATCAGGTAATAAGCAAAAATACTGTAAAGCCATATTTCAAGTCCCCCAGCGGTAAGATTGGCAAGTAATCCGGCAGGACCAGAGACAAAAGCCACCCCCACAAAAATCAGAAGAAGTAAAGAAAAAATACGCATAAAATTCTGAAACCCAGGCCCCAGATATTTTCCAACAATTTCAGGAATGCTGGCACCGTTGCTCCTAACGGAGAGCATACCCGAAAAATAATCATGTACCGCTCCCATAAAGATACACCCCAACACAATCCACAAATAAGCTATAGGGCCATACATTGCTCCCAGAATAGCGCCAAAAATGGGGCCCAGTCCGGCGATATTCAGAAACTCTATGGTAAAAACCTTCCAGGTAGGCATGGGAACATAATCAACCCCGTTGTTTACCCGAACGGCCGGAGTGGTTCGTTCATCCGAAGCTCCAAAAAAACGTTCCACAAACTTTCCGTAAAGGAAAAACCCTAAAACCAGAGCTGCGATAGAAGAGAGAAATGTAATCATTGTACAATCAGGATTTTGCCATTTCAAAGAAACAAATTCTTTCGTTTTTGACCGAGAAAAAAATATACATTTTTATTGAGCCTGCCTAGAACTCACTAAATATGGGGAGGGTACTTTTCCATAAAATAACAAATCGGGAATTTTACTGATGAATAATTCATCTTTCTAAAAAACCCATTTTCAACACACTAAAACCCATCAACAAGAGGAAAAACTTTTCTTATCACTTATCCGGGATGGGTGATTCCGATTATCAACAAATGACAATTTGTGGGGATTGCCAGCCATTTGGGGAACAGATAATTTTGCAACATCAATTCCGGTTATTGAAATAAAGAAAAACCTCTCAATTAACTCCCGGATATTTATTAATTCAATTTTTTCGCTATAAAACCTTATTACACATGAAAAAACTATTTATCCTATCACTTCTATTGCTCTTTTATGCAAATATACAAGCTCAGTACGGCTCCATTACCGGGAAAGTATTGATGCCCGAAGATGAACATGCTCCGGTGAGCATTGGAATCGCAAGTACAAACAAGGGAACAATCACCAACGAGCATGGAGAGTATTATATATCAGACATCCAGCCTGGCGATTATACTCTGAAGGCATCTTATGTCGGATTTGAATCTCAAACAATAAATGTAACGGTAAAGCCGGGACAGATAACCCGGGCACCGCTCATTCGCATGCAAAAAGCCGACAGGGAAATAGCCGAAGTCAGAGTTGTGGGTGAACGTCAGACAGATTATACTGCAGACAACACCTCCTCTTCTCTGCGCTATCAAACGCCTTTGCTGAAAATGAGCCAGAATGTGCAGATCATCAGTAAGGAAGTACTGGCTGACCAGCAGCTCACCAATATGCTTGAGAGTGTAACCCGAAACACCAGCGGGGCTCAGATGATTGAGCACTGGGGAACATTTGCCCGGATAAACATGCGTGGATTTAAACTGCCTGCTTTTCGAAACGGAATGAACGTTGATTTACCCTGGGGCCCTCTGACTGAAGACATGTCAATTGTGGACCGAATAGAATTCGTAAAAGGGCCGGCAGGTTTTATGCTATCATCGGGCGAACCCGGAGGTTTTTACAATGTGGTAACCAAAACGCCTGACAAGGATGCAGACCGGGAAGTATCCATCATGGCTGGTTCATTCAACACAAAGCGGGCCACCCTTGACATTGGTGGTGCAATTGATGACAATCAACGGCTGAGTTACCGGCTCAATCTCATGGGCTTAGCACAGAATTCGCACCGCGACTTTGAATACAACAACCGATATACCATCCATCCGTCCATCAAATACGACATCAGTGAAAAGACCAGTCTGACAGCCCAGTACATCTACCAACACTCCACACTTTCGGTGGTGGGCGCAGCTTATGTTTTTGCTGCCGATGACATGGGAACTCTACCCCGCGATTTCACTTTGGCAGAACCGAACATTGACCCGACAAAAATGCGGGAGCACAATGCTTTTGTAACGCTGAACCATCAATTCAACAATCGCTGGAAACTGACCGCCCAACTGGGGTACTTAGACTATAAATTAGAAGGAAGTTCACTGTGGGCCGATTCCGTTTCCAATGAGGGACTGATTTACCGCTCTCTTTCCATCTGGGATGCCATCAGCACAGCCAAATCGGGACAAATCTACGTCAGCGGTGAGGAACAAACCGGGCCTGTAAGACACCGGATACTGACAGGGATCGATATGAGTGACAAGACTTATTATGCCGATTGGTTCCAGAG
Source organism: Marinilabilia salmonicolor (assembly GCF_003003035.1). Taxonomy (GTDB): domain Bacteria; phylum Bacteroidota; class Bacteroidia; order Bacteroidales; family Marinilabiliaceae; genus Marinilabilia; species Marinilabilia salmonicolor_A. The sequence continues at coordinate 109,209 of NZ_PVTS01000013.1, read as the reverse complement.
CGGTCCACTGGCCGGTGCAAACAATCCGCTGGACAGCAACAATCCGGTACACTATGTCCACACTTCCCAATTTCCGGAATTTGACCGCTCACTGAGCATTCGCCAGAGAGCCTACAATGGCAGCTATCCGGCAGCTCAAATCACAGGTTCATCCGCATTCTATTTTCAGGATGAACTCGGAATCTTTGAGGATCGGCTGAGACTGACACTGGCAGGGCGCTATACGCATTTTACTACTTCTATCTACGGCGCCGACACCGACGATGATGTTTTCACCCCAAGAGCCGGGATCAGCTTTTCTATTGATGACAACACCTCCATCTACGGACTTTTCGACCAGTCTTTCCTTCCCGAATCGGGAACAGACAAGGAAGGCAATGCTTTTGATCCTGTAGAAGCCAAAGACCTGGAAGCCGGAATAAAACGCAAATGGGCCAACGGAAAATGGAACTCATCGCTAACCGTTTACCAAATCACCAAAGAAAATGTACTAACTACGGATCCGGAAGACGTGAATTACCAGATTCAGCTGGGAGAGGCACAATCCAAAGGGCTTGAGGTTGATATTCAAGGACAAATCGTAAGAGGATTAAATCTCATCCTCAATTATGCCAATACCGATGTAAAAATCACTGAAGACACCAATCCCGAGAATGTAGGTAACCGTTTGGCCGGACATGCCAAACACATCAGTAACGGATGGCTGAAATACACCTTCAGAAACACTTCTCTCAGTGGATTGGGAGTAGCGCTGGGCTACCAATACCAGGCTGATCGCGCTTCATGGAACTGGGGCGCCGACAACCAGGCCGTTCTTCCCGATTATTTCCGTCTCGACGGGGCACTCTCCTGGCAATCCAATGGTTTTGCAGTCAGGCTGAATGTCAACAACCTGCTGGATGAATACCTCTACTCCGGAAGCGGTTACCAAAGCTTCTACTATTGGCAAACCGAACCAGGCATCAATTATCGTCTGGGGGTAAGCTACAGGTTCTGATTGATAGTAAAAAACACGAAAACACAGAAGATGTCCATCTTTTCGTTCACACGGAGAGATGGATTTCCCGGTTTTTATAAAAAGACCGAATCATGGTAAAAAAAATCATTTTTCAGCTACATCTCTGGTTGGGGCTGCTGTCCGGCATCATCGTTTTTATTGTTTCGGTAACCGGCTGTCTGTACGTTTTTCATGAAGAGATTACCACCTGGCTCAGAAAAGATGCTATTTATGCCGACAAAGAAGCTGGCACCCAACGTCTCCCTCAGGAGAAACTACTGCAGACAGCCCAGCAAGCATTTCCTCCAGGTGAGGTCATCAGCTGGTTTAACATTTACAACAATCCGGAAAAAAATCAGGTGTTTTATAGTTACAAAAACAACCCAGAAGGTCTCACCTACTTCACCAACATTGATCATTACAATGCTGTTTTTATCAATCCCTATTCAGGCAAGACAGAAGGGGTTTACAACGAAAAGACCGACTTCTTCAATGTGGTTAAATTTCTTCATTGGAGCCTGTTGTTCAAAACTTCGATAGGGCAACCCATTGTTGGGTGGGCTACCCTGATTTTTGTAGTGCTTTTGATCACTGGTCTGGTTTTGTGGTGGCCCAAGAGCTTCAAAAGTGCCCGTAACCTGTTTCGGATCAAATGGAAGAAGACCACGGGGATTTACAAGAAATTCTATGATCTGCACAATGTTTTGGGCTTATGGGGACTTGCCGGCTTACTGATTATCTCTCTTACAGGAATGGTATGGGCATTTGGATGGTTTCAGGGACTGGTATATGTGGCAGCATCCGGCACAACAACGCCCCCCGAAAGGCTTAGGGCCGAATCGAATCCGCAGGCCCTGCAAATTGAGCAACCTCTAAACGAAGCCTTTCATGAATCGCTCAAGCTTCATGACGATGCAGCAGCATTTAGATTTACTCTACCACAGGACAGCGCAGGAATAATTAATGTATATGTGCAGCAAAAAGAAGGATTGTATTATCAATCTCATCAGCTTCAATTTGACAGATATACCGGGGAATTACTTGCCAAAAGAAATCATGAGGAGAAGAATGCCGGAGAAAAACTGATTACTGCCAATTATGACATCCATACCGGAGCCATCTTAGGAATGCCCGGAAAGATTCTGGCATTTATATTGAGTCTGATCGCTGCATCCTTGCCCGTCACCGGGTTTATGATGTGGTGGAAAAGGACAAAAAAACGCAAGAAATCCCTGTTCTGAAATACCGTTGGCATCTCAATTACATCAAAAACTTACATGATGATCAAAACCAAAATAACGAGTCTGTTCCAAAAGGGGCAAAAAAACGCTCCGGCCGATGTAACCATCCTTTATGGAAGCAAGTCTGGGAATGCAAGGTTTGTGGCAGAAGAGACAGCAAGATACCTCAGTAGTCAAAACATCACTACTGATGTGCAAAACATGAAGCGGTTTACGCCTGAGAAAATGGGCTCCATCAACTATTTGTTCATCGTAGTCAGCACTCATGGTGAAGGAGATCCCCCACCTTCAGCTGTTTCTTTCTATGAGCAGTTAATGGCATCGGACCTTTCCCTTCGCCACCTGTCCTACTCAATATGTGCATTGGGAGATTCCGAATATGAGTTTTTCTGTCAGGCAGGCAAGAACATCGAGCGAAAACTAAATGCCCTGGGAGCGCAACCACTCGTCGAGAGAGCTGATTGTGACACCGAATTTAGGGATACTGCCCTTCACTGGATTCAGACAAGCTATCTTCATTACCTGAAGAGAAACAATCCCAAAGAGGTACCAATTGAACCAAATCAACTTTCAACCGTCTCACCAACCGGGGAGAAAGTTCAGTTGTACACAGGAATCATCGAAAGCAGACACCGGCTTAACCCGGACTCAAAGGATGAAATATACCACATCGTGGTGGCCGCCTCCTCCGAAAATATAAAATATCATCCTGGCGATTGTATTTCAGTGGTTCCGATGAATCCCGGAATAATGGTAGATGACTTACTGCATCTTTCACAATTCCAATGGAATCAATCAGTAAAGTACCACGAAAAAAATGAAAGTCTCGGCGATTTGCTGCAATCAAGACTTGAAATCACCTCTTTATCACAAAGATCAATCAGAGAATATAATGAGGTTACATGCAACCAACAGCTTGCATCGCTGCTTAAGCAAAAAAAAAGACTGAAGGATTATATCCGGAACAACAACCTGCTTAATCTGCTGATTGATTTTCCGGGAAAGCTATCTCCTGATGAGTTGGTTACTGTTGCCGGAAAGATAAAACCACGTTATTATTCCATCGCCTCCAGCCAGATGGTAACTCCCGGACAAATCCATCTTACAGTAAAACAGATCAGCTATCAGAGCCAAAGTAAAACCTATTACGGAGCCTGTTCATCTCACCTGAGTCAATTTCTCAAAACCGGGTCAGAAATTCAGTTCAGAGTCATTCCCAATGAAAATTTCAGACTGCCCCATAAAACGGATCGGCCCATTATCATGATTGCCTCAGGAACGGGAATTGCTCCATTCATTGGTTTTTTGCAAGAGCGAAACCTTAGTGCCTCTACTCAAAACTGGCTCATTTTTGGGGAGAAAAACCGAAAGCAGAATTTTCTCTATGGAGAATACCTCACAAAACTGAAAAAGAAAGGTATCCTTGCTCATCTGGATCTTGCGTTCTCCAGAGATCAAAACCAGAAAGTTTATGTTCAGGATAAAATCAAAGAAAAAACAGATGATATCAAAACCTGGCTAAATCAGGGAGCGGCAATTTATGTCTGCGGATCTGTAAAAATGGGAGAAGGCGTAAGAGCAGCATTCAATTTGTTGGGCGAAAAACCTGAAGATGCCTCTTTCACCAATAATCTGGAGGAACAGGAACGTTATTTTGAGGATCTGTATTAAATAAAAAAAGCCGGCTGATTGCTCAGCCGGCCCTGTTTTCATATAGGCTGGTTCTTAGAGTTAACGATTAGAAACCGGGATTCTGATCTTCCTGTTCTATCTCATTATTAGCTGAAATTTCTGATTGAGGTATCGGAAAATGTTCGTGTTTCCCGGCAACAAAACCATCTGCAGACAGAACATCTGCAGCATCCCCCCAGCGAACCAAATCCCAAAAACGACTGCCTTCAAAAGCCAACTCCAATTGTCTTTCACTCTTTATTGCTTCACGAAGAGCATCTTTCCCCATCTCAGGCAACTCATCCAACCCGGCACGTTCCCGTACTTTATTGAGCTCGATCAATGCCTTAGCAGGCTCATTATCCTCATTGTAAGCCTCCGCGGCCATTAGCAAAACATCCGCATAACGGATTAATCTCCAGTTAGTAGTAAAATTCAATTCTTTTACTGCGGCAGAGGGATTACTCTCACTGGCATGTGTCGAATATTTTATTCGAATATACTTATCATAATCATGAAAGTCATCCTCTGTTTCTCCGGTTATTTCGCCCCCGGCAGCCAAAAAATCCTCTTCACTCAGCAAAGATCCTCTGTAGCGGGGACCATCGTCTCCCATTTGCTCAAAAGCCTTTCCAATATTCTCACCGGGCAAATTAAAACCCCATCCACCGATAAGACCTATTGCACCCACATTTCCAAAAAGATCACCACGTGGCCCCATCAATACAATATGCACATTAGACTCATGCAGACCCGGGCTCCATGGGAAGTTACCCCAGTCATACCCTTCCTGAGATGTGTACAAGATCTCAAAAACTGACTCAGATCCAAGTTCTGCAACCTCTTTCCACACATCACCAAAGTCCTCTTCCAGATCATATACCTCCCCTTCAGTAGCAATCACTTCACTCAGTACTGCATGTGCAAGCGGCCACTTTTCCTGGTAGAGATAAACTTTACCCAGCATAGCCTGAGCAGCCCCCTTGGATATCCGGAACCTTTCATTCGCCGGCAACGCAGTTTTTATAGGCAACACATCAATAGCCTCTTTCAGATCATTCTCTATTTCCACATAAACATCTGATTTTGGTGTTCGTGCCCTATGAATATTCTCCATAGTAGTCGGTTCAGTAGTATATGGAACATCTCCATACATGGTAACCAGTTCAAAATAGTTCCAGGCTCTTATAGCCTTTGCTTCTGCAACTATATGTTCCTTATATTCATTATCAGCCTCCAATCGGGCAAGCAGGATATTACAATGATTAATGGTTTTATAGAAACCTTCCCAGATGGCTGTAGTGACAGTATTATCAGCCTCATTCACATAGTCATCAATATTCTGATATGGTAGCTGATCACTGGCAAAAGAACCGGCATTCACGTCATCAGCCGGAAGATTTTTAGCAAAAAAAGCACTATTCCAGTCTCTTCCATAGTTCCACTGCATCAAATCGTAAGCACCAATCAAGACTGAAAATGCTTCTTCATTGTTTTCGGGATAATTTTCATTTTCCCATTTTCCGGCCGGATCGACCTTAAGAAAATCATCACTGCATGCCGTTGTCAGAAGAATCAATAAGACCGGCAGCCATATAAACAATATATTTCGTTTCATAATTAACTGATTTTAAGAATTAAAACTTAACAGACAGTCCAAACATCGTTTTGCGGGGAATTGGGTAAACACCACGATCTACCCCCTGACTCTGACTATTGGTACTACCAGCCTCGGGATCGAGACCTTTGTAATCAGTTACTGTAAAGTAATCATCCAAAGAAATAAAAACCCTGGCTTTAGAAAGTCCTAAAGAATTGATAAGGTTTTCGGGAAGTGAATACCCAAACTGTAACTGTTTAATCCTCATATAGGAACCATCCTGAACCATCAAATCGCTACGATAAATATACTCACTGGTTCCATTTGCCCTGGGCATAGAAGCATTTCTATTTGATGGCGTCCAACGATCAGTAAAGAAATATTTGGGTTTATTACTGGTGGCACGATCAGGACGATACCAGGCCGTATAAATGTCATTCCCCTTTGATCCCTGCAGGAATAATTTAAAATCAAAACCTTTATAATCCACATTGATATTTGCTCCATAAAGGAAATCAGGGTGAGGATCTCCAATTTTTGTCAGATCTGCGGAAGTAATTTCTCCATCTCCACTCACATCTACCACATTAGGCATGCCTGTCTCCGCATTGATTCCATCAGTCTTGTACCCGTTAAAATACCAGATAGGCTCGCCTTCTTCAAACCAGGTAAGGTTATATCCCCGAACATTAGCTCCGGCAATAGGGGCATCCTGATCCAGACGAGTTACCTCGTTCTTCAGAGTAGAAAGATTGGCATTAACCGAGAGGTTTAAATCCCCAAATTGATTATTGTATCCCAACTCGAATTCAAAACCCGAGTTTGAAACATCACCACCATTAACATAAGGGACACTAACACCCCCGGATAAGGGTAACATGGCCAGAACAATCAAATCTTTGGTTGTTTTATCGTAATAATCAACCGAGAGATTCACTTTTCGATTAATCATTCTCATATCTATCCCGAAAGCCATCTGCTCGGTACGCTCCCACTTCAGGTCTTCATTAACGAGCTTATCAACCTGGCTACCTGAAAAGTATCCATCTTCAGATGCCGTAGGATAGAACAATCCTGAAGCAGTCCATAACTCTTTATCTGCAGTGCCGGCCAGAATTGAAGTACTACCATTCTGTCCCCAACTTCCACGAAGTTTAAAATAGTCAATAAAACCGTCACCCCAGAAATCCTCTTCAGAGACAATCCAACCCAATGATGCAGCCGGAAAGATTGCGGCTTTATCATCTTCTGAGAATACACTGGCAGCATCTCGTCTTACCGAACCTTGAAACATATAGCGTCCCAAATAATTATAAGAAAACCGCCCAAAAACCGAATTCATTGTTTCTTCCAGTAAGTCTCCACCTACCACATCCTGTTTGCGTGAAGTCGCATAATCGTGGTAAGCAAACTGATCTCCCTCACGTGCCATGGGGCCGGAATAGAGATACCAACTGGGATGTAACCTCTTTTCAGCAGAGTAACCTACCAATACGGAAAAATCATGATCATTTACACGCTTCTCAAAAGTCGCAAAGTTTTCCCACAACCAATTAAAATATCTATCCAGGTTATCACTCATCGTGTTGGTTCCATTTTGGCTCTCAGATGAGAAATAGTACTTCTTATTCCATTGATGATAATAATCATACGTCAAATCCAACCCCAACCGGGAGGTAATAGTCAATCCTTCTATTGGAGTTATATTCGCAAATAAAGTACCTAACAACTTATCAATTGTATTCTTGTTATTGTAGGTGAGCATTTTTGCCACGGGATTTCCAATCTCTCCCGACACATTTAAAGGCAATGCATAATAACGTCCCTGCTCGTCTGTTAGTAATGTATTACCCGCATCCAGCGCCTCTTGCTCTATTGAAGTTTCCTGACCTATTTCATAACGAACAGGAGTCGTTGGATCAATCAATAACGCATTGTTTAAAACACCGCGATACTCATCATCCTCTCCCACAGTACTTCTGTTGGAATGAGAATAAGTCAATGTATTTCCAACTTTCAACCAATCTTTAATCTTATGATCTGAATTGAATCGAAAAGAAAGCCGTTCATAAGAAGCTTTATCGCCCCCAACAACACCATCCTGTTGGTTGTATGATACGGAAGCCAGGTAGGCTGATTTCTCGCCCCCACCGGAAAAACTTAAATGATGTCTTTGCATCGGGGCAGATTCAAATATTTCATCAAGCCAGTCCGTACCTGTTCCTACTCCTGATGGAACAGTTACGGAAGCACCCTGTTCCTCCATATACTGTGCATATTCCTGAGCATTCATCAACTCCATCTTGGTATCAACACTCTGAATAGCATACTGCATATCATAAGAAATAACACCTTTTCCTGCACGCCCGGTTTTAGTAGTTATAATTACAACACCATTACCACCTTCTGATCCATAAATTGCGGAAGAAGCGGCATCCTTCAGAACTTCAATAGACTCGATGTCTCCAGGCTCAATATTCTCAATTCCTGAAACTTTCATCCCATCTACAATATACAAAGGTTCGGATGTCTGATTGGAATTGGTACCGCGAATACGAACCTGTGCACCTGCCCCCGGGGATCCAGAAGTAGGCATAACGGTAACACCAGCAGTGCGCCCCTGCATCGCTTGTTCGACACCTGTATTGGATGTTGACTCTAAAGCTTCAGCGTCCACACTTGAAATAGCGCCTGTAACCAGAGATTTTTGTTGAACGCCATAGCCTACTACAATTACCTCATCCAGGTCAGAAGTTTCCTCATCCAAAGTCACATCAATGGTAGATTGGTCTCCAACAAGGACTTCTTTTGTGGTAAAGCCAATAAAGCTGAATTGAAGAACATCTTCCCCTGAGGCCTGGAGTTCGTAGTTACCATCCACATCGGTAATGGTACCTTGCATGGTACCTTTGATAACTACGTTCACCCCGGGGAGGGGGCCGTTTTGAGTATCGGTCACCGTACCGTTGACCGTTTTAGCATCTTGTGCCAACGCGACGGAGGCACTTAAAAATGTCGCCATAAGAGCGATCGCAATACCGGTAAGTGTCTTTCTCCCACCGGATTTGACCTTTTTTAACAGGTCGCCTTCTAAAAAAGACCGAATCTTTTTCATAAATTTGCCGTTTTACAGGTTTTAACAATAGTTAGAACTAATCTCTGGGGTGATCATTCGGTCCAACGCCAATTTTTCCGAATGACATCCCTTTTTTATTTACTCCATTATAATCATAAGCTTTTTTTTTATCCCATTTCTACCAATACATCGTGTTCTTTTCCGTCGAAAACGGAAACCACATTGCCCCTCACCTCATTTCCATCCACAGTCATTCTTGCAACCCCTTTGCTTACAGAACCCGTGTTAACCACTTTTATATTAAAAGTAGTTCCTCTCAGCCTTCTTTTCACAGAAAAGCCTTTCCAGTCGGCTGGAATACATGGGTCAACCACCAATCCGTCATAATCGGGACGAATTCCCAGAATATAGCGGGTAATGGCATAATAGTTCCAGGCTGCAGTTCCTGTGAGCCAGCTGTTTTTGGCTTCACCCGGTTTTGCTGCATCTTTCCCGGCCACCATTTGAGCATATACATAAGGTTCGGTACGATGCAATTCGGAAATCTCCTCCAGATAAGCCGGACAAATTTTCTTGTAATACTCCCAGGCTCTTTCGCCCCGACCGATATTGGTCTCTCCAATCATTATCCAGGGATTGTTGTGGCAGAAAATCCCTGCGTTCTCCTTGTATCCGGCAGGATAAGTAGATATCTCACCGTACTCAATCACATATTTTGTAAAAGCGGGGTTGTTCAATACAATGCCATATTTTGAGTCGAGTTTTTCTTTTACTGAATCCAAAGCTTTTTTAACCATGCCCTCTTCTTTACCTACTTCGGCCATAGCACACCAACCCTGAGATTCAATAAATATTTTTCCCTCTTCATTCTCGTTGCTTCCCACTTTGTTGCCATAAAAATCGTATGCCCTCAGATACCATTCACCGTCCCAGCCGTGTTTTTTGATGGCTTCCACCATGTTGTCCACGTGCTTTTGAGCCTCATCAGCTTCGGCATCTTTACCAATCTGACGACAGAGCTTCACATATTCCCCTCCATAGACTACAAAAAGGCCGGCAATCATCAATGACTCTGCAGTTCCGCCCGATTTATTTTCAGTGGTCTGAAACGACTCATTGGGATCTTTCGAGAAACAGTTCAGGTTCAGACAATCGTTCCAGTCAGCCCGCCCGATAAGCGGCAATCCATGGGGCCCCAGGTGATTTACCACATGGTAAAAAGAAACCTTCAGGTGGTCGAAATGACTTTTGGCCACCGACAGATCATTGTCGAAAGGCACCAATTCATCAAGAATACCATAATCACCTGTTTCTTTGATGTATTCGGCGGTGGAAAGAATCAGCCACAAAGGATCGTCGTTGAAGTTGCCACCGATGGCATCATTTCCACGCTTGGTAAGAGGCTGATACTGGTGATATGCACCACCATCCTGAAACTGGGTAGAGGCAATATCAATAATCCGCTCCCTGGCCCTTTCGGGAATCTGATGTACAAAACCAATCAGATCCTGATTGGAATCCCGGAATCCCATTCCACGTCCGATACCCACTTCAAAAAAAGAGGCTGAACGAGACATATTAAAGGTAACCATACACTGATACTGATTCCAGATATTCACCATACGGTCCAGCTTCTCATCACCACTATCCAAAACGAATCCATCGAGCAGATTGTCCCAGTATTTCTTCAGCTCATCAAAAGCAGCATTGACTTTTTCAACGGTATCAAACCTGGCTATCACTTCCTTTGCCGGTTTTTTATTGATGATATTTTTGGCTTCCCACTTTTCCTCCTCTTTATTTTCGATATATCCCAAAAGAAACACCAACTCTTTACTCTCACCCGGTGCCAGCTCGATCTCAAAATAATGAGAGGCGATGGGAGACCATCCATGAGCCTTTGAATTTCGGGGTTTCCCATCCAGCACTGCTTGAGGACCTGAAAATTCGTTGTAAAGCCCAACAAAACTTTCCCGGTCGGTATCAAAACCCTGTACCGGCTCATTTACATGGTAAAATGCATAGTGATTGCGACGCTCTTTGTATTCCGTTTTATGGTATATCGTTGAATCATCAATTTCAACTTCTCCGGTGTTCAGATTACGCTGCAGGTTATTTTGATCATCTTCCGCATTCCACAAGCACCACTCCTGAAAAGAAAAAAGTTTAAAAGTTTTCTTTTCTCCGGTTTTATTGGTCAGCTTCATTTTTTGAACTTCGCACCATGACTTCAGGGGCACAAAAAACAATACTTCTGCTTCCAGCCCGTCCTTTTCACCTGTAATCTTGGTATAGCTCAGTCCATGGCGACATTCATAATTGTCCAACGTTGTTTTTACCGGTTTCCAACCCGGCGACCACACGGTACCTCCGTCATTGATATAAAAGTAACGTCCCCCGTTATCCATGGGCACATTGTTGTACCGGTAGCGTGTCAACCTCCGAAACTTGGCATCCTTGTAAAAAGAATAGCCTCCCGCTGTATTAGATATCAGGGAAAAGAAATCTTCATTTCCCAGATAATTAATCCATGGCCAGGGGGTTTCAGGAGTATTGATCACATACTCTCTCCGCTCATCATCAAAAAATCCAAACTTCATAATGTTCTTCGTAAAATATATAGTATCTAATAGTTAATGTGTTTTTGTTAAGCATGTTCGGCAGCTCTTCGTGCATTCAGTTCTGTCGTTATTTCATCCAAAGCATCCTGATCAAGCGGATAGAATCGCATCAATACAGCAGCAATAACTGCAATCACGGCTGGAATCCAACTCATCAGCATTATGATACCCGGCACTGCCCCCTGAATCGCCACAGCATTTTGTCCGTCGTAATGGAAGAAAGCCAGGACTGCGCCAATGATGGCACCTGCCAGACCACCTCCAAATTTGGTGGCAAAAGATCCGGCCGAATAAACCAGTCCGGTGGCTCTGCGGCCATTCTTAAATTCAGAATAGTCGGCAGCATCACCCAGCATGGCAAAAAACAAGGTGGGAAATATGGCTGCACCAAATTCAGATATGATACCGATGGCAAATATGGCGGTGGTATCTTCCGGATCACAGAAAGCAATCAGGGCATTCACACCACCCGAAAACAGCAGGGCATAGATAAACAGTTTTCTTTTACCCAGTCGGCGTCCAAGTGGCGAAGTTGCCATGGCTCCAAGAATGGAAGCAATCATCAGCATCACCATATAAGACCCTGCCAGCAACTGATCGTGCAGATAATGGGTGAAATAAATGACTGTGATTCCTTGTTTTATGGAATTGTAAACATTAAACAACAAGCCAATTATCAAAAGAATCAGCCAGGGCTTATTTTTTACCAGATCCTTCAGATCCTTCAACAGATTAGTCTCCTGAGTTTTTGGGGGAAGCACTCGCTCTTTGGTAGCTGCAAAAGTGATGAACAATGAAATCACCAGCACAATGGACATCAGAAAAATAGACTTGCTGTATCCCTGTTTCTGATCAACAATGCGAATTTTGGCGGCTTCCAATTCCGGTTCTCCTTCCACAATAAACGCGTAATCTTTGTTGGCCTCCATTGAGAAACTTTTTCCTTTGGTAGGAATATTTGAACTATCCGCCAGTGTTGCATCCGCCCAGCTAAAAAGCGCCACTCCGTCTTCAGTTTTGATGTTTACGTTTTCCACATTCTCAGGGGTGGAAACAACCACTTCATACTTCTGATTCTCGATTTGCGCTACTTCGATGGACGGGTTGATATTTCCAAAGTGTGCAACCAACAGCAGCAGTGCTCCCTGAACCAGCATCCCTCCGGCAAAAGCTCCCACCATGCGATAAGACCCGATACTGGTGCGTTCCTTGTCATCGCCGGTCATCACCGCCATCAGCGCCCCGTAAGGAACATTATTGGCGGTATAAATGAGGGTAAATAAGATATAGGTAGAATAGGCATAAACGATTTTGCCGGTATCACTTAGATCAGGGGTGGTAAACAACATAGAAAGAATGACTCCCAGGGGAACTGCTGTCCAGAGAATCCAGGGCCGGAACTTTCCGTATTTCGAGTTGGTGCGGTCACCCACAATTCCCATCAACACATCACTGATGCCGTCGCTGGAACGGGCAATCAACATCAACAAACCAACAGCCGCGGGATTAAGCCCGAAAACATCGGTATAAAAAACAATCAGAAAAGTGGCCACCCCTCTCCAAGCTATATTGGCTGCAGCATCTCCCAGGGCATAACCAACTTTCTCTTTAAAACTTAATTTCTGAATGATATTGGACATGGGTTCCTGTTAAATATTAAAATCAAAAACTTCTTTCCGGGTCTTTTCATAAACTTCCCGACTGAACATGTACAAGCGTGCAGGTTTATGGGCCACCCCTTTTTGTTTTTCATCCAAAGGTATGAGGTACTTCATGCGTGCTATTTTTTTTCGGAAATTCCGCTTATCCAACTCAACTCCCAGCACCACCTCATACAATTTTTGTAATTGTGAAAGGGTAAACTTTTCGGGCAACAGTTCAAACCCGATAGGCTCATAAAGCAATTCTCTGCGCAGGGCTTGCAAGGCAGATTGCAAAATGGTGTAATGATCAAAAGCCAGATCGGTCACTTCAGCCACCGGATACCATTTTACGTTTCGGCCTTTCCACTTCAGGGTCACCTTTTCGGTGGCAAGGAGTGAATAGTACCCCACCGACAAAATTCGACTGTGCGGATCTCTTCCACTGGCTCTGAGCCATGCCTGATCATTAGGCTTTAGTAATCGTTCGGTATCTCCAAATGCACCAAACTGTTTCAGGTAGATATTCTCGAGGCCGGTAAGATCAAAAAGGATCCGGGCAGCAGCATCCTCAAGACTTTCATCTTCAAAAATGTGATTACCCGTCAATGTAAGATCAGAAAACAACTCTTTCCCTGTTTTTTCATCCACCAAAACACGGTCCACCAATAAAACATTGAGTTTCTCAAAATCAAAACCGAATATTACGCAGTCAACGGATATCGTATTATTTAGCACCTTTTTCATCATGTTTTACCGAACCATTTTAGAATTAAAAAAATATTAGTAATTTCATCAGTAAATAATTTATCTAAGTTATTGGTCTGATGGAAATCGCATGGTCGATTGTTTACATTCTCTTTTGAGGCAATCGTTGCCATGCTCGTTTCATCAAAGAACCATCCTGTTTAGTGTTGAAAAAACACTTTGATTTTGCTTCGCTAAATTAAAAAGGAATCCGTTAACTGCAAAGAAGAAAAAAGTATTTTAATTCCTTAAAATATATTTATTGTAACTTCAACACTTAGATGTATTGATAATTCTTGCCTCCAGTGAATAGCCGACTTTGAAAAAGAATGCAATTTATATTCATTCTAAATAACAAAGCGTCTCTGCATTGAAGAAAATAAAAGGCAGAAGGCAGAAGAGGATTTTGAGAAACACTATTCGTAGATGAAACTTTTAGGATCGAAACTAACCTGCATTATTCACAAATAATCTATTCCGATGTCCAAATATCTGCAAAATCCAACCGTCCTCAATAAAATGGATTTGAAAATAATCCATTATTTCCTGCATCCATTTTATCTGCGGGTGATTGTATTTCTTGATATTTGAACATCTCATAACGATAATTCATGAATAAAGCAGGCTAAATAGTGCCTGTCCATAAACTAAGCAAAATTTATTTCTGGTCATGTGTTTGTCAAGAAAGTGCCAGTTACAAAGCCTGCCCCGATTTTTCTTCGGGGGCTTGCGAAGCCCGAAAATTCGCAGTTTACTTGAGTAAATGAGTAATTTTCGGGCAAGCGTAACGCAGTAAATGGCACTTTATGGACAAACACTTCTAAATAAGGTTAAAATCTCCATTGAAATAATCCTTATCGACCTATCTTTGTTACCCTACAAAACCAAAAACAATTAACGAATGGCAAAAAGTCAGGTATATACCAAAACAGGAGACAAAGGAAAGACAAGTTTGATTGGGGGAACACGAGTGGACAAACACCATTACCGACTGGAAGCATACGGCACGGTGGATGAACTCAATGCAAACATCGGGATGATTCGCTCCTGGCCCAATGAAGAATCCATCAACAACGTCATACTACACATTCAGGATCAGTTGTTTATGATTGGCGCCTACCTCGCCACCGATGATGCCGTATCGGATTTAAGATCCAGATTGAACTCCGACGAAGCTGAAATCACCTTACTGGAAACAGAAATGGATAAAATGGAGGAGACACTTCCCCCGCTGAAAAATTTTATTCTTCCCGGAGGCCATCCGGCGGCAACATACGCACACATTGCACGAACCGTCTGTCGAAGAGCCGAAAGAAGAGTCAATGAAATGGCGGAAAAGACAGAGGTAGCCACATGGGTCATAAGGTATCTCAACAGATTATCGGATTATTTCTTCGTGTTATCCAGATATTTATCCAATTTTTACGAGAATAATGAAATTCCATGGAGTCCAAAGTTGTAAGATTGTTTTTTTTTTCTAATTTCGCAGAAAATCAGCAATAGTAAAAAACAAAATATTATTAAGAGTTAAACTGTTAACGATATGTATTGGACTCTTGAATTAGCTTCTAAACTTGAGGATGCTCCGTGGCCTGCCACTAAAGATGAGTTGATTGACTTTGCCATCCGGTCGGGTGCGCCGCTTGAAGTAATTGAAAACCTTCAGGAAATTGAAGATGAAGGTGAAGTGTATGAAAGTATTGAAGATATCTGGCCGGATTATCCGAGCAAAGATGACTTCTTCTTTAATGAAGATGAATACTAAATACCGCAACTGAAGGTGTAAAAAACAAACAAGGGGTTCCAATAGAACCCCTTGCAATATCAGGTGGCCTGAATTGTTACAACAACAATGACAGGCCATTTTTTTACCGGCATTACTGGTCAAATTGATATCCGCTGTAATCAGCACGCTTAACATCCACCTCCATTTTCCGGAAGTTAAAGATGGATTCATAGCTTTTGGGCCGATACTCTTCGAGCCAGACAAAACCATCAAGTTTGGTATCCTCGGGAGCTAAAACCAAAGGAGGATTCATATTTCCTGACGGCTGAGTTCGCAAAACAATGGTATTCACCTTCCGATCTTCCAGAAAAATAGTAAGATTGCTGCTCTCAGCCCGGTTGACCCCTATCACATACTCCCGGTCTTTAGGATAATAGACCGTCTGACCGTTTCCATCGACATCAATCTTATACAACTGATTTTCTCTAAAATAGCCCGTCATCAACTTACCTTTGATCTGATTGTAATGCATGGTATCCTCGGGAGCTATCAAAAAGGCGTTGTCAATCATCTCTGCTTTATAGAGGGCACGTTCTTTGGTGAACAGCTTAATGGTTCCGGCAGTCATTTGATTCCCCTGAGCCCAAATAACCGGATCGTGGTAAAAGGTATTGGTACTGTCCCGAAAATCGTACACCATGGAATCACAGCGTCCCTGTAAATCAGTCCTGTAAAATTGCACATGATGAAATGCCCGGACAATTTTATTCTCAGGATCATCCTCCACCGGATCGGCGCGAAGGGTGTCGGCATGAAGAAAAAGGGTGTCTGCACCATAAACCTGCTTAAGTACAGCACGCCGGGTGGCCATGGCACGCTCACTTAGCTCATTGTAGAAACCGTAATTCCCGGTTATTATAACATTGTTGGCAGTATCCTCCAGCTCCATAGAGGAAAAAACCTCCCCAAGCCCGTTTTTTCGGTCATAATAGATGGTATCACCCCGTAAAGTTTGCTCCCCCCCATCTATGTAATTATTCTTCAAAAGACGGGCCTCATCCTTTTTAGTATCATAAAAACCCAACTCGGAATAAATGGTATTCTGATCACTGACAATATCGGTAGGCCCCAGAATCTCCACTACCTCCGTCCTGGTAAAATATTTCAGGGTGTCACTGTACATCAGATAATCCGGATTGGTCAGCACAACACTATCTTTAAAATTTACTTCCCCAATGCGTGGATAATAAAATCCGAGTCTGCTGACCAACTCATTGCTTTCATCAACAATGCGGCCTCCGTTAAAATAATAGGCCACATCGTCACGCCGGTCGTAATCCAGATGATTGGTAGTCAGAACCACATTTCGGTTTACCAAACGAACGTTATCGCGAACTTTCGCTACCTCCTCATCACCATCGTAATAAAGTTTATCTCCATAAAGATCAATGGTATCATTCTGAATGATATGAATAGACCCGAAAGCTTCAACTTTATTGGAATCTCGAAAAATAATGGCACTGTCACAGAACATTCGTGTATTGTGGTGCCGCATTTTCACATTTCCTTTAAGAGCCTGAACATTTTTACCCAACCGTTTTTCAGCCCCCTCCAAAACATCTGCATACTCAATTAAAATAGTCCCGTTTCCCCGCTGACTCTCCTGGGGAAAGACTTCCTGAATGCTGATAAAGACAA
The DNA here is from genome assembly GCF_003003035.1 of Marinilabilia salmonicolor. GTDB lineage: Bacteria > Bacteroidota > Bacteroidia > Bacteroidales > Marinilabiliaceae > Marinilabilia > Marinilabilia salmonicolor_A. The sequence continues at coordinate 92,192 of NZ_PVTS01000013.1, read as the reverse complement.
AAATGAATATAAAAAATATTTTGGTAAAATTCATTCGTTTAAAACTTCGTAACCAACTGATAAAAAACCACTTAAAAAACTCAAGAAAAAACAGAACCGCTTCGCTATCACATACAGAAACTTATGCCTATATTCCAGAAAAAAACTGCACATTTCGTCTAATTCCCCTAAAGCCTAACCGCCGACTCCCATTAGTCCAAACCTGATTCCTGAAATTCAAGATCAACGGGACTTCTATCCTCCGGAAGTCCACTCATTTCAGCAGATGCCGAAACCGGAAAATAAAAACGGTTTTGCAAATCAGGCTGGAACAAATAATCGAAACGAATTCCTGTCTCCTTAACCTTACTTCCATCCGGCTGCTCATAGGAGAGAATACATATTTTATCTTCGGGAATCATCTTAGCCACATTTACCCCGTTTCGGCAAAGCACAAAAAAACCGGCTTCTTCCCCTGTCAACACGTAACTCTTCAGATATCCCGATTCGGGAGCCTTGGTAACACTGGTTATAAAGTCACTGTTTTCTGTCTGCAAAACAGGGAAAACACCTCCTTTAGGCGAGGCATTCAAAACCATCTTCCCGTTTTTCGGATTTACTTCAATCCATATATCAGCGCTGTCGAGATTCAATGTATTGGTGCCTTCCAAAAAATCGAAGCCCCACTTCATTAAACTGCCTGCATCCGATCCGCTTCCTGCAACAATATGCTTATCTCGAATAAATGGAATGGAAGCCGAAAAAGCCCCCTCATCCATTTTCCTAACGACCAGACTGGCATTGAACGGATAAGGTGACAAAAAAATAGTGTCACTGATATCGGGTTTTTTAACAACTTTGTAATCGAGGCCACTCAGAAATCCGGAAGCGCTGGTCCGCACTGTAATTCCAAATCCGCGACGAAATGACATCCGAAACCGACCATACTCATCACTCAGCGTATAGTTTTTCAGAGCTTCCGTTTCGTCAATATTAGCCTGATAGGAAGATGAGGCAAGAATACGCGCATGTTTCACAGGTTTTCCTGTCGTTTCATCTACCACAACACCTTTCCAGGAGATGTTATACGCTTCCCTGACGCATCCGCTCATCAGCAAAAGCATCATAAAAACCACACCACCCCAAATCAATGTTACCTGCCTCATAATTGCCAGCCTATTTTGTATCTGTCCATAAAGTCACCTTTGCTTCGTTACCCCATTCCCGAAAAGTACTCATTTACTCAGGTAAACTCCGCATTTTCGGGAATGCCAAGCCTTGCAAACGCAACTTTCTGAACCGACACAACTCAAATTACCATTTTTCCCGACTTTGCAGACGGACTCTATTTAATCCAGCCCTCAAATTCAAAATCACAATTTCTCCAATCACCGGAAATTGAGATATAAGTTTCCTCCTGTTTTCTCTTAATCCAATCGTTAAACGTTTCCTCCTGTTTTTTGTTCTCCAGCATTCGCTTAATAGTCTGATAATCATCTACCATATTGGCACGATGCGGAGGGGTCTTTTTCTGTAGCCGAACAATGGTATATTGATCGGTTCCCAATCGCTGATCTTTCATAAGAAAAGGATTGGATACAGCACCTTCATCCATATTTTCAATAACCCGCGCTATCGTGGGAGGGATTTGCTGAAGTTCAAATTTGGTGGACTGACTCTGAGGATTAATGACAGTCCCTCCGCTGGCCCGTGTATCTTTATCCATGGAGAATCGCAAAGCTGCATCCTCGAAGGATATGCTGTCTGCCCGAATCAAAGTAACCAGAGAATCGGCCACCTCTTTGGCCTCCTCAATAGCATCTGCCGACGGCTTGGGCTTGAGCAAAATGTGACGCACATTAATACGGTCTCCCTGTCGCTCCACCAATTGCATGATATGGAAACCAAACTCAGTCTCCACAATCTTGGAAACTTTATTTTTGTCTCTTAAATTGAAAGCCACCTGCGAGAACTCAGGAACCAAATTGGCTCTCGGAGTAAGGCCCAGTTCACCTCCGCGAGCAGCACTATTGGGATCTTCAGAGTACAAAACAGCCAGTGTGGCAAAATCACGCCCTTCACGCACCTGGCGCTGAAAATCACGCAAACGCCCCTTTACCCTGTCAATCTCCTCCTGACTTATTTTCGGTGTAATAGCAATTTTTTGGTACTCAAACTGAGCGGGCATGCGTGGAAGACTGTCTTCGGATGATTCCCGGAAAAACCGACGAATCTCCATTGGAGTTACATTAATTTCTTTGGTAATCTGAGACCTCATCTGCTGTGTAAGCATTTGATTGCGAACCAGCTCACGCTGCTCTTCCTTAATGCGAAGAATAGACTTATTCAACCACTCCTCAAGTTTTTCACGCGATCCCGCACGATTGATAAACTCATTGATTTGACGATCCACCGTCATCAGGACCTGATTCTCACTCACCTCCACACTGTCAATCTTAGCCTGCTCCAACAGAAGCTTCTGAACCATCATTTGCTCCAGAATGTGACATTTCATATCACCGGGAAAGTCAACCCCTTCCATTAGAGCCTGCTGATGCTGAAACTCGATATCTGACCTGAGTACAGGCTCATCACCCACAACGGCAACAACCTGATCTATCACATTTTTTTGCCCTTGAGCCAATAATGATGAGAAAATCAGAATAAGCAAAAAAGGAAGTCTGACGCGATGAATATTTATCTGCATTTGAAAAAGTTTTTTCATTTTAAAAGAAAGAACATTCAGCCCGGGCAATTGGGGCCAAAAGAATATTAATAAAAATTTATAGTTTTCTTTTGAAGTGCTTCATTATAGAGCTCTTTTTCGAGACTCTTAATGAATGCTCCACGTTTTTTATTCAAAAGTATGGCTTTAATTCTCTCCTCCACAAAACTAATAGGGGCAATACTTCCGATAAATTCATAATCTGTCACTAAAAAGAAATACCGAAATTGCTCATCGGTGGTTTCATAATAACGATTGTATCTCAAAAACCGTTCCTCATTTCTAACGGGCTCGGGCAAATTGGCATTTATTCGTTGAAAAGGCACCCAGGTATCCAAAAACATCTTATACATACGTGCATTTTGTAAGCTGTAATTTTCCAGCTCAACCAAACTCTCCGGGTCGGCAGTCCTGCACCACCGGCGAACATCGTTCTGTCCCGGAGCATCCAACGGAACTTTCAACATTAGTCCTTTGACAATATTCTCCTGCAGTTTAAAGTTGTCCTGCATCTCATTGTAATATTTTTCAATCTCTTCATGCTTCAGCAATGGAGAATACTTCTGTTCAAGCATTTTCTGCTGATACTTATTTACCAGCAACGAAGTCCTGTATTCATCCAGCATCTGACTTACATCTTTCTCTTCTTCTGTCAGATTCGATTCGGCCTGTCGGAGAAACAGTTTACTTCGCACCCATCTGTTGACATACTCATCTGCAAGCGCAGCACTGTCTTCTTTGCTTACATCAGTAGGGAGCACCTCCCTCAAATCACTATCTGTCAACACCTCATCCCCAACACGAACAACCGGGTTTCCAACATTTTCGGGCGAAGAATCCCGGCAGGTTAGCAACAAAAATGAAAAACCGGTAAATAAAATCAATATTGTAAGTACTCTAAACTTCATCCGAATATTATTTTGTAATCGGTGCTTTAAAAACTTCAGGACATTTGATCCTACCCCTAACCGATAAAAGATGAAGGGGTGTAATGTTTTTCCGCAGTTTATTAATCACACAAAAATAATGGAATGTTTGGTGGTTGACAAACAACAATATAAACAAACCTCAAAAATACAAAAAAGAACCCGGAATAACGCGAAGGTTTATTCCGGGTTTGTATAATACTTTCCTATGAAAGACTTCAGACTATCGCGAATAGTTTGGAGCCTCACGGGTAATGGTCACATCATGGGGATGACTCTCCATCACACCGGCATTGGTAATGCGTGTAAACCGTGCACCATGCAATCCTTCAATATCACCGGCACCACAGTAACCCATTCCGGCCCTGAGACCACCAATCAACTGATAAATAACTTCATACAAAGTACCTTTATACGGTACTCTGGCAGAAATTCCTTCGGGAACCAATTTCTTAATATCATCTTCCACATCCTGAAAATAACGATCTTTGGAGCCTTTTTGCATCGCTTCAATGGATCCCATTCCCCGGTAAGTTTTAAATTTCCGACCATTGTAAATAATGGTTTCCCCAGGGGACTCTTCCACCCCGGCAAACAAGGAACCTGCCATTACCGAATGAGCTCCGGCGGCCAGGGCTTTTACAATGTCTCCACTGTAGCGCAAACCACCATCAGCAATGAGCGGCACACCTGTTCCTTTAAGGGCTTTATGCACCTCATAAATGGCGGAGAGCTGAGGAACCCCCACACCTGCAATAACACGAGTGGTACAAATAGAACCGGGACCAATACCCACTTTCACTCCGTCTGCTCCTGCATCAACCAAATCCCTGGCTGCTTCAGCTGTGGCAATGTTTCCCACAACAACCTCCAGGTCGGGATATCTCTTTTTTGTTTCGCGCAAAGTATTCAAAACACCTTTTGAATGGCCATGTGCAGTATCAATAACAATGGCATCAACATTGGCATCAACAAGTGCCTGAATGCGCTCAAACGTATCGGCCGTAACACCCACACCGGCAGCTACTCTCAACCGCCCTTTGGAATCTTTGCAGGCAAACGGTTTATCTTTGGCCTTGGTAATATCTTTATATGTAACCAAACCAATCAGTTTGTTGTTGTTATCCACAACAGGCAACTTCTCAATCTTGTGGCGCTGAAGAATATCCACAGCCTTTTCAAGATCGGTAGTCTGATTGGTGGTAATGACATTTTCAGAAGTCATCACCTCTTCCACAGAGCGGTCAAAGTCCTTTTCAAAACGCAAATCCCTGTTGGTAACAATCCCCACCAGATAACCTTCATCATCCACTACAGGAATACCTCCGATTTTATATTCACTCATCAGGCCCAGTGCATCTGCCACTGTTTTATCCCTTTTTATGGTAACCGGATCGTAAATCATTCCGTTCTCGGCTCTTTTCACGATTTCCACCTGCTTAGCCTGCTCTTGAATGGTCATATTTTTATGAATTACACCAATACCTCCCTCTCTGGCAATGGCAATGGCCAGGTGCGATTCGGTAACGGTATCCATCGCTGCCGAAACAATAGGTGTTTTCAAAATAATATTCCGTGAAAAACGAGTTGACAGATCCACCTCCCGAGGCAATACTTCCGAATAGGCCGGTACCAGAAGTACGTCATCAAAAGTCAATCCGTCTGATGCGATTTTGTCGTTGAGAAATGACATGAGCTGATGCTTTTTAGGTTAAAAAAAATTTTGGCAAAGGTAAGAAATTCTCTTTTGTTTTGCAGTTCCTGTTGGATAGATTATTTGATTAATTTTGTCCGTATGGCCGACAAATATCATGAGCTGTTAAAAAAATACTGGGGCTTCGATAACTTCAGGCCTCTACAGGAGGACATTGTGCGATCTGTTGGCGCAGGAAATGATACATTAGCCCTGATGCCAACAGGCGGTGGAAAATCCATCACTTTTCAGGTTCCGGCACTGGCCGGGGAGGGACTCTGCCTGGTGGTTACCCCCCTTATTGCCCTAATGAAGGATCAGGTGGAAAACCTCAAACGAATTGGGATCAAGGCAGAAGCCATTCATTCAGGGCTTTCATACCGCGAAATTAAAATCACTTTTGACAATGCGACCTTTGGTGGCACCAAATTTTTATATGTCTCACCCGAAAGACTGTCCACCGAACTTTTCCTGCAAAAACTGCCTTTTCTAAACATCAACCTTATTGCAGTGGATGAGGCACACTGCATCTCACAATGGGGATACGATTTCAGACCCTCCTACCTGAAGATTGCCGCCATCAGGGAGATAATTCCGGACACGCCTGTATTGGCTCTTACCGCAACCGCCACCCCCCAGGTGGTGGAGGATATCGTTGAAAGGCTGATGTTCCGATCGAGAAATATTTTCAAAAAAGATTTTGCCCGGTCCAATCTGGCTTACGTTGTTCGCCCCACCGAAAGTAAAGAGACAGAACTGGTAAAAATTTTAAAAGCCGTAAAAGGATCAGCAATTGTATATGTCAGGAGCCGAAAAAAAACTCGTGAATATGCCCAATTACTCATTCAGAACAACATAAGTGCCGATTATTTTCACGCAGGTCTTACTCACATCAGTAAAAACGACCGTCAGGACAAATGGAAAAAGAACCAAACCCGTGTGATGGTTGCCACCAATGCCTTTGGAATGGGTATTGATAAACCCGATGTTCGGATGGTCGTACACATGGATGCGCCGGACTCTCTGGAGGCCTACTTCCAGGAAGCCGGCCGGGGTGGACGAGACGGAAAAAAATCTTTTGCCGTTTTGCTGTGGAGCAACAACGACAAAGCAAAGTTAAACAAGCAGGTTAAAACCACTTTCCCGGAGCCTGAAGCAATAAAAAGAATTTACGAAGCGCTGGGAAATTTCTTCCAGCTGCCTGTTGGCGCAGGTTTTCAGATGATGTATGATTTTGACATGGGAAAATTCTGCAGTGCTTTCAAACTCAACATCCTTCAGGTTTTCAATTCGCTGAAGATACTCCAGCGTGCCGGATACCTCACATTTACCGAGGAGTTGGACATTCCCTCAAAAGTAATGTTTCTGGTGGAAGGGAACGATCTCTACAAATACCAGGTAGCCCATGCAGACATGGATCCGTTTATAAAAATCCTGTTACGAACCTACACCGGCCTGTTCACCGAATATGCCTCCATTTACGAAGCAGACCTGGCAAAAAAAACAGGGACTGATGCGCAGATCATTTACAAAGCGCTCCAAAAGCTATCCAAGGCAGGCATCATACACTATATCCCAAGACGAAAGACACCTTTAATCACCTACCTCCAATCACGCGAAGAATTGCAGCATCTGCGTCTGCCTCCTGAGGTCTATGAGAAAAGGAAACAACAATACATGGATCAGGTAGGAGCCGTCATTGAATACGGATCGTCGGACCATATCTGCAGAAGCCGTCTTCTGCTCAACTATTTCGGACAAAGCAAATCAGAAAACTGCGGAATTTGTGATGTCTGCCTCTCCCGCAAGAAAACCGGACTGACAGACACCACCTTTAATGACATTGAAAAATCCGTGGAAAACATTCTGAAAGAACATCCCATGGAGGCAGAAAAGCTGGTGGACACCCTCGGGTTTGATAAAAAACACACCTGGGATGTTTTAAAATGGCTTGAAGATCATGAAATAATAGGCGAAATGGAAACCGGGGAAATGGAGTGGCTGAAATAATACAGCTGTTGCCATGTATTAAAGACAGACCATAAAAAAAGGGTTTTACCCCGATTAAACACAACATTATCAATATTTATCACTAATTTTGCACCAATTATGCAGACAGATTTTGAACATCCGGTATATTCCAAAAACGTAGTAGAGTTTGTAACTGTTGGCAAGGAATTCTGTGTATGGCTCGAAAGCACCCTTTCGCTGCCACGCAGAGACTTTGTGGAGACAGGCCGCAAAATGCTGCCACTATTGTATCTGAAAGCATCCGTGTTGCCCAGGACGGAAACCATGCTGAAAGATGACTTCCTGGAGAAGTTTGTGGATGAAGATGAATATCAGCAAGTGCTCAATGCAGTGTTGACCAAAATGGGCCCATACAATGATTACCTGGAGGTATTTACAGCAGATATGCAACGAAGTGTAGAACCGCTCACTGCAACAATTTCTGAAAACCTTGCCGACATCTATCAGGATGTGAAAGACTTTTTGATGAGTTACCGAACAGCCGTAACTGAGATCATGAATGAAGCACTCATCGAACTGATTCATAGTTTTGAGGAGTATTGGGGACAAAAACTGGTCAACGTACTCAGGGCTATGCATGAGGTTGCCTTCAACGGAGAAAACATTGATGAGGAAGAAGATGAAACCGATCCGACGGAAGACCGTAGAAACACCGAAGACTGGTTAATCTCGAAAATGCAAAAAAACTGGCAGGATGACCACGAAGAAGATCGGAACAACATTTAAGTGTATGTCTATAAAGTCCAACTTCTGCGTTGTTGCTCAAAATCTAAATCCTCAAATACACTAGTATTCTGCGGCTTAGATTTTTCAAACGCCTTGAATTTGAGCTTTCTAGTTCAAACACTGAAAAACGCTTAGTTTATAGACAGACTCAAAATAGGGCCGGCAAAAACAAGCGGGCCAACCGTAACATTTTAACTGAATGCAGCATACAATATCCAAAGACGCAATCAACGAATTACCCCTGAAACAGTTTGAAGGGAAAGTGACAGTGATCGAAGATCCTGATCGCGTTCCCGAAATCGTGGAAAAGCTTCAAAAAGAAAAAGCCATTGGTTTTGATACCGAAACCAAGCCCTCTTTCAAGAAAGGTGTTTCTCATGACATTTCGCTCCTGCAACTCAGCACCAAAGACGAAGCCTATCTGTTTCGTCTTCCCAACACAGGTTTTAACGGAGCCCTGACCAAATTGATGAACAACCCCAAAGTTGCAAAAGTGGGCGTTGGCATTCGGGACGACATCCGGGGCCTGAAGCATCTGAACAATTTTGTTCCCAAAGGATTTGTGGAGCTTCAGGAAATGGCGCCCAAATACGGAATAGAGGTGCTTAGCCTGAAAAATCTTGCCGGTTTGCTTCTGGGTTTCAGAGTCTCCAAGCGGCAAAGACTCTCTAACTGGGAAGCACAGGAACTGTCGGAGGGACAAATTCTTTATGCTGCTACCGATGCCTGGGTATCTCTTGAAATTTACCTCAAATTAAAAGAGCTGAAGCCGGTCCCCCAAAAACCAAAAGAGACTCAACCACAAGAAAAAAGCTCATAACAGCCAACCTTTATATGGAATTTGCTAAGATTATTCTAAAACCGGGAAAAGAACAAAGCATTTTACGGTTTCATCCCTGGATATTCTCCGGGGCCATCAAATCTGTTTCCGGAGAAATTGAAGAAGGAGATATAGTAGAAGTTCTGGACTCCAACAACAATTTTCTCGCTATTGGGCACTCGCAGATTGGCTCCATTGCGGTAAGAATCTTCTCTTTCACTCCTGTAACACCGGATGAAAATTTTTGGGAAGAGAAAATCAGAAAAGCCCTGGATGTCCGGAAAAAATCAGGACTTATCAACAACCCGGAAACCGATGCCTACCGCCTTATTCATGCAGAAGGAGACGGCATGCCTGGACTAATCGTGGATATGTACAACCAAACAGCTGTTATGCAAATCCATACCGTTGGAATGTACCTCATCAAAGACACATTGTGCAAAGCGCTTCAAAATGCTATGGGTCCGGAACTTAAGGCCATTTACAACAAATCGGAGGGGACCATTCCCTACAAAGCCAATATCACTGCCGAAAATGGCTTTCTTTATGGTAAAACAGAGGATAAAACAGCCATTGAGAATGGGTTACGGTTTAATGTGGACTACGAAAAAGGCCAGAAAACCGGTTTTTTTGTTGACCAACGCGAAAACAGAGCTTTGCTGGAGAAGTACAGCAAAGACAAAAAGGTACTCAACCTGTTTTGTTATACGGGAGGATTCTCCTTTTATGCCTTGCGGGGAGGAGCATCGCTGGTACATTCGGTGGACAGCTCCGAACGTGCCATTGAGCTGACCCGTGAAAATGTGGAACTCAACTTTCCGGGAGATGAGCGGCATCAGGCTTTTGCCGAAGATGCCTTTAAATTCCTGAATGCCCCCAAAGAAGATTACGACCTGATGATTCTGGATCCTCCGGCTTTCGCCAAACATTTGAATGTGGTGCCCAACGCATTGCAGGGATACCGGAAATTAAATGCCAAAGCCATTGAGAAGATTAAACCCGGCGGCATTATCTTTACCTTCTCCTGTTCACAGGTCATCAGCAAAGATGCATTCCGAAAAGCAGTATTTTCAGCTGCCGCCAAAACCGGTCGTTTTGTGCGAATCCTGCATCAACTGGAACAACCGGCAGACCATCCGGTAAACATTTATCATCCCGAAAGTGAATACCTGAAAGGGTTGGTTCTTTTTGTGGAGTAACAGTAACTTAAAAGAAAAGATTTTGAAATTTACAGAATTTGGCTTCTCACAGGAAGTAATTGACGGACTGGAAGCCATGAGATTTGAAAAAGCAACCCCTGTTCAGGAGGCTACCATTCCTCCCATTATGAACGGGAAAGATATGATTGCCTGTGCACAAACCGGTACCGGAAAAACTGCTGCTTACCTGCTCCCGGTGCTTGATCGACAGGTGCAATCCAATTCTGAGGGACTCAATACTTTAGTTTTGGTGCCAACCAGAGAGCTGGCCATGCAAATTGACCAGCAAATGGAGGGTTTTGGATATTTTCTGCCCATCACATCCATTGCCGTATATGGAGGTAATGATGCAGGCTTATGGAATGCCCAGAAAAATGCACTAACTACCGGCGCCAACGTAATCGTGGCTACTCCGGGTCGCCTTATTCAGCATCTGAGCATGGGCTATGTGAAGATGGATACGTTGAAACACCTCATTCTCGACGAAGCAGATCGTATGCTCGATATGGGTTTTTATGAAGACATCATGCAAATTGTCTCCTTTTTGCCCAAAGAGCGACAAACACTCATGTTTTCTGCTACCATGCCGAAAAAAATCAGAGACATGGCACGGGAACTTCTATCGGAATATGAAGAGGTCAACATCGCCTTGTCAAAACCGGCAGAGGGAGTGCTTCAGGGAGCTTATATGACTTATGAGACCCAGAAAATGCCGTTGATTAACAGTCTGCTGAAGGGGAAAGACCTGAAGAGCATTGTAATCTTCTCCTCCACGAAACAGAAAGTAAAGGAGATTCAGCAATCATTGCAACGAAACGGATTCCCCGCAAAAGCAATTCATTCAGATCTGGAACAAAAAGACCGGACTGAAGTAATGCGCGAATTCAAGAACCGCAACGTGCAAATCCTTGTGGCCACCGACATCATTGCCAGAGGAATTGATGTGGAAGGAATCGATCTGGTCATAAACTTTGATGTGCCAAATGATGCAGAAGATTACGTACACCGGGTAGGACGTACCGCCAGAGCCTCCTCCACAGGAGTGGCACTGACATTCATCACCGAAAAAGATCAACAGGATTTTCAAAAAATTGAAGAACTGATTGAAACCACCATCATAAAAATTCCTTTGCCTGAAGAGGTTGGAGAAGGCCCGGAATACAACCCAAAATCATACAACAAAGGAAAGAAACCGTATAAGCGTTTCAACAAAAAGGGAGGAAAACCGTCAGGCAAATACAGGAAGGACAAAAAATAGTGTCACTTCATAAAGCATCTTTTCCCATCGCATTGCAAAAATGCAGGTTAAGTTTGCACCATTGAGAAACCAAAAGGCTGTGTGAGCCGGGATAGTCCCCTGTTTATGCAGCTTTTCAGCATCAGGGTGGTGCAGAGACAGGTAACAACGAAACAAATATATAAAACCATTCACTATGCAAACCATTCCAAAACTCATAGCTGAAAAGACAGGCATTTCGGCAACCCAGGTCAACAACACCATCGAACTCCTTGACGAAGGAGCTACCATTCCATTTATCAGCCGATACCGGAAAGAACGCACGGGAAGTCTGGATGAAGTAGCCATTGGCAACATCAAGGAGGCCTACGACAAACTTCAGGAACTGGAAAAGAGAAAAGCAACCATCCTGAAGACCATCGAAGAACAGGAATTGCTGACCGATGAATTAAAATCAAGAATAGAAAACTGTTACGACAGTACAGAACTGGAGGACATCTACCTCCCCTACAAGCCCAAGAGGAAAACACGTGCCACCAAGGCCCGGGAGCTGGGGCTCGAACCTCTGGCAAAAATCATCATGAAACAGCATGAACGGGATGTGGAATCCCGGGCCGCTTCCTTTCTGACCGATGAAGTCACGGACACTGAGGCTGCATTGCAAGGGGCCCGCGACATTGTTGCGGAATGGATCAATGAAAACCAGACTGCTCGTGAAATTGTCCGCAACAGATTTCAGCATCACTCGGTAATATCTGCCCGACTCGTAAAAGGGAAAGAAGAGGAAGGAGCCAAATACCGTGATTATTTTGAATGGGACGAACCCCTTAAACGCTGTCCTTCCCACCGTTTCCTGGCTATGCAGCGTGGAGAAAAAGAAGGATTTCTGAAACTGGGAGCTGCCCCAGACGCTGAAGATGTTTTGCCCCGGCTCAAACGCCTCTTTGTGAAAGGAAACAATGACACATCAGATCAGGTGGAAATGGCCACCGAAGATGCTTACAAAAGATTACTGGCCCCCTCGCTGGAAAACGAGACCATGGCACTCTTCAAGGAAAAAGCCGACGAAGAAGCCATCCGGGTATTCAGTGATAACCTGAGACAGCTTTTACTGGCTCCGCCACTTGGTCAGAAACGGGTGCTGGCCATCGACCCGGGCTACCGCACCGGTTGTAAAGTGGTATGTCTGGATGCTCAGGGCGAATTGCTGCACAATGAAGCCATTTACCCCCATCCTCCGCAAAAAGAGACCGGAAAAGCCATGAAGAAACTTGATTCACTGGTAGATGCCTACAAAATTGAAGCCATTGCCATTGGAAACGGAACAGCATCCCGTGAGACGGAGGATCTGGTACGTAAAACAAAGTTCAATCGTGACGTACAGGTTTTTGTGGTCAGTGAAGACGGAGCATCTGTTTACAGTGCCAGCAAAGTGGCACGCGATGAGTTTCCTCAGTATGATGTCACTGTCCGAGGGGCAGTATCCATCGGCCGTCGATTGATGGACCCGTTGGCAGAGCTGGTGAAAATAGACCCCAAATCCATCGGGGTAGGTCAATACCAACATGATGTGGATCAACATCAGCTAAAAGATGCCCTTGACAGAGTGGTTGAGTCGTCAGTGAACAGCGTGGGTGTCAACCTCAACACCGCAAGCCATCACCTGCTCACCTACATCTCCGGTCTGGGGCCTGCACTCGCCAAAAACATTGTTTCCTATCGAAACGAAAACGGCCCGTTTGCCAGCCGTGCAGCATTGAAGAAAGTTCCGCGCCTTGGAGCCAAAGCTTTCGAACAGGCGGCAGGATTCCTGCGAATATCGGATGCCAAAAACCCGCTGGACAGCACGGCAGTGCACCCCGAATCATACCCCATCGTTAAACAAATGGCTGCAGACCTGGGATGTGAGATAACAGACCTGATTAAAGACAAGTCGCTTAGAGAAAAAATAGATCTGAATCGTTATGTGACGAATGATACCGGATTACCAACATTGAAGGATATCATGCAGGAACTGGAAAAGCCGGGTCGCGATCCGCGTCAAACCATTAAAGTTTTTGAATTCTCCAAAGACGTCCACAGCATGGAAGATTTGAAACCCGGCATGACAGTCCCCGGAATTGTCACCAACATCACCAATTTTGGTGCCTTTGTGGATGTAGGCGTCAAACAGGACGGACTGGTACACATTTCCCAATTGGCCGACCGTTTCATTTCAAACCCCAATGACGTTGTAAAGTTACATCAGCATGTGGAAGTGCGCGTACTGGAGGTGGATGTAGCCCGCAAAAGGATTCAGCTATCTATGAAAAACATGTAGAGACGATTCATGAATCGTCTATACATGAATCGTCTATACATGAATCGTCTATACAGCAAAAAAAGGCGGCCCGTCGGGTCGCCTTTTTTAATAACAATAATTCATTTTCCTAATCAGAACCGGAAACCAAGTTTAATTACCGGTTGTGAAAAGATTGCAGTATTATGTGTAGCTGCATCCTGTGCTTCCATACCACTCTGATGATACACACGTTTTGCATTGTACATATAATTAAACGCTTTAATCTCAATCCCAAGGAACATTCCTTCGGACAGATAGTAGTCGATACCCCCGACAACACTACCGCCAAGGCCATAAGCCTCTCCACGACGAGTATCATGAGTGGGAATCACCTCTCCATTATCATCAACACCGCGGAAGCCATCAGCAATTTCCATCTGACCGTAGGTAGCATTGACTTGCACACCCCCGTAAGGGTTCACTCTCGAATAGTTACTGGCGAAATAATAATCGGCACCCAAATCCACATAAAATTGTTTGGTGGTGCGGCTCTCCATCATCTCCCAGCCGGGAACGTATGTTCCGGGATATGCAGGCTCTCCGTCCACGGAAGCCTCCCCGGTCACCATTACTGCATCGGCTGCGGGAGAACTCATTACAGCTCCGGCACCACTAAAACGGGCAGCAATCTGTGAGGTGATAAAATACTTGGCTTCTACGCCAATCATATTGGTCATGCTGTATTGAGTGGAAAAACCGGATGATGATGGGGCACTTAAAGAAGGTGCAACTCCATCAAAATTCCAATATTCAGACTCATTAACAGCACTGTTTACCTCAGCGTATTGTACATCACCAAACGAAACAGCACGTCCAAAACGTAGGGCCATCGATTTATCGCCTGCCTGCGGACCAAATGATTGTGCCATTACTCCTCCCGCAAGAAGGAACATAGTCACCATCAGTGTCCACGACATTTTTATCTTTCTCATAAGAATCAGGCTTTTTTTTAAAGGATTATAGTAATTTTTGAAAAGTGGCCGGGAAACGGAACTCCCCGGCCGGAGAATATTTATTCCTCCTAAACTACTCCTCTGTACCTAATTCTGCGTCAATTAACTCTTTGTAATGATCAGCTTCTGCCTGATAGATATCAAGTTCGGTTTGTTTCTGGGCAATTTTTGCTTCCAGACTGGCAATCAAAGCCTCCCAGTTTGCAAAGTCATTGTCAATTTCAGCAATATCAGCCTCTGTCTGAACAATCTGCTCTTTAAGACCGGTTACATTTTCATAAAGATCATCAGAAATATCCTCCCCATTTCCTTCAAGAACCGACTCATAATCTTCAGCACGATCTAACTCAGCTTTAAGAGTGGCCAGTTCGGAAGAAACTTCATCATAGGTAACCCTTGCAGCATAAAATGCAGCTTTGGCATCCTGGTAAGCAGTTTCCAGAGCTGCCAGGTTACCTGACTGAAGACCTTCGAGATAAGCAACATAACCCTCAACAATCTCCAGATTGGCTTCATACTCATTCATATCATCATCCCAACCATCGATTTCTGCCTCCCAACTTTCAATTTCTGCATTAAATGTTCCAATAAAATAAGGGATATTTACTACTTCCTCATCAGAACCTAAAGGACTTTCCGAATAGTTGGCCATATAGAGGAAAGAAAGATCAATGTCAGAATCATTGACATCCTGAATAAATTCATCGTAAGCGGTATATGCATCGTAGAAAGTTCCTGAAGTAGAGTTCATCGGATCACCGGGATTGTCCGTAACAGCCTCAAGAGCATCCAATGCATCATCCAATGCATCCTGACTTGCAGTTGTTTGTTCTGCCTGATTGGCAATTTCAACCACATTTACCTCATGCAACAGAGGTTCGATCTTTTCATATTCTGTAATAACATCCTGTTCAAGAGCGGCCAGTTGGGATGCATATTGCTCATGAAGCTCTTCCAGCAGAGCAACCACATCTTCTTTTTCGGAAATCAGCTCCTCATTTTTAGTAATATCGGTTTCAAAACTTTCAATCCAATCATTGTAAAATTTGTATGACCGGAAATAAATCCCTTCAGTATCAAAATCAGAATCACCCGCTCCGGTTTCTTCAATAGTGCCAGGGTCAACCACATTGGTAAGATAACTGTAAGGAATGATTTCCTGATTTACATTTTCTTCATCAGAAAAAGTTGCAATCAATAAATCCTTATTCACAACTTCTTCCCATGCATCGTAAGCAGTCTGGTACTCTTCAAGCGCAACTTCGCGGGCTTGTTCGGCGAGCTCCTGCTCCACCTCTTTGTCATCAATCTGAGATTTAAGATTGTAGATATCTTCTTTCACATCTACCAGTTCGTCAGCAATGGTTGCCAGGTCGCCCATTACAGCCTCATAACGCTCTACCCATCCCTGAAGATATCCAAGTCTAATATTTAGATATTCCTGCTGAATGGTTTTGGCAGCAGCAAGATTTCCAGAATCGGTAAGGTCATTATTGAGGAAATACAATTGAGCTGTTGCAAGATTTCTCTGAAGTCCTACAATCTCCTGTCTCAAAGAATTAACCTCTGAAATAGCTTTTTTGTAGGCGGTCAGATAAGCAGAAAGATTCTTGTTTTTTGCAACATCAGCAGCAATCTCGGATTCATACTGTGAAAGCGCAATCTCCAGTTCTTTCTGGGCTTCAGCCAGTTCTTTTTCAGCAGTAATAAGAGCCTTGTCAATGGAAGCCTGAGTTTGAGCCTGATTCAGGTCGGCAGCGATCTGAGCATTGGCAATTAAAATTGCATTGTTAGCCTCACTGTAAGCATTTTGTATTTCTTTTGCCCGGGCTTTCGCCTCTTTAATGGCTACTTCGGCTTGCTTAACCGCAGCTTCAGCGTTTCTGTAAGCAGCTTCAGCTTCAGCCGCCAGCGTTGTTGCGGTAGCTTCGGCATTCAATTTAGCTGCCTGGGCTTGTCTAAGAGCCTTTACACCGTCAGCCTCTTCGTTCTTTACACATCCGGTAGTAAGTAGTAGTCCGGCCAAAACAGCCGTGCCGGTTAGGAGTTTTAAATTTTTCATTTAACTAATTGATTAAAATTAAACACAGATAAAACAATTCTGAATTATTTATAATTCACGTTTCGAACCTGGATTATTCATTAATTATCTATTGCGATGTTCAACTACCTTCTAAATTCAGGCGTCCTCAATAAAATTGATTTGAAAATAGTTCACTATTTCCTACCTCAATTTTATCTGCGGTTACCAGAATTTATTGATATTTAACCATCTCATAACGAAAAATCATGAATAAACCAGGTTTAGACAATTTTTCTATTTTAACTCAACAAAAGACAGACAACACGACAAAGTCGCTTGAACATTTGTGCCTCGGTTGTAAAGTTCTTTTCGGGGAAAACAAAAGAAACAACACTGTGATATCTGTCGGATAATGGAGAGAATGCTGTTGACCTCCTCCATTAAAAACGCAACAAAATTACCTGAAGAGAACCACAATATCCAGTCAGTAAACCATCCGCTTTCTGAACAACCACCATTGTTTTCTGAGCGCATAGTTTCAGACAACGAACGACAGTCCTTGGCCAACAGGCAGCAAAAAAGCTTTCACAGGTAAACCCTGAGCCGGTTTCAATTGCTATATTTGCAATTACCAACCAATTAACAACCTAAACTTATGCAGGAATTCACGAATATTCTCACACAAATCGACAGCATGATCGGTGGATCGGCCTGGTTTGTTTACCTGTTATTGGGAACAGGACTTTTCTTTACCATTTATCTGGTATTTCCCCAAATAAGGTTTTTTAAATATGCCATTAAGATTGTCAAAGGAAAATTTGACCGCGAAGGCGACGAAGGCGACACCAGCCATTTTCAGGCACTGACCACTGCACTCTCCGGAACTGTAGGCACGGGAAACATTGCAGGCGTGGCCCTGGCTCTTCACCTGGGTGGTCCGGCAGCCCTGTTTTGGATGCTGGTAACTGCGATGATCGGTATGACCACCAAGTTTGTGGAAGTTACCCTTTCGCACAAATACAGAGACAAAGCCTCCGACGGGTCTATCAGCGGAGGGCCGATGTATTACATGAAAAAAAGGCTGAACCTGAAACTACCATCAGGAAAAATTCTAAAAACAGGAAGTCTGCTGGCCGTAATATTTGCGGTGGCTACCATTTTCTCCTCTTTTGGAACCGGCAATCTTCCTCAAATCAACAGTATCTCCAATTCTCTTTTCGAGGCTTTTGAGATCCCCCATATTCTTACCGGAGCAGTATTAAGTGTACTGATGGCCTTTGTAATTCTCGGAGGAATCAAAAGAATTGCCAAAGTGACCCAAACACTTGTTCCTGTTATGGCCGTAATCTATTTTGCCGGTGCCCTGTTGGTAATCATCTATAATTATGAAAACATTATCCCGTCACTTCAGGCCATCGCCTCCGGAGTCTTTACAGGAAGTTCGGCCACAGGTGGTTTTTTAGGCGCATCGGTAGCCTTTGCCTTCAACCGGGGAGTAAACCGCGGATTGTTTTCCAACGAGGCAGGTCAGGGATCGGCTCCCATTGCCCACGCTGCAGCCAGAGCACACGAACCCGTATCTGAAGGACTCGTGGCCTTGTTGGAACCGTTTATTGACACCATCATCATCTGCATGCTCACCGGCCTAACACTCATGGCCTCAGGGGCTTGGAACGAAAAACTCGAAAACCGGTTTCAGATGACCGACATGGAAATTATTGAAGGGCATTACACCGATGCGGATCAGCGCATTTTGCAGGAGCATTTATCAGGAGAAAAGGCGCTGCCATTGTTTACCGGTGAGCTGAAATCTGAAAACGGAACTCCGGAGGGTAATGTTACCATTCTCCATGCCCGCTCTGTAGCAGAGAAAATAAAGATTTACCGGGATGGCAACCTGTTTACCGGAGACATCGAAATAACTAACGGTCAGCTAAAAGCACCCGATCGTTACACCATAGAAGGAAAATCACTTCTGCACAGCGCCCCACTTACCACAGTTGCTTTTTCCAGAAGCTGGCTGGGAGATTACGGGAAATACATTGTTTCCATCGGCCTGCTCCTGTTTGCTTTCTCCACCGCCATATCCTGGAGCTATTACGGTGGCAGAGCCGTAACATTCCTTTTTGGCATCAAAGGTGTTTTATGGTACAAAGGCATCTATATTATCGGGTTCTTTCTGGCATCCTTTACCGACACCACCATTGTCTGGATATTTTCGGGAATTACCATTGCCCTGATGACAATCCCCAACCTCATTGGACTTTTGTTTCTTCACAAAGAAGTAAAGCAAGAGGTAAAGAGCTTCTGGAAGGAATACAATGAAAGTTTTCCGAATGAAAATGGGCCAAAGTGGTAAAAAGAAAGAAGCAATAACCGGCCTGAAATCCCAATCTTAACCTCAGTCTCATCCTTAACCTAAACCCCAAACAGACTGTTCATTAATAAAGAAACCAATACCTGAATGATATCACTTGCCGTAATAGGATTATTCATCGTTGGCATAGGAATAGGGCTGCTGTTCCGTAAACACCCGATTGTTTTAAAGATCTCGGAGCCACTTGTTTCTGTGGCCATTTTTGCCCTGCTGTTTTTTCTGGGGATATCAGTGGGGACTGATGAGCGAGTGGTTCAAAACATCACAACATTGGGATGGCAGGCCATCCTATTGAGCAGTGGAGCCATTCTTGGCAGCCTGATTCTTGCACGTCTGGCTACTTCATTTTTCCGCGATGGAAAGGAGAAACAACCAGAAAAGGAAAAATCAAGGCACAAACCACTGTCCTCAGGATGGTTTATCCAGATTTTAAAAAATCAAAGTCTTTGGATATTGCTATTCTTTGTAGCCGGCACACTGGGTGGCCGATGGGGACTTTTCCCCGCATTTTGGGGCGATGCACTCGTGGCAACAGCCACTTTATATGTTATGATGATACTTGTGGGAGCCGGACTGGGAGCAGATCCCCGGGCACTGGAAATTTTAAAAAGGACAAGCATCAGAATACTTCTGGTTCCTGCCATTGTTGTTGCAGGCAGTCTCGGCGGAAGCCTGCTTACGTCCTTTCTTATTGACAGTGTGGATACCACAAACGGAATGGCAATCGGTGCAGGCTTTGGCTACTATTCCCTGTCAGCCATATTTATCGGACAAATCAGCGGAAGCGAAATGGGCGTAATAGCCTTACTTGCCAATATTTTCAGGGAAGTCATCACCCTTCTGGCGGCACCGCTCATGGTCAAATGGTTTGGGAAGCTCGGAGCTATTGTTGCCGGAGGGGCCACAGCCATGGACACCACGTTGCCGGTTATTGTGAAAGCCACCGGTAAAGAATATGCGGTAATCAGTATTTTTAGCGGAATTGTTCTTTCCGTTTTGGTGCCGGTATTGGTGCCGTTTATTCTGAGTTCCTAAGACTTGAGGCAAAGAATAAGATTGAGGTTGAGGCTAACGTTAAGGTTGAGATAGAAATAGAGGTTGAAGTTGAAGTTGAAGTTGAGAAGAAAACAGAGAAATTGAAGATTACGACTTATAACTGAAACGTTGTATTGGTAGGTTATGGAAATGCACTCTCGCAGGGCATATTCAGACAAATCTCAACTCAAAACCCCGAACTCATCCTCCCGGCACACTACCCCCTTAAGCAGGAACAACCGGCCCGCAACTTGCAACTCAAACCCCAGAAGTCAAACCTCCGAACTCAGCACTTTTTCCACCGCCTCGTCACTTTCTACAACTCCATCGCGCAACCGAATAATTCTTTTGGCATGTTGGGCAATATCCTCTTCATGCGTAACCAAAACAATGGTATTGCCTGCATTGTGAATATCCTCAAACAGACGCATGATATCCACAGAAGTTTTGGAGTCCAGGTTACCGGTTGGCTCATCGGCCAAAATAAGAGACGGTTTATTGACCAATGCCCGGGCCACGGCAACCCTTTGCCGCTGTCCACCGGACAATTCATTGGGCTTGTGTGTCATTCTATCCGACAGGCCCACATTCTCCAATGCCTGACGTCCTTTGTCATAACGTTCGTCTTTTTTCACCCCCGCATAAATCAATGGAAGAACTACGTTATCCAACGCAGAATAACGAGGCAAAAGATTAAAAGTCTGAAAAACAAACCCGATCTCACGGTTTCTGATTTCGGCCAACTGATCATCGCTCATGTGGCTCACATCGGTGCCATTTAGAATATAGCGCCCCGACGTGGGAGTATCCAACGCACCAATCAAATTCATCAGGGTAGATTTGCCGGATCCTGACGGCCCCATAATCGCAACATATTCTCCCTTCTCAATCGAAAGCGACACGCCATTTAGCGCTTTAACCACCTGGGTGCCTACCTCATAATGTTTCTTCAGATCGTCTATGTGAATTACAGCTGTATCCATTGGATGAGTCAATTATAAAAGAGTTTCAATACAAAAAAATCAGATCAAGCCGGGGGATTATCTCCCCGTTTGCAACCAATACAATCAGATACTTTGATAAGCTAAAACCATAATGGTTTAACAAAAGAGGGAAAAAACAATAAACAAAGCCCGGAAAACAAATGCCCGGGGCTGTTAATATCGAACCACATAGTGCTGTTTTGTACATTCTTCCCGAAAGAAAACAATTCCTATCCGGTATAAATCCATTGATACGGTTACCTCAGGACGATTTGCTATTTCCAGCCATGCTTTCTCCATTTCCGGAGACCAATGGATATCGTCAAAAACAAAAACGGAGTTGTTGTGGATCTTTTGCAAACACATCTCAAAATAATTCAACGTGCTATCACACTGATGATCACCATCAAAAAACACAAAATCCAGGGATCCCGGTTCATTTAGAATCAATGGAAGATGTTCTTTAAATGAGCCATTGAATAGTCGGACATTCTTCACTTCAGTCATTTCAAAAAGACCGGAAGCCACCTGTTGCAGGAATCTGTTTCCATCAATGCTAAGAACCTTTGCGCGGGAAGACGGCAAAGCCATATACAGGGTTGACATTCCTATGCCGGTTCCCAGTTCAAGGATCTTTTTACATTCCAGTTTATTGATCAACCGAAACATCAACTTTCCATATTTATCGGGGATACTCCCCTGTCCTGCAAGGTTACGAATACTCTTTTGGTTACCCGAAACGACAGAAGGCTGCCCCAGTGTATCCACTTTGACCCTTTGTTTATTTCTCAATAACATCTTTCGTGCAGCATCTATCTTATCAAATGCATAGAAAGGATGGGACTCCCAAAACAGTTCGCGCACCAGATAAAAAACAAAAGGAGAGTGAATACCAAAACCCTTGTAGTATCGCGCTTTGAGCCAATACAACATCCAGGATTTTAAACGGTAAGAAAGAAGATGAATATTCAATGGTTAAACTTAAAATGTCTATTAAATTAAGACTCCAAAGATTGCAATTAATGAAATATTTACCAAACAACCTTTTGTTTCAATCTATCTTTTCTCCTGAGAAAAAATCCAGAGAAAGTCACTGATTCCATCATGAATATTAACAATGGAGTTCAGTTCATAAGAGTCAAATATAAGACTGTCACCTTGCTTTAAAATAAAAGGTCTCCCCCGTAAATCAATCTCTATAGATCCGGCCAATACATGACAAAATTCCTGGGCTCTCCGCGAGCCTTCCACAAGGCCCTGACAAGTACCCCTGTTCTCAAGTCTGACCATATAAGGCTCAATGCTTTGAGAAGGACTGTAATGCGTAAGCATAAACAGGGATGCCCCCCACTCAGTTTGCTTAACAAGCTTTCTCTCGTTGAAGCCCATAAACGGATTGTGTGAAAGATTCTCCTGCTCACCAATCAAGGTTCCAACAGAAGAATTCAATGCTACCGCAATATTCTTTAATGTATGTAATGATGGATAGGTTTTGCCGTGCTCTATCTGTGACAAAAGGCTGAGACTTGATCCGGAAGCCTTGCTCAGTCCGCTAAGAGTAAGGCCCACGGCCTCCCTCCTCTGTTTTATTCTCTTTCCCAGTTTATCCATAAGAAAATACTTTAATTCGAATGGCAAAATTAAGCGTTTTTTCAATTAAACTGCATATCCAACCATTAAAAGTTTAACTATACTAAAACTCAAAAAAATTTACACCAGATCAACCCCGACTTTTTCTACTGTTTTATTAGACTGTTTTTCAATAAATTAATTTACACAAAAATTAAAATAAACAACTTTTTTTAAATATACGTAGTTAAAATATACTAAATAAATTTCATCACCAATATTTTTTTATATTATTGCAATCGAAACGTAACAGATGATGTTTTCATCGGTACAAAATTTAAGGATTAATATCTAAACCTGCTTTATTCAGGGGTTTTATGTACCGTCTGTCATAGCATCCGCTGGCATGCTCGTTTCAATGTTTATTTTTGACTTTAACACGGAAATAAAAAGAGTTAAATTTACAGTACAGGTGAAAGAGATGGTTTCCGGTTGAAGCCATCAACCTGAAACAAACTCAGCTTTAGACTCAAAACTAAAGTGTTTAATGATTCATTCACAAATTGAAACCAAAAACAAACAAATATGAGCGACTTGATCAAAAAATTAAAGGAGAAGATTGATCTGCCGGAGAATGTACTGGATGTTCTGGAAAACTGCAAAGCCGTACATTTCTTCAATACGACAGATGAACTTGTGGAAGCCGCTACCAATGGCCAGAAAGAATACGAAGTAAAGTATGATATTCCCGGAAAGGGCGAATATGTGGAGGCAGTGGTTCAGAAAGTGAAGAACGGTATTTCTGCCAATTACACCGAGGCCTATATGAGAAGGCGGGACCCCGGAACCATGGTTATCGCTGATGACAAGCCTACCGACAAAACACGTTTTAAGGACAAATACGGATATGACTTCCCAGGCCTGCAGGAGGAAACATTTGCCTGGCTCAAAGAACAGGAACTTGCTGTATTTTTCTACTTTGCCGGACGCGCAGGAATTGGATCTCTCGGTATTGCAATAGCTCCCGCCAATGCCGGGTTCTTTGCACTGGGACTAGCCATGTTACAGGAGCATGTCTCTCTGGAAGAGCTGAAGTCCGGGGATGAGATAAAATCCTCCATCTTTGTAGCTCCTGTCTTCAGACATACCCATTTCGACGGAAAGCAGGTAGTGGTTCATAACCGCACCGACAAAGTACACGAACTCTATTCATACAACCTGTATCCGGGACCGAGTGCAAAAAAAGGATTGTACGGTGTTCTTCTGACCCAGGGAGAAAAAGAGGGATGGGTTACCGCTCACTGCTCAGCTGTGCAATCTGTCAGTCCTTATGACAACCTCACTACTTTCATGCACGAGGGTGCCAGCGGGGGCGGAAAGAGTGAACTTCACCAGCACATCGTGCGGGAACATGACGGACGTGTGCTCATTGGTACAAATACCATCACCGGCGAGAAAAGATATATTTCCATTCCAAGATTCTGTTCCTTCACACCCGTGGCTGACGACATGGCTTTTTGCCATCCCGACGTTCAGGAAGATGACGGTAAACTAAGGATTGTAGATGCAGAGAATGCCTGGTTTGTAAGGGTTGACAGTGTAAACAAATACGGAGATGATCCATTTCTGGAAGAAAAAACCATTAATCCATCAATGCCGTTATTGTTCTTAAACATTGACACCAAACCGGAATCTACAGCATTAATCTGGGACCACATTGAGGATGAGCCGGGTGTCAAGTGCCCCAATCCAAGAGTCATCTTGCCGCGTAAAAGTGTAGAAGATGCCATTCCCGGCGAGGTAGCCGTAGATATCCGCAGCTTCGGTCTCAGAACGACACGTTGTACCAAGGAAGATCCAAGCATTGGCATCGTAGGTATGTTCCATATATTACCTCCTGCTATTGCATGGCTCTGGCGTCTGGTTGCTCCACGGGGTCTCAAGAACCCCAGTATTGTGGGAACCGGAAAAATGCAAAGTGAAGGCGTCGGATCCTACTGGCCTTTTGCCACCGGTCGGATGGTCACACATGCCAACCTCCTTTTGAAACAGATCACGGATACACCAAGAACCACCTTCACTTTAGTGCCAAACCAGAATATTGGTGCCTGGGAAGTTGGATTTAAGCCTCAGCTGCTAATGCGGGAATATCTGACTCGTCGTGGAGCTGCCCGCTTCAGAGAGGACCAATATCAGGAAGCACGTTGCCCGCTATTGGGATATGAATTAAATCACCTGACCATCGAAAGTTCCAAAATTCCTTCCAGATTCCTGAAGGTTTACAATCAGCCTGAAGTTGGAATTGAGGGATATGATGCCGGTGCAGAGTTATTGAAAAGCTTTTTCAAAGAAGAACTTCAGAAGTATCTGACTCCAGATCTGCACCCTACCGGTCGTAAAATCATTGAAGCTTGTTTGAATGATGCAAGCGTAGAAGAGTACAACGAGATTGTGCCTATGAGTTTTGAATATGGATATTCCTTTAATAAAATTGAAAGCCATGAGTAAAGCAGTAATCATAATGGGTTCCAAAGGGGACCTGGAATGGGCTCAAAGAATTTCTGAAAGTCTGACAAAGTTCGACGTTGAATCAGTGCTGTATGTTGCATCGGCACATAAAGTTCCGCTGGAGTGCTACAACATCATAAAAGAGGAGGAGAAAAACAATCCGGTATTCATTACCATTGCCGGAATGAGCAACGCGCTTAGCGGGTTCAGTGACGCTCAAACACACTGCCCGGTAATTGCCTGCCCTCCATCAAGCAGTTCATTTGCGGGATCCGACATTTACTCGAGTCTCAGAATGCCTTCAGGAGTAGCTCCACTGGTAATTCTGAGTCCGGAAAATGCAGCTCTGGCCACAGCCAAAATATTCGGCATTTCCAATGAAAACATCCGGCAAAAAGTGGTTGAATTTCAGGAAAAACAGCGACAAAAGTTAAAAGAGGACAATGCTTCTCTTTCCTGATTAAATAGTGTTTGTCTATAAAGTCCAACCTCTGCGTTGTTGCTCAAAATCTAAATCCTCATCCTGATTGTGTTTTTTGTTGGTTTTTTGTTCAAAAAACCTTACAAAAGCTACTTCGGGACTGCGGTTTAGATTTTTCACACGCCTTGAATTTGAACTTTCTAGCTCAAACACGTGAAAAACGCTTAGTTTATAGACAGGCACTAAATCGGGATCAAAGAACATCCATGAGTGACAAGGTCTGAGATACAGCATATCTGACCTTCCTCATGGATTTGTTTTTTATAAAACCTGACCGATTACAAGTCATTCAGGAAAGTATTACCTTTGCACCTCAAAAGTTTTTAACGCTTTCTATCAAAGGCAATATTGAACAGAACCAACTATGCAAACAGGAAAAGCAATTCAACACGCAGCAAGATTAATCCGTGAAGGAGAACTTGTTGCTTTTCCAACCGAAACAGTTTATGGCCTGGGAGCCAATGCATTTAATCCCGAGGCCGTGGCCAACATATTTCGCTTAAAAGAGCGTCCCGCTTTTGATCCGCTGATTGTCCATATCGCCAACCTGGACCAGGCTGTCTCATTATGCAAACATTTCGATGACCGCATTCGTCTTTTGGCAGAAAAATTCTGGCCCGGACCACTCACCATCGTAGTGGAAAAAAATGAATCGGTACCTGATATTGTCACATCAGGTCTCAACACCGTCGGGATACGTATGCCCGATCATCCGCTTGCTCTCCAGCTCATTTCTGAGGCGCAAACGCCCATCGCAGCTCCGAGTGCCAATAAATTTGGAAGAATCAGTCCCACCAGAGCCATTCACGTAGCCAGTCAGTTGCCCGAAGTACCGTATATTATCGATGGCGGCCCCACCACTGTGGGCATTGAGTCGAGTGTAATACGATTGCATGACGACGGTTTTGTCATGCTCAGACCCGGAGCAATTAATGCCGATGAAATCAGACAAATCATCCCCGAATCAAAATTTATTCAGGACGAAGAAGATACTTTTCACTCTCCCGGCCAGATAAAATCACATTACAGTCCGCAGAAATCAATGTTTCTCGGAAATACAAATTTCAGCAACTCAAAGTTAAGCAAGGCCGGCCTCATTGCGTGGGGAACACCGGAATATGCATCCAAATTCAAGAAAGTAGAATACCTATCAAAAAACCGTAACCCTGAAGAAGCTGCCATCAATCTATTCAATGCACTCCACACAATGGAAGCAGCTGACGTAGATTTCATTGTTGCAGACACCGTCCCGGAAACAGGAATCGGCATTGCCATTATGGACAGACTAAGAAAAGCAGCATACAGGCACAGCAATAAAGCATCATAATTAATATTTACATTACTCAATAGTTCGTTAAACTTTTTCAAAGCTCTGGAAATTAAATCTTTAAGTTTAAATGAGTGTTTTTGATAAAATGCAGAATGTCAATATTTTACGATTTTCTCTAATCTCTAACTTCTAAAATCTAACGATCTATTGTTACTCTCTGCACCAAAACCATTGGTGTTTTTAAATATTTTTTTAAGGTTTTTCGTCAAATATCCTTGTTTTTTTTATAACTTGCCCTCAATATGATGTTTACGCATTACAATTTATCAAAATTTCAAACCCAAAATTCACTTAAACTATGAAGAAGTTATTTTTCATTGCTATCGTGTTTGGCCTTATGTCATGTGCCGGACAATCGGGAAAAGAGAACAAAGCTGAAGAAGCTGCAGAAGAGACCACCGAAACGGTTTCCGAAGCTGCCGAAGATGCTGCTGCCAAGGCAGAAGATGTTGCTGAAGATGCTGCTGCCAAGGCAGAAGATGTTGCTGAAGATGCTGCCGACGCTGCTGAAGATGCCGCCGATGCTGTAAAAGAAAGCGCAGAAGACGTTGCTGATGCAGCCGAAGAAGGAGCTGACAAACTTAAAGATGAAGCCGAGAAGTTGTAAAACCTCCTCGCTCTAATAGTCAAAAATTAAAGAGGTTTCCTGACCGGGAGCCTCTTTTCTTTATTTAGTGTTTGTCTATAAAGTCCAACTTCTGCGTTGTTGCTCAAAATATAACCCCTCATCCAAATTGTGCTTTTTGTTGGTTTTTTGTTCAAAAAACCTTACAAAAGCTACTTCGGGACTGCGGTTTAAATCTTTCACACGCCTTGAATTTGAACTTTCTAGTTCAAACACGTGAAAACCGTTTAGTTTATGGACAGAAATTATTTAGTGCTTGTCCATAAAGTCCCGTTTACTGCGTTACGCCATTAGCGGAAATTGCTCATTTACTTGAGTAAACTCCGTATTTGGTGGCTTCGCAGGCCTTGCAATTCGCATTTTATGATCAGACACATGACCAGAAACAAATTTTGCTTAATTTATAGACGGGCACTACATAATTGAGCTCATCATTTGTTTCAAATGGAGGTTTCTCCTATTTTTGAGCTCTGAATATGTCTGATCTCTCCACACATAATATCATGTATCTGCCGGGGGTAGGCCCCAAGAAAGCAGAGATTCTTAAACGGGAACTTAAAATAGTTTCTTTTGAGGATTTGCTTTATCATTTCCCGTATCGCTATGTTGACCGGAGCAGGTTCTACAGCATCCGTGAAATAACCGGAGATATGCCTTACATTCAGGTAAAGGGAAAGATCACTTCTTTAAAACTTGCAGGAGACGGCAGAGGAAAGCGCATGGTGGGAACTTTCACAGACGGCACCGGGACACTGGAGCTGGTATGGTTCAAAGGTCTGAAGTATCTCAAGGAGCAAATCAAGCCCAATGAAAACTATATTCTATTTGGAAAACCATCCAGATTCAACCACACGATAAATGTGGTACACCCGGAACTGGATAAGGAACAGAACGGGAAAGTTCAGTTCTTTGCCGGTCTTCAGCCCTTTTACAACACCACCGAGAAAATGAAAAGCAGTTATCTCGGCTCCCGGGCAATGTTCAAGCTGGTTCAAAATGCTTTTCAAACCTACAACTCTGTTATTCCCGAAACACTCCCTGCCCGCATTACAGAGCAACTCAAACTGATGAATCTTAATCAGGCGCTCAGACACATACACATGCCTCCTGATGCGGAAACACTCCAGAAGGCATCATTTCGCCTGAAATTTGAGGAACTTTTTTACATTCAGCTCAATATACTGAGGTTACGCAACCAGCGCACATTCAACCTTAAAGGACACATCTTCTCCACAGTAGGGCAACATCTGAATCGTTTTTATTCCGAAAATCTCCCATTTGAGCTCACCAACGCACAAAAGCGTGTAATTAAAGAGATTCGGCGGGATATGGGGAGCGGCCACCAGATGAACCGGCTTCTGCAGGGGGATGTGGGAAGTGGCAAAACACTGGTTGCCCTCATGGTAATGCTGATTGCCATCGACAATAATTATCAGGCCTGTATCATGGCACCCACCGAAATTCTCGCAACACAGCACTTCGAAAGCATCACCGAAATGCTTAAGGGAATGGACATTCAGGTAGGGATACTGACAGGATCCACAAAAAAAGCTGCCAGACAGGAGTTGCACAGCAGATTACAATCCGGCGAACTCAATATTCTTATCGGCACCCATGCACTTATCGAAGATACAGTCCGATTTCATAATCTGGGATTGGTGGTTATTGATGAACAACACCGCTTTGGCGTTGCTCAACGGGCCAGGTTGTGGAAAAAAAACACATCTCCACCTCATGTGTTGGTAATGACTGCAACCCCCATCCCCCGTACACTTGCAATGACAACCTACGGGGACCTGGAAGTATCCGTTATCGATGAATTACCTCCCGGACGAAAACCGGTGGAAACCACACACACTTATCACAAGAAACGACTGGGGATCAACAAATTTGTCAAGGAACAAATTGATGCCGGCCGCCAGGTTTATGTTGTCTATCCACTGATTGAAGAATCCGAGAAAATGGATTTTCAAAACCTGACTGACGGATTTGAATACATCAAAAGTGTATTCCCAAACAACAAGGTTTCGATGGTTCATGGTAAAATGAAGCCGGCTGAAAAAGATGCCGCCATGCAGGAATTCGCCTCAGGGAAATCTCAGATTCTGGTTTCCACAACCGTCATAGAAGTGGGCGTTAACGTTCCCAATGCTTCCGTGATGGTTATTGAAAGTGCCGAACGTTTTGGTCTGTCGCAACTGCATCAGCTCCGTGGGCGTGTTGGCAGGGGAGCGGAACAGAGTTATTGCATACTGATGACCGGATATAAACTGTCGGCTGAGACCAGAAAACGCATGGAGATAATGACAGCCACAAACGATGGTTTTGAAATAGCAGAGGCCGACATGAAGCTTCGCGGACCGGGCGATCTGGAAGGAACCCAACAGTCGGGCCTCCCCTTTGAATTGAAGATTGCCAATCTGGCCAAAGACACACGCATACTACAAATGGCACGTAATATAGCTTCCGACATCCTGAAGGAAGATCCTCTTTTGGAAAAACAGAACAATGCCATTCTGCGTCGCCAATTGAAAAAGCTGGCACAACAAAAGATGAACTGGGCGATGATCAGTTGAGAAAGAATACGGAAAAAATTCCTCAATATAAAATCGTCTAAATTATCCTGTCCACCCCTTGCTATCACACAATCCTACAAGATGTTAAATGTTATTTTAATTTGTTCTAAACAAAAAATAGAACCACTCACTATCCAATCATTCCCAATTATATACATTTGTGCCGCACAAGGGGTATAAAACATGTCAGAAAAAAAACAAATAGAACATCAGGGCATTGTAGAACAAGCTAATGGCGGGCGCGCAACTGTGAGGATATTGAGCCAGTCGGCCTGTGCCTCATGTCATGCCAAAGGTGTTTGCACAGCAGCAGATCTCCAGGAAAAACTGATTGATGCCTCCTGCGACCGTCCTTTTAAACACGGAGACCGGGTTACGCTGGTAGGAGAAAGCAAGTTGGGGTTACAAGCAGCCTGGTGGGCATATATTTTACCTTTATTTCTGATCCTTGCCACCCTTATTACCACCTTCACACTTACCAACAATGAAAATATGGCCGGCTTGCTGGCCCTGGGAATATTGATTCCTTATTTTCTTATCATCAGGTTATTTAACAACAAGTTTTTTAAAACGTTTTCTTTTACCATAAAACCATCTACGGAGTAGTGTTATGAGTATTGTTTTGATTACCATATTGACACTGGCCGGCCTGGGTGCATTGGCTGCAGTGATACTTTATCTGGCTTCCCAGAAATTTAAAGTTTTCGAAGATCCCCGCATTGACCAGGTGGAAGAAGCCCTTCCTGCGGCCAATTGTGGTGGATGCGGATTCCCCGGCTGTCGGGCGTTCGCCGAGGCATTGGTGAAGGCTGATGACATATCGGATCTAAACTGCCCGGTGGGAGGACCCGATGTAATGTCCACCGTTGCTGAAATTCTTGGAAAGGAAGTGGGAAAAACCGACCCCATGGTAGCAGTTGTCCGATGCAACGGAACATGCGAACATCGTCCGCGCCTCAACGAGTATGAAGGGGCAACCTCCTGTGCCGTGGCTGCCGCATTGTATGGTGGAGAAACCGGATGCTCCTTCGGGTGTTACGGGCTGGGTGACTGTGTGGAAGCATGTGACTTTGAAGCCATGTATATGGATGAAGAGACCGGACTTCCGGTTATCATCGAAGACAATTGTGTGGCGTGTGGTGCTTGTGTGGATGCCTGCCCCAAAGACATCATCGAACTTCGCAAAAAAGGTCCCAAGAGCCGTCGTATTTTTGTCAGTTGCGTAAATCAGGACAAGGGAGCAGTAGCTAAAAAGGCCTGCGACGTTGCCTGTATCGGATGCGGGAAATGTGAGAAAGTTTGTCCGTTCGATGCCATCACCATCGAAAACAATCTGGCATACATAGATTACGACAAATGTCGTTTGTGCCGGAAGTGTGTTCCTGTTTGTCCTACCAATGCCATTCATGAGATAAACTTTCCTCCGCCGAAGCCCAAACCGGCTAAAGAAGAGGAACCGGCCAACACACCCGCAAGCAGTAATTAATCTGGATGTTCACTAAAAAGAAATATCACCGTGCTTAAAACATTTTCTATAGGAGGAATCCATCCGGCCGACCGCAAAATATCTGCCGAAAAGAGCATTGAGGTGCTTCCTCTCCCCAAACGAGTGGTAGTGCCGGTGGCTCAACACATCGGAGCTCCGGCCAAAACCGAAGTCAAAAAAGGGGATCTGGTAAAAGCAGGACAGGTTATTGCCAAATCCGGTGGTTTTGTATCTGCCAATATTCACTCTCCTGTGTCAGGAAAAGTATTCAAACTCGATGAAGTAGTGGATGCATCGGGCTACAGAAAACCGGCAGTTATCATTGACGTTGAAGGCGATGAGTGGGAAGAATCTATTGATCGCTCTGAGACATTAAAGACTGAAATAACTCTTTCTCCTGAAGAAATTGTAAAAAAAGTGGGAGAAATGGGAATCGTTGGAATGGGAGGAGCTACTTTCCCTGCCCACGTTAAACTGGCCCCGCCTCCCGGGAAAAAATGTAAGGTACTCATTATAAACGGTGTGGAATGCGAACCATTCCTGACCAGCGACCATCGTGTAATGCTGGAAAAAGGGGATGAACTCATCGTTGGCATCAAAATTCTGATGAAAGCCCTCCACGTTGACCGGGCTGTTATCGGAATCGAAAACAACAAGCCGGATGCCATCAAGCACCTGGAGCAACTAACCAAAAAAGAACAAGGCATCGAAGTTCAACCACTAAAGGTTCAATATCCTCAGGGGGGAGAGAAACAACTTATTGATGCCGTTACCGGCCGCCAGGTACCTTCCGGTAAACTTCCCATTGAAGTAGGAGCGGTTGTTCATAACGTGGGAACAACACTGGCCGTTTATGAAGCTGTTCAAAAGAACAAGCCCCTGATAGAACGGGTAGTAACCGTTACCGGACCGGGAATAAGCAAACCATCCAACTTCCTTGCACGCATCGGAACTCCCGTGAGTCAACTCATTGAAGCGGCCGGGGGCCTGCCCAACAACACCGGAAAAGTAATCGGCGGGGGCCCCATGATGGGAAAAGCATTGGCCAGTCTTGATGTTCCGGTAACTAAAGGAAGTTCAGGAATTTTGGTATTTCCACAAGAGGAGGCACACCGAAAACCTATGGAGAACTGTATTCGCTGCGGTAAATGCGTATCTGTTTGCCCAATGGGTCTCGAGCCTTATCTCCTGATGATTGAAACAGAAAAAGAGCTGTTTGACCGGGCCGAGGGCGACAATATCATGGACTGTATCGAATGCGGATCATGTAGTTTTACCTGCCCGGCCAACCGACCGTTGCTGGACTACATCCGACTGGGAAAAGGGAAAGTGGGACAAATCATCCGAAACAGAAACTAATACAAAGCATCATATAAAATGAACCAAAAATTAGTTGTATCTCCATCCCCGCATGTTCACAGTGGTGATTCTGTATCAAAGAACATGTATGGAGTAATTATCGCACTCATTCCGGCATTGCTGGCATCTTTGTGGTATTTTGGCATCGGGGCCCTGATTGTAACACTTACTGCCATTGTAGCCTGTGTTCTTTTTGAATGGATTATTCAGAAATACCTGATGAAAACCACCCCGTCAATTTCTGATGGCTCAGCGGCATTAACAGGATTACTTCTGGCTTTTAACCTTCCAACAAATATTCCGATAGGACTCATCATTATTGGTGCAGCAGTTGCCATTGGTATTGGAAAAATGTCTTTTGGCGGATTGGGAAACAATCCTTTTAACCCGGCACTTGTAGGACGTGTATTTCTCCTAATCTCCTTCCCGGTACAGATGACGAGCTGGCCGGTTCCGGTAACATCACGTTTTCAGTATCTGGATGCCACCACCGGTGCAACCCCCCTGTCAGTAATGAAAGAAGGATTGTCATCAGGTGCTTCATTCTCTGAGATAATGTCAGAGATTCCATCCTATCTGAATCTTTTCATGGGAAACATGGGAGGAAGTGCAGGAGAAGTAGCCGGAATAGCACTGGTTCTCGGGGGCATTTATCTTTTGGTACGAAAAATCATCACCTGGCATATCCCGGTAAGTGTTATTGGATCCATTGCTGTTTTCACCGCCATTCTTCACTTTGCCAGTCCTGATGCATATGCAGGACCTCTGTTTCACATCCTCACCGGAGGTGTTTTACTGGGCGCTTTCTTCATGGCAACCGATTATGTAAGTTCCCCCATGTCGAAAAGAGGAATGTTGCTCTACGGAGTGGGTATTGGCGTAATTACCGTTCTCATCAGAGTATATGGTTCATATCCGGAAGGCGTTTCATTTGCAATTCTTATCATGAATGCATTTGTGCCGCTGATTGACAGATACATGAAACCGAAACGATTCGGCGAAAAAATAAAAACAGCAAAAGTTCAACAACAATAAACAGGACGATTGTATGGGCAAGAAAGCATCAACACTCCCCAATATGGCAATAACGCTGGTTATCATCACCATGATAGCAGGCGGCTCATTGGGGTACATATACAAACTGACCTCAGGCCCTATTGCTGTGGCCAAGGAACAGAAACAACAGGAAGCTATCCGTTTGGTAGTTCCGGAATTTGACAACAATCCGGCACAGGAGATGTATAAGATTGCTGCCGATGGCGGTGACTCACTGAATGTATTCCCGGCAAAAAAAGACGGCATCAACGTGGGGGTTGCCATTGAGAGTGTTAGTCACAAAGGCTTCAGCGGTGATGTAAAGATTATGGTAGGTATTCTTCCTGATGGGACCATCAGCAACTATGCCGTCCTGGAGCATAAAGAAACACCGGGTCTGGGAACAAAAATGGTTACCTGGTTTAAGCCATCTGACGATGCAGAGGCAGGAGCTTCCGGCAACGCTTTTGCCAACTGGCTTTTCGGGATAAAAAGTGATTCTGGTGGAGGAAATACCAGCATTGTAGGTGTAGATCCAACTGAAACCAATCTTACCGTATCAAAAGACGGTGGAGACATCGATGCTATTACTGCAGCGACCATCAGTTCCAGAGCTTTTCTGGATGCCGTGCAAAAAGCATGGGCCACATACAATAAAAATGCAGATGCATACAGCTCTGCCACCACAAAAAGTAATGACGCTCAGGAAGGAGGTGCCCAATGAATCAATGGAAAAATTTCACAAAAGGATTCTTCAAAGACAACCCGGTATTTGTAATGTTGCTGGGTATGTGCCCCACTCTGGGTGTTACGTCATCAGCCGTAAACGGCCTGGGCATGGGACTGGCCACCACGTTTGTGCTGGTAATGTCCAACATCGTGGTAGCTTTGGTTAAGGATTTTATTCCCGATAAGGTCAGGATTCCGGCTTTTATCGTCATCATCGCATCGTTTGTAACCATTGTGGAGATGGTCATGCAGGCCTACATTCCCGCTCTTTTTGAGGCGTTGGGACTTTTTATTCCACTGATTGTGGTAAACTGTCTGGTTCTGGGCCGGGCAGAAGCCTTTGCATCCAAAAATGCAGTCGGCTCTTCCATCATTGACGGCCTTGGGATGGGACTGGGATTTTCTATGGCCCTTACGATGCTGGGAGCCATCAGAGAACTTTTAGGCAGCGGTAAGATTTTTGGTTTCTCTCTTTTTGCAGAAAGTTACGGGATGCTGATATTCGTCCTCGCCCCGGGAGCTTTTATTGCGTTAGGTTATCTAACCGCTTTCATCAATAAAGTACGCAAAACCTGAAGAAGTCAATAATACCAAGTTATTAGTCAGTAGTTGATAAAAAGAATATATCATGACTTATTTTATCATTATCATATCAGCCATATTTGTCAACAATATCGTGCTGAGTCAGTTTCTGGGAATATGTCCTTTTTTGGGTGTTTCCAAAAAAATATCCACCGGAATCGGGATGACCGGGGCGGTAACTTTTGTAATGGTAATTGCCACCATCGTTACCTATTTTATCCAGGAACTTATTCTTGAGCAATTCAACATTACCTTTCTGCAAACCATCTCGTTTATTCTGGTCATCGCAGCACTGGTACAGCTCGTGGAAATAGTTCTGAAAAAGGTAAGTCCTCCGCTTTATCAGGCGCTGGGGGTTTTCCTTCCGCTGATCACTACCAACTGTGCCATCTTAGGTGTGGCCATAATGACCGTGAGTCGCGATTACAACCTGGTGGAAGCAGTAATTTTCTCCGGAGCATCAGCATTGGGATTTGGACTTGCGCTGGTAACTTTTGCAGGTATTCGGGAACAATTGGATCTGGTAAACATCCCAAAAGGAATGCAGGGAGCCCCCATTGCATTGGTGGTTGCAGGATTGCTGGCCATGGCTTTCATGGGATTTGCCGGAATGGTATAATCTGCAAATTTCAGAAAAGACTAAAAAAATCTGATTTTTTAAGAAACATATAAAGGCTTGCAGCGTAAACTTTGCTGCAAGCTTTTTTTGTACGCAAAATGGTGTAAATTTGCGGAAACACTCAGAATTTCGAAACAGATAAGAAGGGAAAGAGAATGACTACCAGGAATCAACTCAAGACATTTAAATTTTTATCGGGAAGTGCTTTATTGCTCGCTGCTATTTTTGCATGGGGACTGTTTACCTATTCAGCGGAGCCTGAAAAGCAGCCGACAGAACCGGATCCCACGCATTTTGAACAATTTCAGAGCGAATACAATATATTCTCTTTGCCGGTACCTAAAAACCCCACTTTTGCAGGTGAGGCGGTTCCCATTGAGCGAACTTACATCCGCGAAAGCCTGGATCGTGAATTGCTTGTCAATACATACTGGCAGTCACAAACACTGCTTTTCATCAAACGGGCAGCCAAATATTTTCCGACCATAGAACCCATTCTCAAAGAAGAAGGTGTTCCGGAAGATTTTAAATACGTGGCACTGGCAGAAAGCGCTCTGATTCTCCGCGCTGTATCGCCTGCCGGAGCTGCAGGCCCATGGCAGTTTATGAAAGGGGCAGGCAACGATTACGGACTGGAAATAAACAGCCAGGTGGATGAGAGATACCATCTTGAAAAGGCCACAAGAGCTGCAAGCAGATTCCTGAAAAGCAGCTACGAGAAATTTGGCAGCTGGACGCTGGCTGCAGCTGCATATAATGCCGGAAGAAGCCATGTCATCAGACAACTGGACCGTCAGCAAACCAACAATTACTACGACCTGCTCCTCAACGAGGAAACCGGACGCTATGTTTATCGGATAATTGCAATTAAAGAAATACTTGAAGATCCCGTTAGTTACGGTTTCCATGTTAAAGAAAGAGATCTTTACCACATGGAACCCACTTACACAGTAGAAGTGGACAGCACAGTCAGTAACTTTGCCACTTTTGCCCGGGAATTCGGACTTTCATACAAAGAATTGAAAGATCTCAATCCATGGCTTCGGGACGACCATCTCACAAATTCCAGAGGAAAAACTTACGAGATAAAAATCCCCGAAGAGGGCGCTTTTTTACGAAAAGACTTTCAAAAAACGGGAACTTCTGCATCTGAACTGGATGAGCAGACCCAGCAATAATCGTTTTTACAACCAAATTAACCTCAATAGATCGTTAGACTTTAGAAGTTAGAGATTAGAATAAATCTTAAGATATTGACATTCTGCATTTTATTAAAAACACTCATTCAAATTTAACGGTCTAATTTCCAGAGATTTGAAAAAGTTTAACGGACTATTGAACCTGCCTTATATATAAAAAATATAGCAGGGCGTACCGATGCAGGCTGAAAGTCTGTTTTATGTATAAGGTAGATTAAAAACCTTTTTTCCCCTATTTTGATTTTGCTATCTTTGTAAGTTCCAAAAAATTGAAACGTGAAGACAGCAATAAACGACACATTACCCATAGAGAGTGACCTGGAGCAGATTGAAGTTTTGGGTGCCCGTGTACACAATCTTCAAAACATCGACATAACCATCCCCCGGAATGAGCTGGTAGTCATTACCGGTCTCAGCGGGAGCGGTAAATCTTCACTGGCCTTCGACACCATATATGCCGAGGGCCAGCGACGTTACATAGAGACCTTTTCGGCCTATGCCCGCCAGTTTCTGGGAGGAATGGAGCGTCCCGATGTGGACAAAATTACAGG
Source organism: Marinilabilia salmonicolor (assembly GCF_003003035.1). Taxonomy (GTDB): domain Bacteria; phylum Bacteroidota; class Bacteroidia; order Bacteroidales; family Marinilabiliaceae; genus Marinilabilia; species Marinilabilia salmonicolor_A. Next base: position 54,495 of record NZ_PVTS01000013.1, on the reverse strand, counting down.
ACTGAGTCCTGTCATCTCCATAGAACAAAAAACCACCGGCAAAAACCCGCGGTCCACCGTGGGAACAACCACTGAGATTTACGACTTTTTTCGCCTGCTTTATGCTCGTGCCGGGGAAGCCATTTCCTACGAGACAGGTGAAAAGATGGTAAAATATACCGACCGTCAGATCATCGATCTGATTCTTTCCCGGTTTGAAGGAAAAGGCGTATATATTCTGGCCCCGATGGTAAAAGGCCGAAAAGGTCATTATAAAGAGCTTTTCGAGCAAATCCGGAAGAAAGGATTTCTCAACGTTCGTGTGGACGGAGAAATCAGGGAGATTAAGCACGGAATGAAACTGGACCGCTACAAAAACCATTTTGTGGAGGTCGTCATCGACAAACTTAAAGTTTCGGACAAAGACAGGAAACGGCTGGAAGAATCGGTTGCTCTGGCGATGAAGCAGGGAAAAAACATCATGATGGTACTGGACAAAGAGAGCGACCAGCCCCGGTATTTCAGTCGCCAGCTCATGTGTCCCACCACCGGAATCTCATACAATGAACCGGCTCCGCATAATTTTTCTTTTAACTCGCCACAGGGAGCCTGCCCCAAATGCAAAGGATTGGGGTTTGTGGATGAAATTGACATCGAGAAAATTATTCCGGACGACAAGGTTTCCATCTACTCGGGAGGTATTGTGCCTCTGGGACGGTATAAAAACAACCTGATTTTTTGGCAACTTGAAGCACTGGCCGAACGACACGGGTTCAAACTGAAGAGTGCCATCAAAAATATCCCTGAAGAAGCTCTGGATGAAATTCTTCACGGAACCACAGAACCATTAAAGCTGAAGAATACACCTTTGGGTACTTCATCCAATTACTCCCTGAGCTTTGACGGAGTAATCAGCTACATTCACAATCAACAATCGAACGACACTTCACAGAAGGCCCGAAAATGGGCCAACCAGTTTATTCGTAATACAGTGTGCCCGACCTGTAACGGACAACGCCTCAACAAAGAGGCACTTCATTTTATGATTGACGGAAAGAACATTGCCGAAATCAGTAAAATGGATTTGAATGAACTTTACAATTGGACCGAAGGGTTGGAGGGGCGTCTCAGCAGGAAGCAACAAGCCATAGCAACGGAAATATTGAAAGAGATACGTTCGAGACTTGGTTTTATGCTGGATGTGGGACTTGAGTACCTGGCTCTGGACCGCAGCGCCATGACTTTGTCGGGCGGAGAGAGTCAGCGTATCCGCCTGGCTACACAAATCGGCTCTCAATTGGTCAATGTGCTTTACATTCTGGACGAGCCAAGCATTGGCCTGCACCAACGGGACAATCACCGGCTTATCGAGTCTCTGAAACAACTGAGGGACACCGGCAACTCCATCCTGGTGGTAGAGCACGACAAAGATATGATGATGGCTGCCGACCATGTTATTGATATGGGGCCGCATGCAGGTCGTCACGGCGGAGAAGTGGTAGCACAGGGAACTCCTCAGGAGATACTGAATTCCAATTCATTGACCGCCGATTATCTCAAAAAGATAAAAGAGATCGCCATTCCCGAAGAAAGAAGAACCGGAAATGGTACACTCCTTACCATTAAGGGGGCAAAAGGCAACAACCTTAAAAACCTGACTGTCTCATTTCCTTTGGGGACCTTCATTTGTGTTACAGGTGTCTCCGGAAGCGGAAAATCAACACTTATCAATGAAACACTTTACCCCATCCTCAATCAGTACATCTACAAATCGGTAAAAGATCCGCTGACTTACAAAAAGGTGGAAGGACTGGAATATGTGGACAAGGTGGTGGATGTGGATCAGGCACCACTTGGGCGCACGCCACGCTCAAATCCTGCCACCTATACAAAGTTGTTTGACGACATCCGCAAACTATTTGCAGGGCTGCCTGAGGCAAAAATCAGAGCCTATAAACCGGGACGCTTCTCGTTCAATGTCGCCGGAGGACGCTGTGAAACCTGCAAAGGAGGAGGAGTTCAGGTCATTGAGATGAATTTCCTGCCCGATGTCATGGTAGAATGTCCCGACTGTCGGGGAAAACGCTACAACCGGGAAACACTGGAGGTAAGATACAAAGGGAAATCCATCAGCGATGTTTTGGATATGACCATCAATCAGGCTGTTGAGTTCTTTGAGAACATTCCAAAACTCACCCCCCGCCTGAGAGTTCTTCAGGAAGTTGGTCTGGGTTACATCAAACTGGGACAACCTTCCACAACCTTATCGGGTGGAGAATCACAGCGGGTAAAACTGGCTACGGAACTGGCGAAAAAAGACACCGGAAAAACAGTATATATTCTCGACGAACCGACCACCGGTCTGCATTTCGAAGACATCCGGGTATTGCTCGATGTATTGAACAAACTGGTATCTCGGGGCAATACGGTCATCGTTATTGAACACAATCTGGACGTGATAAAAACGGCCGACCACATCATTGACATCGGCCCGGAAGGAGGAGCTCGTGGAGGCGAACTCCTAGTCAGCGGAACTCCTGAAAAGGTAGCCCAATGTAAAAAAAGTTTTACCGGACAATTTTTGAAAAAAGACGAAGGCCTTTAATCTTCAAAAAAGATCACACTTAGCAAGAGAATATGTAGATTTGGGTAAAAGAAACCAATATAAGACCTGATATGGATAAAACAGTACGCATTAAATGCCTCAACAACAACAAAGCCTTTAATACCCAAAGGGGCACCTCACTCAAAGAAATTGCAAAAACCCAGAAGTTATCCACCAAACACCCGATTCTCGGGGCAATGGTAAACAATCAGGTCAGAGAATTGTCCTTTGAGATATACAATCCCAAAACCATCGAGTTCATCGACATTACGCATAAAGACGGGATGAGAATGTACATCAGAAGTCTCTCTTTTTTGCTGACAGCTGCAGCCAAAGAAGTTTTTCCAGAAGCCATACTGCGAATCGATCACTCGGTCAGTAAAGGTTTTTACTGTGAGCTCCATGGACTGAAACAACCATTATCCATTGATGACATTTTCGAGATTGGCCGCAAAATGCGGGAAATGGTGGAAGAGGACATCCCGTTTTTACAGTTCAAGGATGAAACGGATGATGTGGTTGCTCTTTTCAAAGAGAAAGGTTTGGACGATAAAGTTCAGTTGCTTGAACATCGCGGCCAATACTATTCAACCTATTACACCTTAAAAGAGCACATCGGCAAATTTTACGGGTTCATGGTACCCTCCACCGGTTATCTAAAAGTATTTGATCTCAATAAATATTACAACGGGATGCTGCTGCAAATTCCCAGCCAGCAACACCCTGAAGAGGTGCAGGAGTTGGTGGAACAAAACAAAATGTTTGAGATTTTCCGTGAATTCAGCCACTGGAACCGCGTGCTGAATGTAACCAATATCAGCGACCTCAATGATGCTGCTCACAATGGAGCTGCAGAACGGTTAATAAAAGTGAGTGAGGCACTTCACGAGAAGAAAATTGCCCAGATTGCAGATATGATAGCCTCCGGAAAAGAGGAGCTCAAAATTGTCCTGATCAGCGGCCCCTCCTCCAGTGGTAAAACTACATTCAGCAAGCGACTGGCCATTCAATTGCTGGTAAATGGTATTTGTCCGCTTAACCTTTCCCTGGACAACTATTTTGTGGACCGGGAAAAGACTCCGCTGGATGAAAACGGAGAATACGACTTCGAAGCATTAGAAGCGTTGGATATTGACCTATTTAATGAACAACTACTTGATTTACTTGCCGGTAAAGAGGTGACATTGCCAAAGTTTTCGTTTGAAACAGGAAAAAGAATTTTCAACGGAGACAAGCTACAGATGAAGAGTGACAACATCCTCATTATCGAAGGTATTCACGGACTAAACCCCGAATTAACGCACCTGATTGAGAACGACAAAAAGTTTAAGGTTTACGTTTCAGCCCTCACCAACATCAACATCGACAACCAAAGCAGAATTCCGACGACCGACAACCGTCTCGTAAGACGAATAATCCGGGATTACCGGTATCGCAACTATTCGGCCCGGGAGACCATTTCACGTTGGGACAGCGTACGCAGAGGCGAAGACAAGCACATTTTCCCGTATCAGGAAGAAGCAGATGTAATGTTTAACTCTGCCCTGCTTTATGAACTGGCAGTGCTTAAGCCGTATGCAGAACCTATTCTGCTTGAAGTACAGCCCAATCAGGATGAATATTCAGAAGCGAGTCGCCTGCTGAAGTTTTTTAGCTATTTCAAACCAATACAACCAAGGGAAATTCCGCCAACATCCATATTGAGGGAGTTTTTGGGTGGCAGCAGTTTTACCTATTGATTGCTCCCTTATTCGTCTCGCCCTCATTGATGATTTTTTTGCAAAATTCAAAAATCAATCAATGAGTTAACAAATTGATCGTTGGCCCCCATTCAGGGACCTGGTTCATGTTAAGTTCACCCCACGGGTTTGGCACCCGGGGCTATTTAAATTTGCCCCCTGCGGGGACGAACCAGTTCTGCCCTATCCGCAATAAACTATGCCTTAAAAGCTATTAAAGAAGTTGAAAACCATTCGCAGATTATTTTACTGAATTATTTCTTTATTGATAAATAGTTTGTATTTTCACGACGATTGAAAATTCCGGTTGATTTTAGCCTGCTTCATTCATGAAATATCAATTTCATAAGAGACATATCGAGGCATTTTTCTGGATTGTGGCCATTATCCTGCTGGCATTTACCAATCCGGAAGGCTCCGGACATCTGTCACTTTGTCCGGTGAAAAACATGGGATTCAACTTCTGTCCGGGATGCGGACTGGGACATTCCATTTCATGGATCTTCAAAGGTGATTTCAATGCTTCATTTCATTGTCATCCTCTTGGAATTCCCGCTTTGATTATCCTCCTGACCAGAAGCTTCAATTTACTAAAACATGACATCCATCTATCGAAAAAACCAATCTAAAAACCAATGGAACGAATTTACAAACTGATGCCTGAAGCCGATATGGAAGAGGCATATTTCCTGGACAATCTGCTCAAAGAGAAAAGCGACCAACAGGTCAATGATTTCTTAATGGTTTACCGTTCGCGGCGACGGGATCCGCAAATGACACTGCTTACCGCACTCATTGGCTTTCTCGGCATCTCCGGAGTGCATCGTTTTCTGCTCAATCAGATAGGAATGGGAATCCTTTACCTTTTCACTGCAGGCCTTTGCTTTATCGGAACCATTGTGGATCTGGTAAATCATCGAACTCTTACCTTCGAATACAACCAAAAAATGGCGCACGAAATCATGCAGATGATGCGATGAGGAAAAATAGTCAGTAGGGAACAGGGAAAAGTGAATAGTTTGTAGTCAGTAGAGATAAGTCGCTGTAAGGTTACCCCCTGTCTCATGCCGGGAGTTAGAATCATTATAGCAACGATTCAATCAGGGAGCTATCTCTTTTCCAGCTTCCGGAGAAATGCACTCAATTTCTCCCGTCCTGCTTTCCCCATTGCTGACAATCCAACCGGGGGATATTTGGCCACTCCATCCTGCATCCGCTGAAAAAGAACAAGCTTGGAAACCATCCCGGCTGCACCGAAACGAATTTCATGATGATGAAAGTTTTGAAGCGGAATCTTGAAGGCTTTAAACTTTCGACCCACCGGGAAAAGGTTGTAATATTTCACCATCAGATTTGCATTGTTTTCCACTTCCACATGCACATAACAATAACCTCCGATATAGAAAAACAGGGCAATTAATCCGATCACAACAGCCAATCCGATTCGCAACCACATAGGCGAATAGAAAAGCTCAAAAAAGGACAATGCAAAAACAATGACCAGCCCTGCCCAAATACCGGAAAAAATCATCAGGGCCCGTGCAGATTCCTTTTGGTTTACTATCATTTTACCATCATTTATTTCGAATCATACATAAAGGGTTTGTAATGAAATAAATTGACAGCTTTAACAAAGTTATTTTGTTCTTTATCAACTTGAAAACACTGCAAATAGCGGGCTATTTAATGGATTTTCAAGGAAGTTAAAGGGCAAAAGAACACGTTTAAAGTGTCAGGTTATTTTGGCACAATCCCAAAGCAAAGATAAAAGTTCGAACTCAATAAAAAAGCTTATTTTTGCAGCAATTACCTAATTAAAGAAAACAAATGCAACCATTACCGTCTAAATCTGCTCCCGTTTCCATCAGCAGGGATCCGGTAGCCGATCTAAATGAACTGATTGACAAAATATCGCCTGACAAGATATTCCTGCTCACTGATGAGCACACTCAATATCTTTGCCGCCCGCTAATAGAAGGGGTTAAAGGAGTCACCGACAGTCAATCCATCACCATCAAGGCCGGTGATCATCACAAAAACACCGGGGCGCTTGCTTCTGTATGGCAAATGTTGTCTGATGGCGGAGCCTCCCGGCACTCCCTGCTTATCAACCTGGGTGGCGGAATGCCCTGTGACCTGGGCGGATTTGCTGCAGCAACCTACAAACGCGGAATTCCGTTCATAAACCTCCCCACCACCCTGTTGTCGATGGTCGATGCCTCTGTTGGTGGTAAAACCGGCATTAATTTCAACGGCTTTAAAAATGAAATCGGTGCTTTTCGCATTGCCGAAATGGTGCTGATTCACACGCCGTTTCTAAACACACTGGATAAAGACAACTTGCTTTCGGGATATGCCGAAATGTTGAAACATGCACTCATCGACGCCCCCGAAACGCTTGAAAAGTTACTCATTACTGAACCGGACAATATTTCAGCAGAATTTCTGGCAGAACTCGTTGCAGATTCGGTCATGGTAAAGGACCGTTATGTGGAGGCGGATCCATTGGAAAAAAACATTCGCAAAGCTCTCAATTTGGGACATACCATTGGTCATGCTTTTGAAAGTCTGGCCATGAAGAAAAAACGTCCGGCCCTACACGGATATGCTGTTGCCTGGGGGTTAATTCCCGAATTGAAACTGGCCGTTGCAAAAGAGAAATTCCCCATGGAGATCGCCAAAAAAACGGAGAATTACATCAACCGGCTTTACGGCCATCACCAATTTACCACTGATGATTTTGATGCACTATTCTCCCTGATGCAACACGACAAAAAAAACAAAGGAGACCGCATCAACTTCACACTTTTAAGCAATGTGGGGACACCGGTCATTGATATTCATTGCAGCAGGGAAGAAATCAAATCAGCAATCTTTGATTAAAAACAGTCAGTCGTTTGCCATAACAACCGGCAACCGCAAATCATTTTACAATATGGCAAAACTAAAAGTTACCGCTCCCAAAGAAATCAAAAATACAGAAATAAACCTGCCTTCATCCAAAAGCATCAGTAACCGCTTACTCATTTTAAATGCTTTGTCGTACAGCCCTTTTCCGGTAAAAAACTTATCCGACAGCGATGACACAAAAGCGTTGGCTACAGCGTTGACCTCCAACGCCAGCCTGTTCAATGTGGGAGCTGCCGGCACCACAATGCGCTTTCTTACCGCTTTTTTAAGCCGAATCGTTGGTGAATGGATTATTACCGGAAGTGCACGAATGAAAGAGAGACCAATCAGCGTGTTGGTGGATGCCCTTCAAGAGATCGGAGCCAAAATTGAATATACTGAAAAAGAGGGGTATCCTCCCCTTAAAATCTTCGGCAGTTCGCTGCAGGGTAAAACCCTCGAATTGCCCGGCAACATCAGCAGCCAATATATCTCAGCCCTTCTGATGATTGCTCCGACAGTCACCGACGGTCTTACCCTGAAACTTATAGGAGACATCACCTCACGGCCCTATATCAACCTCACCCTTAAACTCATGGAACAATTCGGGATACAATACACATGGACCAACAACACCATTATTGTCCCCGAACAGCCATTTAAAGCCGTGGAAACCAAAGCAGAGGGAGACTGGAGCGCAGCCTCCTACTGGTTCCAGATCGTGGCGCTTTCCAAAAACAACAACACGGTTACGTTGGGCGGACTTAACAGGTACAGTCTGCAGGGAGACGCAGAAGTGGCCAATCTCTTTGATCAATTGGGAGTAAAACATAAATTCTCTCAGAAAGGCCTGCAACTTACCAAATCGGGCACCCCAACCAGACACTTTAGTTACGATTTCACTGACCAGCCCGATTTAGCCCAGACATTTGCCGTAACCTGTGCGTGTCTCAACGTACCCTTTCATTTAAAAGGTCTTCACACCTTAAAAATAAAAGAGACCGACCGCATCAATGCCCTTATTAATGAAGCCCGTAAGCTTGGCTTTATTTTCACCACCAACGATGTAGATGATTTGAAATGGGAAGGCCAACGAGAAGAAGTTTCCGGCCCGGCCACCATCAGCACCTACCATGACCACCGGATGGCTATGGCCTTTGCTCCGGCAGCACTTACCAATGACCAAATATTCATTGAAGATCCGGAGGTTGTCACAAAATCTTACCCCGACTACTGGGACGATTTAGTGAAAGCAGGATTTGGAGTGGAGATCATTGAATAAATACGAGTAAATCCGGAAGTCATCAACCATCAAAATAAATTAAAGGGGCTGTCCAAAAAGAATTGGGCAGCCCCTTCATTTTATAATGATAGCTCTATTTCATGCTAAATGTGAATAACCTCATCGTAGGCAGCAGCAGCGGCCTCCATCACAGCTTCCGACATGGTTGGGTGCGGATGAACTGTTTTGATAATTTCGTGACCAGTAGTCTCTAACTTACGGGCAGTCACCAACTCAGCAATCATCTCGGTAACATTTGCACCAATCATGTGTGCGCCGAGCAATTCACCGTATTTGGCATCGAAGATGAGTTTCACAAACCCCTCTTTGTGTCCTGCAGCACTGGCCTTACCACTTGCTGAGAACGGAAACTTACCAACTTTAAGCTCATATCCGGCCTCTTTGGCAGCTTTTTCTGTCATTCCCACAGAAGCAACTTCAGGAGTTGTATAAGTACAAGCAGGAATATTACCATAATTGAGAGGCTCCACATCTTTACCGGCAATTTTCTCCACACAGATAATTCCTTCGGCTGATGCGGTATGTGCCAGTGCTTGTCCGGGGACTATGTCGCCGATGGCGTAAACACCTTCGGCAGAAGTCCGGTAAAATTCGTCAACTTTAACACGTCCTTTTTCAACCTCCACACCGGCTTCCTCTAATCCGATATCTTCAATGTTAGGCGCAATTCCAACTGCAGAAAGCACAATATCTGCCTCAATGCTCTCTTCGCCCTTTTTGGTTTTCACCGTTACTTTCACCTTTTTACCGGAAGTGTCCACATTGGTAACTTCACTGCTGGTCATCACTTTAATGCCGGCTTTCTTAAATGAACGTCCCAACTGCTTAGAGACCTCTTCGTCCTCCAAAGGCACCACATTGTCGAGATATTCCACAAGGGTAACGTTAGTTCCAATAGAGTTATAGAAATAAGCAAATTCACTACCGATAGCTCCTGAGCCTACAACTACCATTGATTCCGGTTGTTTCTCCAGTGTCAAAGCTTTACGATAACCAATGATTTTTTCTCCGTCCTGTGGAAGATTAGGCAGCTGACGACTGCGGGCACCTGTGGCCAACAAAACATGTTTTGCCTCAATGGTATCTTTTTTACCATCGCTGTTGGTAACCTCAACTTTTTTGTCTTTGGTAAGTTTTCCGGTCCCCTGAATTACTTCAATCTTATTCTTCTTAAACAGAAACTGAATACCATTACTCATTCCACCGGCCACTTCACGGCTTCGTTTCACCATGGCTGAAAAATCGGCGGAAGCCTTGCCATCAATTTTGATACCATAGTCCTTAGCATGGTTCAGATATTCAAAAACCTGAGCACTCTTCAACAGCGACTTGGTGGGAATACAGCCCCAGTTCAGGCAAACACCGCCCAGTTCGGCCTTTTCCACAACGCCTACTTTCATACCAAGCTGGGAAGCCCTGATAGCAGCCACATAGCCACCCGGGCCACTTCCTATAACAACGAGATCGTAACTCATAATTTTATATTACTTTATTTGATATAATAATGTGATTGATTCAAATCCAAATATCGGAGATATTTTAGAGTAAACAATCGATTTGAATCTTTGTTGAAAACAGGCCAATATTATAAAAAAGTAAGCCGGTCTTCGCGATGAAAACCGGCTCTTTTTTAGAAGTCTTGACTCGGACTTATAAAAGTTCTTTCAATTTATTCTGAAGCTGTTCGCCTCTGAGGTTTTTCTCAATAATATTTCCTTCTTTATCGAGCAGCAAGGTAAATGGAATAGACTGAACGCCATAAGTATTTGCCACATCTCCCTGAGGATCGTGCAGCAGTGTCCAGGTCATATTGTCTTCTTCCACAGCCTTTCGCCAGGGCTCAGCAGTTTTATCAAGTGAAACACCTACGATTTCAAAGTTTTCACCACCAAACTCTTCATAAGCCTTAACCATGTTGGGGCTTTCGTTGCGGCAGGGACTGCACCATGATGCCCAGAAATCCAGAAATACATATTTTCCCTGGAAATCTGCAAGGCTCACTTCGTTACCTTCCAGATCTGTCAATGTAAAGTCAGGAGCAGCATTTCCCACCTGAATAGCGGTTTCAGCAGCCTGTTGCTTTTTCATCGGTTCCAGCATTTTTTCCAGTTCAAGCACATACGGGTGTCCGGCATTGCTTTCCTGCAAAGAAGCCACCAACTCCTCAAGTTCGGGAAGCTCCATAGATCCGGCCATATTCATTGCCAGAAATGCACCAACCACATTATCGGTATTTGCCATCACAAAATCGCGGTAATATTGCTGTTGCTCCTGCATAATTCCCTGATACTCGGCAGCCAGTTCCTGCATTTTCTCCTGATCACCGCTTTGACGGGCAGCCATAAATTCCTGCTGAAGGCTTTGAGCACGATCATTGGAAGGAACACCATCATTAAACTCTTTAAATTTGGCGTTAATTTCAGATCCTGCAACTTCAGCATCCTGCATATTCTCAACATCAGCATTGATGGTGATGTTAGCATTTTCCAGGAAGAATGCCACAGGTACCTGATTATCGTCCACATAAATCAGGTGAAGCTCAGGATGCTCAACAGAACCTGTAAAAGTAAAAGCACCGTCAACAATCTCAGCAGTATCAACGGCAACAGGGCCCTGTGCTTCAATCTTCTGCAACACGGCTTGTCCTTCTGTCACACCCTCTACAGTTCCACTTACCTTATATTGGTCAGTTTTGCCACAAGAAGCCAAAACCACAAGGCCAGTCAATAATAAAAAACCAATCTTTCTCATAAAATAATCATTATAGTTTATCAAAGTATTTATTCAATAAGTCACGAGCTGCAATAAATGAACTGGTTTCTGCATTCAGCACCTTTTTTTCATATTGTTTCAACTCACCTTTTATTTCCGGATGATGATAAAAATTATTTTTCAACTGTTCGTTGATACTTTCAAACATCCAGTATTTTGATTGTTCCCGACGATTATTGCTGAAATAACCGTTTTCCCGGGTCATCTTTACATATTCCAGGATCATCTCCCAAACATCTTCCACTCCTTCATCAAAAAGAGATGAGCAGATTTCCACTCTGGGAGTCCAGCCTGATTGCGTAGGAGGAAACAAATGCAAGGCATTCCTGTATTCCGTCCGGGCCATTTTGGCCTTCTGGATATTTTGTCCGTCTGCCTTGTTAATCGCAATGGCATCGGCCATTTCCATTATTCCTCTTTTTATCCCCTGCAGTTCATCACCTGCACCGGCGAGCATCAGAAGCAAAAAGAAATCTACCATCGAGTGCACGGCCGTTTCCGACTGTCCCACTCCCACCGTCTCAATAAAAATCGTATCAAAGCCGGCGGCTTCACAAAGGATAATGGTCTCTCTGGTTTTTCGGGCTACCCCACCCAACGAACCGGCTGATGGTGAGGGACGAATGTAAGCATTTTTTTCGGCCGACAATTTTTCCATCCGGGTTTTGTCTCCCAAAATACTTCCACGGGAACGCTCACTACTGGGATCAATGGCCAGCACGGCCAGCTTTCCGCCCCGCTTCAGAATATGCATCCCTAAAGCTTCGATAAAAGTACTCTTACCAGCACCCGGCACTCCGGTAATACCAAGTCTTACAGATTTACCGGCATAGGGCACACACTTCTCTATAATTTGCTGAGCTACCTCCTGGTGTTCCGGTTTACTGCTCTCAATCATAGTTACAGCCCGGCTCAATATGGTTACATTCCCTTCCAGAATCCCTTCCACATACTGATCAACAGTCAATTTAGACCGCTTTCGTCCCAAAAACCGTTTCGCGGCATCAGGATTAACCGATGGAAGGCTCTCCACTCCTTTATTTACGTTCAACCCCTTATAGGCTGGATCATTTTCCACATGTTTGTGTCCGTCCCAGACATCCATTCTCCATTGTTTTTTGCTCATCGCTCTTACCCGGTAGTTGCTATGCAAACGGCAGGTAAGAAGGGATGGAAATTATGTTACTCTCCGGAAAAGGCCCGGAATATCTGATAAAGTTTTCGGCATGGAACAGAGAAAAATATTAACCAGATACAGAAAATCGTTTCTGAATTGGTTTCCTCGGCCCTCTTTCACGCTGAAAACTTATCCTCCTTTTATTTCACCACTGTTCCGGTCAACCGAAGCAACATGGTACTTTTCTTTGGGTCATTGGAATAGATGGTTACCGATTTATTTTGTCTTCCACTCATTCCTCTTGAGTTAAATTCTGCCACCACATTGGTACTTTCTCCGGGGGCAATCACCATTTTATCGGGCTGAATAGCAGTACATCCGCAAGAAGCACGCACTTTTCTCAAAACCAGATTAGATTTCCCTGAATTGGTGATTACAAAATTGTGAGAAACTTTTTCTCCCTGCTTCAGCTCACCAAAATCAAAAACCCGGTTGTCAACATCCAAAACAGGAGCATTGGCAATCTGTTCATCTGTCCAGGCAGAAAAATCCTCTTCGATGGTCGCACTTACACTCAACCTGTTTCTACGATTGCTCTCACCGTTTATTTTCAAATAAATTTGATCGACCACAAACCCCCAGTCGCTTTTTACACCTGCGTCATAAACAGCAGTGATAACTCCTTTTTTTCCGGGAGCCACAACCTCCGGATCCACACTTACATTCAAATGAGAAGGAACACCTTCAAAATCGATGGCAACCTCACTGTCAGATGAATTGATGAATTCCAACTCTTCAGTTTTAACCTCCTCCGGAGCAATGCGTGTCAAAGAAAGATGAGAGGTCTTCAGTCTGATTGGCCCCATCTCCCTGGGATAAATATCCTCAAGTGTTTTCTCCTTCGGCAGCACCTTTCCGGTAATACGGAGCACCTTGGTAGGCTCTGTACCATTGGTTGAAACAATTGCGGACTTATTAAAGTTGCCGGGCCGGTTACGGGGATCAAATGTCACCTTGATAAATCCCTTTTTCCCGGGCTGAATAGGCTGACGAGTCCAATCCGGACTTGTACATCCACAGGAAGCCCGAACATTATGAACAATCAGAGGTTGCCCGCCCTCGTTGGAAAATGTGAAAGTATGAGTTACGGTTCCTCCATCTTCTTTAACCTCTCCAAAATCGTAAATTTCTTCCTCAAAAGAGATGGAGGGCTTTGACTGCTGTGCCTGCAGCCCAAATCCAAGTAACAGAACAGCTAAAGACAATAATAACTTATGCATCATTATATGTTTTTGTTTATCAACTAGAAAAAAATCTGCTTAAACACAATTTCTTTCAATACATTCTCACAAAGCTAATAATAATTTTAATTCCGAAAATTTTCCAAAACCATGCCAAACCCGTAAAACAAGCTTCTAAATTTGGAAATTTCCATATTTTTCCCATATCCGCTGAAACCACTACCTTTGTAATTAGTTTCTGTCCATAAACTAAGCGTTTATCACGTGTTTGAACCGGAAAGTTCAAATTCAATGTGTGTAAAAAAATCTAAACTGCAGTCCCGAAGTAGCTTTTGTAAGGTTTTTTGAACAAAAAACCAACAAAAAGCACAATCGGGATGAGGATTTAGATTTGTGGCAACAACGCAGAAGTTGGACTTTATAGACAAACACTAATTAATATTTCTTTTTCCTTATCCGGATTACCTTACAAATAATGCACTATGGATAAATTAAAACAATTGATACAATCTCTAACCGATGAAAAGTTTGAAAAAATCATCGGTCACAGACGACATATTCATCAACATCCGGAACTGTCGTTTCAGGAACATAAAACCTCGGACTATGTGGCAGATGAATTAAAAAAACTAGGTATTCCATTTAAGCAGGGATATGCAGGGACAGGGATTGTGGCCACCATCGAGGGAACCGGAAAAGGCAAAACAGTTGCGTTGCGTGCCGATATGGATGCGCTCCCCATTCAGGAAGAGACATCACTGCCCTTTGCTTCAGTAAACAAAGGTGTCATGCACGCCTGCGGGCACGATGCCCACACTTCGGCATTACTGGGTGCTGCAGAAATTCTCTCCACTTTAAAAGAACACTGGAAAGGCACTGTATTACTGATATTTCAACCCGGAGAAGAGATGTTCCCCGGGGGCGCCGGACTGATGCTAAAAGAAGGAGCGCTGGATGACCCGAAGCCCGACCTGGTTATCGGGCAGCATGTATTACCCGATATGCCTGCAGGTCATGTAGGTTTCAAACCGGGGATGTACATGGCATCAGGAGACGAGGTATATCTGACCGTAAAAGGAAAAGGCGGGCATGCAGCTTTGCCACACACACTCAACGACACCATCCTGATTGCTTCCAGCATCATTGTAGCATTACAGCAGATAGTATCACGCATCGTTCCTGCCAGCATCCCTACGGTACTCTCGTTCGGCAAAATTGAAGGGTTGGGTGCCACCAACATTATTCCGGAAAAGGTGGAAATTGCCGGAACCTTACGAACCATGAATGAAGAATGGCGAATCATCATCCAAAATAAAATAAAAGAGATCGCCGAAGGGACAGCAAAAGCCATGGGAGCAGAATGCGAAGTTGATATAAAGCACGGCTACCCTGTGGTACATAATCACGAACAATCCACAAAAGATGCACTAACTTTTGCAAGGGAATTTCTGGATCCCAAAAATGTTGAAGAGATGGACATTCGTATGACTGCTGAAGATTTTGGCTACTATACCCATCGATTCCCTTCTGTTTTTTATCGTTTTGGAGTGGGACAAAAAAATGGAAAAACAGGAGCACTCCATACACCCCGACTCAACATTAATGAAGAGAGTCTGAAAACAGCAACAGAGATGCTCTCCTGGCTGGCCGTTCGATTCCTAAACCAATAACCCAACGGTAAATGCACTTAATGCACTTTTTTTCTTAATTTTGCATGTTATACAACATGATTTCACATCATTATTCAGAAAAAACCAAATCGCAATTTAAGCGTAAAGCGATTCATTTATGCGGATTTGGTTTTCCGGACTTCCCAACAAACACCGTATCCGGATGAATCGTGACAACAAAAAAGTTAAGCAGAGAAATAAGAAATGGGTAACAAAAAGGGCACATTACAGGAACCAACCATTAAAGACATTCCTCAACTATATGATGTATTAACCCCTGAGGAGAAAGAGTATCTGATGGCTAATCACACCACCATCCGATACAGAAAAAATCAGATCATCTATCAGGAAGGGGAAAAACCAACAGGACTGTCATGCATTGGTTCCGGAAAGGTGAAAATATATAAAGAAGGGATGACCGGTCGTGAGCAAATTGTGCGCATGGCCAGCGGCCCCGGGTTTATCGGTTATCGTGCCCTTTTTGCAGATGAAGCCCACATTGCTTCAGCGGTGGTTTTTGAACCCTGTGTGATTTTCCATGTGGCCAAAGATGTGATTATGGAACTGATGAGATCCAACAATGCACTCTGCATGAACATCATCAAATCATTCGCCACCGAATTGGGCTTTGCACGCTTCCGAACCGTATCTCTTACCCAAAAGCACATCCGGGGAAGACTGGCCGAGAGCATTTTGGTATTGCGAGATATCTATGGTTACGAAGAAGATGGTATCACGCTCGGCATTTACCTTTCCAGGGAGGATCTGGCCAACTTTTCCAATATGACAGCATCCAATGCCATACGCACACTTACCGCATTTGTCAAAGAGAAAGTACTCACTGTTGACGGGCGCATCATAAAAATTCTCGATGAGCAAAAACTGGAACGGATCTCGAGGCTAGGGTGAGGCAAATTTGTCAGTAGTCAGTAGTCAGTAGTCAGTAGTCAGTAGTCAGTAGTCAGTAGTTAGTAGTTAGTAGTCAGTAGTTAGTGACCCGACAGGCAGAAGTTTAAGAGGCAGAAGAAAAAATATTGACACAAAAGCCATCTTTCAACATTCTAAAGAAAGTTGTGCCTTTAAAGCAAAAATCTAACTGAATGTAATCATATTTCGATATAAGGCAACTTACAAGTCAAGTTAGATAAAAGTAGCCAGTAGCAAACCGGAAGCTGCACTATACCGAAGAAGCTGACTATTCCTTGTAATAGACCCTTGTAACCCGCCGGGAGATACTTGTCAGAATCTCATAAGGAATGGTTTCCAGTTGACGGGCCAGATTTGTCAATGGATAGTCATCTCCGAAAACAATGACTTCATCCCCCTCTTCGGCCTGGATGTCAGTCAGGTCAATCATACACATATCCATACAGATATTCCCGACTATGGGTGCCAAACGGCCGTTTACCATCATCTTGCCCACCCCGTTGCTTAAGTGACGGTTCAACCCATCGGCATACCCCACCGGAACCACACCAATCCGGCTGTCTCTCTTTACCATTCCCACACGGCCATATCCAATGGTTTCAAATCCCGGAACCGGTTTTATGTGAGAAATGTATGATTTCAGGGTGACCACATTGCGCAGATCTTCAATTTTACCGGGTCCAAAACCATAGAGTCCGATTCCCAGTCGCGCCATATCGAATCGTGCTTCCGGGAAACGTTCAATCCCCGCACTGTTCAGAATATGCATCATAAATTCAGTATCCAACTCTTTTTTTAAACGGTCGCAGATGGTCTTAAATTTTTTGATCTGCTGAAAAGTAAAAGCATCGTGCGCCTGGTCATCACTGCCTGCCAGATGCGAAAAAACGGATTTGACACGCAACGAAGGCATACGTCTGAGACGGTCAGCCAATTCGTCAATCTCATGTTCCAGAAAGCCCATTCGGTTCATTCCGGTATCCACTTTAATGTGAACGGGTATCACCGCGGATGCCTCGGCACGTGCCACTGCATCAAAAGCCTCCAGCACATTAAACCCATAGATTTCAGGCTCCAGATTGTAATCAAGCATTTGCAGGAAACTCTTCTCTTCAGGATTCATCACAATTATCGGAGTTGCAATACCTGCGCGCCGAAGTTCTACTCCCTCATCTGCAAAAGCGACACCCAGATAATCCACGTTCTGGTATTGCAGTGCTGCAGCGATTTCATAAGATCCGCTTCCGTAAGAAAAAGCCTTTACCATGGCCAGAAGCCTGGTGTCAGGCCCCAGCGACCGTCGGTAACGATTGAGGTTATGCACCATAGCGTCCAGGTTTATTTCCATCACAGTAGCATGTCGCTGTAACTCAAGACGCGATACAATTCTCTCGAAACTGTATTTCCTGGATCCTTTCACCAAAATGGCCTCTCCTCTGAAATGAAAAGTAGAAAGAGCTTCAAGCATCTCTTCCGTGGTTTCATAAAATGATGAAGGCAAATGAAAGTGTGATGCATAACGGACCATGGCCGGACCTACGCCCACCAATCGATCTATTTGCTTCTCATTTATCAGAGTGGCCACCAGCGGATACAAATCATAGTCAGGAATACCGGTTTGCAATAGATCTGAAAGTATTACTGTACGCTTCACCCCCTTTTTACGGCTTTGCTGAACAAGGAAATCAAGAGCTACCTCAAGTGAGGTAAAATCAGCATTGTAGGTGTCATTAATGACCAGGTTGTTATTAATCCCAACCTTCTGTTCCATACGCATTGCCACAGGAACCAATCCGCCAATTTTCTCAATAATCTGTTCGGGAGAATATCCCTGATAAAGCATGAACAAAACTACCGGGAGCGTATTTTCCACACTCACCTGATCGGTATAAGGAATGACCACCTCGAAGGTGTCCACGCCCCACCGAAGCATTAAATGCTTGCAATCATTAACCTCATCCTCGCTCAGCAATTGAAGCGTTGCTTTTTCTGCGCGGCCCCATGTCAGCAATTCCTTCTCGGGAAACATGGTTCCCATCCTCTCATCCACAAGCGCCTGATCACAATCGTATAAAATGGTATCCACCTCCTTAAAAAGCACCATTTTTTCTTCGAGCTTCTCCTCCAACGAGGAAAAATTCTCCTGATGTGCCTGTCCCAAAGTGGTAAAAAGTCCTATAGTTGGCCGGATAATCTCCTGCAACAGCCGCATCTCTCCCGGCATGGAAATCCCGGCCTCAAAGATGCCCAATTCCGACGTTTCATTCAGGTGCCAGACCGAGAAAGGCACTCCAATCTGACTGTTATAGCTACGAGGTGAGCGGGCAATGAAAACATCGCTGCCCATCATCTGAGTAATCCATTCTTTCACTATGGTTTTCCCGTTACTCCCGGTAATTCCCAGTACAGGGATCTGAAAACGGGATCTGTGCCACGCACCAATTTGCTGAAGGGCCCGCACCGGATTATTTACTTCAATCCAATTGGCTTCTTCAGCAACATCAGCCGGAATACGCCCCTTCCTGACCACAAAATTGCGCACCCCTTTCCTTACCAACTGATGCAAAAACTGATGTCCGTCGTGCTTATTTCCTGATAGCGCTATAAACAAGCTCTCGGCAGCATCATAAACGGAGCGACTATCAATCAACAAACGCGCCACCACCGAATCATTGTTTTTCACCAAATGCCCTTCACAGGCTTCTGCTATTTGCTCGGGAGAATAGGTAATCATTTTTTGTAAAATTTGTGATAACAGGCACGACAAACTGCCTCATAGTTGTCAGATGCCCCAAGTTCAACCAGCTTGTCACTCTGTGATTTTCGTAATGAATACTGTGCCAGATCGCCACAACGCATACAAATGGCATGTACCTTGGTGACATACTCGGCTGATGCCATCAATGCAGGCATGGGACCAAAGGGGATCCCTTTAAAATCCATATCCAAACCGGCAACAATGACCCGCACGCCCTGGCCTGCAAGCTGGTTACAGACACTCAAAAGGTTGTTGTCAAAAAACTGCGCTTCATCAATTCCAATTACATCCACATTGCTGCTCAGAAGCAAAATATTACCGGAACTCTCTACAGGAGTGGAACGAATACTGTTGGAATCATGAGACACCACCGCATCTTCGCTGTATCGGTTATCTACCAGAGGTTTAAAAATCTCCACCCGCTGACGGGCAATTCCGGCACGCCGAAGACGTCGAAGCAACTCTTCTGTTTTTCCGGAAAACATGGATCCGGCAATAACTTCAATCCATCCTCGTTTTTCAGACTTATCAACCTTATTTTCAAGAAACATTTAAAGAATAATTTATTTTCGCACTGCATTCACTACATTTGCAAATGTAACAAAAATGGGCCTCAAGCTATTATGGAAAAAGATGCTCTTCTAGAAATAATTATCCACGATCTAAAGGAAGTGGAGATAATGGCAGAAAATGCCAAAGGTGACAAACAGCTGTCAAAGGCTTACTTCAAGCTTTCCAGAAACAGGATAAACAGCATTCTGGATGAAATTGAAATGCTGGAAGAAATTTCGCTTCCGGTTAGCGAAACACAAGCCACCGAAAGCAAAAAAACACCTGCAATTCAAGACCATAAAGAGAACTCCCCGGTAATTGATCAGGAAAAAGAAGAAAAAAACAACCTAGAAGCCACAAAACCTAAAGAAACCGAGCTAAAAGATTTTCCTGAACATGAAACTCCTGAGGATAAATCAGTTCCTTCTCAGGATGAAACAACTCAGGAAAAAGAAACTGAACAGGAGCCGACCGTGACTAATGTTCCTGACGAGAAGGCAGTATCGAAAGAAGATATTCCCGTTCCCTCCCCTGAACCTGAAAAAAAACCTGATCAGGAGAAGAAAAAGGAAAACCAGGTACTGGGAGAGAAACTGGTATCCGAAAAATCTTCTTTCAACGAGCAAATAGGAAAACATCAGAAAAGCACATCATCTCAACGATCATTTAGTGCTCCTCCCATTTCTGACCTTAAAAAAGCAATGGGCATCAACGACCGGTTCTTTTTTCAAAGAGAGTTGTTCGGAGGCAGCGCAGATGTAATGAATCAAACCCTGGAGCAACTCAATGACATGCACGGAATTAATGAGGCTCAAAATTTCCTGCTTGCCAATTTCAACTGGGATCCGGAAAACGAAGCCGTGCTGAGTTTTATGGAACTGGTGGAACGCCGTTATCTTTAGTTTTATCATGAGTAAACTATATGTGATTCCCACGCCCATAGGTAACCTGGAAGACATCACTTTCCGGGCTGTCAGAATTCTCAAAGAGGTGGATTTTATCCTCGCCGAAGACACCCGAACTTCAGGAAAGCTCCTAAAGCACCTGGAAATAACCACAAAAATGTATGCCCACCATAAATTCAACGAGCATGCATCAGTAGAGAAGGTCATTTCCCGTCTCGCCAATGGAGAAACTGCCGCCCTGATATCAGATGCCGGAACCCCGGCCATCTCAGACCCGGGATATCTGGTTGTCCGAAATTGCATCGAAGCAGGTATTTCCGTGGAATGCCTCCCGGGACCAACCGCCTTTGTCCCGGCTCTGGTAACAGCAGGACTTCCCAATGATAAATTCTGCTTCGAAGGTTTTCTACCGGTAAAAAAGGGACGAAAAACCAGGCTGGAATTTCTTCAGAACGAAAAAAGAACGATGGTTTTTTATGAATCCCCCCACCGGTTGCTAAAAACCCTCGGTCAATTTTCCGAATTTTTCGGAGACGCCCGACAGGCCGCTGTTTGCAGAGAGATCAGCAAAATCCATGAAGAAACGGTAAGAGGCTCATTACAGGAACTCGTTGCTCACTTTTCCGATCATCCACCCAAAGGAGAAATTGTTTTAATTGTCAACGGACAAAAAGATTAATAACTTTGATTGGTATTTTTGTGTCATAAATACAATAAATATCTCCTGAACTACGTACTATACAGGTAATCAGGAAAGATTTTAAAACATAAACCTTAGTAAAATGAAAAAGCTATTAATTATATTTTTTGTCCTGCCTCTCCTTTGGCAATGTCAAAGTGGTCCAAGCCGCACCGAACTCAAACAGCAAAACGATTCTCTCGCCAGAGCTACCGCTCAGAAAGACAGCCAGATGAATCAAATGATAAATACGATTGGCGACATTGAAGCAACCCTCCGTGTTATTAAAGAAAAAGAACAAATCATTGCCTTAAAAGCTCGTCAGGGAGAAACTTCCGGTGAGTCGGCCGACCAAATCAATGAAGACATAAGGCTCATCTATGATTTGATGGTTCAAAATAAAGAACGCATCGAGTCGCTTGAGCAACAGCTGAAGCAGTCAGGTATTGAAACAGGCCGTTTGAACAAGTTGGTGGCGAATCTGAATGATGAGCTGCGCCAAAAGAATGTGGAGATCAAACAACTCAACGATCTGCTCAAAAAGAAAAATGCAGAAATCGATGATATGTTTTACGCCCTTACAGATATGGAGATCGCACTTGACTCCATTAAATCGGCAAACGAAGAGACACAAAAAGAGCTGGAGTCAACCCGTGATGATATGCACACTGCATACTATGCCATCGGGACAAAAACTGAATTAAAAGAAAAAAACATCATCAACCGCGAAGGATTTCTTTTCTTTGGCAAAACAGAACTTCTGAAAGAGAATTTTGAAAAAGAATACTTTGCTGAGATTGACATCCGGGTAACAGACAGCCTGGAATTGTTTCAACCCAATATTGAGGTTCTCACCTCGCATCCGGAAAATTCATTTTCCCTCAGTACGGATAAAAATGGCAATATGATTCTGAAAATAGAAGATAAGGATGCTTTTTGGAGTATCTCAAGGTATCTGGTTGTTCAAGCCAAATAAACCCTCGGCAGAGGAAACTCAATAAGATACAAAATCCGGATCTCTCAGTAAAACTCTGCGGGGATCCGGATTTTTAACCTAACCTGAATAATTCATAAATAATTTATTACGATGATCAACCAACTGCGAAATATGAACGTCCTCGATAAAATTGATTTGAAAATAGTTCACTATTTCCTTCATCAATTTCATCTGCGGTTGTCCATATTTCTTGCTGTTTGACCATCTCATCACAAAAATTCATGAATTAATCAGGCTAAGATATGATATGCCGTACAAACATCTATTTTTCGATCTCGACCATACCCTATGGGATTTCCACAACAATCAAATAACAACCCTGAAAAAACTTTTCGACACCTATCAACTGAATCGTTTTTTCAACAGCTTCGATGATTTCTTTGCCAAATACATGCCCATCAACACAAGTCTCTGGCATGAATACCAACATGGTCGCATCCCCAAACGGGAGGTAAAAGTGGGGCGTTTCCACCAAACATTTTCTCAGGCTGGATTTGATGACATTGCCGTTGCCGAAGCCTTTGCCAATGACTTTGTTTCCGGAAACTCACTCCAAACAGGGGTAATTCCCCATGCAATGGAGGTTCTTGATTACCTAAAACATAAAAAATACCACCTCTACATCATCACCAACGGTTTCAGGGAAGCCCAACACACCAAAATGGAGAAAAGTGGCTTGACCCGTTTTTTTGAACGCATCTTCATTTCCGAAGATATCGGAGTCAGCAAGCCCCACCGTGCTTTTTTTGAATACGCAGTAAAAAGTGCCAACGCCAGGAAAAAGGAGAGTCTGGTAATTGGTGACAGCTTGGAAAACGATATTAAAGGAGCCCGGGAGTTCGGGATCGATCAGGTCTATTTTAATCCGGAGAAAACTCCACACGAAGAGACAATTTCAAAAGAAATTTCATCTCTGAAAGAGTTGATGGAATGGCTTTAAGGGCGCAGAGGTGAGAGATGAGAGCTAAGAGGTGAAAGATAAGGGTTGAGAGCCATCTCGCTGCATACCACCGGAATTCAGCAAGATTTATTAAAACGGTGCATCCTTGTCAAATCCGGCCGGTGGTGCATCAAAACCTCCTCCTTGTCCGGGAGCAAAACCTCCTGACGGAACACCTTCATCCTCATTCATCTTAGACTTTAAAGTCATCGGCTCCGAACCTCCGTTTCCGGGATCAAAACCGTCACCCGCCATTGGCAATCCCTGAAGATCCGGATCTTCGAAACGAGCCAGCTCTTTACGGAAGCGCAGACGCACATCACCGGTAGCACCGTTCCTGTGCTTAGCAATAATCACCTCGCCCATGCCCTCAAGAGAATAACCTTCTGCATCTTCAAACAGTCCATAATACTCAGGGCGGTGAATAAAACACACCATATCGGCATCCTGCTCAATCGCTCCCGACTCACGCAAATCGGCCAACTGGGGACGTTTCCCTTCCAGACCTGTACGATTCTCCACCCCACGGTTCAGCTGGGAAAGTGCAATGATGGGAACATCCAATTCTTTGGCCAACCCTTTAAGAGATCGGGAAATCATACTCACCTCCTGCTCACGACTACCGGGGTTCATTCCGGCAGCACTCATCAACTGAAGGTAGTCAATGATGATGATTTTGATGTCGTGCTGCTTTTTCAAACGACGACATTTAGCTCTTAACTCAAAAACTGACAATCCCGGTGTGTCATCAACAAAAATGGGGGCCCCCATCAGCGAATGAATTTTTGAATCCAACTGCTCCCATTCCTGAGGAGACAGGTTTCCGTTTTTAATTTTCTCACCCGGAATCTCAGTTTCCGACACAATCAAACGATTCACAAGCTGCACGTTTGCCATCTCAAGGGAAAACAATGCTACAGGTTGTTTATGAGTAATGGCCATATTACGGGCCATGGAAAGTACAAAAGCTGTTTTTCCCATTGCCGGACGAGCAGCAATAATAACCAGGTCAGATGCCTGCCAGCCGGAAGTCATTCGGTCCAGTCCGGTAAAGCCTGAAGGCACACCACTTAAACCGTCAGTCCTTTTCCCCGCCTCTTTAATCCTTTCTATGGATTCCTGAATAACCGGATCAATCTGGGTCACATCCTTTTTCATGGTGCCCTGTGACAAAAGGAAGAAGCTGTTTTCAGCCTCATCCAGAAGGTCGTTCACATCCAGAGATTCATCGTATGACCGGGTTTGAAGATCACTGGAAATATGGATCATCTCACGCTGCAAATATTTCTGCCAGATAATTCGGGCATGATACTCAATATGGGCAGCAGAAGCTACGCGACTGGTTAGTTGGGACACAAAAAAAGCACCTCCCACCTCTTCCAGTTTTCCAAGTTTCTTCAACTCTTCAGTAACAGTGAGGATATCAACCGGTTGCTCATGAAAGAAAAGATTGGAAATGGCCTGAAAAATATGCTGATGGGCTTCACGATAAAAACACTCAGGCTTTAGAAGTTCGGAAACAATAAGGAAAGCATCCTTTTCCAACAACAAAGCACCCAAAATTGCCTCTTCAACTTCTACTGCTTGTGGGGGAATTCTGCCCATTTCAGTATCAGCCTGAATCGGAGTTCTCCGATTGTTATTGTTCTTAAAATTACTTTTTTGGGCCATGACCAAATGTTAAAACTTTTACCGTAATAAGAAATCTGAACTCGTGCGCACTGCGAATTACTTAGCAACCGTAATATCATAATATTGCATAAAACAGGCATGACAAAACTTTCGGAGCATAAACCCCAACGCCTCATCACAGAAACACTGTAATAACCAGCAATTTAAGAAAGACATAACTTGTGCAAACGGGTATGGGCAAAAGGATAACAAAGTTAGGAAAAATCATTCTATTACAAAACTCTCATTCGTTATGCAGAACCCGTATAAACCGCGGGAATCAGAATTTTACAAATAGGGAATCAACTCAATTACAACAGGTAACAAATTTCAAAAAGAAAAGATCCAATCGATAAAAAAGCTGTCTTTTCCCATTGATAGAACGGTAAAAGACAGCTTCAAATGAATCTATAAAAAGACAATAGAGATATTATTAATCCTCTGACATTGCGCTCTTAAAGAACTCACCCGCCCGTGTAGGGGTAAAGTCCCAGTCTTTAATCAATTGTGGCGACCAGCCAGGATCAAAAACCCAGGCAACATAGGAAATTCCTTTTTCATCAAAATATCCGGTAAGGGTCTCTCCGTAGGTTTCATCTCCCAGACATGGAATGTGTGCGCCTTTCTGATCCGGATACATATACCCCACCTCGGTGGCAATCACCGGATAGTTGTCTGCCACAAAGCCGAAATCTCTCTCCCACTGCGGAACCCAGGGCTGTTCCCGTTTTTGAGGATAGGGATGACTCACATAGGCAATTCCTGCCACAGGCAATGGGTCGTTCATAACGGGAGTCAGATCATAGGCCCAGTTAAATCCGGCCACCAAAGGCACTGCCTCAGGATTATTGGCACGAACAACAGCAATGATATCCAACAAAATATCGCTCCACTGCTCCCAGGTTAATGTTCCCAGTTCACCATTATACGTGGTTGGTTCATTAAATATTTCATAAAGGGCAACAGCCGGTTCATCTTTATACCTGCGACTGATGGTGTACCAGAAACGATAAGTCTCCCGAATAGAAGTATCATACATTTCATTCTGGAAAAGTCCGGTGCGCAAATTCCCAATCGAGTGCCAATCAATAATTACGTACAATCCGGCTTCTTTAGCCCATTCGACTCCCTGATCAAGTAATTTGAGGTATTCTTCCTGTCCTCTTTCCCGCCAGGCAGCAGGATGTACCGGCAAACGAACAATATTTGCCCCCCAGGCAGCCACCTCATTAAAAATATCGGCCTTCCACTGCCCCTCCTTCACCAGGCGGTCGGGGTCCGCAATATTCAAGCCTTCAAAAACAACGACTTCATTTTGTTCATTAACAAAATTCTTACCATCTACCGAAATACGGGAAAAGGTATGATCCTGAGCTGATGCAGACATGCCAAATACCAGGATAATCAGGAACAAAAAGGAGAATCTTTTCTTCATAAGATTAATTTATTTTTCAAAATCAAATAAAGTGTAAATTAAACACTTTAACAAATATAAACATTTTGAAGTTGTTTTACCTGATTAATTGATAAATAATCAATAGTACCCTAAATATTTTTTCAAAAGGGATTTCATCCCTTAAACCCTGAATTACTTTTTTGTCTTGATACAAAAAAGTAATCAAAAAACTTATTTCATGAATATTGCTGCGTTCGACATTATCCAAGCAAGCTTGGCTACTGTTCTCACTAATCGCAATATTTTTAGGCTTATCTGCCAAGGTCAGTCCCTATCAAGCCAGCAAGTGCATTCAAACTATTTATTTAGAACACGATTGATAAATAATCATTGATGCCAGGTAAAATTTGAAATTGAACCTCTACACTCTCAATGACATTATTTTGAATGGTATTGAAACCTCACCATATAAAAATTCATGAAACGAAGTTCGACAAAGTCATCTAACCTGGTTAGAAACCCTTTTTCAAAAAAAACCTATCTTTACAATCAAAGATTACGGCTCACAATAAAAACCCAAACCAATAATTATGAGACCTTTAATTCTAATCCTCAGCCTAAGTTTGCTAACGTTCTCAGGGTTTGCGCAACAGCAGAATCCGTCCAACAAAAAACTAGGAATTACCTTCACAGCGGTTGGAGACAAT
The DNA here is from genome assembly GCF_003003035.1 of Marinilabilia salmonicolor. Lineage (GTDB taxonomy): Bacteria > Bacteroidota > Bacteroidia > Bacteroidales > Marinilabiliaceae > Marinilabilia > Marinilabilia salmonicolor_A. The sequence continues at coordinate 27,648 of NZ_PVTS01000013.1, read as the reverse complement.
GATGTTTCAACCTCTAATGCTTTGGATGGTGCAGGCTCCACCTACGGAGAGGGATTCTTTTCCATTGGCCTGTCATACCAGCAGAACTTGTCAAAAAACTGGCTTAAATTTAAAACCGGCCTGGAGTACTCGCACCAAAAAATCAGGACAGAATCGGCTCCCTATAGTCCGGAAATTGAAAAGACTATCACCCACTCCAACTTCTCATTAATCACTATTCCCGTAACTTTAAAAGCACGCTTCCTGAAATTTCTCTTTTTAGAAGGAGGAGGAATCGTAGATGTTTATACCGGCCCTGATGCGCGCATCGACAGTCAGGCAGGCCTTGGAGTTGAACTGGGATACGGAATCCAGTATGAGATGAACTCAGGATGGATGCTCACAATAACCCATTACGCCAGAATGCATGCACTACTTTCATTTATGGGGGAAGATCAACATCTTTGGGAAAACGGCCTGAGATTTGGTGTTCATATGCCTTTCTCGGTTATTTCCCGAAAGGAAAAATAACCAAATACTTCCTGATAATATCCTTTAAGATAAACACATATTAAATTACAGTACGATCACAACAACTATTTACCAATTGAACATGCATAAACTACTGCCTGCCAAATTCATCAAACCTCAATAATTAAAATCTAAACCAATGAGAAGACTTATTACCTCTTTGCTGCTTCTAACTGCATTTTTAATGGCTGCTACACCTCAAAAAGTCAGAAAAGAAAAAGTTGAAATTCAATTCGAAACCACACCTTTGGTAAAACTTAAGACACAACCCAAGACTTTTGGATCAAACGCTTTTCACCTAAACCTCGGTGGGCTTGAAAGAACAAACAGCAGCCCGGACTTAATTGTCCTAAACAATGTTTATCCTGCTGCAAAACTTTCCAACTGGTGGCTCGAAGACCCAACCAGTATCGATGCAGGTCAGCGGTATGACAAATCTTTCTATACGCAACCTTACACCACCACGGTAAAGGACAAAGATGGAAACATCATTTTTCACCGCGTATATAGCGTTTTTGAAGCCGAATCAGGAGAGCCTGTCAATGGAACCTTAAGATCAGAACTTTCAGTTCAGTTACATCAGGCCAGAGAACTATCTTACCTTTTTTCGCCCAATTATGTGCCCAAGTTTGACATAAAACTGTTTTATATCAAAAAAAGTGATAACCACGATGACATTAACTCTGCAGTAGAAGATGCAAAAAGAGCCATTGAGCTGCATAACAACAAGGAATATGAGAAGGCAAAGCCAGAATTTGAAAAAGCACTGAACAAATGGATGGCTGCACTGGACGAAAAGGATCTTTCCGATAAAAACGCCAGAATAAACGAATCAGTCACCAAAGGGCTGTATCAAAATGTCATCCAGATCCTCGCTATCCTTGGAAATTTTGAAGAAGCAGAAGAGATTAAGACCACTGCAAGTGAGGAGATCGGAGGTTTTTACAACCTTGCCCTAAATGGTCACAACTTCCTGACGGACAACCTAAAAATGATCACCAAAGGCAACAATGGGGCGTCAAATTTCAAATTCGTTGATCTTGAATATGATGAATCGGTAAAACCCATGATCGAAGGGGAAAACCGTATGAAACCGGATTCTCCAAACGATATCAGAAATTTACTCACAGGCTCCTGGAGATTTATGTGCATCACTACGGACAATCTCCCTGCATCCATTGAAGATTTTGACCCGACAAACAGACCGGAAAATTTGTTAGGCGATGTAAGAGATCGAATTCTTCATCTCAACCCAGATGGAACGAGCATTGAACAAAGAGGATCATGGGAGGAAGGGGATGAACAAATCATGGATAGAGGCTTCAGTGGTTTCTGGAGGTTTGCTCCGGGCCCCAAAAACAAGTTTTATCTCATGTTTGGAACAGAAGAAGAGGACTTTGAAAACATTCAGGAAAATTATGATTATTTTGAAGTAATGGATGTCTGGTACATTAATGATAAAAAAATGATTCTTAAAATTACGAATTATAACCCTGACATGGATGGATATGGATTTTACGTTCAGCTTCAGAGAATACCTATGGTTATGTAGATAACCTGTCACAAACAAAAGAAGCCGTTTCCCCTTTTTGAAAAACGGCTTCTTTTGTAACTAACCAGTGATTGACAAATAGGATGTTAACCCAAAATTGTTACATCACCTCAGAATCCTGACTGACTATAAAATGGAATTAAAAAGTTTATTCAATCAAGCCCCGCTCTTTATATTTTTGAATAAAATGCCGGTCCAGCTCTTTCGAATCCTTGTATTTTCTTCTTAGTTCCTGAAGTTCCCTTTTCAGCTCCTTGACAACCTCCTGATAATTGGGGTCATCATAGAGGTTATTCAATTCCAGTGGATCTTTTCTGCGGTCGTAGAGTTCCCACTCATCGATGTCATAATAAAAATGCGCAAGTTTATAGTCCTTATTGACGATTCCGTAATGCCGCTTTACCATATGGAAGCCCGGATATTCATAATAGTGATAATAGACGGCATCCCGGACCCATTCTCCATCTCTTCCTTCCAGTAAAGGCATCAGACTTTCTCCCTGCATGTCTTCCGGGGGTTCTATTCCCGCAGCCTCCAAAAAGGTCTGTGCAAAATCAAGATTCTGAACCATCTCATCGGTTACAGACCCGGGGTCTATCTTCTCGGGCCACCTGATCAGGAGCGGAGTTTTAAATGATTCATCGTAAATAAACCGTTTGTCGAACCACCCATGTTCACCCAAATAAAAACCCTGATCTGAGGTATAAACAACTATGGTATTTTCACTAAGCCCATTTTCATCCAGATAGTCAAGTACCCGTCCCACATTCTCATCCACCGAAGCAATACATCCCAGGTAATCCTGCATATAACGCTGATATTTCCATCGCATAAATGCCGAATCATTCATATTGGGGTATAACTTCCTGAATTTCTCATTGATTGGACCATAAACGGCATCCCACTCCTCCCGCTGCTTTTCAGTAAAACGGTCGTACTTACTTTTGAACACATTAAATCCCCACTCACTCATCTCTTCGATCCCAAGCTCTTTGGCCACCTCAGGATAAATTTTATTATCCGCGGAAATGGTCATGTGTTTCAACAGATTCATCTCTGCTTCCTTAGCCGCAGTTCCTCTCCCATTGTAATCATCGAAAAGGGTTTCCGGTTCTGGAAAAGAGCGTTTTGTAAACTCTTTGTAATGTCGCGGAGCAGGCAGCCACTCACGATGCGGAGCTTTGTGCAGATAAAACAACATAAACGGATCTTCCTCTCTGCGGCGATTCCCCAGCCAATCAAGCGTCAGATCAGTAATAATATCAGTTACATACCCCTGAATAGTGGTATCTCCCTTGTTGGTAATAAATTGCGGATTGTAATAATCTCCCTGCCCGGGAAGAATTTTAAACTCATCAAAACCTTTAGGGTTATTTCCAAAATGAAGCTTGCCAAACATAGCAGTTTGATAACCTTGATCATGCAGAATCTGTGGAAACGTTACATTGGTGGTATCAAAAGGAAAAATATTATCTATTTTCCCATGAATATGAGAATGCTTACCTGTCAGAATGGTTGCCCGTGATGGAGCACATATTGAATTGGTCACCGATGCATTGGTAAAAAGCATGCCCTCCCGGTAAAGCCGGTCAATATTAGGTGTCCTGATCAACTTATCACTGTACGCGCTGATGGCCTGATAAGCATGATCATCGCTCATAATAAAGACAATGTTTGGCCTTTCGGGTTTGGGTTGTTCTTCTTTACAGGAACTCATCAGACTGAGCGTTGCTGCAAAGGTCAATGCCGTTGCTGCTTTTACGTAATTACCGGAATTCATAGTATCTTAAGTTTTCAGTTCTAATACTACAGGAAATATAAAGAGCCAAAGTCAACTTATCACCTTTTGACCAGCCTCCTCCAACTTTAAGCCTTTGACCAATATGGCAACAACACTACCTGACTTCAACAATTTCTGATTTCTCAGAAATTCCGTTTTCATTAAAAGCTTCTATGGTGAAATAATATTTTGTATCGCGATCGAGATTGCGCATAAAATGCTCATTAACATCATATATCAACCAGGACTGGTAAAGTTTATCCGGTGCAATCCCCCATCGGATGTTGTACCCCTGTGCCGCTTTTACCGGTTTCCATGAAAAGGCCACATCCCGGCGATCTTCCTGACGGTTCACCTCAAATCCTTTTACTTCTGACGGTTTCTCTCCATAGCCTTTTCCAAAAACTCTGACCTCAGACAATCCCAGGTTGTTTCCCGGTACTTTCACATTGTTGTAACGGATATATTTTGCCCGAACGGGTTGATCAAGTACAATATAAGCATTGGGAGCATCCTTGTAACTATCGCTTCTGTCCACCACTGTTTCCCACTTTTCACCATCTTCAGAAATCTCTATTGTAAAACGGTGACGCAAACCATCCACCCGGGTATAAATACCGGTGTTGTGATCGTGATAATTCAACTGTAAAGCATATACCTTCCCCGGTGAGTGCATCTCTATCTCGACCCACTGATTAGCATCATTGGCTTCAGCTACCCAAAATGATTTGGGACTTTCATCTGTCAGAACTTTCGATAATATTCTTCCTTCTGCATCTTTTTCCAGGGGCATCTCCGTGATGTCGTACTCGTCATCGGTAGAAGTGCTTTTTCTGATTTGTAACTGAGATGAAGAAACAGTTGCTTTCCCTCTGTACGACAACAACATCCAACCGTTATGCTGTCCGGCTTTGGCAGGATGATCAGGAGCAAAGCGCGGATAATCACCATAATGAGTATTGGAATACATCAATCCCTCCTCATCAAAATAGGTGGGAAACAAACAAAGCCGGCGCTCCCAGTGTGAGTTGGATGCCAGCGCCATAGTGGCAAAATGCCAGTACTGTCCGTTGGTTTGCTGCATGGTAATTCCATGTCCGGCCCCATTGGTAAACCCGCCGGGCTTGAAACTCATGGGGTTGTTCTTCATATACTCAAACGGTCCTAACGGGGAATCTCCCACATAGGCACCATCCCCGTAAACATTAAACTGAGTTCCGGGAGCAGCATACTGAAGGTAGTATTTCCCATTATGCTTGGTCATGGAGGCTCCCTCCATATACCCCACTTTCAGGGTTGGATGAAAATTGTTCTCTCCAAACCGTTCCCAGCCATGCTTCTCCTCATCTAGGTTGATCAGGTCTTTTTGTACGCCGGTCTCCAGAAAACGGTCATCTTTGTTTAGCATTTTCACCCGAATGGGATGCACATTGGAGGAACCCCAATAAAGATAGGTCTTCCCATCATCGTCGATAAACAACTCCGAATCCTGAATATTATTGGTGATAGATGCCGTAGGTTTCCACTTTCCGCTTTTGGGATTAACGGTATAGAGAATGCTCCCATACCCGGCAGGATCGCCGGCAAAGTAGATTACCGAATCTTTGTAATTAAAGGCCGTCGGGGCATTAGATCCTTCAAAAAACCACTTTTCGGGCTCAATGAACTCCCAGTTTACCAGATCGGTAGAATGCCAGTAACCGAAAGAGCGCGTTACAAACATATAATACTCATCCCGGAATTCAACCACCGCAGGATCGGCTCCTGAACGATAGGAAATATTCCTGGCCGAATTGTACACCATGTAGGTATAATCGATATCCAACGGATTGCAATAGGTATTGGGAATTATTTCCTGCGCCCTGGATGTCGCGCATATGGACAAAACGACAACAGCCAGGAGGTATTTTATTCGATTCATAATAGAGGTTTTTAGGAAAACAGCCTATCTCCACAAAGCCACCTAAATTGCTGACACACAATATAAGTAATGCATAAACAGACTGAAAGCATGAGAGCAATAGCCCAGGGGTTTGAGGTATCCCCCCTCTCATAAATAGCCGCGACGCGGCCATTTATGAGAGGGGGGGATATTTATTACATTTTCCCTGGGGCGTTGCCCAGGCTGTTGCTTTTAGGCCTTCAGCCTATACTCTTTAATTTGGGCAACTCATTTATAAAAAGCCCAATCAACAACTTCACTCCACCAATGAAAACTCCAGGTGATTGGCTTCATCGGCAGAACTTGTCGCGATCCAGAGATCAAATTCACCGGGTTCGGCCACCCACTCCATGTCAATGTTGTACATCTTCAGCATCTCTTCATCGATGGAAAATTCAACCATCTTGGTCTCTCCTGCCTTGAGGTGAATTTTCTTAAAACCTTTGAGTTCTTTTACCGGTCGAACCACCGACCCCACTCTGTCACGAAGGTACAGTTGCACCACTTCTTCTCCACTCACATCACCTGTATTGGTAACCTCCACTGAAGCTGTTAGACTACCACCCACCTGCAACTTGTCAGAACTTATTTTAGCATTGGCATACTTAAAAGTAGTGTAGCTCAAGCCATATCCAAAAGGATAGAGCGGTGAATTGGGACTGTCAATATAGGAAGAACGGTAATCGGCTGGGTGCTCAGCATCAAAAGGCCGTCCGGTATTTTTCATATTATAAAAAACAGGAATCTGCCCCACATTACGCGGAAAGGTCATTACCAGTTTGGCAGACGGATTGTAATCACCCGATAAAACATCGGAAACGGCATGTCCCGACATCATTCCTGGATACCAGGCTTCCACAATGGCATCCACATTCTCCTCTTCCCAGGAGAGATCCAAAGGGCGGCCGTTAAATAACACCAGAACGATTGGTTTGCCTGTTTTTTTCAACTCTTTGAGCAGTTCACGCTGATTTCCGGGCAGAGTAATATCTGTGCGACTGGCAGCCTCGCCTGACCAGTGGTAATCCTCGCCCATCGCCACCAGTATCACATCGCTGTTGCGGGCAACATTCACCGCTTCGCCAAAACCACTTCGGTCGGGTACCTCCCTCACGGAAACTTTCTGAGTGCTGCGATCAATCAATGGCAAGGTGGTTCCCTGCGCATAAGTGAATTTCACCCGGGAGCCATCATATTTCGCCTCCAGCCCCTCCAGGAGTGTTACAGACTTATTGCGATCCCCTTTAATGGCCCATTCACCATTAAGACTTTCGCGTTCTTTCACAAACGGCCCGATAAGTGCCACCCTTTTGGATTCGTTTTTGGTCAATGGCAACACATTACCTTCATTTTTCAGCAACACAATCGATCGCTGAGCTGCTTCTCTGGCAATTTTCAGATGCTCAGGGTTCATCACAACTTTCTGCTGACGTTCAGCATCAAAGTATCTGAAAGGATCATCAAAAAGTCCCAACAGAAATTTCATCTCCAGGATACGCGAAACCGCCACATCAATCTGTTCTTCCGAAACGTCGCCTTCCTCAACCAGTTCTTTCAGATGAGTCACAAAAGCTTCGCTGATCATATCCATATCTATACCGGCATCAATGGCCAGATCGGCAGCATGTTTCAAATCTTTGGCAAAAGCATGTGCCACCATCTCCATAATGGCTGTGTAGTCGGTGACCACCATTCCTCCAAAATTCCACCGATCCCGCAATATCTCTTTAAAAAGATACTTATTGCCCGTGCAGGGAACGCCGTTTAAAGTGTTAAAGGCAGTCATAAATGAGGCCACTCCCTCTTCAACAGCAGCTTTAAAAGGAGGAAGGTAAGTTTCATGCAGCATGCGATCCGACATGTCCACGGAGTGATAATCTCTTCCGGCCTGAGCAGCGCCATAGCCTACAAAGTGTTTGGCACAGGCCATCATTGTGTTGGGTTTGGACAGATCGGTGTAATCTTCAATTCCCTGAAAGCCTCTCACCCGGGCACGGGCCACTTGAGTTCCCAGATACACATCTTCGCCGGCACCTTCCATCACACGTCCCCAGCGCGGATCGCGACCGATATCAATCATGGGAGCAAAATTCCAGGCAACACCTGAGGCTGTGGCCTCTTCGGCAGCAATTCGCGCACTTTTCTCCATCAACTCCAAATCCCAGGAACAGGCCTCAGCCAAAGGGATGGGAAAAGTTGTCTCCAACCCGTGTATCACATCAGCAGCAAAAAGCATGGGGATTTTCAACCTTGAGTGCTTCAGGTTTTGCTCCTGCAACATTCGCAGATGGTCGGCTCCAAAGACATTAAAGGTACTTCCAATCATTCCTTTCTTCAGGTATTCACCCGATTTAGTATCTGCAACCTCACCGGTAGTGGCAAAATTTCCGGAATACTGATTCATCTGTCCGATTTTCTCTTCCAGGGTCATCAGATTCAATACCGAATCCACTTTTCTCTCAATAACGGGATCCCCACTGTAACTTTTCCAGTCTGGCGTTTTTCCGGCAATTCCAACCTCACTACAGGCGCCCAGAGTCACCACAAACCCAAATACAACTATCAATATTTTCGATTTCTTCATAACAAAAACAATTATTTCAGTTTTACTTTCTTATGTGCGGACTTGAGAATTCAAGTTTTTTTAGCCCATTGAGCACATCCTCCTCCTGCATAAAAAGCTCCCAGAGCAATCCGGTACGATGGTTCTCAATCATTACCGGAATGGGCCCCTGATCAATGGCAAGATAACGTTTGGGATACCATTCATATTCCTCGCTAAAGGCATCGTAAAACCCATAACCCCCCCAGATTTTATCCCCCAGGTCTTCGTAATAATGACGTATGGCCGGTAATACTTTCTCCGGAGCATAAGGCATGGAAGACAAAGCAGCGGTGGGCGCTATAACTCCCAGATCGAAAGAAGGTCTATGACCTGCATAACTCGTCTGTTGCGAATTACCGCTTTCAGGCTTCTCATCAGATTGTCCCCGGACAAAGGCAGCTGCTCCCGGAACACTGTAACTGGAAGTAAGCCCCCAGGCATCTTCCCCATAACCGGCATAATTATTTGGATTGTTGATACAATGTTGTCGATTGATCAGCGTATGTGCCACATTATTATCCCAATAATTGGCATACTGATCTGACAACCCTCTTGGATCGAGACCCAGCCAGGAATAATGAGCCCAAAACAGGGGGCCTCCCTTTCGGGGATCTACGTGCTGCTTCAAAGGCAGGGTGTGACCAAAAGTGGTGTATTCACCTGAAATATCGCCGTTCATAGCCCATCCCTTATGGTAAACTTCAGGATCGATGGGATGGGTTGGCGATGAAGCTGCAAGAATATACATCACCATACATTCGTTGTAACCCGTGACACCAAAATCCATTTTCCATTCATGTTTGGGCGACCAGTGCCAGTATAAAATATCTTCACCTCCTTTGGTGTACCAGTCCCACTCAACCTCTCGCCACAACTGATCAATCTTTTGTGCCAATTGTTGCTCTTCCTCATTGCCATCAACAAAATATTGTTTCACTGCCAGTAATCCCTGAACCAGGAAAGCTGTTTCCACAAGGTCGCCACCATCATCATATTGAGAAAAAGGCTTTACTTTCCCCGTTTCACCATTCAACCAATGTGGCCAGGCACCATGAAAACGATCGGCTTTTTCCAGAAAATCTACAATCTTTTGAAAGCGTTGAAAAGCTTCTTCACGAGTGATAAATCCCCGTTCTACGCCCACCAGAATGGCCATCAAACCAAAACCACTGCCTCCTGTGGTTACAATATGCTTGTCATCCTGAGGATAAATGTCATCCATATGCAGTCGTTCCCTTGCCAACCCTGAGTTAGGCTCGGCACCCTCCCAGAAATATTGGAATGTCCGGTACTGCACAAGTGTAAGCAGTGAATCATCTGAGATTTCACTGACATTGCCAGTGGAATATTTTTCGTTGTTTTGCCTCCCGGAGTTACAGGCAGCAAGCAGCGTAAAAGAAAAAACGACTGCCAGCTTCAAAAAATATATAGCGGTAGTTCTCATAAGATTAATAATTAAAACCTAATTTCGACAACCCAGTCTGAACTTCGGGAGATGACATCAGCAAATCCCATATCAGTCCGGTACGGTAGTTCTCTATCATCACAATGATTGGCCCCTGGTCAATGGCCAGGTAGGAGTTTGCAGTCCACTCTTCCGTAACATTGAACGCATCATAAAATCCATATTCACCCCAGAGGCGGTCTCCCAACCGGTAATAAAAGAACCGGATGGCAGCCATCGACTCGTCAGGTGTAAACGGAATGGACGAAATGGCAGCCGTCGGAGTTATCACGCCCAGGTCGTTGGTTGGTGAATGAGCGGAATACCCTTTATGATTGTCGCTGGCGGTAAGCCCCCAGCACTCCTCACTATAGCCAACATAGTTATTTGGATTACTGATACAGTGAGCCCGGTTGATGAGCGTATGATTGCGGTTTTGCTCCCAATAGTTGGCATACTGATCGGAAAGGTTCCGCGGATCAATCCCCAAAAATGAGTAATGGGCAAAAAACAATGGCCCTCCGTAATCATATCCCACAGGAAGATTAATCCCGTAAAACTCCTTCCCGTTGACGATGCCACCGTTACGGGCCCACCCCTCATGATAGACATCAGCAGAAACCGGGTGAGTATCAGATGAAGCTGCCATAACGTAAGTGATCAGACCTTCATTGTATCCCTGGATTTTCATATCCATTTCCCAACCGTGATTTGGCGACCAGTGCCAGTAAAGTACATTTTGTCCATCCCGGGTGTACCAGTCCCATTCAATGGTCTCCACCAACTGATTTATTTTGGTGATCAGAGTATTCTCATCCGGATCGGTTGCATTCAGATACTGACGGGCAGCCAGAAGTCCGGCAGCCATGAAAGAAGTCTCCACCAGATCGCCCCCATTATCATAAGTACTGAAGGGTTGCACTTCTCCTGTAGTGCCGTTCAGCCAGTGAGGCCAGGCGCCATGAAACCGGTCAGCAGATGCCAGAAAATCAATAATTTTGTGCAGCCGGACAACACCCTGTTCACGGGAAATAAAACCGCGTTCCATACCGACAATCAGCGCCATAACACCGAAGCCCGAGCCTCCTGTTGTTACAATTTCAGCGGAAGTATCCCGCTCCCTGGCCATCCCGCTAACGGGATGTGCAAAATCCCAGAAGTACCGGAATGTTTGCTGCTGAATTTTGGTCAGTAGTTCTTCATCAGGAATCTGAGGGAATTTAGGTGTAGAATCCAATTGGGTATAAAACTCCAGATCCAGGCCTTCGAAAGGTCGGCCAATGCGGTTTTCAATATCTGAAGAGACAGTCAACCGAAATTTTTGGTAATCATTCAGCGTTTGATCCGGAGAAAGAGCAATGATATGGTCATCAATCTGACTTAAAGAATATTCCACCGGAAAACCATTATTTCTTAACGAAGTATATCCGGAAAGATCATCAGATGAAATGGCCCCATTAAAATAAAAATCGACTTTCAGATTACGATTAACGTCTTTAATTCTTTGTGCAGGATTAATTTCCTCATCATTGATTTTGATAGTTTCCAAAATCAAAGGAGTGGTAAATGTGGTAAAATTGTAAACCTGTTCCTCAAAAGATTCATTATTTACCCCTTTGAGAGAACCGGAAACACTGAGCGTGTAACTACTATTCTCATCCAAAACAGGGTGACTGATGCTAAAGAGTTTATCTTCATTTACCGAAGAAAAAGTCAAGTCAACCATTTGACCGGCAGCACCTGACAATTCAATATTCTTCTCTGCCTCAACGGGATCCACAGAGTGACTAAATCTTATTTCAACAGGCTCATCAGTTAAAACATCCTGATTGTCTCCTGAAGAAGAGAGAATCTGTTCTCCTACCCGCACATAGGTCACTGTAAGATTTTCCGGTTTATCTTCAGACTCCGGTTCATCATCTTTGCAGGACGGAAAGAACATGAGTCCTGATAACAAAAGCAGCAGAAAGTAACGCATATCAAATAAACTAAGGACCATCCGGTATTACTTTTTCCCAAAAGTACATGATGGCCCACCGGAAACTTCCGGCGGGCCAACAGAGGTTTTATCGGTTGTGTAATCTACAAAGCATCATTCATCAAAGACTCCACCTCTTCTGCGGAGAGCGCCTTATCAAAGAGGTAGAGCTCATCCATATAGCTCAAATCCGAGAGATGATCCCAACCTGAAAAACGTGGTGCTCCCGACATAATGGACATGATGTCGCAACCGGTCCAGTCGATAGGGCTGGAATCAACGGCCATAGCCTCTACTCCATTAATATAAATTATTGTCTGAGTATCGGATATCGTAAAGGCAAGGTGTACCCATTCGTTTAGAGTGGGATCAATCGTACCTCCGTCATTCCAGACTTCCCCATCTCCGGTACCGATGTTCAACTTAAACCGCTGCTCTGTTTCATTTCCTTCACGGAAGAAACGGAACCCTGAGGTGCGAACATTCTGTGCATCCGGGTTGTCGGTATCTTCAGGACCAGCCACAAGTATTCCGGCACGTGCAGCCTCGGTGTTTGACTTGTACCAAAATGCAGCACTGAATTCACCGGAGGTCAACCCTTCAGTAGGATAAGTCAGGTAAGAATCAGCCGCTCCTGCATAAGCATTGATCCCTTCTACACTCTCACCGGCAAACCCAGGTGTGCCAACTTCAGCAGCCATCGTTTCACTGATTTTCTCCTCATAAGTACCATCAAACGGCATATAAAATATTTCATTCTCGTATTGCGGCTCATAGGGAGGTACTTCTCCCTCATCAGCCATTACAGCATGTAGTTCTTCCTGAGACAGGGCCCTGTTGAAAATACGCAACTCATCATACAAACTTTCATCTGAATTATGCCCCCAGTAACTAAAATTAGGTGCACCTGAGGCAATGGAAATACCTTCACACCCTGTCCAGTCGATAATACCACCATCGGTAGAATTCACCGGTTCTCCGTTGAAATAGATAATGGTGGAAGCTTCGGAAATCGTAAATGCGATGTGCACCCACTGATCTGATGAGGCATCAATCACATCTCCGTCGTTCCAGACTTCACCACTTCCGGTTCCCACATTCAGCTTAAACCGTTGAGAGGCAGCATCTCCTTCACGGAATAAGCGCAAACCTTTAGTGCGGTCTTCTCCTTCAGGACTGATGGAAATCACACCGGCATTGCCCGGCACTGGATTCACTTTGTACCAGAAAGCAGCAGTGAAAGCACCCGTATTCAAAATATCAACAGGATAAGAAACATAAGAATTTTCAGCGCCCTGATAAGCTTTGAGGGATATTCCGTCATCAACAAACCCGGGATCTCCAACTTTGGTGCCCATCTCCTGAGATATGAGCTCCATCAGATCACCATTAAATGGCATATAGAAAATTTCCCCATCAAATTTGGGTTCATAAGGAGGTACCTTTTCAAAGGTTACCGACAGGTCTGTACTCTTACCGTCTATATCTGTCGCGGTAATTTTAAGTGTATGTTCACCATTTCCTAACCCTTCATAAGTCAGCTCATGGAGAAACCTGCGGTAATCAATAAAATCATTGAAAGTGCCGATTTCAGTCCCATCAAGAACAACTTTTATCGTGCCGATTTCGATATCATCGGTGACCTCAAAATCAATAACAATGGTGGTTTCCGCTTCAGTAACCTGAATACGGGTGCCCTCTTTGGGATAATTAAGGGTAATCTGCGGAGCTGTTTCATCGGCTCCGGGTTCAACGCGTGAAATGGAATCAATGCCCTCTTCACAAGATGCAGCAAAAAGAAGCAGCATTGAAAAAACCAATATATTCTTTAAAACCTTCATGAGATTGTCTTTTTATAATTTGAAAAACAATTATTCTGCGTCTTCTCCCAAAACAGGCAGCAGATCAACCTGGGCCTGAGGATAAGGCAGATATTCTTTGTCGGCTGTAAACTGACGCCCGTCGTAACTCAATGCATTGTAGTTATCGATGCGGATCATATCGTAGTAACGAATTCCCAGTTCCATGGCCAGTTCGGCAAATTTCTCATCCATCACCTGCTGAGTGGTCACACCACTAAGTGGGGACAAACCGGCACGATCACGCACCTCGTTCACTGCCTCATCGGCCGTCATCACTGAGCTGGTGGCCCCTCTGGTGAGCGCCTCAGCATGCATCAACAAAATCTCTGCATAACGGGTAATGATATAATTTTTATTGGTTCCATAGGCTGTGCGACCTTCTGTAAGCTGATTGGAAGGCAGATATTGCTTACCGCTGGAAAACAGACCACGAGGAAAGTCGTTGATAACATCGCCCGAAGGAGTGGTATTTGAAATCCATTCGGGAAGATCAGCGTACTCCGGGTCTTCCTGTATTTCGGCAATTCCCCGGTTGGTGAAAAGCACACTGGTCTCCAGTCGAAGTTGTTCCCCTCTGTCCAGCATAAACTTAATCCATTTCAGACTGGGTTCGAAGAATCCCCATCCACCTCCTGCTCCATCGACTGCAGGGGTCCAGTTTTGAGGACCGTAAAAACCAAACAAGTGACTGATATTATCTCCGGAGCCCTGTCCGAAATCGGAGTATTGCAATTCAAGCAGGTTTTCATCATTCAGCTTTCCGGGGATTTTAAAGAGGTTGTAAAAGTCCGGTTCCAAAGTGAAAAGCCCGGAAGAGATAATGGATCCGGTAGCATCAGCTACACCTTGGTAGTTCTCCATCTCTAGGTGAGCCATAGCTTTAATCGCCAGGGCTGTATAACGGGTCACACCTCCCGGGATATCAGTCCGCTCATTGGGACGCATGTCAGGTAAATTGGGAACAGCCTCATCCATCTGATCCGAAATATGTTGCATCACCTCAGTTTTGGGAGAGGGTGCCAATGTGTACAGCTGAGCCGGATCAGAACTTTCTGTAATAAAGACATCTCCCCACATTCTGGACAGTTGAAGCATCAACCATGCACGAAGTACTTTCGCTTCTGCGATATACTGATCACCACGCGAAGCAGAGGCCCCATTGGCAATATAAAGTTCAATCTGTTCCATGGCCGAGTGAGCAGTAAAGATATCCTTGTACATATTTTGCCACACCGAATTGAACATCCAAAAATTCTGATTGTAATTGAAATAATCTGTGTTGGCATAATCCTGCTGATCGCCTTCGCCTCCGTGATTCACATCATCTCCACGCACAGCAAGCAACGGAATATCCTCCCAGCCCCTTTGGTAGAAATCTGCATAAGCCCCGATAAGCGGCAACACCATATTTTCAGATATGGTATAATCTGTCTCTTCGGTGAAAGCCCGGTTTTCGGCAGGCTCATCAAGCAGGTCGTGACATGCCGTAGCAAACAACATTCCTGCAACCGAAAAAGTGAATAAAATATATTTAACTGGTTTCATAATCAATGCATTTTGAGATTAAAATTTCAAATTCAGACCAACAGTATAAACTGCAGGAATGGGATAAGTCTGACGGTCGATACCATCGGAAACTTCGGGGTTGAAGCCGTTGTAGTCAAATACAGTCAAAGGTCGCTCGGCAGTCACATAAATCCGTGCCCCGGGAAGTTGTCCTCCCAACCAGTTTTCTGTATCAAAAGTATATCCCAACTGCACATTCTGAATGCGGAAGAAAGATCCATCCTCCACAAAATAGTCGCTCATTTTTTGGTTGTATCCTTTTCTCAATCCTGCAGATGAGGGATATTTATTGGAAGTTCCTTCACCATGCCATCTGTTAATGGCAAGATCTGCATCCATATTTCCATCGTTGGTCCAGATAATCTCTCCCCGTTTACGATTCAGAATTTTGTTTCCTGTTTGTCCGGTAAGACTTAATGAAAAGTCAAAATTCCGGTAGTTGACGCCCAGGTTGGCTCCATACATAAATGAAGGGAAATAGGATCCCAGCACTACCCGGTCTTTGTCGTCAATTACATTGTCGCCATTCTGATCTTTGTAAATGAAATCACCGGGTTCAATGCCACTCTCATCTATAAATTGCTCTGTAAGACCGCTATTGGCAATCTGCTCCTCATTTTGAAAAACTCCCGTTACCTCATGACCAAAAAATGCCAGCAATGGCTCTCCGACAATGGAACGCTGACGGAACTCTGCCGAACCACCATCTATATAGGGCTGCCCGTAAAGGTCGCGAACTTCATTTTCCAAGGTAGAGATGTTAGCACCTACAGAATAGCTCAAATCGTCTGAGATAGAATTGCGATAATTAAGAGCCAACTCAAATCCGGAGTTTCGAATGACACCCACATTACGTAAAACAGTCTGCCCCACAGAGGGAATATTTACATATATGGCTGCATTCTTGGTATCTCTGATGTAATAATCGGCCTCTACAGAGAGGTTACTGTTCAAAAACCTTGAAGTAACACCAACATTTATCTCTTCTGTAAGTTCCCATTCCAACTCACTGTATGTACTGCTGGCAATGGTTCCGGCCACAAGGTTGTCATTTATAGCCGTATTAATTACGGAAGTGGTACGGGCTCCGTCACTGGCCTGAATTTTATCATTTCCAAGCTCTCCCCAGCTACCACGGATTTTCAAATAATTGATAAATGAAACATCATCCATAAATGATTCTTCAGAAACAACCCAGCCTGCGCCAATGGTAGGGAAATATCCCCAGGTTTCCTGATATTTGGAACTTCCGTCAGCCCGCATTGTTCCATAAAGCAGGTACCTGTTATTGTAGTTATACGAAATCCTTCCAAAATAAGACATCCCGTATTGACGAAGGCCATTGTCGTTCACAGAATTTTCAGGTTTTGTTTCTGACTGATTGAGATACCAGGCCTGTTCCTGATCAACCGGAAAATCCAGTCCGGTAGCCCAGAGTCCCTGATAAGATTCGTCACGATAGGAGGTACCAACCATCACTGTCAGATCATGCGGACCAAAATCCTGTTGGAAAGTCAGCACATTATCCCAACTCTGATTGGACCAATTGGCGGCTGTTTTTGCGACAGAAGAATTTTCTCGTTGTGCGTTCTCTGTCAAATAATAAGGCAATCTGACCTCACGTTTCTCGGAAGATGTAAAATCATGATTGTAAGTAGTTTTAAAACTCAGCATATCAGGGATAATGTCCAGTTCAGCATAAAAGCTGGCCATTGTTTTCCTTAGTTTGTCACGATTATTCGAATAGGTCATGGCTGTAAAAGGGTTTTTACCACCCCGATAACCAAGGGTCTGAGCACTGGCAAACTTATCAGGCCAGGCAGCCTCATTTTGTTCATCATATACAGGCATTACAGGCACCGCGTAATAAGCTTCAAACCAAGCGGCTCCATCCTGCATGTATTTAGTCGAATTACTGAAAATGACATTGGCACCGACAGTCAAACGATCGGTAGCTCTATAGTCAATTTTTGAACGCAAATTAAAACGTTCGTAATCGTTTTTCATATCCAGAATACCCTCCTGGGCAAAATAGTTGGCTCCCAGTGAATAGGTAGTATTTTCTCCACCGCCTGAAACGCCCACACTATGATTCTGAATGGCTCCAGGCCTCAAGATCTCATCGTACCAGTCGGTATTCACATCAGGAACATTCGGATTAATACGGCTCCTTCCATAACGCTGCATTGCATTCTGGATGTATTGCGCATCAGCAGCGGATCCGGACTCCATTGCCATGGTGGTAAACTGCTCTGCGTTGGCCATCTTTAATATATCCTGAGCCACCTGAACCCCATAATAACCATCATAAGTAATTTCGGCTTCTTTGTTGTAACTTCCCGATTTGGTCTCTATCAGGACAACACCGTTGGCAGCACGAACACCATATATGGCAGCAGCAGAGGCATCTTTCAACACAGAAATAGAGGTAATATCTGAAGAGTTCAGGAAATCGATGTTATCAAAAAACATCCCATCCACTACATACAATGGAGACTCATTCCCCTGACCGGGATAGGACCCGATACCACGCACCCTGATGGTTGGCGCATCACCGGGAGCACCGCTGCTCACCACCTGCATACCGGCCACTTTTCCCTGCATGGCCTGCATCGCTTGTCCGGTCGGAGTTTTTGCCAGGTCATCGGATTTTATAGTGGTAATCGATGAAGTGAGATCTTTAACTTTCATCTCTCCATAACCAACCACTACAACCTCCTCCAGATCAACCGTGGATTCGGTCATTTGCACATTTATAATAGTACGCCCATCTACCGGTACCGTTTGTGCTTGCAGCCCAACAAAACTAAAAGTTAGTGTTGCATCAGGGGGTACAGAGAGATTGTAATTCCCATCCATATCGGTAATGGTACCTGTAGTGGTTCCCTCAATTACTATTGAAGCCCCGGGGATACCAAGACCATCCGAGTCTGTCACTTTGCCACTGACGGATATTTCATCCTGACCGAAGACAAATACAGACACAAATAAAAAACAGATAAACAACAGAGTTTTTCTCATGACTTTGATTTTTTTTGTTTTTGCTGATGTAAAATTACGGCCAACATCATCCCTGATGGAAATAATCAGGTACACCAACAACTCCCATTGTTAAAAAATGTGATTTTCTTTTTCACAATCACCTCATCGTCACAAAAAAACAAACAACATATACCTGTTTTTTAGCAAGTTAAAAAAAACTCAACGTAAAAAAACCCAACAGATTAAATCAATTTTAATCAAAAAAATGAGGTATATTTTAGTGTTTTAAGGCCAAAAACGGTAATTTGTAGAGTAAAACCCCTTGGCCCGAAACACATTTTTGCATTATATGGATTAAATTCGCCGGACAATTCCACCCGAGAAACAAAAACCGATTACATCTAATAAAGAAAAAATGAGGAAATCCCTGAAATTGCTCATCTTTCTCATCTCGCTCATAGGGGTTGCCAATGCCGGCAACTTTCGGAATCCACATGTAATAAACTTTAACAAACAACAGTTCAGCGGCTCCAACAAGAATTGGTCCATCGCTATGGACGATAATGGATACACCTATATTGGTAACAGCATCGGGCTGATAGAATTCGACGGAGTATCGTGGCATCTCTACAACTCACCCAATGGTTTTGCTGTCCGATGCATTGCAGTGGATGAGGATAACAAAATTTACACCGGAGGCTATCGGGAGTTAGGATTTTGGGAACGCAATGACCTGGGCGAGCTGCAATACAATTCCCTCACTTCAATGGTGGAGGATCACTTTCCTAAGAATGAAGAATTCTGGCATGTTTTCGTTATCGGCAATAAAGTGTATTTTCAGTCATTTTCGGGCATTTACATTTATGCCGACGGAAAATTCTCTGTTGTTCGTGTTAACGGATTTATTACCAGTGCAGCGGTGGTTGACAATGAATTGTTGATCGCATTGGTTTCCGACGGGATTTACAAAGTAACTGAAAAGGGTTACAGTCCTGTTTTAAAAGGTGAATTCTTCACAGGTAAATCAATCACATATATTGAAAAACTTTCCAACAACAATTTTCTGCTGGGAACCGAAAGTAGCGGATTTTATATTTATGATTCAGAGACAGCCGGTCATAATATCTGGGCCGGCGAACTTCATCAAAGTTTCATTCGCAACAACATCAACAATGCCCTTCGCACCAAAGACGGGCACACCATCGTGGGAACCATTCTGGATGGAATCAAAGTAATAGACAAAGAAGGAACCCTTGTTCAGAACATCAACATACAATCCGGCCTTCAAAGCAACACCGTCCATTCTATGAAATGTGACGAACAGGGAAACATCTGGGTTGCATCCGACAAAGGCGTGGATTTCCTCTCCTTTTCTTCCAATGAATCCTATACCATTTATCGACATCCTGAGCTGGGAGCAGTTTACTCTGCAGCCCTTCTGGACGGGGTTTTGTATGCAGGCACAAATCAGGGAGTATTTCACCGCAAATGGGAAAAGCGCACTGAACCTTTTAAATTGGTTCCCGGTACACAGCGACAGGTCTGGGATTGCGAAAAAATCGACAACCAGTTGCTGGTGGGACACAACTCTGGCACCTTTCTGATTAAAGACCAGGAAGCGCAGATGATTTCAAATCATGCCGGCGGGTATTCTATCACCAAAATCCCTGACCATCCGAACCATCTGTTACAGAGCACCTACAATGATCTGGTAGTTTTTTCACGAAAAGACAACCGGTGGCAGGCAGATCATTTGGTAAAAGGTTTCAGCGACCTCATCCGGTTTGTTGAATTTGATCACCGCAACAATCTGTGGGCCTCACATTTATATCAGGGCATATATAAAATCAGGCTCAATGAGGCACTTGACTCTGCCGTTCAGATAACTCATTTTGGTAAGGAGTCCAAAATATGGAGACAAGGTGCAAGCATCCGAACCTTCTCCGTTGAGAACAGGGTGGTTTTCACCAATGAAGATTCCATCTACACCTACGATGACCTCAAAGATGCCATTGTTCCCTACACCTTCCTGAATAATCACCTGGGAGAATATTCTTCTGCTTTCTTTATTGCCTCCGGACCGGACCACCACTATTGGTTTATGAACTCAGCGGGTATCGCTCTGTTCAGGATTTTAGGAACAGATGTGGAAAAAATAAAAGAATTCCCTATGAGTTTGTTTCGCAGCGAAATGATTCCCAAAGAGGAAAATCTCATTCCGCTGAATCAGAAAACAGGTCTGCTATGTCTTGAAAACGGATTTGCTTTGTTGGACGCTACATCTCCGGAAAGTGGCAGCGAAATTGAAAACAAACAATTACACATTCGAAAAATTGAGATCAGAGGGCAGGAAGGAGACGCTGAAGCTGTATCGCCATTCAATTCCCGACTGAGAATCCCTTACAATAAAAACAACATCGCTCTACGCTACTCCTTTCCACTTTATTCATCAGAAAAAATCAGTTATCAATACAAGATCGAAGGACTGAATAACGAATGGACAGAACCTGTGAAATATCCTGAATTTGTAATCAACCGTATCCCCGCCGGCGACTACACCATCAGGGTAAGGGCAACCAACAGTTGGGGAAATACCTCCCAAACACATGAGCTCTCGTTTACGGTCAACCCTCCGTGGTACCGAAGCACTCTGGCAATCATGGCTTATGCACTCATCTTTAGTGGGTTGATTTTCCTTGGGAAATATATAACGGTCAAAAGGGTGAAGATGAACGAGAAACACAAAAATGAAGAAAAAGAAAAAGAACTTATACAACTGAGAAACGAGAAACTGCAATCGGAACTCTCATTCAAAAGCAGAGAATTGGCCACCTCTACCATGGGCATCATCAAAAAGAATGAATTCCTGATTTCTCTGAAAGAAAAGCTTAAACGCCACAAAGAGCAACTGGGCACAAGGTATCCGGACAAATACTACAACGAATTGATTAAGAAAATTGACAGTAACATTACAGGCGATGATGACTGGAAAACCTTTGAGTACAATTTCAATCTGGCACATGAGACTTTCCTGCAATCACTAAAAAGCGAATACCCCGATCTTACCCCCAGCGATCTGAGACTATGCGCCTTTCTACGCATCAACCTCACTTCCAAAGAGATTGCACCCTTGCTTGGAATTTCGGTGCGAGGGGTAGAAAACCACCGCTACAGGGTACGCAAAAAACTGGATCTTTCACCAGATACCGATCTCACTGATTTTATTCTGACTTTTCAGAATGGAAACGATCATCCTAATTAACAGTGCCTTAAATCCATCAGATAGAGATTCCAAACAAAAACGCACATCAGTTTTCCTCAATCCTGGATATATCCCCCTGATACCTGATTGCACTTCGATTGTGACTAATTACATTCAGGGAGGCATCTCCATTGTAGTAAACATCCAACCTCAACTGGAAATAATCATCATCCTTGACCTTAAATGAATATGAGATATTTTGTTTCTCCTCATTGACGCTATACTCTTGTTCGTCCATTTTACCAGAAAACTTAATACCCCCATTTCCTCCGTAATCAACACTAAAAGCCCGCCCGAAAAAAGGAAGATCACCCACAACAGTTGAGTCTTCTTTTACTTTAAGATATCCGTAATTGGTAGTAAGATCAATAGACGCTCCACCTGAAGGAAAAGCACGGTCAGCCACAAAAATAAAATTCCGGCTCTCTACCAGCTTTTTTGTTTCTTCAAACTGCTGTTGCCGCTTTTGAGCTGTGGTCATTTTCTGTTGAGCTTCAACAGAAGGTAAAGCTCCGAAAATAAAAGCACCTGCAAGAAAAAATGTAACTAAACTCCTCATATCTTTCCTGTTATTTTAGTTTCTCATTCAAAAAACAACCAAAATACGTGCCGGAATCTCCTCATTCAAAATCGATAACACCAGGAAACATCCCAATAACTTTCTCCCATGGAAAAGGAGATTCCTTCCATAAAATCCATTCGAGATGAATGCAATACTCCATAAAGGATCAGGTCAAACACCAGCAAAAAGCTGCCCTGAAGAATTAAAGAGTTTCCATAGCCTTTCAGTAAATCTTTACGTTTGTCGGAATTGGATGAAAGATGCCTGAGCAAAAAGCCGGTGCCAATATAGGCCACATCCAACCCGCTGTTGATCAACAGTATTTTTTCTATTTTCCGGGCTTCACCCAAAGCTTCTTCTACCCCAAACATCAACGGATCCGTTTGCATATTGTTATATAGAGCAAATCCGGCAATGCCAAGGTTGACGGTATTCCAAAACAGATTCATCTGATGAAAATATTTCTTTTCACCACTGTAACGACTCCAACCGTAAGCGCCTACAGCAATATTGCCTACTGCCCATGAACCCAGAATCATCATCCCTCTGCTTTGGGTCTGTAAGTGACTTGAATAGAATTCACCAACAGCAGTCTGTCCCATCAATTCATGAGACAGGAAAATAACAAATGCAATAAAAATAATCCTCCTTAAAAAAAGCATATTTCACATTTCAGGTTAATTTAATCTACCTTATACATAAAACAATATAGCAGGCAGTACGGAAACAAGCTGAAAGCCTGAAAGCAATAGCCCAGGGCAACGCCCTGAGGTTGCAGTCCCCCCCAGCCCCGCGGTTTATTGGTCGCGACGCGACCAATAAACCGATATGATGCTCATTTCATCACCACTATTCCTCGTTAATAATAGCATATCGGTATTCATCACAAACCACCCCGTTTTTTATCAGAGCTTTTCGAAATATACATTCCAACTGAAACCCTGCTTTCTCAAGGACGCGATGAGACCCTTTATTAAAGTCAAAAACGCCCGTGAATATTCGAATTAGATTCAGGTCATTGAAGCCATAATCGACCATCCGCTTAACCGCTTCAGTCATAATCCCCTTTCCCCAGAAAGGCTCTCCGAGCCAGTAACCAATCTCAGCCGAAATACGATACACATCCTTTTGCGGCACCACCCCCACAACTCCTGCCAGCTGTCCTTCATACTCCACCACAAAGGTATAAAGAGGATCCTCTTTTCGGCAAATGGCAATAAAATCACGTGCATCCTGCTCTGAATATGGATGAGGAACAAAATCCCGGATGTTATTCCAGATCTTTTTATTGTTTAAAAGCCGGGCCAGCACTGGGGCATCCTCTTCCCGAAAGGGCCGCAAGCGAATATTTGTTGGGTGGGTATTACTTTTCATGGAATATTATTAAATTCAATAGATTACACATGCATGATTATCCATAAAAGTAACACTTTTCTTAATTTAATAGCGAAAAAAAGAGGTGACCTGCAAGCAAGCCACCTCTTTCCAAAATCAGAATACTTTAAAACTTTTCAAAATCGTCTAAATGCGCACCAGCACCATTCATATCCAACTTTATGCCCGGATTGCCGGAGAATCTTGATTTCTCTTCAGATTCTAATTCATTTAAAATTTTCTTTTTGACACTTTTCCTTTTCTCAACGCGGCGGGATCCCTCTCCTACCTTAAAATAAGAAATAACCTCTTTCATCTGCTCAGCCTGACTGGAGAGTTCTTCTGAACTGGAAGCCATCTCTTCTGATGCAGCAGCATTCTGCTGAACCACCTGGTTAAGCTGCTGCACTGCACTATTCACCTGCTCTGCCCCGGAATTCTGTTCCATACTTGCAGCAGCGATTTCCTGAACAAGATTGGCTGTTTTTTCAATTTCAGGAGCAATTTCCATCAATTGTTTGCCAGCTTGATCTGCCATATTTACACTATTGATCGACAACTCATCAATTTCATCTGCCGCAACCTGGCTTTGTTCTGCTAACTTTCTAACTTCATCAGCGACAACTGCAAAGCCATGACCGTGCTCACCGGCACGAGCCGCTTCCACAGCAGCATTCAGCGCCAGAATATTTGTCTTGTAAGCGATATCCCCAATTATAGATACTTTGGACGCAATATCTTTTATTGCCTTTGTAGAAGCAATCGCATTCTCGCTTACTCTACGAATTCCATCTGCCGCCTGGATTGCAATCTTCTCCGTTTGCAGTGCATTATCGGTGTTTTGTTGAACATTCGAAACCATTTCTTCCATAGAGGAAGAAATCTCCTCCGCAGACGATGCCTGTTCACTAGCCCCCTGAGATACCTGCTGAGAACCGGAACTAAGCTCTTCACTGGCAGCATTGATGTTGTCGGTACTCGTCATCACATCCCTAATAATATTTTTCAGCTGCTCTACCATATGTTGAAGAGCACGGGCTAGTTTCCCAACCTCATCTTTTTGTTGCAGAATCTCGTCATCCAAATTCATCGTAAGGTCACCCTTAGAAATTCTCTCGGCAAAAGTGACACCGTTATTTAGCCCTCTGGTAATATTGCGTGTAATTACTATTCCCAAAACAATGGCAATAGCAACTCCCAAAAGAATTACAAACACGATCATAATTATACTGTTCCTAAAGGTAGCAGCACCACTTTCTCTTTCAGCTACAGCATCCTGTTGGTTTAACTCTTTGAGCTGACTAAACTTTTCTCCAAATACTTTATGATACTCAGCCGATTCCACTGTAATTCCGTCACTCATATCTTCCAGAAGTGTCTGGGCTTGTTCAGCTTCTTCAAGCAATAGATCAAAGACTGCAAACACTTTTTTAGCAGCCGGGTTTAAAACCTGGTCATAATGATTATGTGCAGCATCAATATGCCCCTGACTTATGTAACTCTTAATCGTATGAACTGACTCATGGAACAAATCATGATTTTGTCTTATCTCGCGAAGATTGTTATTAAAAGCCGCATTCTGAGAGCTAAATTCCTTGAACCATTCACCAAA
The DNA here is from genome assembly GCF_003003035.1 of Marinilabilia salmonicolor. Lineage (GTDB taxonomy): Bacteria > Bacteroidota > Bacteroidia > Bacteroidales > Marinilabiliaceae > Marinilabilia > Marinilabilia salmonicolor_A. Next base: position 2,617 of record NZ_PVTS01000013.1, on the reverse strand, counting down.
ACTACACTTCTTTGAATCCTCTCCGCCCTCAAAAGTTGCTCTATCCTGAATGCCATTGATCACTTTTAGCTCAAGCTCATAATGATCTTTCATAAACATCTCAATCTTCGCTACCAACTGGGAAGGATGCATCAGATCAATTTCAATAAACCGGGCATTTTTGCGTTCTATCTGCTGATTAATTGTCCGCCATGGAGCAATTATACTTTCCAATTCTCTGTAAATCCGACTCTCTTCCTCGGTCTTATCTAATTTATTATAATTGGCCATTGCTTCCCCCAAACTCTGCCGATTTAAAGCAATTTTGGCAACAATTTCTTCCCGTTGATTCCGACTAAGTTTAGGATCCAATAACCGTACATAATTCTGGTAGATCCGCTCCACTGCAACATCCATTTCTCCCACATAATAGACGGCCGACATTTTTACATTGGCTACTTTTCTAAATGAGTTGCCCATGCTATTCATCCCAACAATACCTGTGATTCCTATCACCAGAGCAATAAATGCCACCAAAGAAAAACCGGCAACAATTTTCTGACCTATTTTCAAATTTCTTAAATTCATAATTTGTTATTTTTGATATTCAGACTATTTTTAATTAGTTGCTGCTTCTTCTTTCTCCGCTGTTTGGCGGGCTGCATTTATTGCTTTAAGATCGATAAGATCGTCGGAGGTAAGCACAGCATCAATATTCAATACCATCACAAACTTTTCATCAACCTTTGTCATTCCCAAAATAAAATCTGACTGATATCTGTTCCCTATAGATGGTGGCGGAAGAATTTTATCATCTTCAATTTTCATTACCGCCTGCACGGCATCCACCAACATACTCACCATTACAGTCTCCTCTCCAATTTCTGCATCAATGACGAGCAGGCAGGTAGATTTGGTTGTTTCTGTCGGAGACATGCCAAACTTAATTCGGGTATCGATAACCGGAAGCACTTTCCCCCGCAGGTTGATAACTCCCTTCATATAGTCCGGGGAGCGAGGTACTTCCGTAACCGGAGTCATCTCCAAAATCTTATACACTTTCCCGACATGCAGGGCAAAAACTTCATCCCCAAGCCGGAAAGAGAGATAAGAAATGTTCTTATTGTCTTTCTTGTCCATAAACAGCTTATTTTAATTTCTGAAAACACCTATTTTTCTCTTGATCAGCATTCTTTTATTATGGCATTGGGATCCAGCACCAGAGCAATGGATCCATCCGCCAATATGGTAGCAGCTGACAAGAATTTATTATCCTGATAAAACTTACCGAGAGGTTTGAGAACAGCCTGAATTTTCCCTTCCACTTTATCGATAGAGAATAGGGCCTGGCCATCACTGTTATTGACCAAAACAGCCTGCATTCTGCCGGGCAATTCACACTCAACAGAAAAACAATCGCGAAGATTAAAGAAGGGATATTGCGTTCCTTCGAGAGCTATAACATTATTGAAAACGGCTTCCACGTCTTGCTTTTTAAGCGAGAAGATCCGTTCAACAACAGCCAGTGGGAATACGAATTTGTTATCTCCAACAGAAACCAGCAAACCATCAATAATTGACAGCACCATTGGCAAATGAATAGAAATAGTGGTTCCTTTCCCGGGTATAGAATCGATTGTTACACTACCCCTTATGGAGGCAATATTTTTCTTCACCACATCCATCCCTACACCTCTGCCGGAAATTTCACTCACCTGTTCACAGGTAGAAAATCCGGGCAGAAAAACCAGGTCGAAAATTTCCCGATCTGTCAGACTGGCGTTTCCATCAATTAATCCCTTGGCCACCGCTTTTTGGCGAATGGTTGTAGCATTCAATCCACGACCATCGTCGGCAACCTCTATTGTTACATTAGCTCCGGAATAAAAAGCCTTCAAAGTTATTGTCCCAACTCTTGGCTTTCCCGACAGTTCGCGCTCTTCCGGAGTTTCAATTCCATGATCAATACAATTCCGGAGAATATGTAACAGAGGATCTGTCAATGTTTCAATCATCGACTTATCCAATTCCGTATCCTCACCATTCGCAATAAAGACAACCTCCTTTCCCAATTCACTGCTGAGATCTCTGATCATTCTCCGAAAACGCATCGTAAGGGCTTCTATTGGAAGCAGACTTATGCTAAAAGTGCTGTCCCTAAGTTGGGCAGTAAGGTTCTGAATCGTATTGGCTACCAGGTTCAGTTCAGGAATATTGTTTTGAGAAGAGATCAACCCAAGTCGCTCCTGAGAAATCACCAGTTCACTCACCAGGTTAATTAATTCATCTATTTTTTCGGAAGATACTCTGAGGGAAGACGTATGAACATTTTTCGATGATACATACTCCGATGTCACACATTCAGAAGAATTTTTATTTTCAGAAGGTTTTATTTCTTCTTGAGAGACCAACTCTTTCACTGTTAAAGCGTTCATTGGTTTTCCAGTAGAGGAGAGTCTTTTGATTTTTAGCAGAAAATCATCTTCCTCCAATAAATTACGTTGGGAAATCAGATCAATATCGATTTCAGAAGAGTCTTCAACGTATCCACCCCAGCAAAACCTTATTCCTGGAGTAATTTTTTATCAATAAATTGCGGCAAAAGTTCTTTGAAATTTTCGGCAGGTGTGATGTGGAT
>NZ_PVTS01000012.1 GCF_003003035.1 Marinilabilia salmonicolor | reverse complement strand
ATCCACATCACACCTGCCGAAAATTTCAAAGAACTTTTGCCGCAATTTATTGATAAAAAATTACTCCAGGAATAAGGTTTTGCTGGGGTGGATACTTTCAAGAAGGACCTTGGAGCTTTATTCCAAGACCTTATATCAGGTCAGAATAAAATCCAGTCCGTTTTCAGAATCCAGGGCGAAATGAGGCAAAAATAGACGACTAAGGAAAACACAAAAGACAGCAAACTCCAATGAAATAAGCAAAATCTCCAAATGGGAGGGAGAATATGATCCGGGTTAATCGCCTTTCGTATGGAGGTGGGAGGCTCTCCCAGGTTTCCGTAGTAACCTTGTATGCATTTGCTATGTTCAGGGAGTCAGTGCGAATTTCGAAGAGCGGTAGCGTCGATCGATGCTAGCGATTGAGAAATGGCAAAGGCAACAATTTTGCAGAAACCCGCACTGCAATATAGAAATTGTCACTAACAGTAATTATTTAGACTCTAATATCTGAATGATTTTATTCTCCACAATTGCCTTAATATCAAGAGCTAGTTCCTGATACTCTATTGTCTCGCTTTCGTCGGGAATATACATGTCTCCCGGATATCGAACATCGACTCCAAAGTCGCTAAGCTCTTTGGGATCAATATTTGCAAAATCTTTATCAATATCTGAACATTCGGAAAGAAGAAACTCAATATTATGTGTCTTTTTAATCTCAACATTGTTAGCAATAAGAAAGGCTTTCAATAATTTCTCAACAGCTTGTTGGCAATGAAAACAGGCAGATGAAGTAGCAATAATTTCATAGTCGACAAGTCTTTTAACGACTAACAAATCCTCATTAGCTTTAATGAGCCATTGTTTAATGAAATCTTTGGTATCTTTATTCATAAATCAACTCCTTCTCTAGCTGCTTGACGAAGAATATGTCCAGTTATTCGCTTTTTTGAGTTAAGCTCACTTTCACTATGAATGAGAATATCAGCCGGAATTTTATGTTTTGCTAATTCTTTTCTCAATTGTGATTTTAAATTTCTTTTTTGACGAACATCAATTGTCTTTCTGGTGATAACAACAAAATCATAATCGCTATCGCTGCTATTGTCATGGCGAGCACGAGATCCAAAGAGAAGAACTCTAGAGTCAGGAACAATCCTTTTGGCAGTCTCTTTAATAATTGAAAATGTATTTGAATCGTTGTTTATCATATCCTCATTTCCTATAAAATCAAAAATACAGAATTTTATTGAAATTAATGCAGACTTTTGGACAGAAGTCTCTTAAAGCTCAAACATAAGGGGTAAGTCTACATAAGCTCTTATACATTTTTTCCAGAAAGAATTGTTCAAAGATTATATAATACTCCTCAGTTTTGCTATTTTTAATTACAGGTTTTGCCTTTATTTCAGTATAATCTTCATCATTTTGATAAACTTCTGACAAGCAAAATTTATCAAAAAACATTACTTTCTTTTCATATATATTGTCATTTTTGGGAATACTGATTATAGGTATTGAATCCATTCCTTTTTTTAGCACCAACATTCCGATTTGATGCACATAAGTTACATATTCTTGCCAGTCTGAAACGCCATATTCCTTTAAGAATTTCAAATAATGTTCAGGTAGGTTTAAATTACAGTATTCAAGAAACAAACATGATTTTATCAATTCTGCTATTCTCAAATAAATGCAATTAGTTTCAGAATAAATCATCTGAATCAGGGAATTAGCAACAATCATTTCAGTCAAACTTTCTCTTGATTTAAACTCACAATTATAGTTTTGATTTAAAAGCAAATAGACTTTAAGTAAACGCTTATTGATTTCTCCTTCTGATAGTTCAAATTTCTTTTTCGGAGCAAAGTTTTGAATCAATTCGAAAAACTTTAAACTAGTTCTTACATTTAGTATTACTGCCATAAACAAGACATTAATAGAGCAACCCAATGAAAAAAGACCTCAAATAAGAAGATCATTACTGATTTTATATGTCAAAGAGCGAAAAAACATCCCTCAAACCGGTTTAAAACACCTCTCAAAAACCGATTCAAAACACTATAGATAATCACATGCTTCTCAAATCGTTATGGTGAGGCCCCGGGAAATTGTTTAGTTCAACAGAGCCTCCAATATCAAGCGTGTGCAAGCAACGCTTGATCGGAGGCTAAGTGTTAGGGCAAGTAGTTTTTAAATCATATATAGTCTAGAGTAAACTTGTCTCTTAAATATCCGTCTATATTATAAAAGTCTGAAATTAAATAGTTTTTAAAAATTAATTCATCAATATTCTTGCTAAGACTGTTGTCTGCCTTTAAATTCTCATTTGTAAATTCTTCAAATTCATCTCCATTAGCATGGTATGCTGCAACTTCACCCGCATTACCATATGCTATTAATACTGAACAATTCTGAGGTTCTGTAGTCTTGAATGATTTTTTTAAGATTTCATTATAAACTTCTTCTTTTTTCGGCTTCACTGGAGGTATTACGAAGTTAGAAGCGCACCATAAAAATTCGAGATTTTCGTAAGATTCAAGTTTTGTACTTAAGTAACGGATACCTTTAAAAGTAGTATTGTTAGTAACCCATTGCAAAAGTTTTCCGGAAATAATGTATTCTTCGTGAAAAAAATCATTTAGGTGTTTAACTCTAAAGGAAGTCGCTAGTACAAAAGGGAAAAATTTCAATTTGTCAATAGTGTATTCTTTTTGAATTGATTTTTTGTAATCGTTTTCAAGTTTACCTAATGTGTATGATAAGTCAAGTATTGGGATTTGTTTAGTTGGTCTAAATGCTGAAACCCACATTTCATTGAAGCTTGGTTTATTTAGTTCAAGCCAGGTAACATATGAAGATGCTGCTAAATATAAACATGGTAATCCTTCAATTGAGTATCTTTGTTTAGCAACCTTCTGCCTCAAGTTAAATGGGATATGGAATAAATCCTTCCTTTTGTTTAGGTTAGTAATTGACTTTCTTATTCTAATCAATTGATTTTTATTGCTTAAATTGTATGTTATATTCTCCAAATGTTTGTATTCTGTAGTTAGTAAATTCTCAATTTTTTTGTATGCGTTACCTGAATTTCCTTGTAAATATTCCTCAATTGCGTCAAGAATACTCTTTGATATTGTTGAAATTGAGGAGTAATCTTCAGATGATAGAATTCTATTAAAATCACTTTCAATCAAATATTTATTAAAAAATTCAAATTTATTCTTTAGCTCAGTTATATATGTTTCATTTTCTTTGCTTGTAAAAGGAGGCGAAAGTTTTTTTAAGTAGTCCATTTTGTTTGTTTTTTATTTGCCCTAACGAATTTATAAAAGCACCAGTTGCTGTTATACCGCTTTAATCTGGCTGAAAATTGCATTATACATCCCTATATGGAAGTATTGTGTACCTTTTTATGTAAACTAATTTATAAATCCTACTTCCCCATCATCTCCATCAATTGATCAACCTTCTCCCGTAGATACGTATTCTCTGTTTTTAAGTAGCTCAATCTCTCAATTTATAGTAACAGATCTTTATTTCAACACCCCTGACACATTCTATTTCAACATTTTTAGCTATTCACCCTAAGCATCAATGTCAAGTTTGGGGTCTCCCCTTTCGAGGCTCTGATTGCTACGGAAATTAATACCCAATTTATCGCTCATATCCTGTTGGCGGAATCCATCCAATTTTGTGGGGCCATTAATTAGTGTCTGTCCATAAAGTAACATTTGCGTCGTTACGCTTGCCGCCAAAATACTCATTTACCCAAGTAAACTCCGTTTTTGGCGGATTGCGCCACCGCTAAAGCTTTAGGCGGCACGCGGTCGCAAGCCTTGCAACTGTCACTTTCTGACCAGACACATGAATTTTTGCAAAGTTTCCCGACTTTATAAACGGGCACTAATTATTCATACCTGCAATATCTATATCTTGCCAAGTTTTAATAATCGAAAGTCAGCACATAAGAAAGTCCCGCATTTATCATTGATAACCAACACAATAATCCCTTCTATCTTTAAAACATTAAAAATAGAAAATATTATTAACAATAAAGGAAGAGCCTCTTGAAAATTTGAATATTCGGGTATCTGAAGTATGCAGCAAATTAGCTGACGCTTACATAAAGTTAGATCAATGCTCACCAGATCACAAATTCAGCTTTCGTACGTCTATTTGTTCGGCATTCTTCGGCCAACGGAGGTGCCTGAATCTACCCGGAAGAAGCCTGATGACCACAAAAATCTAAATGCTGTTTAATATTTTGTTAAATAAAAGCATTTTCAAATATTTGATTTTCAATGAGATAACTACACATTTATCGGGTCTTCTTCGTACCTTGTTCGGGTCTTGTTCGGCCTTTGTTCGACTGTTCTTCGACCTTATAAGGTCGAAGAACAGTCGAAGAAGCATCGAAGAAGCATCGAAGCAGGTACGACCCAGGATCGAAGCAGGTACGACGCGGAGGGGGACGGAAGCCGAAGGGTGTGGGGGGAATGACAGGGAGTAGCAGAATTAAGCGAGCAGACAAGTAGAGAAAAAGACGGAGATTAAGGCTGAGGTTGAGACTGAGATTGAGGTTGGAGGTTAGAGAATAGAATCTCAAATGAACTGTCAGCAATCATCTTTTCAAAAGAATTCAACTATGAATAGCCGAACCCGACAATTTAAACAGCGCGCTGACCCCGTTTGCTTGCCGGGCCGGCGATGGCGGGAGGCCAAAATGGGCGATTTTTAAGGTCTTGCGCAACGGCCGGAAATTTTGGATGACGCTGGAGGATAGGTTTAAGCGGACTTGACCTTTTGTTCCTTTTGGGCTAAGCCAACAGAAAAAGTCAGAAGAGTGAAGACAGAAGAAAAAAGCCCCCTACCCTAATCGTTTCACACACGAAGGGTTTTCCATCCCTCGTCTCCTGACAATAAAACAATAAAACCCATTTTTCATCCAATTAAGGTATCACTCCTGTCCCTGAAAGGGGCAAATTTGAGTAACCCCGGATGCCATCCGGGGTAAAAAGAATCCTGTTACATAAGGTCCCTGAAAGGGGCCAACGAGAATAAACAAATTCTCATCGAAGAACATTCAATACCTTCAGCGTCGGTTTCTTTATTATCATGACTTCTATAAACATGGGAACCCTTCAGGCCCCGGCTCTAAAAAAAGAAAACCATAATAAAAAAAAAGCAGCTGGAAAACAGCACAAATCATCCATACTTGCCGGTATGGCAGTGGTGCGAAGTTAAAAATCTTTTATTTCAAAGCTGAGATGACCAAAGAAAAACAACAAAACAAAAAGTCAATCACCCATTCTTTTCGATTCTCTTCACATATTCAGAAGGAGAAACGCCAAACTCCTCTTTGAAATAGCGGGAGAAATATTTGGGATCATTAAAGCCAACTTTAAAGGCCACTTCACCCACATTGAGCTGACTTTTGCCTAACAACTGGGCGCCTCGCTTCAGTCGCATAATGCGAATAAATTCCGTAGGTGTTTTTCCCGTCAGAGAAACGATTTTGTTGTAAAGATGTCCGCGGCTGACCCCCATTTCGCGACTAAATATTTCCACCGATAAATCGGTGTTGGCAATATTTTTCTCCACAAACCGCGTTGCTTTATTTATGAATTTTTCATCCAGGGAAGTTATGCCAATTTCACCGGGTTCTATTTCGAAATGTTGCTTTTCGAGTTTAGCCCGGAACTGCCGGCGAATCTCGATTTGTTTACCGATTTTAAGCTCCAGCACCTCATAATTGAAAGGCTTGGTAATGTAATCATCCGCTCCGGCACCCAATCCTTCTGCTTCCTGCTCAGAAGAGACCTTGGCTGTGAGCAGTATAACGGGAATATGAGACGTTTTAGATTCACTTTTCAGAATACGGCATAACTCCACGCCATCAGTTCCGGGCATCATGATGTCACTGATAATCACATCCGGAAAAACTGTACGGGCTTTTTCTATTCCGCTGTCTCCATCTGCAGCCTCAACAATGCGATAATTGCGACGCAGGTTTTCTTTAAGATAAAATCTCAAATCTTCATTGTCCTCGATAATCAGCAAAAGCGGTTTATCGTTGTTCCCGGTTTCCTGCGTCTCTTCGATGGCTTTTTCTCCTTCGTGAACACTGTAAACTTCTGCATTTTTGCCTGATGCCACCCCGGTATCTTCATCCTGAGATACAGGTAATTCAACAATAAAGGTACTTCCCTGTCCGGGATGACTATCCAGAAAAATTTCTCCTTCATGCAAGCGCACAAACTCCCGTGTGATGGCAAGTCCGATGCCACTACCGGGAATCTGGTTATCATCGTTTCTAATCTGAAAGAAACGATCAAAAATTTTCTCCTGCTTTTCAGACGAGATTCCAATACCTTTGTCACTAATAGCAATGCGTATTACTTTCCCTGTTTTTTTCTCCGAAGTCTCCGCATACTCAATATTCAACTTCACTTCTCCATACTCCTGAGAAAACTTAAAAGCATTAGACAACAAATTGAAAACAATTTTTTCCATTTTGTCCGGGTCAAAACTCATGGTCAGAGCATCAACATTCGAAGAAATAGAAAAACGAATGGATTTGGTGTCAAACAGGTCTGAAAAAGAAATGGCCACCTCCTTCACAAAAGCGACAATATCGCTTCTGGTTCTGCTGAGGACAATTCCCTGAACCTCCATCTTCCGAAAATCCAGCAATTGATTGACCAGCCCCAAAAGTCGTCGGGCATTTCGCGTCACCAACTTCAGCTGTTCCCTGATGCCTGTATCTTTCACTTCCTGCATAAGCTTTTCCAGCGGGGTAATAATCAACGTCAGTGGGGTTCTGAACTCATGACTGATATTTGTGAAAAACCGGATTTTCATTTCATCCACCTCATGAATCCGCTTATGCTCTGTCAACTCACTCTGACGTTGATATTTGATTCGCTCACGACGCCTTATGATAAAGCCAAAGAAAACAACTAAGCCCGCAAACAATATAATATAAGCACCATAAGCATACTGAGTTGCATAAAACGGGGGTTGAATGACCACTGTTAATGCTGCCTCTTCTCCATAAGGCCCGTCATCTCCTATCCGACCGCGAACACGAAACCGATAGGTTCCGTAATTCAGGTTGGTGTAAGTCGCCAGCGGGTTTTGAGCATCGGCAGTCACCCATTCCTCATTAAACCCTTCCAGGATATACTGATATTTAATTTTCTCCGGATGAAAATACCCCATACCTGAGAAATCCAGCGAAAACACATTCTGGTCATGTTTTAACTCAAGCGTATCAGAAAGAAACAGCGGTCGTCGGAGAATAACATGTCGGCCGACTTTTTCTCCAATACCAACTTTCTTATTAAAAAGCCGCAAACCTGTAATTCTTATCTGAGGAATCCGTGTACTCTTTTGAATCTTTGAAGGATCAAACAAATTGTATCCATCGGGTCCCCCAAATATCAGCTCACCGTCGGTAGTTTTAAAGGCAGCATGTTCATTAAACTCACGGCCCTGCAAACCGTCAAGAAGATCAAAGTTGCTAAGGGAATAATCAACCCCATCTTCCGAAGTAACCATTTCCAACCTCGAAAGACCATTTAAAGTACTCATCCATATATTACCACTACCATCTTCAAGCAAGTTGAGAATATTATTATCAGGCAATCCGTCTCGTTCCAGAAACAATCGAAACTCCTTTGTTTCAGGATTGTACATATTCAATCCGTTTCGGGTTCCTAACCACATCATTCCGCGTTGATCTTCGAGTATAGATAACACAATATGGTGACTTAAAGCATTTTGCTTGCCCGGATTGGCAGCAATATGAGAAAACCGACCGGTATTTTTGTTCAAGACATTCACTCCGTAAGAGGTACCAATCCAAAGATTTCCATCACGATCCTCCTCCATTGTCAGGATAAAATTAGAGTTTACAGAGTTCAGGTCCCCATCCCGGTAATGCAAAAACCGGTTATTGGCCTCATCAAAAAGGTCTAGTCCACCTCCCAGGGTACCAATCCAGATCCGACCGTCTGCATCTTCCAGGATCTTCCAGATTCGGTTATCTGATAAAGATCCCGGATCATCAGGATCGTGCAGGTACCTCTTAAACTTCCCGTTTTCATAACAATTCAGTCCACCATAATAAGTCCCCACCCATAAGCGATTTTTTGAATCATAAAGTAAACTCACTACCACATCATGGCTTAAAGAGTCCGGATTTGAGGGTTTTGCTCTGAATACCCTGAATTCCCCATTGCTTCGATTATGGTAGATCAGTCCTTTTCCATTGGTCCCGATGTAAAGATTTCCTTTTTCATCTTCGGCAAAACAATCAATGTCATTGGCCGGAAGCCCTCCTTCGAGGAAGGGATTGTGCGAAAAAAGTTTAAACTGAAACAGATCGGGATGATAATAATTAACCCCTTCTTTGTAGGTCCCGATCCAAATAGTCCCGGAATTATCCCGGATCAGGGATGTGATGCTGTTTTGAGACAAACTATTGGAGGCACCCTCTGTTGTTCTTACATTAATCACAGAAAAGTCAGCTTTGTCAATGATCTGCAAGCCTCCATGATCCGTGCCAACCCAGATATGGCCTTTCTCATCCTGCAGAATACCGGTTACAATATTGCTGGCCAGGTTGTATCGGGTATCATTTACGGAAAAGTGCAATTCTCTGCCATTTGACACATCCATATAGAATAATCCAAGATCACTTTGTTCCGAATAAATCCAGAGATTATCACTTTGATCCACAAAAACAGAATAATAGTCACTCACCGGAACATCGGATAAAATCCTGCTCATATAGGAAGAGACAACGTTACCGGATTCGATGTCCAACCGTTCCACCCGCCCTTGTGCATTCACGATCATCACTGTAGAATCAGTATCTACAATAATATCCGTAACTAAATCACTACTTATATCATATTCGTTCCCTCTCAACTCATGAAACCGCTCAATCTCTTCAGTTTGGGCATCTACTCTGAAAACCCCGTACTGATTGGTTGTCACCCACAAATTGGAGTCTCGGTCAACCACCAGCGAAGAGATATAATCAGAAGGAATGTGGTCTTCCCGGGTTAGCAGGTCATAATCAGAAGAAAATACATCTTTGTAAGGATTAAAAATAGTCAGTTGATTGTCCTGAGAAAAAACCCACAAAAAGCCCCGATGATCTTCAAAGATGCGTTGAACGTTATTGAACGGTATGGTTGTGGTGTCTCCGGGAATATTCTTGTAGGTCTTAAACGAGTGACCATCATATCTGTTGAGTCCGGAAACAGTGCCAAACCAAACAAATCCGAAACGATCTTTATGAATGGATGAAATTTGATTGTTGGAAAGTCCATGCGAGCTATTGAGGTGGCGAAATTTATAGTCGGCCTGATCCAGTCTTTGCCCTGTCAGAAACAAACAAAAAAAAGATAAAATCGCACTGACCAATACTTTTCGCAACATATACCTCATAACGCCATTATATCAGAGTCTCTTGCCCCAGTAAAAAATTCATTTGCCAGGGTCGGATGAAACTCGTCCCGAGCAAAAGGGACTCCTTTCATTAAAATTGAGCTTCTGCCGTCATTACCTGATTATTCGTAAATAATCTATCCCAATATTCAACTATCGACGAAGTCAATAAAACGGGATAAATGTAACAAAATAATAAAAATTACTATATCAATAGATCGTTAGATTTTAGAAGTTAGAGATTAGAGAAAATCGTAAAACATTGGCACTCTGCATTTTATCAAAAATACTCATTTGAACTTAAAGATTTAATTTCCAGAGCTTTGAAAAAGTTTAACGAACTATTATATATAAAACCATTGTTTTATTCATTTATGGCTGCATATTCAAACCAGTCATAAACAGCAGGTACCCGCGAGGCTTTCCCATTGTCATCAATAAACAGGTCCGGATCTATTTCAGACATATCCATCCAGAAAGCATTACTCCATGGGCCTGCGGGGTCTTTGGCAGTCATGAAAAAATTCCCGCCATGAGCAACATTCGTGGTAATCAAATAAAAAGTACCATTGTAAAACCTGATGGTGGGCGCAAAAATGTTGACCTCACCATTTATCTGCTCATTTCTGGTAATACAGTGTCCAATTTGCTCACAGTTTATCAGGTCCTTACTATGAAAAACGGGTACTCCCGGGAAATACTCAAAGGAGCTGTTTACCAAATAATAATCATCCCCTACCCTGCAAACACTTGGATCAGGATAAAAACCAGGAATCACAGGATTTGTGTAAGTAATTTCGGCTGCTGTATCAGCTGCCATCACCCAGGGATTGGGATTTACCTGTTGCGAAAAAGATATAGAAAAAAACAATAAAGCAACTGTGGAGAGGTACAATTTCACAATATTATATTATGTATGTTACAGATCATTGGTGCCCGGTTAAATAATTGAGATTTCTTCCCTACGCTCTCAATGACAAGCGTTTCCGGGAAATTATAGGCTGGCAGAGGTAATTTTAAACAAAAAAAAACAGACTGAAAACTATCATTCAGCCTGTTTTTATATATCATTTGTTGACTCCAATACGACTCATCCGAAAAGAAGTCTCTCCTTTTATCGAAATGTGTCAAGAACTACATCAACTTCAGCTTTTTGAGTTCAATTTTCAATTGTTCCCTGGTGTCATCCTCCATCTCGCAGAGGGGAGCACGGAATACTTCATTCACCCGGCCCATAAGTGCAAGAGCAGTTTTCACCGGCAATGGATTTGACTCGGCAAACATGAGCTCCATCAGCGCCCGGTACTTGTAAAACAATTCACGCGCCACCTTATAATCTCCATCAATAGAACTCTTCATCATTTGATGAAAATCAGCGGGAATCAGGTTGGCAACCACCGAAATACACCCATCTGCACCCAGACAGTTGGCTGAGTATGAGAGGAAATCATCTCCACTGTAAACTTTAAATCCGTCGGGTCGGTTGGCCAAAAGCTCGGCAAACACATTCATGTCACCACCTGCCTCTTTGATGGCAATGATATTTTTATAATTATTGGCAAGTTCAATAGCTGTAGCGGGTTCAATGTTGCTCCCTGTCCTTCCCGGTACATTGTATAAAATGATAGGGGCATCCACATTTTTGGCAACCTGCGAGAAATGTTTATACATACCCCTTTTAGAAGGTTTATTGTAATAAGGAGCCACCACCAATAAGGCATCAGCACCAAGTTCAACAGCTTTTCGACTGTATTTGATGCAATCGACCGTTGAGTTACTTCCGGTTCCGGCTATCACAGGAACTCTTCCGTTGACTTTCTTCACACAACGCTCAATCATCTGAGCATCTTCAGCATCGCTTAATGTAGGAGTTTCCCCTGTTGTTCCACACACCACTATTCCATCGGTTCCACTACTGATATGAAATTCCACCAATTCATCAAAGGTTTCCAAATCGATTTCACCGTTGTCTTTAAAAGGGGTTACAATGGCTACTATGGAGCCTTGCAATTGTTCAATCTGCATAGTTTGTTATTTTATATTAAATTCAAACTTCATTCATTTCCGTTACGACAATTAAGCTGACTCATTGCATTGTCTGAAACTCAAAGGTAATACATATTCGTTATTTGAGAAAATTTTTGTTCTTGTCAGTTCTGTGAATCAGTTCATCTGAAAAACAAAGAATCTCATCAAGAAAAACATTCTTTTGCGTAACCCTCACACCAAAAAAAACGTTTATGAAAAATCTGAAATTAAATTTTGCGTTTATTGGATAAACCATTTACTTTTACTGAAAAATTATCAATCATGAAGAAATTAGCACTTGTTGCCTCTGTGTTGTTGTTAGTAGCTTTGGTGTTTTCATCCTGCAAGTCTGTACAGGATTGTCCTGCTTATGGACAGGCAGATGTTGAAACTGAAGAAGTAAGAGCCTGATATTTTAATTGATTCTTACTGTACATCCGTTATATTTCCCGTTTGTTTCTCATCAGTATAAAATTTATATAAATTTAGGTCTGATGGAACTTGCATGCAAGAACTTACAAATGTTCTTTTGAAATAATCATTGCCATGCTCATTTCATCACGGGATGTTTAATGGTTGCTTAAAAAGCTATCAGAATCAGGGGAGAAAAACCAAAAAAAGGAACAAATGATCTGTTCCTTTTTTTTATGCCTCAAAAAAAAGGTGCCCGATATTGACGGACACCTATAAATGTTATGAAAATACAATTACTTGTAATCCACCGTAATGGTCTCAATAGAGCCGTCAGGTAAATGATTCAAGTCGGCATATCTGGCACTTCGAAGCCATGTCTTTCCTGAAACTGCAGAATCATGGAAGAACAAATACCACTTTCCCTTAAATTCAACAACCGAATGGTGCGTAGTCCATCCCACCACAGGATTTAGAATCACACCTCCATAGGTGAAAGGTCCATAAGGATTGTCTCCTGTAGCATAACAAATTTTATGCGTATCTCCTGTTGAATAAGTGAAATAGTATTTGCCATTGTATTTGTGCATCCAGGAAGCTTCGAAGAAGCGGCGATCGTTATCTCCGGCCTTCAAGGGTTCACCGTTCTCATCCAGAATAACAAGATTTTTGGGCTCTTCGCCAAATTGGAGCATATCATCGCTCAATGCAGCAACTTTGGCACACAAAGCAGGCTCATCATCGGCGGGCAACTGACCACATTCAATGGCCTTGTTATTTCGGTAACGTTGAAGCTGACCACCCCAGATACCCCCAAAATACATATAGTGCTTGCCATCCTCATCCTCAAAAACGCAAGGATCGATGGAGTAACTTCCTAACATAGGAAACGGCTCCGGGATAAATGGCCCTTCAGGTTTATCACTGATGGCCACTCCAATTCGGAAAATATCCGTCTTATCCTTTACAGGAAAATAGAGATAATATTTCCCTTTTTTATAGGCTGCATCACTGTCCCAAAGCTGACGTCCGGCCCAGGATATGTCCTTCACATGCAGTGCAACACCATGATCCTTTGCCTCAGCATCAATATCATCCATGGAGAAGATATGATAATCTTCCATGGCAAAATGAGACCCCAGATCATCCTCCGGGATTCCTGCCTCAAAATCATGCGATGGATAGATGTACAACTTTCCGTTAAACACATGCACTGCCGGATCGGCAATGAAGAGGTCTTTTGTCAAATGATCTCTAATCATAATTCTATGTTTTTAGTTAATTTCCGTCTATAAACTAAGCAAAATTTGGTTCTGGTCATGTGTTTGTCAAGAAAGTGCCGGCTACAAGGCTTGCAAAGCCCTAAAATAGGCAGTTTACTTGAGTAAATGAGTAATTTTCGGGCAAGCGTAACGCAGTAAATGGTACTTTATGGACAAACACTAGTTTGTCTTTGCAAGAAAACGCCAATCAATGCATTTCAACAAGCTCAATGCAGCACATTTTCTTATTTCTAAATCAGTCATTTACAAGCAATAAACTCTTTAGATCCAACTCGATAAATCGGGACGAAAGCCTTGTATTAACGTTTCTTGTCAAAAACTTAAATTTCCTTAGTTTTCTTATTGAAATTAATTAGTTTCCCAGTTTTTAGCCATTTCCAGGATGTTTTCCACACCCTCTTTCATCTGGTAGTTCCGGTCAAAAAGCAGTGGAAAGTCGGTTCTACCTTCAATTGGCCAGTCGTTTCTCCAGGAATTACCATCATGAACACCCCAGAATGTCACTCTTGTTATTTTCTCATGGTGCCTAAGAAACATTTCAAAAAATCCGGTATAACGATCCATCACCTCTTGATATACAGAATCGGGAAGACCTTCGGAATAAGGATCATATTCCTTTGACAACTCGTAATTCAAAGAGACTTCAGCAGTCACTTCATCTGAGGGCCATGGCACAATAGTCATATCCAATTCAGTAACCATAAGATTCACTCCCAGGGAAGACAACTTTTCGATAGAGGCTCCCATTTCTGAAATAAGCGGTATATCAAAGTTCAGATGTCCCTGCAAGCCAATACCATCAACTTTCACCCCTTTTTCGAGGAGATTGCTGACAAGATCATAAATACCGTCACACTTGGCCTTTCCGGAAACACCATAGTCGTTGTAATACAGTTCCGCTTCCGGATCTGCCTCCTGGGCAAATTGAAAAGCAAGCTCAATGTATTCAGGGCCGATAATCTGATACCACTTACTCTCACGCCAGGAACCATCGCCCTCAATAGCTTCATTTACCACATCCCAACCATCAACTCTTCCTTTGTAACGACCTACGATAGTCTGAATGTGGTGCTTCATACGCTCAATAAGCACTTCGCGCGAAACATCCTCCCCGTTTTCATCAACAAAAATCCAGGGAGCAGCCTGTGAATGCCAAACCAGGGTGTGACCAACGATGTGCATATTGTTTTTTTCAGCAAACTCCACGAAGGCATCCGCCTCATCCCAAAAGAAAATATCCTCCTCAGGATGAATGTTCTCCATTTTCATGCAGTTCTCTGCAACTGCAGAATTAAAATGCTTCTTGGCAATTTCGATTGCTTTGGGTTCGTTACCGGCGACCTGCTCAACATTAAGAGCCGTTCCCACCAGAAACTTCCCTTCAAAAGCATCCTTAAATGTCAGCTCTTCATTGCTCTTTGAACCGCTACACCCGGACATTACAATTCCGAGTGCAAATGCGGTTAAAAAAGAAACCTTCAACGTCTTCATTATAAAAATATTATTCTTGGTTATTTGTCGGCTGAACCCATTGTTTTCTGTGCAAATCCACTATCTCTTTCTTCTTTAAATTACCCGGCTTTCCGGATCATTATGATGATCTGCTCCAACAAATATGAGTTCCTTCCTGATGTCAATTCTATCTCTGAAAAAAATCGAAATTCGATTCCCTACTCTTCAGTCACACTACTACCTCTTCTCTCCAGCAACTCTTTCTCAATTCTCACTTCCATCGACTTATCGATATTGTAGAAAATCAAGCTTACCAAACCTACAAGGAATGTTAGAGCCGGGAATACACTCATGGACAACTTAATACCCTGAATGGCAGTATCAGGCTGGATAACTGCCTGCTCATTGTACCCAAACAATGCAAGAAGTCCGGCAAGAATCGCACCTCCCATACTCATACCAACCTTTAAACCAAAGGCCATGGCAGAGAAAACAATGGCAGTAGCCCGACGATTGTTTTTCCATTCGGAATAATCGGCCACATCGGCAATCATTGCCCAAAGCAAAGGAATGGTCAAGCCGTAAAAGAATCCATGGAAAAGCTGCAGAACATAAACGGCTCCAATGGCATCAGGAGCGAGGAAAAGAAAGAGGAACTGCGTAATCAAAGCTCCACTGAGGCCTACAATGAAAACATCTCTTTTCCCGTACTTATCTGCCAGACCTTTAGAAAAAGCAATACCAATCAACATCATCAATATGGCTACTGCATTAAACAGACTGAAGCCGGAAGTTGGTGCATCATTTGGCCAGTGAAACCCTACAAACCCCATGCTCTCGAACATACTGTCCACACTGTTTATAAAGCCGTTGAAACCTACATCTGTAAGGAACGTTGCCAAAGCAGTCTGATCCAGATAGTTTTCGAAATAATATACATAAACACCACTTTTGAGAGCCATCGTAATGAAAATAAAAGTGGTAAGAATCAACATCATGATCCAGGGACGGTTATGAAAAAGGTCTGAAAGGTCCTGCTTCACACTTGAGGTTTGCTCTTTGGAAGGAACAATTCGCTCTCTGGTGGTAAAAAAAGTAATCAAAAAGAAGACAATACCGATAACAGCAAAGAAACCCATCACGATTTCAAATCCGGCAGCCCGGTCTCCATCACCTACAATAAAAACCAATGGAAGCAAAACCACCTGAACAACAAACTGGGCAATCATCACTCCCGTAAAACGATAAGAGGAGATACTGTTACGGTCTGACATATTTCCGGTAATCACTCCACTCAAAGAAGAATATGGCAGGTTGTTGGCAGCATAAACAATAACCAGCAATATATAAGTAATCATTGCATAGGCAATTTTTCCTCCTGTGCTGAAATCCGGTGTGGAAAATGCCAGAATTGCAATTACGCCAAAAGGCACTGAAGTCCACAGAATCCAGGGCCTGAATTTACCCCAACGAGTTTTAGTCCGGTCGGCAATCATACCCATGACAGGGGTAAAAAAGGCTCCAACCATACCTCCTGCAAAGATAATGGCTGATGCTGACGATGGCGGAATTTTATACACATCCGTGTAGAAAAAGGCCAGGAATGTCATCAATGTCTGGAAAATAAGATTGGCTGCAAGGTCTCCAAGGCTGTAACCAATTTTCTCCTTTAAACTAATTCTCTCTGTCGTGCTCATAATTAATTTTTTACAAAACTTATCTAATAACAATTCAATTAAACATCTTTAAATCAGCACACTCAATAACACCCATTGTATTAAAACTTGTTACAAAATGCAAAATCAAAGATATTTACTCTAAGGCAGTTTTCAAATGCTTAAAACAAAAGAGAATAAAGTCATCTGTTATTTTCTGTTCTGCTTTTACACTCAAAAAAACACACCCCAATCACCCCACACCAATCAAATATTTGTCTTACAGACACTTCCAACCACCCAACAAACCACACCAAGCAGTCATGAATAAATTTTTTCCTCTTTCTGATAAAATATTTATCTACTATTTAAACAAAAATTTACACCATCAATACTCCAATCAAAAACCTTCAATTAGTCCAATTGCCATATATAAATTCACAGGTTTAAAAAATCCGCGATTCATTTCACATCGGTCATTCATTTTCCCCTATAGCAAGAATGATCACTATTTCCTTTGAGACAGTCATTGACATGCTAGTTTAATCCTTTTTTGTGCAGTTGCCTATATTTATTGGCCTTTAAACAACTGAAAACATTGGTGTCCGGCTAAAAAATTGAGATTGCTTCACTACGTTTGCAATGACGGGATTTTACACGATCTTGAGGGTTGGTAGGGGTTGATTTTCGGCAATGCCGAAAATCAACCCCTACCAACCCAGCTTAAAACCGATAAGACATTGTAATTGCCAGCAGAGCGAAGCAATCTTTTTTCATAATAATAGTTTTTCCCGGACAATAGTGAACTGAAAACAAAAAATCATCTATCGAAAACCGACAAAGTCAATAACCCAGATTGATTTTTTAAGATCAAAAATCCGTGTTTAAATTTTTTGGAAAAGGAAAAAAACACCTCCACTTAGCTAATTAACTTTTATTTAAGAAATTCAGCGGGTTATTTCTTGATGTTTTTGCTATGATTTCTTACTTTTGTACCGCGAAAACGAGAAGGTATATAAATATAATCTCTAAAAAAGCGATAATATGTCAAAAATCAAGATTGGTATTAATGGTTTCGGTCGTATCGGCCGCCTGGTGTTCCGCGCCGCTCAGAATTTCGATAACGTACAGGTTGTAGGTATCAATGACCTCATTGACGTTGAGTACATGGCTTACATGCTGAAGTACGATTCTACTCATGGTCGTTTCAACGGTGAGGTTGAAGTTAAAGGTGGAAAACTGATTGTAAACGGAAACGAAATCCGTGTTACTTCAGAGAAAAATCCTGCTGACCTGAAGTGGAGCGACGTAGGTGCTGAGTACGTTGTTGAGTCAACCGGTCTTTTCCTGACTAAGGAAAAAGCTGAAGGACACATCAAAGCCGGTGCCAAAAAAGTTGTTATGTCTGCTCCTTCAAAGGACGACACCCCTATGTTTGTTTGCGGTGTAAACCTCGACAAATATACCAAAGACATGGATTTCGTTTCAAACGCTTCATGTACTACCAACTGTCTGGCTCCTATCGCCAAAGTATTGAACGACAAGTTCGGTATTGTTGAAGGTCTGATGACCACTGTTCACGCTACCACTGCTACCCAGAAAACTGTTGACGGTCCTTCTATGAAAGACTGGCGCGGTGGACGTGGTGCCGGACAAAACATTATCCCTTCTTCAACCGGTGCTGCTAAAGCTGTAGGAAAAGTAATTCCTGAATTGAACGGAAAACTGACTGGTATGGCTTTCCGCGTTCCTACTCCTGACGTATCTGTAGTTGACCTGACTTGCCGTCTGGAAAAAGGTGCTTCTTACGAAGAGGTTTGCAAAGCTATGAAAGAAGCTTCTGAAGGAGAATTGAAAGGCGTGCTTGGTTATACTGAAGATGCAGTTGTTTCCAACGACTTCGTAGGTGAAACCAAAACTTCTGTATTCGATGCAGACGCAGGTATTTCATTGAACGACAACTTCGTAAAAGTTGTTAGCTGGTACGACAACGAAATGGGTTACTCAACTAAGGTTGTTGAACTCATTCAGCACATGAACTCTGTAGATAACGCCTAATTCAGGTTTTATCATAACATCAAAAAGCCTCCTTTACGGGAGGCTTTTTTTGTTTATAATCCTTGATGTCCGGTTCACAAATTTAGATTGCTTCACTACGTTGGCAAAGCGAAGCAATCTCTTAAATACAGTTGTTCCGAACAACAGAGATACTGAATAAAAAACATGCCTCTTTCAGTGATATCCAAACGAGACATACTGAGCGATTAAAGCAATAAGATACCTACCGCTTCACAAACCGGAAAGACTCAGTCTCTCCATCAATTGAAACCTGAAGAATATAAACACCCTCAGACAATCCACTCACATCAATCTTTGATCCGGAAGCACCAAGTTCACCATTTGCCACCCCTGAACCATTTAAGGATGAGATAGAATAAGTTCCTTTTGCTTTAGTGGCAATATTCAAAACTGCTCCCACAGGGTTCGGAAAGATTCTAAGTGAACCAATTTTTGATGGTTCATCAACCAGCGTAACATCCCCTGTTATCTCAACATCAAAACTGCATTCTGCAACAATACCCTCCTGGTCAGTTACCGTCCAGATAACCGAATTCATACCAACCGGAAGTTCAGCTCCGTCCAGCGTGGACCCATCATTAAAACTATTGGATAGCGTAATTCCACATTTATCCACCACCTGAACAGGATCCAGCTCGGTTCCACTCACCAGATATGTACTTTCTCCCATGTCCAAATCACGCGAAGTATTCATCACACAATCGATGGAAAGCGGCGTCACATCTACATAAGCATATCGATAAATGCGGTCATCTTTGGTGACAAACAGGTCACGTCCGCAATCATTGTCAAAATCGGAAGCAGTTAGTTGAACCCCGGTGGCCATCCCACTTGTCTGAACAGGGATTTTAGCACCATCAGCAAACAAGGTTTCAGTATTAAAGGATACTGCATTACTAAAATCAAGAACTCCAGTTCCATCATTCCTAAATACAGCAATTTTGTTATAATATGTATCAGATATGCTAAGATCCAAATCGCCATCACCATCCACATCCACCATAGCCACAGCATTTGGATAATCCCCAAAAATACTATAAGTAACGGTTGTAGTTACAGGATTCTCCAACCCGCTTCCCATATTGGCATAATGCATCATTGAGTTATCGGTAGTTCCGGCAAACAAATCGGCTGTTCCGTCTCCGGTAATGTCTTCGAAGGCGATGTTGAACAATTTGGAAGAAGGCAAAACATCTCCACCGGTACTCCGGAGCAACTGCAACCCACTAAAGTTTCCATCTGCATCGCCGTAAGAAGCTACCAGCAAATACTCATATAACATCTCTTCAGAAACAGTATCATACAGAACAAAATCGGAATACACAAGGTCCATATTCCCATCATCATCCAGATCCGTGAGGGCAAAAACACCTGTTTTCAGATCAACACCATCAACCTGCAGGTTTTTTTCAAAAATGAAATGCTCGTTTCCCTTGTTTCTAAAAAAACGCACAGGATTACTTGATGTCCCGCTTTTCAGCTGACCGGAGGAAGGAGCCAAAAAACCTCCACTGTCGGAATCATCAGGCATACAAATCAACAAGTCAGCAAAACCATCCTTATCAAGGTCAGCAAAATGGAAAGGCCAGGACTCATCGATATCAACAGGATTCAGAGAAGAGGTTGTACCGTCATTTACAAAGGTAGTAACAGGCGTGGATTGCAGGAAACGCAGCAGTTCACCACTTTGACTGACCGACAACAACAAATCATCTGAAGAATTCAGATGAACAAAAGAAAAATATCCATTATTGGTCAAAATCTCATCACCATTGCTGTCCAAAAGAACTTCCGAACCCGCAAAAACATCATTCCCGCTATTTTGAAAAACTTTTAAATGGTCGTCCATATAAATTGACCCTACCATTTCCAGAGTCCCGTCATCATCAATATCCACAAATGAAAAGCCCCGAACATCCTCGAGAACAACACCTTCTTCAGCCTCAAGAAAAGTTGGATTTACAGCAAACCCATCAATGATTTCATATTTCCTGATTGGCAACCGATAAGCAGGACTCGAATAATCATACGGATCCTCCCTGAATTGGGTCAGCCCCGCATATAGTTCCGGGTTTCCGTCATCATCTAAATCCGCAATTTCAATGGAATTAAGATGGTCGAGATATAAACCAGTTGTTTCATCGACCATTAAATCGCCGTTAAAAGAAAAACTTCCATCTCCGTTACCTGAAAAAACTTTAATTCCGCTGCTTACCTGAACAACCAGTTCAGGAATGCCGTCTCCCGACAAATCATAAAAGGTAAAATCTCCCAGCGCATAGTAACTAATAGCTGCCCCATCAGCCATCAGAAAACCATCATTTATAAAAGCTCCTGATTCATCTTCTTCAAGAACAGCAATGCCTGTATTGCTTCCGGTATAAATCATCGACTGCAACAATTCCGTATCTCCATCGCCATCCACATCATAAAACATGCTTCTCCCAAAACTCTGCAATACACCGGGTTCAAGAACATTCAGCTCTCCTTTGGCAGTGAATTCCTGCCCCATGGCCAATGCCCCCGAAAGCATCAATGCAGCGGCTGTGCCGGCCAGCCGAACGCCAACAACATGTTGCAACTTTTCCAAACGAGAAAAAACATGTTGAAGCTTCTGCCTCAATTTCTCAAACTCAGCAATACTGTGATTCTCGTCCAGAATAATCAGCTGAACCCGACGATACAGTTTGTTAAACTTACCAACCAGGCGATTCCAATCTCTGTGTCTTGGAATAAAAAGTAGTTTCTTCTTCATCAGCAAAATTTTCGATTACAACCCAAAAAACACAAAAGAAACCACTGGTGTCCGTTTAAAGATTTCTCCGGACAATAGTGATAATAAATTAATCTCAGTCTCTTACCTTGCCATTTAGATAAAACACAAAAGGTGAAAACAGGCTGAAAGTCTGAGAACACAAACCCAGGACAAACCCCCTGGGGTGGAAGACAATTCCAAAATCTACATCACAAACCTGAATCTTATTATAAGAACTTGATTCTCTGACAATAGTTTCACTTTTCGTCAAAAAAATCAGACCGGTTATCCCAATTTATCTTATTCTGACCTGCAATAATATCAATTTGGCGCACCAAATATTGCTCCACACCTCTCCCATAATGATCAGGCAACACCTTAAAAGAAGGAACAGTAAAACTTTTTTCCCCTTTCATGCGAATCAAAGCCATAGCTGCAGGCTTCTGCTCCAACACAACCACCAAAGCAGTCATTATATCCATATTCCCATAAGTACCATTACTGCCTAAATTGTTGTTTATTAAGGCAGCAAACTTCTTTTTGATTACCGACAATGCAACATTTTTGATGACTTGTGTGGAATAACTTTTTGGGGAAGGTTGAGACTGAGACTGAGACTGAGATTTCTCCGGTTCTTTCCAAAACGATTGTTGCCCCAACGCATAAGCAGCTTTGTGGATATCCATATCGGCAGATATAATAGAAGGGCGTAAAGAAGGAACAATCTTTACATCATAAATTTCATCAACACTCATGGTGTATTTCATAAAGCCAACGACCGTTTTATAGGGCAGGTAAACGGCAATAACACCTGCAAAAGAGGTTTTTGCAATGGGTAAGTCAGCGAAAACAGGACTGTTGTGCCGGAGTTTGGAGACCCCGATAAACAGATAATCGCCCCAGCGAACCATTCCACGGGCAAAACCACCAAGGCTGACAATCACTTCATAGGATTTCTGTCTGAGATCAACTTTAATCAATTCGCCCTGTGCAGAATTCAAGAGATACAATTCATCATCATAAACCCTTGGAGAATGGGGCATGGAAAGGTTATCAAGTATGATTTCCCCGGATGGATACTCCATCAGTACACCGCCACTCATTTTATTATCACGCCATTGATGAGGCTGATTTCCCTGTCCGAGAGCTGTAACATATTTTATCTGCCCGTCCGCAACAGCCATTCCGTTAAGATGACATCGATCTTCCGGTTGCAAATCACTAATAAAGGGAGGTTGCCAGACAGAAGTAAAGTTGCTTTCACTGTTAATCTCACTCACCGAAGAAAACAGGGTGTTAACTGACAACAACTTACCATTCACAAACGCCATGTCATGTAAAGCAAGATTGCCGGTATAAAAAGAAGCTCTGGGCAAATAAATAGAGTCATAAACCCCTGGTTTTGTGGGGTAACCAGCAGCAAGACCTGGCTCATTTCGGAGCAAAACAACCTCATGAGTGGTGGCAACGGCAAGCCTGTCCTCATCAGCAGCCATCCCCATTGCGCCGGAGAAAGTCCGGGGCAGCTGAATCAGTCTGTCATTATCCACCGGGCTGACTATTATCACCTTACCGGCCTGGTATGTACTAACGGCCAGAGAAATACCCAGTTTCCCCAACAATTCGGCAAATTGGGGGGAATATTCACAATCAAAAGGTTTTGGTTGATTCATCCGTATAAAATTTATTAATTAAGGTCGGATGGAACTCGCATGCAAGAATTTATACATGTTCTTTTGAGGCAATCGTTGCCATGCTCGTTTCATTCGTCGAAGTTTTATCTAAATTATTTGTCAAGATAATGATTCTGAAAACAAGATCCATTTTTATTCCTTTACCCCTTATGTAGTGTTTGTCTATAAAGTCCAACTTCTGCGTTGTTGCTCAAAATCCAAATCCTCATCCCGATTGTGCTTTTTGTTGGTTTTTTGTTCAAAAAACCTTACAAAAGCTACTTCGGGACTGCGGTTTAGATTTTTCACACGTCTTGAATTTGAACTTTCTATCTCAAACACGTGAAATACGCTTAGTTTATGGACAAACTCTATGTAAATGGAAAGTCAAAAACAAAACCAACCATTATTTGTTAAAAGAATACTGTATCAAACAGATTATGCTAAGGGAACACCCCTGAAATCCGGCAAGTTTTCACTAAATTTGTCAATCTGTAACCGAAAATATCTAATTATCTTACAAAAATACTTTTAACCATGGCATTCGACATTAATATGATTAAAAAGGTCTATGCCGGAATGGACGAGAAAATCAAAACAGCTCGTGCCCTTCTGAACAGACCACTAACGCTGACAGAAAAAATCCTTTACAGTCACCTGGCCGATGAATTCCCGGCAAAACCTTTTGAGCGGGGAAAATCTTATGTCAATTTTGCTCCCGACAGAGTAGCGATGCAGGATGCCACAGCTCAGATGGCCCTTCTGCAGTTTATGCAGGCCGGAAAAGATAAAGTAGCAGTACCATCGACAGTTCATGCCGATCACCTGATTCAGGCCAAGGTAGGTGCCAATGACGACTTAAAAACCGCTGAAGTTACCAATAAAGAGGTTTATGACTTCCTGAGTTCGGTCTGTAACAAATACGGACTTGGATTCTGGAAGCCCGGAGCCGGAATTATTCACCAGGTGGTACTGGAAAACTATGCATTTCCCGGCGGAATGATGATTGGTACCGACTCACACACCCCCAATGCCGGAGGACTTGGAATGATTGCCGTTGGCGTAGGTGGTGCTGATGCCGTAGATGTGATGGCCGGGATGCCGTGGGAAGTAAAATTCCCCAAGCTGATCGGAGTGAAACTCACCGGAAA
Organism: Marinilabilia salmonicolor; assembly: GCF_003003035.1. Classification (GTDB taxonomy): domain Bacteria; phylum Bacteroidota; class Bacteroidia; order Bacteroidales; family Marinilabiliaceae; genus Marinilabilia; species Marinilabilia salmonicolor_A. The sequence goes on along the minus strand of NZ_PVTS01000012.1, from coordinate 139,976 downwards.
GCTGAATGGCTGGACCGCTCCAAAGGACATTATCCTCAAGGTCGCCGGACTGCTTACTGTTAAAGGAGGAACCGGATACATTCTGGAGTATTTTGGTGAAGGAGCTCAGTCACTCTCTGCCACAGGTAAAGGAACCATTGGTAATATGGGAGCTGAAATAGGTGCCACCACTTCCACTTTTGGATTTGACGATGCCATGGTTCGTTATTTCCGGGCTACCAAACGTGATGATGTTGCCGAGGCAGCTCTCGAGGTTAAAGAACACCTCACCGGAGACCCGGAAGCTTATGCCGATCCCGAAAAATACTTTGATCAGGTCATCGAGATTAACCTCAGCGAGTTGGAACCCCACCTCAACGGACCGTTTACACCCGATTTGGCAACCCCTATTTCCAAGGTGCGCGAAGTAGCCAAAGAAAACGGATGGCCCACCAAGGTGGAATTCGGACTAATCGGTTCTTGTACCAACTCATCGTATGAAGACATCTCCCGAGCTGCCTCCATTGCCAAACAAGCAGTGGACAAAGGGCTAAAGGTAAAATCAGAATTTACGGTTACACCCGGTTCGGAACAGGTTCGTTTTACCATTGAGCGCGACGGATACATCGACCTCTTTGAGAAAATGGGCGGACGCGTTTTTGCCAATGCCTGTGGCCCCTGTATTGGTATGTGGGCGCGTGAGGGCGCCGACAAACAGGAGAAAAATACCATTGTACACTCTTTCAACCGCAACTTTGCCAAACGGGCGGATGGAAACCCCAACACACATGCATTTGTGGCATCACCCGAATTGGTGACAGCCATTGCCATATCAGGAGAGCTTGGATTCAATCCTTTGACCGACACACTGAAAAACGACAAAGGCGAGGAAATCAAGCTTGAGCCGCCAACAGGGTACGAACTTCCTCCCAAAGGTTTTGATGTAAAAGATGCCGGTTATCAGGAACCAGCAAAAGACGGAACCGGAGTGGAAGTGGTGGTAAAGCCTGACAGTAAACGTCTGCAACTACTCACACCTTTCGAACCGTGGGACGGAAAGAATATTACAGGTGCAAAACTGCTTATCAAGGCAGCAGGAAAATGTACCACCGACCACATCTCTATGGCAGGCCCCTGGTTGCGCTTCCGTGGCCACCTGGACAATATTTCCGACAACATGCTCATTGGTGCCATCAATGCTTTCAATCAGGAAAGTAATAAAGTAAAAAATCAGCTGAACGGCAAATACGGCAAAGTACCTGATGTGCAAAGGGAATACAAAGCCCAAAACATTCCAACCGTAGTAGTGGGTGACCACAACTATGGCGAAGGTTCGTCCCGCGAGCATGCAGCCATGGAGCCACGTCATCTGGGCGTAAAAGTTGTGCTGGTAAAAAGTTTTGCTCGCATCCACGAAACAAATCTCAAAAAACAGGGAATGCTGGCGCTTACCTTTGAAGATGAGAACGATTACGACAAGATTCAGGAGGACGATGTTTTCAACTTCACGGATCTGGAGGCCTTCGCTCCTGATAAACCTGTTACCATTGAGGTAGAACATGCCGATGGAACTAAAGATACCATAAAGGCGCTTCATACTTACAATGACCAACAGATTGGATGGTACAAAGCAGGTTCAGCACTTAATTTGATTGCTGCTAAAAATGCCTGATTAATACAACAATCAATTATCATACTCCGCACGAAATCTTCGAGGCGGAGTTTTTTTTATTATCAGTAAAAATATAAATCAAATCTATATTGAATAAAAACATCCTATTTGATTGGCTTTGGACTTTTGAGTAATTTTGTTCTAAACAAAAACCAAAAAAGATAGAATTATGAAAAATGTAAATGAAATTTTAGGACTCAAAAACACAAATGAAGTAAACGAAAAACTGAATGAACTGCTGGCCAGTTTTCAGGTATATTATCAAAACCTGAGGGGTTTTCACTGGAATGTAAAAGGAAAAATGTTCTTTACCCTGCACAATAAATTCGAAGAACTGTACGACGATGCAGCAGAAAAAGTAGATGAAGTAGCAGAGCGCATTCTCACTTTGGGAGGGACTCCTCTTCACACTTTTGAGGATTACCTGAAAACTTCAAAAATTGCTGTTGTAAAGGATGAAAACGACGGTATGAAGTTGGTGGAAGCCACTTTGGAAAACCTGAGCACCCTTATAAAAATTGAAAGGGAACTACTCGAAGTGGCCGAAAAAGCAGATGATGAAGGAACCAATGCATTGGCAAGTGATTTCATCTCCGAACAGGAAAAAACTGTCTGGATGCTCAATTCACTACTTGGATAATTAGTATCTGTCCATAAAGTCCCATTTACTGTGTTACGCCATTAGCGGAAATTGCTCATTTACTCGAGTAAACTCCGCATTTCCGCTAATGGCAAGCCTTGTAAACGGAACCTTCTGAACAGACACAGCGAACTTGAACAACTTTGCTTAGTTTAAAGACGGGCACTAATTAGTTCATTAAAACAGTATATAAGCCCCTGTCGGATTTTTCCTTCAGGGGCTTTTTATATATCAGACCAAAAAATTTTATTATCATTGTTGTTGAAGATTTACAACAATAAATACAATTATGAACCAATATCCACTCATCCAAAAAGAATCAGGAGAATCCCAACCATTTCTACCCTCCAAACTTAAAGCATCCCTTTATCGGGCAGGAGCCGAATCAATACTCATCGATGAGATAACCAGGGAGATCGAGTCCTGGCTTACGGATGGCACCACCACCAAACAGATCTACCGAAGAGCTTTCAATCTGTTGCGCAAAAAAAGACGGAGCATGGCGGCCCGTTACAGCCTCAAAAAGGCCATTATGGACCTGGGCCCCTCCGGCTATCCGTTTGAGCATTTTATAGGGCACATTTTCAGATTTAAAGGTTTTGATGTGGAAGTTGGTCAAACAGTAAACGGAAAGTGCGTGACTCACGAGGTTGATGTAATTGCATCTGATAACGAGAATCAACATCTTGTAGAGTGCAAATACCACAACAGCCAGGGTAAGTTCTCCAGCGTTCAGGTTCCGCTTTACATCCGCTCAAGGGTAAACGACATCATAGAAACCCGACAGGCTCTGCCAGAATATAAAGGTCTTCGGTTCCACGGATGGGTTGTTACCAACACACGATTCACCTCCGATGCCATGGATTATGGCCGCTGCAGCGGACTAAACCTCATGAGTTGGGATTATCCCGAAAAAGACAGTCTTAAGGCACTGATTGAAAAATACCACGCTTTTCCGGTAACCACCCTGACCCAGTTGACCAAAGCACACAAACAACATCTGCTCAACAAAGGCATTGTACTCTGCAGCGAACTATACAGCCACCGGGAAGAACTGGATGCTTTACAAATTCCCTCTGCAAAACAACGTAAGATTATGATGGAACTGGAAGAGCTTTGTGATGGTCAAACAATAATAAATATGACCTAACGCGAAAACCCCTCCCTCACCCGTTTTCCTTCAAACACATCTGAGGCACGTATTTTACCCCTACTTTTGCCTGATGAGAAGGTGTATTTCATTTTAAACCAAAAAGGACATTCCGATGTCAGAATATTTTTATCAACATTTTCAGAAAAACCTTCTCCCATAAGGGAATGCCCCTGATAAGTGATGTTTTCTGCAAAAGGCACAGCACAGGTGAGTCCTGCTGTAAGATTCTTAAATAATTTTTTGTCCAGAGATACGAAATACAGAAAATCCTCATAAAAAGAAGACTGGATTTTATGTAGATCAGCTCTTTGCATCCCTGTGGCCGACAAAGACCACTCATGGTTCATCTGCCAGGACAATCCAAATCCCCACTCTGAAGTCCACATTCTTTCCGACTCAACCTGATCTCCTTCGGGGGCGGTTTCCAGGTGAAAGACCCGGAAATACGGATTAAATATCAGGGCCTCGAATGGCTTGAGTGTTGCGTTAAGGCGAACACCTAACCGCTTGATATCTCCAAGGTTTTGCGGCTGCTTTAAAAACACCTCCGGATTTTTCATTGTGGTAAAATCAGCAATCACATCTGTACTCCTGGAATAGAATGGTCCTACAGACAGGAACTGATTTCCGGTCAATAAAGAATACTCCAGCGCCAACTCTTCAAAATACTCCGGATGTAAATAAGGATTCCCCTGCTTTTGAGTGAAAAAATCACTTGAAAGCAAAGAGGGCATCAACTGCATCAGGTGAGGACGTACCACAGATCTGCGGTAACTTAATTTCACCTGATGTTTCGCTGAAGGCTTAAAAGAAAATGAGACAAACGGAAAGAAAGACCATACACCATCAAGCTCTTTGCCGCCTACCGTATTTTGAAAAAACTCAGCCCGCACTCCTGCCTGCCCCTCAAAATCAGACTCCTGAACAACAATTGAAGTAAAACCTGACCAAATATTTTCCTGATAATCTTCACTCTCATCAACAGGATCTCCCAATTTCCGGAAATGCCCCTCTCCTCCGGCCATCCAACGCCAGCGTGAATTCAGCCCCACCTGATACTCCATTTTTCCCAAAAGGGCTCTTTCGTAAGGATCCGCTGAGGTACAAAAAACCTCATCTTCCATGTATTTTGTTCCCTTTCGCCCGTCAAACTGATAATAACCGGTTTCAAAAGCAACCGACTGACTTTCTGCTCCATCAAACAAATGCTTGAAATACAAAGAACCACCAAAGGCAAAATTGTCATCAAGTTCATTCTTCTCCAATGACTTTTCAAAATGAATTTCATTCGCACTTTCCCGGGTAGCAGTCACAAAACCATCTTGTTCGTTTGAATAAGGATTTACAAATGCGTAAATATTAAACTGGTTCTTCGAATCCGGAAACCAATCCACTCCGGCCATCACTTTATGGGACCAGTTCTTCTGACTCAACAATTCTCCGTTTTTCAACACCAACTCCGGGTCTTCAAAAATCTTTTTCGTATTTTCAGATTCAATATCAAAATAACTAAACTCCCCCCGGTACGAACTGAATACATTAAGGTTCGGGGCACTATACAAAACACTTGCGGAGGGAAAAGAGTAAATCTCGTTCAAACGAGCAGGAATTTCACCATTCAAATGACCACTAAAACCACGAACCTCGTTTTTCCGGGTAACAACATTCACCACGGCAGAAACATTTGAGCGATATTGTGTCCCAGGTTGATGGTTAATTTCTATTTTATCAATTCGGTCAGAATCCAACTGCCCAAGAAAAGCAACCGACCGTTCAATTCCATCCACCAGAATCACCACATTCTTTCGTCCTTCCACCATCACATTCTGCATCATATCCACCTGAATGCCCGGAACAAACTTAACCATATCGATTCCGGAAGCTGAAGCTTCTTTCATATTTCGATTTACAAAATAAGTAGTTCCGCCAGAAGTTCTTTTGGCTCTTATCCGATCCCTGACTGCCCTTACTTCCTCTAAAGCATAGGAAGCAGGAATAAGCGTAAGTTCTCCCATATCATAAAACTCACGACCAGCTAAAGCTATTTTTTGAGATGATAACTCGTAGCCAACACAGCTAACCTGAATCACCCCCTCCTGACTTCCTGGCACATTCACGGAAAACCCACCATCCGATCCGGTAATAACACCTGTTACCATACCAGAATCGGGCAATGACTTAAATACCACGGTGGCAAATTCTATTGGCTCTCCGTTTTTCGCTGTTATAGCTCCTTTAATCGTAACCTGTTTCTGCGCATTCAAACCAATGCCAAAAAGAAAAAACAAGAAGAGTCCACTCCATAAAGTTTTCATAATCCTTTTCATAATCCCCTTTTTTTGTTTTGTAAAACATTCTGCGTTCATCTCGCCCGACAAAAGAGAACATTTATTTAAACTCAGGATCTCCCTCTTTCGTCATGACGTTGATGCAAAGAGAATAAAGGATACAGAAAGCCCAAAAAAACTGGGATATACAGAAAAGTTTTGTGATAAAATGATAAGGAAGACTCCTCCTTTGTGATCAGCAACAAGTTTTTGTGATAAAGAACAAGACCCCAAATCAACAGAAGCGGCGATCAAAATCATAAATTCTGGAACGAGACACAGGCACTTCTCCGGAAATATGAGACAAATGAAGCCGGTAGCCCAAACTGTTTCCTTTTTTCTTCTGAACCTGGTCCACGTTAACAATATAAGCCCTATGACACCTTACAAAAGCAGGAAATGACTCAAGCTGCTTTTCGATCTGTGAAATGGAGTTACGAATAGGTATTTTCTTTAATTCTCCCTGTCGAAACAAGTAGAAAATGACATAATTTCCATCCGACATCGCATAAAGAAATTCATCTTCGGAGAATTCCAATGACTCCTTCTTTAACTGAGAGGAAATAATAACCTTTTTCCCCTTCTCAAAATCATCATCAGTAAGCCCTTTTTGAGTAAAATCCCCACTCCTAAAAAATACCTTAAGATTGAATGAAGTAAAATAAACAAATGGAAGAATGACAATAAAAAAAGTCCTGACAATGGAATCAAAAAATGTTGCCCAATTCCATCTTGAAGTGATTGACGGAGGCTCCACAATAAAAGCCAGCAAAAAAACGGCACATCCCATCAAAAGCATCAACAATAAAACTGCAAGCAATTCCCGGCCGAAGGTCCAACGCCTGTCAATTCTAAAAAAGGGAACCATTCTAAGCAAATAAATCCCCCCCAATGCTGCAAGCGAAGTTCCTCCTGAATAAATCAACATCGTTAATTCGAAATTCAGGAATTCTCCTTCATGTGTATTTAATGGCTGATAAAAAACAGTAAACAAAAGACTAAACAAGAATAGGATCAAACTTCCGCGCACGGGGTATGCAATGATATAGTTTTGGGGGAACAAATGCGTAAATGTATTTTTCTTCATGGAATTAGCAGGTCATATTCTTATGCTTTACAAAAGTATCTAATTTTCGGCAAATCTGCTGAAGCAAAGATGTCTTTTCAACCCCCGTTTTTCTGGCTCAATACCCCTCAATTCAGCTATAGAAAACCTGGGAAGATCTTCGAACAATGATCTTACAAACAAAACACAACACCTTAATTTAATGAAACTTAATTCACGAGAAATAAAAACCCTCCAATTTTATATGCTTTGCCGAAAAACAAATACACAAAACTCTTTAAACCCCATTTAAAATAAGACTTTACAAACAAATGAAACACAAACCATTTCATACAGTTTTTAAATGTTTAATTTTACAAACCACACAAACCACTGATTTAATGACCCTTAAGCGCAAGATGAAAAATAATTTCGGAAACTTTTATCCGATTTTATTTCATTTTAAAAAATAGTCCCCTATATTTGAATCCGAAACAACGAAAAACCAATCAAAATGCAACCTATATTTTCTGCAAATATGATGATGGAAATGACATGTACCATGATGTGTATGTGTCATCATTATGTATTGCAGAAAGGTAAAATTTCATAATTGAATCAGGATATTAAATCTAAAATGAAAGCCCTTCTGCATAACGTGGAAGGGCTTTTTTTATGGATTTTTCAATAACTATCAACCCCCGGAACTATGAAACAAAAAAATTACCTGCCAATAGCCATCAACATCACCGGAGAGAAAATCCTCATAATAGGAGGAGGACAGTCGGCATGGAAAAAAATCCAGATTCTGAAACGATTTGATGCGGAAGTTGAAGTCATTGCATTAGAGATATGCGATGATTTAAGAAAGAGTGATGTCCCCTATCGCATTAAGCCCTATGAAAAAAGCGATTTGAAGGGCTATCTGATGTTCTACTCCTGCACCAATAACCCTGAACTGGATCAGCAAATAGCGCGTGATGGCAAAGAAGCTGGTGTGTTGGTAAATATTCACGATCAACCGGAGCTTTGCCAGTTTGTTTCGCCGGCCATTTACCAGAAAAACCATCTGAGAATTGCCGTGAGCTCCAATGCCAGGGATGTTTATGCATCCATAGAAACGAGAAACATCATAAGAAATTATTTTGAGTCAACAGCTAACAATTAAGTCCTGAACACAAGTCACCCAGGAGTATAAAGTTCAGTTATCGGCATTGAAGCACCACTTTGTTAACCTGTCACCGAAATCAAAAAAAGTAAAACCTCATTAACCAACTAATTACATCAAATCGCAATGAGTAATCAATTATCACCTCTAAACGGAGCTCAGTTAAAGTCGCTCCAGAACTTAACGACTAACCTGACAAAAGAACAAGCCATCTGGCTCAATGGCTATATCCAGGGCTTTTCGGCAAGCACATTTGCTTCCGCTGATCCCGAAACTTCTCCGGCTACAGTTGAGAGAAGAACAGCAACACCCCTGACCATACTTTACGGGACACACACGGGACGCAGCGAAAAAATAGCCAACGAGATCCACTCTGAAGCCACAACAAAAAATTTTGAAAGCACTCTGTTGGCAATGGATCAATACAAACCGCGAAACCTGAAGAATGAAAAAAACCTGCTCATCATTGTCAGCACCCACGGAGAAGGCGAACCGCCGGTGATGGCAGATGATTTTCATGAGTTTGTCACCGGGAAACGAGCCCCCAAACTAACAGGATTAAATTTTTCTGTTCTTGCGCTGGGGGATAAATCCTATAAACATTTTTGCCAAACCGGGATAGATATCCAACAAGCCCTACTTAAAGCAGGAGCCAGCGAAATTGCCGGACTGGTGAAGTGTGATGTGGATTACCAGCCGGATGCAGATCAGTGGAAACAGGAGGTATTCAACAATCTGAAAAGTGAACCGGTTGAAGAATTGCCCACCACGAGCCAGGACAAATCAACCGGAAATGAAACCATTACCTATTCAAGGAAAAATCCTTATGAAGCAACCATCCTGGACAAGGTTCGCATCACCGGGCGTGAATCTGACAAAGAGGTCTATCACCTGGAAATATCCCTGGAAAACTCAGGGATCAAATACGAACCAGGTGATTCACTCGGGGTAATCGCACAGAATCCTGGCACTCTTGTTGATGAGATACTTTCAACGCTCAAAGATGATGGCTCGGAGTCACTCGACACCCATGCCGGAAAAATCTCCTTTCGTGAGGCACTGTTGCACCACTACGAAATCACCATTCTAACCAGAGATCTGATTGAAAAATATGCAGAAAAAACCAATCACAAGGAGGTAAAGAAGCTCATAAAAGACGACCAGAAACTGGAAACCTACCTCTATGGTCACGATGTCCTCGATTTGTTAAATGAATTTCCGTCAAAAATCACTGCGGTTGATTTCCTTAAAATCCTGCGTCCCCTGCCTCCCAGACTTTACAGTATCTCTTCAAGCCAGGAAGCTGTAGGAGAAGAAGTGCACATCACGGTATCTAAAGTTCTCTACGAAAATAAAGGACGACAACGTCTGGGGGCTTGCTCAGGTCACCTTGCCGAACACAAAGAAGTGGACGATCAAATACTGATCTACATCGAAAAAAATCCAAACTTTAGACTTCCGGCCAATGGAAGCCCCATCATTATGGTGGGTGCCGGAACCGGTATCGCCCCCTACCGGGCATTTATCCAACAACGCGAGGCCACAGGACATAAAGGCAAGACATGGCTATTCTTCGGAGAGCGTCGATTCTCGTCTGATTTTCTATACCAAACCGAATGGCAGAAATATTTGAAAGAGGGATACCTCGGTAAAATAGATTTGGCATTTTCACGCGACCAAAAAGAAAAAATCTATGTTCAACACAAGCTCCAAAAGCAACAAAAGAAGATTTTTAAATGGCTGGAAAACGATGGCGTCTTTTACCTGTGTGGCGACATGAAGAAAATGGCAAAAGATGTGGAGGCAACGCTTCTGTCCATCATCGAAAAGCAAGGGGGAATGACTCCCGAAAGAGCCAAGGGATACCTCAAAAAACTAAAGAAAGAGCGAAGATTCCAATCTGATGTGTATTAATCAGCAACAATACTTTCACCAATAAAACATCGAAGACATGAGCAATCAAATAGACTGGACCACACTTTCGGAAGTGGAAAAAATAAAAAATGACAGCAATTACCTTCGTGGCACACTCAAAGAAAGCCTGGAAGATCCGGTAACCGGAGCCATTGCCCCTTCTGACACACAAATCTCCAAATTTCATGGAATTTATCAGCAGCACGACCGCGATGTCGCCAAAGAGCGAAAACATCAGAAACTGGAACCGGCCTTCTCTTTTCTCATCAGGGTGCGCCTGCCCGGGGGAATTGCCACAGCCAGCCAATGGTTACAGATGGATCGACTGTCCGACAGTCATGCCAACGGCACCATTAAGCTAACGACCCGTCAGGCTTTTCAGCTCCACGGAGTCATAAAGAGAAACCTGAAACCCACCATTCAGGGCATCAACGAAGTCTTGCTGGATACCATTGCAGCATGTGGTGATGTCAACAGGAATGTAATGTCACATGCCAATCCTTCGGAATCTCCACTACATGCCCAGGTATATAAACTGGCCGGCGATTTATCCAGACATCTGACCCCGCAGACAGGAGCCTATCACGAAATCTGGCTCGATAAAAAACTGGTCTCTTCCAGCAAAGAGGAGACAGAACCCATATACGGAGATCGTTATTTGCCCCGAAAATTTAAAATTGGCATCGCCATTCCTCCATACAATGATGTGGATGTATTCTCACAAGATTTAGGTTTCATTGCCATAGAAGAAAAAGGGAAGCTAATCGGTTACAACGTCGCAGCTGGCGGAGGAATGGGTTCCACCTTTGGAATACCTGAAACATACCCAAGACTTGGGGATGTAATAGGATTCTGCAAACCGAACCAGGTAATTGATGTTGCCGAAAAAATTGTCCTCATCCAAAAAGAGCATGGAAATCGTGAAAACCGAAAACGGGCACGGCTCAAATACACCATCGATACCAACGGAATCGACTGGTTCAGAAAAGAACTCAATAACGCGCTCGGATCTCCTCTGGAAGAGGCCAAACCTTACAAATTCACCCGCAATGGTGACCGGTATGGCTGGAAGCAGGGCACCAATGGCAAATGGAGTCTGAACCTCTTCGTTGAAGGAGGTAGAATAAAAGATTCTGAGCAGGTGGCTCTAAAAACAGCATTGCGGGAGCTGGCCAGGGAAGTGAATGATGCACAATTTATTCTTACCGGCAATCAAAACCTGATTATTGCCAACACCACAGAAAAAGAGAAAGTGGCCCAAATACTGAAAAAATACAAAGTGTGGCCCACGCCTCTTTCAGGATTACGCCAGAACTCTATCGCCTGTGTGGCTTTAAACACCTGCGGACTGGCGTTTGCCGAGGCCGAACGATATCTGCCCGATCTGATTACAAAAATTGAAGATATTTTAAATAAGTACAACCTGATCAAAGAAGAGATTGTGATACGCATGACCGGATGCCCCAATGGATGCGGGCGCCCGTACCTGGCCGAGATCGGACTCATCGGAAAGTCTCCCGGCCATTACAACCTCTACCTGGGTGGCAGCAATACAGGAAACCGCCTGAACACCCTTTACAGAGAAACACTTACCGAAACGGACATCCTGACGGAGCTGGAACCTATCATCGAAGATTTCTCCAAAAACAGGGTCAAACAGGAGTCTTTTGGCGATTTCGTTATCCGTCAGAAATATGTCACGGAGACTAATCAGGGTAAGGATTTTCGACATTAGAAAAACAAACCTCAATTAACCAATAAACCGGCAGGAGCTGTCCAAACCTAAAAAAGGCAACCCATGGAAAACACCAATAATCTTCATGCTGAATTTCTACCCATTTCAATCAATATTAATGGGAAAAGAATCCTGATCATAGGCGCAGGGCGTGTAGCCCTTCAGAAAGTAAAGAATCTTCAGCGCTTCAATGCCTCCATCACAATCATTAGCAAAGAGGTGAATCCTGAATTACAGGCAATAAAAAACATCAACATTAACAAAAAAAGATATGAGGCTGCAGATTTACAAGGTGCCTTCATGGTGTATGCCTGCACCAACGACAGAACAATCAATGAAGGCATTCGGCGCGATTGTGAAGAACGGAATATTCTGGTCAACGTTGCTGACCGGCCCAAATCAGGAGGTTTTGTGTCGCCTGCCATTCACAAAAAAGACGATATCACCGTCGCCGTAGGATCCAATGGAAACAGTCCGGCCAGGTCGGTCAAAATACGTAATCTGATAAAAAACCACCTTGAGATCAAACAGGAACAAATTTCCCTGAAAAATACATCCCCTGAAAAATATGACAGAAATATTCATTCTCCAAAGCTGCATCAGGCAATACCTGAGCCAAAGGGGAAGGTAATTCTTGCCGGTTTCGGTCCTGGAGATCCCGGATTTTTAACCCTTAAAGCCAATCAATACCTGGAAGAAGCCGACTTTATTTTTCACGATGCATTATTGGATGTATCCTATCTTGACCGCTTTTCTGCTGAGAAAATTCCTGTTGGCAAAAGATGTGGTCAGCATTACAAGAAACAGGAAGAGATCAATGAATTATTGCTCAAAGCTGCACTCACAGGCCGAGTGGTAGTCAGGCTGAAAGGTGGAGACCCCTTTGTTTTCGGACGCGGAGGAGAGGAAGTGGAATTTCTGAACAGCCACCACATTGATGTGGAAGTCATCCCGGGAATCACCAGTGCCTTTGCGGCATCAGCCCAGTTTGGCATCCCGCTGACGCAAAGAGACATCTCCTCCTCCATCGCCTTCGTGATGGGACATGATATGAATCAGCGACCATTTCCAAAAGCAGACACCCTTGTGTTTTACATGGGAGCCAAATACCAGTGCGAAATATCGAAAGCACTGCAAGAAGAGGGTTGGAACAAATCCACTCCCGTTGCCTTACTGAGCAATATTTCCAATCCCAATTCGCGGGCAGTAATCTCGCAGCTTGATCAGCTTTGCGGAGAGAAATTACTGGAAGACACCCCTCTGCTGATTATCGTTGGGGAAACGATTAAAAACATCCCGGATCTGGCCGGAACTTTAGATGAAAAACGACATGCAACAGCTACCTTTCATTCGTAAGATTTCAAATTAATACTGATGATAAGATACAAAAAACCTCCTGTCGTCTCGGTAACGACAGGAGGTAAAATTTCATTATCCTCTTGACCGGATTTCCCTTCGCATAAAGACCAGATAAGCGAATAAAAAGCAAAGCAACGTCAGGGCCAGCAAACCGGTTATCTGAGGCCAAACCACCATCAGGCTCTGCCCCAGGGGAAGATCTCCCGGTATAGCACCACTCACCTGCTCTGTGGTAAGCGGTCCGACACTCCGGACTGTAGGCACCAGCAATGCGGACGTAACTTCACTGAACAACTCGTTGGGCATCACTTGCACCAGCGCAAATTTTATTTTCTGATAAAAATAAACCATTTGAGGCGGTGCAAATTTCGAAGGCTCAAAACCTTTGGTGATTAGGTTTACAATCATGGGATAAAAGATGGTAAAGAACAGCCAAACGGCAATACCACTCAATGCCGAGGTGGCCGGCTGTCGAAATTTGACCGAAAAAAACACAGACAGATTGAGCCAAAAAGCAACATATACCACGCTAAAAAGAGTATAAACGATTATTCGCATAAACTCTTCAGCAGTTGGCGGATGGCCCAACACGAACAATCCGGCACCAATCACCAGAAAACTCAACGAAAAAAACATCAAAGCCACAACCAACACTCCGGCAACAAACTTGGCATTCAACAGATAGTCCCGTGGAACAGGCTGTGCCAGAATACGGCTCAGCGTTCCTCTATTCTGCTCCGAGTTAACAGCATCAAACCCCAGACTAATGCCAAGCAAAGGTCCCAGAAAACTTATGAAAACAAAAAACGATGGTAAAGTACCATCAGATTGGGTAAATAACTTCAAAAAGAAAAAGGAACCATCCGATTTAGCTGAAAAAACCTCCCGGGCATCAATGAGCGATGCATACAGCGCCCCCACCGTGGTGAGCAAGATAATCCCAAACAGTATTAGAGAACGCCAACTGTGAAAATGATCCGCAATCTCCTTTCGAACCATTACCCAAAAAGGAGACAATTTCTGATGCACAAAAGCATCATCTGCGATTCCATTTTTTTTGGCATTCTTAAATATTTTCAAAAATCTGTTTCCTTTCATGATGTACTTGTTTTATTCCTGAAAATAGCGGGTATAAATTTCATCGAGACCATATTCCCTATTGGATAAGCTATTCAGATGGAGGCCTCCGCCCACAATAATCGCGGCCACCTCAGGTGCTACATTTTTGCTGGATGAGATCATGAACCGATGTTCCTCTATTCGCACCTCTGCCACACCGGGAATATCCTGTAACTGCCGCTTTGTCTTTTTCAGGTCTTCTTTCAAAGAAGATGTCCGCACCCCTGCATCCAGCACCCCTTCGATCATAAACGACTCATCTGCAAACAACTGCTCCGAAAGGGAATCAATACCACCACAAGCCAACAACCGGCCGGAAACAAAAATCCCTACCCGATCGCACACCTGCTGAACCTGATAAAGATGATGAGACGAGAACAACACAGTAATTCCCTCCTTTCGACTAAGATCGGTTATCAGTTGCAGGAAGGCTTTTACACCTGTTGGGTCTATTCCCAGCGTCGGTTCATCCAAAATAATTACCTCCGGATTTTTCATTAAAACATCGGCCACCCCCAATCGCTGACGCATTCCGCGAGAATACTTACCGGCTTTTTTATCCTTTTCCTCTTTCAGGCCAACACGAGCCAACAGGCCAAGAGCCTTCTCTTCTGCCTCCATTCTGCTCAAACCATTTAACTGACCGGTATAAGTCAGGTTTTCAAGTCCCGATAAGTCATCATAAAACCCCACATCTTCGGGCAGATAACCAACCTTTCTCTTTACCTCAATAGGCTGATGAACGGGATCAAGACCGCAAACCCTTACATTTCCGGAAGTGGGCTCTGTGAGACCAAGCATCATCAATATGGTAGTAGATTTCCCGGCCCCGTTAGGCCCCAAAAGACCAAATACTTCGCCTTTTCCGATTTTCAAATCCAGATGATCAACAGCAAAAAAATCATCATATTTTCTGGTAAGTCCTTCTATTTCGATGATATGCTCCATTTATTACCTCCTTCCATATTTTCGAAACAGATACAAAATAACACCCAGCGTAAGCAGAATAATCAAAATCCCCAGCCATCCCCACAACAGAGGGGTCTTTACAGAAACTCTGAAACTAGCATCTGACTTGGTTTCCAAAGTTTTTGACGACAATCTCACCACATAGTCTCCCGGAATGGCTTTGTCGGCAGTGGCAACAACCGCCTTCACAAGAGCTTCCTTACCGGCTTCGATATGCGGAATGGTATCCGGATCAAAAGAAACACTCCATCCTTTGGGCTTTCCTGAACTCATCGTCACATTTTCCAGGGTTTCGGAACCGGTATTCTTCACCACCAGTTCCAGCTCTTCCTTCTGACCTGCCGTAATATCCGCATTCAAACGTCCGTCAGGAGTTGAGAGCTCCATATCGAAATTTCCGGAAATAACCACTTCAAGATTAAGTTCAGCTGATGAGCTCTTATTTACTGCACGAACAGGGATCTGATAGGTTCCAGACTTAACGTTGTAAGGGGGTTCAATATCGACGGTAATATTGGTAGTCGCATTAGCTGCAACCTCTACAGCTGTAGCCTGCTTGTAATTGGGTTTAAACACGACCTTCCACCCACGGGGAGCGGAAGAAAGCAAAGAATACGCCTGAGCTTCTCCAGTACTGTTTTTCAGTTCGGTCCGGAAGGAAAAATTGGCATCCGAATGTCCCTCAATATTCATCTGATCACTGGTAAAGGTTGTTTTGTAAGTTCCCTGTTCCGAAACATCCACCATCAAAGGAAGGGTTGCAAAGCCTCTGGCTACCACCCTGAACCAATGACCTCCTTTATCTACCTTCATTGGCACATTCACTGTAAGTTTCATTGTTTTTGTCTCGCCCGGCAATACAGATATCTGACGAATCTTATATCCCCCGGCCTTCAGGGTAGTTTCCCAGCCTTTTTTAAGACCCGACACATAAACATCCACATTACGGACAACAGTGCCGGTATTTTTGACATCTACAGAGTATTCAATCGTTTCACCCGGTGGAACGGAAACACTGGTGTATGGGGTATAGAGCATTATACCATTGTCTGCTCTCATGGAAGCGGAAGCACCCAAAATAAAAAACAAAACTGCAAACCACTTTGAAAAAAGTACAATTCGATTTTTCATGAACAATTCATTTTTTAAAAGTTCGACAACGAATAAAAACACTCAGGATCGGATTCAGAAATCCGAACCGGAAAATATTTATTAATCAGGAAGATTGTCAATCAAAAGAACGCACTAAATCACTGACCATCGGACTTACAACCAATGGTTCGCATTCACAAAGCTGACGGATTGTGTTATTTTCTTAAGCAAAAAAGAATTGGAATAAAATCAGAGCCCGGAAGTAACCATAAGAGTCAAAATTCCGGAAAAAGAAGGAAACAAAACATAAAAACAACAAAACACCCAAAACCAGTTACAGTCAAGTACTTTCAATGCCATCTTTACATCATTTAAAACTTATACACATTGTTTTGTGGTTAACAAAAAATGTGCCAACAGGCACTAAAAAAAACCGCCCCTTAATAGTCGGGAGCGGTTTTCCTTCGGAAAATGATAAAACACTAAATTTCAAACGTACTCAGGTAGCGTTCACCGGTATCAGGCAAAAGCACCACAATACGCTTCCCTTTCAAATCGGGTCTCTTTGCTAGTTCTACTGCTGCCCACAATGCCGCACCGGATGAATAACCACAAAGAATTCCCTCTTTTTGAGCAGCCTCATGGCTAAAATGGATGGCATCCTCATTATCTACTGTTACCACCTCATCAATGACATCCTGATCCAGAATGTCAGGTACAAAACCGGCACCAATCCCCTGAATTTTGTGAGGGCCCGGTTGTCCACCCGACAGAACAGGAGAAGCAGAGGGCTCAACAGCGACAATCTTCACACCCGGTTGTTTCTTTTTTAAATGATGACCAACACCCGTTATCGTTCCTCCTGTTCCGACGCCTGCCACAAAGACGTCCACCTGACCATCGGTATCATCCAAAATCTCCTGAGCGGTTGTACGGTAATGAGCATCAGGATTATTTTTATTCTGGAACTGCTGCGGGATGAAAGATTTCGCATACTTATCGGCAATTTCCCTGGCCTTGGCAATGGCTCCTTTCATACCATCCGGAGCAGGTGTAAGCACCAACTCGGCTCCAAATTTCTTAAGGAGTTTTCGGCGTTCGATGCTCATGCTTTCGGGCATAGTCAAAATTAATTTATACCCCCTTACTGCGGCTACAAGCGCAAGTCCGACCCCGGTATTTCCACTCGTAGGTTCCACAATTATAGTTTCTGCATCAAGTACCCCCTCCTTTTCTGCTGCCTCAATCATCGACAATGCCGGTCTGTCTTTTACAGAACCACCGGGGTTATAAAATTCAAGCTTGGCAACAACCTCAGCTCCTGCCTCACCGGTTAGTTTATTAACTTTCACAAGAGGGGTATTACCAATCAGTTCCGTCATATTTTGAGCAATTTTTGTCATAACATTCTTTTTTTATATGTAATACATCAATCCTTCATCCTGAACATTTAAAGCCGGAAGAACATCAAGAAAAATCTCTCCAAAAACTCTGTCAACAGAACCAGATGTCTGATTCAGAAATGAAGAAACAGCTTCCTTTCTGGATGTTCTGTTTTCCCGGCTGCTATTTTTATTTTGTCTCTCCCACTCAGGGTCGAGACATCGCAGTACTTCTAGAAAAGTAATCTCTTTCAATGGCTTTGCAAGACTATATCCCCCCTGAGCACCTCTTTTTACATTCACAATAGAAAACTTACGAAAATCAGCAGCAATACCTTCCAGAAATTTGGAGGGAAGATCATCTGATTCAGCAAGTTCTTTTACAGAACGATGTTCAGGCCAGGAGTAATGCAACTGCAAAAGGAACACAAGCCCATATTGCACGCGTTTAGAAAACCTCATAACATCTTTTTTTAATATGCTTTATTTGCAAATATATTTCTTATACCTATAACAACAAAGAGTTGCAATGGTTTATTTAAACATGTTTTTTTTATATGACTTTAGACTGCATGATAAAATCAAGCAAAAACCAGAGATGATTTCACCATTTTTGAACCGACGGACAACAGTGTACAAAAAAGAAGAAAACACAATGGCAATAGGCCGAATATAGTTACAAAACACAAAAAACCCCGGATACCGTGAATATGGCATCCGGGGCTTTACATTCATAACACAAAAAAATAATTCTGCGTTTTGAACACGGGTAGAACGGGAATAAAATAAAGGTCAAAGGGTTTTTACTATTCCTATTAAATCTGATTATCCTTTAATCCAAACCAGGCAAGCACGCTTGGTGGTAAAAGGCCTTAATTCATACATATAGTTTTCGCGGGCAATTAGCATCAACACTACAATGTTGTGCGGAGTATTTGCCACAACTCCAATTTTAAACCGCCTGACAAATGAAATATTCTCAACAAAATAATCAACAATCCGAAGATATGCTGAGGCTTTAAAGCTCAATTTGGCATTACTGAAATCAAGCAACACCCCTTTGGTCTCCGCAGGCAGATCCCCTCCTCTCATCAAATCATCCCAAAAGGAAAGAATGTCATCAACGGTAACTTTTCCTTTAAACGTACCTACCACAGCTCCCGACCTCCAATTGAAATCAACCGAAGCCAAACACTCCTTTGTTGCAGGCAAAAAACCGACTTGATCATGCAGTACACTCATAAAACATCATTTGTTAGTAAAAGCCCCCTGCGGGCACAGGGGGCTTTCGAGGGCTTAAACATCAGGGGGGGCGGGTTTTATTCAGTCAATGGAAAACTGTCCGACGAACTTTACAGTTCCCGCATTTAATTCGATTTCATATTCTCCGGCAGCAAGAGTTGACAGATCAATCACGAAATAGTCGGAACCATGCACATAAAGTGCTTTACCAACACTTCCGGAACCTGAAACAGCCGTCACATCAACATCCACAACACCAATATAATCCTTTACAAATAACACCAAATCATCTCCTCTTATTTCAGCATCTACAGATGCCAGAGAAGAAAGATTCTTAAGAATACTAAAGGATTTCAGGGTGGTGTCCCGCACCTTAAACAAATCAACCGGCTCAGGCTCAGACTCTTCTTCGTTATCATTATCGGCAAAAGCAATCCCCGAAAAAATCATTGACAGAAGAAATGCTATAATTAAAAAATAATTTCTTTGTAACATGGTCATCAAATAAAAGTGCAACAATAAATCACAATTCAAAGTAAATGGATAAACTGCACGTAATCAACACTTTTTAAGGCCACTCATTTTATTTAATGGTATTAAACAATACAATAACCTGCCTACCAAGTAAATATCAGACAAATATTAACAATAGTGGGATAAATGGGAGTATGCTAAAAAACAATGGGATGAACAGTTGAACAAACTAGCAAACAGCAAGTTAAAACAACCACCAACAAGAAGTTTCAGATTTATATAAATTCAGCGTTTTAATATTAATCTTGCGTCATCAATTAAACAATGCAAGCAAATTATTAAGAGAAGGATAGTCAGAGAGGTTTTCGAGAATCCTTTTTTTCAGGTTAGATTTCCTAACCCTTAAATTATTATTGGTAATTCCCAGGACCGTGGCAATCTCCACAGAAGGAATCTCAAACTTTAGCAGAAAAAGAACAACTTTCTCCGTATTGCTAAGTGGAAAACCTGAGGGAACATCTACATTAGAATAGAATAAATCATCGTTCATCAAATCATACATCATTCCCGAGAATTCCTCTTTCAATGCATTCAGTTCGGTCTGCAACTCCTTATAGGCTGAGGAATCTGACCGGATGTATTTTTGAGAAAGCATATCAAAACGCTGCTGAGCAACCATCTCCCGCTGAGTAATCAACTGATAAAAACGCAATAGATGACGGCGCTGAAAACCTTCACGCACCTTCCCGGCAACCTCTTTTTCTGCAGAGATTCTCATCAAACGTTCATTTTCATACTCCACACGACTTTTCCGAAGGTTAAGAAAATAAATTAAAACAATAAAAACCAGAAGAACAAAGCCGGCCCCGGCAATAAAGGCAAATCGCTGAAACTTCTGTTTCTGTCTTAATGTCTCCACCCTGGCCTCAGACAGATCATATTGTTTCTCCAGTTCCAGGATTTTCTTTTCACTTCTTTCGCCGGATTTATCCACCAAAAAATCTACCGCATCTTTATATTGCGCGGCAGCCAACTCATAATCACCAACCTTAGAAGCTTCACTCCCCAAATTGACAAACAGATAATAATCCTGCCATTCACCTAAAGAATCAGGAAAATGTTCTACCGATTTTTTTGCATAATACAAGCTTGAATCCCTTTTTCCTAAACCTGAATAAATACGGGAAATTGAATAATAGATATTAGACAGCCGCGGCTTAAGCTTAACTTCAGACATCTGCTCCTCAAGGATTTTATACTCCTTCAAGGCATTCTCATAATCTTTATAATAATAATAAAAAGCCGCCCGGGCATTGATGATGTCATACTGATCTTCAAAAGAAATCCCTTCCACATTCTCAAGTTTATCCAACACCCCTTTAGCCTTCTCTCTGTTCCCAATAGACATGTATCTCCAAAACACGGCCAGAGAGGTAATCACAACCGCAGATACATCTTCCATTTGCTCTGCTTTACGTAAAGCCATATCCAGGTACTTTTCAGCCTGTTGGAAATTATTGTTATTATAATGCAGGATGCCAAGGAAAAACCAAAGTTTCGTTTCTTCTTCAAGACGAAGCAACCCCGGGAATGCATCTACCATTGGCTCTACCTCCTTCAAAGAAGTGAATACAAGTGAATCGGGAATATTGGGAATCTTATACCTTACAATCCCCTGGTAAATAAGAGCTCTGGCAATATTATTATTTGGCAAAGGACTCCGAAAGCTTTCTACAGCAACACTAATTGCCGAATCGCTTACAAAGCTTTCATCCAATCTGCTTTTTAGAATTGTACTTAGTAAATAATAATATCCTCTGTTTTTTAAATTCAGCTGGAAAACATCAATATCTCTTAAAGAATCATTAGCCACTTCATAATCCTCATAAATAAGACTATCTATGGCAACCAAAGTCCTTTTCGCCTCCCTCTGAAAAGGGGTCTGGCAACTCCAAAAAGTCACCACAAGAAGCAAAGTACAGAAGGAGCAAAACTTCATCGGGCGGTTTGTTTTGTATGCAAACATATTCTAATCAGATCAACCTGATAAATTGTGAAGTAATCAGGTTAAAAAGCTTCTTTCAAAGATATAAAAAAACCCGTGGTTCCAATGGAAGAGACCCCAAAATCGAAACGCACATTCAGCGGATCGTCCGGAAGCATTCTAAAGCGAAGCCCACCGCCTACCGATGAAACCATATCGGCAAAAGGCTTTTTATATCCGCTATCGGCTTTGCCTGCACCTGCAAAAGCCACCACACCCAGTCGCCACCATATATGTTGCCGGATTTCTGCTCTTGCCAACCATACAGCCTTCCCGGTTTCCTCAAGTGGATGCCCGATTCCACGTAGTCTTTCTTTCCCTCCCAACTGAGGTTCCTCGTAAAAAGGAATATCCCCGTCAGCATAATCAACTACTATCTGAAAAGCCAAAGATGTAACCTCCTCCTTCAATGCAATGTACTGTCGTCCGTCAATAGTATATCGCTGATACCTGTAATCTCCGAAGCCGGCAACTCCTGCAAACAAGGGGATAATTTCCAGCCACGTACCTTTCTCAGGAGACAGTGTTCGATGTCTTGTGTCAATCAACAGTTTAGGCCCAACCCCTGCAATGAAACCACCTTCGGCTCCCTTAAGACCCTCCTCTCCAAAAACTAAGGAAGCCGACTCTTCAAAGTGATTATTGTTCAGAAGTATCCCTCCACCAATCCAAAATGAAGGAATTGGATTGTTTAAAAAGTCCCATTCTATCCGAAACTCCCTCCTGTCAAAAAAGAACTCGTCATCGTTGGCTCCCACCCAGAACTGATCTTCCCGGCTATTCAAAAATGCATCGCCCGTCGTCAGCCAGGACTCACCAAGGTACCATTCATGCTCCAACTGCAACTGAAGCATCCCTTTGGTAGAATGTTCAGCATTAATCGCAAGGGTGTTAAACTTTCCCTTATGTGCACTGTTCCATTTCACGGCAGGCATCACCCCGTAAACAAACCCATTGCGGGGACTCACACTCAGAGACGGATAAATAGTATATACAACACCCTCCTTCTCCCAGGTAACAAGGTCAAGTACTTTTTCTCCCAATCCGGCTATTCCTGAAACCTTTTCAGGAGAATCAGACTTTTCTCCACCTACGTTATTGACTCCCTGGCAATATACCCCATTCAATCCGGAGACCATCCAAAAAACAAAGACCATTGGTCCAATCAATCGACCATTCATCATATCAAAATTCAATTAGTTTTCAACCTGCTTTATCTTCTCAAAACGCTCCTTTAGTCAATAATTGCTCTATTCAGGCAGAAAAATACCGGTTTTTTGTAACAATTCGGATAGTTTTGCGTTTTTCCTTACCATAATCAATCAAAAAACAGAACTTTTCAGGCATATATGATATACAAATTTCGGATCATATCCGGTGAAAATGAAGATTTTATCAGAGAAATTGCCATCAACAGCTACGCAACTTTCTTTGATTTACATACTTTTCTTGTGAAAGAGTTGGATTATGACAAGAGCCAGATGACCTCCTTCTTTCTTACAGACCAAAACTGGCACAAGGAGGTAGAGGTTACACTAATAGACATGACCGATGGTCAGGATCCTGACATAAAAGTGATGGACAACACCAACCTAGGCGAGCTTATTACTGAGAAAAAACAAAGACTACTGTATGTTTTTGATCAGTTTGCAGAACGGGCGCTATTCCTGGAGTTATTCGAAATAAGTGACGGTGAAATCAATCAAACGGTATGCACCAGGCGGCATGGCAATCCACCACTCCAACTTGACAGTTCTGCTCTGGAAAGCGGAGATCTGGATGACATCGATTTGCTTGAGTTCACAGGAGATGAAGACAACGAAGACATCATGGATCTCGGAGAACAACAGGACTCATACGATGAAGAAGAATGGTATTAAACGATAAAACAATCATTGTAATTACCGGCCCGACGGGAATCGGAAAAACCGGACTAAGTATCCATCTGGCACAAAAACTAAATTGCCCTGTAATTTCAGCCGATTCACGTCAGATTTTCAAGGAAATGAAAATCGGAACTGCAGCCCCAACACAAGAACAACTTGAGCAGGCACCGCACTTTCTCATTGGCACACATTCCATTTTTAATTATTACAGTGCATACGAATATGAGCAGGAAGCTCTGGCTTTAACCAACAAACTGTTTCAGCAAAATAACACCATCATTCTTACAGGGGGCTCTATGCTCTATATCGATGCTTTCTGCAATGGGATTGACGATTTACCAACAATCGACCCTGAACTTCGCCAAAACTTACAGGAAAAATACCAAAAAGAAGGCATCGAGAGCATCAGAAGACAATTAAAAATACTGGACCCGGTCTTTTACGAACAAGTAGATCTGAAAAACCCCAAACGGGTGATTCATGCCGTCGAGATATGCCTGATGACCGGACGCCCCTATTCCGATCTCCGAACAAACACCAGAAAAAAACGTCCGTTCCGGATCATTAAAGTAGGCCTGGACATGGACCGGGCCGAATTGCACCGGAGAATCAACTTGAGAGTAGATCAAATGATACAGGAAGGGTTGGAAGAAGAAGCCCTCAATCTTTACCCGCATAAAGACTTAAATGCTCTCAATACCGTTGGATACAGAGAGTTTTTTGATTACTTTGATAAAAAAACATCCCGCGAAACAGCCATTGAACTGATTAAGAGAAATTCAAGAAGATATGCGCGCAAACAACTGTCATGGTTCAGACGTGACAAAGAAATTACCTGGTTTGACCCCCAAAGTCCTGAGGAAGTTATTACATTTGTTGAAGAACAACTTAATGACGGATACTAAAAACTTACTCAACACAGGCCGGAGCTCCATTTTAATTAAATGATTCTTTCTCGCGGTTTACAATCTAAAGAGAAGAGCTCCGGCTTTTTTTACTTTCAGCATGAGCAACCCAACTTGTTTCAACATAAGAGTTTATGGAGTCTGCATCCGGAATAAGCAGTTACTGGTTACCGATGAATATGTAATGGACACCTATATGACCAAACTTCCCGGCGGAGGATTGGAGTATGGAGAAGGCCCCGTAGATTGCCTGAAAAGAGAGTGCCGGGAGGAGATGGGGGTTGAAATTACTGTTACAGGGCACTTTTACACCACAGATTTTTTTCAGCCCACCCGATTCTTCAAAGACACACAATTGATCAGCATTTATTACCTGTTTCAGTTGCCTGAACATCACAACCTGAAGTTCTCCCGTAAGAAGTTTGATTTCGAAAATGAAAGAAACGGAAGTCAGTCCTTCAGGTGGATTGCTATTCGTGACTTAAACCCGGAAGAGATGACGTTTCCCATCGATAAAAAAGTTGTGGAACTGATAAAGCTCAATTTCCCAACCCCATAGAAAAAGATCATTTTCGAGCGGTGAATATAAGAGGCTGAGAATCTGCAGTAAGATCATCCTCTTTAAAGTTTCCATAAAACCGAATATCCTTATATCCACATTCTTGAAGGAGTTCCACGATGGTTCCTTTTCGCAAAGGTAAAAGCCTTACTAAATTCTGAATCCTCTGCCCCCTTTTTTTCACAGTAAGAACAGTTCTGAAATCAATAAATCCTTCTGTCTCATCGAGGTCGTAAAACCGTTCAAACTTTATCTCCTCATTATCGATGGTTGGTAAAGCATTAATCTTCTGATTCAGAATGCGGTCATAATGAATAATCTGAACCATCAGTGAACCTCCGGGTTTCAAAACATTTTTTACCTGCTGCAAAAATTGCATAACCTGGTCCGCATCTTTTAAGTGAACGAGTGTATTCCCGAAAGAAACCACTGCATCAAATGAGTTGGGTTCAAATTTTTCAGAGATCCTTAATATATCCAACTGATTAAACCGTACATTCTCTGACAAACCGGCCTTCCCCCGGGCAGCAGAGATCATTTCAGGGTCCAGATCAACTCCCTCAACCACCGCACCTTGACCCGCCAGTTGCAATGCCAGATTTCCTGTCCCGCATCCTGCCTCCAGCATTCGTTTTCCGGAAATATCCCCTGCTTTGCTTTTAACAAAAGCAACATGCATGGGGGTTGGAGGAAAGATATAATCGTAATATGGTGCAATAGATTGATAAAAAGACATAAGCGGGTTTATTTCTAAGATAAGATTAGAACACCGGAAAAGATTTAATTTTAAAATTTCTCAGACACTGAATATTCATTTCTGTCCGGCCGGTTCCGGGAGACCAGTTCTGCCAGGAAGCCTGTAACAAAAAGCTGCGTACCCAAAATCATACAAACCAGTCCTATATAAAAAAACGGATTACTGGTAACCAAAGGAGCTACCACCCCATGAGCAACACAATACAACTTATGGGCTCCGAGCCAGATTGCAAGACCAAATCCAATAAAAAACATGAGTGTCCCTAACGCCCCAAAGAGATGCATTGGGCGGTTGCCAAATTTTGATATAAACATCACAGATAAGAGATCCAGAAATCCTTTCATAAATCTTTCAATTCCAAATTTAGTAACACCATACTTGCGCTCACGATGGTTCACAACCTTCTCTGTAATCTTATAAAAACCGGCACGTTTGGCCAAAATTGGAATGTAACGATGCATTTCGCCATACACCTCAATATTCTTCACAACTTCATTTCGATAAGCCTTAAGGCCGCAATTAAAATCATGAAGTTTAATTCCGGAGATTATTCGTGCCGTCCTGTTAAATAACTTACTTGGAAGCGTCTTATTCAAAGGATCATGGCGTTTCTTTTTCCATCCACTCACAAGATCATAACCATCCTTGCTAATCAGGGCATAAAGTTCGGGAATCTCATCAGGGCTGTCCTGCAAGTCCGCATCCATGGTAATCACCACATCTCCCTGTGCTGCCTCAAACCCCTTGTTTAATGCTGCAGACTTACCATAGTTTCTGCGAAAACGAAGTCCGATCAGAAAGTCAAACTCTCTCTTTAACTCTTTAACCACCTCCCAGGAATGATCTGTACTTCCATCATCAACAACAACAACTTCGAAATTCACCTCCATTTTTGAACATACACGCTCAATCCACCGGATAAGCTCCGGCAGTGATTCTTCTTCATTCAGAAAAGGGACAACAACTGATAACTCCATTACTCAATGTTTTTCATCGCATTAGAAAACGGGTCCTGCGGTCTTCGGCGCTGGAATATGGCAATGATCAGAGAGAAAAGCAAAGCCGTGAAACCGGCACCAAAAACACCTGATGTAATCATTAAAGCCGGATTGGCAACCAGAGAAAAGAGATCTTCCATTTGAGCAACCTCATTCTCTGACATTCCCATAGAAAGATAAGATTCCTGCATCTGGACAATCAGCTCATCGGTATAGCCAGGATTAATCACTTTCATATACAGAAACATCCAGGCGCCTAAAATGATACCTGCTAACATTCCCATTCGGGTCCCCAGCCAAACTCCCTGTCCGTATCCCAACAAACCGCCCAAATAATTCTGACGATAGCGAACCATGGAGATATGAATAAAGCCTATATAAACCAACCAGGTCAATACATTATTCAAAAAAGAGGTTTCAAGTCCGGTCACCTGTGTAAACCAGAAAACACCAGCAAGTGCAAGGCCCATAAAAGCCCCCTGATTCAAGATAAACCGGGCTTTATTCTTTTGTAACTCCCTGTCTGTCTTTTCTGTTGACAAATTATCCATCATTTATGTAACTTATTTCAAATTAATAGACGGCTAAAATACATAAATTGTCCCTGTTTACCGAGAAAAAAATGAGAATGCCTCATTGCTTTCTCCATTACATTCAAATTGCTTCGTGCTATGTCAGAAGTCAACCATTTAAAAGAAAAATTGAAAAAATTTTGTTTAAAAACAAATTGAAATCAAACACATTAGCTATAAACTACCCAAAAACCACAAATTTTTTTCACCCGGAAATTTGCCGGCAATGGTAAAATTTCTACTTTTGCACCCCGGGTAAGTCCTATACGACCAGCTCCTGCTGAACTCCCCCAGGGCCTGACGGCAGCAAGGGTAGGCGGTTGTAGCGGTGCGATATAGGTAGCTTACCCGCCCTGCCAATATAGCTCAGTTGGCCAGAGCAGCTGATTTGTAATCAGCCGGTCGGGGGTTCGAATCCCTCTATTGGCTCACCATTTTTGATCTTTGAAATTGCGGGTCTTGTGAAATTTATTACCGGGGAGATACCGAAGCGGTCAAACGGGGCAGACTGTAAATCTGTTGGCTCAGCCTTCGTAGGTTCGAATCCTGCTCTCCCCACAGCCTCCTCCTTAGCCTTGGCAAAGGAGGACAAAGCGCACCTTCACTTAAGCTACGGTGCACAATGCCAATATAGCTCAGTTGGCCAGAGCAGCTGATTTGTAATCAGCCGGTCGGGGGTTCGAATCCCTCTATTGGCTCTCACAAAAAATTATATCAACATTTCGTTTGCAGATAAGATAATTTATTTATCTTTGTCGTCCCAAACGCAAGGCATTACAAGGCCTGTAAACGTTCTTTTAAATTACCGGGGAGATACCGAAGCGGTCAAACGGGGCAGACTGTAAATCTGTTGGCTCAGCCTTCGTAGGTTCGAATCCTGCTCTCCCCACTTTTTGCGGGAATAGCTCAGTTGATAGAGCATCAGCCTTCCAAGCTGAGGGTCGCGGGTTTGAGTCCCGTTTCCCGCTCAATAAAAAAGCCTGATTGTAATGCGATCAGGTTTTTTTAGGTCTTATTTTTATGGTTCAGGTTTATTAAGACCTCTGTTATTTGAAAACACAAAACCTGTTCTGCCCCACTTTTGCGGGAATAGCTCAGTTGATAGAGCATCAGCCTTCCAAGCTGAGGGTCGCGGGTTTGAGTCCCGTTTCCCGCTCAAAATAACGCCTGCTTCTTTTTGAGTCAGGCGTTTTTTTATTTATAACCTGTCATTCATAATAATCTATGCTTATATTTGTTTGTTGCTGAACCAATAATCAAAGATGCTATGCTCGTAAAAATCTATCCGGAAAATCCCAATCCCCGTGAAATACAAAAGGTGGTTGAAGTATTGCGTAATGGTGGCATTGTTATCTACCCCACCGACACAGTCTATGGTCTGGGGTGCGACATAAATAATACAAAAGCACTGGAGAAAATTGCACGCATCAAAGGCATCAACCCCAAAAAAGATCACCTTTCATTCATTTGCAGTGATCTGAGCCATCTCTCGGACTATACAAAGCCCCTGGGAAGTGCCACATTTAAGCTTGTAAAAAAGAATCTGCCGGGGCCTTTTACCTTCATTTTACAGGCAAGCAATAGCGTTCCGAAATTTTTCAAAAGCAACAAAAAAACCATCGGCCTCAGAATCCCTGACAACCCCATTGCTATTGAGATTGTCAAAGAACTGGGCAATCCGATTCTCAGTACTTCCATCAAGGATGAGGATGAAATCCTGGAATATACAACAGATCCGGAACTGATTCATGAAAAATATCAGAACCTGGTGGATATTGTAATTGATGGGGGTTATGGCGGAAACGAAGCGTCTACTATTGTGGACTGTACCACAGAGGGTGAGTTTGAAATTGTAAGGCAGGGAAAAGGAGAGCTGGAGCTGTAAAAAGGTAAAATCCGGTTACCCCCTAGACTTCTGAATAACTTTTTTTCATCTTAACATACCCCTCAATAGCATTCAGGTTTTTAAAATTATCCTCCATCAGATCCACATCATCAGTCTGTACTCCAAAGTTTTCTTCCAAAAAAGAGATCAGACTCAACAAACCCATTGAGTCAAAAATTCCCTCCTCAAAAAGCATTGTATCATCTTTTATTTTTGCAGGATCGGTAAAAGATGTTTCTGCAATAAAGTTTTTAACTGATTCCTTCATTTGTTTCAATTTTATCTATTAGTTTAACTTATTTCACATTCCGGGGTGCATGTTCGATCACTTCAACAATTCTGCGCGCAAAAAGCGGATAAATCCGTTTTGCAAACGAATAGGATGGATGAGAATCCCTTTCGCCAGCAGCATTTTCAGGAGCCAGATAAATTCCCCCCTCTGTTTCCAGAGTTCTGAAGTCCCAGATAAAAATGTTGTCATCCGGCTGATCCCACTCTTCAATCACCCACAATGAGAACTCTGTTGCTGCCCTGGCTGACTCCGGAGTGGTTGCAGCTTCGACAAGAGCTGGAGGCGTCCAAAGCAGAAATTTTGTATCAGGATATTTATACATCTCCTTTTTTAAAGCTTCATATTGTAATTTGTAATTCTCCACTGACTTAACATCCGAATTCACATCAGGCTGAATATCAAATACAATATCACTTGCAGGAAAACAATGCTTGAAGATGACAACATCATAATCGGCGGTAAGTGTTTTTAATGTGGGCTCCTCCATAAAATAATCCTGATGCCCGTTTTTCACCCATATATTATAATAGTCATATGGATAATTATTCCAGCCATATGGATCGCGTTTTGGAAAATTCATTTCACGAATCTGATAATTGGTTCCATTTTGTTTATTATACTTATCAAACCACCGCGGGATTCCTGTCTCAAAACCTATTTTCCGTTTAACTCTCGCCCAAAGGCTGTTTTCCACCCGCCAAATAACTCCACCTGTGCTGTGATGCA
Organism: Marinilabilia salmonicolor; assembly: GCF_003003035.1. Lineage (GTDB taxonomy): Bacteria > Bacteroidota > Bacteroidia > Bacteroidales > Marinilabiliaceae > Marinilabilia > Marinilabilia salmonicolor_A. The sequence goes on along the minus strand of NZ_PVTS01000012.1, from coordinate 110,082 downwards.
AAAAAACAACTTTGGCATTTTTTGCTTTATCAGAGTTATCCACTTTAGATCTACCACAACCGGAAAACCCAACTCCTGCCACTAATAATAAAGAAAAGACAAACAATAATATTCTCATAACAACAAAATTAACTTTGAAAACAATTAATGTTTTTGAAATATAAGTAGAAAGCCAACCGTTGTCGATTGTATTTTGACAGAAGCGCTATACTTTTATTTGAGTGGCATAAATTTATGTTTTTTCAGCCTGAATTTTAAGTCATACTTTTTAACGTCGCAAGACTAAAACTGATTCTCAAAAATTCTCCCAATCTTCCAAAATACCCAAACCCTGCATTTTATTTGACCAGCGCAAATATTTCCTTGATTATTTTCTTGCATTATACCGTAACTTTGGTTGAAATTGAGGTCATAAAAAAATTACTATCTGATAAAATTCCAGAAAATGATAAACGGATTGATAAGAACATTGATTGTAAGCCTGGTTGTAGTACTTTTTTCTTCATGCTATTCCCTGAAAAAATCCATCTACCTGGACGGAGACCTGCCACGGAAATTAAATGATATTGATGGAACTTTTTTGCAGAATCCGCCCGAATACAAAGTTGAAGTTAATGATCTGCTTTACATACGTGTAACCAGTCTTGATGAACAAACATCGGCTTTCCTGAATAATGAATCAGGCTATACCAACATGCCGGAATCAGCATCAGCAACAAGTCTTTTAGGATACCGGGTGGACATGGACGGATCAATTGAATACCCGTTTATTGGGAAAATATTTGTTGCAGGCCTCACGTTGGAAGAAATACGAGACAAACTCACCCTTGCTGTCAGCCGATATCTGGAGCAAAGCAATGTCATCGTGAAACAATTGAACGACAACATTACTGTTATTGGAGAAGTTAATATGCCCGGAAGATTCCCACTCAACAGTGAAAAAATTAACATCATAGAAGCACTCAGTCTGGCAGGAGACCTTACAGACTTTGGAAACAGGAAAAAAGTACGCCTTATTCGTCATCGGAATGAAATTCCTCAAATGTTTATCATAGACATCACAGACGAGCGAACCATCTACTCCCAATATTTCTGGTTGCAACCAGGCGACATCATTTATGTGGAACCCAGACCTTACAAGGCACTTAGTCTGAACACCACTTTTGTTACAGCAGGAGTTTCCATGATTACAGCCACCTTTGCCATACTTACTTATCTGAACTCGCGGGAAGAAAACTAAAGATTTGAAGAATGACCAATTACAACGAAGATACCGAAAGAGAAAACAATCTGAATATTCTAAAGTTATTGAAGCAAATGCTGAAGTATTGGTACTTCTTTCCAATATTTCTGACGCTTACAGTAGCAGGAGTAATTTTATACAATAAAACCACCACCCCACAATACCAAATAAGTACAAGATTATTGGTATCCGAAGGTAGTGAAACTCAATCATCCATGACAGGCGGTGGAGAAAATGCACTTCCGGGAATTAACCTGGGCAGTCAAAGCAACATTGAGAATCAGCTCATCATCCTTACCTCCCGACGACAAATTGAGAAAGTGCTAAAACAACTTGATTTTACCATCTCCTATTTTAAAGATGATTTGTTTCGAACCAATGAAATTTATCAGGAAAGTCCGTTTACCGTCATTCCGGATACTTCCGAAGTTAAGTTGTCAAACCTCGATTTTTCGGTAGAATTTCATTCTAAAGACCAGTTCACACTTACTTTAATCCACGATAATCAATATTACTCTGATACCCATAAGTTTTTCGAAAAAATCAGCACTCCCAACTTTGTATTTACAATTGTTCCCAATGAGGAAATCATTTCACGAGGAGAGAGATATATAGGACGGAAATTCCTATTTAAAACCAGAACCATTAAAACACTGGCGGCGCATTATCAATCGAAAATCAGACTTGACAGAGTAACCCGTGAAAGTTCAATTATTGAGATTTCTATTACTGAGAACAATATCAAAAAAGGGAAAAACTTCCTTAACAAACTGGCTCAGAACTCAGTGAATTACACCCTTGACAAAAAGAATCAAATTGCCTCCAATACCATTGAATTCATTGAAAGGCAACTTGTAGGAGTCATGGACTCACTCGCTGCCGCAGAGTCTGTCCTCGAAGGATTCAGAAGTCGCAATGAGGTTATGGATGTGTCCTTTCAGGGACAAATGATTATTACCCAGTCCAACGAACTGGAAAATGAAAAGGCTTCGCTGGAAGCACGCCTGGATTACCTCACCTATCTTTTGAACAACATAGAAAACAACCTGGACATCAATGACATTGTTGCCCCTTCAGCAATGGGGGTTAACGATCCGGTATTAAATCAGCTTATTGGAGAATTGGCCTCTCTCAATGCGGAAAAGTCAAGTCTGCAATTTAACACCAATATAGAAAACCCGAATATTATCCGCATCAATCATCGTATTCAGACCCTAAGAAATTCATTGCTGCAAACCACACGTAGCATTATTGAAACAACGCAACTTTCTCTGAACGATCTGAACAGGAGGCTTTATCAGTTGAGTCAGGAAATAAGAAAACTGCCAAAAACCGAACAGACGCTCCTCAATATTGAGCGGAAGTTTCGGATGAATGATGAGATGTACACCTACCTGCTCGAGCGCAGGGCGGAAGCTCAGCTGGCAAAGTCAGCCAACCTTCCCGACCACGAAATTGTAGAGGAGGCCATAGCCCGGGGACAGGTTACCCCCGATAAAACGCGAAGTATCCTGATGATTGTTGTTTTCGGCCTTATGTTTCCGGCAGTTATTGTTTTCTTAAAAGTGTACAACAATGATAAGATTCAGGATGAGTCCGAAATATCCGAATTAACTAACTATCCCCTTATCGGAACTGTTCCTCTACATACAGACTCCCACAAAAGACCTGTGTTAGAGGCCAACTCACATTCCCCATTGGCCGAAGCCTTCCGAAACATCAGAACCTCCATTGGATTTTACGCTCTGGAACAACCCGAAAAAACAATCCTGGTAACCTCATCTGTTCCTTCAGAGGGAAAAACCGTATTTGCAGCCAACCTGGCAAATTCATTTGCTCAGTTAGGCAAAACAACCTTATTGATGGGGTTTGACCTGAGGATGCCAGCCATTAACGAAGAGATGTTCCCGGATTTAAAAACACCGGGACTGGTACATTATCTGCTTGGAGAAAAAGAGTGGGAAACACTAGTTCAACCATCCAGCACAGGAAACCTGAACATCATAACCTCCGGAGACATACCCCCAAACCCGACAGAGTTAATTGCCAATAAGAAAACCGATCAGCTATTTGCCAGCCTCAAAAAACATTTTGAGATTATAATCATTGACACTCCTCCGGTCGGTCTGGTCAGTGACGCCTATCTTTTAACCAAATATAGTGATCTGACATTACTTATTACCCGTCAGAATGTGACCCCGAAATCGGTCCTCAAAAGATGTTTGAATGATGAAAAGATGAAAAAACTGGAGCATGTGGGAGTTGTTTTGAACGGTGCCCAGTTTGAGAAGAAAGACTATTCGTATTATTACAATACGGAGAAAGAGATTAAGAAGAGGAAAAAGAGGAGAAAGAAAGTGACGCATAAAAAACCATAAAACCAAACTGCTCAATACCGGATACCTACGGACTCAAGTTCTTGTAGCCCTATTATCGTGGGGTATAAACCACCATTTACAAAGAATGCAAGAAATGATTAAGTGCCTTGAAATGTGCCTTTTCACTAAAATATTTCTGACCTGTTTCAAAGCCCCTTTGACCAATTAAATCAAGATCTATCTCGTTTCTTGCAATTTCTTTTAAGATTTCGGAATAACTTGAAACCAAATAACCATCAGCCAAAACAGCATTTTCCCTGTTTTTAAAATAATTAGAAATTTCCCCCCAAGAATTTGAAATTAATGGTCTGCCACTAGCGAGATACTCAGTGATTTTCTGGGGAAACCTTGCTTTATCTTGCAAAGTTTGCCTCATTGGAATTATTAGGCCAAGTGCATTGTTATACAAGGTTAACAATTGCTCATAAGGCAGATAAGAATAGACCCTTACATAAGGAAATTCAGCAAACCTATTTTTAATTTGCTCAATTTCTTTTGCTCCTCCTGACACTACAAAATAAAGTAAAAATGAATCAAATACCTTAGCCTCATTATATGCATCCAAAACGAAATAAATCACGTCCTTGTAGCCAACAGACCCACAGTACAGAATATATTTCTCAAAGTTTTTACTCTTCCTCCCGGAGCAATACTCAAAATCACACACCGGGGGCAACTTATATATTTTATTACTCTTTATCTGTTTAGAGACTTCTTCTTTCAAAAAATCACTAATCACTATTACTCCATCAAAAACTATAAAACCTATTTGCTCAAACAACTTATCATTAATAGTTTTACTCAAATAACCTTTTCGGTATTGCATTTGAGAACGTTTTTCAACATAATCAAGACAAAGTTTGGCTCTAAAAACGAATGAATATAACTTGTAAAAAATAATATCCGTGAAAGAATAAGAATAAACAATAATGGCATCAATTTTTCTTAGACCATAAACTTGAATTAATTTAAAGAAATCAAAAACAACAATAATCTTCCTCAAATATTTTCTTAGAGTATAACTATCAATATCGCAACCAATACTATTAACCACCTTTGCCTTTCCATAATTTTTAGAAATCCGCTTTCCTACATCCCTGTTAACAACAGTGACAGAATCTTCATAAGTTGTTATCATCTCAACAATTGACTTATATCTGTTTGTCTTTGCAGAAATAGAGTCCGGAAACCCTGATAATCCCAGAACACAAATATTTTTTTTATTCTTCATATAAAACATCCTCCCCCAACGCTTTCATAGAACCAGTTAGCCTGCTTTATCCATAAACCTCAAATTTACCCAAATATCAGGTTAACATAATATTATATCAGGTCTTTTCTATAAAAATTTGAAGAGTTTGCTTGCGATATTTACATTTATTCGGGGATAAGTTAGCAAAATCTTATGACCCCGATTAATTATGTTTAACATACAGGGTTGTGGGTGTTCGGTTTCCTGCCACAAGCCTTGGCTTTCTGAGATATTGACGATTAAGTATTTTAATTTAGTGGATTGCAATCGGCTATATTACTAGCATGCCCAACATTTGAAAGCTCTTAGTTTGAAGCTCTTTCGTCGGGCAAAATTTCGGGAATTCAATTTTTATCTTGGTTTTCATTTCCTTTACCCAGGTAGCTGTTTTTGTAATCTTGTTCTGTAAGGTTTTGAAATTGGCATTTGCCAATTCAGTGCCTTTAAAAAGTTCCTTTTGCATAGTATGCATTAAAACATAGGCGATAGAATGCAAGAACAACCGGAACTGACTGGCTTTAAAACTAGTACATGAGGCTCTGTCACACTTCAGGTACAGTTTATGTTCTTTAATCCTTAGTTCCGCAGCACCCCTGGCGCAATAACCTTTCTCTTATAATCCTTTGGCCTTGAACTGAGTCAGGTTTGTGACGATATAACGGATGTTGGTGCCAAGGGCAGATGCCTCCACTTTAACCACCATTTTTTTAGCCGATGCCCAGCTTTTAGCCTTGTACATAAATGAATGATAGCGTTTAACAGGCTTTCCGTATTGCTTAAATTCCCGCTCTGCGCTCTTTATGGTAACCTCGGCCAAAGACTTTAATTTTGAGTTTCCAGCAAGACCTGTTATGTAGCCCACTTTTTGGACAGCAGTATCGCTCCAATCCATAAGATCTTTTGATGCAAAATGACTGTCAACCCTAACAATTATTTGGGTTTTAGGCCATTGTTCCCTTATATGTAGTATCAACTTCTTAATAACAGAAGCAACATCGCTTTGTTTGGAGCGTCTGCCGGCTTTTAATATGGTGGAAATTAACTTACCAGAAAGCCCTTCGTAAATATGCAAGGGCATATAACAATGATCGTGATAGTAAGTGTTAAAGAGAGTCAGTTGCTGGTCTCCGTAAGTATTAGTGTTGGTATCATCGCAATCAAGTATGATAACTTCTGGTGCAGAGCTGTAGGTTCCTATAAAATGGGAGACTAAGGCTTCTCCGATCTTATACAAATCACGCCAATTAACACTATTCTCCAGTCGGCTCATAGTAGGTTGTGAACCTAAATCCATACCTGTTTGAGGAAGCCATCCAACACAGGTTTTTTAAATCTTATCTTGTCTCAGTTCATTGCTGTCGTTACAATCCTCATAACCGGCAGCGATTTGATAAGCTCGTTGACTAACCAATTCTTCTATGGAGTGGTCAATATAGCGCTGATCTCGATTGTCTGTAATACAGTTGCTTATACGTTCAGTCAAACCGATTTGCCTATTGACCTCATGTAATAAAAGAAGCCCACAGTCACTACTGATACGGTCACCGGTAAAACTTAGTTCCACGTTCTTATGTTCAACTGGAAAAAGTCTGAGAGTTTGTTCTTTGTTTTCGGAAAATTTCTGTATCATTGTATAAAGAGGTGTTGTTAGACACCCTGAAAATACTGATAATTCAGGACATTTTCAGGAACAACCCTCCTTTTTTTTTATAAATTATTCAGGTTAGGTTCATAATAACATAAAATTTTATTTTTATAGCCTATTTGAACTCGTAATTCTCTTGTACCCATTCAATGGCTAATGGTTTTATTAGAATAATTAAACACCAAAAATTACGAGAAATACATACACATTGATTGATACTAAACAGAAAATTTCATTAAGGCATTCCTGCTTAAGAAAACAAAATAATATTCAGGCGAGACACCCCTTAGCTTATACTATTTCTAAAATAAAATTTCCGCACTAGTATTATCAAGTAAAAATGGCACAAAGGATTTCGTATCTTGCCTATGCCATTTCCCAGCTGCACCAAGCCACACATTTACAAACAATTAACATCACTATTTTCGCAAAAGAAATCCTGCTCTATACGATGATTTCTTTTGAGAATCAATATTGTAAGGAAAAACTATTTTATCCTTTTAAAATTTTGTTTTTACTGATCAATACTAGCCGGCTCTGTTTCTAAAAGCTCTTCAAGACGGGCACAGAAAAACTCCGGCACCATACCTTTAAGACGAGCAAACAGGATCTCGTCTGACTCGATGTCCAAATTACTCAACATCTCCAGAATTTCTTTATTCACCTGATTATACTCCACAGGACGTATCTTTCCGATCATTATCTTTTTATGATAAGTAGGAAGTGTATTTTCGGAAGATGCCAGCAACTCTTCATAAAGTTTTTCTCCAGGTCGTAAACCGGTATATTTGATTTGAATATCCTCACCAAGCTTCAATCCGGCAAGTCTTATCATATTCTTGGCCAAATCATCAATCTTTACAGGTTTCCCCATGTCAAAAACATAGATCTCTCCTCCATTCCCCATAAAAGCAGCCTCGAGCAACAACTGGCAAGCTTCGGGAATGGTCATAAAGAACCGGGTGATATCCTTATGCGTAACAGTCAGCGGCCCTCCCTGGGCAATTTGTTTTTTAAACAGAGGAATTACCGAACCATTGGATCCTAAGACATTCCCAAAACGGGTGGTAATAAACTGTGTTTTCACCCCTTTCTGAACAGACAATGCCTGCACATACATTTCACAAACCCTCTTGGAGGCCCCCATCACATTTGTGGGATTTACTGCTTTATCGGTGGAAACCATCACAAATTTCTCTACTCCAAACTCCACAGCCATATCAGCAAGATTCTTTGTCCCTCCTATATTAACATAAATAGCCTCATAAGGTGCAGATTCCATCAAAGGAACATGCTTGTAAGCCGCAGCATTAAAGACAATATCTATATCCCAATTCTCAAAAACCTTCCTGATTCGGTTTTTATTGGTCACACTGCAAAGAATCAACTCAAAAGGGGCATCGCTGTAACTCAACAGCATTTCCTGTTGTAAGTCATATAAAGCAGATTCGGCCTGATCGAGAAGCAACAGTTGTTTAACGGGAAATTTCATCAACTGACGCACTATTTCTGACCCTATCGATCCTGCAGCTCCTGTTACCAGAATGGTTTTTCCCGTTAACCCCTCCATTATATTTCGCTGGCTGAGACGAATTTCCTCTCGTCCCAGAAGGTCTTCAATCTTGACATCCCTAATCTGCTCAGTGTTGGAAATGCCATTCAACCAATTGGATACGGTTGGCATTATCTTCAGCTTCCATTTATTCTGAAGACAGGCATCGGCAATTTGCTGTTTCTTTTCAACGCTGATTTCATTAACTGCAAGAATGATTACCTCAACCTTTGACAGCCTCCCTTTTCGACTGATGACATCACTCCATTTTACCACCGGCAATGATGACAAAGTGACATGATGTCTGCCGGAGTCTTCATCTACAAATCCTATAACATTGTACTCATTATTCTTATTGCTTTTGATGGCTTCCATGGTAATAAGCCCCAAATCGCCTGTACCATAGATGATGGTATTAATGTTCCCTTTTTGACTGGTGAAATAATTATAAGCTTCTTTAACCAGCATCCTAAATCCAAAAGAGAGAAATATAACCAACAGATAATGAATAATCAATACCAGCCGGGGAGTACCACCAAATAAAACCTCTTGCGGTCCCCAAAAGGTAACTGCAACCAACAAAACCGCCAATGAGGTTGTGGAGGCCAGAAACATATTCTTCAATTCATCAAGGTTAGTATGGCGAATTACTCCACGATGAGTTTTAAAAACCAGAAAGAAAATGGCGTAAGTAAGGGAAGTCCAAACAACAGTTCTTAGAAAATCCCACATGGAATACAATTCCAGGTTAATATTTACCCTTAAAACATAAGCCATTGCCAGCGAGCTGTTCACCAACAACATATCTATAACAAAAATCCACCATGGAGAAATAATTTTTCCTTCGAATATTCTTGTCACCAACCTTCTCATTGGAATAATTTTTGGGAATTGAAAGTCATACTTCTGCATAAACAACAACACATTAAACTTAGACTTTAAAAACTAAAAGCAAACATTATCAACTCTTCAGGAATCACAAGTTAAAACAGGGGGAGCAAGCATCGCAAGGGTGTTTTTATTATACCGTACATTTTATTGACGAATGGTTTATTTTAGGGACTTAATTCACAATTTATTGGAATTAATGAATCGCTATCATTTTTGCATCTTCCAAATAAAGTCTTGAAGAATTTTGGCCACCGAGTCAGCCCCGGCCCGATTAATATGAACATAGTCACCAAAAAACTGCTGAGAATCGAAGTAATTTGTGAGATTAATAAACGAGACATGAGACTCTCTGGAACGTACTTCTATCTGCTCCAGGTAATAAATCCTGTTGGTGGATGGAATCATTTCAAACAAACTCTTCTCCATTGGCATCCCAACAAGAATAAGATCAACATCCTTTCTGGCAGTTAATGCAACAATAGAATCCAGATAATTGAAATTCATTTTACTGATATTTTCCGGATAGGAAGCATGGAAAAACATCCTATCTAAAATATCTTGCCTGTTGTCTTCTCTTTCAGCAACTGTTCTTCGGTTAAATTCTATTTCATTATAGCCTCCAATATGAGGATAGACCCCCCCCTCTTTTTTGAAAGAATTAATAAGATAGGGGATGACTGGAAACACCCTGCTTCTAAGATATACCTCACTATATGCAAAATAATTAATCGGAATGTCTTCAAATAAATCCAGACTATTCTCTTCACGCAATAAAGCAATTCGAGAAAACATTTCCACGCAAGTCGATTTCTGCTCTGAAAAGGATTGATCCCAATAGGAAGAGGTTTCTATTAAAGAAAAAGATAAGACAATTCTCTTAACATTATTAGGATGGGACAATAAATCCCTTATTTTCACAAATGATACCAACGCCGGCTCACCAGCAAGGCCTACATTGCAGGAATTCTCAATAAAAGCCGGATTTATGCCGTTTGCAGCCAAAGAACTACCTGTCACCAAAGTCTCCACATAAGAAGGAATCTGAAATCCGTATTTATCGAAGAGAATCCGGTTCCCCTTATATGACAAGAAGGCCAGAACTCCCAGGATAAAAACAAACAACCCCAAACGTTTAACAAACCGTTTCATAAATCCCAATTTAAAAAAACGCACTTAATAGTATTTCCCCAAAAAACAATCAGCAAACAGCCCCACTACAACCCTCACCTACAAAACATTAATAAAGTGATGCAATTTTAATTAAACACCTCAAAACTCAGCATAAACAAAAACCAGTTGGTTCTTAGAAAAATAAACTACAATGAATACCCATAGAATATACCCCCCCCATCGATAGCCCCATTGCAAGCCATTGAACCAGGCCTTCAGCCTGATTCCTTTATCCTCAATCATCCATTCAAGGATAAGAACCAAAAGTGCCATTAATAAAGCAAATCCGGCCTCCCACCGTACCACATTAAATCCGTAATGTGTATTACCAATATCCTGTATCTTTGGCAAAAAACTCATAAAATGAAACGCATCACCTATGTTTTGGGCAAAGAAAAAAATCAGGGAGATGGAAAAAAAAAGATAAACCAGTCCGCGACTACCCCATTTATAGATAAAAGTAGGCACCGTCCTGCTCCATCTCATCCTCCTCCTTTTTGAAAAGAATTCATAAGTAAGGGCTACCCCCTGAAGAACGCCAAGCATTACGAATGTCCAATTAGCTCCATGCCATATACCTATAACCAGAAAACTACTGAAAACAGCATAAATTGCAGCTTTTTTGCCCCACTGTCTATGCTTAATAAGCAACCTGTTGTAAATAAAATCATTGCACCAGGAGGATAATGTTATATGCCACCGCCTCCAAAACTCACCAACAGTCTGAGCGAAAAATGGACGCCGAAAATTATCTGTAAGTTGTATGCCAAAAATTTTTGAAAATCCAAGTGCCATATCGGTATAACCAGAAAAATCGAAATAAATTTGCAATGGCTGAATAATAAATGTGATAATCAGAGGTATCCCCTGAAACACCTCAACATCCCCATAAACTTTATTAACAACAATCCCTAAAGTGTCTCCTACAACCAACTTTTTAAACATTCCCCACATGACTAACTGTCCTCCCTCCACGACTCTCTGATGATCGAATCTGAACCCGGAAAAATTTATTTGTGGCAGGAATTTCCTGTGCCGCTCAATTGGGCCGGCAATTATTTTAGGAAAATAAAGCATATAAAGAGCCAGATTCAAGAAGCACCTTTCAGGCTGATCTTTGGCTTTATAGACGAGATATAGATAACTAATCCCCTGGAATGTGTAATACGAAATGCCAAGCGGAAGGACAATTTTGCCCAACAATCCATAGTCACTCGTTTCAACCCCAACTATAAATAGAATATTCTCAACTATAAATGTTAAGTATTTGAATAAGATTAATCCTCCAATGTTAAAAACCTGACCAGCCAAAAAAGCATTCCTTCTTCTTTTTAGGTTCGTTTCTTTACTTATCCATAAAGCAACCCGATAATTAACAAACGAGAAAAGAATGGCATAAACCAAAAATGCCGGAGAAAAAAAGGCAATAAACAACAAGCTTGCAACGAGCAGTACAGTACTTCTAATTCTCAAAGGAGAAAAAAAGAAAATAAAAAATAATGCAGTAAAAAACAGCAAGAATTCCAGTGAAGCAAAAAACATAAAGACCCCTTTTATCTTAAAACCTGAAAAAAATAAATTATACTATGGGTAAAGAATTTTTCGTACTTCGTCAATTACATAATTCTGTTCCTCTTTACTCATGGAAGGGAAAATGGGCAAACTTACAGTTCCCTTCCAGATCTTCTCAGCTACAGGGAAATTCAACGGATCCAATTGGTAATTATCCCGGTAATAACTCAACCGATGCATGGGTTTATAATGAACCGAAGTTCCAATTCCGCGGTCGGCCATTCTTTGAATGAAATCGTTTCGGCTGATTAAGCTTTTTTCATTTAGCACCACAGGAAATAAGTGCCAGGCATGATCTCCCGGAGGAACTTTAGATACCGGAAGATCAACCATCTCCAAATCGGAAAGTTTCTCCAAATATCTCTCGGCCACAACCTGACGTTCATCCCTGAAACGATCGGCCTCTTCCAGTTGTGCCAGCCCGATAGCAGCATTCACATCCGGCATATTGTATTTAAATCCGGGTGCCACCACATCGTATTCCCAGGAAGGTTTATCAGAGGTAAAACGATCCCACACATCGCGATTAATTCCATGCAGCCGCATTATCTTGACACGATTATAAATCATCTCATCATTGGTTGTGAGCATCCCTCCCTCGCCGGTTGTGATGGTTTTATTGGCATAGAAACTAAAACAAGTTACATCCCCCCAACTTCCAACCATTCGTCCTCCAAGCTCTGCTGGAAAAGCATGGGCAGCATCTTCAAGGACTTTTATTCCCTCCTTACGGCAAATATCCATAATTCCTGTGCCGGATGTATTCAACATTTCTGCAGACTGCCCTCCATAATGAACCACAACAAGGTATTTCACATCCGGATGTTCCGAGATTGCTTTCTTAAGTATTTCGGGTGTTATCAAGGAGGTTCCATATTCCACATCCAGAAACACAGGGTCTGCTCCCATGTAGCGAACAATTTCAGCACTGGCAGTAAAAGTCATATCGGGCACAAATACCTTATCTCCCGACTGAACTCCCAAAGCCTCAATGCCAAGGTGCAGGGCCGCTGTGCAGCTATTTACGGCACACGCATATCGGGCATTCACTTTTTCGGCAAATTTATTTTCGAAACTGAGTGTTTTGCCGGCTGTAGTAAGCCACCCGCTTTCAAGCACTTCGGTAACGTACTTTAACTCATTGCCGGTACAGGTAACTTTTGAAAATGGAACTTTTCGCATAGAAACATAAATTACAATAAATTAAGGAATAAAACAGCCTACGTTTTTGAAGAAATAAGCAATAATCCTGCTGTTTTAAATAAAATTCGAACATCGGACCAAAATTTCTTATCCACAACATAATTCTCGTACAGATCAAGCTTTTGTGGAAGAATTATCTCCTCATATAATTTCTCAGGATTATCAGAGCCGGCCAATAACTCTTCCTCATTTCTGAACGTCAATGAGGCATTATCGGTAATCCCCGGTTTTACCTGAAGAACTTTAGCCCATCGACCGGGATACTTTTCCGTCCATTTTTTTACTTCAGGGCGAGGTCCTACAAAAGACATTTCTCCTTTCAATACATTTATAATTTGAGGTAATTCGTCAAATTTGAATTTCCTAAGAAATTTGCCCGTTTTAGTAACCCTCGAGGTATCTCCTGCATCAAACGTCCCTTTTTCAACTCCTGGAATAACTTCCATTGTCCGAAATTTAATAATTCTGAAAGGCTTCCCATATTGCCCAACTCTCTCTTGAAAGAAAAAAAATGGATATCCGGAATCTATCCAAACCGATAAAGCAAAAAACAAAAAAGGAATGAACAAGATTATCAGCAAAAAGATTGAAAACAATATATCAAACAACCTCTTCATATAATAATTAGATTAAAAACTATCTCGAAGTTTGACGGACCTTAAAAAAAACTTTTTTCCCGACCAAAATTCCGTAAAATCCTTTTAAGTATCCCAACCCATATGATAAATGCATCAAGAATAAAGAAACAAGAACGAAAAAAAAAGTATTCACATTATACCGAAACACACCTTGAATAGCCACTGAAATCAATAACAAAAAATAAATCCCTGTAAAAAACAAAAACAGATTGCAAACCAGGGTAGAAAGGATAGAAGAAACACTTCCCACAATTAAAAACAATACAAAGCCGGGAGGAATTAATTGCCTCCACGTTGGCAGAGATTTTAACTTTTTCACAACCAGGGGTTTAAATAAACCATACTGAAAAAACATCCGAAACAGCTTTCTCCAGGATTCCCTTGCAAAATACTTTATTTTCAGATCAGGCAGAAGTACTATTTTCATACCTGCTGCCCGCATTCTGCCATTAAACTCATCATCTTGATTTCTAACAAGTTCCTCGTCAAACAACCCAACTTTATCAAATACTCCTCTGGAAAAACAACCAAATGGGACAGTGTCAACTTCCCGGGGACTGGAAGCTCCAATGCGGAAGTAGGAATTTCCAACACCGGCAGGATGTCCCATGGCAAATGCAATTGCTTTCGATTTGGCCTTGCAGTTTGGAGGACAAGTTTCCACAACTCCCCCAGTATTATCTGCATCAAACTTATTTAGCCCTTCAATCAAACGAGTCAAATAATTTTTAGGATATTCAGCATGTGCATCCATTCGAACAATTACATCTCCCTTGGCATGCCCTAAAGCAATGTTCAGTCCAACCGGAGCAATTTTCTGAAAGTTTGGAAGTGTAATAATTCGATGAGTAGGATTGCGTTTTTTAAAATTATTGATGATACCCAAAGTAGCATCCTCACTCTGACCATCAATAATAATCACTTCAATTTTCTCAGAAGGATAATCCTGAGAAAAAATATTATTTAAAACCACTCCAATATAAACCTCTTCATTTCGAACAGGCATAATTATCGAAACAACAGGTGTGAGATCATTCATCCTTAAAATTTACAATATCTCATTAAGTATAAAAGTTATAAGTCTTGAAACTAAATATATTTTCAGCAGAAATCAGACAATTAAAATTCAATCCTATTCTAAAGTTTTTCAAAATTTTTAAACTTACCTGCTCCCGTACGATCTATTTGTGGAATCCGAGTAACAGTCACTGTCAATCCCGGTTCCAGATACTTTTCTACAGCTAGATTCAACGCTCTCTTCAAATCACGGGTTAATTCTTCTTCAGATACTATTTGAATATCAAAATCGTGATTGTTTTTCACCACAACTTTGTATTCTTTTATTCCGGGGTTATCATTTATTACTTTCTGGACTACATAATAAAAAGTAAGTCCCGGCACTTTTTTCCCAGATGGGAGCACCACAGAATCACTTAATCGCCCCCTCAGCTCTTTAATGTAGGTTCTTCCTCCCTCATGTAAAATGGAAGCCTCGTCGCCCACTTCATATCGGATAATGGGAGTACCCTCATTATGAAGAAGTGTGCATAACAACCGACCTGAATGTCGGTCAGGAAGAAGCTTCCCCTGCTCATCAACCACCTCAAGATAGACCAACTCATCTGAAACAAGCCACTTCCCACTTTCTCCAAATCCAATAACACAAACCTCTGATGCACCATATTCATTGAATACCGGAACACCAAAGCCGGTTTCAAGTAGGACTTTATCCCTCTCTGTACAAACTTCTGCTGTTACAATGCAACTTTTCAATGTGGGGCAAACCTCCCTTAAAATAATATCTTTCTGAATCAAGTACCTGGCAAAAGCCAAAAGCGAATTGGTATAACCATATAAATACCGAAATGAATGCCTTTTAAATTGATTCAGCCATTTTTGCAATGCATCATCATCCAAATTAAAAACATTAAACCTCTTTCGATGGGAAATTAAATCCTTAATCTTTTCTTTCCAAAATCTGGACCCATTGAGTGGAATTCCATAAAATCTTGCCTGAAAATCATTCAAAGATACCCCTGATCTTAAATAATGTTTAGCAACATTCAACCAAATAAGTGTATGCGTTAATCGGTCTTTTGCAAAAACAAATGGTTGTCCGGAAGAACCGGAAGTCTGAGAAATGAAAAGTTTACTCTTGCAAACAGAAGGAATTTTCTGACGATGGTTTCCCTGGAGGTCTTGTTTAGTAATTATAGGAAGATGTTCCCAATTGCCATCCCATCCCTTAGTGAGCTCTCTGTAAAAAGGATTATTCTTCATGTGAAAATCAACCAATTGCAGCCTTTTCTTTTCCTGCCAGGCAAAAAGATTATCCTTATTCAATACTGAATGATATTCCTGTCGAGCTTCATCAACTGGAAACCCCAGTAGTTTAAGAGTTTGAAAAAAATCCATCATATTTAATCTTCCCCTAACAAATCAATGGGTCTGACAAATTCTATATCCTGGTTTGAATTATGCAAATACTCAAGGGTATAAAGCAAATTTTTTTTGTTTTCCTTTTTATTTTCAAAACTGAACATCAAAGGGTGTGCACTCAGAGTATAAGTTGGAAAGTTTGTCTCAAGAATATGCCTGGTAACTTTTTCTCCAAATCCAGTATGATGGTTTTCCAAAAGCAAAATCCCTTTGTAATCGAAAATGCGCCCTGTTACATTGGATTTTGCAAAACCCAGTTTTTGAAAAGTATTATGATAGGAAACTCTAACCCATTTATATCCCTGAATTTTCAATAATTCAATTAAGTATTCATTGTCACCGGTTCTTGAAAAAGGAAACATACGTCTATCACCTAAACTAAAAGCACCTCTGCGTAGCCAGGTCATGGGACGATTGTGAGGGGGAACAAAACCAACAATCTCCTGTCTGTTCTCAATAGCTTTCTCCAATGCTATTTTACTTCTCTCCAGGCTCTTTGCAACCTGCTTTTTCTCAAAAAGTGGAATCCACTCGTGCCTCCATGAATGAGAAGCAACTTCATGCCCCCTTGCATGAATTTCTTTTACCAGTTCCGGGAAGGAATAGGGGAAAAGCCCTTCTTCAGCTGAAAAACCTGTTATAGCAAAACAACATTTCACATCAAACTGATCCAATATCTTTAGTATGTTCCTGAGATTTGCTATTTCATTCTCAAAATTCAAATAATTGAAGTTATAAGGTAAACTGGAATTTATTAAGCCAACAGGACCATCAAAATCCCAAATAAGTACCACTTTTTTTCTAAATATTTTCATCCGAGTCCCTAAGTGTATAATAAAAATAGCGTTGCTCCATTTCCTCTTTAATTCTAATATTTTCAGTGTGATATATAATGACAGTATCAGTACGATATTTTATTGCTACCGGCTTTAAAAAAGGAAAATGTAAGACGCGTTCATTATTTAAAAATTTAATACCATGCCAGCTCATTCCCTTGCCCATTTCAAGAATAAAAGAAATTATTTTTGTAATATGACGTGCTTCTGCCAATTTTAGATCTGTAATAAAGTATGTCCCGCCCATAAAGTAACCGGAAAAATAAGTCTCAGCCTCTTTCATCTTATAAAGTTTTATCCCGGGATAATAATCTTTAAAACCGAGATACCTCCATTGAAGAAAGTCTTTATCAACAAATACAGATGATGCTTCTGATAAATTATCATAACCAAAAACATTATTCATTTGCTCCACTGTAACATCCAGCTCTGCAAAAAAGGAAGCAGCATCTTTTTTTTGGAAAAGACTTAGAAATGGATTCCTGGTCCTATTAAGCAGATTAACATTAATCCCTTTCATTCTCAATGGCGTACCAAGATGATAAGGAATAAAGTATTTTTGAGGTCCAGGGATTCTGTTATAGCGATTTCTCAACATTGATTTTTCCGCTGAAGGACTTGGATTGCTTCCAATTGTAAGAATTTTTTGGGCATGAGCATTTTCATAAAGCCCGGCTGCAATGCCCTTTCCCCTGTAGTTTTTCCGAACCATCAAATCACACGCCCATTGTGCATCTATAATTTCATGACCTAACCGTACTTTACAGGGAATCACTCCCAACTGCCCAACCACTTCACCGTCCGACACCGCAAGTTTCAGCGATGGCATTTCAACACCTTCAACTCCTCGAAATTTCCAATAAATGTAATCGGAATTCCGCCTTTTTCTCCTTGGACCAAACATTAAAGAGGCGAATTTAAAATGTGCCTCCTCATACTTAGGAGAATAATTGACTATCTGAATCATACTTACAATAAATTCTATTTCAAACTCCCATTCACCAGTAACTCTGTCCACTGATGTCTTACCACATCCCAATCAAAAGATGATACTTTTTCCCGTGCATTGAGCGCAATTTCTTTTCCTATTTCTGGGTAGTCAATTAGCCGAATAATACTCCGGACCATAGCATCACCATCCCCGTTTTGAACCAGCAAGCAATCCACTTCATCTTGAAGAAGGTAAGGAATTCCCCCAACATTGGTGCTAACCACCGGCAATCCCAAGGCCATGGCTTCAATCACACTAACTGGGGTATTATCAACAGTTGTGGTATTCAAAAAAATATCGTAGTCAGCTGCAAGGGTATGCCATTTTTTTTTAGAAAGATATCCGGTAAAGGTAACATGATCCAGAATTCCTAATTCATTCGCGCGATCACGACAAAATCTCTGCGAGCCATCTTTATCCGGCCCCACCATACATAACCTGGCCCCTGGATAGTTATCCAACAAAACCTTCAGAATATCAATGGCAAGTACAGGATTATAAATATTATCAAAACTTCTCACCCATAACAACAAAGGAGAAAAAGAAGATCTCTCTTTAAAATCATAATCTCTCAAATTAATATTATTGGGAATATATTCTACATTAAAACCTGCATCTGAAAAGATATTGAATAAATAAAAAGACGGGGCAATATTAGCTTTACTATGCCCAAAGACCGCTCCAGCCATTCTTTTACTCTGTCTTATTTTTTCCGGTAAATTCCCTCCTCTCAAGACTGGATAATAATTTATCTTCAACAATCTACAAAGCAACGAACAGAAGTAAGAATAATAAAAAGCTTTTTTGCTATAGGTATCCATTATCACGAGGTCAATAACTGATCTGTACTTTAAAATGGAAAACAACATATCAACCAAGCGAAAAGCAATATTCCTTTTATCAGATGAATACCAAACCTGAAAGCCTTCCTCTTCCAGTTGCTTACCCAAGGTTTCAATTCCGGTAACAGAAAATCCATGTTTAGACAATTTGTTTCCCAGGTATAGAATATTTCTCATCCTTTCAACCCATTTTTACGATCCAGACCACTATACATAAAAGAAAAACCATATAATATTCCTGGAATGGCCAGTCTCATTGCTGCATGAAACATGGTTAACATACTGACCAAAAGGAAAGCTGCAAAAAATGCCCGTGATACAGCCCCAGTTAATTTATGGAAAAACAGGGCAGGCAGACCCAAAAAAGCTATTACAATAAAAATCAATCCTAAAATTCCATGTTCTGACAACAATCTTGAATATTCGGTATGTGCTGCAGCAGACCTACCATAATAAACAGCATGCCATTTTGCCGCCATTCCATATCCCACCCCAAAAATTGGATACTTCTGAAAAGCAAGAAAATCACCTTTCATAATATCACCTCTTCCGGTAAGATAATTTTTGTCATCGGCAGGTATTCCTGTTTGAAGCTCATTGGTACTAACCCCCATATAACGATAAAGCAGAAAATTATTGGTCAATTTATTGGTGTACCAAACAACTCCCAACATAAAGAATAATCCAACAATAACATAAGGCATCATTCGCCGGGTTTTAATCCTAAAAGATCTTTCATACATCAAAAGCACCATAATAGCAACAAATAAAGAAATAAAGGCCGCCATCATTCCTCCCCTTGACAAAGTAACAAGACCACGAATGAGCAGAAAGGTTATCATAATCCAATCAAGCCAAACATATAAACTAATCCTGATCCCTCTAATTCGGAATAAAAGAATTAGCAATAAGAACCAACCAAGGGCAGTGGAAACCTGGTTTGCCCCAAACCCACCTGCTGCATCAGGATTAGACTCAACACTGGTAAACTGAAGTCCACCCAAACCTGACTTTAAAGAAATCACTACAATCAAAGCAAAAGCAGGAAGAAAAGCAAAGCGTAAACCATTTATATAAGTACTTTTTTGAACACTTGCTTTATAGAAATACATTCCTGACAAAACCAAACTTAAGGGTCCAGTGAAATTAAAAACAATCATATCCCGAACTTCTTTTGGATCAGTATGTTTAGTCAAAAACAGAGCAGGAAGCAAAAGTAATAGTAAGAATAGAAATGTCCACGGAATTTTTTTTCGCTGATTGATTACCAGTCCAACTCCTATTATCATTAAACTAAAATACTTTCCGGCTTCCCACGCAATATTAGCCCCGGAAATCCGATATACAATTTCAAAACCAATCACATAAAGAGCATAAAACCCTGCTTTACAACCCGCATCTTTACTAATTACGATATCCAAAATAAAAACAAATGTAACTCCCAGATAAAAATACCCGGGAACAGAAGGGGCATAATTACCTGCTACACCTACGAGCACGTGAATAACTATAAAAAATGTATGAATTGATTTTCTATTAAGGTCCACCATAAGAATATTAAAATCTTTTCAGACAATACTCAACAAAAGAATTCCAATAACTATAATTCACTTCCTTTGAACAGATTGATTAAAGGTTTCCCGATTCTTTTCAATATCAGAAATCGGAGCAATAATGTCGCAATCAATTCTTTTGATATAATAATCATAAGAAAACTTTGGTGAAAGCTTATATGCTTGTCTGGAAATTTTCTTCAGATCATTTAATGACAATATTTCCATAATTTTATCGGCCAGTTCATTCGCGATTTTCTCATTATACCTAACCAGAAATCCATTTTCTCCATCCATAATGTATTGACTCAAACTTGAAACGTCTGACACCAAAGGGACACATCCATAATTAGCTGCTTCTGCAACAACCTTGGGAAAACCTTCTGAGGCTGATGGAAGTAAAAACAAATGACATTTTTTTAGCATTTCCCCAACTTCCTGCCTGGTCACAAAACCATGAAAAATCACAGAAACATCGAGATCTTTACTTTTTTCAATGAAAAGATCCTTTTCTGGACCATCACCTATTAGATGAATTTCTCCGATACGTGGATGAGGGCCGATTTTCTTAAATGCCTCAAGAATATGTCCGACTCCTTTAGCGCTCTGCAATCGTCCCACAAAACAAAAATTTATAAAACCATTGTAATCTTTTTGCTCAACAATTTCTCGTCCCAATTCAATTTCCGATTGCGTAAGACAAGGATTCTCAAACGTTACACAATGCTCTTGTTGCCCCGGCCAACTACCGTTAATAGTCACCCTTTGTCTGTTAAATCTTTTTAGCATCCAACGTTGTACACGATATCCAATAGGAGCATTTTTCTGAACCCAATTACCCGCATATTTAAACCAACCTGGCTTTCCTGAGAACCACTTTAACCAAGGTATCAAATAAACACCGATACCGGTTGGAGCCCTGAACTGATATACATCTGCCTCTTTTAGCGCTTTCCGTACAATTGCAAGATTCCCCGGAGCTTTTTTTAAAACTCCCAATTTGTCTAAAAAACTTACTCCTCCAGAAGGGGCTAGCGGAATAAAATGAACTTTTTCTTTCATTTCATAAGCTATAGAACTGGAAGGAGCATCTCCTTCATGCAATGGTGCACAATGGTAAACAATATCAAACAATGTGGTTAGATGATCTATCTCACGTAAGGTAGGTCCCCATCCTACCAATTCTCCTTCTGAAGACATATAATGTGCAGTATGGGAAATAATAAGTAGTTTCATAAAATCAATTGATCAAATATCTCAAGATATTTACTAACAATCCGGCTCCAATCATGAGCCAAAGCCCAATCTTTTGCATTCTTTGAAAACTCTTCCTTTCGGTCAAGGATCTCTTTCAAACTGTTAGCTATTTGCCCGGGGTTGTTTCCATCAACCAAAAATCCGTTAAATCCGTGCTTTATAGCATCATCAATCCCACAACCCGAAGCCCCAATTACAGGCAATCCAAAATAATTTGCCTCCAAAATTACAATCCCAAATCCTTCCACATCTCCATCCTGTTGATTCTCACTCAATATTAAGAAACAATCCGCTTTATCATAAGTATTTGCAACATCTTTACGAAGCGGCAACCGACCATGGAAAATTACTTTTGAACTTACACCCATTGATTCTGCCAATTCCTGAAATTCAGATTTTAGGGAAGGAAGTCCTGCCACATGATACTGAGTCCCTGGAAAATGCTTTAAAATCTCCGGCAGCGCTTTAATAACGCGATGCTGCCCTTTTCGATAAGTAACATTCCCAACCGTAAGCAATACCGGGTCTCCTTTCAAATCAGGCTCCTCATTTGTCAATTGTCCTTTAAGATCAGAAAACTCATGAATATCAATTCCGTTCTCGATAATTTTAAAAGGTTTCTTTCTCAATTTATCTGGAAGTAGCGAATGAGTAAAAGCAGATACCGGGACCAGAAAAGAGGCTTTAGATATACCATGCCATGTGAGAATGTTAAATAATTGATTCTTTAACCTTATTTCCGAACCATGTAAAACACATAATGAAGGAGTTTTTATAAAAAACAACTTCATCAAGCCACAAAGCCAAAGAGAAAATCGACCGCTAAATATAATCCCCTCATTTTCGCGGAAAAGAATATAATAAAAGAACATCCATATCCGGATAACCGGGGTTAAAACCCAAGATCTCTTAATCCTGGATACTTTCATAAGGTCAGGAAGTTGTCTGTCGAAAGTCTTAATTTCATCCATTTTTGCATAGTTCGAATCAGTCAAAACATGCACTTTGACCCCCCTTTTCGCAAGGTGAAGAGCCAAGGACCAGGCATGATTGCCTATTCCCCCAGGCCCAGGAGGAAATTCAGAAACAACCAAAAAAACCGACTTTATCATAAATGCTCAATTAATGCACCTTTTCTCAACATCCCAGATGCAATATTCCAACTTTTAATTATTTGAATCAGGAAAACAGGAAAAAGCAACAAAAACACCACAAGACTAAAAACACCAGAACCTGTTTTTCCTTTCAAATGATAAGGAAGTACAGAAAAAGGCATCGTTAGAGACAGAAATAAACGAGCTCTGGCATTTCCAAAATACTTTCGCACCAGATATAAAACGCTTGGTATAGGTCTGGGAGATAAAATATTTTTAGGCCGAAAAGCATCCCAACTTCCCATCTGACGCAATCCTCCTGAAGACACTTTCAAATGAATTCTCTGAGCCAACGGATTACTGATATTTACGATACCTGAGAGAAAGCAACGTAAACCAAACTCTCCATCGCCCATTCTTTGTTTTTCAAATTGACGATCAAATAATCCGACTTTCCGGAAAACATCACGATGAATCAGAACATTTCCTGTATCCAACTGGTCGCCCCGCCTGAAAAAAGAATAATTGCCAGGAACTTTCGCTCCAACAGTTGACATTGATACTCCAGAACTAATTTCTGCCTTGAAATAATGAACACATCTGAGGTGAGACTCAATCCAGTCAGGTTCTACTCTGCTGTCATCATCAAACAGTAGTAAGTAATCACTATCGCTCTCCTTAATACATCTGTTCCTCGCTTTCCAGAGTGCTTTTTCTTCCTGAATTATTAGTTTAAGATCGATAGAATCATTCTTTTGGTAAAAATCTCTGTCAACAGGCTCTGATTGATCACAAATCAACACATCAAAATTTTGATAAGTCTGTTGTGACAGATCAGTTAGAACATCCTTTAAATATTTGTAACGGTTTAGTGTTGGAATAATAACAGATACCTTTGGGCTTTCTTCCAGAATACCTCCTGAATTCTCCATAAAATTGTCATAAATCACCGGCCTGCTAAAAACATCAACTTTTCGAATATGCCTTGTTGCAAAAAATGCTTTAAATTCCTCAAAAGGATTACACAAGGAAAACAACCTGATTATCAACACAATAGTAGCCCAACTCTTATTAAAGAACTTCCTCAAGAATCGATAATTATCCTGAACAGAAGGGGATTCAGTCAACACCAATGCATAATCCTTACTTGAACAAATCACCCCTTTTTGCAATGCCACATAAGCTGCATCTCTGAGCGAAACAGAACGCGAACTATAATTCTCATCTAAACTTATCAACATTTGAGAGGAGTTATCCAATAGATCATAATTAACCCATACAGGATAATCACTCTCAACCTTCATGTTAAAATACCAGGCTGGGCGGATATATTTTATAAAAGGAAAGATATGCAAGGTCTTATTTTTCATAAAAATGTTCAAATTTTCTGATTTGTTCATCAATGGAAAAATTATTCTGAACCCGTTTCTGGGCAGCTAAAACCATTTTAGCTCTTGACTCTGAAGAGAGTCTGATAACGTCCAGAATTACTTCGGCCATAGCATTTACATCTCTGCGCTCAAAAACCCGCCCTGTAACTCCGTCCAACACATTCTCACTTAAACCTTCTGCATCGGAGACAATGCAAAAGCATCCGGCAGCCTGAGCCTCCAGCACAGCATTGCAGAAACCCTCCTGAATGCTTGGCTGCAAATAAATATCAGCTTCTCTCATTTCTTTGGCAACTTCTTCATGGTTAAGCTTTCCCTTAAAAATAACTTCTTCCTCAAGGCCTAGTTGATAAACTGCAAACTTTAAACGTTCCAACTCACTACCTGTGCCTGCAATTGAAAAAACAAAAGGAATATTAGAAGCTTTTAACTGACACATTGCCTGCAATGCATATTCATAGCCTTTCTTCCAATGAAGACGCCCAACTGATAAAATCCGAACTTTTCTTTCCTCACCATTATGAAAGCACTCTCTTTTTTGAAAAAAATTTTCAAAGGCAATTGCCGGAGTTATCTTCTGAATCATTTTCCAATCAGGAAATCTTGTCTCTCTTAACTTCCGCTCCAGATCATCAGAGATTACATGTACTTTATCCACATTTTCCCAAAGAAGATTAAAACAACCTGGATGTTTCAATGGGTATATAGAAATATCGAACCCACGAATACTCACCGCCATCTTTGCGTTCAAAGCTTTAGCAACATTTTCCCGCCCAATTCCCATCGTGGCAAAACCAAAATGTATCCAATCAAGATCAAATGGCAAAATGTGACCATTGATATAAATTGTTTTCAAAGCGTCCCAAGTTGAACCCCCAGATCTTTTTTGAAAAATAAATAAAGACACAAAGCGTCTGGGACAAGATAGTAGTAGCCAACCCAGAATAACAAAGACCAACAAAATTTGCAAAAATGGATTGGATAGCACCGGAAAAGCTTTAACAACTTTAGCCCTTTCAAAAGCTCTCCTTTCTCCGGATCCTGCAAATACCAATACTTTGTATCCTTTGGCAGTCAAGCCTCTGATTTTGGACCTAAAAAATGTTTCACTGTAACCCGGTACTTTGGAAAGAACAAGCCCTACAATCATTATTTCTAATTAATTCTTTTTCCCAGAAAAAACATCAAAATACATCTGGCGGTATGCTTCAATCTGATCCTCTAAAAGATGATTCTCTAAAATTGTCTTTTTCGCTGCTTCTACAATTAAATTAAGGTTGAAATCTTCTCTAACAAGCATGGTAAGTACATTAGCTATTGCAAGCGAATCTCTTACTGGAACCAGAAAGCCGTTCTCCCTGCTTTTAATCACTTCAGGCATACCTCCACAAGCCGTTGAAACTACAGGAACTCCCCGAGCCATAGCCTCCAATACTACATTGGCTATTCCTTCATTCAGACTGGGTAATAGAAAAACATCTGTTGTATCAAAATACTCAGGAATATTCTGGTATGAAACCTCTCCTGCAAAAACAACCTCCTCTGCAATTCCTAAATCATGAACCTGGAATAAATGTTCTTCATTACCATTTGTTCCTACAATAGTGTACTTAAATTTAATCCCCCGTTGTTTTAATACCGCACAAGCATCCAATGCAAAGTGATATCCCTTGATCCAATGAGCACGCCCTACTGATAGAATTTTTAATATCTTTTCAGGTTTTAAACTTCTTGGTTCTATATCTGTCTTTATCATTTTTGAGGGAACTGCACCTGGAATTCGATATATTTTATCTCCCAGATCTCCATATTTTGCCGCTTCCCTGACCAAATGAGTTGAAACCGAATGAAAGGCATCATAATAAGGAAATGTCTGACGATAGCGCTTGGCCAAAGATTGATTAGCCACAGGAGAGTAATGAATATGCGCACCCCTGAAACTACCTATAACTTTGACTCCAAACTTTTTCAAAAACAACCATTCATGTCCCTCTTTTATCCATTGAACATGGAAAATATCGGGTCGGTTGCTTAATACAATGAATCTCTTCGCGAGAGTTTCTATTGTTTTGCGAAAATGTTTTTCTGATTCTAATGTCAGCTTGGCCACAGTAAAAAAAGCAGAAGGGGACTGAAATACCAAAATCAGACCATACACTAATAGAAATAAACATGCCTCAAAAAGTGAACCCGGGAAGTAACGTATTTTCACATTATCTTTATAATTAACACTCCCCCTTTTTTTTCCGAAAAGTATAATGTCGGAATCAGTTTTTTCTGAAAGTCCGGTTATCAAATTTTCAATAAATGCTGAAGAGGGGATCTCCCCGGAAAAAATAGCAACCTTCATAAATACTTCTCAAAAATTAATCTGTTCAACCGAAACAAAATAAGTTAAACCAGAGTTTAAAGATGTCTTTTAGAGAACAAACTCAAAGTAAGCAACATACTGACAGGATGAGAGAAATAGAGGCTTTCCCCATTTTTAAAACGATCAAGAAAATCATTGGTGACAGAGACAGGAATAAAATCCGAATAAGTTTTATTCTTTAGCAACCATCTGTCAAGACTTTTTTTATTTTCCTTTCCAAGAAACTGATTCTCCCAGTTTCTTTGAACCAAATGCTTTCCTCTCAACTTTTCATTTAAGATTCTTTTCCCCTTTCTTATTATTCTCTTTGGCAAATATTTTATGTGGTGAAATTCCTGGTAAGTGAATAAATTTGCAGGATCATAAGTTTGCCAAGGAATTGCAGCCAATTCAGGGGAGGCTCTTTTAATGTACTCAATTTGAATTTGCCTCCCTGCCAGATATTTTTCCGGAACACGGCAAATAAAATCACACATTCGTTTATCATAATAAGGTAATGCAACAGGCCTTCTACTTGAAAACACACCCAAATTCACTGATGTCCAGCGGGGAGCCCAAAACAATGACTTAAATGCTCTGATTTTTGCATTAGCATTCTTTATATCAATTGTCCGCAGCAAATCTAGCAATCTGGCATCCAAATATTCTTCAAAATCACCATCTAAACCCCACACACGCCACAGGGAATCAGCTAGTTCCCGACCTCCTTTTTTTACTATCTTCTTCTTTAAGTGAATCAATTGCTCTGTTTCGGTTGCTGAATCACGGAGTTTCATATCATCAAACAAGACATCGCCCCAATGTCCAAGAAAAAACAGGTCTCCTAATTCTCCAATCTCATCAATCACTCCCATCTGGCGAGGGTGGGTAAATTCGGAGAAACAATCATTAATCTCAGCCAATTCTTCTATTCGGGACCATAAGTAACCTATCGGGATCTTTAGGTCTTTGAAAGAAAAACCACATTGGTTCGCAATCTTTCTTCCATACCCAGTTTCATCAAAACTATTTGAAAATTTATAACTATAGGAAGCAACATTCGGGTGTCTCAAGGAGGCTAATGCTGCTGCCTGAGAGCGACTATCAAGCCCCCCGGACAAAGGCAAAATAATACGCTTACCACTTGTTTGTTCATTTGTAATCTTTTCAAAAAGAAAAGTAAATTCTTCTATCGTCTCATTAAAAGAAATGTCTCTGGGGGCATAAAACCACTTAAAATAAGCTTCTCCGGGAACTACCTGCTGGTCACTATTAATACTATAGGAGGTAGCCGGAGGTAAGACCTTTATGTCTTTCCAATAAGTATCCCTTCCCAAAAAGAATCCGATAGCCGCAAAAGCGGTAATTGCTTCAAGATCCAATTCATGAGTACCTGGAACCTTATAATAGACTGGCTCAACCGGAATAACTGGATTATTTATCACTCATTAATAATTTTAAAACAATTAATTGAAGTTTTAATAAAGATTTTTAATTAATTCAATATTCGTATATACGCATAATTGATTTTCCCACATCTAAACCTGGTGTTTCAGACTTTCAAAATTTCTTTATATACTGCTTCATGTTCCTTTGCGACAACAGGTAAATGAAAAAAGTTTAACATTCGTTGATGCAAAGCAGTACCAATTTCCTGCAATTCAAACTTTTGCTTATTTGCCATTAAATCCATCAATTTAAACAAAGATTCCTCGGAAAATGGATTGAACAACAATTTTTCATCTCCCAAAACAAACCTTAATCCTGGCACATCAGAACCTATTGCAGGAATTCCAAATGCACAAGCTTCCATACAAGCAACACCTGAAGCTTCTGATAAACTTGGCTGAATATATAAATCGGCAATTCCAAGATATCTTTCCACTTCCATTGTTTTCCCTGTCAATGAAACATGATTCTCAAGTCCTAGTGTTATTATTAAAGACCTTATTGAATTGGCATATTGACTCGAATCATCTCCAACAACAAACAAGTGATACTTTTCCTTTCTATTTATTCTATAAAAAGCATTAATCAACAGTTCAATATTCTTAACCGGCACGAGATTCGCAATCGTCATAAAAACAAACTTGCCTGAAACTCCATAATGCTTCTTCAAGTCATTTTTATTTAGAAGTTCTTTCTTCTTTTCTATTTCGCTCACATTAGGACCAAGACCGACACATTTTGTATGTTTCATGGAAAGAGGGAAGTTAGAAAGCATCTCAGGATTTAATATAAAAGTAAACGAAGCCAATTGATTTCTGACGGTCCAATGCTTATTCCAGGTCATACTTTTTTTGGTATAAAGCCACGGAATCCTAGCAAATCTAGCTGAAAGTGCCTCAAACCAATCACTTTTCCAATCAAAAGAATGAATCAAATCAAATTCATTCTGAGAAAAAAACCTGATATTCTGAAACATTATTTTTAGCCCTTCCAAATAGTTTTCTCTTCTTGGAGCCGTTCTTCTAATAAAAACAGGATAGCCCAACTGTTTAATGACCTCAAAGAAACTACCTCTGGTATGCTCACAACATATTGCCGGAGAAAAAACATTATGATCCAATTCTTTAATCAGGTCAATCATGTGTTTTCCACTACCTGCAGTGTCAAAATTAGGTATTGTAAACAATATTTTAATTTTAGAATCTCTATTGTTCATCTGATGCAAAAATTTTGCCTTTGCAAACTACCTCAGATAGTTATTTCTAAAAATCCGAAAAGCACTTCTCAAATCATTAAAATTATTATTGAAAGACTTTTTCCAATTGCCCCTGAAATATCTAATTCGGGTTCCTACCCTACCATCCATAGCAAAAACTAGTAGAGATCCATCCCGACACATATCTAAGTGATGGACACCATGACTAAAAAAATGCTCATCCTTAAAAGGTTTAAGAAGAGCTTTTCCTTTCTTATATTTTATTCTTGAGGGCGATAGAAATTTAATAATTAAAGAATATACCTCAGAACCATACCCTTTTTTCTGACTTTGAACAGGAAACAAAATCGAATCATTGTATATTAAAGGCCTACCAGCAGGCCGCATCTTATCTCCAATTCCAAGTGGAGAACACGGATGCTCAGTAAACTCTCCTTGGGTTAACTCGGCAGAAAAAAAGCAGCGTAACCGATAAGAACGGTCAATGGCAAAAAGATAAACATTGCCATTCCACTCAAGCAAAGTCGCATCAAAGTATCGACCTTCAAGTAACTGCCTCTTTTTTTTCCATGCTAAAGGAAAATCTTCTGCTTCATATAACGTCACCGCATGAGACTTCTCAGCCTCCGGAATCATGTAAAGTCTATCTTTGTGACGAAAAACAAAAGGATAGGATAAGTGAAAACCTTTTTCCAATGCAATTCCTTCAAAATTCCAGGCTTGTAAGTCCGGAGAAGAAAAAACATCTATACGACCAAAGTTTTTAATTGCAGCTTCAACAAACAAAAAATAAACACCATTATTTTTCATTAAAAAAGGATCCGCAATGTAATCAACACCGCTCATTTTCTGAGCATCTTCATAGCTAATAGCAACCTGAGGATGAAGAGAAGTGAAGTCACCTTCGATCTTACCGACGGCAACCGACCACATCTGAGGGCCTACATGAAAAAAAAACATGGGATACCGAATATGAAATATCACAATTACCAATATCACCGTAAATAAAAGTACCACAGTCAAAAACACAATTAATTGATTAAGAATAAAAATCAGATATCCTGAAACATTTATTATCGCCCCTAAAATCTAACGCTTTCGAAAATTCCCCTTCCGATGAAGTTTTTTAAGAATAGGTCTAACTTCAGCTTTCAGTTCAAGAACTCCTTCAATTTTTAAAAGATAGCTTAAGAAAATAAAAACAAGCAGAAAAACCAAAGTATTAAAAACAACTTCAAGATAAATATTTGAGATACTAACAAATTTTACAACCATCAGTGGAATAAGAAATAACAGGCCGGGTTTAAATATAGGCAAAACAGTTTTCAACCACCCAAACTGAAACAATCGATGAACAATAACGACTCTTAACACAAAAACCAAAAATTTTAAACTCACCAAGGCATACAGATACTCCAATAACCCATATCTGATCCCAAAGAAAAGGGCAAGCAGAATACTAAAACGATCAAGAACGGTAATCAATGTCAACAATCGGATTTTTCCCACACCTTTTAAAAGAGAAGTTATAAGTGTGCTAAACGGAAGTATCGGTAGGAGTAACAACATAACTTTTAGAAATGGAACACTTTCTATCCATTTATCGGAATATAGGATAACAATAATATTTTCGGCAGACAAATACATAATCCCAAAAACCAAAAACATCGAAAAATTAAGAAGATAAAACATTTGAAAAAAAGACTCTTTAATTTTTCCTGGCTCATCCTGAATCTGAGCAAAAACGGGAAACATGGGACGGGTAACCGGTAGCAAGAAAGTATCCTGTGGCAACTCCCAAAAAGTCTTTGCTCTATTAAAAAGGCCCAACATATTGGCATTAAAAACCTTTCCTATAAAAAGATTATCAATCCGGCTCACCACATTATTAATAATACCCAAATTCATAAATCCCAATCCCTTGCGCCAAATCTCTTTAATCGACTTAAAATCAAATGCCCAAATAGGACGCCAAGGTGTGGCAAACCACAGAATGAACATATTAACCAGAGACGAAATGAGACTGTAGAAAACCAGACTCCAGACTCCATATCCTAAGAAAGCAAGCACCACTCCGGTAGTTCCTCCTAATACCGATGAAATAAACATGGATTTTGCAAAAACCTTATAATTCAATGTTTTTGTCAACAAAGCGGTACTAACTATTGTAGTTGACCCAAAAATAAACGTTAAAGTGGATACCCGAATTATTTGAATAAGTATTGGATTCTCATAAAAAGAAGCAATAAAGGGTGCCACAAACCACATTAATAAATAAACAACTATTCCCAGAACAACATTCAAAAAAAACACGGTACTAAATTGAACATCGCTCACTTCTTTTTTTTGAATTAATGCCTGCCCCAATCCAAAATCATAAAAAACAGCAGCAAAAGCAGTAAATACAGAAATCATAGCCAATAGACCAAAATCGGAGGGCTCCAGCAACCGTGCCAAGAAAATGGATATAATGAAAGTCACTCCTCTTTTTAAAAATTTTTCAACCAGGTTCCACTTGATTGCAATTCTTCCCTTTTCTCTTAGTCCCACAAAACAATAGCTTTAAGTTTTTAAGTCTCGAAAGATTTAATAATGATGAAAAAATAATTTAAGAAAATTGTAACCGATCTGAAAAGAGGAATAAGTATTTATCGATCCTGTGGTAAATAATTACCGTCTCAATTAATTGTAATAGAACACCTTATAGCCAAGTTATCACTATGGCTCAACTACAACTTTACAACTATCTGAAGATTGACCGTTATGAAGATTTATAATGTAGGCCCCCTCATTAAATCCAAAGAAGTTCAGTAAAAATTTCTTTTTCCCGACAAAACTAACTTCCTCTTCTTTTGTAAATACCTTAATTCCTTCGGCATCAAAAACAGTTGCCACAACTGCCCCTTCCTTTTCAACCTGATATTCAATAATAAAAAAATCTCTTGTAGGATTAGGGTATGCACTTAAGATTGTCAATCCCTTTCCTACTTCATTTCTTTGAACCTTATACTTCTTATTATCAGAAACAACAAAAAAACATCCAAACTCTATCCCTGTATGTGGTGTAGAATAGGATATATTACCTGATGGTTGAATCACTGTGGATATGTCCATCGGTATTGAAAATGGTTCACCGGTAAATGTTCCTTTCAGAATTGGCTCTGTCAAATTCTCGACATCATATAGCTTAAACTCTTCATTGAGTTGCAATAGTCCGCTTAAGTCAATATTTACAGACTTCTGTTGCTTCCAGTTAAAAACAACAATATGTGCCTTCCCCCTTTCATAAACATTGGGAATAACCGCAGTATGATTATTCAGTTCCGAAAAGTCAGAATATCTACTATTCATATCATAAGGAAACCGGCGTGTCCAATCCGAAAAGCTCAGGATCTGGTTGCTGTTTTCATCATAAAATACCTGTTCATTACCAAAATAATGGTTAAAATCCCATTCGTATCGTTCAACTGCTGAATCGTCCGGAAACAGCAAGGATACCAAAGCTTGTCTGTGCTTCGAAACAATCGTATTATTTTTAATTACAACATTAGAAAAACGTTGAATACTAAAAACTCTTTTCCCTCCAGCGATATAATTATCATTCACCACACAGGATTCACTATCCACATTATAGCCAAGAACCATTCCATTTCCAACACTATTGGGTGGTTGATAGGAATAATTTTTTATCATTTTAAGGCCTTTGGTTGGAACATTACCTCCCATCATATAGTTTCGCATTTCTCCGACTCCGCTCTCACTTGCCAGAATTCCTGCGTTAAAAATGATATTGTTTTCAAAAAGACAAGGATTCAATTGTTGTGCTCCTTCCGTATAGAATTGAATTCCGTGTCCATAGGTATTAAAAACAATATTATTTACAACTTCTTTTTCTCCGGTATTATTGGATAAATACATTCCATGACCAATACCCCTTTCAGGAGACTTATATCCAATATTAAAAATAATACAACCATTAATTTCTGCGTTAACTGCATTTGATGAGCCACCAACTCCTACACCATAAATATCATGGATGATGCAGTTAACCAATTTAACACCTTCAGCCCCAAGAGAAACTCCTGCTTCGGCATTAACCTCACCTCTGCCTGTATCCCGATTCCTTTCAGATTGGGTAATAATTAAATCCCGAAATATTGCATAACGTCCATTAATCGAAAGTGTACTATTTTCCGCTCCTGTTCCGATAATTCTTACCACATCATTTTCGAAAGGCATAACTACCACAGGGTTATCTTTTTCACCGTGAATCCAACTGGAAAAAGACCCATAATAATCTCCCTGATGAATTAATACTGTATCTCCCGGACCGGCATCCACATAATTCATATGCACCTCTAATGCACGTTGTAAACTCCTGGGAGCAAGACTACTTCCGCTCCCATCAAATGTTCCGTTAACAGAGACATGAAACGTCTTAGAATGAATAATTCCAGACATTAAAAATAAAAAAAAGAGAAACAGGGAAAACCTCTTTAACAAACACATAAATCTTAAAGATTAATTAACGACACAATATTCAATTAACCGGATATATTAATTTCACCGAATTGCGATAAAAACCATAGAATACTTTGACTATCAATTTCCACCAAAAAAAATTCAGAAAAACAGAAATAATTGTTTGAAAGAAATATTGAGTATGTCCATCACCTGACATCTCAATATATGTATTTTAAAAATGGACAACTAAGCAACGTCCAAAAGAAGAATTCCCTATATATAAATAAAGTGAATAATAAAACAATTCAGGAATCATCATCTTAACCTGCATTATTCACAAATAATCTATTCCGATGTCCAACTATCTGCAAAATCCAACCGTCCTCAATAAAATGGATTTGAAAATAATCCATTATTTCCTGCATCCATTTTATCTGCGGTTGATTGTATTTCTTGATATTTGAACATCTCACAACGATAATTCATGAATAAAGCAGGCTAAATTCAGATCAAAAAAAACAGTTGAACAATCATTTTTAATCCTCAATCGGAAAATTTTAAATGATTGTTCAACATGAAATTTACTCTATTACTTAATTAATTTTCCTAATTTTAAACGTATGTCTTGAAGAACCTTGTTCCAATAAGCCAACATAAAAGCCACTTTTTAATTGGACAAGATCAAACTCCAGGTTGTTATTTCCAATATATACAGACAATTCTTTATTAAAAACTTTTCTCCCTTGCATGTCGAAAACAGACAACATTGCATTCTCTGAAGATGTTGCATTGAAACTGATGGTTAAAAAATCCTGAACAGGGTTAGGATACACCTTTACCTCCTCTTCATGATTTGTTTCTGAAATATTTGTCGGAAGTGGTGAAGAAGAAACAGATTTTGCACTTTTCACCAGAAAAACTCCAAATTCTTTGCCGGTGTGCGGCGTTGAAAAGTCAATATTATCTCCTGAAGGTTGAATAATCTCGGTGAGATGCATCGGTATTTGAATAGAACCTCCCTTATATGTTCCCTGCAGTATAGGCTCAAAAATATTTTCAACATCATAAATACGGTATCCCTCGTTTACAGGAAGAATATCACTCAAATCTACTGAAATATAATCCAGGTTTTTCCAGTTATAGGCTACAATATGTGCTCTTCCCGATTCATAATCATTAGCAATTACTTTGACATGATTCTCCAAATCTCGAACCGACTGGTAACTACTATTAGTATCATAACCAAATTGATTCTTCCATTCTGAAAAAGTCAAATTATCATTGCTGTTTTCATTAAAGAAAACCTGAGTATCCCCAAAATACTTATTTTGGTTCCAATCATATTCATTAACAGGAAATTCATCTGGATAAAGCAATGACGTTAAAGCTTGATCTTCTTCTCCGATAATTACGTTATTACGTATTATTGCTTCACTAAACCTTTGAATACTGAAAACTCGCTTTCCTCTGGCAATATAATTCCCCTCTATAACACAAGATTCACTATCCGTATTATACCCCATAACCATACCATTACCAATACTTCCGGGAGGCTGATAAGAATAATTATTGATCATTTTCAAGTCCCGAGTAGGTACATTACCCCCCATCATATAATTTCTCATTTCTCCAATGCCATCCTCATTGGTCGCAATACCTGCATTAAAAATAATATTATCTTCAAATAAACTACCATTAAGTTCCTGGGCACCTTCTGTATAAAACTGAATTCCGTGTCCGTAAGTATTAAAAACAATATTTTTTCTAACAACTTTCTCTCCGGTATTATTGGATAAATACATGCCATGCCCTACACCTCGATACGGATCTTTATAACCGGCATTAAAAATAATACATCCATTTATCTCAGCATTAATAGCGTTGGATGAACCACCTGTTCCGACACCATAAATATCATAAATAATAGAATTTATCAACTTAACACCTTCTCCTCCAATAGATACACCTCCTTCGGCATTTACCTCACCGCTTCCGGTATAACGATTTCGTTCTGACTGAGTAACAATCAAGTCTCTGAAAACAGCATGAGCCCCTTGAATTGATAGTGTATTATTTTCTACTCCTGTACCAATAATTCTAACAATTTCATTATTATACGGCATAACAACAACAGGATTATTAGGCTCCCCTCTCAACCAACTGGTAAAGGAACCATAATAGTCCCCTCCATGAATAAATACTGTATCTCCCGGTCCTGCATCCACATAATTCATATGATCCTCAAAAGCCCTTTGTAAACTCCTTGGTGAATCAATGCTTCCTGAACCATCAAATGTCCCATCAGTTGTAACGTGGAAAACTTTTCCACCAACACTTTGAATCAACCCTATTAATACAACTACAACAATCCAACTTCTCTTTAATTTCATTTTTGTTAATTTTTTCACTCCCGAATTTCAGTTCAAGCCTTTTAAAACCTGAAATAATTCAAAGAATGGCCCTGTGAATAAATACTTTTATCACAGGCAATAACGAGTTAATCAACAAAATTGTTACACTCGTCAAAAAAATTAACAAAAACAATAGTCTTTTTTACATTTTTAAACAATTAATTTTTTTCACTGTAGCTCAGCAAAAATGGTAGTTTATGATACAGCTTCGCCTCCTCAGTCCCACACCAAACCGGCACTGATTTAAAAAAAAATATTTCCGGAGTGCTAAATCCGGAATGGTTGTAAATTACAACAAGCAACCTGCAATATCCACTCTTTTTACATCAAACGCATCTATACGTTCACCAATGAAAGCATTCTATAAACTAAATAAATTACCACGTAAAATCCCGCTTTCCCCCCATAAACACTAAGATCTAATCAGTTTATCAAAACATTCAAGGTCCTTTATCAGGTATTTTCAGAGCCACGTCAAAGAGCGCTTTACATTCTCCCAAAATTGCCTGAAGATTCCTATCTTGTAATGTTTTCCTAGAGCTGTATTTGTGTCAATAGAGAACGAATGACAAACCTGTTCACTACATTAAAAATACTGGGGTTTCCAATAAAGAAAGCATCCCAAATACTACAGTCCATTCCGGATGGAACTAATTTTCACAGTTGGCACACTCAAAAGAAATGGGAAGCATTTAAATTTCACTATGACAACAATGACGCCTACCGAAATTTTGTCGGCAAAAGACCATCAAAATGGGAAGAGATTCCAATACTTCGGAAAATAGATTTTTTTAATGCCCATATTTCATTAAAACCCGATAAGGTTAGGAATAAAAGATATTACAGACAATCCACGAGTGGTTCCACAGGTATTCCATTCACATTTTTCTCGGATTATCTTACCCACGCCCTAACCTGGGCTTTTATTGAACATGTTTACCGACAAGCAGATGCTTCATTGAGCGGATTTCAAGCAAGATTTTATGGCAGCTCCTCCACTCTTCCCGACAAACTAAAGGAAAACATGAAGGACTTACTGGCAGGAAGAGAGCGTTTTCAGGTAATCAATCTTTCAGGAGAGAACCTGGATGAATGGATTAAGAGAATGAAGAGCCGTAAATTCAGTTATTTATATGGTTATGCCTTTCCCCTGATCGTTTTCGCAAAGCATTTGAACGCCAGAGGGATATTACTCAGTGACATTGTTCCTTCTTTAGATAGTTGTATCATCACTTCTGAAATGTGCACCAACGAAGAGCAGGATCTTATGGAAAAAAGCTTTGGTGTCAAAGTATATAACGAATATGGCACATCGGAGTTTGGTATCATCGGTTTTGGAGAAACAGGAAAATGGAAAGTTTCTGAAGAGACGCTTCATGTTGAAATAGTAGATAACGAAGGATTCCCGGTGAAAGACGGAGAAATTGGCCGGGTGGTTTGCACTCAACTTTTCCAACAGGGAACACCTTTTGTCAAATATGAGGTAGGCGATTTGGCTGCTCTTAAAACCATTAATGGCAAACGTTACATCACACAGTTACAAGGAAGAAAAGAAGCAATGCTGAAACTTCCCTCAGGAAGAAAAATGCCGGGTGATACCTTGTTTCATTTTGTCATGGAAGAATTTAACAAAAAATTCCCAAATCTCATTTATCAGTTCCAGGCTATCCAAAAAGATGACTTTTCCATAGCAATGAAGTTAATTTCAGGTCATCCACTTTCGGAAATTCAAAAAGAAAGTCTGAAAAAGACCATTACCAGACATGCAAAAGAAGAGATTAACATAGATATCCAACGAGTTTCTGATATTCCCGGTGATGGAAGAACAAAACGACAGCGCTTTATCTCATGTGAGTAAGAGCTCAAAATAGAACTTCACTGTCCCTTTTTCAAACTTATTTTATGTGAAGCCTGATGATCAAACGATTGTCCGGAGATAATTTCCTTTTTTTAAGCCAAATGGAAATCGCACGGTTGATTGTTTTAATCCTTCTGTAAAGTATGGTTTTTCAGAACAATATCGAGTAATTTACCGTTAATAAAAAAAGAAATAATAAGATATTTATGCTGATTGCTTTTAGAAAGACGGAGTCTGAATGGATAAAGAATCTTGAGGAGTTTAACAGTAATGTTTTTTTGAATCCGGCATGGATAAACTCAGTTTCAAACGACACGCTGGAGCCGCTTTATCTCGACTTCACCAATTCTGAAGGAGAGACTGAAGCGAAGATATCCGGAATACGGGAAAGCAATCATAGCCTTGGTAAAAACCAGCTCTTTTTTTATGCAGGTTTCGCCAAAAAACGAGAATCTTCCACCTCCCCCAGAGAGTTATTGGATGCCCTGTACAAATACGCTTCAGACCATTACATCGACCGTGTGATTATGTCTTCCTATGATTATCCCTCTTTTCTGGCAAACCCGGGACATTCAGCTTATTGGACCACAAGCCGGTTTGAGTATAAAATCATGCTAAGGGAACACTCAGAAGAAGACCTTCATCACCAGCTAAAACGTCACCTAAAAAAGGCAGCCAAAGTTAACACTACGTTCCATGAGGCAACTAATCCAGACTTAGTTCCCCGATTGATGGAATTGCTCAGCAATGTAAAAAATGAAAGACTAAAAAAGTCACGAACGAACTATAATCCGTTCTACTTAAAACACATGTCCCGAAAGTCATTAGAAAAGCTTATCAACAGGGGTATTGCAAAAATTTTCACCATCCAGACCGGGGAAGTCATCCATTCCATTGAAATGACCCTCGAGTATAACAATCAGGCATATATGCTTTTAAAAGCTACTGACAATTTTGGATACAAAAAAGGATTGTCAACACTTTTGAATATTAAAGTAATTGATGAATACAAAAAGAAAGGATTCACCAGTTACAATCTGGGAGGAAGGCCTCAGGAAAAAGATGGTGACGGATTGGCTCTATATAAAACCCGCCTGGGAGCGAAAGTATACGTAACCTACGGGGCTACAACAAACTTTATTCAATATCCTCAAAAAGCTTTAAATCCTCTTTTAAACATTGGTCGCACCCTGCCAGACAACAAACTGACACACTTTCTAAAAAAGATGATATAGAAAAAAGGGTAAGTTTTCGACAAAATTGAAAACTTACCCTCTTTATTCATCCGTATAAAATTTATTAATTAAGGTCGGATGGAACTCGCATGAAAGAACTTATACATATTCTCTTGTGCCAATCATTGCCATGCTCGTTTCATCCGTATAAAATTAATTTTCAAGGTCGGATGGAACTCGCATGCACATGCAAGAACTTATACATATTCTTTTGAGGCAGTCATTGCCATGCTCGTTTCAATTAACTTAATAAATTCGATTTACCCAGACTCCTTTCATGAATTGTCGTCATGAAATAAGAAATCATTATTCTGCAGCACCCGGATACTCCTCAAAGAAGAATGGAGCATTCTCTCCGTTATCTTTAAGTCCCTCAGGATAAGTACCCTCTTCCAACATGGGCAGCGCCTCAATATCCTGAATTTGCTGAGCCGTTAATCCATCTCCATTGGTTATCGACCATACGGCATCCTGCAACAATTCTGAAATTTCTTCATATTGCGCAACCAAATCCTCTTCACTCTTCAAACCTCCTGCAGATTTAAGTTCTTCGTTTGGATTAAAATAGTGTTCACAATTAATTTTGCGCCATCCGATTCTGTTTAATAAGTTCCACATAACAGAGGATTGCGCAATTCCGGCCATGGTATATTGCACATCTGAAGATGAACCATGCCTCCCCTTGTTAATACAAAACAGATTTAGATAAATCGTGCGTGAGGAATGGGCTTTGAGTACAAACCATGTCCACTGCAACAGAATACCATGCTGGTAATCAGATTTGTTTACTTTAAAAACCAATCCCTTTGGGAAAAAGAGGGTTCTTGGAGTACCATGATTGTTGGAAATGGTCAGCTTAAGCTTAATCCATTGACCACCGTTTCCATAATCAGGAAATAAATTTCCAAAATTCCAACTTTTTAGCAAATCCTTATCCTCAACGGAAGCATAAACGCCATCATCCCCGTTAAGGTCAACACCACTGATATCACCATCCAGAGAGAGACCTTCCGGTAAGTCGAAAGAAGTCACAGCTATGTCACCGGATGCCTCTCCCATACCGGCAATTGAACCGGGCTCCTCTCCCGAATCCTTTTCACATGAGTAAAATGGCACCATAAGCAGGAATACCAGGAAATAAATTACACTTTTCTTCATGACCGTCGTTTTTATTAGTTCAAATAAATTTTTGTCGAGAAAAATCGGATTCAATCTGTTATCTATCAGATAATGACCTGAACCAAACTAAGAGCAAATCAACGACAGAAATAAAAATAAGTCAATAGCAATTTTATCGAAAAAAGATCTGAAAAATGAAGCCTGATATCAATAAAATACACCTCATACCCTCGTAAACAAAGGGACTCGCAGAATTCCTTCCCGACCAATTCAATTGATTTTCTGCAAATTCAAGTTTGACAAAATGAGGAAAAACAAAGACAAAAGAACCTTCAATCTGGATTAATTCCATATTAGAGTTCTGTTTTGCCTTAAATACTTAAGTCCCGTAGTTTGATAAAAAAATGAAAACTAATTAAGAAGAATAACAAATGCAGCACAAACAAATGGCTAAACAACTGATTATTTGAATATTGAAAAATACTCCATGCACGAATACCATGCAGTACTGTAAAGATATTAATAAAACTTCCGAATTAAAAACGGTTTTATCCATAGGTACTCAAACCCGATTTTATTTCCAGTTCTTTGGGAATTGTGTCACATCTTTAAGCTACTGAACTGGTTACTTCAGAAGTTAAGATAAAAGGATATAGTTTTGAGTGCATCATGACCATCATTCTCTCGATGCCATTTCTTGATGTCAAAACACGACCCTCGATGAAAAATAAAAAACAAATTGCAGCAGGTAATTGAACATTGTAATAAATTATTTATGAAACGAAGTTCGACGAAGTCAATTATTCAGGCCAGGTCAAAACAATAAAAAAGCGATGAGACCCCCATCGCTTTTTTGTTATTAGATTTTATCCTTAAATATTTTTCTGTGTCTTACTCATCAATGCTATAGTCCCAACAGTCATCAAGCAACATTACGTCTCCGGTCCATTTTCCATCCACGTAATATTCATTAACCCTGATCGCAATTGTATGAAGTTCATTAATGCTGTAATCTGAATCAAAAGAGAGAACCGCATTAAAGAAGCACTCAAATGATAAGGAAAAAAATCTGATGCTCTGAAAAGGAATACATTTCAGAAGTTTAGTTCAAATAGTGATGCAAACTCACGAAAACATCTTCTCCACCTTCTTCAACCCTGATGGAAGGGCAAATACCACTACCTTATCTCCGGGCTGAATACGCGTTTCTCCATTGGCAATAAAAACATCTTTTCCACGGGTTATCCCCCCCACATTCATATCCTTGGGTAAATCTATATTTTTTAGCGGCCCCCGGGTAATTTTTGAATTGGGCTGTGCCGTAAGTTCAAGAACCTCTGCATCGGTTGCTGTGAGGCACTTCACATGCGACACACTTGCCTTCATGGTATAACGATAGATGTAACTGGCAGCGATAAGCTTTTTATTAATGAGTGTACCAATTCCAATATTTTCGGCTAAATCGATGTAATCCATGTTTTCAACTTCAGCCACGGTTTTGCGGACTCCCATTTTTTTAGCCATCTGACAAGCCAGAATATTCACCTCGGAATTATCAGTAACCGCCACAAATGCATCCGTTTTGTGAATTCCTTCCTCTTTCAGCAGGTCAAGACTTCTCCCGTCACCACTAACAACTTGAGTATTTTCAAGGAAATCAGCAAGGCGCATGGTCTTTTCGCGATTCAGCTCAATTAACTTTATTTTGTAATGATGTTCCAGCTCTTTGGCCACTTTTTTTCCGATGCGACTCCCACCTAAAATCATCACATTGTGAATTTCGAATTGCTCTTTTCCGGCATCTGTCAATACCTGGGGTATCCCGGGACGAGTGGTAATTACGTAAGCCAGATCACCGTGTTTAAAACGATTATCACCTCTGGGAATAATTGTTTTCCCGTCGCGATAAATAGCCACCGTGTAGTAATCATTTACTTCATGCAATTCAGCAGCTTCAGAGAGGGTAAGATTTGCAATTGGTGCATTGTCGCGTATTTTGAGTGCAAGCAATAACAAACGACCATCAGAAAACTCAAACAACTGGCGGGTCCCAACCTGCTTGAGGGATGCAATAATCTCCTGAGAACCAAGATGTTCAGGATAAACCATTTCATCCACTCCCAACTGCTTAAAGTACTCTTTGTTTTCCGGAACCAGATACTCGTAATTATTGATCCGGGCAATGGTTGTTTTGGCTCCCAGTTTTTTGGCAAGCATCGCAGACAATATACTTACCTCTTCGTAAGGAGGCACTGCAATAAATAAATCAGCAGATTTAACTTTTGCCTCTACCAAATCACTGATTGATGTCACCGAACCCTTCACCGGCATTACATCCAGAATACGACTTAGACGTCTTAACTTGACCTCATCATCATCAAGCAAAATCACATCATGATCGGCATTGGAAAAAAGTCGTGCCAAATGTGTACCAACCTCTCCGGCTCCGGCAATCAGAATATTCATTCGTATAAAATTATTTGTCTGTTATTTCTTGTTGGATGCGCCGGTTCTTTCAAAACTCATCCTTTCTATGAAACGCATCCTATATTAATTCTACTTTGCTAAAGTAAAACTAAAAGACAAATATAAAAGATAAAAGGTGAAGTAAGGAAATATTACATGGATTGATTAGAAAAATAACGCCTGTTGTTCTTACTCTGCATTATATATTAAAAAGGTAAAGTGTAAACAGGTTTAAAGCCTGAGAGCAATAGCCCTGAGCTTTGAGGTATCCCTCCCCCTCTCATTATTGGTCGCGACGCGACCAATAATGAGAGGGGGAGGGAGTTGTTCCAATTTTCCTGGGGCGTTACCCCAGGCTGTTGCTCTCAGGCCGTTGGCCTGTTGAAGAAAAATCCTAAAATCCGTTTTTAGGATAAACAAACGCCCCATCTTGCGCAACAAAATGGAGTTCCATGGGTAAATGTTCAATTTCTTCTCTGAATCTTTTGATACACCATGGCGGGCATGATTTGGCAAATATCAATCGATCAGTCACTATTTGAGATAAAAATCCCGGAACATCTCCTTTTACATCCCCTGAAAAAACCACCCCCTCGAACTTCAACCCTTCAGAAAAGTTCAATCGATCGACATCAACCTCACCTAAAACAAGAAACCGACTGGTTCCCGAACACCAAATCATTGCTTCACCACTTGCATTCCAACATTCCGAAAGGAGTTTTCTATCCAGGTTAAAAGAATTTCTGGCAAAAAAACCGCTGCAGGCAAAATCTATATTCCGCCGGGAAACAGCGGTATCTGCAATAACCAAACCTTGCCCGGACGCAATGACACCAAAAACATTTTCTCTTTTGACATCAAAAACAACAAACCTGTCTGTTTTACTTTTTCTCCAATAATCCTGATGTAAAACAAGCATCAGAAACAACAACAGAAAAAGAGTCCCCTTTAACATTATTCTCATTCTCGTATGATACCAAAGCATCAAAAAAATCATCAAGGCATATAATATCCACATAGTAGCCGCATTTACCCACAACCCCTGCATATAAGACCAGGGTAATGAATCGAGCCACTCAACCACCTCAAGCATAAAACCCAACAAATCGTTCAAAACCCCGGCAATCATCAAAGAAAAAAAGCGAAATTCTGAGAACATCACCAAAAATTTGGAAAGGACCAGGATGGGAGCAACCAACGGCAGTATCAGAAAGTTTGATAACAAAAACCACGAAGGAAACGCCCTAAATGTAAATAAAGAGAGTGGCAATGTCCCGATTTGTGCAGCCAGGGAAACGGATGCCAAATCTCCTGCCCATCTGATAAAGATCTTTTGGCCGGAATAAAGCTTTGAAAACACCGGATAAAAGGTAACAATACCGGCCACAGCCAAATGTGACAACCAAAAGCCCATGTGAAACAGTGACATGGGATGAATCAGCAGGATTAAAAAGGCCGAAACACCCAAAAGGTTGTAAACATTACTACTCTTCTCGGAATAATTTCCTATCTGAATGACAGAAAGCATTACCACCGCCCGAAATACAGAGGGAGCACCTCCGGTAAGGACTGCATAAAAGATCAGTACCCCGATTACTATGATTACCCGGATAATGCTCCTCACCGGCAAAAACAAATTGAGCAACCAGTTGACCAAAAGAAATATTATCCCTGTATGAAGACCGGATACTGCCAGTACATGAACTGCCCCGGAGTGAATAAACCAGTTCTTTACTTCTTCGTCAAGCATGGAACGGACACCAAGAGTCAGTGCTGACAAAACCTGTAATTCCTCACCTTCAATTCCATGCCTGCGATAAATCTCAATTGTCTGATGACGTAAATGACGCATCTGTCCCCTCAAACCAGAGAGCGCCCCCTTCTGCTCGATAAAAAACCTTTCCTTCTCCACAAAGCCCCACCCGGAGATACCCTGACGAAAAAGATATTCCCCATAATCAAAAGCACCAGGGTTTGCAGGTTTCTCATGGCCCGCAATAAAAGCAGAAAACTTCACAATATCTCCCGGCCGGGCCATTGGCCGAAGCAAGGAGTCGGGAGGCTCCACAATCAATCGCCAGACCATCTTCGACTTTAATGAAAATG
Source organism: Marinilabilia salmonicolor (assembly GCF_003003035.1). Classification (GTDB taxonomy): domain Bacteria; phylum Bacteroidota; class Bacteroidia; order Bacteroidales; family Marinilabiliaceae; genus Marinilabilia; species Marinilabilia salmonicolor_A. The sequence continues at coordinate 65,461 of NZ_PVTS01000012.1, read as the reverse complement.
AGCTGTCCATGGAGAACTTAAATGGCTCCACGGTGTAATTATGATATCCCGACAAGGTCACATCAGCATCTAAAACCTTTGCTGTTCCAACAACATTAAAACCGCTTTTTATGCCAATCGGGCGATTAATCATGGCCAAAAAAAAGCCGGCTATAAACACCAACAAATAAAAAGATGCTCCCACGCGCCAACGATTTCGGTATCGTCCCCTGAACCGTAAAGAAAAAAGAAGAAAAAAAGAAAGTAATATAACAAGAAACAAGAGAGCCAGAATAAGCAACAGACTCTCATCCACAAATTGGGCAAACCAAATACCAGCTCCAAGCACAGAAGCAAAAAACAAAAAAGGGATTCGCCTTACAAGCTCCTTTAACTTCATAAAATCAGGTTTAGGGCACAACAAATTATCAACACTTCCCTTGAGAGAAATGAACAATTCTGTAATGCAAAAACCCGATAAAAGACTAATTAGTTTCTGTCCATAAAGTACCACTTGCGTCGTTACGCTTGCCCAAAAATCACTCATTTACTCAGGTAAACTCCGCATTTCCGTGAATGGCAAGCCTTGTAAACGAGACCTTCTGAACAGACACAGTACTTGTTAAATCTTTTCCCGACTTTATAGACGGGCTCTAATTATAAGAGGACAAGCTAATTGTTTTACAATTAAAAATCAACTCCGACACTTTTTTAATTAGTATCTGTCCATAAAGTCCCGTTTATTGCGTTACGCGATTAGCGGAAACTGCTCATTTACTCGAGTAAACTCCGCATTTCCGCTAATGCAAGCCTTGTAAACGGAACCTTCTGAACAGACACAGCGAACTTAAGAAACTTTGCTTAGTTTATAGACGGGCACTAATTAGAGAACTCCTTTAACTTTTTTTCCTGTAGCACTAACAACCATTTGATCCTTAAAAACAACTTCCGAGGGAATTTTATAAGAGGCAAGCCTTGAAGAACAAAACGCACGCACCTTTTCCTCGGAGATATCACTTTGTGCACCTCGAACCACTGTTGCCTTCAGAGCTTCTCCCAGCACGGGATGCTCCACTCCCTCCACGGTGCAATCAACCACTCCGGGCATATCTACAATGACCTCCTCAATTTCCTTAGGACTCACCCGCTTACCACCTACTTTTACAATCTCTTTTTTTCTGGCACTTAAATAGATAAATCCATCCTCATCCACCGTTCCCAGGTCACCGGTATGCAACCACCCATTGCGGATGGAAGCACCGGTAGCCTCTTCATCTTCAAAATAGCCCTTCATTATATTTTTTCCTGATGCGATAATTTCACCGGTTTCCCCGGGCGCCACCGGCTGGCCACTTTCATTCACTACCTTCAACTGCACCCCGGGAATTCCTTTTCCTATGGATCCGGCCTTTTGAGGAAGCATTGACGGAGGCAGGTAAGACAATCTGGCTGTGGCCTCTGTCTGTCCGTACATTACAAAAAACTTGATTTCCGGAAAAACCTGATTGAATTCCAGAATAAATGCTTTATGCAACTTTCCCCCTGCCTGCGTTACATAGCGCAAGTCGGGAAACTGACTCTCCTTAAAAGAATCTGATTTCCTTAAAAGAATCTGAAAATGACTGGGAACTCCTGCAAAACCGGTGCAGCGATATTTCTTTAATTCATTAAGGACACTGCCCAGGAACATAAAATTATTGTTTAACACAAGGGTGCCTCCCACCTTTAAATGAGTGTGCAGCAAAGACAAACCATAACAATAAAAAAATGGTAACACCACCAGCACCGTATCCTCAATCCCAAGCTTCAGATACCTTAAAATAGATGATGTATTTGCCATCAAATTTTCGTGGGTAAGCATTACCCCTTTAGGCACCGCAGTGGAACCTGAGGTAAAAATTATCTGTGCCAGAGAATCTGGTGCCATTGCCGGTCCGGTTTTATAACCTGCCTTTTGATGATTCCCGATCCATTCGAACGTCTCCTTCTCATCAGCATAAACCCCTTCCGGATTTAATCGTGCAGCAACCGAAGAATGAAGAAATGCATAAGGAGCTCCGGTCTTCTCCTTTACAAAGACAAAACCATCAGGCTCAACGGCAGGATTCACAGGCACACAAACACACCCCCCCTTCATTATGGCCAGATAAACCGTAACAAAAAAAACATTGTTAGGCGATAACAAGAGGATTGGCGTTCCGGGAGTAAAATTATCGTGAAACCATAATGAAAGCGTATAAACGTTCCGGGCAAGTTCACTGTAACTTAACTTTTCACGGGACGAAACAATTACATCCTTGTCCAGTCGCGCAGTTTTCCGAAAAAAATCATCAACAACATTCATCTTCAGTCTTCTTTATTCCCAAAAATCATAATCGTGTAAAGGCGCACTTCTGAGATAATCGGTAGTCTTCATTTTACGCTCAAAATTGGAATAATTGTTCAACACATCTTCTTTACTCATTCCTAATACAGGAGCAACCTCATCAGCAGAAAAACCGTTCTCCCAACCATACCATAATAAATCCATCTGTTCAAAAGGCATTTGATAGAAAAATTCTTCCTGGGTCTGCTCAGCAGTATAAGTATCCGTAGTTGGAACCCTTTCGATGATACCGGTGGGCACCCCTAAATGACGGGCCAATTGAAAAACCTGAGTCTTGTACAGATTTCCAATGGGCATAACATCTGCTCCACCATCTCCGAACTTTACAAAAAAGCCTTGCTTTACCTCATGCTTATTGGGAGTTCCAATAACCGCATAATTATTAGCTTCAGCGTGATAATAAAGCATGGACATACGACTTCTTTGTTTGAAGTTGGATGCCGCAACTATTTGCAAATAAGCCTTAGGTGTCAATCTTTTTGAGACCTCTTCACCATTAGAGAAGACAACCGTTACATAAAAAACGGGAGGCAGTTTTCGTTCCAGAATATCCCGTGGAATCACAATTTTCATTTTATCTGTTTCCGGATTGTATTCAGGTACGATGCTCTTAACAGCTTCATCACGACGCGCGTAACAACCAAACCCTTTCAATGCTTCGCTGATATTTTCTTCAACAGTGGCTGTATTAAAAGTATCCGCGAGTTCCAGAGCAAGATTCTTACTATCAGGACTTGAATCATGCTCAGGCAGCAAAACGCCCAAAACTTTCTCTGCACCAAAAGCCCTTACTGCAATAGCCAGGGTTACAGAAGAGTCAATTCCCCCGCTTATCCCTACCACTGCACCTCTTCTGCGAAACCGGTGAAAAACATCCTCTCTCAGTTTATTGCAAATACGATCCAGCAAAACCTCCGGTTCCTTAATTTTTAAAACATCTTTTGTAAACTTCTTTTTTTCAGGCATTTTTTTCATCAGTATACTATTTATCTAAGTTATCGGTCTTACGGAACTCGCATGTAAGGAATTTATACATTATATTTTGTCGCATCCCTTGCAATGTTCATTTCATACTTAATTATTGATTACACTTTGATCACACCCCGCACCTCTGCTTCTCTTATCTCTTCGGGAGAAAGCGGTTTAAACTCATCAACAAACTGTTTCCACAACAAATGCGTGGAAAGCACTGCAACAAAGGCCATCTGATCAACCTCTGAATAATTATTACTCTTTCTCAGCCTTGTCAACAACATCTCCACCGCTTTTTCATCAAAGATTCCGGCTGCCTTGCAGATATCGGCAGAAAGAAGTTCTGATACATATCCGGAAGTTCCCGACCTAAGAAAAGGAGTTGCCAACGGTGCCCTGTAAGCCTGCTTTGCCCGGTTAACCACATCATCAGGCAATCGATTTTTAAACTGATGTTTTAACAGGACTTTTTCTTTCAGGCCTCTCAGCTTAAAGTCATCGGGCAAAGAATGACAAAATTCCATAACACGATGATCCAAAAAAGGATAACGCCCCTCCACACTATTACTCATAGCCATACGATCGCCTTGTGAGGAGAGCAAATACCCGGACATAAAAATCTCTGATTCGATGAACTGAGCTTTGCCCAAATCGCTCTGTCTCTCAAGAACCGGAGTAAGAATTTGTTCCAAATGACCAATCATTTGCTGGTTGCCGGAAGAATTGTTTCGCATCATCTTCCTGATTTTCGAGGTGTTGTTCCACCTCAGAAGATGAGAATAAAGTACCGAGTCCGTATCCTGCAAACGATATCCGAAAAACATCTTAAGCGCATTGGGCCCCATCTTTCTCAATTGCGGCAGGTAGGGATAAAGGCGTCCAAGTAAAAGCGGGCGAATAACAGAATCGGGATTTCTGGCCCAGAATCGACGAATTTCCATCTCCTTAAAAATGTTATATCCTCCGAGCATCTCATCAGCACCTTCGCCTGTCATCACAACCTTTATATTGTTTTGCCGCACCAAACCGGAAAGCTGTTTCATTGGCAAGGGGGCTGTCCGCAACAAAGGCATTTCGGCATGCCAAACTGCTTCAGGAAAACCATTAACAATATCATCCTGACTGCAGTATGCCCGATGATGGCGGGTTTTCAACAACTCCACCATTTTGTCCTGGTAAGACCCTTCATCATATTCAGCATCCGAAAAACCGATGGAAAAAGTCTCCAACAATCCTTCCGGTACCTGGTTGCGTATCAGCAAAGCAATAACAGAAGAATCGAGCCCTCCACTTAAATAAGCTCCCACCGGAACATCTGCCCGCAACCGCAATGCCACCGAGTCATTAAGCAATGACTCCAGTTCCTCGCCGGCCTCATTCATTGTCCCCTTAAAGCTGTTCTCTGTTGAGGAAAATACAGGAGTCCAGTACCTTTTCAATTTTACATGTCCGTTTTCAAAAATCATAAAATGAGCAGGAGGAAGCTCATTCACTTTTTCGAAAGCTGTACGGGGTGACAAGGAAGTCCAGAATGTAAATACCTGTTGCAGAGAAAACTCATCCAGCTTTCGATGCAACCCCGGAAACTCAAAAAGCGCTTTAATTTCAGACCCAAAAACCAAATGTTCCCCACTGAAAGTATAAAAAAGAGGACGAATCCCAACCCTGTCACGAGCAAGAAACAACCGTTTCTCCAATGTATCCCAAACGGCAAAAGCAAACTGACCATTGAGTTTATTCAGACAATCTGTACCATACTCCCGAAACGCAAACAGCAAAACTTCAGTATCACTATTCGTCCTGAAGTTGCATCCCAACTTTTCCAATTCAATCCGTAATTCACGGTAGTTAAAGATTTCGCCGTTAAAGGCAATCCAATAACGCCCGGTATCGTCGCACAAAGGCTGCTGGCCTGAGGCCAAATCAATAATACTGAGACGTACACTTCCCATGCTCATCAGGGGAGACAGAAATACCCCAGACTCATCAGGGCCCCGATGCCTGATCCGGGACAGCATCTTATTCAAAACCGAATGACTGTACTTTTCTTCACCAATATTTCCAAAGAATCCTGCTATCCCACACATTTAACTTCTGATATTTGAATGATAGTTTAACCAAACCTGTGTTATCCATCGCTTCACGGCAAGTTAAGAGGAGCCGGTTTCTTTTTCCACCTCTATTTGTTTGGTGACCTGAATAATTACATGAAATGTATATAAATAGTGATGACAGAAATTAACCTCGCCCAAAAGGATAAGAAAATACCGTCAATGCAGTGAAATTCTGCATTGACGGTATTTAAAAAACAAAAGCCACCGGAATTTTCACTCCGATGGCTTTTGTCTAGTTGTTTTAATCCTGCTTATTTAGTGCCCGTCTATAAAGTCGGGAAAGTTTTTGGCTGGAGCCGTGTCTGTTCAGAAAGTGACAGTTACAAGGCTTGCGACCGCGTGCCGCCTAAAGCTTTAGCGGTGGCGCAAGTCCGAAAATACGGAGTTTACTTTTTCTAAATGAGTACTTTTCGGACAAGCGTAACGCAGTAAATGGTGCTTTATGGACAGACACTATTTGGGCAGCTTAATTCTGTAATTCACATTTACTTTACCTTTGCTGATGGCATTAAGTTTACTCTTAAGGAGGCGTTTTTTCAATGGTGCCAGATGATCCACAAAGAGAATCCCGTCGATGTGGTCATATTCGTGCTGAATCACCCGGGCAGCCCATCCTTCATATACCTCATCATGCTCATTAAAATCGGCATCCACATACTGAATACGAATTCTGGAGAGACGACCTACACTCTCATTGACTCCGGGCAAGCTCAAACAGCCCTCGTTATCTGAAACGGATGCTCCGTCACGTTCCACAATACGGGCATTAATGAATACTTTCTTGAAATCTGCCAATTCCGGCATCTCATCTGCCAAAGGAGTTGCATCAATCGTAAAAATCCTTTTAGACAAGCCAATCTGGGGGCCTGCAAGCCCAATACCATCGGCTTTATACATGGTCTCATACATGTCCTCAATCAACTGTTGGAGACCTTCTTTTTCTTCGGGCAAAAAATCTTCAGCTTCTTTCCTCAACACGGGGTGCCCGTAAACTACTACAGGATATATCATTTTATTCTTAGTTGTTGGTTTGTTTTGTTTTCAAAGGAAACCCTTTCCACTAAAAACATGATTAACCGTTAATATATTCATATAATTCTCTAATAATCAACAGGTAGCCTTTGTCTAAGTTTTGCATTCACTGCAACGCCAATGCTACCCATTTCTACAAAACAATCGTCCCCTGGACTGGAGTACCGTAACAAGGAAACATCGAACAACAATTACTACCTTCTCAAAATTGAAAAACATTTTATCATGACATAAATTCGGCTTTAGCGTAACACTCCTCTCACTTCTTATCTCTCAATTCTTTCCGCTCATCCCTCATTTCTCATCCCTCATTACTCACTCACCCATACCTTCCACCATTACGCTCCTCCATAAAAGTCTGAAGTATAATCGTTGCACTAATCTTATCCACCAACATTTTATTTTGACGTTTCTTTTTACTGAGGCCGGCATCTATCATGGTCTGGAAGGCCATTTTACTGGTATAACGCTCATCAACCATATGAACAGGGATGTGCGGATATTTGTTCTGCAACGAGCGCACAAACGGTCGGATTTGCTTCATGGATTCCGAATCCTCACCTGAATCTTTGGTGGCATGTCCGACCACAAAAGCCTCAACCTCCTCTTTGGCAAGATACTCTTCCAAAAAAGAGTAAATTTTGGCCGAAGGAATGGTATCCAGTCCGTTGGCAATAATCTGTAACGGATCTGTTACTGCCAGTCCGATTTTCTTTTTCCCGTAATCAAAAGCGAGGATTCTTCCCACAATTATTTATTTTTCAGGCACAAAATTAACAAAAAAAGCGGGAACCAACCGGCTCCCGCTTTCTAAATAAGATGTAAAACAAGTTGTTATTGCTCACGGGCAGCAGCCTGAGCAGCGGCCAGACGTGCGATGGGCACACGATAAGGCGAACAACTTACATAGTTCATACCAGTACGGTGGCAGAACTCAACAGAAGAAGGCTCACCTCCGTGCTCACCACAGATGCCTACTTTCAGTTCGCTCTTGGCACCACGACCACGCTTGGTTCCCATTTCCACCAACTGACCAACACCTTCCTGATCCAACACCTGGAAAGGATCATCCTTCAGGATACCCTTGTCAAGATAAATGGGCAGGAATTTACCGGCGTCATCACGAGAGTAACCAAAGGTCATCTGTGTGAGGTCATTGGTTCCAAAGGAGAAGAAGTCGGCTTCCTTAGCAATCAGGTCAGCTGTAAGAGCAGCGCGTGGAATCTCAATCATTGTACCTACCAGGTAGTCGATTTTATCACCATACTCCTCAAAAACTTTATTAGCAGTAGCATGGATAATATCCGCCTGCATCTTGAACTCTTTCAGCGTACCAATCAGGGGCACCATAATTTCGGGACGGGCATCTACACCTTTTTTCTTCAGGTTAAGAGCTGCCTCGATAATTGCACGGGCCTGCATTTCAGTAATTTCAGGATAAGTGATTCCCAAACGGCAACCACGGTGTCCCAACATAGGGTTAAATTCTTCCAGGTCGGCAACCGTGTTGCGAATTTGCTCAATGGGCACTCCCATTTCTTCAGCAAGAGATTTTTGAGTAGCCTGTTGATGAGGTACAAATTCGTGCAATGGTGGATCAAGCAGACGAACAGTCACACCATATCCGGCCATAGCCTCAAAAATTCCCTCGAAGTCTTCTCGCTGATAAGGCAGCAACTTGGCCAGTGCCTTCTTGCGCCCCTCAACAGTTGAAGAGAGAATCATCTCACGCATAGCTTTGATACGCTCGCCTTCGAAGAACATATGCTCGGTACGGCACAATCCGATACCCTTAGCACCGAAGTCACGGGCTACTTTTGCATCATTAGGAGAATCGGCGTTGGTACGAACACTCATTTTAGCGAATTTGTCCGACAACTCCATGATCAGAGCGAAATCTCCACTCATGTCGGGCTTACGAGTCTCCACTTTCCCTTCATAAACTTCACCGGTAGAACCGTTCAGGGAGATCCAGTCGCCTTCGTTATATACTTTACCATCAATAGTCATGGTACGGGCACGGTAATCAAGCTTAACGTTTCCTGCTCCAGACACACAACATTTACCCATTCCGCGGGCTACAACAGCAGCATGTGAAGTCATACCACCACGGGCAGTAAGAATTCCGCGGGCTACGTTCATCCCTTCAAGATCTTCGGGAGAAGTCTCGGTACGTACAAGAATCGCTTGTTCAAACTTAGCGGCTTCATCGGCAAAGAATACAACTTGTCCGGTAGCCGCACCGGGAGATGCGGGCAAACCTTTAGCCAAAACTTTAGCCGAACGAATTGCAGTTGAATCAAATACGGGGTGAAGTAATTCATCAAGTTTGCCAGGCTCCAGACGCAGCAAAGCAGTTTTCTCATCAATAAATTTGTCACGATACATATCCATGGCAATTTTCACCATAGCAGCACCGGTACGTTTTCCGTTACGGGTTTGCAGCAACCAAAGCTTACCTTCCTGAATGGTAAACTCAAGATCCTGCATATCCTTATAATGGTTCTCAAGTTTCTTTTGTACGTCGAACAACTCTTTATAAAGATCAGGCATAGTCTCCTCAAGAGAAGGAAATTTGCTGGCACGCTCCTCTTCAGAAATACCCTGAAGTTTGGCCCAACGACGGCTTCCTTCCAGAGTAATCTCCTGAGGTGTACGAATACCGGCTACCACATCTTCACCTTGTGCATTAATCAGGTACTCACCGTTGAAAATGTTCTCACCGGTAGCAGCGTCACGGGTAAATGCAACACCTGTAGCTGAAGAGTTACCCATGTTACCAAATACCATAGCCTGAACGTTAACAGCAGTACCCCATTCGTCAGGAATGCCATTCAATCGACGGTAATAAACAGCACGACTGTTGGTCCAGCTGTCAAACACAGCGGCTACAGCCCCCCAAAGTTGCTCATAAGCATCAACCGGGAAATCTTTACCGGTACGCTTCTTAACAGCTTCTTTAAATTTCTGAACCAGGCTTTTAAGATCCTCAACAGTGAATTCAGTATCCAGTTCGATACCTTTTTCTTCTTTCACTTTCTCCATGATCTCCTCAAAAGGATCTGAATCTTCTTTAGATTCAGGCTTCAAGCCCATCACTACGTCACCATACATCTGGATAAAACGACGGTAAGAGTCCCAGGCAAATCTTTCATTACCCGATTTCTTTGCCATTCCCTCCACAGCTTCGTCATTCAGACCAAGGTTCAGAATGGTATCCATCATACCGGGCATAGAAGCACGGGCACCTGAACGCACAGAAACCAACAAAGGATTCTCTTTGTCGCCAAACTTAGTTCCGGTTTGCTCTTCAACCTGGGCAATGGCTTTTTCAACTTCATCTTTCAGAAGAGAAACCACCTTATCATGTCCCAACTCATTGTACTCGGTACAAACATCAGTTGTGATGGTAAATCCCGGAGGCACCGGTACACCAATAAGGTTCATTTCAGCCAGGTTGGCTCCTTTACCACCAAGGAGCTCCTTCATGTCGGTTCTACCCTCGGCTTTTCCATTTCCAAATGTGTAAACACGCTTATCACTCATAATCGCTTCTTTTGTAATGTTTTATGATTAAAGCTTAATAATTTTTTATTTTTACGGCCTTAAAATTAATCAAATTTATATCGAAAATTCAATAATTTAATAGTTTAGATGCCCAACTTGTTAAATTCTTACAATAATAAATCATAAGTGTTCAGTTAACGAAAAGGGATTGCTTAACGATATCCGCAACGGCAAGGGTTTTCGCGAATTCACTAAAAAAAACCGGATTGTCCCCGATGGACAAATCCGGTTGCAAATATTCTTCCGGCGCCTTTAGCGCATGGGATATTTTTTAAAGTACTCCTTCGATTTCATTAAGAAATCCACATACTGTCCCCGCTTATATGCAAAAGGTTCGGTAATGCGACTGTGTGCCATTTTACCTTTGAAATCATCAATGGAATTGTACCCTTTTTCTTTCATCCAGTCACTCAACTCATTGAGCATCTTTCCTATTTGTTCAGATCCGTTGCGGTAGATGGTACTTACCACCTGAGCCACATCAGCACCAGCAAGCAGAGATGCAATCAAATCTTCTCCGTCCAGGATACCTGTATTGGCAGCAATACTGGCCTGAAGTCGTCCATGCAACAAACCGGCATATCTCAAAGACAGGCGATTATCCCCTTTATGGCTCAGATTATAGGGCATTTCAAACTCTTCATTCCAGATATTGATATCGGGTTGAAACAGTCTGTTAAACAACACAAATGCATCAGCTCCATCTTCACTAAGCCGGTTGATAAACTCCAGGGCATTGGTGTAAAAAGGACTCAATTTTACAGCCACAGGAATCTGCACTTTCTTTTTTACCCTTTTCAAAATATCAATCCGGGAATTTTCAACTTCCTGAGGCGTTTTATTCGCATCGGTAATGGTACTATAGAAATTCAGTTCCAGACCATCAACCCCGGTAGAGGCAAGCAACTCGGCATAATCCTCCCAGGTGGTATCATAAATACAATTAAGACTTGCAATTACCGGAATAGAAACCGATTCCTTGAGCTCTTTCACAGCCATCAGATGAGCTCTGGGTCCTGAGTGCTCAACCTTGGGAAAAAGATCAACCATTTCGGCATGCCGGTCATCATATTCATGAAGATCCTCATCCAACTCAGCAGCTTCAAGGTTTATTTGCTCCTCAAAAAGCGATTTATAAACGATGGCAGAAGCTCCGGCTTCTTCCAGCTTTTTAACCATTTCTTTATCGGTTACCAGGTTACTGGCCCCGACAATTAACGGATTTTTCAGGGGAATCCCCATGTAATGTGTAGATAGATCCATATTCTAAGGGTATGTTTTAGTGGTTTATAATTTCAACCTGAATAATTAACAATCTTTATCTCTTTTTTGTTGAAAAAGCCTCTACAAACTCATTATCAAAACCTGGTGGAATGTCTCATAATTTACCAAATTAAGATTCATTACACTGGCAAAATGTTAAGAAATAAAGTGACTTCAAGTTAATAAATTTCGGGTAACAAATCAAAAAAAGGCAGCCCCAAAACGGAGCTGCCTTCCAAAAAACTATGATAATACTTATTCGGCGTCGTATGCCATAGCAGCAAAGCGCTTGTAAGTACTGTATCTCCATTTAGCATTGGTTTCAGCAGCTTTGAAAAGCTCCTCTGCCTGCTCGGGGAATGATTTCATCAGAGCTGTGTAACGCACCTCTCCTTTGAGGAAGTCCTGGAATTTACTCCAGTCGGGCTCTTTAGAATCGAGCTGGAACGGATTTTTTCCTTCTGCTTCCAACATCGGATTGTAGCGATACAAGTGCCAGTAACCACTCTCCACAGCTTTCTTACCTTCGGCCTGAGATGCTCCCATACCAGCTTTCAAACCATGGTTGATACATGGAGAGTAAGCGATAATGATGGAAGGTCCCGGGTAGGCCTCAGCCTCTTTCAGAGCTTTGAAATACTGGTTCTGGTTGGCTCCCATAGATACCTGAGCAACATAAACGTAACCATAGGTAGTAGCCATCAGACCAAGATCTTTCTTACGGATAGCTTTTCCGGCAGCAGCAAATTTAGCCACAGCACCAACAGGAGTTGACTTGGAGGCCTGACCTCCTGTATTTGAATAAACCTCAGTATCCATTACCAGGATATTGATGTCACGACCGGAAGCAATAACATGATCCAAACCACCGTAACCGATGTCATAAGCCCATCCGTCACCACCAAATACCCACACTGATTTTTTAACCAGATAGTCTTTGAGTGCCAGGATCTCTTTGGCAACAGCGTGTTTCTCATTTTCCAGTGCCTTAAGAACAGCGTTGGAAACTTCACGGGTCTTTTCGCCATCCTCTTTAGCTTCAATCCAGGCTTCAAAAGCAGCTTTGGTCTCAGCAGCAACAGCCGACAAATTCTCATTCATCAGACGCTCAAGACGATCACGCATCTTATCCACACCAACAGCCATACCCATACCATACTCGGCATTGTCCTCAAACAGTGAGTTGGCCCAGGCTGGTCCCTGACCTTCAGAATTGGTACAGTAAGGCGTGGAAGGAGCTGATCCACCATAAATAGAAGAACATCCGGTAGCATTGGCAACCATCATACGGTCTCCGAACAACTGGGTAATCAACTTAATGTAAGGTGTTTCACCACAACCGGCACAAGCTCCGGAGAACTCAAACAAAGGCTTGGCAAACTGAGAAGCCTTCAGGTTGGTGGTTTTAGGCGTGATATTGTCCTTAATAGTAACTTTGTCAGTCACATAATCCCAACGCTCTACCTCTTCCATCTGAGTTTCAAGCGGCTTCATAATAAGCGATTTTTCCTTGGAAGGACACACATCGGCACAGTTTCCACAGCCGGTACAGTCGAGTACACTTACCTGAATGCGGAACTTCAGACCATCAAACCCTTTACCGTTGGCTTTCTTAGCCTCAGTACCTTCAGGAGCATTGGCCAACTCTTCCTCATCCAAAAGGAAAGGACGAATGGCTGCGTGCGGACACACATAAGCACACTGGTTACACTGAATACAATTGTCCATCTGCCACTCGGGAACTTCCACAGCGATACCACGCTTTTCGTAGGCGGCAGTACCTGCGGGGAAAGTACCATCTTCGCGACCTTTAAAGGCGCTCACCGGAAGATCATCACCTTTTTGAGCATTGATGGGGAATACAATCTTGCTGATGAACTCAGGAACATCTTTCTTAACTGCTTCGGGCTCAGCTGCAGCATTGGCCCAATCGGCAGGAACCTCAATCTGAGTTACATCGCCACCCTGTTCAACAGCCTTAAAGTTCATATTCACGATGTCTTCGCCTTTCTTGCCGAAAGACTTCACAATGAACTTCTTCATCTGTTCAACAGCCTGATCGTAAGGAATTACTTCAGCAATCTTAAAGAAAGCCGACTGCATAATGGTATTGGTACGGTTACCCAATCCAATTTCCTGTGCAATCTTGGTAGCATTGATGATATAGAATTTAATATCATTCTCGGCCATATACTTTTTCATATCGGCCGGGATACGACTCTTTGTCTCCTCTTCGTCCCAGATACTGTTCAAAAGGAAGGTTCCACCTTTTTTCAGCCCTTTGAGCATATCGTACTGACGAAGGTAAGCAGGTACGTGACAAGCAACAAAATCAGGAGTATTCACCAGGTAAGGTGAGCGAATGGGCTCATCACCAAAGCGTAGGTGAGAAATGGTAATACCACCTGATTTTTTAGAATCGTAGGCAAAATAAGCCTGTGCAAATTTATCTGTGTTTTCACCAATAATCTTGATGGAGTTCTTGTTGGCACCCACGGTACCATCAGATCCCAATCCATAAAACTTACCGGCAAAAGTTCCTTTAGGTGCAAGATTGATTTCCTCTTTCAACGGAAGAGACTTGAAAGTCACATCGTCAACAATACCTACGGTAAAATCATTCTTAGGCTCATTCATTTTCAGATTTTCATAAACTGAAACAATCTGAGCAGGAGTAGTATCTTTAGAAGACAATCCGTAGCGTCCGCCAACCACAATGGGGGCATTTTCTTTTCCGTAGAAGAGATCGCGGATATCAAGGTAAAGTGGGTTACCATTGGCACCTGGCTCTTTGGTACGATCCAGAACAGCAATTCGCTTGGTAGTTTTGGGAAATGCCTCAAAGAAGTACTTGGCTGAGAAAGGACGGTACAGGTGTACAGCAATCAAACCAACTTTTTCTCCATTGGCATTGAGGTAATCAACAGTTTCTTTAATGGTATCAGTAATTGATCCCATAGCAACCACAATGTGTTCTGCATCATCGGCACCATAATAATCGAAAGGACGATACTTACGACCGGTAATTTCAGAAATTTTATCCATGTAGTCGGCTACAATATCCGGAATCGCGTCGTAGAAAGAGTTGGAAGCCTCACGTGACTGGAAATAGATATCCGGGTTCTGAGCAGTACCACGGGTCACAGGATGTTCCGGATTCAGAGCATTGTCACGGAATTTCTGCAAAGCATCCCAATCCAGAAGTTTAGCCAGTTCGTCCTGATCAATGGCTTCAATCTTTTGAATTTCGTGTGAAGTACGGAAACCATCGAAAAAATGCATAAACGGAATACGGCTTTTGATGGATGCCAGGTGAGCAATACCTGCCAAATCCATAACTTCCTGCACACTTCCGGTGGCCAGCATGGCAAATCCTGTCTGACGAGTTGACATCACATCACTGTGATCGCCAAAGATTGACAATGCCTGAGCTGCCAAACTACGTGCACTCACATGAAATACTCCGGGCAGCAATTCACCCGAAATTTTGTACATGTTAGGAATCATCAGCAACAATCCCTGTGAAGCAGTAAATGTAGAGGTAAGTGCACCGGCCTGAAGTGAACCATGTACAGCACCAGCAGCACCTGCTTCAGACTGCATCTCTTCCACTTTCACAGTTTCTCCAAAGATGTTTTTCCGTCCGTTGGCTGCCCACTCATCCACGTTTTCAGCCATGTTGGATGACGGAGTGATGGGATAGATAGCTGCCACCTCACTAAACATATATGCTACGTGAGCTGCAGCGTAGTTCCCGTCACAGGTAATGAACTTCTTGTTTTTAACCATTTGTCTGTTCTCCTTATTGTTTTAAAAATCACTTATCTTTTGTAATCACCAATATTTATTCTAATCTGTTCTGCAGGGCAGGTAAAATTAATTCCGGGGCTAATCAATTTAAGGCTCTTAAAACAAAAAGCCAAATAACCAAAGCGGAATCTGATTACCATTTCCTACCTCCACCATATCACGGGCAAAATAGCCTTCCTTATCCTGGCTTTTTTTCTCAATGTTTCGGCCACCGATGTAAAATGGCTTATCCCCGTTAATTAAAAAATCAGCATCGGAACTGTAATTCACTTTGTTCAGATATCCCAGCTGATTGTAAAAAAAAGTTTTGTGCAACACATCCATCTCCACCTCGCTGGTTCGGGCAACAGAATAAACAAGGTTTGGATTTTGCATATAAACACAAGAGGGTTTTTTCAAAGGGTCGAAGGTATCTTCATACAGTAAATTAATCAACCTTCCCTGCCGCAGGTAATTCAGATAATTCATCACTGTAGCCCTGCTGGTCTCCACCTCATTGCTCAAGCGGCTGATATTGGGTTGAAAGGGGGCAGACTTCCCGGCTATATAGAGCAATTTACGTAGTTTGGGAAGATATTTCAATTCAATTTGCTGCAGATAACTGATGTCAATTTCAAGAACCAGATTGATGGTCTTCAACAGGTTTTCCAGATAATTTCGTTTCTCCAGGAAAAACGGATAATATCCATGATGAAGATAATCGGTAAAATAAGCCAGCGGCCTTACTTTTGCCACTATTTCTTCTGCAATTTGCTGATGATTGGCCAGCAACTCGTCTAATGAAACCGGTTGAAAATCATTGCCGGTTTTTAGATTCAGGTATTCCCGAAAAGTAAATCCCTGCAGATTATAGACCTTGGCACAACCATTCAATTCAGCATTCTCCTCATCCAGGCGCATCAAGGGCGAACCACTGAAGACAATCTTCAGATCCTCAAAGTGATCGTAACAATACCTCAGCTCTTCTGCCCAGCCGGGATATTTATAAACCTGATCCAGCAGAAGAATCTTACCACCTGTTTTCCGGAATTCATCCGCAAAAGCTACAACGCTGATTTCCGAAAAATAAAGATTGTTCAGATTCACATACAGGCACGACCTGGAGTTACCATAATAGGTTTTGGCATAATCCAGCAAGAAGGTCGTTTTACCCACACCTCTTGCACCCTGAACACCAATAAGACGATGATCCCAGTCGATGTAATCAAGCAAGTGACGATGTACGGGAACACTTAAATGCTCCAACAAATAACGGTGTGTTTTTATAAATGCCTGCATCAAAACAATTAGTATTTGTTGGCAAATTTAAACAATGGTTTCTTGATTTTGCAATATGCAGATTACATTTTTTGCGCTTGATTGTTATTTATATTTAGTAAAGATAAAAAAAGGAAAGGCAAATTAATGGGACATTAGACTGGCACTGAGGTTGAGACAAAAAAAGATGGTTATTAACGGTTTTTATTCATTTACAATTAAGCCAAAGATGCACAAATTCCGATGCTATTTTGAATCTTCCTTCAAATGAATTATCATTGTTTAACCAAACCAAAAAATGAAAAAGACTTCAAATTCACATCAAATATCCCCTCATGGTCAACCTTAACTGAAATTTCTTATGCTCATCTGATTCCATTCATCCCTTTAAATGAGCATAATTTTACATAAAATGAACACAAAGACTAAAAACATTCATTAACCCATAAACTTTAACCGATGAAAAATCCATCTCACAAAAGAAACACGCTCATTCTGGCTATCATTTTCATTATTTTAATAGCAGGTTTCATTTCATTAACGCTCTACGAAAATCAAAATTATCAGAAAAAGGAGTTGACTTTAAGTCCCTCTGACAGCATTTTATTTAATAATCATCAGCAATTAAAGGAAGAACTGTCTCAAACAGCACAAACAATGGCCTCTAACATAGCCTCTCCTACAGAAGTTGCTGCAGCCATCAAATATTCAAACTACCGGTTTTCGAATAAAATTCTTTTAAATACGGATATTTCCAAATATCACACTCCTAAAGAAAAAAGCCCTGGCTCTGGGAGGAATTGGTGCCGACCTAATGTACATCAGTAGTTTTGAACAGAAATCGGCGACCCTTCGTCCGCTAAATCAAATCAGGGAACTATCCAACGCACTCTACCTCTCTCAGTTCTTCGATTTTGAATCATTAAAAGATTTAGCTACAGCCTCTGCTTCTCCTGAAGAAGTGGATTCTCTATTAATGATGAGTACCGTGCAAATCAATGACATGGAACGAGAATTACTTACGCCACAGCGAGTAGAGACGGGACTTTTTATGGTTTTGGGGGCTTGGATTGAAGGAATGCATCTGCTTAATCACTATGCCCAGTCTCAAAACGATGAGACACTGATGATTCGTCTGGGAGATCAGCAAATATGTCTGATAATCCTTGAGGAATGGTTGAGAAAATTTGAACACAATGATGAAGTAAATGAGGTTTTGACAGCCTTGCAACCATTAAAACAACAGCTGATTTCCATCGAAATAAAAACTAAAAAAATAGGTAAACCCCAAAATACATATGATATGGAAGGCAATGAAACGACCTATCAGATTACCCAAACCACTCCGATCATCAATATGGTAAAAGTGAATTCCATCTTTGAAGAGGTAAAGCGTTTCCGAAAAAAGATTTTCAGATTGCAAGAATAAAAAAAGGCCGCTCATCAGCGACCTCTTTTTAATTTGATAATATCAACTTATAGACAGTCAGGAAACTCACCTATTAAAAGCAATTTACTACTGACTATTCTCTACAAACGATACACTAATTTCTAACCATCATTCATGGACACTAAAAACTCCTCGTTTGATTTGGTTTTCTGCATGCGATCTTTCAGGAATTCCATAGCCTCTATAGGATTCATGTCGGCCAGATAGTTGCGTAAAATCCAAATACGATTCATGGATTCCTTATCCATCAGCAACTCTTCTCGACGTGTACTGGAGGCATTGATATCCACAGAAGGATAAATACGCTTATTGGAGAGACGACGATCGAGTTGAAGCTCCATGTTACCGGTACCTTTAAACTCCTCAAAGATTACATCATCCATCTTAGAGCCTGTATCGGTAAGTGCGGTTGCAAGAATGGTCAGAGAACCACCACCCTCAATATTACGGGCCGCGCCAAAGAAACGCTTGGGACGATGCAATGCATTGGCATCCACACCACCTGAAAGAACCTTCCCGGATGCCGGTGAAACAGTATTATATGCACGTGCCAGGCGGGTAATCGAATCCAAAAGGATAACCACATCATGCCCGCACTCCACCAAACGCTTGGCCTTCTCAAGCACAATATTGGCCACTTTTACATGACGATCTGCAGGCTCATCAAAGGTTGATGAAATCACTTCAGCTTTCACACTCCGGGCCATGTCAGTAACTTCCTCAGGACGTTCATCGATAAGCAGAATCATCATGTAAACCTCAGGATGGTTGGAAGCAATTGCATTGGCCACATCTTTCAGCAAAACAGTTTTACCTGTTTTGGGCTGAGCCACAATCAAACCACGCTGCCCTTTACCAATAGGAGCAAACATATCAACCACACGACTTGATAAACTCTTGAAAGGTCCTTCGGTAAGATTAAATTTTTGATCGGGAAACACCGGTACCAGGTGATCAAACGGAACTCTGTCACGCACATAATCAGGCGTACGCCCATTAATGGCTTCCACCTTAATCAGGGGGAAATACTTTTCACCCTCCTTGGGCGGACGAATACTTCCCTCAACTGTATCACCGGTTTTCAGTCCAAATAATTTAATCTGCGACTGAGAGACATAAATATCATCGGGAGAGTTGAAATAGTTATAATCTGATGATCTCAAAAAACCGTAACCATCAGGCATAATCTCCAGAACACCGGAAGCAGAAACAATTCCTTCAAATTCGAAAGCCTTGTCATTAAAATTCTCCTGTTGATTTTGCTTATCCTGATGTTTGCGCGGATGTGCATGCGGCTGTTTGTCTCTTTGCTGCCATTTACCCTGCTGTTTTCGGGGTTGCTGCTGCTCGGGACGTGATTGGTCATTCCTGGGTTGCTGATTCTGCGCAGGAGCAGCATTCTGCTTACCCTGGTCACCCTTTTCCTGCTCAGCACCCTTGGTTACCTCATTTTTCTTATCAGTAAAACCGCCCTGCTGTGCTTTCTCTTTTTGAGCAGCCGGATGTTGTTTTTCCTTTGATTCTTCGGATTTTTCATTCCGGGGTTGCTGAGGCACCTTTTTAACCTCATCTTTTTTAGGCTGCTCCCTTTTGGGTTCTTCTCTTTTGGCTTCTGGCTGTTTTTGATCAGCATTATGACCTTCAGCTACTTTTTTAGGCGGACGTCCGCGTCTGGGACGCTTCTCATTCTTAGCAGCCTCGTCATTTTTTTTAGAACTTTCAGGTTTCTTTTTTCTTTCAGACTCCTGAATAGCCTGTTCATCAAGGATTCTGTAGATCAAATCCTGTTTTTTAAACGATTCTACACGTCTAATACCAAGATCTTTGGCTATTTGACGTAACTCAACAAGTTTCTTGTTGTTTAATTCGAGGATATCAAGCATATATATACTTATAACTTTAATATGTAATTTGGATTCTTTTTTATAATTCGAACTTTGTTTCCCAGATAATTTTAAAACTGCAACACAAAGATAAAGAGTGGATTAATTTCTTAAAGTAAAAACCGGAAGCAACGAACGAATGGTTGTCCGGGATGGCTTATTATTTTGCAAACATACATTTTTAATTTAAAATGTGCAAATGTTCTTTTTTTAATAAATTAATCAAAAAATGGCCTGTAACTAAACACCCAATAAAGATTTTTGTTAATATTACAATCCCTAAACAGTGAACCAGGTTTTATGAGACAACTGAAAATAACCAAACAAGTTACCAACCGGGAATCCCCTTCGCTTGACAAGTACCTTCATGAAATAGGGAAAGTTCAATTGATAACCGCCGAAGAAGAAGTCGCTTTGGCTAAAAAAATTCGACAGGGAGACGAAAAAGCACTTGGAGAACTGATCAATGCCAATCTACGCTTTGTAGTCTCCGTTGCCAAGCAATATCAAAATCAGGGACTGAGTCTTCCGGATCTCATCAATGAAGGGAATCTTGGATTAATCAAAGCCGCCCAGCGATTTGATGAAACCCGCGGATTCAAATTCATCTCTTATGCGGTTTGGTGGATTCGTCAATCCATTCTTCAGGCATTGGCCGAACAGGCACGTATTGTTCGTTTGCCACTTAACAAAATCGGAAGTGTCAACAAAGTCAACAATACCTTTGCCCGGCTGGAACAGGAGTTTCAGAGAGAGCCCACTCCCGAAGAGATTGGAGATATTCTGGAGATGGCTCCAAAAGATGTAAAAGAAGCCCTGAAAGTCTCAAATCGTCACATTTCCATGGATGCTCCGCTCAAGCCAGACGAGGAAAACACACTATACGATGTGTTGCTTGCCTCCGACTCGGTGAGTCCGGATGCAGAATTGCTGGATAATTCACTGAAAAAAGAGATTGAAAGGTCTCTCTCAACTTTATCTTCGCGCGAGGCAGACATCATCAAACTTTATTACGGGTTGAATGGAGAACCACCCTACTCTCTCGAAGAGATCGGAAAACTTTTTAATCTCACCAGAGAAAGAGTTCGGCAAATCAAGGAGAAAGCCATCAAGCGGCTTAAGCACACCTACAGAAGTCGCATTTTGAAGAATTTCATTAATGATGACTGATTTTGGGAGTTCGGAGTTTGGAGTTTTGGGTTGTTTTAAAAACAACAATTCCCTGCGAAACCTGAAGAATCATATAAAAATATACTTGTTAAGGCGTACCTTTGTACGTCTTTTACTTTTTACAAACACATCAAACAAGCTGGATAATGAAAAAAATGGTTGCCCCATCTCTGCTTGCGGCAGATTTTTCCAATCTCTCCAAAGACATTGAAATTGTCAATCAAAGTGAAGCAGACTGGTTTCACCTCGATATCATGGATGGTGTGTTTGTGCCAAATATCTCATTTGGCATTCCTGTTGTGGAAGCAGTTAAAAAACACGCTCAAAAGCCGCTGGATGTCCACCTGATGATTGTGCAGCCGGAAAAATACATTACTGCATTTCGGGATGCCGGGGCTGATTTGCTCAATGTGCACTATGAAGCGAGTCCTCATCTGCACCGCACCGTGCAGGAGATACATAATGCCGGAATGAAAGCAGGTGTGACAATCAATCCCCACACACCGGTGGCTTTACTTGAAGACATCATTGAAATGGTGGATCTGGTCCTGATTATGTCGGTAAACCCGGGATTCGGAGGCCAAAAATTCATCGAGCACACCTTTCATCGGGTGGAGCAACTCAGAAACCTCATCAACAAAAAGAACAGTAAAGCACTCATTGAAGTAGATGGAGGTGTATCCACTGACAATTCGGCACAGCTTTACGAGGCAGGAGCAGATGTATTGGTATCGGGAAGTTTTATCTTTAAATCGGATGACCCGGTCCAGACGATTTCTGAATTGAAGAAGTAATGTATTTCACTTGGGAAATCACAAAAAGGCACTATCTTTGCAGTTCTGAATTTACTACCAATACCAAAGGGGCTGACATGGAATTGACAGTGAGGTAAAGTGGTAAGTAAGCATGCCGAGCGTTGTGAAGCTGGCTCGTAAATCCCAGGGCTCAAACTTTTTAACTGGCGAAAACAATTACGCTCTTGCTGCGTAACCGAATAACAGTAGGTTATGCTTAATCCCGGTCCCAGGGACCGGGACGAGACATCTTCCGGATGCCGTCGTTTCGGGGCTATCCGATCAGAAGGTGCAGATAAACCGAAACTAGCCTGAGGCCCGCTCCGTGCCTGAGGCGAAATTTAGGAGATAAGGATTGGTTCGGGTGTCGCTACCCTCGCCTTTCCCGACAATCAAGAAGCGACTAAGCATGTAGAAAGCTTATGGCTTCCTTGTCTGGACCGGGGTTCGATTCCCCGCAGCTCCACCTTCGCTCTCCGAAGCTTTAGCGTAGGAGAGCTTCGCTCAATAAAGAGCATACTTATATATTTGTTACATTGATTAAAAAAACACGGAGAGCTACGGTGGACGCAGTCCACTAAGAAACACAATTCCGAAGCTTTAGCCTGGCAAAACCGTATCCTCCGGAGCTTTAGCGCAGGAGAAACCCAACGGCATACACCAATGCATTACATTTATATTCTGAAATGTGTCGATCATTCTTACTATACAGGATGTAGCCAAAACATTGTGGAAAGATTAAAAAAACATAATGCAGGTCAGGTCCACTATACAAGCAACAGACTTCCTGTAATGCTTATCTCATATTTAGCGTTTCCGGATAAATACAAGGCTTTTAATTTTGAAAAGTATTTAAAATCAGGCTCCGGAATTGCTTTTAGAAATAAGAGATTGGTTTAATTCTTTCCTCTTTCAATATTACCTCAAAACACTTTGCAATTTGTTTCCCATGTTTAATCCTCCCATTAATACAAACAAACAATGGATTAAACTTTATTGGGGGCAAAAAAAGAAAGAAACCCAAATAGGCCATACAATACGAACCAAAAACGCATCTGTCCAAACCAAGAGCTGACAAAAAACCAACTCACAGCATCTAATGCTTTGTGATCCATAAACTTGATCACCTCACCGAAGGCCATCACAACCATCGTTTCTGCGCTTTGAGGGATCAATACCTTCTGGCCAGGCAAAAACTCCAGAACTAACTCAACCGACTGGCAGTAATTCTTGCGGAGTGGAAGTATAGAAATATAGATCAGAAAAGTAATTTTTAATTTTCCTCTACCAAAACCCCCAAACCTCAAAAAAAATAAAAGTTTATACTTTATCCAAGAAAAAGGATTACAACCTAAAATTTAAAAAAATCTTGGTATTTTCAAAGGCTACATTATCCTTCAAAAGGCATTTTTAGCGGGAGAAAGCATGATTAGTTACCGGAAAGGCAAAGAAAAGATGAGGAAAACCTCACGAAAGGAAGAGAAATCATGCAGAAAGGAGAAGAAACCTCCGGAAAGGTCGGGTTCGGTAAAAAAAAAGCGGCAAAATCCTGCAGGTTTCATCTAACCTGAACAAGCCAGAACCAAATATTTTTTTTAATGAGAGTCTTGTTAATATCCACCACCGCATACCCCTCTTTCTCCCCTGAAAGGGAGAACCGCCAACCCGCAGCTTTAATGAACTCAATAATTTCGAATATTTCAATATCAATAGCATACGCGCGTAGGTTTCCCCTTAAAGGGGGTCAGGGGGTAGCGCGCAGGAAGCTAAAAAAACTTATAAACTTTTGCAACGCCTATTGGAAGCAACATTCAGAAAGCCATAAAAATATTTTGCCATAAAAAACACGAATATCAGGATTAAGCCCCCAACCTGATTTACATGGTTTTGGGAATAAATTCGATAATACAAATGATCCGATAAAAAAGCACCAATATTATTTTAATTGCATTTATCGTTTAAAATTATAGCTATATCTTTACTTTCACCAACAAATTCACTGAAATTGTAGATATAACTACATTAAAATGCAAGACAATATATACGAAAAATCGGGAGCTGAATTAATCAGTGAGGTCGGCCGGCGATATAGGGACTACCGAAAACGTATGGGATTAACACAAAAAGAAGTTTCTCATAAATCCGGGATCACCACGAAACTTGAAAATTCGGCAACCAGAAAAGTACGAGCCTCATTTCCAGGCAAAGGATAATTTGCTGTTTGAAGGGCTTCCTCTCCGGATAGTATTCCAACCCCGTACGCACCTCCCTGAAAATTGATGGCTCCTCCAAAAGAGGCATGCATTTCGGTTATATTTGCCAATTCTTCAATCTGATTAACACCTACACTCCTTTGCGTAACGCTATCAAGTTCCTGAAGACAGACAAAATCAGCATCCAACTCAGAAATAACACGTGCGATTCTCTCATAATTAATTTCTTCATCCATCCCACTGCAGTGATGAACGTTGTATGCCAATATTCGAACTGCCCCGGAATCCTTTCCAGATGCATGATCCTTCTCTTCTTTTCTGGTTTTTAATATTTCATGAACCGATGAATCCGAAGTTGCTATTCCAAAGCCGGAAGAAAAAATTAACAACAGTAAAACACTAATGAACAAGTAATTTATTCTCATCCGTATAAAATTTGTTTATTCAAGGGCTGCTGAAAACGCCAGCAGCCCGGTTTTAAATTTACCTTTATTGATCTCTCTATCGGACAACTACAAAATCATAAACGAATTAAAACCAAGTAACCGTCAAAAAAACGTTGACCAATTTTCAAATGCAATCAGACAAAGCTGTTTGTTATTAACTAAACATAACGACTCACGATTTCCTCCATACGATCAAAATTCTCTTCCATACTTTTGAGCAGTTTAATTTGAGCCCTTGCTCTGATCAGATTGTGCTTAACGCTGTCAGTCTTATAATATTTATCACCATCCAGGAAATCATCCATAAACCGGACCGCCTGTTCATAAGTAAGCAATTTTGCACCAAAAGCGAGAGTTTCTTTTTCTTCCCTGGTCAATATACCGTTTGTCTCCTGAAGAAAACCTTTAATAAAACCTTCAAATAGCTCCATATTAATCCCCACATTGTCCAGGTTGGGATCATCCTCCTTGCCCGTATTGGCACCATTACGAATGGCATCACCAATGTCATAACAAACATAACCGGGCATTACTGTATCCAGGTCAATCACACAAAGAACCTCATCATTCTCATCCAGCAGCACATTATTAAATTTTGTATCCTGATGAACAATGCGTTGTGGAATCTTCCCTTCCCGTCCCATCTGAATTATTTTCTTGTATTCGTCTGACCGTTCAAGTAAGAAATTCACGTCTTGTTGAACTTCCTCCAATCTTCCAACCGGATTTTCATTCACACGCTCGTTAAAATTTTTTATGCGCATCTCGGTGTCATGAAATCCGGGAATCACCGGGTAAAGTGGTTCTCCGGGCAAATCGGAAACCAGCTTTTGAAATTGCCCAAAGGCTCTACCTCCCGCCTCAGCCTGTTTAATATTGGTAAGTTGGTCGTAAGAATGCGCTCCTTCAATAAAAAGAAACATACGCCAGTAATTGCCCCCATCATCTTTATAAAACCCCTCTCCATTATTGGTCTTAACAGGGGTTAAAACGCGTCGGTCAATATCATGGGCACCCTGCGCTTCAAGTTTTTCCCGAATGTGACTGGTAACCCGCTCTATATTGCGGGTCAGTTCAGGGACATTCTTGAAAATATGATGATTAACAATTTGCAACAGATAGTTGGGTGAATCATTCTCACTTGTCCTGACTTTGTATGTTGTATTGATAAGACCGTTGCCAAATGGCTTGATGGTTGCAACCGTACCATCTATAGAAAACTGGTTGGATATTTGTTCTGGTGTCATAAAATTATTGTTTGGTAAAGTAAAAAAATACGGGGAGGTATTATTTGTTTATTACTCCTCTCCACTTCTGTTATTTATATAAAAAGTCACTAGTGTCCGGAGAAACTTGTTTTTTGAAAGGAGATTGCTTCGCTTTGCTCCGATAATAGTGAACCTGATTCAGGTATTGCCAGGCACCCCGTGTAAAATCAGGGATATCCACAGATTTACTTCTGTTATTGGCTGAACGGGCCGATAATTCCATAATGGCCGACCATTCGGCAGCATCATAGACATCCGTATCGGGTGGCAACCCGTTTTGAAGGCAATAGATAAGTCTCTGGTCCATCAGATAATCCATTCCGCCATTTTTGGTAATGGCATCATTTTCCGCATTTTCCTCAATCACGGGGGCCCACTCTTTTATCAGAGGATGTTCATATTCTTTGAGCAATAAAGCCATTGTTTCCTTTGACAGAAAGTCGGAACCGTTTTTATCCAGGGTGATTCCGGGTTCGGGCCATTGCTGTACCATCCCTCTTGTTCCGGATAGCATGTGGATTCGACTGTAGGGTCTGGGACTTACTATATTGTGTTGAAGCATAATGGTTTTGCCATTAGCTGTATGAATAAGGGAGGTATTGATGTCACCATTGGCATATTTTCGATTGGCAAAATCAGAGTCTGAACCAAAATTTCTTTGCGCATAATCGGTAAGGCCAAATTGGCCCGACGAC
This sequence comes from Marinilabilia salmonicolor, assembly GCF_003003035.1. GTDB lineage: Bacteria > Bacteroidota > Bacteroidia > Bacteroidales > Marinilabiliaceae > Marinilabilia > Marinilabilia salmonicolor_A. The sequence continues at coordinate 39,162 of NZ_PVTS01000012.1, read as the reverse complement.
ATGGAAACCATATAATCCAGGCGATCGCCCCGATGTATATTCATGCTGTGACACACAGGCCCCAAACCATGGGTTGGATATAAATTACCGTTGTATTTTTCATGGTACTTGAGCCGCCACATATTCCAGTAGCCATTCTCTGTATTGAAAAGCAAATGGCGCAAATCATGAATATATGCCCCTTCACCATGTACCAGTTCTCCCAGCAATCCGTTTTGAGCCATGTTGAATGTAGCCAATTCAAATCGTCCATAGATGCAATTCTCAAGCTGAACGCAATGTCGGCGGGTTTGCTCGGCGGTTTCCACCAGTAACCACGATTCATCGACAGTGGTGGCAGCCGGCACTTCTACCGCAACATGCTTTCCACATTGCATGGCATAGACGGCAATAGGTGTATGCAGATCGTAATGAGTTGAAATATATATGAGATCCAGATCATCCCTTTCACAAACCTTCCTCCAGTCTTCTTCGCCTGAATATTCAGGCACTGGGGGGTGATTGTTGTTTTTTAAAATTATCCGGATGTTCTCCAGATTCTCAGGCACCACATCACAAAGAGCTCCAATTTCGGCTCCATCAATAAAGAAAAAACGCCGAATAGCTCTGGGGACCCGCATCCCCAGGCCGATAAAACCAATTCTTACCTTTTTCAGTGGTTCACACCTCATCTCCAATACATGTCTTGTATTTTCTGCTGTTCTCTCAACATTCATCCTTATGTGGGCCATTCTCTGTCTATACGCTTTTCCGCAACTTTGTGCTATTTCACTTTCCGAAAAAACCAGTCTTCAAATAAAAGTTGGGCTATTTTTCTGGTTTTGTAGTTCTACTTTTGGGGCTGAGGGTTGTGTAGAAGTTAATTTGTTTTGAAACAGAGGCTGTCCAAAAAGTCCAATATTGATGTCATTCTGAATGACTACCCCAAAAAAAGTTTGAGGAATAATGTGTAAATGACAGAATTGGCTTGTCCCTGAATGGGGCAAATTTGAATTACCCCGGGTCGATAACCCGGGGTAAAGCTGAACTAATGGGATCAGGTCCCCGAATGGGAGCCAATAATTACAACCTTAACTTTCAGATTATTGCAAAATCCTGTCATTGGTAGCTTGTCGAAAAATCTGTTCGTTTGAAAAACAGATGTTTCGTCTAAACTCAACATGACACTTTTTTGATGATTTGTACTTTTTAGACAACTCCCGCGATAATAAAAAAATTAATGATCGGTATTTTCTATTCGCCCCAAAAAAACATTCCCATTATTCACCTTCAGTATAATAAGTCACCTTATCCAGCTTATCCCACGCTCCTCTGGTAAAATCAGGAACCTGCACGGGCATTCCGTTGTTTTTCACAGATTCTTCGGAGAGATGCACAATGCTGGACCATTCGGCCGCATCGTAAACATCCTGATCAAGTGGTAAGCCGTTGCGAAGGCAATAAATCAGCCGGTAATCCATAATAAAGTCCATGCCACCGTGACCACCAACCTCGCGTGCTTTCTCACCCACTTCTTTAGTAATAGGATGTTCATATTCAGCCAGCATCTCTTCCATTTCTTCGTCTGAAAGAAAACTGTGAGCATTGGGCTCCAAAGCGATACCACGCTGTGGATACTTCAACACAAAACCTTTGGTTCCACTGAGCATATGAATGCGACTGTATGGACGCGGACTGGTCACATCGTGCTGCAACATGATGGTTTTGCCTTTAGCTGTTTTGATGATTGAGGTATTCATGTCGCCTTTGATATACTTCTGTTTGGCATATTCCGAATCTTCACCAAACTTATCTTTCGCATATTTTGTCATCCCAAACTGATTGCTCGATACCGATACCAGGTAGTTCATCTTGTCACCGCGATGCAGATTCATTGCATGTGCGATGGGACCAAAACCATGTGTAGGATGAAGATTGGCATCTCTTTCCTTAAAATGTTCCAAACGCCACATATTCCAATAACCATTTTCGTTGAAGTTAAGGGAGCGCAAATCATGAATATAAGCCCCTTCGGCATGGACAATTTCACCAAGAAGCCCCTGCTGAGCCATGTTGAGGGTTGCCATTTCAAAGAAGTCGTAGTTGCAATTTTCCAGCATCATACAATGACGACGGGTGCGTTCAGCCGTATTCACAAGTTTCCAGCATTCATCAATGGTAAGGGCCGCCGGAACTTCGGTAGCAACGTGCTTACCATGTTCCATTGCGTAAACAGCTATTGGGGTGTGCAGACTCCAGTTGGTGGTGACATAAACCAGGTCGATGTCATCGCGTTCACAAATCTCTTTCCAACCCTCCTCCGAAGTATATTCATCAGCTGCGGGCCTGCCGTTTTTAACAAGGGTCTCGTTGGCTCTCTTAACTTTTTCCGGCACCACATCGGCAATAGCCACCACTTTAGCGCCTTCAATATTGGTGTATCGGTAAACAGCACCCGAGCCCCGCATTCCCAGCCCAATAATGGCCATTCGAACAGTATCAATAGGTTCGGCACGAAGTTCCAGTACGTCTGTCTGACCGGCAGGCCGTTCAGGTGTTGTAAAAACTTCCTTTGGCGTAAATGTGGTGGATTGCTGTTCTCCTCCCGTCGGTTGGCATGCTGCTACGGCAGATACAACAACCGCCATTGCCACTAATCTGATCATCCTGTAAGCTTTCATTCTTTCTGTTTTATGATAAAAATTAAACATTAAATACTTATTCTAACCTGCTGAATTTATGGCAATTCCTCAAAGTTTATCTGCGGCCTTTTCCCGACTGGTTCACGAAAAAATTCTGAATCTATTTCCACTCCGGAATTAAAGAAACCACAATTTTTCATAAAGAACTTTCCTCCTTCGGCACCACCGGCATAATCCAGACGGGCTTTCTTCCGGGCTGTGGCATCAGCAGTAAAGACCGCTCCGGTAAGTCGATGCCAATTTTCTCCGATGTCAAACACCCATTGATTTGAATAATAAGCCTTTCGACTTATGAAACCAGTTTCTGTCCTAAAGTTTTCTAAAAATGAGTGTAATCCGGTAAGATAAGTATTGGTTTCGGGCCTTTCAAAGCTGGCAATCAATGACCACTGGTTTGATTCAGGATCAAAAAACCAGGCTGTGAATCGCGTCGAATTGCTTTCTGTGGGCTCACCTTTCAATAAAAAACCATAGGTAACACCGGCTTTCCACATAAATTTTTTATAACTCTGTCCCCCAGACCCTTCATTGCCAAATTTCCCGGCATGCACATCATCTCCTTTTTTCAAAAGTTTTATGCGCATGTGCTCCGGTATCTCATCCGGGTTGTCAGTATGGAAAGGACTCCATACGGAAAACAGAATACGACGTTCGACTTCCGAATTTACCTGTATTCCCATATAGCCCTGGCCAAAACCGTTGGCCATAAAATAGGAACCTTGAACATCCTCTCCTTCGGGAACAGTAATCTCATTATAGAAATAGCGAATCGGGGAAGCTTCCTTTGGAATATTGTATCTCAGATGGACTGAAGGGCCACGACGTCCCCAGTAAAAATCATCTTTAACATAGTCTAATTCCTTAAAATCGCCCGCAACTATAATATGACTAATATCCAGTTCAGCATTTTGGTTGCCCGGAGATGAAATAATATCCACCTCCTGATAACCGGCATCGTTAAGTTTAAATTCCCCAACAGGAAGATCAGTAAACTCCGCACTGGTCACCTTTATTTCGGTAGCCTGACCGCAGACTTCAACCGCAACAGACGAGGCCTCCCCCCTGGCTCTGGCACGTATTCCCAATGACAATGAATTTGCCGACCCGACACGAAAGTAAGTTCGAATCGTATCACCATGCCCGGACCAGTGTTCAATCCCATTGTCTGTTATATACTGATGGTTTTTAAATGGCTGATTAATAAACCAACTGTTGCCGGCTGTTGGAATGGCAACGCCACCTTCCAGGTTTACGTCCGTATTCCCGGAAAAAGATTTCTCACTTGAACATTGACTGGAGGAAACCAACAATGTAAGAATGCTCAACCCTATAAATCGTAACTTAAATCTAGTTTGCATATTCTTCAAAACGCTATACTGTTAATTGACAAATCATTAAAGTAACCATGCGTCCAGCTTACTGCTTTAACAAATGTTTTTCAACTTAAAATACATCTGTAAAGGAGTTTTTGAACCATGTTAATAAACAATCATGCTGAGTCAGGACATAAAATACATCTGGAAAACTCCGGAAATATTATTCAATCATTTCAGAAATTTAATCACCAAAAACAAGGATTCGGGTTCCATCAAAACCAACAGCTTCCACCCTCGTGGCCTCTCCTGGATAAGATACTCTGGTAAAGGAATTATCAGAATCTCCGGTTCCAACCATAGTAATATCAATCAGCTTTTCTCCAGAATAGGTTTCATACGCCACCACATTTTTCCAATCAGAACCATCAATCTTAAGTTGGTCTTCTAAAACCTGAACACCGGTTTTATAACTACCGGAGACGGACAACTTTTTTTGATAGGTTTTGTAACTGTTGACAGAAATGTATTTCAGCGTACTATTAAGTTCAGGTTTTGGATAACGACTAATGTAATTTATCGTTTCGTCGATCATGGAGCGAGTAATGGTTTTTCTTGCACTGGTATAATCATTAAAAACTTTATCTACCTCCTTCAACATTCCAATACTGGTAAAGAAGTCAGTGAGATCGTATTGAACGGCATCGCAAACATTCTTTACAAAATTCATTTGAAGTTGTCCTTGAGAAAGACTGCTTTCATCTGTGTTCCTTACAGCTTCAAAGACGTCGGCATAAAAATAAGGTCGATGCCATTCGTTTCCTTCACCAGCTACATGGAAGAACAGCTGCAACTGCCACATGGGCGCAAGGGCCACAAACACATCTCCGCTCCAAATGCCATCACCATTTGCCCCATAAGTGGCATCAGGCCCGGCTTGTAAGCCCCACTCCTGATTTTTTATGAATGCGTTTTGAAAATAAGCATTAAACCGGCCCCCATTTTCTCCTCCCACCACTTCGTGCTCAAGACGCATATTTTGAGGTGTAAAGCAAAATTGACTCCACAAGGAGAAAATATTATTCGTTACTTCCGTGGTTCCCACCCACATGAATCCGGGGTGAGTTTGATTAACATGTCCAAATTCATGAGCTACACCCCAATTATTGTTTTTTAGTTTTTGGGGATTGGCCACAGTCTCCATTGTATTGTCATGAAATGCAGCCCCCCAGCTGTCTTTATGCATATAACCATCCCATATAACACGGCCAAACATATGATTCTTGGGTAATCTGTCATATTTTCTCAGTCCCATCATCGTTTGCTGGGAACTGACAATACTGTCATAAATCATTGTCAAATCATGCAATTGACTATAACTGTAATTGCTGAGAGAATTAACACTGTAAGCCAACTGAACTCTTTCACCTTTAATATCCAATATTTCACTTACGGCATTATCAAGCAGTTTTTTCCCGTCCTCATTTGTATGACGGGAAATATCGAAATAGCCATTAACCTGACCGGAAGCAATATGGATTTTAACAGGATCAGCAGCTTGATAGTCTGAGGGATAGTAACTAACATAAGCATTTCCCTGCCCCTTCATAAGAAGAATATTTAAGCCTTTTCGCAAAGCATAAGTATAATCATCTCCTCCAGGGCCAAAGTCTCTAACTTTCAAGTTTATTTTCCGCCCCTTCGGATCTCCCACAAAAACAATAGCTTCCTCTCCTTCTTCAAAATACATACCTGTAGGATTTTCATATTGACTATACTGGCTATTTTTTAACTCTTCTGCCAGATTCCATACATCCTGAAAAGGTTCATATTTTTGAATCCGATACTCATCATCATACTTCTCACTGAGCAGGTAGGCTGCTATATTCTGAAGAAAAGGATTAGAAATCGCTGAAAGATCCTGCATAGAAAAACCCGGCTTCAGTTCCGAAAAAGTCTCATCAGTAAAGAAAGCCAAATCATTTTCCAACGAACTGAGGGACTTACTTTCATAACATTCAAATTCAGCCAGAGAAACATAATAATTGTCATCCTGGGAATAAGCATCACTTACGATAACTTTAATTTTTTGAGGCTCTATCACCGGAGAATCAAAAAACACAGTCAAAGGATTATTGTTTCTGGGAGCTTCCACATCAGCCATTTTCACATAATCAGCATTAGACTTTGTTGAAACCCATATTGATGCAGTTTTTATCACACCGTTTATCCCGGTTACCCGTGGATGAAGCACTATGTAATTGACTATAGCAACATCTTCAGGATTCAGTGTAAATTCAAAAGAGATATTGGTGTCATCCTGCAGTCCCTCCCAGGGAGAATGATAAATAGAACTTAAATCTCCATCTATTGAATTTTGAATATTAGCACCTGGTTGATATTTATCTGCAGGAGTAAGTGTAGCAGAGATAATGTTTAGCTTTTCATCTTTTTCAAAAGAGTTAGTTCCGACAGGATTATAGCCTTCGTCGGTGACCAGCGATTGAACTACAGCAATACTGTCCTGCATTTCACCTTCAAGGTGATTAAAATAAATATATCCTTTGCGATCTGACTTACTATCAAGTGCATCCACATCGAAAGAAAAAGAATATTCAAGAGGTTCAAGACTCACACTTTTAAGGTCGTCTGCTGTATTTATCCATGCTGCCTTTGGAACGGAGGCCACATCCACATTCGACAGCAACTGAACCTCAATACGTTGTGCCTTAAAATCGACATTCATCTGCTTATTGCTGAGGATGATTTCCGGCTCTACACCAAACTGAACCACCTCAATGGTATCTTTTAAATTTTTATGGGCAACAATTAAACTTGCAGTTCTGGATTGCAGCGATACATTGTCCAGAACAGAAACAGCAATAGCTTTGCGAACATTATCATAGCTAACATTTAACCAATCCACGGTATTCTCAAATGATAGATCATTCGCTTCAGTAGTTACACTTATCAGTCTGGAGGATGATTCAGCCGGAAATGCCACCTGAGCGTTTTCAATATCAATTTCCAACACATCAATATCTGCAGTCTGACTTTCATCGGTGCAGGAGTTTAATCCCAGTATTATAGCAACATGGAACAAAACAATAAAACAAAAATATTTTAACATATCGGTACGTTTGTAGTTAGAGGTATTTTTTGGGAGGGGTGAGAAAAATAATCCGGCACGGGAACTACGAAAAACCATTCCTGTGCCGGATTAACTGAGAACTCTTATTCTACAAACAATTCACCAAAGAATTGTAATTCAGATAAAGCAAAGAATGCACTTTCCTGTTCATTCATCATTCCTCCTGCACTTTCCATAACGGAGATGCGAACGTACCTGAAATTCTCTTCAGTGGAATAAACAAGTGAAGTATATGACTCCTCCGCCCCTTGAGGGAGTCCTCTGGTAATATCAGTCAGTTGATTCCAGTTTTGTCCGTCGCTACTGGTGTAAACGATAATATGTTTGGGAGCTCCATTGGCATTATTATGCCGGGTAACATATGCAAACTGCATAATGTTAATCTCTTCCTCAAGTTCAATGTCGATATAATGGCCGTAGGGAGAGAACACATCGATGCTCCATACCGAATGGAAATAAGTTTGAGTATCACCATCCACCAGATTTTCAATAGGTCCTTCATAGGGCTCATCAGCATTTGATGAAACCATGTCTGCATTAAGTGGAATCTCTGAAGGTACAGGAGGTGTATATGACACAGGTACCATAAAAGAACCTCTTTCCTCTTCAATCTCAAACTCAGGTTTTGAACAACCGGCAAGTTTCAACGGCAAAACATAATTTCCGAAAAGCAAAGAAGTTCTGTCAATGGTAACTTCTACTTCTCCCTCTTGCTCGCCTGGTAGAATGGTGGCCACATTTTCCATCGTATAAGCATCTGATGGGAGCAGGGCATAGTTCGCACCATAAGTCTGATTATATTGCTCAACGAGAGTTTCATCAATTTCCAAAGAACAATCCAACTCCCATTTATTATCCAGATCTGAGGGGATTGCGACCGAAAATGAAAAGGAAATCTGCGGTTCATCCTCTGCCATAAAAATAACATCCTCTCCCAATGACTCAGGAAAAAATACGGTGGGTGTCATAATTTTAGGTGCCAAAAAAGAATATCTTTTTTCTGAGTTAATAGAATCCTCTGAATTAATCAATTCCAACGGCAATACATATGTTCCGGATATCTCATCAAGTCCTATGATGACATCTGGTTTCAGGACAACTTCAATTTCCTGCCAGGGATACTCTTCAGTCAATGTCACCGCCTGCGTATCAAATTGATAAGCATTGTCGGGCAAAAGAACATAATCAGTATAATTCTCTTCGTTATATATTTGTAATACCGGTTCAGTCATTGTAGTGACCTGAACCGAACTTTCTGACTCTATTTCTGAACCGCCTTTATTGACAGTCAGCTGATACTTAGTATCTTCGCCAACATTATAGGCAATAATTGGGATTTCACCACTATCTTTAAAATAATTTATGGTGTCGTATTTGTCCAGAAATTGATCTCTGTAATCTTCACAGGCATTAAAAGCTACTCCTGCCATCAGAAAAAAAGTGAACAACTTTATTTTATTTTTCATCAGTATATTTTTTATGGTTATTGGCCTGATGGAAGTTCAAAAAACTTCCATCATTTTATCTTTAATTAAGGAAACGGTTAATCTCAAAAACGAACCATATCGGGTAAATTATTTTCACCCAAACCTTAATCTGAAAATATAATTACCAACCGTAATTTTGTACCAGTTCAGAATTTCTATCTATTTCGCGCTGCGAAAATGGATACAAGTAATGATTGGGTTGAAACACCCGTGTTTCAAAAATATTTCGCTGCCAAAAAGAGTCAGGAGTATCGGTAGTCGATTCTGCCTCTGCATCGATATTCATACCATACATAGGTCCTCCATCTGTTTCTTCTGCAATCATCCAGGTACGTGTATCAAAGTATCTGTGGTTTTCAAAAGCCAATTCTACGCGACGCTCTCTACGAACCAGATCTATTAGTTGCTCAGTAGATGCACCTGCATATGCGTCTGTTATAGGAGACATTCCTGCCCGATCGCGCAAATCAGCCCAAATGTTCATTGCCTCCGTCTCATAATCGGTCGGAATTGCAATTCCATTCTTTTTACATTCAAGAACTGCTTCAATGAAGTTCAGATATATCTCACCAAGTCGGAACGTTGGAAAAACAATATTTCCCCATTGGCCGGAATGAGATGGCAGAGAATGATCATAGAACCGGTGAAGGATATATCCTGATTTAGGATAATCGTGACTCTTATTTCCATTACCTCCTTTGGCAAAAGAAATCAATGTATGCCTGTCTCCATGCTTCCAATAGCTGTCACTCCAGAATACGGTCATGTAAAAACGGGGTTCCCGGTCTTTAAAAAGCACAGGCCACATATTCTCACTATCATCCGAGGCGGTATTGTAACCGGCATCAAATGCCGGATTCGTAAATTGTTCTTTGGAAAACTCATTTGCAGGATAACCGGAGGTGTTATCAACAATGGGGGTGCCATCACCCTGATAACCCGTTATCGGGTATCTTCCATTTTGCATTGCATAAGCATCAACTTGTTGCTGAGTAGGACCGACACCTCCATAAGCAGTTCCTGGGACTCCGGTGGGAACAGTATGAACCCCCATTATATAGCGACTTTTATAACCGGTTGACCAGATTATTTCACTATTCCAATGTTCATTTGTTATCCCCATCCAGTCTTCATAAGGATCTCCATTCCCTGCCCGATACAGTTCATAAGTTCCCAAATCAATCACAGCTTTAGCTGCATGAGCGGCTTCAGCCCATTTTTCTCCATTAAATGCAGGGAAAAGTCTTGCCCCATCAGGATTGGTTATCCCGGAATACAATTCATTGCCATTAAAAAGAGGCCTTGCACTATACAATTTTAAACGAGAAATGACCGCCAATGCTGCTCCCCTGGTTGCCAGTCCATAATCACTGCTTGATTGCCATTCTTCAGGTAATTTACCGGCCAGATCATCCATCTCGCTAACAACGTAATTGACACATTCGTCCCAGGTATTGCGAGGTCTTTCAAGCTGTTCGGTAGTAGCTGTAAAATCAAGTTCCTCATCTCCAACCAAAATAACGGGACCATAATTACGCATCATCAAAAAGTAGTAATAAGCTCTTGCAAAGCGAGTTTGAACCTTCCATTCCTGAATCTCCTCTTCCGAAACGAGTGGATCACTTGTGCGGTCAACATTTGCTAAAAACACATTACACTCCCGTATTCCTTTATAATAATGTTGCATTCTCTCATAAGGTACAGAGGTCGGATTCCAGGAGCCAAAGTTAATCCACCTAAAATCACGATTGTAAGTAACAGTTCCTTCGTCCGATGCTCCTAACCAGGGAGAAAAATTAAAATCATTGGCATCGTCAGGAAGAAAACTCATAGTGTTTCTCCAATATTCCCGCACAGTGGAACGGTTTTTCCATATCTTCTCAAAGGTCATAGCCTCATCTTCCTGACGATCTAAGAAATCCTCACATGCAGGAAGTAACCCTAAGAGTAAAACTCCTAAAAAAACACTTATCGTTTTATTTATCAATAGTTTCATATTCAAGATTGTTTTAGGTGTTAAAAATTAGTACTAAACCCAAGTGAGATTACCCGGTTTGGCGGATAGCCTGAACCATCGCCACCACCTTTTTCAGGATCCCATAAATCAAAAGAACTAAACGTATAAAGGTTATGTCCTTTCAAATAGATTCTTCCTGAAGACAAAAACGTTTTATCCAGGATTCTTTTGGGAAATGTATAACCAATTTCAACATTTTTCAGTCTGATAAAACTACCATCCCGTTGATTGAATGTAGAGTTTTGGGAATTATTAGAACTCCCCGGTCCCCCACCTATACTAAGACGTGGATATTTGGCATTTTCGTTTTCTTCAGCTGTATTAGATGTTTTCCATGATTCATAATAAAGTTCTTCATGGAAAGAAGATCTCTCAAGATTGTTACTGGAGAAAGGATGCATTGCTGCGCCTCCTACAAAGAATGAAGTTTGCCCAACTCCCTGAAAGAACACATTGACATCGATTGATTTCCATTGAAGGTTACCACCAATACCATATACAACTTTAGGTATGGAAGGATACCCGATGGCAATCCTGTCATAAGAGTCAACAACGCCATCACCATTAATATCCTGATACTGGATATCTCCAACCCTGTACTGCCCGAACATTTGCTTCGGACTGTTTTCTATTTGCTCCTCGCTTTCGAATAAGCCAAGTGCTACCAAACCAAATGGTTGTCCAATGTTTTTCCCGATTTGGTTTTGATATTTATATTCCCAGTCGGGTTCGTCATTATCCAACAATTTATTATTGGTATAAGTGAATGTTCCTTTTCCTGTCAGAATAACTTCACCAATCTCTTGACGATACTCTAGTGAAGCATCAATACCATTATTTTCCGCTTTACCAATATTGACAAAAGGAATATTCGATACTCCAACAATTGCAGGCAAACCAGCTCTTCGAATAAAAATGCCTGAACGTTTCTCATAAAAATAATCTACCTGAAGATCTAAAACATTCAACAATCCAAGCTCGATCCCGATATTGGTTTTATCAACTTCTTCCCAACTGACATTGGGGTTGGCAACATCGCCAATGCGGATACTTCCCCCACCTATATTTCCGGTTTCACCATAATTCCAGCTATTACCACCAACGATGGTTGGCTCATATATCCAACGTCGTCCACCACCAATATTGTCATTACCTACTTTTCCGTACGAAGCTTTAACTTTTAGTTTGTTTATCGTATTTTTTATACCGGCAAACCAACTTTCATTAGAGATTAGCCAACCGGCTGCCCCTGCAGGAAAAAAGCCAAAACGATGCCCGGGTGCAAAGTTCTCGGAACCGTTGTACCCCATATTAAATTCAGCGAAATAAGTATCATTATACCCGTAGGTTACGCGAGCTGCAATTCCCTGATGTTTATAGGGAAGAGAAGTTTCCTGATTGCCTGCATGTGTATTATTATAAATCTCATGATTGTAAAGAAACAATCCACCAATCCGGTGTACATCGTTAAACAAGCGGCTATAGTTGATTGATCCTTCAAGGTATGTGGTTCGGCTACCTGTACTGGATCTCTCATATCCAAGAGTTTCACTTCCTTCATATATCGGGTTACCAAAAATCAGGTTTCCGTCCTCATCTCTTCCCGTGGCATGAAATTGTTTTGGTTCTTTGTTTCTTACCTGAAGAGAAGAGGTATAAGCATCCCAGGAAAACTTAATTTCAGCATTAAGTCCAGGGGTAATACCTTTAAGATCTTGCTTTAATCCAATAAGGGACTGGGCAGAATTCCAGAATTGTTCCCTGTATCCGGAATGCACAAGCAGGTTCCATGGGTTATATCCTGAAGAGGTGGAGGGGGCAGAAATGGTTCCGTCAGAATATTCTTTAGGAAAAGCATTAGGAGATGTGGCAAACGTATATCCCCATATACCTCCCGTAGATTGACCTGGACCAAAAGATTGTTCATATATATTGGAAAGATTGACATTAAGATTAGTGGTCTTAGTCAATGAAAAATCCATATTTGCCCGAAAGTTGTACCGCTTATAATTAATAGATGAATTATAATCATACCTGTCCCCGGCATCTTTAAAAATGGAGCTTTCATTATAAAAAGATCCTGATACATAATATTTAGCAATATTACTTCCTCCGCTAACATTTACATTGACACGTTGGTTACTGGCAAAATCCCGATACAACTCATCAATCCAGTCCACACTCGGAAAAAGATCAGGATCACTTCCATTCCGGTACTTCTCAATATCCTCCTCCGAATAATAATTAGCACCACTTGCTTCATTATACATTGAAGCAAATTGAGCTGAATTTACCAGGTCAGGCATCACAGTAGGCGAAGTAATACCAGACTCTGCACGAAGATCTATTTTAGGCTTTCCTTCTGTTCCTCGTTTAGTGGTAATAAGAATAACCCCGTTGGCACCTCTCACTCCATAAACAGCTGAGGCTGATGCGTCTTTTAGAATTGAAAAAGACTTGATATCTTCAGTATCCACCAAATCCAGGTCACGCTCAATACCATCAACCAAAACCAAAGGATTATTATTACCTGTAAAACTGGAAATCCCCCGAATATAGAATTCGGCAGCACTATTTTTTCCGGGCTCACCTGAACGTGTTACCCCTACAATACCTGAAAGATTACCCACCAGAGCTGTTGAAACAGAAGCATTGGAAACAGATAATCCCTGTGGATCTATGGTTGAGATAGCTCCAACAACGCTTTCCCTTTTCTGCGCACCATAACCAACAACTACAACCTCTTCCAAACCAACAGCATCTTCTTCCATTGTAACATTAATCTCGGATCTTCCATTAATTTCTATTTCCTGGCTCTGCATGCCAATGAATGAAAAAACAAGAATCACATCTTCCTCCGGCACATTTAACGAGTAATTACCATTACTGTTGGTAATTGTTCCTATGGTGGTTCCCTTTACCGAAATACTGACTCCGGGAATGGGTAATCCCTCTTTATCAATCACCTTTCCTGTAACGGAAAACATATCATCCTGAATATCCGATCTTATTGACGGTAAGATTCTTTTAATGATAATCTGATTATTTTGAATAATATACTCTACATTCTCCCCGGCAAGGACCACAGCAAGTAACTCTTCAACAGAAACGTCCTTGACGTCAACATTAACTACCTTATCAATATTCAAATCACCAGACTTGTATAAGATATTATAATCGGAAACGTCTTTAATAATTTTAAACACTTCCCCCAGGGTTGCGTTTTTTTCATTAACAGTCAACTTAGCCGGCTGTGAAAACCCCTGTGATGCATTGACCACAAATAGATTAGCCACTAAAAACAAAAATATTAATCTCATAACCTTCGACGACTTAAGCCGTCTTTTTTTTGTTAGAAATAAGGGGTTAAATTGATTTTTCTCCATAACTTTGTTGTTAATTAGCAAATTAAAAAATGTCTCCTAAAGGAGATTTTATTTTTCCGGTGTATGCAGCAACATACACCGTTTTTTTTTTAGGGGAAGCCCAAGCCCCATCTCGCTGTTTCAGGCCGTCAGGTTTTTATTTTAAAGAGTAAATATGAATTAACTGATTCTGAATATCATATGAATACCGTATAGGCAATAAGATTTTTAAAGAATTCAATATCTCCTCCAGCGATTCATTGTTAAATTCCCCGTTAATTTTGATCTTACCTACCCCCTCATCTACAATAACTATCGTAACATTATGAAATCGCTCCAACTCTTTAGCAACAAAGCTTAGTGACTGATTGTAAAAGGCAATCCGATGATTCATCCATACCGGCTTATTCTTTGAATCAATAATTTTTCGCTCAGTCGTATTATCTTCTTTGTTGTATTTAACCTTTTCAAAAGGCTCGAGGATATAAGGTTGATGAATTTTATTTTTCTTTTCATCCAGGTGCGTTAGTGAAACAACACCCTCAACCAATAATGTTTCCTCATATCTCTCATTAGGATATGCTCTTACATTAAAAGAGGTACCCAATACATTCACTTCCGAAAATGAAGTTTTAACAATAAATTTTCTTTCAGTATCCTTTTTCACCTCAAAATAAGCTTCACCATTAAGTTGAACTTGCCTGCAATCCTTAGAGAATTTGACCGGAAATTTTAAAGTACTGGAAGGAGCAAGATAAATCCGTGAACTGTCAGATAGATAAAACTCTTTAATTTCACCGTTGGCAGCAGTAACAGTCTTCCACTCCTGGGTAGTATTAAAAATACCACTCAAATGGAGCACTCCGGAAAGACCAATTATTGCCAACAGTGATGCTGCAACTTTTAGTCCCTGAGTAAACCTTCTTCGCCTGACTATTCTCCGCTGAACTTCTTTTCTATTCTGATCCAACCAGACAGCACTTCTTTCTAATCCGGCCAGTTTTATGAATCCAAAATAACTTTTCCTGGCCGACTCCAGATTTTCAGGTGAATCTTTTAATTCTTTCTGTAGAACCTCCAATTCAGCATCATCAATGGAACCAACCAGAAACTTTCTTAGTAACCTTTTAAAATTAGCTTTCTTGCTCATGTTTCTATATTTGATATCCCTAAAACGAAAAAACAGCCTCCCACCCTAAACAAAAAGAGAGTTTTTTTTATTCTTTTTTACATTTTATTCTTAAAATCCTTATCCGACGTACGTATTCACCATATTTCATTCTTAAATATTTTTTACCTTTGCCTTATGTCAGACATCACAAAACGCATTTTTCAACACATAAGATGATTAATTGAAGCGCGCAGAAATCAAAAAACAACATGAGATTCAGTGAGGCAGACCCAATTATTACTAAATATTCCTTCACATCTTATATCAATTTTTACTTACTTTCGTTTCCTGTAAATGAGTAAAAGCAAAATGAGAGATATTATTAAAAAAGATAAAAAGAACAGCTTTGATGACATTTTCACATGGCTATTCGCAGAGCTATGTCACTTCTCCTTTACTTTTATTCATGACTTTAATCAATGTGAAGATATTGTCCAGGAGGTCTTTGTCAAATACTGGAACATTCATGAAAATTTCAATAGTGAAAAGGCAAGTAAAGCATGGCTTTATAAGACTGTCAAAAATGAGTGTATCGATTTTTTAAGGTCAAATAAAAACACCAACCAATTACGAATTGAAATCCTAGAGCTTATTTCCAATGAAACCCCTCCCGACTTCTCTGAGGAAGAATTACAGTATATAAAAAATCAATATTCCATGGCATTAGAAGAGTTATCT
The DNA here is from genome assembly GCF_003003035.1 of Marinilabilia salmonicolor. GTDB lineage: Bacteria > Bacteroidota > Bacteroidia > Bacteroidales > Marinilabiliaceae > Marinilabilia > Marinilabilia salmonicolor_A. The sequence continues at coordinate 23,299 of NZ_PVTS01000012.1, read as the reverse complement.
GAACAAACAGCCAAAATTTTTGTAATGAACCGTGAAGAATTCAAATCATATAAGGAAATTGCAAAAGAATTAGGCATTTCTATCAAATCAGTTGAATATCATATTTCAAGAGCTCTTTTAACGATGAGAAAACATCTGAAAGACTATATGGCTATTTTAATCGTTATCTGGAATTACTAGATTATCTCAGGCTCTCGGAAGCTTCAGGATAGGAGAACACCTGTTTTCGTTTACAGCTTATTCAAACCCGATGTCTATAGTTGAGCCACACTTAGTTAACAATCAGTAACCACTACGTAGGTCCTATTGTTAAAAGCCCGAAAACAAAAAAGCCGGCTCCAGACGAAACCAGCTTTAACACTAAATACATTACAATATTTTTTCCTATTTTTCCACGACTCCTATCACCTCTTGATTAATTTTACGAACCTTTTCCTCATCCACCTTCACCACTTCCCGGTCGTACGTCATAAGACCGTTCACTTCCATTTCCACATCAGTGGTTTGTGTATAAACAGCAGCGGAGAAGCCCGCTTTAACCAGTTTTTCCAATTTCTTTGCAAAACGAATATACTCTTCAGTCACTTCTTTAGAGGTCTTAAACTGTACATATCCCCAATTCCGGTCTTTGGCCCACAAATGACCTTTCACGGCCAGACCAATACCTCCGTATTCTCCAAGAACTGTGGCTCGCACAGCATCGTAAAGATAAAGCTCAGGCTCGGGATAGTTATGCAAATCAAGCATATCTCCCACCTGATAGTGATTACCTCCGCTGGCGGGATTAACCAGCCGGGTAGGGTCATAAGTTTTAGACCAGGCAGCAATCTCTTCGGTTTTAAACTGCCCCCATCGCTCATTGAATGGCACCCAGACCGCAATGCTTGGATAAGAATAGAGATAGTCTATAATGTCCTTCCATTCCTTCCTGAAAATTTCTTCTGATCGGGCTGTTCGCTGAAATTCCATGCCATCAAAGTAGCTTCTGTTCTGCCATTCGGGGCCAGAATCACCATTGGGCATATCCTGCCAGACCATAATACCCAGGCGATCGCAATGCGTGTACCAACGTGCAGGTTCCACTTTCACATGCTTACGAATCATATTAAACCCGAGGTCTCTTGTCTTTTGTATATCGTATTTAAGTGCATCATCTGAAGGAGCTGTGTACAATCCATCGGGCCACCAACCCTGATCTAATGGTCCAAAGTGAAATATATTCTTATTATTCAACTGCAAACGAACAATTCCCTGAGCGTCACGCTTCATGGAAATCTTCCGCATGGCAAAATAACTTTTCACTGTATCCATTATTTCACCATCCCTCATCAGCGTAATCTCCATGTCATAAAGAAAAGGAGAGTCCGGGCTCCAGAGTTTTGGATTCTCTAATTTTAACTCAAGAGGATGAGTGACAGAAGCACTGGCTACAGTTACTATTTCACCATCTGCTTTCACTGTGACACTTACCACATCACCATATTTGTTTCCAAAGACATCAGTCTCAATAGAAACACAGTTCATATCAATATCCGGAGTGGTACGAATACTACTAATGTAGGTTTTGGCAACTGGCTCTAACCAGACGGTCTGCCAAATTCCTGATACCGGAGTGTACCATATTCCCTCAGGGTTACTGACTTGCTTTCCTCTGGGCTGAGGTCCCTTGTCCGTAGGATCCCAAACTCTTACAACAAGTTCCTGATCCCCATCTTCCGATAAAAAAGGAGCAATGTCAAATGAAAAAGGAGTGTAACCTCCTTCATGAGTACCCACTTTTATATCATTTACCCAAATATCTGTTTTCCAATCTACCGCTCCAAAGTGAAGCAATACCTTCTTTTCAGTCCAGTTTGTTGGAACTTCAAACAACCTTTTATACCAGATCACATTCTCGCTTCCCACTCTTTTCTGAACTCCGCTCAAACTGGATTCTATAGCAAAAGGAACAAGGATTTGCCCGTCAAAACTGTAGGGCTGCGAATTCTTTACCGGTTCTATGGCATATTCCCACAGCCCGTTTAAGTTCTGCCATTCCGATCGCTCCATAATAGGACGAGGGTATTCGGGTAACACATTTTGGGGATCAATCTCTTTTCCCCATGAAGTTTTAATATTCTCCCCAGCCGGTTTCCATTGAGATTGGGAATTTATTCCCATAATCATCAAAACAGAAAATATCAGTAATGTTCTTCTTAACATATCTATAATCATTAAAATTTCAACTATTCTGATTTATCCCAAACAGGCATATCCAGATCACTGATTCCGGGTGTATCATTATGCACTTCGGGCCATCCGTCAATCCAATTCACTTTGTCCAACATCAACACACGCCCATCAGGATTTTGGGTATCCACCGCATGGTACAACAACCAATCATTCCCGGCATCATCGGTAATGATTTCGGAATTATGCCCTGTTCCCACAAAACGGTTATTTTTCTGAATCACCACCTCATGATGATTCTCCATCATAAGTTCACCATCCTTGTCGAGATATGGCCCAAATAAGTTATCTGAACGTCCAACCACAGTCGTATAAGTACTATTCAATCCTTCACAACAGGACCCCACAGAAGCAAACAGATAATAGGCTCCCTCCTTGCTGTGAATATAGGTTCCTTCATAAGCAGTGCCGGCAATTTGCTGTTTTTCAGCACCAGATTTCAGACTCAACCCATCCTTACTTAATTCTATTGCATAAATTCCCCGGAAACTTCCCCAGAAAAGGTAGTTGTGGCCATTCTCCTCAATATAAAACGGGTCTATAGAATTCTGAACATCAATCTCATTACTTCTGAAAAGCATACCCATATCGGTAAAAGGTCCCTCAGGACTATCGCTAACCGCCACTCCAATGCCACAGGTCCATTCACCACCCCAAACCGACATTGAATAATACAACACATACTGATTGTTGATAAAATTAATATCAGGGGCCCATAACCCTCCATTGGGTTCAAAGTCAGGCCGGGAATTCTCGGAAAAAGCAGTACCCACAAATTCCCAGTCAACAAGATTCCTGGATTTATGAATAGGAGTATTTCGTATATCTTCTGTTGCATAAAGATAAAATGTGCCATCTTCTGCCTGAATAATAGTAGGATCAGGAAGGCTGTAATTTACAACAGGATTACTGTAAACACTCCCTGTTTTATCAGCCTCTTTATCAGAACGTTGTTCTTCGTTGTTTTTATTACACGAGCAACCGGCAATGAGCATAGCACCAATCAATGCAGCTATATAAAATTTCTTCATTCCTCTGTTTTTTTTTTACTTTTTCATAAATTCTTCTGCAGAACCGGGTGTCAGCATCTCCCAAAGAGAGGCCACTGTCCAGCCGGGAGCAAAAATATCGTTATAAAAACCTTTCCCGTTCTTCCCATAATCCCAGTTGGTATGTTGCACTACCTCAGGATAATATCCGGTCTTTGCCACACCACACAAATGTCCTGGGTAAGGCAATAATTGTAACATTGACGAATTTATAACCTTCGCAAATTCACTAAACCGGGATTCCGAAGTTTCCCTGGCCAGATAATTTAAGACATCAGCAAACTCAAAAATAAAAACGTCAATGTGGTTGTTTTCGACGGAAACATTCCCCCAGCCACGGGACAATAACCCAAGATCGCCCAGCATCTGTCCCTGAGCAAACGGAACATCCCACAAATAATACCAGGAAAGAGCAAAATAGGAAGCATTTTTTGCCAGCGCAACATACCGGTCGTGTTCCTTTCCATTGGATGCCAGCGCAAGATAATACATAGCTGTGGCGGCATAAAGAGAAGCTTCTTTGTCTTCACAATTGGCATCCAATGTGGATGAAAAATAATCTGATCTGGAAATTAATTCAGTCTCCAGATAATTCCCCGATTTAATGGCACTTTTCAGGTATTCCTTTTTATTAAAATACCGGGATGCCATAACCAAAGGAACGGTCGCTGACGGAGTACTACCTCCGGTGACATCTACAACTTCGAAATTATCCTTAAACTTTCGGGGGAAACTGCCATCATCTTTCTGAAGCCTGAGGAAGTTTGCCAGTAATTTCTCCATCTGCTTTTCCCATTCCGGATGCTTTCTGCCCTGTTTCTTTTCGTAATCGAGATAACTGAGTATGGCATAAATCCCCTCTGACTGACGTCGGATACTAAAAACATCAGTCTCATAATCGCGGTCGTAATCAACAAATTCTCTAAAAAAACCGGAACCAGTAAAGCCATTTGCAAGATAGCTGTTAAAAATGGTCTGGGTAATCTTCGCAAGTTGCTCATCCCCCTGCTCGCCTGCGTATTGATGAGCAAAAAAGGCATTTAGCAATACACGGCCTACGAAACCAATCTCTGCATCTCCCTGATGTCCACAAACATCCGTTTTCAGATGAACTCCTGAAAAATAATTCAAATCATCGGTCTCTACATAACTTTCTACAAAAAAATTGGATAGTACTTCTTTAACTCTTTCCTCGGTATAATCAAGCTCTACCTCTTTTGGCAAAAAATGATCATAAGTGGAAGTCCATACCTTGGAAACAAAATCCGCATAGTCAGCAGCTGTTCCTCTGGAAACAATCCAACTAAGTTTCCTGGTTTCTCCTTTTCTCAGACGGGCAAAGGTAGTTACGGGAGGTGCCAGCGTTAACTTACGAATATAAGTTTTGGGAGCTTCCCGATAAGGAAAACCGAACGACAGCCATGTTTTTCCATCAATATTTTCAAAACCGGTAAAACCAAGATCGCTCTCTCCGGAAAGAATTACTTCCCCCTGATTTATTGCAGTATAAGCCGCTTTTCTTATTTCCTGGTTTCTTAAAATGGAATAATATTGACCTGTTTGTTCATCATAGACGCCCGTGAGGGGTGCACTCAGGCGATCTTCACGCACCAGCCAGCTATCACTTGTGTGGAAAGAAGGAGCTTCCTTAGGCGACCGCAAATTATGCCGATACCAAAAGCCCGGCATAAAAAACTTACAATTTTCATGTGTGGCACTTTCAGCCAGGATACGTTGCTTAAAATTAAAGAAAACATCCTCATGCGCAGTCAGTTCCACATCGTAAACAATGCCACTCGCTGTTGGTGTGATTTTCCCATTAATATCTAATGGAATTTTTGAATCTGACAACCACTTCATACTCTTTCCATCATCAGAGCTACTGGTTCTTAATTCATATCTGCTGGCAGGATTCCCTGGCGATTTCAACAACACCTCACCAGCAGTTTCTATTCTTTGGGCAACCATCCCCTCTATAAAAAACAGCGATAGCAGCATTCCGAATACCGATTTTATATTGAAACCTCTATTTCTCATCATCTTCCTAATTCTTATTTGATTTTTCACTATTTCTTGTCACTGAAAACGCACACGGCACCAGGTGTGAGATGCATCTTGCTTAGCATTCGCTATATTTTCAACAATTTCCTTTCCGGTTGCATCCCTATAAGTCAGTTGCATATTTACCCGAATATCACTTCCATCCACATGTTGTATCCAAGACAACGGAACTTTCAACTCCATAAAACAACCTGAGACACTCCTCTCTACACTTGTTTCAATTCCAGCTTCACCATCTGCATCAATCCATTCTCCATCCTTACCTTCTTGTATCTTCAACTCCCCCTCTGTTGATAAAAACAGACTAAATAACCCGGCATCAGGATCAGTGAGACAATAATTACCTCCATCAATGAAAATCCGGACACCGGAATCCTTCTGATTTTCAGAAAAAACATCAACCTCTGAATATTCTATTTTCACAGCAAAACAGACGGCCTTTTCCTCTCTCATGATATCAGCCTTCATATTGACACCTCCATTATGACCGATAAAAAGAGGAAAAATCCCTGTCCATTCTCCAGGATTTGCTTGTCCATCAACACTGACAAAGCCAATTTTAGCCGCTAATTCAGGGATGACATGACCAAGAATCGTCCAAACTTCACAATTCCGGTTGTGAAAACTAGTTGTAGAAGCAGCCAGTACGGTATTCTCATCCCACATTGAGAGTGAATTCCATTTGGCCTCTCTGTCAAGAGGCACATTGAATGGGCGGGATAGCATAGAAAAATCCCTGCCATTCTCATCTCCAATGGCCACTTCCATAGTCGATAGCTCCCAGTTTGGTCCCCTTCCATGCGTTGTCTGATATGACAACAAACACGGTCCATCAGGCAGCTTCAAAAGATAAGGAGCACCGGCATAGACATTCTCAGGTAACTGATCCTGATGTGCCGGATGACGAAAAGACGAATTTCCTGACACAGGTCTTTCCCATGGATTGGATGCATCAGAACTTACAATCCATGGTTTAAACTGACCGTCCACATTATCTTCTATGGCCAAAAGAATCTGATCTCCAGACAATACGGGCACCGGCATTCCATCCCTAAAGCCCTGACGAAAACAAACAGTTGCAGGATCTTCCGTCCAGGTTTTTCCGTTGTCAAAGGAGCGAAGCATCGATATTTCCTGCTCTTCAGAACTGGTATAAGGTGTCTCATTGGCAAAATAGACCTGCAATTCTCCAGATAGAAGCTGCAAAAAAGAAGGTTCCCAACAACCATCATGAAAAGTGTTACCTCCCTCATAGATTACCTCAGGATCCGTCCAGTTTTTTCCTTTATCCACACTTCTTTTGACGGCAATAGCAAAAGGAGCAAAGCCATCTTCGGCCGGCCGATAATTACATGCAGCAACAAGTTCTCCACTGGCTAGTTCAAGAAGCTCACCATTGGCTTTAATTACCAACACTTCTCCTGAGCCAGTGGTGACATAGTGCTTGTCAAAGAGAATCGAAGGGTCGCTCCAGGTTTCCCCCTTGTCGATACTTCTTTTTATTTCCACACTCCCTCCTGTTTCATACACAGCAATCACATCTCCATTGCTCAATCTCCGAACCCTGGGATACCCCACCCATCCGGACTCTCTTCCATCGCGTGGCGCTATACGTTGAAGTGTACTATAATCCCACGCTATACGAATACCATCCTGCGGTTCTGCACTTTTCCTTTCGAAATTCCCTACTGATAATTCCGGGTCCTTCGCCTCACAGGACAAGGGAAATAAAATCAACCCGAGCAAAAAATATAAGCCATTTCTTTTTATCATCACAATTATTTTAGATCCAATACTGGAGTAAGGTAATCATCTCCCACCACCATTACATCAACATCATTCTCCCTGCTTTTGAACTCCACAGAACCAATGTACATATTGCGCGGATGAATACTCTGATTGTCCTTGTGTGCATGAAATACAATTCTCAGATTTCCTGCTTTATCATAAAACATGGCACTGTGTCCTACTCCTACAAGATCACCGGGCTTTTGCAATATGGGATTGGAGTCATATTTAATCCAAGGACCAGTCGGCGATTCAGAAGTAGCAAACCCCACGCCATAGAACTGACTCTCATAACTATTGGCAGAATAACTCATATAATAAAGGTTTTTGTGGGACACAACAAAAGCTCCTTCATTAACCCTTGGCCAAACTTCTTCCCACTCCTGAGAAACATGAATACATGGCTTCATGGTTTCAGGTTTTATTTCCAGGAGATTCTCTTCAAGCTCTGCAACCCAGATGTTATTACCATCATTAAACCTCACAAAATATAACCAGGGCTTCCCTTCACGGTCAAAAAAAAGGGAATTGTCAATGCATTTTTCATCAATAATCATGGGTGTTTTATCCTTCTGTGTAAAAGGACCCAATGGATTGTCACTTGTTGCCACACAAATATGCTCATCAGCAGAAAAATACATATAAAATATTCCATCCACCTCATAAACTTCAGGGGCCCAGAACCAGCGTTCTCCCCATACATCATTTTTGTGCAGAGCCAGACCAGAAGGCAGCTCGGCAGGAACTCGCCAGTTCTTCAAATCATTTGAAATAAACACTGCAATTCCATTGTCAGAAAATGTTCCATAAGCATAATAGGTGTCTTCATAAAGCATGATAAATGGATCCCCCAAAGGAACTCTTACTGCTAACTTCTTTTCATTATCAGCATTTACATCTGACTCTTTTTCACAGGCACAACCCAAAAACAATGCATTAAGCAAAACAATCAAAAGAATTCTGTAATTGACCATTTTTAAAATTTTTAAAGGATAGACTCAGCAGGATGTCCAAAAAGTCAAATATTTCGATTCTATTGTCACTCTAAGGGTTATTAAAAACCTCTATTTCTGCGACATGCACAGCACAAAGAATGCCGGGAATAACAAATACAATAACTTTTCAGACAACCTCCTGAACATATTTCACTTTTTAATAATTTGGATTTTGTTCCAGATTATCATTGTTATTCACTTCGCTGGAAGGAACAGGCAAACAATTATGTCGTCCCAAAACGAAATTGTTAAAATCAGGATCACGCTGTGCAAGCTCGGTCACACCTTCCTGACTGGTCATCAAGCCCCAACGCCTGAGATCAGCCCACCGATGCCCTTCAAAATTCAATTCCAGGGCACGTTCTGTCTGAAGTCGTTTAAGGAAAGCCTCTTTGGATTGCGTTGCCGCCAGGTGATTCACTTCAAGTGCGGGCATATTCACTCGAGCTCTCACTTCATCGACCAATGCAACTGCATCAGTCAAATTTCCCGCTGGGATATTAGCCAGACATTCTGCATACATCAACAACACATCGGCGTATCGAATAAGGCGCACATTTACCGGACTGTGATAATCATCAAAATCCCGGTAATAATCGGTAGCATATTTACGGGTAAAAACCCTTCCTCTATAATTATCCTGATTCCAGACCTCCATTCCGCGCCCGTAAATCCTGTTATTCCCGGAAAAATCGTCAGACATTCCCTCATAAAAAAGACTCTCTCGCAGACGAATATCATACTCTCCCTCCAAATTTTGTTCATTTCTGTATTCAGCCACCAGCCAGGGACGAACTTCCCCGTCAGTCCAGCCTATTCCAGGAGGTGCAAAAAACTGACCGCGATTTAACCCAAGATTAGGATCGATGGCAAAGTCATCATCACCGGCAGGAGCTTTGTGAATGTCTGAAAACTGTATTTCGAAGACCGATTCCACATTGTTTTCATTGAAGTGAGTAAAATTGTCTTTGTAATTATCCACCAGGTCATAGTATTGTGCTCCGTCTCCGGTAACCAGCCATTCCAGATCCTGTGCTGCCAGCTCCCATTTGTGCTGTTGCATCAGGCATTTCGCTCTCAAAGCATAAGCAGCTCCTTTGGTAGCGCGGCCTTTATTGCTGTCATCCCACTGCGCAGGTAAAAAGTTGATAGCCTGTGCCAGATCGCTTTCGGCCTGTGCCCACACATCACTTACCGGGTGACCTTCAGGTGCATCTCCGGGTTTTGATAGTTCCAACATGATAGACAAACTGTTGTTTTCACTTCCCCAAAGAATCGCCAGATTATAATAATAAAGAGCTCTTAAAAAATAAGCCTGTCCCAGCAACTGATCTTTTTGCTGCTGGTCTGTAAATTCAATTCCGGGGACATAGTGCAGAACCTGGTTGGCCCTGAATATGGCCTCATAGCTGTCACGATAGGTCCATGCATTTCCTTCCCAGAAGTCATAGTTATTATAGACAAAACGTGTCCAATCGGCAAGTTCAACCCACGGGCTTGAACTAAAGCCTTCATCCGAAGCCAGATCAAAGCGAAACCAGATCCAGCGGGAATAGGTTCCAGGCTTATAAAACATATTATAGATGGCATTAACACCACTCTCTGCATCTGCTTCATTTTGCCAGAAGGATCGGACTTCAATATTGTTAGGGTTACTCACATCTATTGCATCCTCACAGGAGGAAAAAAGCAACCCGATGGAAAACAGATATATCAATAACTTTTTCATATGTCAATAATTTATTTTTCAATGGTCATACGAACCTCGCTACCATAGTCATTCCCCTGTGCGAAGAACGTCTGCTCATAGCTCGTTTCATATTTCTTTTTAAAATTTCAACTTGGCAGTTTCAGAATATACCAGCATCTGCCTCAAAAGGTCAGTTGGGCACCAATAGTAACAGATTTAGGATTAGGGAATGCCCCATAATCATAACCTCGCTCCCAGATATTGTCATTCCTGAATTCCGGATCCAGGCCGGTGTATTTTGTGAAAGTGATCAGATTCTGAGCATTGACAAACAATCGAAGATCGTCAATCGCGTTACCCAAAATACGGTCGGGGAAAGAGTAACCCAGTGCCATTTGCTTTACTCTGAGATAAGATCCATCTTCAATCCATCTTGACTGGTTGCCAATAGCATTTCGTCCATCCTGATATATGGGACGAGGATCAGCAGCGTTGGCATTATCGGGAGTCCAGGGATCATAATCGGAGCGGTAGTTTGAGTTATCGTCAAAGCGATCCATCCCGCTGCGGGGGCCGTTAAATACTTCCTGACCGAAAGCCCCGGCCATTTGTAACTGAAGGTCGATCCCTTTCCAGGCAACGGTGGCATTAACCCCAAGATGAAAATCAGGCCAGGGACTTCCCACATACTGACGATCAGAATCGTTTATCATCCCATCATTGTTGTAATCCTCGAAACGAATATCTCCCGGTTGCGCATTAGGTTGAATAAGATTTCCCTCGTGAGTATGAGCCATCACCTCTTCCATAGAGCGAAAAATACCATCCATTTTGATCAGGTACCATTGCCCGATAGGTTCGCCCACATGCGACTGGGTATTCCACTGAGTAAAATACTCGCGTCCATATCCCAGTTCAAGTATTTCATTTCTGACGGTGGATAAACTTGCATTGACAGAGTAGTTCCAGTCTCCCCTTATCTCACGCCATGTTCCGGAAAATTCAAATCCGGTATTTTGAAGTGTGGCTGCATTCACATTGGGATTTCCCCCGTTGTTACCAGTTGACATCAGTATTTGCATCCCTGTCAGCACATCCTGAGTCTCGGATTTGTAGTATTCAGCAGACACTTCCAAACGATTATTTAGTATGGTTGCATCAAATCCAATATTAAATTCATGAAGTTCTTCCCATTTCAAATCCTGGTTCACCAGCTTAACCTGTGTCTGCCCATTCTCAAGATGTTGATCAGTACCGAAAATCACCTGAGGGAAAGAGTTAATAAAGGCAACCCAATCCCAGGGGCCGATATTCGAGCTTCCCAGCACCCCATAGTTTGCCCTCAGCTTCAGGTCATCAACCCAGCTTATATCAAAAAAGCCCTCATTACTTATTCTCCAGGCACCTGCAATAGAAGGAAATATCCCATCGCGATAGGAAGGACCGAACTTGGAAGAAGCATCTCGACGAATGGTACCACTCAGAAGAAAACGTTCGTCGTAAGAATAGTTAAACCGTCCAAACAGGGAAAATAGTTTTTCCATATCCTTGTAACCTCCTGTTTTAGGATCTTTCTGAGCGGCATTCAACTGATTGAAATAAGTTCCGTCACTCAGTCTCAACAGGTCATTTTTAGTTCCCCAAAGTTGTTCATATGATATATCCATAAAACTGGAACCCACAACTACTCCAAGAGTATGATTCCCAAATTCATCATTGTACTCCAAGGTATTATCATACACTAGAGACCTAAAACTCGCTTTATTTTTATTCAGCGAGGAGGGATCCCAGGGCTGATTAAATGTCCAGTTGCCTTCTTTTCTCAAATATTTATGTTCGTCTGAACTGGTTTCAAAACCAAAGTTAAATTTGTATTTCAGTTTATCGAAAAAATCAAGCTCTGTAAAAACGTTCCCCCGTACACGCAGGTTTTGATTTGTTGTCTCGGTCAAAGCTTCTTTGGCCACAGGATTGGTACCAAAAGTAACATCCCTGGATCCGTCTCCATAACCATATCCACCCGGATTATCTTCATTATAAACCGGTATAGTAGGCAACATACGCCAGGCATCAATTATTGGATTGGTATCCAGCTCATCAATCTGATAATTACTGATAATAACATTTTCTCCAATCCGGAATGTTACATTCTCCCCGAAATCCCGGTGAGCTGAAGTATTGGCGCGTAAAGTGATTCTTTCACTCTCTGTTCCGATGGTTGTTCCGGAATTGCTTTGATAATTGGAGGAAATAAAATAATTGCTGGTTTCACTTCCTCCCGAAAAAGAAATATTATAGTCATCTACATGTCCTGTTTTGAAGGCTACATCCTGCCAGTCAGTATTGGCATCAAAATGATTAGCCAGATCATAACCGCCATTTTCAAATGCCAGATCATTAAGTTCGATCCATTGCTCACGATTGGTCAGATCGTAGCGAGGAAGCCATTGAAAACTTTTTTTTGCGGAAACATCAATCTTCATGGGGCCCTTCTTTCCACTCCTGGTAGTAATGATAATGACGCCATTGGCGGCACGTGATCCATAAATTGCCGCGGCAGAAGCATCTTTCAACACCTGAACCGATTCTATGTCATTAAAGTTAAAATCACGGTTGGCGCCCCCTTCCACAGCGATTCCGTCAATTACATAAAGTGGTTTACTTGACCCAAAGGACTTGGTTCCACGGATTTCAACCCATCCTTCAGCACCCGGTTTTCCTTCTGTACGACTGAATACTCCCGGAACAGTCCCCAACGCATCCCCCACACTGCCTGTGACTACAGCATTCTTCATCTGTTCAGGTTTAAATACAGACACCGCACCTGTCAGATCTGCTTTTCGCACAGTCTGATAACCAATGACTACAACTTCATCCAGTGATTTCAGACTCTCAGTCATTGTAACATTTAAGGATGGTTGACCCGAATAAGTCACCCTTTGCTGATCCATTCCTATAAAGGAAAAAATCAGTGTTTGTCCTTCTTCAACTTCAATGGAATAATTACCATCGGTATCGGTTATTGTTCCTTTCTGAGTTTCTCCGACAATAATATTGACTCCCGGTACAGGCTGTCCTGACTCATCCAGAACTTTACCCGTCAACATTCCTGTCTGAGCCAACAACCCCACAGGAATTAACAACAACATAAAAAACAAGATTTTTTTCATAATGAAAATGGTTAAATTTAAATATTGATCCTTTGAAATGCGGATTAGGGATTAGAAAAACAACAAAACAAAACAACAACATTTATTAACTTTTAAATACAACTATTTAATCAAAAAATATTACCTGATAGTCATTTTGATGGTATTTCGAGCACCAAAAAACTGCTGACCATTTTATGCTACTTACTGACCAGATTGTTGTATTGCTCTCGGAAAGAAATTGATTTATTTAGCATTTATTTACAAGACCACGTATCATGATATATTTTAAAATTCTTATTCTATTTATTTTGTCCCTGCTGGTATTTAAACCAACTGCATCAGGGAACAATTTTAAATTTGTTAATTACCAGGTAAATAACGGGCTTTCAGAAAACACCGTTCAATGTATCATTCAGGACGACCGGGGCTTTTTATGGTTTGGAACCAAGGATGGCCTTAACCGCTTTGATGGCAGTGAATTTAAAATCTATAAACATGAGCCAGGAAATACTCAATCATTAGGAAACAACTTTATCCGAAGTTTATTTCAAGACACGGACGGCCGAATCTGGGTAGGAACGGACAATCAATTATACATACTAAATCCCATTACCGAAGTATTTGAACCATTTACCCTGCAAACACGGGATGGGCAATTTATCAATTCGGCCGTCACCTCTATCGTGTCGGAAAACAAAAACAAAATATGGATAGGTACAATGACGCAGGGGGCTTTTTGTTACAACAAAACCACCGGTTTGTTGACACAATATACACAAGGCAAGAGTCCCCAGTCAATCGGATCCAATCTGGTATGGAACATTTATCGAGATAATGCAGGAACCATCTGGATCGGTACCAGATCCGGTCTAAGTGCTTTCAACAAAGAGACCTCCACCTTCGTTACCTATGGCTCCCGAGAAGAAAAAAGTCCGTTTGAGGATCCGGAAATCCTATCGATTTTTGAAGATTCCGATGGAGAGTTATGGCTGGGAACATGGTCTGGAGGACTGGTTCGGTTCAATCGTACCACTAACGAGTTCACCACCTGGTTCAATTCAAATGCTACCAAATACATCACCCATATAAGGGCCATATTCGAATACCAGAAAGATGAACTTTTAGTGGGCTCAGATGATGGTCTATACCTTTTTAATAAGAAAACGCTCCGCTTTACACGAGTAGATGACCCGGCAGACCCCTACAGCCTAAGTGACCAAAATGTCTATTCCATATACAAAGACCGGGAAGAAGGTATATGGGTCGGCACCTATTTTGGCGGAGTTGGTTACATTTCCACCAACAGCAAGATTATTGAACATTATTATCCCAAATCGCATAAAAACACCCTCTCAGGGAAAGCTGTCAGCCAATTTTGCGAAGATGAAAAAGGTAATTTATGGATTGCTACGGAAGATGGGGGTTTGAATTATTTCAACACTAAAACCCGCCAGTTTACCTCATATCTGCCAAAAACAGATCAAAACAGCATCAGTTACCACAACATTCATGCACTGATCATTGATGGAAACAATTTATGGATCGGGACTTTCTCCAGAGGTTTAGATGTAATGAATCTGGAAACAGGAACATTTAAAAACTATCAGTATCAGGAAAATGACAGCAATACCATTAACGACAATTGTATCTTTTCACTCTACAAATCCAAAGCCGGAGAAATTTATATTGGAACTCCTTTTGGTCTCAGTCGTTACAATAAAAGTTTAGATAATTTCACCCGTATTCCTGAAATAAACGGTTTTGTATATGACATGACAGAAGATCACCTGGGCAACTTCTGGATTGCATGCTACGGAGAAGGTGTCTTTAAACGAAAAGCCAATTCCGAAAAGTGGATCAATTATCTGCATGACCATAAAGACTCCACCTCTCTGTGCTTCAACAAAATTTCAGCTGTTTATCAGGACGAACAGCACCGGCTTTGGTTTTCCAGCGAGGGAGGTGGAATCTGCAAGTACAATTACGAAACTGATAACTTCCGAACCATTGATCAATCATCCGGCCTTCCCAACAATGTTGCTTATGGTGTAGTTGACGATATTCAGGGAAATATCTGGGTCAGTACAAACAAGGGAATCTCCAGAATAAATCCCACATTGGGAGAAGTGAAGAACTACACCCAGGAAGATGGATTGCAAAGCAATCAATTTAACTACAAATCAGTATTTAAGGCAAGTGATGGAAAATTTTATTTTGGAGGAATCAACGGCTTCAACACCTTCTACCCAGGACAACTCAAGGAGAATCAGTATATTCCTCCGGTCTGGATTACAGAGTTTAGTTTGCTTGACACTAACAATGCAACTGCCAGTGACTCTTCCCTAATCCCCGGACCATCAAAAAACAAAATTACACTGAAACACAATCAGGCATCTTTCAGAATCAACTTCGTGAATCTCAGTTTTCAGGCACGCTCCAAAAACCAAAACGCTTATATCCTTGAAAACCTGAATCAAAGATGGATCACAACCAGTAGACAAAACCAAGCTACTTATATCAATCTCCCTCCAGGAAACTACGCTTTTAAAGTTAAAGGCGCTAACAACGACGGACGCTGGAACCAAACCGGAGACTCCCTTAGTATAGAAATTCTACCCCCATTATGGAAAACAAATTATGCTTATGCGGGCTACCTTTTTCTCTCCTTTGGATTTATCTTTTTACTGGTCAAGAACTATCTTAGAATTACTCATGCCAAACAAGAAAAGAAAATTGAGGAATTCAAATTAAGAAAAGAAAAAGAGACCTATCTATCCAAAATCAATTTCTTCACCAATATTGCACACGAAATCCGGACTCCCATTAGTCTTATCAAAGCCCCTTTGGAGTGTATCAAAACTCCGGGTATTTCCCCACAGGAAACGGAGGAAAATATTCAGGTAATCGACAAAAATGCTGACAGACTGCTTAACCTGGTAAATCAGTTGCTGGACTTTCGCAAAATAGAGGAAGACAGTTACAACCCCGCATTTGAGCCAGTCACATTCAATTCCCTAATCCCTGAGCTTTGTTACAGATTCAAACCTGCGGCAATGCAGAAGAAGATTGTCATCACTCCGGTAATTCCGAAAGAGCCTTTTATCTGTAATGCTGATCGGGAAGCATTAACAAAAATCATCAGCAACCTCATGACCAATGCCCTCAAATATGCCCGGCAAAAAATTGAAATTTCACTTCGTCAGGTAGATGGCTGTTTTGAGATTTCAGTTTCCGACGATGGACCAGGCATCGATGACAAATACAGAGAACGAATTTTTGATCCCTTCTTCCAGATAGAGGGTACTAACAAAGATGATAAAAAATATGGAACCGGAATAGGACTGGCCTTCTCCCGGCAGCTGGCGGAGAAGCATAATGGAAGACTGTTCCTGGATAATAGCAATCTCTCAGGAGCACGATTTATTTTACGCATCAGCACACATCTACAAAGAACCTCATTAGAAAAAGAAGAAAATAAAATTCTTACACCACCAACCATTCAACCGGAGACTACTGCCCCAGAAATAACAAAAAGAGACCATGGCAGCAAACAAACTCTCCTGATTGTTGAAGACAACGAAGATCTTTGCAACTTTCTGGAAAGAAATCTTAAAGTGGAATATATGGTAAAAACTGCCAGCAATGGAAAAGAAGCAATCAACTTTCTCGAAAGAAATTCTGTAGACATCATTATAAGTGATATTGTTATGCCCGAAGTTGACGGAATGGAATTGGTCCGCAAAACAAGAGAAAATGAACAATTCAGTCACATCCCAATAATACTGCTCTCTGCCCGCAACAATGTGGAGTCCAAAATTGAAGGACTGGATGTGGGAGCCGACAGTTATATCGAAAAACCCTTCTCTTTTGAGTATCTGAAAGCACAAGTCAACAGCCTTCTGCGAAACAGAGAGCGGCTTTTGGAGAAATTTGCAAACTCACCCTTCATTCCCTACGGAAGTATTGCCAACAACAAGAAGGACGAAGAATTTCTGAACCGCCTCAACAAGGAGATCGAGAATAATATGACCAATCCGGATTACACCATTGAACAGCTTACCAACACTCTTTCCATGAGTAGATCAAACCTCCAGCGCAAGATAAAAGGTATCTCAGGCATGACACCCAATGATTACATACGTGTTTTCAAACTTAAAAAAGCGGCCCGACTCATTATTGAAGGGAAATATCGCATCAATGAGATTTGTTACCTGGCGGGATTTAACAATCCTTCCTACTTTTCGAAATGCTTTCAAAAGCAGTTTGGTAAACTCCCCAGTGAATTCATGAAGGAAGAACAACTTTAAATACTTTTTATTACCTTTGATTAAAACCATTAAATACTTGATATTATGGACATCATCAAAATCATTTTTGCCATCATTTTACCACCTGTGGCTGCTGCATTGCATGTTGGCATTACAAAGCATTTCTGGATTAATGTCCTGCTTACCATTCTGGGATTTTTACCGGGATTGATTCATGCTTTGTGGCTTATCTTAAAAAAATAATTGTATTACAATTCCAATTAGTTTTCTTTTTCATTTTGGAGGGAATGGTTGCTCGCAATCATTCCTTTTTTTTTGGGGGGGGCGAAGCCAAAACGGAATGGAAAAGTTCTCCATACTTCATGAAATGAATAATAAAGCAACTCCAACCATTACAATCTTTGAACAATAAACCCGATTAATAAAACGTTTTCAAAATACCTGAAGCCGGGAATAATAAAAACCCACACAAACACTTATTGATATGCACATTGGCTGCACATTTACAATGCTACTTTGTACAGAATCAAACACGCTGTTATGCAACTAAAAAACATCTGTTTCCTCACACTCCTGCTTTTTTCCATTGGTGCAAATGCCCAACTATTTGGTCCCAAACGGTCAAATCTTAATATGGAACTCTCGGACTGGAAAATATTTCCTGGCGATACTGTAACCATTACCTGGGATGTCACCATCAACCGCAAGCAACTGAAAGTTACCCTCAACGACAGCGTTGTTGATCGATCCGGAAGCCTGCAATTGGTTCCTGACACCACTGTATTTTACAGGTTGACTGCTGAAACTGCAAAAGGAAAACGGGTAAACAGAACAAAAAAGATTAAAGTATTGCCTCCCCTCATCAACCGGTTATCCATGAGCAACTCGACAAGATTTGGTCATCAGGATGAGGTAAGGTGGATGACCGAAAACGTTGAAAAAGTTACCTTCAACGGAGACGAGGTACCTCTTTCGGGAGATTCTGTAATCTCCATCATGCACGACCAGCCTGTGACCATCAGAGCCATCAATAAAAACGGCAGATTTGAAACCCGGACAGACACCATTCATGCATGGTACACTCATCGCTTCGACGCATCAGGATTACCCCCAAAGGACACCCTTATTGTATTCGGAGGAAAAGAAGTTAAACTTAACTGGGAACTCGATGATGCTTCCAACGCAAAACTCAACGGGAAAACGGTCAGTTTAAAAGGCTTCCAAACAGACACGATCCGAAAAGACACCACTTTTGTCCTTCAAAGCATCCTGCATGACGGCTCCGAATGGGAAAAATCCATTACTTTTCTGAAAAACACGGTCGGGGTTCAGCACCTTTCCATTTCCAACATATTTAATAAATCTGTACCATTCACATTTTACAATGAAGCCATCAGAAAGTACAATCCATACAAACTTCAATGGAATGTCTCTGGAGTAAATAGTGTAAAAATTAACGGGACGCACAGACCATCGTCCGGAATACTGGCTGACCAGGCCATGGAAGAAAAAGATTACACCATCAGCTGGAGTTATTACGATGCAATGGGAAGAATAAGGGAGGATAGCACCTCTATCTCCCTGGCACTGCAACAAAGGCCTCTGTTTAATGGAAATATCAGAACAGAAACCCTGCTCGAAAGCGATACCATATTCATGGAAATAATCTCTGTTAATTATGACAATTATCCACCCGAAACAGAACTGAAAGTTATTGCCATCGATGGTCAGGGCAATTTTGTTAAAGGACTGGCTGATGATAAGCAAATAAAAGAAGACAATCCATTCCACACGGTTATTGAAAAATATGAAGACAAAACTTACCCTGTTCGAAACTTCTCGGTAAAGGAGTATGAAATAGGAGAAACAGAGTATCGTCCTCAACACCTGATGATGGTGCTGGATTATTCGGGTTCCATGGAGTATTCTATGCCAGAACTGGAACCACTGATTCACAAACTCATCAAAGAAAAACACCCAATGGACACCATTCGGTTTGTAAAATTTGATGAGACCATCACGGCTGTATCACCTCCAAGCGCAAATCCGGATTCGCTGCTCAGTTATTTCAACCAAAAAGGCATGGAGGAGTTATCGGGATATACAGCATTGTATGCAGCCACCGACTCAGCCATGAATGCAATGCATACCAACAACCCCAATCAAAGAATAATTCTCTTTACCGACGGATACGAAAATGCTTCTTTCATCTACAAGAACCATCTAAACACCTCGGCTGTAGAAATTATCCGAAGGGCCAACGAAATATCACTCCCCATACACGTTGTCTCTCTCGGAGGATATGTGAACGAACAGGTACTGAAATATGTGGCCGATTACACAGGTGCCCACTACTATCAGATGAATGATGTGGAATCGGTATCTGAAGCTCTTAGAGAAATTTTTAAAACCAACCTCCATTATTACACCATTAATTATGAAACCTCCAACAACTATGAGAGGGAGAAAACCATCACCCTGGAGTACGACGGCAAAGCTACCGGCATTAACTACTCCACTAAAAATGCTGCCAAAAAACCCAATCTGAGAAAAATATCCCAACAGGACCTCCCTCCCCTGCCTGCTGATGTGGAACTATTACTTCAGAAAGAAAACCTGGTACCTCTTACCGGGCCCCAGAACATGATTAATTTCCGGTTCGACAAACACCACATCCGCGAGAAATACACGCACGACATCACACAATACTTGCAGGTGTTGCAGGAAGAACCCGAAACCAAAGCCATCATTATGGGGCATACCGATATGACAGGTGACCCGGAATATTGCATCACTTTGAGCCGCAAAAGAGCAGAGGCCGCAGCTCAAAAGTTGATTGATGCAGGCATCCGGTCCGATCGTCTGTTCATTCTGGGTATGGGACAAAAACACCCCTTGTGGCCCGACGACTCGGAACCCGCCAAAGCTGCAGAAAACAGAAGAGTGGAGATTTTATTTGTGGAGTAAGACGTTTTTATCCTCTCCATAAAAAGATTATTCAAATTGGCTATATTTGCCAAATACCTCAGGATTCAAGGCAGGTATAAAGAGCCTTGCCCAAAACACACCACCAAAAAAAAAGCAATCGCCTGAATTGAGATGATCCACAAATAAATGTCAATAATGAATAAACTGCCTTTCATTTTATTTATAAGTCTGCTGAGTTTTAGCTGTTCAAAACAACAAAGTGCCACTATTGGTGCAACAGGGTTGTTATCGCGTCTTATGCCTGAAAAAAGTGCTCAGGTAAAATTTGAGATCATCGAACAAACCGATGCAGACTTCTTTGAACTTGAAACTGTCAACGGCACGCTTAATGTAAGGGGAAACAACCAGATTTCATTGGCCACCGGACTTCGTTGGTATCTAAAATACTATTGCAATGCTCAGATATCGTGGGCAGGGAAAAACATTGAGTTACCGGAGCATCTACCAACAGTAAAACCTAAGGTTCGAAAGTCAACCGAGCAAACAAAACGCTTTTATTTCAACTATTGTACCTACTCTTATTCAATGGCCTGGTGGGATTGGGAGCGCTGGGAAAAAGAGATTGACTGGATGGCCTTAAATGGGATTAATATGCCATTAATGATTGTTGGCGAAGAGGCAGTGTGGCAAAATACATTACGACGTTTAAATTACTCTGAAGATGAAATAAAATCGTATTTGCCCGGACCGGCTTTTTTTGCATGGTTTTACATGAACAATCTAGAAGGATGGGGTGGCCCGCTTCCGGATAATTGGATTTCAGACCATATTGAATTGAGAAAAAAGATTCAAAAACGCATGTATGAGTATGGCATGACCCCTGTTTTTCAAGGATTCTATGGAATGGTTCCCGGTTCTTTTAACAAAAAGTTCCCCAATGCTGATATTCATAACCCGGGTCTGTGGTGTGGATTTAAGCGCCCGGCATTCATAGAGCCCACAGATTCGTTATTTAGAGATATAGCAGAAATTTATTATCTGGAGCAGGAAAAGCTTTTTGGAAAAGCAGAGTACTATGCAGGGGATCCGTTTCATGAAGGTGGAAATATTCAGGGTGTCGATTTAAAAGCTTCCGGAGACGCTATCTACCAGGCAATGAAAGAGGTAAATCCTCAGGCAAAATGGGTTTTGCAATCGTGGCAGGGAAACCCACATCGTGAAATGATTGACCATCTGCCTGAAGGCGACATCATTGTTGTTGATTTACATGCTGAAGACATCACAGAGACAGACAATCAAAAGTCCCCAATGAGTGCTTCCAGCCGATTTGGGAAACATGATTACATATGGAGTCTGACCCATAATTTTGGAGGCAATACCGGCATGTACGGAAAACTGGAAGAAATGGCTGAACGCGTATATAAAGCTCAAGTACTAAATATCAAATCTTCCATGATCGGGGTAGGAGCTACTCCGGAAGGAATTGAACAGAATCCGGTTGTTTATGAACTGCTGTTTGAATTACCATGGCATCAGGAAAAAGTAAATGTAGCAACCTGGGTAAAGCAATACGTTAAGGCCCGCTACGGCAAAACAAATCAGGAATTGGAAAACGCATGGGACATATTGCTAAATACGGTATATGCCTGTCCGGTAAAACAACAAGGAACCACCGAATCGGTATTATGTGCCCGTCCGGCAAAAGAAATAAAAAGCGTCTCTACCTGGGGAAGCGCTGAAATATACTATGATCCGGAACAACTCAAAAATGCATGGCATTTAATGATATCACAAATAGACAGTCTTGAATCCAAGGAAACTTTTCGTTATGATCTGGTGGATATAACCAGACAGGTTTTGGCTGATTTGGCCAATGAACTACACAAGGAGGTAATGGCCGCATTCCATGGAAAAGATTTAGAACTATTTGAGAAAAAAAGCAATGCCTTTTTAGAACTTATTTTAGATCAGGATAAACTACTGAGTGCTCAAAAAGAGTTTTTACTGGGAAGATGGATCGAGGCAGCCAGAAGCCATGGACATACACAGGAAGAAGAAGCGCTGTATGAGTGGAACTCCAGGGTTCAGATCACAACCTGGGGCCCACGGGAAGCAGCCAACGATGGACAGCTACACGAATATGCCCATAAAGAATGGGCCGGTTTATTGAGAGATTTCTATTATCCCCGTTGGAAAAAATACTTTGATTATTTAGAGAGAAACTTAAAAGGGGAAAAGACAGATGAGGTTGATTTCTACAAATGGGAAGAACAATGGACAAAAAAACAAAATTCTTTTTCATCCCACCCCGAAGGAGATTCGATGAGTGAGGTTTTGCGACTTGAAAAGAAATACAGCTGACGCACCATAAAAAGATTCTGGCTTGCTACCGTTTGTCCCATCTTCGACCTTTAGTCGTACCTGCGTCGTACATTCTTCGGGGCCTCTTCGACTGCTCTGCGACTGTTCTCCGACCTTATAAGAGTCGCAGAAAAGTCGAACAAAGACCGAAGAAGACTCGAACAAGACTCGAAAAAGGGCAACAGAATGCGACCGCTAATCGCTGAATATCAAACAGTTAAAAACACCCCTGTTTAACAAAATAATTTAAGTGGTGTCACCCCTGTCAGGGCTTAATCATTTATTCTATTACATTATCCTACCATGCTTGCCCGCCCCCCGGGCCTGACAACAAGCCATGAGCTAACTCCCCCCTACCCTTTGATTCATTCGCCATACCTTCCTCTCCCCTTCATTACAACTCATTACAAGAATGTTCTTTTCATTTTATCTAATAAAAAGTCAACCTAACTTGCACCCATCAATTGATTGAAAGCAGAAAAACGTTTAGTGAATTGCATGAAGCCAGAATTGTATCACAACAAACGCCCAGTGATATCGGAAGTAGTACCAAAATAATAGCGGTCACGAGAAGTGCTGTAAAGAATGTAAACGTAGTGTGGCATAAGGAAAAGGGTTTAATGAAAAAAGGGTTAAAACTTTTCAGTTCTAACCCTTTTCAAGTAGCGAGAGGCGGGCTTGAACCCCCGAACTTCCCGATTTTGATCGGGACGCTCTAATCAGCTGAGCCACCAATTAACGCTTCGATGTACATACGACTCTTTTGACGTTTTATTTG
>NZ_PVTS01000011.1 GCF_003003035.1 Marinilabilia salmonicolor | reverse complement strand
CTCTGGTTTAAAGATTTTCTGTGTTGCATGATTTTTTTTGACAAAGGTAGGCGTCTGGATCATGCCAGGAAAGATGTCATTGCTGGGGTGGATACTTTTGTCTTACCTTAAAAACACACCACAACAACGTTACGAAGAATTAATTGAGAACTATCCTCATATTGTTCAACGTGTTCCACAACATTATATAGCTTCCTATTTAGGCATTACTTCTGTGTCGTTGAGCCGGATACGAAACAGGCAGTAAACGTTTATTTATTAACAATTGTTATCGTCCGGGGGCTGAATGATTTCTCAATTTTGTACTGTACTAAAACAGTAAAAATGAGAACAGTTATCGTATTCAATCATCCTAACGAAGGCAGTTATTGTAATGCCATATTACAATCTGTTACTAATGGGCTTCAAAATGTAAATCATGACGTTGACTTGATGCACCTTGATAATGACGGATTTAATCCCGTAATGTCAAAGGCAGATTTAAAAGCATTTATAGATCACAAACCCATTGATCCACAGGTAATCGATTATACCGAACGTTTGAAAAAGGCCAACCACCTGATTTTTATTTTCCCAATCTGGTGGGATATAATGCCGGCAACCACCAAAGGTTTTGTTGACCGGGTGCTGTGTCCGGGGGTCGTGTATGACCACCATCCTAGAGGATTTGGATTGGTGCCTCTCTTGAAAAATCTAAAAAGCGTAACCATTATCACGACAATGAACAAACCGAAAATAATGTATTCCCTGCTCATTGGAAATTTAATCAGGAAAACCATGTTAAGAAGCGTTTTTAAAACGATAGGGTACAAAAATCTTCATTGGATAAGTTTTACTTCAGTAAAATCAGTAAGCCAAAAGAAAAGAGAAAATTGGTTAATCAACCTTGAGAACAGGTTCTCAAAACTCAACTAAAAAAATCCTTGTATTATGAAACTGAACCGAAATTACGTTACCCCTTTCATCTCTATAGTTTTCCTGGTCGTTGCAATTACCGGTTTACTTATGTTTTTCCATTTATTTGACGGTTATACAGAAGTCGTACATGAGTTCCTTGGCCTTTTCTTTGTTATTTTTGCCGTTTTCCATGTCATAATCAATTGGAAGGCCTTGAAAATCCATTTCAAAAAGGGTGTTTTCTTCCCTGCTGCATTGGCCGTAGCAGTAATGTCCATATTGTTTATCGTTCAGCAACATTACAATCCGAAAGTTGATACCATCGTTTTAGAAAGAATAGTAAAAGCACCGATTGATGATGTTTTCAGAGTTCTGCAGGTTGATTCTGTTGAAGCCGCAAAAAGGTTGGAAGCAAACGGAATATCAATTGACGGAGCAGCGACGATGGAGGAAATCTGGACTAACAATGATGCAACCCCAGAAGAAGTATTTGATTTGATCACGGATTATTAATTGAAGAAATGAGCAAAATGACCGTATTATATTTCAAGGGCATTGTGCAGGAAACTGCGGATACAATAATGATGGCTATTGTTGAATTAGAATTTTACCCCATGCGTGGGAATTAGATTTTTCCCAATTCTACTGGAATCTCATAGAATTTGTTGGAATCAGTTGGAGGTTTCCGGGAAATCCGGTAATTGTTGGATTTTTTTCAATTGTGTGGCAAAAAGTCTGTAATTCGTTATATTGTTGTTCTTTTTGGCATTGCCCCAAAAAGAACGAAATCCCAATTATGGTTTTTGTGAGTTTAGGTTTAACGATGGTTTGAGTGCTAAAGATGGTTATTTTTAATCACTTAGATATACCCATAAACAAATTATCCGAAAACCAGATTTGATGTTCTTTTATTTTCTTTTGTCGGGAGTTTCGGCGGGGAATGCGATGAGGTTGCACATTTCCCGGAGGCGCGAACGAACTCTTGGCCCATAGATTTCTTCAATTTCGTCAGCAGAGAGGTTGGTAGTGAAGTGTGTTAACCTGTGGTGCCTGGTGAAATTTTCATAACGGGAGAGAATGACTTCTGCCATTACGTTACATTCCTTTCCGTAATGGGTGAGAATCTGTTCGGTTCCGAGGTCGTCAAAGCAAAATGTTTTGATGATTTTGGGTTTTGCACCTGCCAGGTAGGTGATACCAGAGTATCGACGAAGGATTTCAAACCCATCTTTTTCAAATTCAAAAGCAATGTCGCGACATGGTTTCATGAAATGGGGTGCTTGTTCGCGTGAAAAATGTCGCATTAGGTTCATCAGTGAAGTTTTTCCGCTACCAACCGGGCCGGAGAGGAGAATTCCTTTTTGGAGATTTATGCCTTTGAGGTCAGCTGTGGCTTTGTCTCGAAGAAACCACGCCAGTAGTTTACCTATCACCTGGGTGTCGTTAGGGTATAGGAGGAAGAAATTACCATACGTTTCTCTTCCTTTTTGTTGGAGATATGCGAATGCTTTTTGGTAGTAGGGGGACATGAGGTTAATGGTTATTGGGGGGTGGGCATGGGGCATGGAGTAGGGAGTAAGAGGCATGGGGCAAGGAGCCTGGAGCATGGGGAGTGGAGGTTGGGGGTTGAGTGTTGGTAGAGGTATTGTTGTTCATGGTGTGAGATTAGAGGGGTGTGTTGTAATTTTTGTTTTGATTCAAATTAGTGCTACTAGGTTTTGAAGACCGCTTTTTTTTCTTTGTGTTCTTAATTCGGTTATTGAATCTTTCGCGGTTAAGGATCCAATTTCGAGCAGCGGCCTTCCAATCTTTCATTTCTGATTTACCCCCCACAAGCCAGCCATTGCTTTCATAATAATTAAAAAATTTGTCCGCTTCGATTGAGGGCATCCCCTTTTCCTCAAAGTAAATTTGAACATGCTGAAGCATAGGAGGAATGTCTGGCCCAAAACCGGATAAATAAGAATTACTCATTTCTAAAAAATTCTGATTTTCATTTTTCTTGCCACTTTGGGAAGAGGATGTTTTATAACTGTTTTTATAAGGTCGCACGTCTTGTTCTTCAGTTTTATCAAAAGTGAACATGTAAATTAAGCTGCCTCGATGCTTGCTTCTGGATGGATTATATTTAATGAAGCCCAGATGGTCTAATTCCCTTAACGAACGTATGTAAGTATTAGTAGAACCAATCTTAGAAAGCCTCATTATTTCACACCTGGCAATAGAAATAGGATTATTAAAAAAGTTCTCATTCCATCTCCTAAATAATGCCATATATAAACTAATGAGATAAGGAGTTACACGATCTTCATTATCCATCTTTTCAAACACAGCAGAAAGGTGCCGTATGTAGTTCATTTATTGAACCTTAATAGTAAGTTAAAGTGAAGTTGTTTTATTTCTCTCAAGTAAACTCTGAATATCTGAGTAATCATAATATAAGACACCTCCTATCTTTGTGTATGGCAAAGTGCCGTTTATTCTGAGGTTCTGCAAAGTACCAGGAGAAATGTTAAGGATTTTTCGAACCTCATAGGATTTTAGCCATTTTTTTGTTGGTTGCCCTGAAGTTTCCTTGATAATCCGTTGGATGTCATTAATGAGTTCTTGCTTAAAAACTTGCAAATCATCTAAAGTGATAATTTCAGAAGCCATAATTCTAAATTTTAGGGGTTAGTGTTTCAAAATTAGAATGTTGCAATCGGAAACAAACACCAGTTCACCCCAAGTTGGGTAAAAATAAAATTTCACCGAGAATGAATTATTTTGATATACAAAAAGGGGAATGTTAGAAATTTCCAGTGAAGTCCCAACTTGGGTGTATTGCGATTTGCGATTTACAGTAAATCTTGTTCCTCTATTTTGTTTTGAAGTTTTTCTTGCAATTGAGTGAGTAATTTTGTTGGATTTTGCCGGTTCTTTATTTCCAAAAAGTTTCTATAAAAATCCCCAAGTTC
The DNA here is from genome assembly GCF_003003035.1 of Marinilabilia salmonicolor. Classification (GTDB taxonomy): domain Bacteria; phylum Bacteroidota; class Bacteroidia; order Bacteroidales; family Marinilabiliaceae; genus Marinilabilia; species Marinilabilia salmonicolor_A. Next base: position 170,064 of record NZ_PVTS01000011.1, on the reverse strand, counting down.
GATTGAAAAAATTTCTGAGAAACAGGTTGCAATCTCCTTTATTTCAGCACTACCGTAATTAAAACATCCTTTTGAATGAAGAGCATATATAAGTTCTATTAGGTCTGTTTTAGAATCCGTCCATTTTAAATTGAACTTTTCGGTTCCTGTTTGAAAATCCTGGTCGTCCTTAAGCCTTGTGGTTTTGGAGTTTAAATAATCCAGAAGTAAATCATATCCCAAAAGATAGCTGGCCTTAATACTATGAGGGGTAGAAATCAAAGGTGCAAAGGAATAATAATCAAAGGATTCAAAATAATTAATCCAGGCATTCTCATTTCTTCTAAAATAAATGGCATCGAAGTGGGTGTGTTTTAAGCGCATGTAAGAACAAAAATCTTTGTTATTTCTAAAGAATTTTGAAATTTTTTCATGTTCTTTCTTCAGAATCTTTTTTTGTCTTTTCTTGCCACCTACCTTAAGTTTAGACTCAATTTTCAGCACTTTGTTAAAGTAAATCAATCTATGAAATATTTCCGGATTGATTTCTTTAAAAAAATAAATCTCCTCATTTTGAGATTTGAAAGAATCATTGTTTAGGATGCTCTTTATCCTTTCAATATAATAGAGAATCAAACCTACAGATTTGATTGCCTGGCTTAATTTATTTGTACGACTAATTAACTGCAGTTTAGATAAAAGTTCATCCTTAACTTCAACAAGTTGGGTTAGCATGGTTCTTTAATAAAGCGGGTTAAAAATGCTTTGTAAGTCCCAAGTAACCATTTTGTTGAAAATAAAAATAAACCCGCTAAAAAAACAGGTTTATTTTTATTTTACCTCCAAAATATAATAATTATTTCACAATTTTCTATACCTCCATCTTTTTTTATCCCTTGGAAGCCATTAGAGATATTGAGTGTTTTTGATTTAAAGTATCTCTTAATTTATGCATATCTGAGCAGATTTTTTCTTCTACTATTTTGGCATAAATTTGAGTCGTTTTGATGCTTGTATGGCCGAGTAATTTTGAAACAGTTTCAATGGGGACTCCGTTGGTCAGCGTTACCGTGGTTGCAAAGGTGTGCCTGGCAATGTGAAATGTGAGGGGCTTCCTGATATTACATAAATCTGCCAATTCCTTTAGGTAACTATTTAATTTTTGATTTGATATCCTGGGAAAAACTCTTTGGGAATTAAGGGAGCGTGGATTGTTTTCGTACTTCTTCAAAATACTTAAAGCTTTAGGCAAAAGGGGGATTCTAATCGGTTGGCTTGTTTTTGCCCGATATGTGGTAATCCATAATTCGCCGTCTATACCAATATTTATGTTTTCGGGCTTTAATTCTATAACATCAATATATGCCAGTCCTGAATAACAGCTAAAAATAAAAAGGTCCCGGACGTAGTCTAACCGGTCAATTGACAGTTTTTTTAATTCAATAGCCTGAAGTTCCCCGGAGGTAAGAAACTCTCTTGACTTTTTTTGAAATCTTAATCTGTACCTGGCGAACGGGTCTTTACTGATCCATTCCATTTTTACTGCCATGTTGACCATCTTCCTTAATCTCTCCAGATGCTTCATGACTCCGTTATTGGAGAGTCGTTTTTGATGGTCAACAGGGATGTAGGTTCTTAGGTAGTGCTCAAAGTCTGTGATAAACTGATAGTCCAAATCACTGAGTCCAATATCTATGCTCCCGGATCTATTTTTTAGAAACTTTTCCAGATATCTTTGAGTCGTGTAATAATTTTTAAGTGTTCCCCGGGCCAGGATGTCTTTTAATGTTTCGTTGTGATAAGTAATAAGCTTCTGAAGAGTGTGTTCTTGAGGTTTATTGCCTAAATAGAGGTTTTTAATTGCTTCGGCTGTAATGATCTTGTCACTCATAAGTAACTCACGATAGCACCCGTTTATTTTTGCCCTGACATTGGATAGGTATTGGTTAAACTCTTTTATTTCCGTCCTGGAGCCTTTTGCTTTTTCTTTTGCCGGAATCCAATCTTCGGAAGCGATGGTGGTTTTAAGGGAGATTTCTAAACGTCTTCCATTGACTGAGATGCGGGCGTAAACCGGCAAGCGGTTGTTGTCTTTCTTCTTTCTGCTTGGCCTTACAATGAACTGTACGCCAAAGGTGTTTGATGTTTTCATAACCATTCAATTTTTTGATGTTTGAAATGAATTGACCTGGTTCTGGTGATGACTCACCGTTTTGTTCACCAAAAACACCTGATTCGATTCAAGACAAATGAGATTGAAAACGCTGAAAAGCCTTTGTTCATAAGATCTGCAGCTATCTGGTGAGTCAAAAATAAAAAAATAATTGACTCACCGTTTTGTTCTCATTTTTATTGAAATAAACTAAATTGAATTGATTTATAAAAAACAAAAAAGCCTGAAAATCATACGATTTACAGGCTTTTGATTTCAGATGGTTTCTGAAAAGTCGGGGTAGCAGGATTCGAACCTGCGACCCCCTGCTCCCAAAGCAGGTACACTAACCGGACTGTGCTATACCCCGAAAAAATAAGAGCGGAGAGAGGGGGATTCGAACCCCCGGTACAGAATTACCCGTACGCCGGTTTAGCAAACCGGTGGTTTCAGCCACTCACCCACCTCTCCAAAATATTCTGCAGACCTTTGTCTGTAGAGGGTGACGCTTTTCTCAAACGCGATTGCAAATGTATTAATTCGATTCTGAATTGACAAATATTTTTACCGGGAAAAGAAAAAAAATGAATGTCGAAAAGTGGAGTGTATTGATTCTTATTCGATTAAAAAAATAAATATGTTGAATTATTTTTTCAGATTTTGTGTTTGTAGCCGGTAAAAGCGTATTCAGATGGTCTCTCTGCAATAAAAAAGACCGTCCGGGGGAGTGTTTCCCGGGCGGTCTTAATAAGTAAAATGATTGGATTAATCGTTTATGGTTTCTTCTGATGTGAATGATGGTGCCGGCAATCCTGCTCCGTTAAACAGAGATGCTTCAGCGCCGTTTTTATAGGCATATCGTACATTTACCGGTTGGTTCACTTTGGGTGAAGATACGATTACCTGTTCTTCTTTTACTGTTGCATTTGCAGGGAAGAACTTGCCATCGTTGCCGGCAATTTCAAACTGGTTTGGCACATCAGAATTGATTTTCAAACCATCGGAAACATTGGTGAATGTGATAATGATTTTTCCCTCTTGTGCTTTAAAATCATCTGGAATCGGGCCACTGAATGGTATGTTCTTTTCATAGTCCTTTGTCAAAGCCCATAAAGCCAGACGTTCTCCAACATCGGTTTTGTTTGCCGGATGGATGTTGTTCACATTTCCGATATCGAGGGTTACTGCCATCCCCGTATTCGGAATCTTCAGGGAACGCCTTTGTGCTTCACGCAAGTTGGCAGATGAGATACCTTCCACATCGTTGTAATTCCAGGGAGCCAACTGAACATAGTAGAAAGGCATCTCCGGGTTTTTGAAATCTCTCCGCCAGTTGTTGATCAATGCCGATTTAAGCTCCATGTATTGGTTGGCTCGTCCCACATTGGTTTCACCCTGATACCAGATTGTTCCATTGATAGTGTAAGGAACAAGAGGAGCAATCATGGCATTGTAAAGGACGGTGGGGGTGTGCGAACTGAGTTGTACTGACAATTCGGGCCGTGACTCATAAGCATCGGTGGATGGATCGAAGAGATATAGTTTGCTTCCGGCTATTTGTCCGACCACATTGTATTTCCATTCTCCGTCAAGGGCAATGGCATTTGCGTCATTTCCCTTGGGATGAATTTTCATCTGATCCGGGTCACCGTATATTCCACCACCACCCTGATGGTCCATTACTTTCACGGCAATAGTGGCGCTGCCCTGTTTAGCCATTTCTGCCGGAATGGTGTAATATCTTACTTGTTGCCAGAAACCTTCTACTTCTGTTCCGCCAATCTTTTCCCCATTGAGATAGGTCACATCCATGTCATCAATGGGGCCCAGTGAAAGGATTAATTCTTGTCCTTCCCAGCTTTCAGGGATTTCAATGTCTTTTCGGAACCAGACAATTCCATCCATCTCCCCAATCTCGGTTTGTTCGATGGTTGTGGGGAGTTTTACGGATGGCCAATTTGCTGTGTTGGTTGCCGGGTCACTGCAAAATTCATCGAAAGCATCCAGATCTTTATAGGGTTCTTTATTCCCGGCAGTGGGAAGAATACTTACAGATTCGTTGGTGGCAAGCCATCTGTCGTAGGCTTCAGCCTGGGGGGCTAATTTTTCCAGGTCTTTAATGATGTCTGAGAAATCTTCACTTTCCTTGAGCTGCGTTGAACTTATCCATGCTTCAATGGGGGTTCCGCCCCAGCTGCTGTGGATAATTCCTATGGGGACATTCAATTCTTTATTGAGCTTCCGTGCAAAAAAGTAGGCCGTAGCACTAAAGTTTCCGGAATTCTCCGGATTGGCCTGAACCCATGCTCCTGAAACGTTGTCAAGCGGCTCTGAAGCCATATTTCTGGCAACCGTAAACATCCGGATGGCTTCATTATCAGAGTTGGTAATGAATTGTGCTGAATTAAGGATGGTGTCGTTGGGAGGCCAGCCTTTCAGTGGCATTTCCATGTTTGATTGGCCTGAGGCCAGCCATACTTCACCCAACATCACATTTTTTATGGTGATGGTGGTGTCGGAAGAACTGACTGATAATTCGTAAGGACCGCCGGCTTCAATGGTGGAAAGCTCTGTTTGCCAGGTGCTGTCGTCACCTGCTGTGGCAGTCGCTGATTTTTCCCAGCTGCCCGAGATTGTTATTTCCGTACCAGGGGTGGCTTTTCCCCAAATGGCGACGCTTTTGTTTTGCTGAATCACCATATTGTCAGAAAAGATTGACGGAACAGAAAGATTTGTCTCTTTATTGCAACTCATCAATGTTGAAATAGCGGTAATCAATAAAGTAATTTTGAAAAGGGTTTTCATCTTTTTGCTTTTTTAGTGTTGTTCAAAAAAGGCCGGCCATTTGTGCGGCCGGCCTTTATTGATGTGAGTATTTCTATCAAAGATTATTTATCGTTTTTCCCTTTATCGTTGGACTTATCATCTTTGGATCGTCCTGACGATTGCTGGGGTTTTGCGATAGAGTCACGCATTTGCGTATCGGCATCTATGTTTTTATACTTCATGTAATCCATAATTCCGATGTTTCCGGATCTGAAGGCTTCGGCGATGGCTTTGGGCACTTCTGCTTCCGCTTCGATTACATGAGCTCTTGCTTCTTGTGCTTTAGCTTTCATTTCCTGCTCTTCGGCAACGGCCATGGCGCGACGCTCTTCTGCTTTGGCCTGAGCAATGTTTTTGTCGGCTTCGGCCTGGTCGGTCTGAAGTTCAGCACCTATGTTTTTACCTATATCGATGTCGGCAATATCAATGGAGAGAATTTCGAATGCTGTTCCTGCATCCAATCCTTTGCTCAGCACAACCTTTGAGATAGAATCGGGATTTTCAAGCACAGCTTTGTGTGAACTTGATGAACCAATGGAGGAGACAATACCTTCACCCACCCGGGCCAGCACTGTTTCTTCACCTGCACCACCCACCAGCTGTTTGATGTTGGCACGAACGGTTACCCGGGCTTTGGTAATTAACTGAATTCCGTCTTTGGCCACAGCAGCCACCGGAGGTGTATCAATGACTTTGGGGTTTACAGACATTTGTACAGCCTCAAAAACATCACGACCGGCCAGGTCGATAGCTGTTCCCATCTGAAAAGTAAGATCGATATTGGCTTTTGATGCGGAAACCAATGCATGGACTACGTTGTCCACATTTCCCCCTGCCAGAAAGTGCGCTTCCAATTCATCGCGTTTGATGGTCTGAAGGCCTGCTTTATGGGCTTCAATCATGGCCCTTACAATGACGGATGGCGGTACTTTCCGGATGCGCATAAGCACCAGTTGGAGAAGAGAGATGCGAACACCGGTTACCAGTGCCGAGAACCACAATATTACGGGAACATAATACAGTATCACAAAAAAGAGAACAATGATGACTGCAATGAGCCCGAGTGTTCCGAAAACTTCCATAGTAATTATTTTACTGGTTTAACAATGATGTAGGTTTTATATACTTCGGTTACTTCAATTTCTGTTTTAGGATCAAGGAACTGACCGGGACAACGGGCTTCCACATCCTGTCCGTTGATTCTCGCTTTTCCAATGGGGTTCAGGCGGGTAATTGTTTTTCCCGTATCGCCAATATTGATGGAATTTTCCACGACGGTATCCACATTGCTGTTGATGCTTGAACTCAGCATCAGTTTTTGCCAGGTTTTGGTTCTAAGCGCGTAAAATAGGATGATGAGTGTTAAGAATATGGTAAGCGCTAATGTGATGTGGCCTGTTGCAGTATCCAGCCCGTAGGCCATGAAAATACCACCGACAATCATGCCCAGACCACCAATGCCGGCGATGGTAATTCCCGGAACCACAAAAAATTCCAGAATGAGCAATAGAAGCCCGGTGATAATCAGTAAGATAATAATTGTCATTGTATAGTCTGTCAATAAACTACGTAAAGTTTGTTTTTAGTCCTGTTTCTGGTCAGAATGTGCCAATTGCTAGGCTTGCGAAGCCGCCAAATGCGGAGTTTACTTGTGTAAATGAGTATTTTGGCGGCAAGCGTAACGACGCAAGTGGTACTTTATGGACAGAAACTGTATAGGGTTAATCAATGGTGACATTCAAGGATTTTCCGGTTAATTGTTTTTGCAAATCAGATAGTTCGTTGAACGAACCTTTCTTTATTTCACAGTAACCCCTGTAATGGGTGAGGGTGGCACATTGTTCCGCCTGCAAAGTGTCATGGTTGCAGTGTTCTATTAATGCATCGATGACATCATCAAAGGAGTTGATGTCATCGTTGTGCAATATCAGCAGATGGTTGCCAATGCTCTCTTTGCTGGAACCCAAATTTTCTTTCCTTTTGTCGTAAGGCGCCATAGTTCAAAAATTTGTTGTAAAATAGGAAAATAATTCATTCCAAACAAGCGTTTCTGCCTATTCTGTGCTTCTTGATTATTCTGAACTCAGTTCTCTTGCCTTTTCAATGGATATTTTTTCTCCATCAATAAATGCTACAATAAAAGCACCAGGAAAACCATTGTTTCTAACTCTTTCGATGTTCTGTGCGGCTTCCGCATAACCGGACCATGCTCCGCTGTAGTATCGGGTAAGATCTTTTCCCGGTACTGCCTGCGAGGTTACCTGTGGTATGCGTGACAGCGCTTCCGAATCGGGAGAATTACGGAAGACGCCAATTTGAATTTTGTAAACAGGTTTTCGGCTTGCTGTTTTTTTGTCAGGTTCTCCGAAAGCTGCTTTTACAACGTTGTTTGCGTTTTGTCTTTCAGATTGGGTTATTGATGGTTGATTGTCAGCGGGAACGCTTTCTGTTTTCTGCTTGCTGGTGGCATTATTGGCGGTTGATGATGTAGCAGAAACCGTTAAATTATTTCCCTGACTGTCGAGGAGACTTTGTTCGATCATCTCAATGGCCTGGCGCTTTAATCCTCCCAGATTTTCATATTGTCCCGGGTTCCAGACAGCCATTTTTTCGATGCCGTTATTGGCTTGCTCGAATCTGCTCTGGGCTTCACCCAAAAGATTTTCCCAGTGCCCGTTGCCCTGGTTTTCTGCCATTCGCTTAAGAACAGGTTTGTAGATATTAAACTTTTTGTCGAGCGCTTCATGATACATCGATAAAGCCTGTTGTTGCATGTATCTGCTCTTTCTGGATGCCGGCTCGCCACTTTCTTCCTGATTGTTTTTTGACAATGAGTCCAGGTTTCTAACTCTTTGAATAAGACTTTTTTGTTGTTCTTCTTCTGTCCCTGACGTAACAGAGCTTTCCAACAGCTTAGAAGCTTCCAGTTGCATGATTTTGGCCCATGTGTACATGCTGTCGGTTTGCTGAAGTACCTGGATTTGTGCAGGTGAAAAGTATTTTTTATACATCGGGTTTAAACGCTCCTGTCTGGTCATGAATTCTTCATCGGAATAAAATGAAAAATTGCCCGATTTCAGAGCCGGAGCAGTCAGGCTGTTGTTGGATGACGCCCCGGGCGCCGGTTTTTGCGCTTCATTATACATTCCCCGGCTTTTAAGTTCCGATATTTTGTCCATCTCCAGCTGCCGGGCTCTTATGTAATGTCTTTTTACCTGGTCGTCGTGGCCGTAAACCTTCTTTTCCAGTTCCAGAATCTCATCCATCAGTCTGCTCAACTCTTCCTGATTGTAGCTTTGCGCATATTGTTCCCTTTTGTTGCGCATCACTTGTTCCAGGCTGTCTTTTTGCATATCTACATTTTGACCCCTTTTGAATTCCATGCGTGCAACATCACTCAGAAACTGATCAAAATTGGTGTAAACCAATGTGTCATTGATGTAAAACTGAAATTGCTGTTCACTGTTTCGTTTGGCTGTTGATTGTTTTTCCTGCTCTTGTTTGGTGCCATCTTCCCAGAAATTGCCTTCACTCAGAGGAAGCAGGGCAAGCTCACGTACCTGGTTAACATCTTCCGTCAGGTTTTTGAACACGTTGTTGTCCCAGACAATTTTAACAACAACTGCAGTTCCGGGCGCAACTCCCCGGTTGGTGGTAAACCAGGCTCTTTCTCCAAACGGGTCTGCTGCAAACAGAAAGTCATCATCCGGCGAATTAAAAGGAGGGCCAAGATTCTCAGGTGACGAGAACGTGTCACTCTCCGGGTCAAAAATTGAACGGTAGATGTCCAGACCTCCCATTCCTCCCGGTCGGTCGGAGGCAAAGAAAAAAGTAGTACCATCCACCATCAGGAATGGGTGACGGTCGTCAAAATCTGAATTTACAGGTTCACCCAGGTTTTTGCTTCCACTCCAGCGGTCAAGCAATTGCTCCATGAAGTAAATATCATGAAGCGTGGTGTCGGGCTCTTCTAAAACAAAGTAAACATCATCACCTTTTTCGGTTCGGTACATGATTTTCTCGGGTGGGACGCCTGTTTTGAAAAAAGTTTTGTTTTTGGCAATTGTACCGGCCTCTTCAGGCAAGTTGTATTGCGAGAGACATGCAGACTCCGGAACGGTATCTTTGTCAATGATCTGAATGCTAAAGTGTTTGTTGATTAGTGTGTTGGCACTTTTACAATCCTCGACAGATCTGAGCGCTTTGGCTCTTCTCGGGTCATTATTGGTTGCGTATTTCAGAAAGTTGTTAAACTCCTGTTCGGCCAGTTCGAATTCATATGCTTTTTGATAGGCTTTTCCCAGATAGAAATGAACATCTCGGTTAACTCTTCTTGACTGCGCAAATTTTAATCTTTTGATGGCTTCACTGAGGTTTTGGCGCTGCTCAACAAGACAAACACCCAGGTAGTAGTTGTATTTTGCTTCCCGTTCATATCGCTCAATAAGTTGCTCGTACATGGGGAGGGCTTCGGCATAGTTCCCTTGTGTGAATAACTCCAGTGCCCTATCGGGAGATACGACTGATTCCTGTGCCATCATTTGGAGAGAGAGTATGCTGAGAATAATTATGGTAAAATACTGCTTCATGCCTTCCTGAGTTTTGTTGTTGTTTTATTATGAAAAGGGACTTGTTTATTATTTGTGATATTCGTATGTCGTTTGTTTATAGATGATTTAAGGTAGCTCATTATTACCGGTTTGAATCCTCATGTTAATGATTTTCAAACGATATCCTTTTCACCTATTCACTTTTCACTATTAGCTGGTCACTAATACAATTTCCGGCATCAAATTTAATCATTCGAGGTGAAATCCCTAAAAGGATTTTTGATGTTCATCAAAATTTCCCGGTGGGTGGTTGGTCAATTATTTAATAATTGGTAATATTGTTCGATTTTGTTAAAAAAACACAACCCTTCCCGGTTCGATCTTTACCAAAACCAAGTCAGTAGAATAACAGAACTTGGTTACTTGTTTGTTCATAAGGAGGGGTGAATTATAATTTTTTAATGGCCCCAATTATGAAGCACTTTTACCTCATTCTTTCGTTGATTCTGGCAATTTCTTTCTCCGAATTAAAAGCCGATGTTCTTTATGTAAAGCCGGGTACTGCGAGTACCGCCTGGCAAAATCAGACCAATGTTTATTCCGATTTACAAACTGCCCTGGCTGCTGCTGTGGCCGGTGATGAAGTTTGGGTGGCTGCCGGTATTTATAAACCTACCACTGCAGGGAATCGGGATATCAGCTTTGAGCTGAAAGACGGGGTTCATTATTATGGTGGATTTGCCGGTGATGAAACAGAACTTTCTCAGAGAGACTGGCGCCTGAATGAAACAATACTGAGTGGTGATATTGGGGTTGAGGAAGATAATTCAGATAATAGCTATCATGTAGTTACCTTACGTGAGGCGGCCGATGTGAATCTGAATTACCGAACAATTGTCGATGGTTTTATAGTTGAGGATGGGAAAGGATCTTCGGGGACAGGGTTTTATATATATGATGGCGACCCAATTGTCAAGAACTGTTGGTTTAGAAGGAATCAGGGGTCTTCGAATGGGGGTGGGGTTTATTCCCTGTTGAATGCCCGACCATTGTTTGGGAATGTAATATTTTCATTTAATTCAGGTCGTTATGGTGGATCTGTGTATGCTGAGCGGCAAGCTCTTTTTTATAATTGTACCTGGTATAAAAATTACGCTGAAATTGCCGGCGCAGCCTTATTTACCAATACATCTGCAACGACTGTCTATAATTCGCTGGAGGTGCTTAACGAATGTGGAGAGTCTGATAATTCTTATTTTAGTAATAACAACGAATATTCAACTCTTTCCTTTCATGAAGAAATAAACTACAAACCGCTTTTTGTTGACCCGATGAATGGTGATTTTCGTTTGGCTGAAGGTAGTATTGCTGTTGATGGGGGTGACAATTCCTATTTGCCTGATTGGCTGTTAATAGATTATTCCGGAAATAGCCGAATACAGAATGAAGTGGTTGACCTGGGTGTGTTTGAGGGTACTGTTGCCGTTCCTTCCTTGCAATTGCCGGAACACAACCATGTCTTTGATATTGATGTGTCGAGTGTTGCACTTACCTGGGACTGGGAAACATTCGCACCTGAAAATCTGGATGATTATACTGTAGAATACTCGGTGAATGGAGGAGAAATGGTTCAGGAAGCTGAAACATCCGTTGCATCGCATACTATTTCAGGTTTGAGTGAAGGTACTACTGGCAATTGGAGGGTATGTGCAAATCTTTCTGACGGGACGAAACGGTGGTCGCCTTACAGACAATTTTTTATTCAACGTTCGCACCCTTTATATGTAAAACCCGGCGCTACAGGAAGTGGTGCTTCATGGTCGGATGCTATAACTCTTTCTGATGCCATGAAAATTGCTTGTCCCGGTGAGCAGATTTGGGTGGCAGCGGGAATTTACACTCCAACCACCGGAGATTCACGGGATGAGTCCTTTGAAATCCGGTATGATCTGACGTTGCTGGGTGGATTTAGCGGAAATGAGACTTCTCCCGATGAAAGGGACTGGAATCAGAATCAGACCATTCTAAGTGGTGACATTGGAATTGAAGGGGATAATACGGATAACAGCTATCATGTTATTAAAATGGTCGGTAATGAAAATGCACCGATAACCCAAGCTACTGTTATTGATGGGATTATTGTTGAGAATGGTTATACAGGGTATAACTCAATCGCCAGTTTGGAAAATGGTGCCGGAATGTGGTTACAATATGCATCACCGATTGTTCGTAACGTTATATTTCGCGATAATACTGTAAATTATGGCCATGGAGGTGCAGTCTCTGGAGATGATTTTTCGGCGGCATCATTTGGAAACGTTATTTTCCATAATAATTCGACTACACATTATTATGGCTATGGGGGTGCAGTAAATAGCTATGGAGGATTTGAGTTTTATAATTGCGTCTGGTATGACAATTATTCTAATTATTATTTTGGGGCTGTATATGGAAACTCTGTTGTTGTAAACTCTATTGCCTGGAATAATTTTTCAGCAGATGGGTATAATGATTTTTCTTATGATGTAACTATACGAAATACGCTTTATCCAGATGCCGATAATACTAATGGGAATATTTCAGGCGAGCTTGCTTTTATTGCACCTGACAAGGGTGATTTTAGGATACGAGCTAACAGTCCTGCTATAAACGCAGGTAGCAATACGGATGTCCCCGAATGGTTGACAAAGGACTATTTTGGGTTAGAACGTATTCAGGATGGGGTTGTGAATATGGGCATTTCGGAAGAAGTTGTTTTCACTCCTGAACTGCTTAGTCCTGCAGATAGCACTGTCTTTGAGTCTAATCAAACAAGTGTTCTTTTTGAATGGGGATGGAGTGATACTCAGCCTGCTGATGTGGAGAGTTATATTCTTGAATATTCAATCAATGAGAACGAACCTGTTTTAGTTGAAAATTTGGAGAGTTTAAATTACACATTATCAGGGTTAAGTCCGGCAAGTGTTGTACAATGGCGTGTTGCCAGCGTGGATGCTTCTGGTGCTTTAAATTGGTCAGATTTTTATCGTTTCTTTATTTTACGCGGACATGCATTGTATGTAACTCCGGATGGAACAGGAACCGGAAGCTCATGGAGCGATGCCACCAATCTACAAGTTGCTATTAATAAGTCAATGATGGGTGACTCTATTTGGTTGGCTAATGGGGTTTATTATCCTACCAATACTTTGGATAGGAATGCTTCTTTTGAATTGAAAGATAATGTAAAGATTTTTGGTGGTTTCGCAGGCTTTGAAACAGAGTTTTCTGAACGAAACTGGAAGGATAACGAAACAATTTTAAGTGGAAATATTGGTGAAGAGGCACTGAATTCCGACAATAGTTATAGGGTGCTTGAAGCAATTGGTACTTCAAAAAAGTTGCTTACTGAAAAAACTGTTTTAGACGGATTAATTGTTGAGGGCGGGGCAGGTTATAATGGCTCTGGAATTTATCTTGATAATGCTTCCATTTTAATTCGAAACTTGTGGATTCGAGATAATTCTTCAAGCTATGATGGAGGTGCAGTGTATGTTAATTATGGCAGTAAGCCAAAATTTGGGAATGTGTTGTTCTCTGGAAACTCTTCAGGCGATGATGGAGGTGCCGTTTGTTCAGTGGGAAATGCCGAATTTTATAACTGTACATGGTCCGGGAATTCAGCCGGCGGCAGGGGTGGTTCTGTTTATGGATATGCAACCATTACCAATTCTATTTCATGGGGAAATAATTCCGGTCTTTATGACAATGAATTCTCCAGCAGCAATAACGTCAGAAATTCTATCTACGAAACCCGTGATGAAAGCAATGGAAATGTTTCTGCGGATCCGATGTTTGTTGCACCCGATAAAAATGACTTTAGGCTTCTTGCCGGAAGTCCGGGTTTGAATACCGGTGTTAACGAAGATGTACCTGAATGGTTGACAACAGACGGATTCGGAAGCGAACGAATCAAAGAAAGTATTGTGGATGTTGGTTCTTTTGAAGGAGCTGTAGAGAGTCCTAAGTTGTTTTTCCCGGAAGATGGAAGGTATTTTGAGGGAACAAGTATGGATTTTTTATTGGAATGGTATTGGGAGAATGGTGAACCGGCAGATGTAGATCATTATATACTGGAATATTCCATTAACAGAGGAGAGGTAGTCCTTGTAGATGACCTCCCGGGTACCGCCTATAGTTTGTTGGGCGTTTCATCTGCGACAGAGGTTGCCTGGAGGGTATGTAGCGTGTCTGAATCCGGACAGGATACATGGTCGAAACAACACCATTTTTCAGTATTGAGAGGGCATCCGCTTTTCGTAACTCCTGAAGGAACCGGTGAAGGTACTTCATGGAGTGATGCGATGAGTCTTCAGGATGCATTGGACAATGCAGTGGATGGAGATTCTATATGGGTGAAGGCGGGGATATATACACCAACTGAGACAGCTGATCGTGAGGTTTCTTTTGTATTAACCGAAAAAATAAAATTGTTTGGAGGATTCAACGGTACTGAAACTGAATTTGCCCAACGAAACCACATTTTGAACAAAACCATTTTAAGTGGTGATATTGGTAGTGAAGGTGTTAAAGCCGACAATAGTTTCCATGTTTTATCGGCTTTGGGCACAACAAAAGAACGGGATGACTGGAGTGCCGTAGTTGATGGGGTTATTATAAAGGACGGTTATGCAGATGGAAGTGGGGAAAGTCGGAATGGAGGAGGTCTATATCTCCAATGGGCTTCTCCTTTGTTTATCAATGTGCATTTTACAAATAACTATGCTTTAAATGATGGTGGTGCAGTTTATGATGCGGAAGGAAGCCAGGCTGGATTTGTAAATGTTCTCTTTACTGATAATGCAAGCGATAGCGAAGGTGGTGCTGTTTATGCTCAAAAATATCTCAGGTATTACAATTGTGTTTGGTTTAATAACTCCTCCGGGAGTGATGGGGGCGCAGCTTATGGACGAAACAAAATTGTTAATTCTATATTTTGGAAAAATTCAACTCAAAATGATTACAACAATGATTTGAGTCGACAGGAACTGGTTTCTTATACTATTTATGATAAAGGGGATAGCGACTTTAACCTGAAAGGAGACCCCGGATTTGTTGATGCGGAAAATGGAGACTTTAGATTAAGAGATGAAAGTATAGCCTTGAATGCCGGAAGCAATGATGCGCTTCCTGAATGGTTGACTACCGATTACTTTGGTAATTCCAGAATTTTAGCAGATACAGTTGATATTGGAATCTCTGAAGGAGCAGTCGTTGGTCCAGTATTATTAGCTCCCGAAAACCAGTCGGTTCTTTCGATTGTGGAAGGAACCACCATTATGCTTAAGTGGGCTGTGGAAGACAGTGAAGTTGCTGCAACTATTTCTGATTATCAACTGGAATATGTGATCGGCGAAGATACAACCCTTGTTGAGAATATTGAAGGTTATGATTATGGTCTTTCAGGACTCGCACCACTGGATTTAGTTAAGTGGCGGGTAGGATATGTGGATGGTAGTGGTAACACCAATTGGTCAGTCTATGCTTCGTTCAGTATTTATCGTGGACATCCGTTGTTTGTTGTGCCAAATGGTACCGGAGACGGCTCTTCATGGGGGACCGGCATTGATTTGAAAGATGCATTGAACATTGTAGCAAAAGGTGATTCTTTGTGGATTTCAGCCGGGATCTATAAACCTACAAATACAACAGACAGAACTTCTTCTTTTGTTATAGATGAGAATCTTAAATTGTTTGGTGGATTCTCTGGTGTTGAGACTTTCTTTGAAGAACGTAATACCCATAAAAACCAGGTGGTTTTGAGTGGAGATATTGGGGAGCCCGGTGTTGAAGGTGACAACAGTTATCACGTAGTCAGAATTTTCGGTGTTCAGGATCAGCCTGTTACAGAGCAAATGATCCTGGATGGGGTGACCATTGAAAACGGGTTCTCTGATGTTTATGACGTCAATGATGGAGGTGGCTTGATTATTAACAGAGCTTCCCCGATTATAAAAAATGTTTGGTTTAGGAATAATTTTGCTTCCGATAAAGGGGGTGCCGTCTATGTGGATACCTGGAGTAATCCTTTGTTCGGAAATGTACTGTTCCAAAATAATGAAGCGGGTGATAACGGAGGTGCTGTCTATTCTGATAATAAGGTGAACTATTATAACTGTGTTTGGTCGGGAAATTATTCCGGTTATTATGGTGGTGCGGTTTATGACAACAGTAGTACCTCTTTGGTGTACAATTCTATTGCCTGGGATAATGAGGCAAGATGGAGTTATGATAATTTCTCTTATGGAGTTTCTTCTTTCTATTCCATTTTCAACAATGCTGTTGAACAGAATGGGAATTTGAATCAGGAGCCTGGTTTTGTTTCTGTTGAAAAAGCAGATTTCAGATTAAAAGAGGGTAGTCCTGCCATTAATACAGGAAGCACCGAAAACCTTCCGGATTGGTTGGTAACCGATTATCATGGTAATTCCAGGATACAGGGAGATACTGTGGATATGGGAGCCATAGAAGGATGGGTTATTTGCCCAACTCTTGTGAGCCCTGCCGATAAATCCTGGTTGGATGCTGGTTTCTCAGGAACTAAACTTGAATGGGGTTGGAATGACTCTATCCCCAACAATATTAACGGCTTTGTTGTTGAGTATATCATTAACGGTGGTGAGTCGCAACTGATTGAAGATCTGACTGCTTTAGAAACTCAGTTGACCGGTCTTCAGTCGGCCGATGTGGTTTCATGGCGTGTTGGTAGCCTAGAGGATACCGGTTTTACAAACTGGTCAGAGAGCCGAACTTTTACGGTTAACCGTGACCATCCACTGTATGTAAAACCCGGAGCAACAGGCAATGGAACTTCATGGCTGGATGCAATGGATCTCAAAGATGCAATGGCGATTTCCATCGAAAATGATGAGATATGGATCGCGGCCGGAACCTATAAACCTGCTGATGAAGGGGATAGGAATGCTACTTTTGAATTAAAGAATGGCATGAAACTTTATGGTGGCTTTGGCGGTTTCGAATCTTCTGTGGAGGAGCGTGACTGGATGGCCAACGAAACCATACTCAGCGGAGACATTGGCGTGGAAGGAGATGTGAATGATAATAGTTACAATATATTGAGAGTCAGGGGGTCTGAGGATCGTCTCTTTGAGGATAATGTGGTGGACGGTTTTATCATAGAAAAAGGTAAAGCTAGGTATGATGGCGGTGGTATATATATTCGCTGGTCTTCTCCCAAGTTGAGAAATATCTGGTTAAGAGACAATCTGGCCGACAGGTGGGGAGGAGCTGTTTATTCCCAAAATGGTAGTAATCCTACGTTTTCTAATGTGTTGTTTGTAAATAACAGTGCCGCATCAGCAGGAGCTGCAGTAATGGCATCTTCTGATGCTACTTTTAATAATTGTTTATGGTATGGAAATACAACAACCGACATAGGTGGAGCTATCTATAAGAACAACTGGGTCTCTGTGGAGGTTAATAATTCCATTGCCTGGAACAATCACGATTCGTCAGATTCTGATTTTAATTTCACAACCGGAATTGAAAACTCTGTTTTTGCGGATGCTGACGGTTCCAATGGAAACATTGCCAAAGATCCTCTTTTTGTGGATGCTGACAATAGTATTTTCCATTTGCAAAAAGGCTCGCCTGCTATCAATGCAGGTGATAATGATCTTGTTGCCGATGAGTTGTTAACTGATTATGCAGGATTTGACCGTACTTTTGGAGATAATGTGGACATTGGCCCGTTTGAATACCTGCAAATTCAACCTGTAGCTCCCACCAATGGAGGTAGCGGGACGAAGGAATACAGTATGTTGATGATGCTAAATCTTGTTTGGGGAATATCAGACGGTACGATAGAACCACAGACCAACATTCCTTCCGACTTTGAGTATCAGATGAAATTGTGGAAAGTTGGTGATGAGGATAATCTCCTGGAAGATGGTCCTTTCAGTGCAAGCAGTGGCATTGATGGAACCAATAACAGCACAATTATTGGTGGCCTGGAGTATGGCTCCGCTTATCAATGGACCATTGGACTGGATTACGGTGATTATGTCAATTGGTCTGAGCCCTCCACCTTCTACATCGGTCATGATTACACCATTAAGGTAAAAGAGGGTAGTACCGGAACAACAGGCGCTTCATGGGATGATGCTTTTGGAACTTTGCATGAAGCCCTTGATTTTGCTTTACCAGGTGATGAAATCTGGGTAGCTGAAGGAAAATACTATCCTGTAACTCCCGCCGACCCTAGTAATGTTACGCAAGCGGAACGTGAACAGGCTCTTTCGCTCAAACCGGGAGTGATCATTTACGGTGGGTTGGCAGGTGATGAATCCAACGCATGGAATAGAAATCATGTGGAACATCCTGTCATATTGAGCGGTGATATTGGTGTTTCCGGTGATGATTCTGATAATAGTATTCATCTTTTCAGAAATGAGTTTGATGTTGCAACTCCACTTGGACGGGGAGCAGTTATCGAAGGTTTCATTTTTGAAGATGCGACCGGAAGTGCCATCTACAATGTAAATTCTTCGCCTTCAATTGAGTTTTCAGTTTTCCGCAACAATAGCGGAGATAATGGCGGTGCTGTTTACAATGATGGATCAAGTCCCCGCTTTTTTAATGTTCTGTTCCATGACAATGAAGCCTCAGGAAGTGGAGGGGCAATTTTTGCTGATGGAGACTCTAAACCCGAATTGCTCAGCTGTACTGTTGCTCATAACAGAGCATCCAATACCGGCGGATTATATGGAACTTTTGATGTGAAGAACAGCATCGTTTATTCCAATGAAAACGGAGCATTTTCAGATGCTGCGTCTCAGGTGGTCTATTCATGTGTTGAAGGTGGTTACGAAGGTGAAGAAAACATCTCTTACGATCCGCTGTGGACTGATCCTCAGAATCGCGACTATTCACTTCAGTTGTTCTCACCATGTATTGAGCAGGGAAACAATAAATGGTTTACAGGACTCTTTGGATATGATCTGGCTAAAAATTCACGTACGCACTGGCTGAAAACCGACATGGGGGCTTATGAAGCCACAGAAAACGGGAAGCTGGAAGTTGTGGAAAGCTCTGTTGATACTGATGGACTTACCGATTTTATTGATTCAATTACCATTCGTTTCAATCAACCTATTGCTGTTGACCCGTCTGTTTCACCGGTCCTTAACCCGGATTTGGAAACAGAATTGAGTGTTTCACCGCAGGATCCGTCCCTATTGATTATTTCTCATCCGGGACTTCAGGCCTCTACAGATTATCATCTGGAGTTACCCGGAGGACAAGTTACTCTGGCAAACAATGATCAGATTATCCAGTGGTTTGCTGAATTTGACTTTACCACCAGGGCTTGTGTTCCGGTAGTATTATCTGTTGAAGATCCTGATGTTTCGGTTTGTCCGAGAACGTCGGTTACTCTTGGTGTCAACATAGAGGGTGATGCGCTGGATTATTCGTGGGTGTTCAATGACCAGGAAACCGAAGTTTCAGTTTCGGATTCTCTGTTTATTGAGTCTGTGATGCCGGAGAATACAGGAGTTTACACTGTTACTGTTAATGATTGGTGTGGCTCATCCGAGGAGGTAACGCTTAATCTTCAGTACAAGGCCGGAACCGAGCTGGTAATTCCTGAACCTAAGTGGAATACTGTTTATTTTGTTGATAATTCATCTGGCAATTTATCTGAATTCAGATGGTATCTTAACGGAGAAGAAGTCTCACAAAAACAATATGTGGATGTGAAGTCAATGAGTAGAGGGGATTTGACAGTAACGGCCTTTGATGAAATGTCTCAATGTCTGATTTTCGGAGAAGTAAACAGAACGAAGAGTGCCTCTTTAAAATCCGCTGTGGTTTCACCGAATCCTGTGGTTGCCGGAAATCCGGTTGATGTTATTCTTCCTGTTGTGTCAGAAATGTCAAGAATAAGGCTTTACGATATGAAAGGTTCTTTATTGATTGACCGGGAATATGGTGAAAGCAGTATTCTTCAGTTGAAAGATACCGATTTGAGCAGCGGTGTTTATCTGATACAGATTGAATACAATGATGGCTTCTTGGAGAATAAGAAACTGATTATTGAATAGATTTTTCAGGCAGTTGTCTGCTCTTAAACCGGACAACTGCCTGGTAATTAGATTAATTTTTTTAGATGCAATACCCTATACTATGGATAAAAATATTATTTCTACTTTTCGTATAAAAGGATTTGGTTTCTTTCTACTTCTGTCTATGGTTTTTTGCCTTGATTTGCAGGGACAAAGCGACCAGGTGTCAGACTCTTTAACCGTAAGTCAAAATAGGGCAGAGGAGGCTTCCGGATTCAATCAGGAAGAAATAATTACGAAGCAAAAGCTTTTTTCCACTACTTTTTATGTTCATGGAGGAATGTTTGAGTGGGCACACACTAACTCTTCAGTGGCGCTGGATCCTTTCCCTTCTTATGGAGGAGGGGTGGCCTTTAACTTCAGAATAGTTAAGTGGCTGGAACTTTCTACTGGTGCCTCCCTTTCACTGCAAACCACCGAAGGAAATGTTGCAGAATATTCGGCTGCTATGCCCTGGATTGATGATGAAGGAGATGCCTTTGAGAAAAGAGTTTCTGCAACCGGAGTGGAGGAAACCCAAAAATACATCTGGGCTGAGTTTCCGATTTTGATTCGTGGGTTTGTCACTGTTGGCAGATGGGACCTTTTTGCCGAGGCAGGTGCAGAGTACAGATTGCCGGTTAAGAGCACTTATGAGCAGAAGGGAATGTTTACACATCAGGGGTACTATGAAGAATATAATCTGTTGCTGGACAATCTTCCCGAACTTGGCTATTATACGGATTATCCTAAATGGGTGGATGAAACAGACCTGGATCTGGATAATGTGTTGCTGCCCTTTGCAGGTATTGGTGTGGTTTTTCCGGGACAGAATTCTCACTTGTTTCTTGAAGCCAGATATTATTTCCCCGGGAATGATCCCTTTTTAGAGAAACAGGACATTTTGTTTCCTGGTCCTGAATACAACACCAGTGGTGCATTGCATCAGAATTTGAGTGTCATGAATCAGGGCGAGGTTACCTTTTCCGGTTTCCGGGGAATTCTTGGAATTAGGTTTTAATCTGATTTGTCCATAAATCAGAGCAATTGTAAAAATGCTAAACAAAACGCGGTGTAGGCTGTTTTTTTAGTGCATTTAAAAACATGTTTATATTATGGCAAAATTAGAAGAAGGACAAAAAGCTCCTTCCTTTTCAGGGAAGAATCAGGATGGGAAAGAAATCTCTCTGGATGATTTTAAAGGGCAGAAAGTAGTACTTTATTTTTATCCCAAAGACAATACCTCCGGTTGTACAGCAGAAGCATGCAATCTAAATGATAATTTGGACCAGTTTGCTGATAAAGGATTTAAAATAATCGGGGTAAGTCCCGACAGTGAGGCCTCACACCGTAAATTTATCGACAAACACGGATTGAAATTTGATCTGATCGCTGATCCCGAAAAAGAAATTCTCGAGAAATACGGTGTTTGGGCCGAAAAAAAGATGTATGGTAAAACATACATGGGCGTAGTTCGCACCACCTTTATTATTGATGAGAGCGGTTTGATAGAGAAAATCTTCAAAAAGGTGAAGACTAAAGAACATTCTGAACAGATTTTTTCCGAGTTGAATCTTTAATATTTATGGTTATCTTTATCGGTGAAAATACTGCAGGGTGTAGCTTTTTTTATTGGCTGTAAGTGAGCTGATTGAAGAGTCCTGTCAGTTTGCATGGATTATTAAACTGCATAACATAGAAAAATAGTATGGCCGAACAAGAGGAAAAAACGGACAAGAAAAAAGAAGAAGCTAAAAAAGTGAATGCCGAGAAGCTGAAAGCTCTTCAGCTTACTATGGATAAAATTGATAAGACCTATGGAAAGGGAGCCATCATGCGGATGGGAGAATCGGTGGCTGAAAATGTGCCTTCTTTCTCATCAGGATCTATCGGACTTGACCGTGCACTTGGTGTAGGTGGATATCCCCGTGGACGGGTGATTGAGATATACGGTCCTGAATCATCAGGTAAAACGACTTTGGCCATTCATGCCATGGCAGAGGTGCAGAAACTTGGTGGAATCGCTGCCATTATTGATGCGGAACACGCTTTTGACCGTTTTTATGCTGAAAAACTGGGTGTGGATGTGGAGAATCTGTTGATTTCACAGCCAGATAACGGTGAGCAAGCATTGGAAATTGCCGATCAGCTGATTCGTTCATCTGCCATTGATCTGGTGGTGGTTGACTCCGTTGCTGCTCTTACTCCTAAGGCTGAGATTGAAGGTGAAATGGGCGAAAATAAAGTGGGACTTCAGGCGCGTCTGATGTCACAGGCCTTGCGAAAGCTTACTTCAAACATCAGTAAAACCAACACCTGCTGTATTTTTATCAACCAGTTGCGTGAGAAAATCGGTGTGATGTTCGGTAATCCTGAAACTACTACCGGTGGTAATGCCCTGAAGTTTTACTCTTCTGTTCGTTTGGATATCAGACGGGTTACACAGTTGAAAAACGGCGATGAGGTGGTTGGTAATCATACGCGTGTTAAAGTTGTTAAGAATAAGGTGGCACCTCCGTTCCGCAAGGCCGAGTTTGATATCATGTATGGTGAAGGAATCTCTAAAATCGGAGAAATTATCGATATTGGTGTGGAGCACAATGTGATTAAGAAAAGCGGATCCTGGTTCAGCTATGGAGATACCAAACTGGGACAAGGACGCGAAGCTGTTAAAGATGTGATTCGTGACAATCCCGAATTGGCCGAAGAACTAGAGCGGAAGATTGTTGCTGCTTTGACCGAAGAGAAAGCTTAGGAGGAATGTAACGCTTCATGAGCTTTCTGTAAATCACAATATTTTGATTGTTTAGGCAGAAGGCAGAAGTTGATAGAAGTTTTCTTGAAAAATAACTGACAGGGCTTGCTGAATTTTCGGCAGGCCCTGCTTGTTTGTGATAAATTGGTTTTTTATTATTTTGGAATGTGATGAAAGCAGACCTGAAGAAATTAGAGAAAATTCATAAAGGAAAAATATTTTCGGATGAGGTGCTCCGAACATTATATGCGACCGATGCATCTGTGTATAAGGAAATGCCTTTGGCTGTTGCTTTTCCTGAAGATGAGTCGGACATAAAGGCGCTGATTCAATTTGCCGGAGAGCATAGAATTTCTTTGATTCCCAGAGCAGCAGGAACATCACTTGCGGGACAGGTAGTGGGGGCAGGTATTGTAGTAGATGTTTCCAAAACTTTCACAAAGATACCTGAAATAAACCTTGAAGAACGATGGGTAAGGGTTCAACCAGGTGTTATTCGCGATGAACTGAATATGTACCTGAAACCGCACGGTTTGTTTTTTGGTCCTGAGACATCCACCTCTAACCGGGCGATGATAGGAGGAATGGTGGGGAACAACTCTTCAGGAGCCAATTCTGTGGTTTATGGTACTACCCGGGATAATATTCTGGAAGTTCGGGGGTTTCTGAATGATGGTTCCTTGGTGGTATTTACTGATTTAAACCCTGTTGAGTTTCAGGAAAAAATGACCGCGGAAACAGAGTCTCTTGAAACCGACTTATATCGCCACATTTACGAAGCACTGGCCAGTGATGGGGTCAGAATGAAAATCAAAGCTGAGTTTCCCAAACCATCGATCATCCGAAGAAATACTGGTTATGCGCTGGATAAAATTGCGGAAACCAATGTCTTTGAAAAAGAAGGACCTGACTTTAATTTTTCCCGATTAATTGCAGGGTCTGAAGGTACACTGATGTTTATTACCGAGGTAAAGCTTCAATGTCATCCATTGCCACCAAAACATAAGGGGCTGGTATGTGCTCATTTTAACTCTGTTGATGAAGCCCTGAGAGCTAATTTAACGGCATTAAAGCATCAACCTACAGCCAGTGAGCTGTTGGACGATTTTATACTGAATTGCACTAAAAACAGTCCTGAGCATAGCAAAAACAGGTTCTTTCTTAAAGGAGAACCCAATGCCCTTTTGGTAGTTGAGTTTTCATGTGATTCATTAAAAGAAATCCAGGAGTCTGCACAAAAGTTAATTGAAGATCTTAAATCTTCCGGTTTAGGGTATCATTATCCTTTGGTGACAGGTGATGATATTAAGAAAGTGTGGGCTTTGAGAAAAGCTGCTTTGGGACTTCTCTTTACTACTCCGGGGGACGCAAAACCGGTAGCTGTTATTGAGGATACATCGGTGGCTGTGGAAGATTTGCCTGCTTATGTGGCTGACTTCAAAAAATTGTTGGCAGACATGAACCTGACCTGTACTTTTTATGGTCATGCCAGTTCTGGTGAGTTACACTTACGTCCGGTCATTGATCTTAAAACAAAAGAGGGGCAGAAGCTTTTTAGAAAAATCGGGGAAGAAACGGCAGCACTAGTTAAGAAATACAGAGGTTCGCTAAGCGGAGAACATGGAGACGGGCGTTTGCGGGGGGAATTTGTCCGGTTGATGGTGGGAGACGAGAATTACGGGCTTTTTCAGGAGTTAAAGAATAAATGGGATCCTCATCATATTTTCAATCCGGGGAAGATTGTGGGTACCCCTCCAATGGATACTCATTTGCGTTATCGTGCCGGCGTGGAAACACCCGAAATCAAAACTGTTTACGATTTTAGCCGGGAGAAAGGTGTTGTCAGGGCCGCTGAGTTCTGTAATGGTTCAGGTGATTGTAGGAAAACACATCTTTCGGGAGGAACGATGTGTCCCAGTTATATGGCCACCCGCGATGAAGAGCATACCACCCGTGCCCGGGCCAATATTCTGCGGGAGTATTTGCGTAAACCGTATGTGAAAAATCGTTTTAACCACAAAGAAATCTATGAAGTAATGGATCTCTGTCTTTCCTGTAAGGCTTGTAAGTCTGAATGTCCTTCGGGCGTGGATGTGGCTAAGCTGAAAGCTGAGTTTCTTCAACATTATTACGAAGCCAATGGGGTGTCATTGCGTACACGGATGATTGCCGGGATATCTAAACTTAATCAGTTGGCTTCGTTCTGGCCGGCAATCTATAATTTTTTTGTTTCAAACCTGTTTACATCCGCCATCTTCAAGTGGATTGCCGGTTTTGCACAGCAGCGTACCCTTCCTTTATTGGGAAAAACAACTGTGAAGAAATGGTATAAAAAACGCTACTCACCGGCTCAGCAAAATTTCCCCGGAGGGAAGGTTTATTTGTTTAATGATGAATTTACCAATTACAACGATTGGGGAACGGGTAAAAATGCTGTACTGTTGCTGGAACATTTGGGTTATGAGGTGGTGATTCCGAAGCACAGGGAGAGTGGCAGGGCCTATATTTCAAAAGGATTGTTAAAGAAAGCCCGGAAAATAGCAATTGATAATGTCAGCGGCCTGAAGGATATTGTTACAGAAGAAACGCCATTGGTGGGGATAGAGCCTTCCGCCATTCTTACTTTCCGGGATGAATATGTTGACCTTGTAACTGATGATCTGAGGCAGGATGCCCGAAAACTTAGTGAAAACGCTTTGCTTTTTGAGGAGTTTATCGTCAGGGAGATTGAGAAAGGGCATATTACTTCTGAGTTTTTTACTTCAGAGCAAAAAAAGGTGAAATTTCACGGGCATTGTCATCAAAAAGCCATTGCGTCTCAGGATCCAACAGTCCGTATGCTGAGTTTGCCACGGAATTATGAAGTGGAGGTTATTCCTTCCGGGTGTTGTGGTATGGCCGGTTCTTTTGGTTATGAAAAAGAGCATTATACCGTTTCTATGAAGATAGGAGAGTTGGTTTTGTTTCCGGCCATCAGAAAAAAAGAACCGGATGCCTTGGTTGCTGCTCCGGGAACCAGTTGCCGGCACCAGATAAAGGACGGAACGGGGGTGGTAGCCCAGCATCCGATAGATATTCTTTATCAGGCCTTAAGATAAAAGTTAATTAGTCAGTAGTGGGGGGTTGCCTAAATAGTCATTGCCTTCGTGTTGTTTGTCATTCTGAGCATGCGAAGAATCCCTGTAAAAGGCATCTATTGCTTTGGGGCAATTCTGTTTTTTCCGTAACAGATTCTTTGTCGTTCCTCCTCAGATTGACATTGCGCTAAGTGTCATTCTGAATGTAGTGAAGAGTTTGTTATTTAAGCAATTAAGGCAGTCAGAGCATGAGGGGTTCTTATGTATTATATCCTTAATTTCACCACAGATTATCCAATCTGTAAGCTACCATAAATTCATGACTTCCACTGTTGACTCTTGATAATTTGTTGAGTGTAAAGTCGAAGGCGTAACCGGCTTTCAGAAACTCTGTAATTTGAATATTGAAAAACAAGCCGGCAGCATCTCCAATTCGGTAATGAGCTCCCATGTAATATTGATCCTGATAGAGGAATCTGGTGGTGATATCTGCAGATATGGGAGCCCCGGGCATCACCGTTATCAGAGCAGAGGGAAGAAATTGCCACTCATGGTCGATATTAAATTGATAGCCACCCATTAGGAATATTGGTGCATCATAGGAGGTATTACTCTCCCGGTACTCATCCTCCAGCTTTACCCGAATCATTCGGGGAGAGGATATTCCCGCAAAATATTCATCCGTATAGAGGTAAAAACCAATTCCAAAAATAGGTGAAGTCCGGTTCAGATCACTCTGGAAGTGGTGATCGTTACTTTCGGTAAGTTCCAAATCGGAGATTGTTGCACTGAAATTGGTTATTCCGGCGTTGAGTCCCATCGATAAATGCATCCCCCGGGCAACGGTAATCTGATAGGCATAGGATGCTTTAAAGTGGGTGTTTCTGACCGGCCCAACCCTGTCTGTCATCAGACTCAGCCCGATACCAAAATTTTGTCGTTGATACGGGGTATGGGCACCAAAACTGTAAGATGCCGGATATCCGTCAATTCCCACCCATTGATGTCGGGTTAGCAGATTCATGTTCAGGCCATCAATCGTACCGGCAATGGCCGGGTTGAGCTCTAATGGATTATTGATATAGTTGGTGTACAGTGGTTCTTCCTGGGCTTTAGCGGTAATCAGGCTCAGGGAGAGCAATATGATTGTGAATATTCTGTAGATTGATGTCATCTTTCTGATATTTTCCGGTTGATGTGGTTCCTTTTATTTGTTTATTTTTTTAGGAAAACATTGCCTTTGTACTGTTTTCCTGTATCAACAACCTTTATTACGTAAAAATAAGTGCCGGTCGGTAGTGATCCGGATCCACCCAGTGACTTTCTGGTGGTTCCGTCCCAGGTGTTTTGGTAGTTGTCATTTTCGTAGATGATGTTACCAAAACGGTTGAATACGTGGATCGTTACCCTGTCATAATCTTCCAACCCTTCAATTTCAAAATAATCGTTGATTCCATCTCCGTCGGGAGAGAATCCTTCCGGAATCCTGAATGTAGTTGTAGGAACAAATTCCGGTTCTTCAATCTGGATGATTATCCACGCACTGCTGCAATCATTGCTGTTGTCTTCACTGCAAACCTGGTACGAGATGGAATCATTACCCACGAAATTAAACTGTGGGTCATAGGTTAGAATTCCTGCTCCTTTGAATCCGGCAGTGCCGTTTTCCGGATGTTTCAGGATGGAGAATTGCACTTGTCCGTTGATATCCAGGTCATTTTTCAAGGGTGAGATGTTCACAGTTTCATTCATCTCAATTACGATGGTATCGTTGATGGCTGTTATTCCGGGAAGAATTTCAACGGTAACTGTTGCCATATCCTGATCACCATTGGAATCTACTATCGCATAGCGAAAAGTAACCTGACCGATGAAATTTGTTTCGGGAGTAAAAGTTATGGTATTGTCGTTTTCTACAATCGCTGAACCTCCTTCTGCAATTTGGCTTACACTTAAAATTACGGGAGAATTATCAAGTCCCTGGTCGTTGTCCAGAACTGCAATGTTTACAGCTACATTGATATTGGTTTCTGCATAATCATCAGCTGCTATAGGGACAACGTTGGGGTCTTCATTGCTGTCTTCAGAGATTGTTACCGCAACATTTGCCTGGTCGGCGTCCCCGTTGGCATCGGTAACGGTATAGCTGAATGAATCACTACCCGAGAATGCATCGTTTGGTGTGTAGGTAACGGTGTTATCGCTTTCCACCACCACACTTCCGCTGGTCGGATTTGTACTGATGGTAACTACAATCGGAGCGTCTGCCAATCCGGTATCATTGCTCAGTACATTGATTGACACAGCCGTGTTTTCGGTGGTTGAAGCCTCATCGTCGGTTGCAACAGGCACGTTGTTGGTGTCCTCAGTAACAGTCACCGCAACATCCGCCTGGTCGGCGTCCCCGTTGGCATCGGTAACGGTATAGGTGAATGAATCACTGCCCGAGAATGCATCGTTTGGTGTGTAGGTAACGGTGTTGTCGCTTTCCACCACCACACTTCCGCTGGTCGGATTTGTGCTGATGGTGACCACCACCGGTGCATCTTCAAGTCCGGTATCGTTGCTCAGTACATTTATCGAAACAGCCGTATTTTCTGTAGTTGAGGCCTCATCGTCGGTTGCAACAGGCACGTTGTTGGTGTCCTCAGTAACAGTCACCGCAACATTCGCCTGGTCGGCGTCTCCGTTGGCATCGGTAACGGTGTAGTTGAAAGAATCATTGCCGAAAAATTCGTTGTCCGGAGTGTAGGTAATGGTGTTGTCACTTTCCACCACCACGGTTCCGTTGGTCGGATTTGTGCTGATGGTAACTACAACCGGAGCGTCTTCAAGACCGGTATCATTGCTCAGTACATTGATTGAAACAGCCGTGTTTTCAGTGGTTGAAGCTTCATCGTCGGTTGCAACCGGAATTCCGCTTGCAGCCTGAGTAATGGTCAATAAAACAGTTGCGTCGTCGGCGTCCCCGTTGGCATCGGTAACGGTGTAGTTGAAGGAATCATTGCCGAAAAATTCGCTGTCCGGTGTGTAGGTAACGGTGTTATCGCTTTCCACCACCACAGTTCCGTTGGTCGGTTGCTGACTAACACCCACTGATACCGGGGTGTCGTTCAGTCCGGTGTCGTTGCCCAGTACATCAATATTAACCGAGCTGTTCTCTTCGACAGTTGCCGCATCGTCGGTTGCAACAGGCACAATATTTTCGTCTTCTGTGACACTTACAGTTACCAGGGCCATATCCCAATCCCCGTTTGCATCAGCCACAATATAAGAGAAGCTGATGTCTCCAACGAAGAAATATCCAGGGGTGAATGTTACCGTATGGTCGGCATTTACCTGAACACTGCCGGATGCCGGAGATGTCGGAATGGCAATGTTGCCCATTCCGTCTTCCAGTCCGGTGTCGTTGGACAATACATCAATGGTAACAGGTGTATTCAGATAGGTTGTTGCCTGGTCATCCGTGGCAATTGGCAGATGGTTTTCTACATTTTCTGCCTTTACAGTTACGGTGATGTTTGCCGAAGCACAATCTCCGTCCTGATCGCAAACCTGGTACCCAAAAGTCTCAGTGCCACTGAAACCGGCATCGGGCGTGTATGTGATGGTGAAATCTGCATTTATGAGAGCAGTGCCATTGACTGGTTGAGGTGATATGGTAATGCCTGCCACTCCATCTTCCAGACCAGTGTCGTTGAACAGTATGTCAATGGTTACCGGGGTTTCAAATTCTGTAGCAACAGCCACATCATTGGCAACCGGGGTGGCATCGGGTGTTTCCAATACCTGGATATTGACCACGCCAAGGGCATAATCACCGTCCACATCTTCGATTTGGTAAATCAAAAGGTCATTACCGGTGAAATCGGCATCCGGAACGTAATGTAAGGTCCGGTTGCTGTTGATGCTGATGGTTCCGTTGGCAGGTTGCGCAAAGATGCTGAAGTTTTGCAAACCGTCTTCCAGACCGCTGTCGTTGCTCAATACATCAATGTTTGCCGGGGTATTGGTGTAAGTTATCAGCTCGTCATCATTGGCCACCGGTTGGTGATTCTCTTCTCTCACATGGATGGTTACGTTAGCCTCATCGCTATCACCTTCGTTATCCGTTATGCGGTAGCTGAAAGTGGTGATTCCCGTGAAATCCTGATCGGGAGAGAATGCGATGCTGCTGTTTGATGAAACTGAAACTGTTCCATTGGTAGCAGATGCGTCTGCAATGGTTATGTTTATCGGGCCATCAAAGAGGTTTTCATCATTCATCAGGACATCCACCTCCACCGGGGTGTTGATACTTGTACCTCTGCTGTCGTCGTTGGCCACAGGCGTTACGTTGATGTGCGTAACGTTGATGCTGACCATCGCGGTAGCAGACTGATTGATGGAATTGGTTATCTCATATTCCAATGAAAAAGCTCCATGGTACATCCGGTCGGGAGTGAACGTGATGGTGTTGTCGGGATTGACCGTTGCTTCGCCATGTTCGGGTTGCGAAACAATGGCAACGGTTGCACCATACTC
This sequence comes from Marinilabilia salmonicolor, assembly GCF_003003035.1. Classification (GTDB taxonomy): domain Bacteria; phylum Bacteroidota; class Bacteroidia; order Bacteroidales; family Marinilabiliaceae; genus Marinilabilia; species Marinilabilia salmonicolor_A. Next base: position 140,098 of record NZ_PVTS01000011.1, on the reverse strand, counting down.
CAGTCCTGCATCATTGGCCAAAATATCAATGTTTACAGGCGTTTCCTGGTCTGTCGTTGCTGCATCATCCTGCGGGCGGGGAGTGAAATCATCTGTGTTTGTAACAGAAACATCACTGATTTCTATTTTGTAGTTTTCGTCTTCTGTCAGTATATCGTCGTAAGAGGTGCTGATGTTGAACGTTTCATCACCATCCTGCTCTTCATCGTCCACTCCTGTGAGGGTAACAGTTGCAGGAATATCCCAGTTGGTGGTATTGAATGTAACAGTGGCTTCGTTGTCGGCCACATTTACAGTGCCTCGTCCTTCGGAAACGGCGGTAATGACTCCTTCCGTTGTGTCGTCCGAAGAGAGATTGATGACCACATTTCCTTCGGGCTGAGTATTCAGCGAAATGGTGAAACTATCACTCTGTCCTGCTTCGGTAATTTCCAGTCCGCCAGAGGGGCTGACCATGTAACCTGCAGTGTTGTTGTCCTGGTTGACAAAAGTCACAGGGTCGGGCAGCATACCGTTATAACTGCTGGTGCCACCAACTATCGGCTCAAAATTAATGTAGTAGGTCTGATTGCCATCAGCCATTTCATCGTTTTGGCCTGTTACTGTGATGGTAACAGGTTCTGACCAGTTGGTGTCATCGTAGGTAACAGAGGCCTGATTGTTAGGTGAATCGATGGTTCCTCTACCACCGGAAATATTGGTGATTTTTCCTTCGGATGTATCAGAGGAACTCATAACAAACAAAATCTGAGCTCCAGGTGCACTTTTCAGTCCCATGGAGAAATGTGCCTCGGCACCTCCTTCGGATGTCGGACCTGATGGTTCGGATATATCAACTTCGGAAATATCCTCATCAGTTAAAGTGACCGATACGCTGGCCGGTGAATGATTTTTGTATTGAGCATCTTCGGTGTCTCCTTTTCCGGGAACCACAGTAAATGTAAGATTTCCGTCATCAATGTCATTGTTGACCGGGGTGATGGTAACCTCCTTAGGCGTCTGCCAGTCATTTCCTTCTGTGCTAAAGGTTACGGATTCCGGTGAAACAGTGGCACGTCCGTCTGTTTCTGCCGTTAGGTTATAGGTGACATCCGAGGTGGGACGACTTTTCAGTACAATGGTAAAGCTTTTTGCTGCTCCATCTTCATCAAGTGCGATATCCTGAGGAGTGACCGTTGTTCCGTAAGCATCGTTGTCCTGGTTGGTCAGGGATACGTCGGAAACAGAATGATTGTTGTAATCATTGTCTGCACTTACTGCAGCTTGCGTAATGATGTTGTATGCCACATCCGAATCATCAATTTCGTCATCCTGGCCGGTAACAGTGATTTCCACTGCATCATTCCATTCATCCGGCTGGAAAGTAATGGTAGCTGAATTGGCATCAGTATCTACAGTACCACGGCTAACAGCAGTAATAACTCCTTCAGTGATATCTGATGATGTAAGAGATATACGAACCTCCTCTGTAGGCTCACTATTGAGTGTTATGCTGAAACCTGCGGTTACACCTGTTTCACTGGTGTATAATCCTGCTGTCGGGGTAACCGTGATTCCGGCCAGGTCGTTGTCGTTATTAATTGCCGGAAGTGTTTGGTCCGACAAGTTGCTGTAATTGTTGTCACTTGATGATACAGAGATGGTTATGTTGTAGTTGATGTCTCCATCCATGACTGCATCATCCTGACCTGTAATGACTACCTCCTGATTAACATCCCAGTTGCCGGGGCTGAAAGTAAGAGTTTCCGGTGCAACTGTCCCTTCTGTTTCATCCGAAGAATCAAAAGAAATGGTTACATCCGATGTTGGTTCAGACTGTAAACTGATGGAGAGGTTGTCGGTAACATCAGGTTCTGAAGTCTCGAAAGCAGTTTTTGAGAGTACAATTCCTGCATCATCATTATCAATATTAGTCAGATAAATGTCATTGAAAGACAGGTTGTTGTAGTTGTTGTCGCTGCTGCTGGTGGTAATGCTGACCATATAATCCTGGTCTTCGTCATCCACATCATCGTTGACTCCCGTTACTGTAATGGTTTTGGGTGTATTCCAGTCTGAAGAAGAGAACGCAACACTTGAAGTGACTGTTCCTTCACCCGTTTCGCCGGAAACAAAGTTGAAAGATACCTGATGGGTGGGCTCACTTTCCAAAACCACGGTAAATGTTGCTTGTCCGCCGTCCTCACTGGTCTCCAGTCTGTCGGATACAGAAGTGACCGGAGAGAGGGTTACTCCAAATGCATCATCATCTTCGTTACTCAGAGAAAGCGAAGTATTCAGATTACTTCCGTAATTTGTGTCAGCGCTGCTTATTTCTATGTCAATCTGATATTCCTGATTTCCATCGTCAATAGCATCATCCTGTCCGGTAATGGTAACGGTTTGCGGAGTATTCCAATTGGATGGAGTGAATGTTAATGTGTTTCCACTGGTTACCCGGCCTTCGGGTGTTGTGTTGGATGAAGAGGCAACGGTTACATCTGATACCGGTTCCGAATCAAGCACAACGGTAAATGTGGCTGTTCCTCCGGCCTCGGTGGTCCCAAGCGGCGTGTTTTGCACGATGGTAAGACCTGCTGTGTCATCATCTTCGTTGACTAAGGTAAAAGATGTATCGAAAGCAGTATCATAATTACTGTCAGCGCTGGTTACTTCCACATTGATGTTATAGTTCTGATTTCCATCGTCAATGTCATCGTCCATACCCATGATGGTAACTGTTTGCGGGGTATCCCAATTGGCAGGGGTAAAGGTAAGTGTGCCGCTGGCAACCTGGCCTTCGGTGGCATTATCAGATGTTGCTGTGATTTCCACATTTGCTGTGGGTTTGGATTCAAGTACCACCGTAAAGGCGGCTGTTCCACCGGCTTCAGTGGTATTGCCTGAAACGACCGATGTGGTGACACCTGCTGAATGAACATCAGTAATGTATACATTGATGTTATCTACAGCCATTCCACCGTAACTGGGTTCACTTCCTGATGCGTTTGAGGTAGTGATGGTGTAGCTGTGGTCTCCGTCATCAATCAGGTCGTTGATGGCAGTGATAGTTACGTTTTTGGCAGCCCAGTCGGATGGTGAAAAAGTAACACTACCGGGTGAAACGGTGACCTCATTTTCATCGGAGGATGAAAGAGTGATGGTTACATCAGAGGTAGGTTGCGAACTCAGCGAAATGCTGAAAGTTGCGTTTTCTCCCTCGCTGAGATTGATGTTCGCGGGAGAGACACTGATACCTGCTGTATTGTTATCCAGGTTGGTTACCTCAATGTCGTCCGCATTAATGCCATTAAACGGGGTGTAGCTGCTGGATGCAGTCGTGGTTAAAGTGTAAACAATGTTTCCGTCTGCAATTTCATCATTAACACCTGTTACGGTGACCGTCTGGTTGGTATTCCAGTTTCCCGGAGTGAAAGTTAGCGATGAGTTGCTCAGGCTTCCTTCCGATGCGTCCAGTCCGTTTATGGTAATGGTCACATTGCTTTCCGGCTGAGCTGACAGTCGGATATCAAAATTATCAGATGCTCCGTCTTCACTTGTCTGCAATGTGGTTTTGGAAACCATTATTGCTGCCACATCATTGTCAGTGTTGGTGGCATCAATGGAAATATCCCCTAAGGTCCGATAATTGGCATCTCCGTTGTTTACCGAGAGCGTAATGGTATAGTTCTGGTCTCCGTCAATGAGATGGTCATCCACGCCTGAAACGGTTACTTCCTGTGCCGTATTCCAATTGGCCGGTGTAAAGGTCAGTTGTGAAGCAGAAATGGTGCTTTCGGCAGCTTCTGTGTCGGAAGAGGTAATGTCGATGGTGACATCACTAACCGGTTCGGAGTCCAAAACAACTGAGAACGTAGCAGTAGTTTCATCTTCAGAGGTTTCAATGGAGTTTTCGGAAACGCTGATGCCTGCCTGGTCATCATCCACATTGGTGGCATTAACAGCGGCAGAAAGGCTGTTGTAATTGACATCGGTGGCTGATGTTGAAATGTTGATGACGTAAGTCTGGTCTCCATCATCAATGTCATCATCCACTCCGTTGATGGTTACTGTTTTGGCGGTGCTCCAGTTGGCGTTGTTAAAAGTAAGTGTTTGAGATGTGGTGGGTAACTGTCCTTCATCTGAATTGGTAGATGAAAGATTCATCGTTACAGTAGATTCGGGTTCACTGTTTAAGGATATCTCAAACGTAGCCGATGGTTGTGTCTCGTCTTCATAGGTTGTTACGGCTGTTTCGCTGATGTTGAGTCCTGCATTGTCGTCATCCTCGTTATTAACGGTAATGCTGCTTATGGCCATATCATCATAATTATTATCTCCACTGATAACCGTTCCCTGAAGGGTGTAAGATTGCAGACCGTCGTCTATGTCATCATCCACCCCTGTGATGGTGATGGTTTGAGGTACATTCCAGTCGGTTGCATCGAATATCAGTTCGTTGGTACTCATGCTTCCTTCAGAAGCGTCAAGTCCTGAAAATTCAACCCTGACTGCCACTGATGGTACTGAAGTCAGCACCACTGTGAAGTCAGCAGTAGTTTCGGCTTCAGAGGTGGTCAGTTCTGAGTGCGAAATGTTGATGCCGGCAACATCCACATTGGTGTTGGTCACGCTCACATCGTCAGGATTCATGTCGCTGTAATAAGTATCATCACTGATAACCGGTTCCAGGATGATGGAATAACTGATGTCTCCATCCACTTCCCATTCTCTGACAGGAGTTACCGTTACGGTTTGCGGAGTGTCCCAACTCCCTGCATCGAAGGTCAGTGTTTCGGGAGCTATGGTTCCTTCTGTTTCGTCATCAGAATAAAGATCTATGCTCACAGTATTAAGTGGTGCTGTGTTTAGCACAACAGAAAAAGTCTGAGTTGCACCATCCTCTGATGTGGATAATGTGACAGGTGAAACCGTAATTCCGGGTTCGTTGACGTTAATGATTCCCGGATTGGTCAGCGGGACTTCACAATTGGTGTTGTCCACTGTCAGCTCAAAGGTGTTCTCACCAATTTCCAGATACTGGGCGGGGATGGTCATGGACAGTTCCCCTCCTGTTGAGGTTGCGGATGCGATTTCAGCACCTTCGTAGTAAGCTCTGTAAAGAAAACCGTTTTCTGTGCTGTTAATGACGAATTCACCGTCGCGTCCGGGATCAACCGTTCCGGGAGTGATGGTTAGTCCTGTGGAGGGCATTACTACTACGGAGATGGCAAACGGATCAGATTCCCACTGGCAACCATCTTTGTTTACCCATAGGGTGTAGTCGTTTCCGTCGTCGGCCAGAGCAGCCTCTTTGGAAAATGTACCGGTGTTTTGTGATTCAATGTCGGTTCCGCCTCTTCGCCATTGGTAAATAGCATTCACTTCATCGGCAGTTAGAGAAATTTCTTGCCCAACACATACATCCTGGTCGCCCGTAAAATTGGTGTTGGGCGAGTAGGTGACATTAAAATTGCGGGTAGAGGTACAGGTGATGTCGTGTTCTTCAATATATTTTTCGATGGAGAGTGACCATTCGCCATAATTGACATTGCCGGATGTTTGCTCAACGGTGCGTTCTGTCGAAATTATACTGTTATCGAAACTCCAGGAATAACTGTCAGCCCCAAATTCTTCGGCAATAAGCTGAAGCGGGTCGTTCACGCAAAGAGAGGTGTCGCCCGAAAACTGCAGGCTGGGGGCAATGGTTACTGCAAACTCTTCGATGGTCTGACTGAGGCCGTCTTCCACCATCAGGTAAATGATGGCATGACCCGATTCGTAAGGTACAGGCTTGATGGTAACGGTTCGGTCGCTTCCGGTTCCTTCTATTTCAATGCCGCTGTGAGGTACAACAGATGGATTGGCCGAGAATCCTGTGATGGTAAGTTCATCGGGGGCGGTGTCGTCGTCGCCCACGGTAAAGTTTAAGGGCTGGGTTTCGCTGTTGGTACAAAGTACCTGGTCGTCAATTTCGGTAATGGTGGGAGCAGAGTTGATGATGCAGTAAACTGCCTCCTCGTTGTTGCTCCAGAGTGTGCCATCAAAGGCTTCCCAGGTAAATGGTGTTTTGCCAATCCAATCGGTGGGAGGGGTGTAGGTAAGATTTGTAAGATTTCCCCGCGTAACTTCCAGTGGTACAGAAATGGGGCTCTCATTGTAGCGAAGTTCTCCGATTTCAGGAAGAGAGGTAATTCTGATGGATTGGAATTGTGTATTTGCAGGATGAGAAAACTTGGGGTCAAAGTCTGCTGCTTCAAAGATAAGGTCATTGTTTTTAGGGCCTTCCTTGTAAACGTCGCCCACCCAGGGAGCTTCCCCGTTGAGGCATTTGGTATCGCTTTGTGCCACCTCGAAAACGATGTCATTGTACCCCAGGTCGATGGCGTTGAACCAGGTATTTAGCGTGTTCTCTTCACCATTGTGACTGAATCCTTGCCAAGCTCCATGATAAACCCAGTTTCTTGGAGTGTTTGTTGATATTTTTAATTGTTTTTGTGCTGTTCCATCCATTCTTCCCTGCCCGGTGTAATCTCCCCAATAGTCAATCTGACTGTCATCCCAGTAAATGGTAGTGTTCAGGCGGTTAAATGGGCGGATGGACGAAGTGGTAATACCATCCATTTGTTCCACATCGTACATGGGGAAATGGGCCGGACCCCGTCCGAAGAACGTTGCGGATGCAGAGTATTCTCCATCAGCGACTTCGGCTCCACCATCTGTTTTGAAATCCCAGAGCACATAGTTGAGTCCTTTTTTCAGTTCCCGATAGATGACCCGGTCACTGCCTTCGGCTGAATATTCTCCATCGCCATCCAGATCAAGCATAATGGCTGTGTAGCCTTCTATGTTGGTTTCGATGCTGAAAAAAGTGATGTCTTCGTGCGGGCAGGATTCATTGTTTTTTTCCAGTAGGATGGTTCCCCGGTCGATGTCGCTGTAGGCCGGGTATCGATTATACTGATAATCCATATAAAGCTGATCCTCGGCTTTCACCTGAACGGTGGGTGGCGCCAGTCGGGTATTGGGCCACACGCTGCGGTCGGGATCATTTAGGAATACTTTGTATTCTGCCAGGTCTTCTCCGCTTACCTGGTCGCCTTCCATACTTTGTACCCGTTTGATGTAGTTTTCCTCCGAGTAGGGCGTAATTCCATATCGATTGGCCACAAAAACAAAGGAATAGGGATACATCCGGAAGTTGACCTTGTTGATGAACTCGTCGGAGGTGAATACGTAAAAGTGCGCGTTTACCCGGTAATCGTAGAAACTTGTGTTGGTGAGCTGCCATCCGTAAGACCACAAGCGACCCGCAGATTTATTGGGCTCTCCGGGATTGGAGATGATGTTGTTCTCGCTATCGGTAACAGTCACATCAAAATACTCAAGGGCAAAACGGCGTCTGTAAACTGAGTTATCTCCATTGGTTCGATGGTTGCTGCCCCAGGTTTGAAACTGGATATTGTAATTTCCTGTTTTTGATGCAGTAAAGTAAATAGGAGGGTAGCCAGTGGTAATCAATGTGTTGTTGAGAAATGCACCGTTTGGACCTGATATTGCTTCAGAGTAACTGTTAATGTACCCAGGATCTCCATCTTCAGGCATAGTGGTTGATGGGAAGAATATCTGACCATCCGGATCAATAATCCTGAAAGACATATAATCCGGATCCGTATGAACGGAACCACCATAATTGTGATTGACCATTCTCATTCCAAAAAACATTTTTTCCCCTGCATTCAGGAAAATATTGATGCGTTCGTGTTCATCGCAATCGTAGAGACCGAAGTTGCTGTCATCAAAAACATTAAACTCGATAAATAATCGGTCATTGGCATTCGGCATCAGCTGTTTGGTGCCTTCCTGGGCAAAGGTTGCAGTAAAAGTTGTCAGGAAAATGATCAGGGGTAGAAGTTTCTTCATAGTATGTGGTCTTTTGGGGAATTGGTATCAAATTAGTGTTGGGTTACAGCGAAAGGTGCAATAGCTTTTCTTCACTCACAAAAACAGGAACATTATGAGATGCCAATGCAACTTACCGGGGATAATAATGGGAATGTTAAAAAAACGAGAGGTCTCTCTGTAATCGGAATTTTTTGGGGCCCTTTTCATAATATTGTCGGTTTAATTCAACTCTTCAGAGTATGACAATCCAATGCACTTACCGGTAAAATACCGGAGTACGCATTTATGGCCCTTAAAAATTGTGAAAATCAGGAGTGATCAGGAAATAATCTTGTATGGAAGATGTGTTTTTCCAAAAATGTTCACTCCTATCTTTTGAACGCCAAATATAATTAATATGTTACCTGATTTGGGGGTTAATCTATCTGGTTTTCAGAAAAATATGGTGAATGTGTTGTATTTGTGGATAAACGGAGTTCTGAATTAGATTAAACAAATGTTTTTTAAATAATCTTAAGTGGTGTGGTTTATGTCTTGGGATGTGTTTTTCGGCTATTTCCAGATGTCAATCATCCACTTGTCAGGAATCGTCTCTTCAATTATGTGAGCAGAAAGATTAAACCATTTTTCGCATTGCAAAAGGATTTGAGAGTCGGATGAGATAACAATTCCGTCGGCATGTGCAATTTTGTTGTCGGTCTGGTCTTCAAGAGAGGTGCTCCAACAAATACCTGCTTTTTGACCGATTTCATCGACCAGTTTGGCCAAGCGGCCACTGTTGCTTACCGGTTTGTCGAAAATCCAAAATACCTGAGTCGGCTGATGAGTTCTAAGAAAGTCTGCCACTAATTCTATGGCCCGTGGTGTTTCAGTGATTTTTCGATAGGATCCGTGCAGCCCGGAGATATCGCGGATCAGAGAGTCTCTACCTTTGAAAAGGGGGGCTCCGCTGAGGGCAGCTTCCAGAATAATCAGCAGATTGAAACCATCTATTGTAACGGTTTGGTCTTTGAAGGAGGCGCTCGTCTTGATTTCTTTTTGTTTGACAGGTTCAGCCAGGCTGAGTGGTTGACAGCACCGGTCAAGAGCCTGTCTCTGTCTTTCCTGTAATTTGAATTTGTCGCCCACCAACTTAAGAGCAGCTTTGGGTGAATAGTTCCGGTCGAGTAGCCAGCAGTAATCTGCTGCAGCTTTTTTCAGGATAATAACCTGTTCCGGTGAAAAAAGGAGGTGGTCCTTCGGTGCCGGGCCTCTGTGTTTTCGTTTGTCGGGGGACATGAAGAAAGTGTAATTTTAAATACTTTTTTTATCAGATCAATAACTTAGATGAATTTTATACGGATGAAACGAGCATGGCAACGGTTGCCTCAAAAGAGAATGTAAACAATCAACCATGCGAGTTCCATCCGACTTTGAAAAATAAATTTTATACGGATGAAATAAACGTTACTTAAAATTACAGCCAATTTAAAAGATATCCGATTTATATTCCTATTTTTAATCTGATTTATGATTCAAATTCTCTTTTGATATGCATTATCGCGGTAAAATAGTCATTACGCTTTTTTCCTTTTTTCTTCTGTTTTTTTCTTCTTGTCAATCACCGATGGAGACCAATAAAATTGATCGTTTTGCCCTTGTTAATCGTCACAATATTGTGGTTGAAGAGTTTGACCCCATGACACCATTATCGGCAGGTAACGGTAATTTTGCTTTTACTGCAGATGTTACAGGGCTTCAGACTTTCTATAAGGAATATGAAAAAGGAATTCCTTTAGGTACCATGTCCAACTGGGGGTGGCATACCATTCCAAATAAAAAATATGACAGTGCGGACTTCCCCCATCATGTACAATCATTACCTCATTTCAGGAGTATTGCCAATGCTCCCGAGTATCAACGGAAAGAGACTTATCGTTCTCATGAAGTAGAAGGACGGGAGGTTCCTTATGAAGACCAGATTGAGTCGTCGCCCCGTGCTATGGAGGCGGCAGATTATTTTCGTTCCAATCCACATCGGCTTCACCTGGGTATTATTCGTCTGAAAATAATTAAGTCCAATGGTGAAGAAATCGTGATTGAGGATGTGAAAAGCCCGGAACAAAAACTCGATTTATGGCGGGGCGAACTTTACAGTGAATTTGAGGTTGAAGGTCAGCCAATCACTGTAAAACTTTTTGTTCATCAGGAAAAAGATTTAATCTCGGCCCGAATTGAATCTCCGCTGATTGAATCTCAACAGCTGTCTGTTGAATGGCTTTTCCCTTATGGTGCCCCGGTTCATACAGGTCCCGGATATGATTTTGGTTCGCCCAATAAGCATCATTCAATATTGCAAGTCAATGAGGACGGTCATGCTGCAATCAGACGTATTCTTGATGAGGATGAATATTTTACAGATATCCGGTGGAAAGGAGGTGCTGTGTTTGAAAAAACTGAAGCACACTGCTTTTTGTTGACCCCAAATCCTGATCAGCAGGCATTGGAATTTAGCTGCTTATTTTCTGCATCGGATGAGGATATTGATGTTCCGGGGTTTGCAGAAACAGAAAAAAACAATGAAAAAGAATGGGAGAAATTCTGGACTACAGGAGGGGCTGTTGATTTTTCAAAATGTACCGATCCGAGGGCCCGGGAGCTGGAGCGACGAACGGTCTTGTCTCAATATCTGACCAAGATAAATGGTTCAGGAAATCTCCCCCCACAGGAAACGGGTCTTGTTTTTAACAGTTGGTTTGGAAAGTTTCATCTGGAAATGATATGGTGGCACAGCGCTCATTATTACAATTGGCAAAGAACTGATTATGTTGAAGATCAACTGGAGTTTTACAGCGATATTTACCGGACTGCCGTTGATTTTACCAATTTACAGGGATACAAAGGGGTACGATGGCCCAAGATGACAGGGCCTGATGGGTTTAACAGTCCTTCCTCCATCGGTTCTTACCTGGTTTGGCAGCAACCACATTTTATTTATCTCGCCGAACAGCAATACCAGGCCAATCCAACTGAAGAGACACTTAATAAATATGATTATCTGGTTTTTGCCACAGCTGATTTTATGGCCGACTTTGCCGTTTATGATGAGGTTTCAGATACTTATCATCTTAAACCACCTTTGATTCCGGCTCAGGAACATTGGGATCGTGAAACCACAGAAAATCCTCCTTTCGAGTTGGCCTACTGGCATTGGGGTTTGTCGATTGCCCAAAAATGGAAGGAACGCTTACAGGAGGAGCCCGATGAAAAGTGGGAAGAAGTCCGGACTAAATTAAAAGCTCCGGTATCAATGGATAGTGTGTATCTGGGAATTGGAAATGCCCCTGATTCCTATTCAGAACCGGAGAATATGCGTGATCATCCCATGGTATTGGGAACATACGGAATGCTGCCTCTTTGGGAAAAGGTGGATACTGCAATTATGCGGAATACCCTGGACTTAATAATGAAGAACTGGAATTGGGAACATACCTGGGGATGGGATTATCCAATGGTGGCCATGTGCGCTGCAAGACTGAATGAGCCCGAGATAGCTCTTGAAGCTCTGTTAATGAATGTTCAAAAAAATACTTACTTGAAGAACGGACACAATTATCAGGATGATCGTTTGAAAGTATATCTTCCCGGAAACGGCGGTTTTCTAAAAACCATTGCCTTGATGTGCGCCGGGTGGGAAGGGTGTGAAATAAAGAACCCGGGGTTTCCCGATGATGGAACGTGGGACGTTGAATGGGAGAATCTGAACCCTGACTTTTAGATTTTGGAAATTGTAAAAAATAAAATTTTACCAATGAAAACGAGCATGGCAACGATTGCCACAAGAGAATATGTATAATTTCTTACATGCGAGTTCCATCAGACCAATAACTTAGTTTAATTATATGCTGATGAAACGAGCATGATATTTTTTAAATATAAATATCACAAGAGAATATGTTTAAAAGAATATTATGCGAGAGCGAAGCGGTTCCATTCGTTCTTAAATTTTTAATTAGTTCTTTATCACATAATTACAAAATTTTAAACGGATGAAAAAATATCTTGTTATTCTTACAGTTTTGCTGTTGGCTTATTCCTGCCAACCGCCCAGGCATGGTCAATCCTTTTTAAATGAGGATGGAAACCTGTCCATTCAACTTGATTTCGAAAACCTTTCAAATCCTCTCATTATTTCCGGTGATCAGGGGGCTTTTTATTTCGAAACAAAAGATGGACGGAACTGGATTAAGGAACTTCCCGACCAGCAAACCTGGACGGATTCTTCCTATTTGGCAAAATGGAATCTTGAGGAGGCTGAAGTTCAACTATTGGTTGAAGTTAACGCTGATTCTTACCATCTTTCTTTGAACTCGGATGCCGAAGTGGACATTTTGAAATGGGGGCTGGGTCTCAATGCTTCTGATGATGAGTATTTTACCGGATTATTTGAGCGTGCGGTGGATGGAAATCAGACCGAATCGTGGAAAGAAGGAATTCAGACAGCCATGAATTTGAGGGGCGAGGCCGTGGATATGCTCATCAAGCCAACACTTTCGTTGTACACCCCTTTTTATCTTTCATCCAACAATTATGGGATGTTTGTGGAGGGCACCTGGCCGGGCCATTATGATTTCTGTAAGACCAATGAAGATATGGTGCTGATTGAATTTGAGGGACCTTCGTTTTCTGCCGTGTTTTACACAGCAGACAATCCTGCTACAATTGTTCAACAACATAGTTTGGCGGTTGGGCCTACATTGGTTCCGCCTAAATGGGCCTTTGAGCCCTGGCGATGGCGCGACAACCATGAGCATAAGCAAACCTATTATGATGGTACCGAAGTAAAAGCTCCATATAACAGTCAATTGGTGGAGGACATTCTGATGATGGAGGCTTTTGGTATTCCATGTGGTGTTTATTGGGTCGATCGTCCCTGGGCCAAAGGAGTGTATGGCTATGCCGATTTTGAATGGGATCCTCAGCGTTTTCCTGAAGCGAAAGCTATGCTGAATTGGTTGGGCGAGCGTGATGTGAAATTCATGCTCTGGATAGCTCCCTGGGTGGCTGGAGATATGCAGCAGGTTGCACATGAAAAGGGATATTCGGTGCCTATGAAAGGTCCGGCCGGAGGAATTGATCCGGACTCTGCCGCATTGATTGATTTTACCAATCCAGAAGCCTGTAAATGGTGGCAGGAGAATGGCCCGGAGAAGATGCTGAAACAGGGTGTTGCTGGTTTTAAGTTAGATCGGTCAGAAGAGTTGGTGCCCGAAACACGCGACGTACTGTTTGCGGATGGTCGTTCAGCCCGTGAGGTAAGAAACGATTACCCTGTATTGTATGCCAAAACGGTTCATGAAAGCGCTAAAAAGATTCATGGAGACGATTTTGCTCTTCTCACACGTGCCGGCTATACCGGAAGTTCAAAATATACTTCATTTTGGGGTGGAGATATTGGTTCTCCGCAGGAGGGCCTCAGGGCTGCCATTATTGCTTTGCTTCGAAGTTCTGTAATTGGTTATCCGGTTTGGGGGTCTGATATTGGCGGTTACTGGCAGGGCGATTTAGACCGCGAAGTTTTTGCCAGATGGTTGGCATTTGGGTGTTTTAATCCCATTATGGAAGTCGGTCCGACCGAAGACCTTGCACCCTGGAGTATGGATTCAGAACCCGGCTATGATGAAGAATTAATTGCTATTTGGAGAGTTTATGCCCGATTGCATTCCGATTTGGCTGATTACAGTCATCAATACGCCGTGGAAGCAAATGAGACGGGAATGCCCATTGTCCGACCATTGTTTTTGCATTTTCCCGAACAGTCGGATGCTTGGAGTGACTGGCAGACCTTTCTTTACGGAGAGGATATCTTGGTGTCGGCTATATGGCAGAAAGGCGTGGAATTGCACAGAATGTATCTTCCTGCCGGTGAACGTTGGGTTGATGCCTGGAATCCGGGAGATGTTTTTGAGGGTGGACAATGGATTGAGGTTGAAAGCCCCATGTATAAAATACCACTTTTTATCAGGGAAGGGGCCCAAACAGAGCTGGGGAATATTCAGCAATTGTATGAAGAGTCGCTCCAAATTTCTCAAAAGAAACCCGATTTATTTGTATTGGAAAAAGAAGCCTTTTGATGCTTGGTGTATCAAACCGTCTTCTTTGAAATGATTTTCCCGGCACAGAAAATTTCAAAATATCTGTTAATTTCAATTCTCCTTTCTTCCGGTAGCTTTAAAAGTTACCGGAGAGAGGAGTTTTTTAAAAGTTGATCAGGCTAAATTCCTATATAGTGTCCGGTTCGTCAGGTAAAATGGAGAGGTTGGTGCCGATGCCGTATGTTTGGTTTTAAGAGCACAGCTGATCCGTATGAAATTTATTTTTTACAGTTGAAAGGAATACGCCTGAATACGCCTTTAAATGTTCTTTTGTGGCAACCGTTGCCATGCTCATTTTATTGTTTATATTTTTTTTGCCTTAAACTTCTTTATGCTTGCTGGGGGGATAACCGAACAGGTTTTTAAATTGTTTACTGAAATATTTCACATCATTAAAGCCAATCCGAAAGGAGACTTCGGATACATTATAGCCTTTTTCCAATAACTGGGCAGCAATTTTGAGTTTCATTTGGCGAACAAACTCCACCGGACTCATGCCTGTCAATCCTTTAACTTTATTGTAGAAGACTGTCCGGCTCACGCACATCTGTTCAGCCAGTTCTTCTATGGAAAATTCATTGGAATAATTGTCCTGAACATATGCAACCAACTGCTGAAGAAACTCTTCATCTTTACTGGTTACTTTAAGGGTTTCAGGATCTATGGTTTTGTTGTCTCTAAATTTTGCGATAATTCGTTTGCGTTGTTCTATCAGGTTTAGTGCGACTGTTTTGAGAAGCTTTGTGTTGAATGGTTTGGGCAGGTAGGCGTCGGCACCACACTGAAGACCCGATATCTGATCCTCGATGTCTGTTTTGGCTGTGAGCATGATGATGGGGACATGGCTCGTGCTAAAGTCTTTCTTCAAACGTTCAGTCAGCTCCAAACCGTCAATTCCGGGCATCATAACGTCGGTAATGATGAGGTCAGGATGAATTTTCTCGAGGATCTTCAGTGCTTCTTCTCCGTTGAGCGCTTTTGTTGTTGTGAAGAGGCTTCTGAGTGCCTGATTGATGTACTCAAGAATTTCAGCATTGTCTTCTATGATCAGCACTGCCGGTTTGTTGGTGGCTGAATTGTTGTGATCGGACTGAATATCAGTGTCCCGGGGGATGAAGGTGTCTTCTGTTACCGGATGATGGTGGGGGGCTCCTTCTTCGACAAAGTCCACATCGTTGCGTCCTGTCAAATGTTGTTTCCCGACAGGCAGGGTAATGCTGAAAGTGCTTCCGTTTCCTTCTGTGGAATCTACCGAAAGTTGTCCCCCGTGCAAGCGGGTGATTTCGTAGGCCAGGGAGAGACCTATTCCCGTGCCTGACATCTCCTGATCGCTTAAGATTGTATATCGCGAGAAAATATCCTGCAGGTTCTTTTCAGGAATTCCTTTGCCTTCATCGGTGATCGAGATGGTAAGTTGTTTTTGATCAGAATGACTGATGTAAAGGGTTACTTTTCTTCCTTTGGGTGTAAATTTGATGGCGTTGCTTAATATGTTGTAAAGTACCACATCAATTTGTGTGGCATCCGCCCAGATGTTTGTTTCCTCCTGATCGGTTTGGAATGAAAACTCCAGGTTCTTGTGATGGGCCATTGGAACAAAGCTGTCAAATACCTCACGGGTAAATGTTATAATGTTGAACTGGCTTACTTTAAGGCGCATCTTGTTGTTCTGGATCTTTCGAAAATCCAGTAACTGATTAATCAACTGAAGCATGCGCTTCCCGTTTTTGTGCACAATCTGTAATTCTTTGTAGATTTCAGGAGATATCTGTCGGGTCTTGCTTTTGATGTCTTCCAGCGGTCCCAGAATCAGGGTCAATGGAGTTCGGATTTCATGCGAAATATTGGTGAAAAACTTCAGTTTGAGTTCATTAATCCTCTTTTCGACAGTGAGTTCGTTTCTGTACCGGTTGATTTTAATGACAATTTTTCGGATTCCTGCCAGAAAACCAATGAAAAGGATAAAATACCCCATATATGCCCAGTTGGTTTTGTACCAGGGCGGCAAAATGGTAATCTTCAATTCACGCGGAGATTCAATCCATCCTCCCATGCGGTTTGTGGATTTAACTTTAAAAACATAATCCCCCGGAGGCAAATTGGTGAATGTGGCCTTGTTCTGGTTACCTATCTGGTTCCAGTTGTTGTCGAAGTTTTGCAGGAAATAGGCGTATTGTACAATGCCCGGATCCTGATAATCCAATGCTGAAAATTCAATGCTGAAACTGGACTGGAAATGTTTCAGGGTAAGATGGTTTGTGTAGGTAATGGTTTTGTTCAGGGGAGAGTTTGGCTCCAATGTTGATACATCTTTGTTAAAGAGCTGAAAATTGGTGAGTTCTATTTTAGGACTGTAGTTCTTTACGCTGATTTTGTCACTGTCCAGAGCCTCAATCCCTTTGTAGCCTCCAAAGAGCAAAACACCGTTTTTGCGCTTCAGGCAGGTGTTTTCCATGAACATGTTAAAGCTCAGTCCGTTGTTGGCATTGAAGGCTTCTATGGTTCCGGTGTTTTTGTTGATGCGGTTCAGTCCGTTTTCGGTACTTACCCATATTTGTCCGGGTTTTCCTTCATGCATGGCAAGCACCACGTCGTTGGCCAAACCATTGTTGCTGTCGAAGTGCAAAAACGATGCGATTGAATCTTTGATGCTTTCCAGTTTATTAAGACCTCCTCCAAGGGTGCCGAACCATAAATCGTTGTCCGAATCTTCAAAAATATGCACCACATCGTTGTAACTGAGACTTTGGTCTCTTTCAGGGGTATAAAAGAAACTCATAAATGATCCCTCATCTGCTTGGGTACGCATATATAAACCAAAACCTGTAGCCACCCACATTCGTCCATTGGAGTCAAAAACAATATTTCTGACCATATTGCTTCCCAGCGTGCTGTTTTGGCTGTGAATGTTTTGGAAATACCTGCTCCCGTCGGAATTTGTCTTTACCTTACTTAATCCGTTTCCATAGGTGCCAATCCAGATTTCGTTTTCCTCATTTTCCACAATGCAATAAACATTGTTGTGGGTGAGTGACGTGAAATCGGATGGGTTGTGTTGATAATTGTAAAATCTGAGGTTTGCGGGATCTGAGTATTTGTTCAGAGGCTTTTGGCTCACCAAAATTCCTTTCCCCTTGGTGCCCAGCCATAAATACCCTTGAGTGTCGGTAATGATGGAGTATATATTTGCTCCTGAAACCACCCCTTTGTCGGTTGTGAACTCGTTGTAAACAGCTATTTCGTTGTAAAGTGAGTCCATTACATGCAAACGTCCGGCTTTGGTCCCAACCCAAAGACGCCCTTGTTGATCCTCATGTAATGCCCGGGTTACATTGTCTGATATTTCTTTTATCTCATTCTGGGGCAGGATATGCCGGAAGCCCGGAGTTCTTAGTATTACCCTCTCTATTCCTCCCAGATACTGACCTGTGCCCAGCCAGAGCTGACCTGAGTGGTCATGGATAATGCTGGCGACAATGTTGGAGTTGATGGAGTTCGGATTGTTGGGGTCATTGAGATAGAAACTGAACTGATCGGTGTTTCTGTTATACAGGGCTAATCCTCCTTCGTGCAGTCCAATCCAGAAGTTATTGTTGTTGTCTTCAAAAAACACATGTCGTTCAAGGTCGGTGGAGTTTTCTCTCGATGGTGGTGAAAGACGGTAATGCCTGGAGGTTTTATCTTTTGGATTAAACCTGTCCACTCCAAATGTCTCTGTGGTTATCCATATTTGATGCTGATGATCTTCATAAATCTTATCCACATTCTTTCCGGAAATGTTCATTTTTTCCCATTTCTTTAAATCACCGTCGTATTGCATCATTCCGCGGTCTCTGAATCCTGCATAAATATCTCCCAATTCAGAAATAAATAGCCGGGTGAGTTGATTGCTGATTAAATCGGAGGTGTTTTCCTGATTGATTTGAAGAAAAAGGTTGTCATTTTTGTCTTTAAGAATGATTCCATTGTCACTGGTACCCAGCCATACATGCTCATCGGTCTCACAATAAGAAGTGAATGAGTAATCCACAAAAAAGTGCTGAAACGTCGGGGCACCGGATTCGATATCTTTTCTTGCAACGAAATTTATTCCCCTTTGAGTGCCAATCCATAAGTTGCCTGTGCTGTCTTTTTTTACAAATGAAACATCATTGTTGGACAACGCATACTGACCCCGATTGAGAAAGTGGGTTACTTCATACTGAAACTGCTCACCCTCTTTCTTCAATCTGAAAACACCCTGGTATTTCAAGCCCAGCCATATTTCATCATCGGTGTACTGTTCAAAATCGGTAATAATTAAATTATCGTCCGATACTTTTTCCAGATATCCGGGAAGGGTATGGATTTTTTCCAGAGCCGGATGAAAATAATGATAATACCCATCGTGCGTCATAAACCAGATGAATCCCTGCTTATCCTGCCAGATGTCTGTAACTCTGTTGTTTATAAGCATTCCGGAGTCATCATCATTTCCCTTAAATACTTTAAAATTGTATCCGTCGTAACGATTCAATCCGTTGTTGGTCCCAACCCAGATAAAACCATCCTTGTCGCAATACATTGCTGAAACGGTGTTCTGTGACAATCCTTCCTGTGTGCTTATATGCTCAAAGCGAAAAATTTCCTGCCCCAATAAGATTGAAGGGATTGAAAGAGAGAGTATTAAAAAAGAAGTAATGAACCTGAGTGCCGACATATGTTAATCCGAATAATTAATGGTTCGTGATGTTGCTTTTTGTGGAAGCAGCATTACCTGTCTTTATGTAGCAGGACACCTGCAAAAATGCAACATTTTTTTGGTTTTATATAATTTAATTAAGTGGGTGATTGGTCGGTAAATTGTAGTAAATCAGTGTTTTGATAAAATGACCCCGGTAAAAGTTAACAATTTGAAACACATTTTCTGATATTTTGCGCCTTCCGGATGGTTTTTTTACCTCATATATTGCAGGAGTGATTTTGGATGTTGTTGAAACATAGTTTTTAATGATTGATGAAATCATTTATGTCTAACCAAATTTTAAAAAGAATTATGAAAAAAAACAATTTTCTAAGATTGTTCTTCATGTTGTTTCTCAGTGCTGTCTTTTTTTCGGCACATGCGCAGGAAGAATTAATGGTCAGGGGAAAAGTTACCTCTGTATCTGATGGTTTACCGTTACCGGGGGTAAATATTATTATAAAGGGTACTACTACTGGGACCATTTCAAATGTGGATGGTAATTATGAACTATCAGTTACCAATGCAGAGGAGGCGGTGCTTGTTTTTAAGTTTATTGGATTTAATGATTTGGAAGTTCCTGTCCAAAATCAATCGACTATCAATGTACAAATGGAGGAAAGCGTTATAGGGCTTGATGAGGTCGTTGCGATTGGTTACGGAACAGTTAGTAAAAGAGACTTGACCGGATCGGTGGGAAGCCTCGATGCAGATATGGTTACGGAAAAAGGAACTACCAGTCCTCTTGAGTCCATACAGGGAGCAGTCCCCGGGGTTCAGATTTCCTCGGCCACCGGGCGTATCGGGGATGGTTTTGACATCCAGATCAGAGGGCAAAATACTTTGTCAGATGATAGTGAACCGCTCTATGTGGTAGATGGTGTTATTACAGATGGGATCGATTTTTTAAACCCTCAGGATATTGCTCGTATTGATATTCTCAAGGATGCCTCATCAACAGCTATTTATGGATCCAGGGGAACAAACGGTGTTGTTATTGTTACCACAAAACAGGGAGCTGATAGTAAGTCTAAAGCTGTTGTAACTTATGATGGTTATTACGGGGTTAGAAAACCGGCACGTCTTCCTGAACTTATGGATGGTCAAAAGTGGTGGTACTACCATAAATCAGCTTATCTGGCTACGGCAAGTGATTCCAATGGAGATGGTATCATTGATGCCCAGGAGCATGAAGCTTCTTATTTGGGTACTGCAAACAGTGAGTTGTTACGCCGGGCCCAAAACAATGAAACCACAGATTGGTATGATGAAGTATTAAAAAATGGAAAACAACAAAATCATTACATTTCCATTTCCGGTGCCAATGAAAATGTTTCCTATGTTATGGGCATTGGTTATCAGAACGAAGAGGGAAACCTTAATAATGAATACATTGATAAGTACACTTTTAAAACCAGTGTAAATCATAAAGTGTCGGAGAAGGTTACTGCCGGGGCCAGTTTAAATGTTTCTCTTACAGAACAGGAAATGGGCAGTCAGAAAGCAATGAGGGAAGCCTTCAGACTTAACCCTTTGCTTTCACCGCGTGATTCTACAGGAGTACTGGTTCCGATGCCGGGAAAATATACCACTCCGGAAGGCGATTACCTGATTAACAAAACCAGTACCTACAACCCCTTGCTGGAAATCAAT
The DNA here is from genome assembly GCF_003003035.1 of Marinilabilia salmonicolor. Taxonomy (GTDB): domain Bacteria; phylum Bacteroidota; class Bacteroidia; order Bacteroidales; family Marinilabiliaceae; genus Marinilabilia; species Marinilabilia salmonicolor_A. The sequence goes on along the minus strand of NZ_PVTS01000011.1, from coordinate 119,704 downwards.
AATTCATCAGACAATACCCGTCGTTACAACGGTGTTGGAAATGTATTTTTGGAATTTAAGCCAATTGAAGAGCTGACTTTTAAAACAACTTTTTCTATTGGCTATGATCAGTTTCGTCGTGGACGATCCTGGGGAGCTCAAACCGATGATGGTGCAAGCAACGGAGATCAGGCTTTGGCTCAGAGAGACACAGAGGAGGATCTGAATTATACGTGGGATAATCAGGTTTCCTGGGATAAAAGCTTCGGCATGCATCACTTTAATTTAATGGGACTTTACAGTATTTATGAGCGAAGAATAGAAACGTCCAGGATGTCCACCACAAATCTCCCGTTTAATTCCCAGTATTACAATATGGGCACGGGAGCACAATCAAGTTTTAATATTGGATCAAATTACATCAATACTTCATTGATGTCATATGTTTTAAGACTCAATTATGATTTCAATGATAAATATCTGATAACTCTCTCCAATCGTTGGGATGGAGCTTCCAATCTTTCAGAAGGAAATAAATGGCATTCTTTTCCTTCAGGAGCATTTGCCTGGCGCGTAAGTGAAGAGCCTTTTATGGAGAATTTTGGCTCCCTTTCAAACCTGAAGGCGCGTGTGAGTTACGGTTTTACAGGAAACCAAAATGTAGATCCATATAAAACAGTTAGTTATGCCGACAGGCAGACCTATTATAGTTTTGGGGATAATACGGTTAATGGATTTATTCCCTCACAGATTGCAAATAAAGTTCTTACCTGGGAGACCACTTCCGAGTTAAACCTGGGGCTGGACTTTGGCTTTTTGAGAAATCGAATTTTCGGGTCTGTAGATATTTATAACCGTTTGTCAGAGGATTTGCTGATGAAACAAAAATTGCCCAAAGAAACAGGCTGGGAGGAGTTGGATGCCAATGTTAGTTCAGTAAGGAATAAAGGTATTGAACTTTCTTTAACCACCGTTAATATCGATAATGGAGATTTCTCCTGGAGAACTTCTTTTACTTTTTCAAAGAATACCAATGAAATTGTTTCTCTTTATGGACAGGAAGAGGTTGATGACATCGGAAACGGTTGGTTTATCGGAGAACCCATAAGGACTCACTACAACTATAAGTTTGATGGGATTTGGCAAGCTGATGAAGCTGCTGAAGCTGCCACTTATGGGCAAACAGAAGGACAGGCAAAAGTTGTGGATGTCAATGACGATGGAGAAATAACTCCTGATGATGACCGTATGATTCTTGGTTCTGTTGATCCCGATTGGTCAGGAAGTTTTTCCACACATTTTAAATACAGGGGATTTGATCTTTCAATGAATCTTTTTACCAATCAGGGGATGTTTGTTTACAGTGGATTTCACTCCAATTTCGTAGATATGCGTGATCGTGGTCGTGCCAAACTTGATGTGGATAACTGGTACATTCCTGAAAACGATGCCGGAATTCCTGCTCAGTATTCGAATGAATATCCTCAGCCAAGGAATGGCGGTACTTATTGGCGAAATGATGGAGTGGGGTACTACCGATTGGTGGATTATGTGAAAATTAAAAACATATCATTAGGATATACTTTTGATCAAAGTGTGGCCGGCAGGTTAGGGATGAGCCATCTTCGAATTTACACCAATGTGCTGAATCCTTTCGTATTCACGGATTATGACGGCTTTGATCCGGAATGGGCTGGTTCTGATTATGGTGCCGGAGGTGTAAGCTTTGTAACCTATCAATTTGGTGTTAGTGCCAGATTTTAAGGAGTTTTTATATTTCTAAAAAGTGCAAATGAAGTCAAGAAAAGATGGAATTTTCCCATCCGTACTTATTCATAAAATCGAAAATCAAATGAAGAAGATATTTATATTTTTAGGATTATTGGGTTTTCTGGCCTCCGGCTGTTCCGATTATCTGGAAGAAGAAAACTTGTCAAACATTGGTGCCGATGAGTATTATAAATCCTCTGACGGTTATGAAACGCTGGTCAACGCTGCTTATAGTTCAATGCGCGATATTTACGGTCCTGCACCATGGATGTTTTGTGCCGGAACCGACATGTTCGTGGAGGGTCGTCAGGCACAGCCTGTCGGACTTAGTGAGTACAGGTTTTTGACGGCTTCTGAATCAGAGATTCTGCCGCTTTATGAAAATTGTTACAGCTCAGTTCAGGCTTGTAATATGGGGCTTGAGTATAGCTCTATTACAGAGTCTTTCGATGCTCTTCAACACCGCATTGGAGAATTGAAGTTTATCAGGGCCAATGCTTATTTCCTTTTGGTTCAGAGCTTTGGAGGTGTAGCACTGGTTACCGAAATGATTGATGAACCTGTTACTGAATTGAACCGTGAAAGTGCTGAAAATATCTATGAATTTATAATTAATGAGTTGGAAGAGGCACAGGGACTTGTAAGTACCGAAGCATTTTCAGGCAGGGTAAACCGTAGGGCAGTGACTAACCTTTTGGCTAAAGTTTATCTGACCAGAGGTTATGAATCTTTTGGAACAGAAAATGATTTCTCGCAAGCTGCATCCCTGGCTGATGAGGTAATCAACGGACAACAACTGAACATTTCGTTTCACGATTTATGGTGGCCTGGGAACGAAATGAATGAAGAGGTGATTTTTTCTGTTCAGTATTCTGATAATTCTATTAGCTCAGCTCCTGATGAGCTTGGTCATTCTCAGTCAAGTTATTTCGGACCGTATATGGGAGGTAGCGAAAATGCCGGAGATGCTCCCTGGCGTTCGTACAATCTATGCCCGAATATGTATTTGTTGGATCTGTACAATGAAAATGACACCCGTTGGGAAGGTACATTTATGACAACTGTTTATGATGCATATTATGATTATTACAGGGTAGAGGATCTTTCTACCGTTGGTGTGAAGCATTACTATGCGCGGCCTTGGGAAAGCAATGAGGTCTTTGAGGCAGCTTATCTTGCGGAGCATCCCGGAGCTGTCTTCCATTATTATGAAGATTTGGAGGCTTCTAAATCTTCTGCTCTTGATTTCGCGACCATAGCAATTAGAAAATTCGATGATCCCAAATCTATGTTTTCAAGTAACGGGACTGTTAGTACCCGTGATCTTATTATTGCTCGTTTAGCTGAAACATATTTGATGGCTGCGGAGGCTTACTATCAGCTCGATAATACTCAGGTTGCAGCAGATCGTATCAATGAGGTTCGTCAGCGTGCCGGAGTTGCCGACATTACTTCAGGTGATGTTAATATCGACTTTATTCTTGATGAACGTGCCCGGGAACTAGCTGGTGAATATTATCGTTGGTTCGATCTGAAGCGAACAGGAACCTTGGTAGAGAGGACTGTAATGTACAATAAGGACATTGAGTCTGCAGACTGGTTTGTTGGTAAGGGTGGAGAACTAAAGATTTTGCGCCCGATTCCTCAGGATGCTCTCGATTTGAACAGGGGAGAATATCCTCAGAATCCGGCATATGATTAATGTATCATGCTTTGGTGTTGCAAATGGTATCCGGGGTGTTCCGGATTCCATTTGCAGACACATAAGTGCCTTACCCCTTTGATGATAGAATGCATGAAGATATCGACAGATCCTTGTGGCCTGAATATTGAATTTTTAGGCATTCTTAATTTTTTACAGGAAAAATCATAAGTTTATGAGAATACCAGTGTTCTTTGTTAAGGGAAGCCTGGCTGCTTTAATCGTTTTGGTAAACAGTTTGGGGTGTGTGGGAGAAGAAAAGTCTCCCGAAACAAAAGATAAGTCCGTTTACAGCGGGGTGGAGTTTGAAATGCCTGTTGTTCAGGAGCCTTCGTTTGCCGATTATTCGGTGTCAATTACCGATTTTGGAGCGGTGGGTGATGCCCTTACTCCAAATGGAAATGCATTTGCTCAGGCCATTCAGCAGGTTAGTGAAAACGGGGGCGGACGGGTGATTGTTCCCAGAGGTATTTGGTTAACAGGGCCCATTCAGATGAAGAGTAACATCAATCTTCATTTGGAGGACGGGGCTGTTATTCGCTTCAGCTCCGATTTTGATGAGTATCCGCTTATAAAAACCAGTTTCGAAGGGTTGGATACCTATCGTTGTATGTCGCCCATTCATGCACATAATCTGGAAAATATTGCCATCACCGGAAATGGAGTTATTGATGGAAATGGAGATGCCTGGCGACCCGTTAAGAAAAGTAAGATGACTGCTTCCCAATGGAAGAATCTGGTTCAATCGGGCGGAGTCCTCAGTGACGACGGGAAAATCTGGTACCCTTCCGAAAAATCAAAAGCAGGAGACAGTCGCGATAATTTTAACGTTCCTGATTTTAATAACCGGGAGGCCTTTGAACAGGTGAAAGATTTTTTGCGTCCCGTGATGGTGAGTATCAAAGAATGTAAAAAAGTTTTGCTTGACGGGCCTACGTTTCAGAACTCTCCTGCATGGAATATTCATCCGCTCATGAGTGAGGATGTTACCATCCGGAATCTGACCATTCGGAATCCCTGGTATTCACAAAATGGAGACGGTTTGGATCTTGAATCCTGCAAAAATGTGGTGATTTACAACAATACCTTTGATGTGGGTGATGATGCCATCTGCTTTAAATCAGGGAAAAATGAAGATGGACGACGAAGAGGTATGCCCACCGAGAACGTAATTGTGAAAAAAAACATTGTGTACCATGGTCATGGTGGTTTTGTGGTAGGAAGTGAAATGTCTGGTGACGTTAGAAATGTCCATGTTTCTGATTGTACATTTATGGGAACCGATGTGGGACTTCGTTTCAAAAGCACCCGTGGCCGGGGAGGTGTTGTTGAGAATATTTTCATCTCTAATATTGATATGATTGATATTCCTACCGAGCCCATTCGCTTTAACTTGTTTTATGGAGGTAATGCTCCTGTGATGGATGATGGTGGTAATAGTGCTCCTGCTGAAGAGCGTGCTGAAGCAGCTCCTGTCACTGAAGAGACCCCTGCATTCAGAAATATATTTATGAAAAATATCCGTGCCAATGGCTTTGGAAATGCTGCCTTTTTTATGGGACTTCCGGAAATGAATCTGCAAAATGTGCATTTGGAGAATGCTGTTTTAAGAGGCACCAACGGTGTAAGTATTATTGATGCAGATGGTATTAAAATGAGAAACGTGAAAGTTACGGCAGATGAGGGCCCTGCTTTTATGATTTACAACGGGAAAAACATTGAAGCTGAAGAAATGGAGTTTAAAGTTTCCGGAAATACCGCGTTTGGTATCTTTGGGGAGCTTACTGATAATATCAATATTCAACAAAACTCCTTGCCTGATGTGAAAAAGATGGTGAAGGTTGGTGTTGAGGTTGAGGCTGATGAGGTAAAGATTAATTAAGGGTTTTAGATATTTGACTGATTGTTTTTTAGATGGGGCGGTCCAAAAAGTATTGGGCCGCCCCTGCTTGTTTCTGTTTTGCAGCTACTTTTGCAATACTTGTTGCGTCTGGGATGGCGAACGGATACCTCCAAAATTCTAACCAGTTGGGGAATCTTTATTACGACGGAAAGGAAACTGACTTTTTGGTATTCTTTGTTAATATCTGGTTTCATTCGTATAAAATTTATTAATTAAGGTCGGATGGAACTCGCATGCAAGAAATTATACATATTCTCTTGTGGCAATCGTTGCCATGCTCGTTTCATTGGTAACAGAGCGAAGCAATCTTATTTCATAATAATGGATTTTCCGGACAACAGTGTTTGTAAATGAAGAAATATCATGCTGATAAAGACTCTTGGGATAAATGGCAGCTTTATTGTGATACCTAAAACCTCTTGTTCAAGATAATGTGTAATTCTTGTTCTATTGCTTTTTCCTGGAAACAGCTCAATTCCCTTTTTTTACTCAAATCAGCACCCACTTCCTTGTTTTTCGTTGACTATTAATACAGTGAAATCTTAATTTCTTTATTAATTAAGATTTATTAATTCAGTTTAAGTGTCACTGTATCAGTGTTTAGATAAAATACACCCTATGGTAATTAACAATTTGCAACACCATTTTAGATATTTATTCGGATACCTGCTAGGTGGATCTGTTGTATTTTAGCATTTATCACAATACCCCCAATCCTGAATAAAAATTCAGCATAAGATTTAAATCATCTTTAAAATCAAACTTGTTATGAGGAAAAAACTATTTTTCAAAACTTTATTTGTACTGGGACTTCTCGTCTTTATTTCCTTTTCGGGACGGGCTCAGCAGCAAACGTCTGTGAGGGGGACGGTTACCGATAATTATGGTGATCCGCTTCCGGGCGTTAACATAATTATTAAAGGAACAACCACAGGGACGGTTTCCGATATTGACGGAAATTACTCCTTAGATGTTTCCGATGTTCAGAATACAGTACTTGTTTTTAGATTTATTGGTTTTTCTGACCAGGAAATTGAAGTTAATGGGCGGTCTGTCATTGATGTAACAATGGAGGAGTCGTCGATTGGTCTGGATGAAGTCGTTGCCATCGGTTATGGAACAGTTAGAAAGCGTGATCTTACCGGGTCGGTTTCTTCAGTCTCCGGTGATAATCTTCAGGATATTCCTGTTTCATCTACTGCGCAAGCCATTACAGGACGCCTGGCCGGGGTACAAATTACCACCACGGAAGGTTCTCCTGATGCAGAAATAAAAATTCGCGTTCGTGGAGGTGGTTCAATAACCCAGGACAACTCCCCGCTTTATATTGTGGATGGTTTTCCCGTGAGCAGTATCAGCGACATTGCTCCTTCGGATATCGAATCGATTGATGTGTTGAAAGATGCTTCATCTACTGCTATTTATGGTGCCCGGGGAGCTAATGGTGTTATAATTATTACAACTAAGGATGGGGTTGCCGGAAAGACTACTGTTAATTATAATATGTATTACGGGGTTAAAAAAATTGCCAAAACACTTGATGTTCTTGATCCATATGAATATGCTCTTTGGCAATATGAGCTTGGTGGCGAGAGTGGAAACACTGCCCGCAATTTTCAGCGTTATTATGGTGTATTTGGTGATCTTGAACTTTACAAAGCACAGTCTGGCACCAATTGGCAGGATGAACTCTTTGGTCGCGAAGCCATCACTCAATACCATAATGTCAGTGTGACCGGTGGTTCTGAAAAAACAAAGTATAATCTTAGTATGACTCGCACCGATGATGAGGGTATAATGCTGGGGGCAGGATATTTGCGAAATAATATCAATTTTAAGATTAACAGTGAGATTACTGATCGGTTGACTGTTGATTTTAATACCCGGTTTTCGGATACCAATGTGACAGGAGCAGGAACTTCCACCGAAGGGTCTTCTTCCAATAGTCGTTTGAAACATGCTGTAAAATATGCTCCGGTACGTGGGCTGCAGGATTTTTTGGCTGCAGTTGACTTTGATACGGATATGGAGGCTGCCAGTCAACTTTACAATCCGGTGGATGTGGTAAACGATGATTACCGGAACTCCGACCGTCGCAGTATTAATTTTAATGCCGGAATTGGTTATGAGATAATTGACGGCTTGACACTGAAAAGTGATTGGGGAGTTGAATTTGAAAATCGCAGGGATGATCGTTTCTACGGGCCATCTACTTCACAGTCAAAAAATACCAGTGGTGGAACCCCAATGGTGACCATTGATACCAGTGAGCGTCTTCGTCAAAGGGTTGCCAATACCATCTCATACGCCAAGGATGATGTTCTTCCAGGTCATAATATTAATTTGTTGTTGGGACAAGAGATTTATACCTATAATTCTAAAAGTCTGGATATGGAGTCCCGGTTTTTTCCAAGTGATGTGACCGTGGATGCCGCTTTAGCGATGATGAATCTTGGAACTCCGCAGCCTACGGAATCGTTTGAGTCGCCTGAGGATCGAATATCCTCTTATTTCGGACGCCTTAACTATAATTTTTTGAATAAATTCCTTCTGTCAGTTACCATGCGAGCTGATGGATCCAGTAAATTTGCTGAAGGAAATCGCTGGGGATATTTTCCGTCCGTTGCCGGTGCCTGGCGTATTTCAGATGAACCCTTTGTGAGTGGTATCGATTTCCTCTCAAATCTGAAACTTCGCCTCAGTTATGGTACGGCCGGGAACAACCGTATTGGCGATGATATGTGGAAAATGGTTTATACCACCAACGATGATGATAAACCTTATTTTGTGGATGAGGATCTTCAGAATCAATTGGTTCCCGGAAGTACTATCGCCAATCCTGACTTGAAATGGGAGACCACTTATACCCGTAATGCAGGTCTGGATTTTGGATTCTTCAACAATCGGATAGATGGTTCTTTTGATGCGTATTACAATACAACAAAAGATCTCTTGATAAGAGCTAATATTCCATCCAATACCGGATTTAATTATCAGATGCAGAATATTGGTGAAACATCCAATCAGGGTGTGGAACTTGCCTTGAATGGACGTATTATTCAGCAACGCGACTTTACACTGAGTGCTTCATTTAATATTGCTTTTAACATCAACAATGTTGAAAAGTTGGGTGATGTAAAGATGTCGCTTCAAAGTTCAGAGTGGTACGGTAGTTCTTCCGGACCAACGGGTGATTATTTGCTAAAAGAAGGTGAGCCTGTAGGACAAATGTGGGGATATGTTACAGATGGAATGTATAAATACAGTGATTTTAACTATGACCCCGTCACCGAATCTTATTCTCTGAAAGAAGGTGTACCTGACAACAGTACATTAATTGGAGCTCGTTTTTTTGGACCGGGAACCTTGAAATTTAAAGATCTCGGGGGTGAGGGAGATGCTATTAATCCTGAAGACGATCGTACCATTATAGGTAACGCCAATCCTGATCATACTGGTGGGTTTAACCTACAAGCCACCTATAAAGGTTTTGATTTCTCGGCCTTTTTTAACTGGGTTTATGGAAATGATGTGTATAATGCCAACAAATTGGAGTTTACTTCATTCCCTGATACCAGACTTTATGGGAACCTTCTCTCATCAATGAATTGGGAAGATCGTTTTTCTATCGTTCATCCCGAGACCGGCGACTTTGTTTATAGTCCTGAAGGACTTCAGATGCTTAATCAGAATGTGGAAATATGGCACCCAATGATGAGTCGGGTGGTATTACACTCCTGGGCTATTGAAGATGGTTCTTTCCTGAGACTTAACAATGTGACACTGGGATATACTCTTCCTGAGAATCTGACTTCTCGATTCTTTGTTGATAAGCTGAGATTTTATGTGACAGGATACAACCTCTGGACACTTACAAACTATACAGGTTATGATCCTGAAGTGGATACCAGACGCTCCACTCCGCTTACTCCCGGGGTTGATTACTCTGCCTATCCCAGAAGTCGTTCAATTATTGCAGGTGTAAACCTTACATTCTAAAAACATTTGATGATTATGAGAACTTTATCGATATATTTGATAGCAATGCTGCTCGGGGTTGTGGTCTTCACTGGTTGTGAAGATGATTTCCTGGAGACAGAAACGAAATCGAGTTATACCACCGATGTGGTATTCTCTAATCCGGCTTTTGCGCAAAATGCATTATATGGCATTTATTCGCTGATGACGCATGATGATACCTATTCACAGATGTTTCCAATGTATGCTTCCATGAATTCAGACATTGAAGTGGTCGCTTTTGGTACAGGGGATTATGGTGATAATGGCCGGCGTGGAATTGGGAATTATCTTGCGACACCCGGTAACAGTGAACTTACAAAGCCCTGGAATGTATTGTATCGTGCCATCGAGCGCGCAAATATCATGATTTCAGAGGTCCCCGACAGTCCTGTGATGAGTGGTGACGATGAAGAAGCAAAAGCCAAAATGATGGCTTATTATGGTGAGGCGTTGACCTTGCGTTCCTTGTTTTATCTTGAGTTGGTCCGTAATTGGGGGGATGTTCCTTTTAAGACAGAACCTACCAATCCTGACGGGTCAAACTTCTTTATCCCAAAGACCAATCGTGATGTAATATTGGAAGCTTTGATTGAAGACCTTCAGGAAGCTGAACAATATGTTCCCTGGATTGATCGAAGTGATGCAGCAACACCCGAACGTATCAGTAAAGGCTTTGTAAAAGGATTAATGGCGCGCATTGCCTTAACAAGGGGAGGTTACAGTCTTCGTGCTGAATCCAACACAATGGAGCGGGGTTCTGACTGGGAAACCTATTATCAGATAGCCCGTGAGGAGTGTAAAGAGATTATGGATGAAGGAGTACATTCGCTGAATCCTTCTTATAAAGATGTTTTTGTACGTCAGAATCAACTTGAACCTGATCGCCAGTATTATGAGAGTCTTTTTGAGGTAGGACACGGTATGGCACGTAGTGGTGAGGCCGGGTATTATATTGGTATTCGTTATGATACCAACCCTAAGTATGGTCGCGGTAACCAGGGTGGTGCACTTACATTACCTCATTACCTCTATTCTTTTGAGCCTGAAGACAGTCGTCGGCTGGTAACGGTGGCATTCTATAAATACAATAACCTCCCTCAGATGGAGATTTACACGGACCCAACGCAATTCCGATTTGCTAAATGGAATTTGAAATGGATGACGGATGCATATTTGTCGGCCAACCGGAACGCTGGAAATAAACTTTTGACAGGAATTAACTGGACAATGATGCGCTATTCGGATGTATTGCTGATGTTTGCCGAGGCTGAGAACGCATTGAACGGCCCAACGGCTGCGGCAAAGGATGCATTGAAAGAGGTTCGACGCAGAGCTTTTGATTCTGAAATGCATCCTGAACTGGTTGAAAACTATGTGGAAAGTCTCGCAAGTGCTGAAGACTTTTTTGATGCCATTGTCCATGAAAGAGCTCTTGAATTTGGCGGAGAGAGCATTCGAAAATATGATCTCATCCGGTGGAATTTGCTGGATGAAAAGATTAAAGAAGCACGCGAGATGAACCGTCGGATTGTATCTGGAGAGGCTCCTTATGATGATGTTCCTCAATATCTTTATTATCAGTATTCTGAAGATGATCCTGAAGATTTGAATTTTCAGACGCTTAATCTGGATGAAGAATTGGGTGATATTAATATCCCTGATTTCGACAGGGTGGAATGGATGTCCGGCATTGGTGATACAGATAAAGATGAATTTGTTCAATGGCTAAACCTGATGTCTTCGGGTTTGGATCAATACCCGAACAGACATCTGTTGCCAATTGCACAGCCTGTAATTGATGATGCGAACGGCGCTTTTGTTAATGAATATGGTTTTTAATTCTAAAATTCAATAGCTATGAAATTTAATCTTTGGAAGTTAATGTTTTTATTTGCAGCCGGTTTGATGATTACTCTGCCAGCCTGTGACGACGATGATGATGAAGCCAATAAGAAGGTTCGTTTATTTCGTCCGGTGGAATTGACCACCAATTTTGACGGGACAACAGTGGAGTTAAGCTGGCTGCCAATATTGGGGGCCCAATCATATAATATGGACCTTAGTAAAGACAGCCTGAAATTTACTGATATTGTTGAATCTTTTACAGGGATAACCGAACTACCCGTTGTTATTCCTGATCTTGAAGGTGGTGCAAGGTATTCAGTTCGGATAATGGCAATAGCTGAGAATCCTGAGTATAATTCCGAGTATGCTGAACTGACTTTTATGACCCCTACAGAAAATATTCTTTATCAACTTGAGGGTGATGACGTTGGCGCCAATGATGTGGTTATCTCATGGGATCCTGAGAAAGCCGTAACTCATATTGTAATATCTTCTGCCGGAGGTGGAGAAATGGAATATCAGATAAGCGCAGACGAGCAGGCTCTGGGTGAAAAATTGTGTGATGGTCTGACCGGTGAAACCAATTATACTGCAGAAATTTTTAATGGTGAAATTAAGCGTGGATCCATTAGTTTCAAAACCCTTATAGACATTGGTGATGCCACACTTGTTGGTCCTGATGAAGATCTGATCGAAATTATTAATGCAGCAGGAGAAGGCACATTTGTTCTTGAGCCGGGTGACTATACCGTTAGTTCAGGTGTAATTACAGCTACAGGTTCGCTTACTGTGAAGGCATTGAATGCCAGTGATAAACCCACAATTCATGCCGCTTTCTACTTCGAAGGTGGAACTAGCTGGATTTTGGAAGACCTGAATTTCTCTGGATACACCATCCTTGAGGGAGCCGTGAATACTGAGGAGAAAGAAAGCTATGCTACACGTATCAGCAGTGATGCTGTTGCTGCTGATGAATTGATTCTTCGCGGATGTACATTTAGTAATTATGACCGTTCACTGCTTAGAGGAACAGAAGGTGGAAGTGTTAATAGTCTGATAATTGATAACTGTATTGTTGATAATGTAACCATTGGGAATAATGAGTTTCTTGATTTGAGAAGTTGTGCTATTTCCAATATTGCTATTACAAACACAACTTTCAGTAATTCCAGTAGTACCCGTCACTTCCTGCGTTGCGACGATATTGCCGGATTCGAAGGTCAGGTAATTAATATTGAAAACTGTACATTCTACAATGTTGCCACTCCCAGCAATCGCGTGGTATATGTGCGAACTATAGGCAACATGGTAACAGTTAAAAATAATGTTTTCTCTGAAATGGCAGATGCTCAATTCCGTGCAGATGACCCGGCAGCAAGTTATCCTGTGATTGATTACAACTATTATCACAATGCGGTTAATCTTTCAGGTTCTGAACTGAATGGACCAAATAATATTACTGATGATACTGCAAGTCCGTTTGCTGATGCCGAAAATGGTGATTTCAGTATTGATTTTAATTCTCCAATACGTAATTCAGGTGAGGGGAATGCGCCGATGGGTGATCCCCGGTGGATACAATAAACCTGGTTTTTTAGCGGGGTGCAGCTCTTGGGCTGCATCCCTGTTTTTTAATTTTGTTAATATCTCCCGATTGGAATTATTTAATAATGCTAAGTATGTGTAAAAGATTTATTTATTTGTTTTTTGTTGTTTTGGTACTTTTTTCTCTGTCTGCTTGTGAAGAAGAGGAGAAAATTAGCGGTCCGGGAGAGCCTGAAACGGAAACTCCTGATGAAAACCCGGATGATTCTGAAGACGACAATCAAACAGATGATGACCAGGATGATACAACAGAACAGGCCATCGCTTTTCCCGGTGCCGAAGGTGGTGGTATGTACACTACCGGTGGTCGGGGAGGCGATGTTTATGTGGTTACTTCGCTGGAAGATGGAGTTTCTGAAGGAACGCTTCGTTACGCAATTGGTCAGTCAGGGGCACGTACTATAGTTTTTGCGGTAGGTGGTACGATTAATCTTAATTCTGAGTTGAAAATATCAAATGGTGATCTTACCATTGCCGGACAATCCGCACCCGGAGGTGGTATCACGCTGGCAGGATATCCGGTTACTGTGGCAGCTGACAATGTGATTCTTCGATTCCTTCGCTTTAGAATGGGGGATGAGAATGCCGTGGAGGGCGATGCCATCTGGGGACGCAGACATTCTGATATTATTATTGACCATTGCAGTATGAGCTGGAGTACCGATGAATGTGCCTCCTTTTATGACAATGAAAATTTCACCATGCAGTGGAGCCTGATAGCAGAAAGTCTTAACGAATCAGTTCATGGCAAAGGAGCGCATGGATATGGAGGACTTTGGGGTGGTTACAATGCTACATTCCATCACAATTTGTTGGCTCATCACAAAAGCCGAAACCCCCGTTTTTATGGGGTTCGTGATGGTATAACCCGCGAAATGGCCGAAATGGTCAACAATGTAATTTATAACTGGGGAGATAATTCCTCCTATGGAGGAGAAGGGGGACAATACAATATTGTCAACAATTATTACAAGGCAGGGCCTGCTACCGGAAGTCATCCCGACCGTATTTTTGAAGCTTATTATGAAGAGTCTTATGGTAAATTCTATGTGTCGGGCAATTACGTGGATGGATTTCCTTCGATAACTGCCGATAACTGGTTAGGAATTGACCTGAAGAGTGGTGGTGACAAAAATGAACTCGTTGCCGACTCGAGGTTTGATGTTACCGCTGTTGACTACACCTCTGCCGAAGATGCCTATACTGCCGTGTTGGAACATGTGGGAGCAAGCCTGGTTCGCGATGTAGTGGATGAACGTATCGTAGGTGAAGTAAGAAACGGAGATGCTACTTTTGGCGGAAGCTATGGGGAAGCACTGGGGATTATTGATACTCAGTCAGCCGTTGGCGGGTGGCCTGAGTTGGAGCCCGGAACATCTCCGGAAGATACAGATAACGACGGAATGCCCGATGCCTGGGAAACAGAAAAGGGACTGAACCCCAATGATGCTTCGGATGTATCAGGAAATAAACTTGATGATACCTATACAAATATTGAGATATACCTGAATGACCTGGTAACATCTGGAATCGGATTTGGGAACTGATTTTCTGTATCTTGTTTTTGCTTGTGCAGATTCAGACTTATTGACAGGCGTTCCGGAGATAAATAAGTTCGGGAAAGAGGCAATTATTATTAATACATCAAAAAATTAAATCATGAAGATTCTAATATACATAGTGGCCATCGTGGGGCTCCTTTCTTCAGCGGGATGTAAGCAAGAAAAACCTGCCGAAGAAAACCAGAAATGGTCCGTAAAAATGGCCAACTCGGTGATTGAGCGTCACGACAGTCTGGTCAATTATCTGAATCCCGATAAAATAAAGTGGCAATACGATATTGCTATGGTGGGACAGGCAATAGACAAATTGGGACATGTGGATTCAATCTACTCCCAGTACATGGAGGATTATGTTGACTATTTTGTTACTGAGTCCGGCGACGTAAGAAAGTATGACCCTACTGATTACAATATAGACAGAATTAATCCGGCCAAGAATATTATTACTGTTTACAAGCGAAAAGGAGACGCAAAATACCGCAAGGCTATTGAGATGCATGTGGAACAGATGCGCAATCATCCCAAAACAAAAAGTGGCGGATATTGGCATAAAAAGATCTATCCATGGCAGATCTGGCTCGATGGTGTGTATATGGCTACACCATTTCTAGCACAGTATGCCCGGGAGTTTAATGCTCCTGAATGGTTTGATGAGGTTGCTCACGAAATTCTTTTGACTTACGAAGTGACACACGACGAGGAGACCGGACTGATGTATCATGCCTGGGACGAAAGTAAAGAGCAACGTTGGGCCGATCCTGAGACTGGCCGCTCTCCGCATTTCTGGAGTCGTGCTATGGGATGGTATATGATGGCCATTGTGGATGTGCTGGATTATTTCCCTGAAGATCATCCCAAACGGGATTCTATTATTACGGTTTTTCAGAATACAGCCGATGCTCTGATGAAAGTTCAGGATGAAGAAACAGGACTTTGGTACCAGGTTCTTGATATGGGCGGTCGTGAGGGAAATTACATTGAAGGCTCCGGTAGCTCGATGTTTGCTTACGCTTTTGCTAAAGGAGCCCGTAAAGGCTACCTGGATAAATCTTACCTTAAAACAGCCAACAATATTTTTGATGGCATATTGGAGCATCTGATCACAGTTGATGATAAAGGACTTGTTACTATGCATCATATTTGTGGAGCCTGTGGGCTGGGAGGTAATCCATATCGCGATGGTACTTATGAGTATTACATTAGCGAAACTCAGGTGGATAATGACCCCAAAGGGGTTGGCCCATTTATTCTTGCTGCCATTGAGTTAAACAGATAACTCCGATGCAATGGGTGAAGAATACATTTAACGTGTTGATAATAAAAAAAGGCATAAATGATCCAAAGAATAAAGGTCGTAGGAACACTCCTCCTGTTGATGATTTCCGGATGGGCCTGTTCTCAGCAAAAGTCTGATGAATCCACACTTGCTTTCCCCGGAGCTCTTGGCGCGGGGAAATATACTACAGGTGGTCGTGGAGGGGAAATAGTAATGGTAACCAATCTGAATGATGAGGGACCGGGCAGCCTTCGTGAAGCTGTTCGGAAGCATGGTCCGAGGATTGTGGTTTTTAAAGTGTCCGGTAATATTAATTTGAAGAGTCCACTTGATATTAACAATGGTAACTTAACCATTGCAGGACAAACAGCTCCGGGGGATGGAATATGTTTAACAGGTTATCCTGTAAAAGTCAAAGATGATAATGTTATTATTCGTTACATCAGAGTTCGTTCGGGAGATGAGTCCGGAGATGAGGTTGATGCCTTCACATCCATGCGAAACCGCAATGTAATAGTGGATCACTGCAGCTTTAGTTGGGGGAACGATGAGGTTTGTTCCATTTACGATAATGAAAACTCAACGCTGCAATGGTGTATTATCAGTGAGAGTATGAATTCTTCTGTTCACCACAAAGGGGATCACGGTTATGGTGGCATCTGGGGTGGAAAAACAGCTTCTTTTATTGGTAATCTTATGGTGCATCATATCAGTCGCAACCCCAGATTGCATGGAAGCAGATATCATAAACAACCTAAGTTGGAAAGAGCCGAACTGGTAAATAATGTAGTTTACAACTGGAAGTCGAAATGTATGTATGCCGGTGAGGATGGGAACTATAACATTGTGAATAATTATTTTAAACCGGGTCCGGCAACGTCAAAGAGTGCATCAAAGGAGTTTTTGGAGCCATATCAGCCCTTCAGCAATTATTATATTTCCGGTAATGTGATGCACGAAAATGCTGAGATTACTGAGAACAATGTTCTTGGGATAGACATCGACGATTTTCCGGCTGATTCTGTTTTTGTTTCGGAACCTCACCAAATCTCCGATTATACTCCGCTTAGTGCCGAAGATGCCTTTAAAGCGGTTGTTCTACATGCCGGAGCTTCTCTGAACCGAGATGCTGTGGATCGCAGGATAATGGAAGAGGTTCAGCAGGGAACTTTTACATACGGAGAAAATGGAATAATCGATTCACAGACCGATGTTGGCGGTTGGCCCGAACTGAAATCCGAAGAATATCCTAAGGACTCAGACAATGACGGAATGCCGGATGCCTGGGAAGAAGTAAACGGGTTGGATCCGAATAATCCGCAAGACGCAGCTTTAAAATCAATCTCTGATGATTATGTCAACATAGAGATTTGGTTCAATAGTCTGGTCGAATAGTTTTTTACAGTCCATCACTATTGTCCGGAAAAAACCATTACAATGAAAGAAGATTGCTTCGCTCTGCTCGCAATGCCCTCTGCAAACCCTTAATATACTGCAAGGTCCGGTCATTGCGAGCGTAGTGAAGCAATCTCATGTTTTTAACCGGTCACCAATGATAGTCAATAAGATTTACCAGAGTATTGCAAATTGGTTGTCATAATTTTTTTATCCATGAAACGATCTTTTTTCCTTTTTATACTGATTTTATTAATAACCGGATGTTCCAATCCTACTGTTTTTAACGTTTACCTTGCCGGAGATTCCACAATGGCCGATAAGAAACCTGATGCTTTTCCGGAGACCGGATGGGGACAGGTTTTTCCTGAATTTTTTGATTCTGCTAAAGTTAAGTTTGAAAACCATGCAAAAAACGGGCGAAGCTCCAAAAGTTTCATTTATGAAGGACGATGGGATTCCTTAATGGGGAGGATCACTCCGGGTAGTTATGTGTTTATTCAGTTCGGTCATAACGATGAAAGTCCATCAAAAGGGGATAGATACTCTACCCTTCCGGAATTTAAGAATCATCTCAGAAGATTTGTTACGGATGTTAGGCAAAGAGAGGCTTTCCCTGTTTTGATGACCTCTGTGGTTCGTCGAAAATTCGATGAAAACGGAATATTGATACCCACACATGGAAATTATCCGGATGCCACCAAAGAGGTCGCTGAGGAAATGAATGTCCCCGTTATCGATCATCGCGCATTGAGCGCTGAATTGGTGAGTGAAAAAGGAGATTCCCTCTCTAAGGAATTGTATTTATGGGTAGAAGCGGGACATCCCAATTACCCAAAAGGGGAAAAAGACGACACTCATTTTTCTCCTGCAGGAGCCCGGAAAATGGCGAGTCTTGTGGTTGAGGAATTAAAAAGGATGCAATTTCCCCTGGCAGAAGCCTTGAAATAATAATGTTTTCCGCATGTAAGAGCTTTATTATGTGATGAATACTTCCAATAAAATACTAGTGATATGAAACGAGCATGGCAACTATTGGCACAAGAGAATATGTATAAGTTCTTCCATGCGAGTTCCATCAGACCAATAACTTAGTTTAATTATTTACTGATGAAACGAGCATGGCAAGGGGTGTCACAAAAGACAATGTATAAATTCCTTGCATGCGAGTTCCATCCGGCCTTGAAAAATTAATTTTATACGGATGAAATCAATACTTATTGTTCTACTGACTTTTGTTACAATCTGTAGTTATTCTCAAAACAAAACCGACATCAGTCTTAAATGGAAGGATACAGACGAACAAAAAACAGAAATTTCTTCGGAAACAGGCGATCTCTACAAAAAACTGGAACATCATGGTCCTGCCATAGAAAATGAATGGATGGGGTTAAGGCTCTATTTTGATCATAAAGTGGCGGTGGATGTGTATAATAAAACGCGTCCCGGACTTGAACTGGCAGAAGCAGGGTGGTATCCTACAGAAGAGCAGCAGAATGAGGGCTTGGGGGCTGATCAGTACAAAGTAGGTTCCACTGTTGGTATGGGAGGTGTTCGATTATGGAATCCGGAGACCAAAGAAGAGATGTTCCTGGATCCTGTCACTAAGAGAACAGCCCGCGTAAAAAAAGAAGCCGGAATCTCCTATATGGAAGTGCTGTCTGAAGGAATTCCTTATATGGGAGATACCATTGATGTGTTGGTGCGGGTTACCGTTTTCTCCGGACATCGGGAGGCCAAGGTCGAGGCTTTTGCATTGAGCAGTAATCCGGTTTATTTTCTGACGGGCATCAATTATCATGATAAAACAGAAGTCAGACAGTCTGATAATTTTATTTGTACATGGGGCATCCATCCCGAAGATGTGGCGGCAGTTCAATTGAATATTGGCGGAGCTGTATTGTTTAATCCTGATGATTTTGCGAGTATTACCAAGGAAGAGAAGCAGTTTGAATTGGTGTCAGAGCCAACAAAGTATCTTTCTCTGTGGGTAACTTCAGCCTGTGAAAAAGAAGAAGAAATTAACAGTCTGGAATCATTTGTCAGATATATTGAAGGGCTTGGGTTGACTAAATGATTTGTGAAATGACCGGTAAAAATATTTAAACAATAACTATGTGGATCAGACAGCATAAATGGGGGTATGTCGCGGTGATTTTTATTATCCTGGCGGGATGTTCGCTCTCGAATTCTCCGCAACAATCCCAATTCGATAGTAAGGAAGAGATTTTGGGACAAATCAGTATTCCTGATTTCCCGGATAATGTTCTTGTGATTAATGATTTTGGTGCTTTGGCAAATGATTCCTCTTTTGATAGCAAACCAGCGTTTGATAAAGCCATGGCTGCCGTCAAAAATACCGGAGGGGGAGTTATCGTGGTACCTCCGGGAATGTATTATCTCAATGGCCCCATTCATTTTGTTAGCAATATCAATCTTAGAATTGAAGAAGGAGCGGTACTTAAGTTTGCTTCCAACCCCGAATATTATCTGCCCGTTGTGGAAACCAGCTGGGAAGGAACGCTGCTTTATAATTACAGTCCGTTTATTTACGGAAAAGACCTTACCAATGTAGCCATAACCGGTAAGGGGGTTATTGATGGCGAGGCTTCTGATACCTGGCAAAACTGGAAAGAAATCCAAAAGGAGAGTCAGATGTTGTCACGTAAAATGAATAACGATGCAGTTCCCCTTGAAGAGCGAATTTTTGGCAAAGGACATTATTTACGTCCTCACCTGGTTCAGTTTTACAACTGCCGGAATATTCTCATAGAGGATGTACGAATTGAAGACGCGCCCTTTTGGTGTGTGCATCTGTTGAAATGTGAAAATGCAACGTTGCGGGGTATGAGTTATGATGCACACAATAAGAACAACGATGGGATAGATCTGGAGTACACCAAAAATGTATTGATTGAAGATATTGACTTTGACAATGGAGACGACAATGTGGTGATCAAAGCCGGTCGTGATCGAGAAGGACGCGAGATGAAAATGCCATCGCACAATATTGTGGTACGCAACTGCCGCTTGAAAGGGCTTCACGGACTCGTCATAGGGAGTGAGATGTCGTCAGGCGTTCATAGTATTTATGTGGATAGTTGTGATGCTTCAGGTTATCTTAAACGTGGTTTGTATGTGAAATCAAATCCCGACAGAGGAGGAGAAATATCAAATATTCATTTTAACAATGTTGAACTTCAGGATGTGGAGGATGCTTTTTTCATTACTTCGTTTTACCACCAGGAGGGTGAGGGGCATGTTACACATATTCATGATATATATGTGAATAATGTTTACTCCCGGGAAGCGTCGGCTGCAGGAATTGTGGTTCATGGTTTTCCTGAATTGAAAGTGCATGATATCTATTTCAGTAATGTGACCATCGAAAAAGCTGATGTAGCAATAGATTTGCGCGATGCCCGGAATGTTATAATGGAGGATGTCTCTATTGGCGGACAGGCAGGACCTCCCTCGTGGGCAAAATGATGAATGTTGGTTTTTTCAACCGGGCATTGATGGTAAATATTTATTTTTCACTAAGGTCTGTACGGAAGTCTCTGAACAGACCTTATTTTGTTATCTGAATTTTGATACCATATAATCCTCTATTTAGTGGTTTTCATAAATTAGAAATCATCAGGGTTGAAAAATTCTTTTTCATTCCGGGCTTTTTGAGGTTTTGGAATCAATGGTTTGGTTATTAGATTGTTATTGTGCTGAGACGGCTGATTAGGAAAAAATGAATATTTTTATTTTAATAGTTGGAAACATTTATCCCCCTAAAAAAAACTAAAGTCCTCATGTTTGAAATCATCCGGAGTTAAACTTGCATATGGCTATCACAGACCTTAAAAGGGACAGACAGGATAGCGCAATGAAAGTATTAACTAATTATAGAGAATATCCGGCTTTGAAGCAATTATATCCTTCCGGTAATCTTTATATCAAAATGAAATTATATGAGATCGTTTAGTTTTTTTCTGGTGGTAATAATGACCTTGGTCTTTTCCTCCTCTGTTTTAGCACAAAAGATTGAATACGATAATCCTATCGCAGAGCAACGTGCCGATCCCTGGGTGTATAAAACAGATGATGGCACCTATTACCTGATTGCCACTGTTCCGGAGTACGACCGCATTGTCATCAGGAAAGCCCAAAGTATCAACGGGCTCAAGGATGCGGAAGAAAAAACCGTTTGGCGAAAACATGAAACAGGTGTAATGGCCAGTCACATTTGGGCTCCCGAACTTCATAGGATCGATGGTAAATGGTACATCTATTTTGCAGCTGGCGAGTCAGAGGACATTTGGAATATAAGAATGTATGCCCTCTCCAATGAGGCTGATGATGCCCTGGAGGGAGAATGGAAAGAGGAAGGCCGGATAATGACTGAGCACGACTCTTTCTCACTGGATGCAACCACTTTTGAGCACAACGGCAAACTTTATATGATTTGGGCCCAGAATGTTTTGGATGAGGGACATGGTACCGGACTGGTTCTCTCCGAAATGAAAGACCCTACTACTCTTAGCGGGAAAGAGGTTGTTATCACCAAACCCGAGTATAGCTGGGAAAGGGTAAAATACAATGTGAATGAAGGGCCGGCAGTTATTAAAAAAGACGGGCGTATTTTCGTTTCTTATTCTGCCAGCGCAACCAATCATAATTACTGCATGGGACTTTTATGGATTGATGAGGATGCCGATTTGCTGGATGTGAATAACTGGCATAAATCCGCAGGTCCTGTTTTTTACTCAAACCCTGAGTTTGACAGGTATGGCCCCGGACATAACTCTTTTACTGTGGCAGAAGATGGTGAGACGGTAGTAATGATTTATCATGCCCGCGACTATAAAGAAATAGAAGGAGAGGCCCTTGACGATCCAAACAGAGCAACACGTGCACGCGTTGTAGAGTGGACGAAAAGTGGCTTTCCTGATTTTATGCAGAAGCAGGATGATTGATTTGTAAATAGCTTTTTGATATGTGAATTTGCAAAAAGGGCTGCTCCTAAACCGGAGCAGCCCTTTTTCTTTCTCTTTCATCCGGTGCACTGTCATTGCGGGGCAACCCCCGAAGCAATCTCTAATTGCAAAAACGTTTTTTTAACTATGGACAAACACTAATTAATCCACAAACAGCCTTTTGGCATGCCGCTCATATAGATTCTCAAACACACATTGTCCTACAATATCGGCGTGTTTTTCCAGCAGCATGTTGTATTGCTCTATTCTCTCGGCGGCCAGTTTATAGCCCACATGCACCAGCTGACGGAGATTGGAGTTGTATTGCGGATGCTCCGGAATATGTCTAAGTGCATTGGCAAACTCTTCGCCAGTCCAGCCCTGGACTTCCATTGCGGAGGGAAGTTGGTTCTCGTCAATATCGATGACATCAGCATACGGGGCACAAAGCTTTTCCACATCGGTTAATGCTCTGGAGTATAGATTCTTTACAAAAACCAATGCTTCACCTCCGGCCAGCGCCAGACCAATTACTTCTTCCAGCCAGGTAGTTCCGGCCGTTTTGAGGTGGAACCCTTTATTGTGTTTTTTAGACAGTTCTTTGATGATGGGGTAGATGGAAAACTTATCGGATCCCGAATGGATACTTAGTTTTAACTCTTCCGGAAGTCCGAATTGCTGAATGGCAAAGTCGATAATCATAAGATTTGCTTCATACTCCTTGTTAAAGGCATTGATGTCACCAACATAATCTACACCTTTATTAAAGCGTCCGGTGAATTTTGGAGCTATGGTCTGCGCCGGTACATTGTAATGAGCCAGCATGGCCAGAATAAAGAACAGTTCCACCGGTGTCTGTGCATTGGGAACCTCATCCATGGAAACTTCGGTTATGAAATTACCTTTACCCTTTTCGGCTTCAATTCGCCTGTAGGTTTCTCCTGCCATCTGCGCGGCATACAAATACTGATCTGCGATCTCACGCAACATCTCCTCAGTAATATTAAAGGCAGTATTCAATCCGGGGACTTCCAGGTTGCCGATGAATTGTCTCATTTCCCCCATGAAATCTTCTTCTTCTTTGGCTTCGCTTTTCTTCCCGATGTAAGAAGCTACATCAATGGTAAAAAAGTTTGAGGTGCTTAGGAATCGATCCACCGTGTCCAGATTTACATGGTCAGCATCGATATACCACTGTTTGTTGTATCCGGCTTTTTTGATGCTTTCTTCTGCAGCTCTTAATGTATCTGCAGGTTCACTGCCAATGGTGGTATGTTCCCGGTTCGATTTGTTCCAGACAGGAGTAATTTCAACTCCGTTTTTCTCTGCTTCAATGATGGTTTTCAACTGCCATCCGGCCTGATGGGCAAAACGATCGCCCATGCCAAATGAATACCTGGATAGTTTTTTCATGACTAAGATTTTTTATAGTTCTAAATTCTATGGTTTGTCTTTTAATGCTTTTTGATTCTGAGTTGTTATTGTCTTCATCCCTCAGCCAAAAGAACTTCTGCCTTTTGCCTTTCTAACTAACTAACAAACTAACTAAGGCTAAGTACCTCGGTGTTGATAATCTCCACCGGCTGAAACTCATGTTTCATGGTAATGTTGTGGGTGGTCAGATACTCAAACAACCGTTTTACAGCTTTTTCTGATTGTTCCATTGGTTTCTGACCAATCAGAAAGTGAATGATACCTTTTTTCAAATAGTCGGTGTTTTTCCGCGTTATCTCATAACCAATCAGGATGGCCTCAACTCTTTTCTTCTCCAGATATCGGGCAATGATGTGTGTCTTAGCACTGGAAACCAAAATTGCTCCGATGTTAGGGTTTTGTTGCAGAATCTGATCCATTTTCTCTTCGACGGCATTTTGGTCAGTAGAGGCGATTTCCACGGTGATTTTCATGCCATTGTTTCTTCCTGCATCCAGAAAATAACTCAAAAAACCCTGGTTTCTGCGATTCAGGTGCTGCGTGTTCTCCAGATCTTTGGCCAGGTTTACGATAAGAATATCCTTGTCGGTTGCCAGACCAAAGTCTATGAGGCTTGCAGCAACTCTTCCTCCCTGAAATGCATCTTCACCAATGAATGCCGTGCAGTTGGTATTATCGATAAAAGTGTCGATGAAGATGTAAGGAATTCTTTGTTGATCAAGGTCCTCACAAAATCTGATGGCCTCTTTTTTCAAAATGGGGGCCATGATGACACCATCTGGTGGAAAAGTCAGAATTTCATTGGTCTTATCTATGAAGTCAGCCTCGTTATGCAATTCAAAAAGACGGTAATCAATTTCGATGGAGAAGGGATGAAGATCCCGGATTGCCTTCTCTATTCCTTTGGGATGGGCAAGCCAGTAAACATTATCATCTCCTCCGCGTGGGATCAGTACTGCAAATCGGTATGTTTTTTTGGTTGTAAGGGCCTGGGCTACAATGTTGGGTTGGTAATTCATCTCTTTTGCAATGGCCAGAACCCTTTCTTTGGTCTTTTTGGCTACCTCACCGCGGTTATGTAATACACGGTCAACGGTGCCAATCGATACATTTGCTTTACTGGCGATATCTTTTATTCTAACCTGCTTCATTTATTTGAAATGTCGTTTGTTAACCCCGGGGGGCTCATAAGGGACTTCCGGTTTTTAGCGGAAATCCCGGAGGCAAACTTTTGTCTTCTGTACAATACTAATTTCAGGGTTTTGACTGTTTTTGTCCAAATGAAACCCTCATCTCTCAATCCTCATCTCTCAACCCATGTCAGTGACAAATACCTCTAAGGTACTTGCCACTGTGCCGGGTAATTTAGTATCCGAAGAAATGTGGTACCCAAAGGGAAATCTCCGGGATAAACGTCACTAGCAGCAGCACCACAAACATGGCAATGTAAAATGGTATCAGTGGTTTAATAAGGTCTTGTATCTTCAGTTTTGCCACGCTGCATCCGATAAACAATACCGCGCCAACCGGAGGTGTTACCAGTCCCACATTCAGGTTCAGAATCATTATGATGCCGAAATGAATGGGGTCAAGCCCCAACTGGGTGGTTACTATAGGTAGAAAAATTGGCGTAAATATCAATACTGCCGGAGTCATATCCATGAATATTCCCACAGCCAGCAACGCCAGGTTAATGATTAAAAGAATCACAAACGGATTTGAAGAAAGGGATAATAATGCGCTACTCACGGTTGACGGAATGTTCTCGAAAGACATTACCCATGAAAGGCCTATGGATGCAGCGATTAGCAACAATACCATGCCTGCTGTTCTTACCGTTTTGATGAGAATAGTCGGTAAATGTTTTACCGTTATTTCTTTGTAGATGAGCGCTAGTATAAGGCTGTAAACCACTGCTATAGCAGCAGCTTCAGTGGCAGTGAAAATACCTGCAATAATACCTCCAATTACAACGACCAGCATCATCAGACTGGGAATAGCATCCAGAAACTTCTTAACTCCTTGTTTGAATGGAATCTTATCTCCAACTGGATATTTTTTTCTGTATGCATAGACCGAACCAACCAGCATGATAGCCAGACCTGTTAAGATTCCGGGTACATATCCGGCCAGGAATAACGCAGCAATAGAGGTTCCTCCACTGGCAAGAGCATATACAATGAGGATGTTACTGGGAGGAATAGACAGTCCGGTGGTGGCCGAGGTTACATTTATTGCTGCTGAAAAATTCTTGTCGTATCCTTCTTTTTCCATTCGTGGCCCCATTATGGTGCCCATGGCTGAGGCAGAAGCTGCAGCAGAACCAGAAATGGCTCCAAACAACATGTTGGCCGTTACATTTACCATTGCTAAGCCACCTGGTAGGCGACCAACAAGGACTTTTGCAAACTCAATGAGCCGCATGGCTATCCCCCCGGAATTCATTAACTGGCCCGCCAGTATGAAGAAGGGTATGGCCAGGAGGGAAAAACTCTCTAAACCTGTTGCCATGCGCTGTGCCATGGTGGAAAAAGCGGGCAATACATCAAAACTCACTAGCATGGTAGCCATGGCTGAGAGCCCAATACTATAGGCAATAGGTGTGCCTATCACCAGAAAAAATATGAATGAAGAGACCAGGACAATAATGCCCAACATATCTAATTCCATGATATTATCTTTTTATTTTTTTATTTGCATTAATCAGGTTTCTGATATCGTCAATGGAGTAATAAATCATCAGTAAGCCACTAATCGGAACAATGGAGTAAACAAAACCCAGAGGTACCTGGAGGGCAGAGGAGACCTGCCCCATCTGGAACCGGGTGTAAACCAGCCATACTCCTCCGATAACCATGATGCTCAGGCTGAAAATGATGATCATAAAATTGATGAATACCAATAGTTTGTTTTTGTTTTTTGGTTGGAGTTTGTCCGGGAGAATATCTATAGCCAAATGTTCATTTTTCCCTTTTACATAGGCTGCACCGGCCATTCCTACCCAAATCAGCAGAAAAACTGCAAGTTCGTCGGTGAAGGAACTGGGATTGGACAACAAATAACGGCTGGCAACCTGCCAGACCACATCCAGCACCAGTGCACTTGTCAATATGACAAGAAAGACCTCCAGTATTTTATCAATTTTTGCTCTCAGATGCATATCGATATTCAATTTAAGTTTTGACTCTTTTCTTCATTTTCCTCTGCCACGGAACTGCTATCCCTGGTTGCCGGTGTTTGGTTTTCTGCGGCTCTGATGCGTTCTATCAGTGCACTTAACTCTTCATTATCTTTGTAAAGATCATAAACGCTCTGAACTGCATCTCTGAATGGCTGCTTGTCCGGAATAATTATTTCCACACCTTCTTTCTCAAGAGCTTCCAATGCTTCTTTTTCCGACTTCATCCACTCTTTTCGTTGTACCACCACTGATTCACGTACGGCTTGCATCAGCCACTCCTTTTCCTGCTCATTCATTTTTTTCAGGGCATGGGTACTCATGAGTAGCACATCGGGTATTCTCGTGTGTTCATTAAGCGTATAGTAATCGCAAACTTCATAGTGGTGAGACAGATAGAAACTGGGTGGGTTGTTTTCTGCTCCGTCAACAACTTTTCCCTGAAGGGCAGTGTATAATTCTCCCCATGATATTGGGGTGGGGGAACCTCCCATAGCTCTGATCATTGCAAATGAAGTGATACTTGGCATTACCCTCATTTTGAGTCCTGACAGGTCTTCCGGTTTGCGAATGGGACGAGAGGTATAGAAACTGCGTGCTCCGGCATCGTAAAAACAAAGTCCCTGAAGCCAGTATTTTTTTCCTTTGGACAGGATTTCCTTTCCCAAAGGTCCATCCATAACTGAAAAAGCATGTTGCTGATCGGCAAAGATGTATGGGAGTCCAAATACTTTGTATTCTTCCACAAATCCTTCCAGTGCAGCGGCTGATACTTTTGTAATGTCAAGGCTTCCCAGCTGAAGCAACTCAAGGCTTTCGCGCTCCGAACCCAAAACGCCGTTGGGATAAATGTCTATTTTTAGCTTTCCGTCAGAAAGTTCGTCCACTCTTGTGGCCATAAATTCCATGGCAATGTGCACCGAGTGCTTTGTGTCGAGTGAGTGTCCCAGTTTCAATACTCTCACATCCGATTTTAAGCCGCATCCTCCGGCAAAAATCATCAGTACAAGTAAAGAAACAATGATTTGTTTGTTCATCATCAGAATAATTTCATTGTTTTGTCATCCCCTAAACCAGCTGGTTTTCAGGGTGTCATAGAATCAGGTCGTTGAATTGAATGGAGTTGAGGCCCGTCTGCCTCCGTTGAAGCTGACGGGCCCGGTGTTTACACATTGTATGTTGTGGAAGCAGTGGTTCCACCGCGTCCGGTCCAGTTGGTATGAAAGAACTCGCCTCTTGGCTTGTCTAAGCGTTCATAAGTGTGGGCACCGAAGTAATCTCGTTGAGCCTGTAACAGGTTTGCCGGCAGGCGGTCGTGACGGTATCCGTCGTAATAATTCAGTGCTGTGGCAAATGCCGGAGTGGGAATTCCGTTCTCAATAGCTTTAGACACGACCCGGCGCCATCCGGCTTGAGCTTTATCCACCACCTCTTTAAAGAAGGGGGCCAGCAACAGGTTCGTGAGATTGGGATCCGCATCATAGGCCTCTTTGATTTTGCCCAGAAATACCGAACGAATGATACATCCGCCCCGCCACATCAAAGCAATACCACCGTAGTTGAGGTTCCATCCATGCTCTTCAGCTGCAGCACCCATCAATGCGTAGCCCTGAGCATAAGAGATGATTTTTGATGCATAAACAGCATCGTGGAGATCCTGCAGGAATGCTTTTTTGTCTCCTGTAAATTCCGGTTTTGGTCCTGAGAGGATCTTTGAAGCTTGTACACGTTCGTCTTTGATGGCAGATAGACATCTGGAAAATACGGCTTCCCCGATCAATGTAAGCGGAATACCAAGATCCAGCGCCGAAATACCGGTCCATTTACCGGTTCCTTTCTGTCCGGCTGTATCCAGGATTTTTTCCACAAGCGGATCCCCGTCTTCATCTTTGTAGGCCAGGATATCACGGGTGATTTCGATGAGGTAGGAGTCCAGCGGACCTTCGTTCCACTCTTTGAAAACTTCGTGCATCTCGTCGGCCGACATGCCCAGCAGCTCTTTCATGATGTGGTAGGCCTCGTTGATGATTTGCATATCGCCATATTCAATACCGTTGTGCACCATCTTCACAAAATGTCCGGCTCCTTTTTCTCCTACCCAGTCGCAACAGGGGGTTCCGTCTTCAACCTTAGCAGAGATAGATTGGAAGATGGGTCTAACAGCGTCCCAGGCTTTGGGCGATCCTCCGGGCATGATTGATGGTCCGAGAAGGGCGCCTTCTTCACCTCCGGATACGCCGGTACCAATGTACAGAAGTCCCTTGCTTTCGACATATTCGGTACGACGCGTTGTGTCGGGGAAGTGTGTGTTTCCGCCATCAATGAGGATGTCACCCGGCTCCAGCAGTGGTATGAGACTGTCGATCAGCTTATCTACTGCAGGTCCGGCTTTTATCATCATCATTACCTTACGGGGACGCTCCAGCGACTTGACAAGTTCTTCAAGGGTATGTGTGCCCTTGATATTCTTGCCTTTGGCTCGTCCTTCCACAAAGTTGTCCACTTTTTCGGTAGTCCGGTTATATACCGATACCTGAAAGCCCTTGCTTTCCATGTTAAGGACCAGGTTTTCGCCCATTACGGCCAACCCAATCAATCCTATGTCTGATAATTCTTTCATGGTTTTATGTCTTTTAATTTTTTGTAAATCCTGATTTTTTCTCCATGCCCCACTCATCTGCTCATGGAAGTCCCTCTTGGGCCGACTTAGGGGGCTTTAGTCCTTAAAACGATCTTTATGGGCCCACAGACCAACTGCCGGGTTGGATATGTAAAAAATCTCCTCTCCGTCAGGCATGATGTTTTTTCCGTCTTTTAGTTTCTCCGGATTATACTTTTTGGTCATTTCCTTCAAATCTGCATATTTAAAATTGACGGATTCAATTTCTTCTTTGGAAAGATGCCCGGGACAATAGGTGATGGAAAAACGATCTTCCGAACTCCCGTGAATCAGGTGGGCTGCAGCCCCCAGATTTTCTCTTAGCTCCTTATTTTCCTCCGTTGCTTTGAGTGTGGCAGGGGTGCCAAAATAACCATATTTTCTGATTAGCTGATCAATGGTTTTGTCTTCACCGAATTCTTTGAGGCCGGGAGCCAGCACAATGAGCTCTCCGCCATCAGCCAGTGCCATGCGTGTACGGTAGATGCTTTTATTGCCCAGCCAGGTACTTTTAAATTCTGATGGATCAAGATATACCACCACTTTTTTCAGGGGTTCATCCACCATTTCGAAATTGACCTTGATGGATAAATCAGCAGCCAGCTCAAATACCTCTTCATCATCACCAATAAAAATACCGCGAGGAACAAGATTTCCTGCCTCATCACGTCCGATTACGGTTTGTACGTAGATGATGGGCAGATGAGATGCAAATTGTTCGGATGCATAGTTCAAAACGCGTCTTACAGGGTTGTTGGCGCGTCCCATAATTCTTTCCATTCCGTAAGCTGCTCCGATAAAATGACTTTTGTTGATGCCTTCGGATCCGCCGGTTCCCACAAAGATATTCTTGTTATAGTTGGCCATCCCAATCACTTCATGGGGAACGACCTGACCGATGGAAAGAATCAGGTCGTGTCCGCCTTCATTCAGCAGTTTGTTTACCTGGGCCGGCCAGTCATAGTCTATTCGTCCATCGGTGATTTCCGAGATGTAACTTCCAGGGACTACGCCCAGGGTTACAATTTCGTTACGCCAGTCGTGTATTCTGAAAAGATCTTTGGGAACTCGCGGAAACATATGATCAATCTGCTCATCTGTCATGGGACTGTGCGTCCCCAGCGCAGGCAGAATGTCCGTCAGGTTCTCCTTGTAGAAATCATAGGCATAAGTGGTAAGTTCACCGGCTTTGGAGTGATACCTTGTGTAATCGGGTGGCACAGCAATTACCCTTTTGCGGGGCCCGATTTTGTCCAGCGCTGTAAAAAGGGCATCTTTTAAGTCCTGTGGACTTAATGCTGTATTTTTTGATCCGCGTTGAAAATATATCATAGCGTTTGTGTTTTATAAGCTTCTTATCGTTTCACCCGGGCATTGCCGCTCCAAAGACTCCAGACCATATCCTCATCCGCGGGCTGCGCGTAATCTGTGAGGAATGTGGTGGCCAAAGCTCCGGTTGCCCAACCGAATTGAATCCATTTTTCAGGAGCCCACTTCTTTAAAATACCGTAGAGCAAACCTCCAACAAAACCATCACCTCCGCCAATGCGGTCAAGCACACGAATGGGGCGTGGTTCTATGACTTCCCAGTTATCGCCCTGAAGCATTATGGCCCCCCACAAGTGTTCGTTGGCACTAATTACTTCGCGAAGCGTATTGGCAAATACCGATGCATTTGGGAAGGCCTTTTTGACCCGCATGATCATCTCTTTGAAACTGTCGATTTTTTCACCAATGGCTTTTCCGCCTGCTTCTGGGCCTTTAATACCCAGACAAAGCTGAAAGTCCTCTTCGTTTCCGATTAAGACATCCGAAACAGAGGCAATTTCAGTAAAGGTGTCCCGAAGCTCTTGCTCCCGTCCTTCCCAGAAAGAGGCACGATAATTCAGGTCGAATGAAATCAGTGTACCGTGTTTTTTGGCTGAACGCGCTACTTCAAGACAAAAGTTACTGGTTTCGGGCGATAAGGCTGCAATTAATCCTGAAAGATGGACTATTTGTACTCCTTCTTGTCCAAATATTCTTTCCAGATCAAAATCTTTGGCGTTCAGAGTGCGTCCCACTTCTCCGGCACGATCGTTTTGAACCCGTGGTCCGCGACCACCGTAACCGCTGTCGGCGATATTAAACTGGTGACGATATCCCCAGGGATTTCCCTGCTCAACTTCGGGCCCTTCGTAGTCCATGTGGCGGTTGCGCAGATTGCTTTTAATAAATTGAGCCAGCGGACTGTCTTTCACAAAAGTGGTAAGCACCTTTACCGGAAGTCCCAGGTAGGAGGAAATACTTGCTACGTTGGTTTCGGCACTGGTTGCCTGCATTTTAAAAGTGTCGCTGCTGTGTACGGGTTGACCGTTTTCAGGGGTAATTCTCAGTCCCATACTGGTGGGGACTACCATTGAGTATTTATAGTTTTCTTTTAATTGTAGGTTCATTTCAGTAGATTTTAAAGATAGATTATTTGCTATGTTCATTGTAAACGGCACCACTTTTTCTGATGCCCATTTCCAAACCTCTGAGTTCTGCCATTCCTCTTAAAAGGCCAATTGCTGAATAGCCGGGGTTGGTTTTTTTATTCAAATCATCTAGAATTGTGTGCCCATGATCGGCTCTCATAGGAATCATTTCGTCCCGACGATTCTGCGCATGCCTTTTTTCTTCCTCTTTGAGTACATTGCACATTACGCTGTACATATCCACATTTCCCCGAAGGTGACTGGCTTCGTGAAAACTATTGAAGCCATCACGTTGAGTACTCCTTAAATGAAGGAAATTAATTCTGGAGCCTATCCTTTTTATGATTCCTGGTAAGTCATTGCCCGGTAAAACACCCAGTGACCCGGTGCATATACAAAGACCATTGTAAATGGAATCGACAATGCTTAGGATATATTGAAGGTCGGATTCTGTGCTAACCACCCGTGGCAGACCAAAAAGCGGGATTGGTGGATCATCCGGGTGAATGGCCAGACGAACACCGGATTCTATGGCCACCGGGACAATTTGTTCCAGGAAGTATTTTAGGTTTTCCCGATATTGTTTTGCGTCAATAGCATCATATTCACTGAGTTTGTTTCTGAAGGTTTCGATATCATATCCTTCCTGTCCGCCCGGGAGACCGGCGATGATGTTTTTTTGAAGAATATATTTTTCTTCTTCACTCATGGAGCTGAAGCGGTTTTTTGCTTTTTTGATTATTTCTTCCGAATAATCTTTTATTGCCTGGTCTCGTTTGAGAATGAACATGTCGAAAGCAGCAAAGTCAATATAGTCAAAAGCGAGAGCAAGGGCACCGTCATCGAGTTTCATTTCCAGATTTGTGCGCGTCCAGTCCACCACCGGCATCCAGTTATAAGTGACCACCGGTATGCCTGCTTTACCCACATTCCGAATGCTTTGCTTGTATTTTTCAATCCATTTGTCCCGGTTGCTTTTGCCTTGCTTTATGTCCTCATGAACGGGAATGCTTTCAATCACCGACCAATCCAATCCTCTTGGTTGAGGTGGTGTAATATTATCGTTCCATTCGATTATTCTTTTTCGTTCTTCTATAGCATCTAATGTCCACACTTCTCCAATGGGAATCTCATGCAATGCGGTAACAATTCCGGTTGCACCTGCCTGCCTTATGTCCGTCAACGATACCGGGTCATCCGGTCCATACCATCTCCACGTTTGTTCCATAGATTCTGCCTGTTAGATTTTTTGTTAATTTGTTTTAAACTCCGCTATATGCACTGAAGCCGCCATCAACAGGAATGACGATGCCTGTGATAAACTCTGACCAGTCGGATAACAGGAATGTAAGAGCTCCTGTGAGTTCCTCAGGGCTTCCATAACGTTCCATAGGGGTTCCGTTCATAATTTTTTGTCCTCTTGGCGTGGATTCTCCTGTTTTTTCATCCACCAGTAGAAAACGGTTTTGGTTGGTAAGCAAAAAGCCGGGTGCTATGGCGTTGACGCGAACTCCTGTTTTTGCAAAATGCACGGCCAACCATTGGGTAAAGTTGTTGATGGCTGCTTTGGATGCTGAATAGGCAGGAATTCTTGTCAATGGCCGGTAAGAATTCATGGAGGAGATATTGACGATCCCTCCTTTGCCGTTTTTAACCATATCCGTGGCAAAAACCATCGAAGGCAATAAGGTGCCCTGGAAATTCAAAGCAAAGGTCTTATCAAACCCTTCCAGCTCAAGTCCGAAAAAAGTGTCCTCAAGGTTTTCGAGGTCTGATTTTTCAATTTTCTCTACTTTGGAGGTTGCGGTAGCTGCATTTCCTCCGGCCCCGTTAATCAGGAAGTCGATGTCTCCCAGTTTTTCATTGATCTCTTTTTTTGCAGCCTCCAGCAAGCCTTTATTTAGTACGTCGGCAGCAAAACCGATACTTTCTGTGCCGTAAGTTTGCGTTATTTCAGCCGCCACTTTATCAGCGGTTTCTTTGTCGCGATCCAGAATGGCGGTTTTAACGCCTTTCATTGCCAGAGCTTTGGCCATTACAGAACAAATTACGCCGCCACCTCCGGTGATTACGGCCACTTTGCCTTCGATGTTGAGTTCTTTGATTGGTGCATTCATAGTTAAGCTGTTTTAATTTCTTTGATGGTATTGATTAGTTGGGTTACCTTGGCAGTTAATGCAGCAAAGTCTCCTTTTTCAATAATCTCTTTGGGAAATAGTTTAGATCCCATTCCGACACAGGTAACACCTGCATCAAACCATTGCTGAAGATTTTCTTTAGAGGTGTCCACTCCGCCAGTGGGCATGATATTGGTCCATGGGCAGGGACCCTTTACACCTTTTACGAAAGATGGGCCACCAACTTCCGAGGCCGGGAATATTTTTACCAGTTCGGCACCCAATTCCTCAGCCTTTCCTATTTCAGAGACAGATCCGCAACCGGGTGCCCACATGACTTTTCGGCGGTTGCAAATGCGAGCCATATTTTCATTCAGAAGGGGAGATACAATAAAATTGGCTCCGGCCTGAATGTATATAGACGCGGTGCCTTCCTCCACTACTGAGCCGGCCCCCAGAATCATTCCGGGCAGCTCTTTTAGTGCATATTTGTTCAGTTCACTGAATATTTCATGGGCAAAGTCGCCCCTATTGACCCATTCAAAGGTCCTGATTCCTCCATCATAACATGCTTTCAGTACCTTTTTTGCTACTTCAATGTCTGCATGATAAAACACAGGAACCACGCCTGTTTCCTGCATCTTCTGAAAGACTTCTATTCTTGTATATTTTGCCATTTTTGGTAATTGTAATTGTTGAAAAAATGTTACATTCTCATCCTTAATAAGACACTATTTGACTGTCCGTTCCCGAGGTGAATTCGTGGTTAAATGCAGAGAAACTTCAACCTACCAATTATCTAACCTCTCCAGCTTCTGTCTTCTATCCTCTAATTTCTAACCTCTATCCTCCAGCCTCTAATTTCTAACCACTAACCTCCAAACTCCAACCTCCAGGCTCTATCTCGAAACCCGACCGGAAGCATCGCCTCCCATTAGTTTCTCAACCTCTTCCACGGTCACCTGATTGAAATCACCGGGGATGGTGTGTTTCAGGCAGGATGCCGCAGTACCAAACTGTAGTGCTTTTTCATCGTTGTCATAGGTAAGTAAGCCGTAGATCAGTCCACCCATGAATGAATCTCCACCACCTACACGGTCCACAATGTGTGTGATTTGATAAGTGGGGGCAGTGTAAAGATTCTTACCATCGTAAAGAACCCCTGACCAGCTGTTGTGATTGGCACTTACCGAACCTCTTAATGTGGTAATCACTTTCTTCACCCTCTGGTATTGTTTCATGATTTGCTGTGAGACACTTCTGTAGGCTTCTGCTTCCACATGACCGCCGGTTACATCCACTCCTTCGGGTTTGATGCCCAATACCATTTCGGCATCTTCTTCATTGCCGAGTACCACGTCACATCCTGCTACCAGTTCAGGCATTACTTCACCGGCCTTTTTGCCGTATTTCCAAAGGTTTTTCCGGTAGTTTAAATCGCATGAAACGGTTACCCCCCTGTCATTGGCTGCTTTGATGGCTTCCAGACACACATCGGCAGCTTCCTGCGAAACGGCAGGGGTGATTCCTGTCCAGTGAAACCAGTCAGCTCCGTCAAAAATTTCATCCCAGTTGAAGGATCCCGGTTGTACTGACGAAAAGGAGGAATGCGCTCTGTCATAAACTACTTTGCTGGCACGTGCTACAGCCCCTGTTTCCAGAAAGTAGATCCCGATGCGCTCACCGCCATATTGAATGTGACCGGTGTCCACCCCATATTTGTCAAGATCCATTCGGCAGGCACGGCCTATATCATTGTTGGGCAGACGGGTGATAAACCTGGAGTCCAGACCATAGTTGGCCAGTGAAACAGCTACGTTGGCTTCTCCTCCTCCATAATTTACATCGAATGATGTGGCTTGTGCAAATCTTTGGTAGCCCGGAGTGGAAAGCCTGAGCATTATTTCTCCGAAAGTGACAACTCTTTTACTCATTGTTCTGATATTTTGTGTTTAGTAGATTGATTATTAAAACCCGAAGTGGGGCCTGTTTATAAAGTATGCGTTTTTCATGTGTTTGAAATAGAAAGTTCAAACTCAAGGCGTGTGAGAAATCTAAACCGCAGAATACTAAGGTATTTGAGGATTTAGATTTTGAGCAATAACGCAGAAGTTGGACTTTATAGACAAACACTAAAACCCGAAGTACTCTTTTGCATTCTTATAAGAGATTCCTTCCACCAGGTTCTTAAGAATTTCCTTGTCGTTGGGGATTACTCCTTTATCTACTTCGTTTCCGATATGGTTACAGGCAATTCTTCTGAAATATTCGTGACGTGGGAATGAAAGGAAGCTTCTGGAATCGGTAACCATTCCCACAAATCGGGACAATAAGCCGAGTACCGACAAATCATTGAGGTGTTTTTCCATACCCACTTTTTGATCCAGGAACCACCATGCAGCTCCCCATTGCATTTTTCCGGGTACTGATCCATCCTGGAAGTTGCCAATCATGGTAACAAATGTCTCGTTGTCTGCTGGATTTAAGTTGTAAAGAATGGTCTTCGCCAGTTGGTTGTTGGCATCCAGACTGTCCAGAAAACGGGATATTTTGAAGCTGTCCTGAGGCCGTCCGATTGAGTCGAATCCGGTGTCGGGTCCAAGTTTGTTGAATAACCGGGTGTTGTTGTTTCGCATTGCTCCCAGATGGAATTGCTGAACCCAGCCTCGTTTGTGGTTGAGTTTGCAAAGTTCCTGCATGACAGAGAAACGGTAACCTTCAGTTTCGGTGTCTGAAAGGTTTTCACCGGCACGCAACTTTAAAAAGGCCTTTTCGGGGTCAATTCCGGCAGCATTGGTCCAATACATTCTGTCTAGTCCGTGATCCGATGCACGGCATCCCATTTCGTGGAAATACTGGTGTCGCTGGTCAAGTACGGTCAGTAAGTCTGCATAATTTGAGATGTTTTTGCCGGCAACTGCTTCCAGTTTTTCGATGTAGCTGTTGAAGATTTTTGGATCTTCAGTCTTAATAAGGTTATCAGGACGCCACGTGGGGCGCACTTTTACCTTGAAATCTTTTAATTTGGCATGATGTTCCAGCCTGTCAGCCGGGTCATCGGTGGTGCCTACCACTTCCACATTCATTTTTTTTAGTATGCTTTTTACCGAAAAATCCTGATGCCGAAGCATCTCGGTGGCATCGTGGTAAATGGTGTCGGCTGTGCCGGGATTCAGTAAATCAAAGATATTGAAATAACGTGCCAGTTCTAGGTGTGTCCAGTGATAAAGGGGATTTCCGACTGTGTGGGGGACCGTCTCGGCCCACTTCATGAATTTGTCGTAAAACGTGGGAGATCCAGTGCAATATTCTTCATCAACTCCATTGGTTCTCATGGCTCTCCATTTGTAATGGTCGCCTTCCAGCCAGACCTGTCCCAGATTATCGAAATTGTGATCTTCTGCAATTAATTGAGGTGAGAGATGACAATGAAAATCTATGATGGGTTGGTTTTCTGCATACTCATTGTAAATTTCACGGGCTGTTTTTCCTTCAAGTAGAAAATCAGGATGAATGAACTTTTTCATATTGGTGATGACGTTTTAAGATGAAATATGATTTCGTTAACGAACACGAAGATAAATCATTCTTTTCCTTTGGTCAAGTTTTTTTGATGATATTTTGTGTTAAAAGTGGAGGTGATTTATTGTTTAATGGGGTGTTTTTTGTTTGTTTGTGATTGTAATGGGTTGAAAAATAGGCTTATACGTGGAGGGTGTCTTTAGCTTCTCCGACAAAGAGTATTTTGTTTTTATATTTTGCATCCGACAGATATTTTTTAAATATAAAATGTGAGATTAAAAAAAAAACTCGAATAACTTGTGTTTTTTGTGCAAACGTTTGTATTTTTGTCGGAGTAATAATTAATGCATGGTAAAGAAAAGAGTTACAATTACTGATATTGCCCACGAAATGGGGGTTACTCCTTCAACGGTTTCACGTGCACTGGCGGGTAACACGCGGGTTGGATCAAACACCCGGCAGCGTGTTTTAAAGGTGGCTGCCCAGATGGGGTATCAGCCCAATGTGCTTGCATCTTCTTTAAGAAGCGGACGGAGTGATACTATTGGAATGGTGGTTCCCCGTATTAATCGTCATTTCTTTAGTCATGTTATT
The DNA here is from genome assembly GCF_003003035.1 of Marinilabilia salmonicolor. Classification (GTDB taxonomy): domain Bacteria; phylum Bacteroidota; class Bacteroidia; order Bacteroidales; family Marinilabiliaceae; genus Marinilabilia; species Marinilabilia salmonicolor_A. Next base: position 81,720 of record NZ_PVTS01000011.1, on the reverse strand, counting down.
AGTGGAGTGGAAGCTTTGCTTAATCCCGCGGGATTCAATTTGTTGATTATTCAGACCCATGAGCGTGAAGAGCATGAAAGGAAGGCGGTTCACACATTGTTGCGGAACAGGGTTGCAGGAATTATTATTTCTCACTCTGTGGAAACCAAAGGTTTCAGTCATTATCAAATGGTGATTGACGAAGGAGTTCCATTGGTTCAATTTGACCGTGTTACGGAGCAGATAGTGGGGGCACGAATTGTGAACGACAATTTTCTGGGAGCTCTGCGCAGCACGCAACATTTAATTAAGAACGGATGTAAGCGAATAGCCCATTTTGCAGGGGCTTTGCATGTAAATGTCTATCAGGAGAGACTTGACGGGTACCGATACGCATTGGAGAAGGCAGGAATTGAATATGATCCTTCTCTTGTTGTGGAAAATTGTATTATCCAGGAAGCCGGGCAGGAAGCCGTCGCCAGAATTGTACTACCCAAAAAAGTGGATGGGATTTTTGCAGCTAGTGATTTATCGGCTTTAGGGGCTATTCAAAAGTTGAAGGAACTTAATAAGGCTATTCCCGGGGATGTTAAGATATCAGGTTTTGCAAATGAGCCATTTGCCGAGATGGTGGAACCCACGCTGACCAGTGTGGAGCAAAATGCTTTTGAGATGGGCAATCAGGTTGCGAAAGCCGTTATTGAAAGTATTGGTAAGGACGAGCCGGTGAGTGAAGAAATTCACATCCCTGTTCGCCTGATTCAGCGGCGATCATCTGGTTCGGATGCTTTGTTGATGAATTCAGTTGTCTAAATGGTCCGTAAATAAAAACCTAAATGCAGAGAAGCTATGACGCAAGGTAATCATTATGAGTGAGTTGTAGTTTGTCTTCCTGGGTTTTTAATCAATTATTATCAGTTGTTTGCAGTCCAGAAGTTACCTGACAATGAAGTATAGCTAATATTTTGGATTGTTTAATCGTAGAAAAACTTAAATGAGAATTGTAATAATAAATCTGCTTGTAATATTAATGGTTTTTCAGTCTTGCACTTTACCGGCTGAGCCATCAAAACCAAGGGTAATGGAACTGGGTGATGGCTGGGCAAAAACATCGGTGAATGCAACCATATTCCGAAAAAACTCTGTGATTAGCGATGAACATTTCCAGTATGCCTCATGGTACGATTCCACTGGCAATGTTGTGGTTGCAAAAAGGGCTTTAGAATCATTGGAGTGGCAGGTGCATAAAACCGGAATGCAAGGAAATGTGTCTGATGCACACAATGTTATCAGCATGATGGTGGATACTGATGGTTATCTGCATCTGGCCTGGGACCACCACAATAGTGCCCTTAAATATTGCCGGAGTATTGAACCGGGTGGTTTGGAATTTACGGAGGTAAAACCAATGGTTGGAAGCCTGGAGCAAAATGGTGTAACTTATCCTGAGTTTTATATTTTACCCAACGGGGATTTATTGTTCGCCTACAGGTATGGCGGCTCGGGCGGAGGAAATCTTGTTTTGAACCGTTACAATACGCAAGAGAAAAAATGGGTTCGTCTTCATGATAACTTAATTGATGGAGAAGGCGAACGAAATGCCTATTGGCAAATGTGTGTCGGTGGGGATGGTTCTTTACATCTTTCGTGGGTGTGGCGTGAAACATGGGATGTAATGTCCAATCATGACCTTTGTTATGCCCGTTCCAATGATGGGGGGAGAACATGGCAGAAAAGCGATGGTGCTGAATTGGAGATGCCCATAACTGCAAGAAATGCTGAATATGCATTGCAAATTCCCCAAGGCAGCAGTCTGATTAACCAGACATCTATTACGACTGATAAAAAAGGGCAACCTTATATAGCTTCTTACTGGACTCCCGGGGAAGAAGAGGTGCCTCAGTTTTTCCTGGTGTTTCTGAAGAACGGAAAATGGGAAGTATCCAGGGTTTCAAACCGGAAAATGGCATTTTCTCTCAAAGGGGAAGGCAGCAGAAGAATCCCGGTTAGCCGCCCACAGGTTCTGGTCGAGGAACAGAAAACGCCCAAAGTGCATGTGATTTACAGAGATCAGGAACAGATGAACAGGATTTGCTTCGCTTCTGCAAATTTGGGAAATGAGTCTTTGGAATGGGATTTAAAAACTATTGCTGATGTGGAAGTTGGCCAGTGGGAACCTTCTTACGACACCGGGATGTGGAAGAGAGAAGAAGCGTTACACCTTTTTGTTCAGAATGTAGGACAGGGAGAAGGAAATGAGAATCTGGAAGAGATGAAACCTCAGATGGTGAAGATTTTAATGTTTCCTGACTTGTAAGAAGAAACAATAATCGGGAGCAGGATTTAAATATTGATTTATCAGGTAAAAGTTTAACAATTTTAAAAAATAGTATTATGAATTACGATTTTAGGTATGCTGCACATCCTGCAGATTTTAAAAATTATGATACCAAACGTATCCGCGAAGATTTTCTGATGGAAAATGTGATGGTTTCGGGAGAGATTAATGTGGTTTACACGCTTTACGATCGATTGATTGTTGGTGGCGCCGTGCCTACCGATAAACCACTTAAACTGGAGCCTTTTGAGGAATTGAAAGCCGATTATTTCCTGGAGCGCCGCGAACTTGGAATTATAAACATTGGTGGCAACGCAAAAGTAACCGCTGATGGTACCGTTTATGAATTGGGATACAAGGAAGGTCTTTATTTGGGAAGCGGAAATAAAGAGGTTGTTTTTGAATCTGTTGACCCCAAAAAGCCTGCTCATCTTTATTTGAACAGTGCAACAGCTCACACCAAACATCCCAATAATAAAGTAACGTTGGATATGGCTGTGGTTGCTGAAATGGGTTCTAAGGAGTCGTCCAACGAGCGAAGAATAAACAAACTCATTGTGAGCGATGTCATTCCTACCTGCCAGGTGCAGATGGGAATTACCGAACTTAAAACCGGTAGTACCTGGAACACCATGCCCCCACACGTTCACAACAGGCGGATGGAGGCTTACCTGTATTTTGAATTGCCCGAAAAAGAGGCAATCTGTCATTTTATGGGCCAGCCGGACGAAACACGGCATATCTGGATGAAGAACGAACAGGTGGCTATTTCTCCCTCCTGGAGTATCCACAGTGCTTCGGGAACTTCAAATTATTCATTTATCTGGGGTATGGCCGGAGAAAATAAGGATTACAGCGATATGAATCATTTAACTCAGCAAGAGTTGAAATAATTTGAAAAGAGACCACACGAGCTTGAATTGGGCTGTCAGCAGTCGATTTTTTGCTGACAACCCATTGTCTCCCAAAAGTCTGTTTTTTATTCTTTAAAAAAGTATTTGATATGATAAATGAATTGTTTGATTTAACAGGAAAAGTGGCTTTGGTTACCGGAGGAACTCATGGAATCGGAATGGCCATCGGAAAAACCCTTGGGAAAGCAGGAGCCAAAATTGCCGTCAATGACTTGTCAGGTGATAAATTGGAGAATTGTAAAGCAGAATACGCCAAAGAAGGCATTGATGTTTTTACCCTTACTTTTGATGTGACCAATGAGGAAGATGTCGATAAGGGAATAACTGCCATTGAGAAAGAAGTAGGTCCTATTGATATTCTTGTTAACAATGCCGGAATTATTAAGCGTATCCCAATTCTGGATATGGCTGTTGCAGATTTTAAACAGGTTATTGATGTTGACCTGGTAGCTCCTTTAATTGTAGCCAAGCGCGTTGCTCCCGGTATGATTGAACGCCGTTCTGGGAAAATTATTAATATGTGCTCCATGATGAGTGTTTATGGTCGTAACTCAGTATCAGCTTATGCTTCGGCAAAGGGTGGTTTGAAATTGCTGACGGCCAACATGACTTGCGAATGGGCAAAGTATAATATTCAAATCAACGGTGTTGGTCCTGGATACATCGCCACTGAACAAACCGCTCCCATTCGTGAAGGAAATCATCCTTTTAACGATCTGGTAATGACGCGAACTCCTGCCGGCCGTTGGGGCGAACCGGAAGATGTTGGTAATGCTGCATTGTTTCTGGCAACAAAGGCAAGTGATTTTGTAAATGGTCACGTGCTGTATGTGGACGGTGGTATTTTGGCTAATTTTGGTTACGTAAAAGGCGAAAATGATGTTTAATCCTGAAAAATCCTTTGTTATGCTAAACAAATCAATTTTTGCAACTTTTTTTGGAGTATTCCTGATGGTGGGATGTTCTGCTCCTCAAAAAGGGTTTGAAGTATCCTCCACGTTATCGGTTCAGGACAAGGTTGTAGTGCTTTCTTATGAGCAGGTGAATGATTATCTGCCTGAGGATATTGGCAATAAATATATTGAAGTTGTAAATTCTGAAGGCCTTAGTCTTTCTGCTCAGTGTGATGATCTGGACAAAGATGGCCGCTGGGATGAACTGGCTTTTTTGATCAATTTGGAAGCAGGGGTTCCACAAACGGTTTATTTTAATGCAGTTGATAAAAGTGAATTGCCTGATTTCCCGAAAAGAACCAATGTGCGGTTTGGATATGTGGATGAACCCTATGCAGAGGTGTCCGGCGAGGAACGATTGAAGTCCACCGATAGCCCGACCATTTCAGGGATTTTTCAAATGGAAGGCCCTGCCTGGGAGAACGACCTTGTTGGCTTCCGAAATTACTATGATGCCCGTAACGGGATTGATATTTTTGGTAAAGCCACAACTGAAATGGCTCTTGATTCAGCAGGTATCAAAGGGCAAAATTATCATGAACTGGACGACTGGGGAATGGATATTCTCAAGGTAGGAAATTCTTTGGGGGCAGGTGCTGTTGCAATCCGGATTGGTGAAGAGACATTCCGTGTGGGCCGGTGTGAGAAAGGAACCTATGAGTTTGTGACGGAAGGCCCTGTGCGTGCCATTCTTAAGCTAAACTATTTTGGGGTTCCGGTAGCAGAAAGGACTTATGATGTGGAGCATGTGATTTCTATTAATGCCGGAGATCATTTTTACAAAAGCAAAGTTCGGGTGAATAACCTACAGGGTGACGAAGAACTGGTAACCGGCATCGTTAACATGGAGCAGAAAGAGGCTTTTGAAATGGAAGAGCATGGAATGCAAATTGTAGCATCCCATGGAAATCAGGCATATCTCGGTGAAATGCTGGGAATGGGAATATTGGTTCCCGACACCGACTTTGTCGAAACCTGGAAGGCTCCGGATGAGGGAGATGGAATTGTGGAAACACACATGGTGGCCATAGATTTTGAAAGCGACTCGTCAGCTGAATACTACTTTTTCGGTGGCTGGGAGTATCAGGATGAAGGCTTTAAAACCATGGAGTATTTTCAACAGCAGCTTACCGCAGCAGCGGCCAAAATAGCCGTGCACTAATTGAAGTCCCGGAAAGGGAGCAGAATATTGTCAAATTTATTGTTCCTTTTGAGACAAAATTTGATACTATTTTTTCAAAGAATTAAGAAGTTTGTTTATATTGCACCTGTTTTTATATAGGTTTTATTAGTTGTGTGTGAAAGGAGTGGGGCTGTCTCAATGACGGTTTCACTCTTTTTTTTGAAACGCTTGCGTTCCGTTTAAGTGTTTCTGGTCAGGTGCTTGGCCATAAAGACCCGCCATAGTGAACTTAGTTAGTGTCCGTCTATAAACTAAGCAAATTCTGTTTTTAGGGCTGTTTCTGGTCAGAAAGTGCCAATTGCCAGGCTTGCGAAGCCGCAAAAAACGGAGTTTACTAATCGTAAATGATTATTTTGGCGGCAAGCGTAACAATGCAAGTGGTACTTTATGGACAGAAACTAGTTAAGCAATCTCAATTCTTTGCCGGACACCATCGAAAAAAAGAAGAGACGCTTTAAAAAAAACGTCTCTTCTTGGAATTTATAGTCAAACCAATTTTCAGAAGAGCCTGTCTGCCTTCGATGTTGGTTTATTATTCTATGTTATCGTCTTTTATTAGTATTCTGTTTTCTTTCGATTACTTCGATTAATTCAATGTCGAAAATGAGGGTTTCATTGGCTTTAATGAATTCACCTCTTTCAGTATTTCCGTATGCGAGATCTGCCGGAACAAACAGTTGCCATTTTCCACCTTCTTTCATCATAGGTAGGGCTTCCTGCCATCCTTTGATAACCTGGTTTACTCCAAATTGTGCAGTGTCACCTCTTTCAACAGTGCTGTCAAACACGGTGCCATCAATCAGTGTCCCGTGGTAAAGGCATTTAACACGGTCATTAATGGAGGGACTTTTCCCGTCACCTTCTTCAATAACTTTATACTGAAGTCCGCTTTCCAACACAATTACATTCTCTTTTTTGGCATTTTCTTCCAGAAAAGCTTCTCCTTTTTCCAGGTTTTTCTGGGCTTCAATCTGCCTGAGACTGTCGTTTTTGTCTTTTACCTGTTGAAAAATCTTCCGGATATAAATGTCGGCCGTGATTTCAGTATAGTAGGATTTATCGTAGGCAATTTCATTGAAAAAGCCTTTTTTGAACATATCAATGTCGATGGTGTCGAACTGACCTTTTCTGAAGTTGAGGTAGCTCTCCACGAGTTCGGAGTTTTTGAATGCCAGTGCTACTTTTTTGTAGTCGATGGTGTCAAATGGCGTTTGCTCAAATTTCTTTTTCCACTCTGATGCTTCATAAAAACCCAGGGCATAGCTTAAACTATCGAGTTGTGTTTCCATGTTTGCTTTACCGGTGTTGGGCACCTTGTTGCAGGCAGAGAATACAAGAATTACGGCGATAAGGCCGGGGATCAGTTGTTTTCCTTTCATAATTTAGAACTTGTTTTTTATGGTTAATTTTTTTACTGTATTTACCTGCATTATTGATCTTCCTGTCGGGTGCATCATGAGATGTCTCCGGAATCAAAAACTTAAGCCAATACCCACACGTCCGGTTGGACACTTTTTATTTTAAGGCATCGCAGTTTTATTAATAATGCGGGTTAATTTTTCGGTTGCGAAATTTAGTAAAAATCTTGCGATTTCATTATGGAGGTTATATTTTCGTTGCTCTCAGCATTTCTCGTTTTCCCGGCGGTCCCGGAATTTTTTCTATTTTCATCCCTGCCGCCGATAGAGCCCGTTTTACGGTCCCTTTGCAGCTGTATGTTACCAGAACTCCACCTTCACACATGCTTTCTGATATTTTTTTAAATATTTCCGGGGTCCACAGTTCCGGTTGTTTGTCGGGTCCGAAGGCATCAAAATAGACGAGATTGTAGAGTTTCTGTGGAGTAAACAGTGCCAGATCCGAAGCTTCTTTATGAATCGTAAAAGCAGGTGTTATTTCACAATCTTTATTCCAGGGTGCCTCATGCAATTGCTTAAAATATTCAGTCGATGTTGGTACATCCAATATTTCAGGATAGTTTATCGACTGAACAATGGTTGCCTCCAGAGGATATCGTTCGATGGTATGGTAAAAGACCTTCTTTTTTGCCTGGTGGAGGATTGTCAGCAAGGCGTTGAGGCCTGTCCCGAAACCTACTTCCAGGATGTTTAGAGCGGTTGCCTGATGAGACAAAAGTCCTGCACGGATAAAAACGTGCATAGACTCCTGGATGGCCCCGTGGATGGAATGATAGTGTTCATCAAGGTCGGGCCGGTAAAGAGTGGTTGACCCGTCTTCACTGGTTCTTAATTCTACTTTTGGGGTATTTTGTGGATGCATATTTCTTTTTATCTGCTTTTTTCAATTCCAAAGATAGGAAGCTTTTCCGTTTGTAGTTTAACCTGGGATGTTTCTCTTCCGGATATTTATTAAACTTGCACCGTGATTCGGAAAATTATTCATATAGATATGGACGCTTTTTTTGCGTCTATTGAGCAGCGCGATAACCCCGGACTCAGAGGGAAACCTGTGGCTGTTGGAGGGAGCAGTGATCGCGGGGTAGTGGCTGCTGCAAGTTATGAGGCACGGGTATTTGGGGTCCATTCCGCCATGCCATCCAAAATTGCTGCACGCAAATGTCCGGGTTTGATTTTTGTAAAAGCCCGGTTTGATGTTTACAAGGCCGATTCTGCCAAAATCATGGACATTTTTCGGGATTATACCGATTTAGTGGAGCCGCTCTCCATCGATGAAGCATTTTTGGATGTTACTTCCAACAAAAAAGGGATTCCATCGGCCACGCTTATTGCCAGGGAGATAAAAGAGAGAATTCGGGAGAAAACAGGGCTTACTGCCTCAGCCGGAATCAGCATCAATAAATTTTTAGCCAAGATTGCTTCTGATGAGGATAAGCCTAACGGATTATTTGTGATCAAGCCTGATGAAGTGATGGATTTTATCGGGCGGCTTGCGGTGGATGATTTTTTTGGTGTAGGTCCCCGCACTGCTCAGAAAATGCATGATCTCGGGTTGTTTAAAGGAGAAGACCTTCGGAATGCAGACCTGCAAATGCTTATTCGTAATTTTGGAAAGGCCGGAATCTTTTTTCATCAAATAGCCAACGGGATCGACGAAAGGCCCGTACGACCTCACAGAGAAAGAAAATCAGTGGGGATTGAGAATACTTTTCATGAGGATATTGCTACGCGTGATGAGATGCTTACTCAGCTGGAAAAACTGGAGAAAGGGCTCTGGGAGCGCATAAAAAAACACGGAGCCTTTGGCAAAACAGTTACGCTGAAGGTGAAATACAATGATTTTGATCAGATTACCAGATCCCATTCCTCCTCTGAACCCTTTGTGAATCCCGGACAATTGGTATCGGTTGTGAAGGATTTGTTAAATTTGGCCAATCCTGAAAAACCCGTCAGGTTGCTCGGGATTTCCGTGTCTAATTTTCCTCCTCGTGAGGATAGCGGACCGTTACAGTTAACTATTGATTTTGATTAATAAAAAATTGAAATGAAGAACTATACCAATATTTGCTTTGTAATTGCAATGCGTGCAGAAGCGCAACCTCTTATTGATGCTTTGCAGCTTGTGGAGGATTCCTCTTTTTGTCAGGGGCTGCCTATGCGCGCATGGACTGGAGAATACAGAAATATTCAGTTGTCGCTGGTTATTAACGGAAAAGATCCTGAAACCGGTCTTGACCTTATCGGAACGCAGGCTGCTACTCTGGCCACGCAGTTTGCAATAGATAAGTTTGATCCGCAACTGATTGTAAATGCCGGTACCGCCGGAGCCTTTGGTGAGAATGGAGCCAAAATCGGAGATGTTTTTTTAAGTCGCGATCATGTGGTTTTTCACGACAGGAGAGTTCCCATTGCCGGATGGGATAAGCAAAGTATTGGTTATTTTCCGGTTTTGGATGTTTCAGACCTGACGTCTCTTGGGTTCAAAATGGGCGTTGTAACCACAGGAAACTCATTGGATATGCCTGAGCATGATGAGGAGAATATTCGGAAAATAGGAGGTGAAATAAAAGAAATGGAGGCTGCTGCGGTGGCCTGGGTGGCACGGCTTCACCAGGTGCCCCTGTTTTGTGTAAAGGCGGTTACGGATTTGATGGATTCCGGAATTCCTACACATGAGGAGTTTGATCAAAATCTCAAACTTGCCACCGAAAACCTTCAGAAAGGGGTAACGAAGATTATTGATTTCTTGGCAACCTGAAACCGGCAATCCTTTTCAGGTAAAGCAGAATGAGAGCTAAGCCTCTGTGTTTCCCGTATTTGTGATCCATGTAAGCTTTTTGTGGAAAAAATTCTCCCCGGAGCATCCTTATTTTGTTAGACAGGCCTGGAAGTCCCATTATTTCATTAGCCACCATTATTTTATGTTTTTTTGAGGCATTCTGTTCTTTGTGAAAGAGAATTTCATCTGGAAACGGTATTTCCGGTTCGGTGGCTGGTGTTTCGTTTAACAAAAGTGAGGCCCATTGGATGGGAGCCAGAATCTCCTTCCTTGCTTCAGGATTCAGGGCAAGAACTGAGGGGATGAAGTCGTTGTTTTTTTTGTTTTTCTCCAGAATAAGGGCAATGTCAAGCAACCAACCCAGTCGCATTCCCCCCATTTTGTAGCCTTTGAAGGCATGCGTGGCAAGGTGGTAAGCCTGCATCCGGTCTTCAAAAATGTCAACCTCGGGGTAGGCCGGAATGGGTTGGATGTGTTTGAACAAGTCAGTGTTCTTAAGGTTCATTGTGCTTCCCAAGGCAAAAAGCCTTTGGTGAGGTTCTATCATGATATTCTGCCAGCTGAGCGCTGAAATGTGTGCATGTACTTGGTCATGCATCCTGGAAATCGGGACATGCAGGGGAAGGGCGCCTTTGCTTAACAACAGATCCCGAAGTGCATGAACCTTATCTGGCGGGACAAGAATGTCCAGGTCGCCCATGGGACGTAAAGCCTCCTCCGGATAAAGGCTGAAAGCCAATGCAGTCCCTTTTAACGGTATCACGGGAATGTTTTGGGTTTTGGCCAACTCTTTAATCTCTCTGAATACCTTCCATTTTTGCTGGTTCATTACCAGTGTCTGAAGATATTGCATTCGCATGGACTGCTTTATGCCCTGAGGCCAATGAACCCCTTTGTTGTTATGGTTGTTTATTTGATAAAAAATCCATGGAACCAACCCGTTTTTAGCAGCAAATGAAAATGCATCACCGGCGGTTTTCTGGCTTAAAGTAATTTCTTGTTTCCCTATATTGTGAATGGAGGCTGTTTCAAATATCAGATTTGCTTCAGGTGTCCGGAATGGTTGCATGTTACACTAAATAATGAAATTTGAAATTGTGTTGTGACAGAGGGTGGTGTTTTATCTGTTTGCCCTTTGTAAGGAAGCTAAAATACAGTTTTTCCCGCGATATGTGAATGATTTCGCCATAAATGTCTATCTTTTGGGAGATGAAATTAATTAGTGTCTGTCCATAAAGTACCATTTGCGTCGTTACGCTTGCCGCCAAAATACTCATTTACCTAAGTAAACTCCGTTTTTGGCGGCTTCGCAAGCCTTGCAACTGGCACTTTCTGACCAGACACATGACTTTTTACAAACTTTCCCGACTTTATAGACGGGCACTAATTAAATAAAAAAATATGCTCAAATATGTAAAAATACTTCAGCGAGGAATCATATTTCTTCTTTTGATCGTAATGTCACTTATTCTTCTGGTGAGTACAGTAAATATTATCATGAATGTTGTGCTTGGAGCCATTACAGGTCCCGAGACTTTTTTTAATGCCCAGAGGTTACAGTCCCTTTTTGGACTCTTTCTCATTATTCTTATTGGTATTGAACTGCTCGATACGGTAAAAGCCTTTCTTGAGGAGGAGAAAATTCATGTGGAAGTTGTTCTCCTGGTTGCAATGATTGCTCTTGCAAGAAAAGTTATTATCTGGGACTTTTCAGAGTATGAGGTACAGGAACTTTATGGTGTTGCAGTGATGCTCCTCTCTTTGGCTGTTTCTTACACTCTTATCAAGGGCACGTGGGTGAAATCTGCATTGGATAGTTGGTTTTCTTCCCGGAAGAAAAAAGCAGGTGTTGTAGAAGAAAGCCCGTTGGAACATCGTGATTTTGACCCTCCTAAAAAGCTATAATCATTCTAAATAATGTTGTGGAGTGTTAATGTTTTTGGCAATTTTGTTGTTTAACTTTTTAAGGCCTTGACTTTTTTTCTTGTTTTTTGTAATTTAGAATTTCTTGTTTTCAAAAAATGAAAACATCAGAATATCAAATAAATAACAAATTTGTTATTTAGAAAAAGTACAAATAAGGAAAAAATTCTCTTTGCATTTTATTTGCAACCGTTTATTTATTGACTATATTTGTTAGACAGAAAGTTAATCAAAAACCATACACCATGACATCAATTCAGTTTAATAACAGACTCTTGGGGCTTCAGGATAAACTCCTGTATTTTGCCCTTAGTTTAACCTCAAATGACGATGATGCGCATGATTTGTTGCAGGAAACTATCCTGAAAGCGCTCACATATCGCAATCAGTTTGTGGCCAATACCAATTTTAAAGCATGGGTGTTTACCATTATGAAAAACACCTTTATTAATAACTATCGTCGCAACCAGAAAACCAGAAACACTTTTGATGGTTCGGATGATGCGTTTAAACATGCTTTTAAAAAGAATTATGCTTCCGAAACTCCTGAAATGGTTCATTCAGTAACTGAGATGAATCAATACATTGAGCAATTGGATGATGATTTCAGGATTCCTTTTAGAATGCATACTGATGGGTACAAGTATAAAGAGATTGCCGAACAACTTGAACTTCCCATTGGAACAGTGAAAAGCCGCATCTTCTTTACACGTAAGAAGTTGCAGGAGATGCTGAGGGACCGTGAAGGAAGCTACGCCGTATAATATTTTTTGGAAGCCCAAATAAGCAAACGAGTACCGGAATGATAGAAGGGTTTTGGGTTTAGTGGATGAGTGGACAACCGGCCAACTGTTAAGGCAGTGGTCGGTTGTTTTTTATTCCCACATAGAGACTATCCATAAACTAAGCGTTTTTTACGTGTTTGAGATAGAAAGCTCAAATTCAAGGCGTGTGAAAAATATAAACCGCAGAATACTAATGTATTTGAGGATTTATATTTTAAGCAACAACGCAGATGTTGGATTTTATATACAAACACTACATAGTGCTTGCAAGAAAAAACCATTTGCTGCATTGAACTTGCCTTCAATACAGTCATTTACGAAAGTTAAAGTCCTGTTTTTTCAGTCATCACCTACCTTCCTGCACTTGACGCTTTTTTTATCAAGTACTTGATATTGAGGCAATCTAACATCGCTCTATGTGATCAATTATTAAGATTTTAATAATTACTTATGTAATAACATACATAGAAAAACAGGGGTTTTCTAGCTGATACTACTCAGCCTGCTTTATTCATGAGTTTTTGTTATGAGATGTTCAAATATCAAGAAATACAATCAACCGCAGATAAAATGGATGCAGGAAATAATGGATTATTTTCAAATCCATTTTATTGAGGACGGTTGGATTTTGCAGGTAGTTGGACATCGGAATAGATTATTTGTGAATAATGCAGGTTAGTGCCCGTCTATAAACTAAGAATAATTTGTTTATGGTTATGTGTTTGTCAAGAAAGTGTCAGTTACAAGGGTTGCGAAGCCCGAAAATGCGCAGTTTATTTGAGTAAATGAGGAATTTTAGGGCAAGCGTAACGCAGTAAATGGTACTTTATGGACAAAAACTACATATCGATTCCGGTATAGTATCCCGGTGTACCGTCCCATCCTGCCAGTCGGGCAAGAATCCACCAGAAAGCGATGGCTTTTCGGTTGGCCGTGATGTGCTGGGTGTTGTGAGCTCCATACATCACATCTCCATCAGGAGCTTCTTTGTTTTCCCAGTAACCGGCTCCCACCGAGTGGCTATTCTGCCAATCTTTGTAGAAGTTTCCATCGTAACGAGTGGAATAGCCGTCATCGCTGGCATCTTCCCAATAATTACCTTCCATGTCGTGGCTGTCGATGCTGTAGTAGTCAAGGCAATATTGCTCGTTTTCCAGACAATAATTATTGATTAATTCTGCCTGATTGGCCGGCTTGCCGTCTCCTATGTTGTTGTTGGCGTTGGCATGACCGGTCATGAAGATGAAAAATACAGCGTTCTGGCGCTGGCCTTCTGCTGTGCCTATTTTTGAACCTCCTTCACCATACTCTGAAATGAGTGAAGTCATTCCCGGAAGGTAATTTCCCGAAACATCGTGTCCTGCAATGTCGCACCACGACCACATAATCACATTTACATGGGCATTGTCCGGATCCTCCAGAAAATTACGTGTTGCCTGGATGAATCCTGTCTCATCAGCACTCAGGTCTGTGGCAGTTTCTCCATCTGCGGCATAAGTTTGAAGTGCATAATCGTAAAAGGTCAGTTTTCCTGCTTCCTGTTTGTTTAAAGAAACTCCGAACCGTTGATCATCGCCTTCCTTATAATCCGGTAGTCCAAAAACACCCCGGGAAACATGTGTTCCGTGCGATGTGTGTTGGTAGGCAATATGAAAGTTTTCTCTCGCATAATCTATGTATTGTACGGGAATGCCTCTTAATACCTCTTCAGTGGCTATTGTGTGGTCTGCGATATAGGTTGGTACAGATGAGCTCTTTTCATCATTTTCCCAAACAGTTTCATCTTCATTTTCTTCCGGATCTTCGTCCTCCTTTTCTCCGGAAGCTTGTTCATCATTAATCTCCTCTTTCGGACTACCCTGAATAGCCGGTTCCTCTGTCTGGTCGGAAGTACAGGCGGCAACGGAAAATATTGTTGAAATTAGTAGAAACGTAAGGTATCTCATTGGTTCAAAATTTGGTTTTTAGAATGGAATGGGACTCTCTGGCATGAATTTATATCTGATCTTTTTGAACAAACTATAGTGTGTTGATTTGTCCCAAATTACGATGAAACTTAAAGATAATCAATAGGCAGAAATGTATTCTTATCAATTAAGGATATGTTTAAAGAAAGAATGGTAACCAGTTTTATATTTTGTCCCCTTTGACTTTTGAGGATAATTTTTATATTTACACTATTGAGTACAGGGTGTTATGTAGGAGATGGAATTTAAAATCTTTTCAAATGCTTTAAGAAGAATTTTAATTAGAAAAATACCAATGGCAAACAAAAACAAATCAGGAAGATACCAAAGAATTTTCAGGCAAGTTGAAGAATTGATACAAGCGACAGAAAGCCCCTGGTCCAGGATGAGTACCATTGCTGCATTGCTTCATCACAAAATTCCCGATTATTTCTGGACAGGTTTTTATTTTCTTGATGAAGAAGATAATTTGATTGTGGGGCCTTACCAGGGACCGGTGGCGTGTCTGAAATTGAAGAAGGACACCGGTGTGTGCTGGGCCGGAATTAATACAGGAAAAAGTGTGGTGGTTGGTGATGTAGAAGAGTTTCCCGGGCATATAGCCTGTTCTTCACTGAGTAAATCCGAGATTGTTGTACCTGTTCGCGATAAATCCGGAAAAGTGACGGCTGTGCTCGATGTGGACAGCAGAGAACTAAACACCTTTGATGAGACAGATCGTGTGGAGTTGGAGAAGATAGTGGATTTAATTTATCAATGATACCAGGTTAGCAGAATAAAAAGGAGACTATGAGTCGAACCGTTTTAATTACAGGAGGTGCTCGTCGTGTTGGTGCTGCAATTGCCAGAAGGCTTGCTGAGGAAGGATGGGAGGTTGTGATCCATTACAATCACAGCCGCGATGATGCTGAGAAACTTTCCAGGGAACTTCAGGACTCTTTTTCTGACAGGGAATTTCCCCTTTTGCAATGCGATTTATCCAATATTGATGCCGTGCTGAGCTTATTCAATCGTTTGCCTGATAGTATTCAAGGCATTGATGCTTTGATAAATAATGCCAGTACTTTTAATTCCGGAAAGATAGTTGAGACTTCTCCCTCTTTTATGAAGAAGGAGATGGCAATAAATTTTGATGCTCCCTTTTTTTTGATTCAGGCCTTTGCCAATACTTTTGGGAAAGGGGCTGTGGTTAATATGCTGGATACTAAAATTGTGAAAAATGAAGGAGGACATGCCGCCTATCTGCTGGCGAAGAAAGCGCTTGCTGAACTGACTCATATGGGAGCTCTTGACTTTGCTCCGGATATCCGGATAAACGGGGTTGCACCGGGACCCGTTTTGCCACCTCCACGTAAAGGGAATGATTACCTGAAGGATGTTGTGGAAAAAACCCCTCTTAAAAAGCAGGTTGCTGTGGAGGATATCGCATTTTCAGTCTCTTTTTTGTTAAATAATCCTTCTGTTACCGGACAAATAATCTTCTGTGACAGTGGATCTCACCTTTTGTAATATTATGGCTACCATTTTTATTAAAGACCTTTTGTTGCGTACCGAAGTTGGATTTAATCCGCATGAATTGGGAAAAAAGCAAGATTTGTTGTTGAATATTTCTATTCAATACCAGATCAACGGTGAGGAAATCAACGATAATCCCGAAGCCGCACTAAACTACCGGGATATCTGCAAAAGAATAATCGACCTGGTTGAAAACAGAAAATTCAATCTGCTGGAAAAAGTGGCCAATGAAGTGGCTCACTTAATATTGGATATTTCTCGTGTGGAAGAAGTTTCTGTTGAAGTGGACAAACCTCATGCTTTGCGATTTGCAAAAAGTGTTTCTTTCAGTCTTACCAAAAACAAATCGGAATTGTGAGTAATGAAGCCATCATAGCATTGGGGTCGAACATTGATGCCCGACAAAATATTGAAAATGCTTTTGGCAGGCTTCACAAACATTTTCAATTAATAAAACTATCCGGGCCGATTGTTACTTCTCCCATTGGAATTACTGACCAACCCGATTTCCTGAATGCTGTGGCTCTGATAGAAACGGCTCTCTCCATAGAAGAATTGGTGTCTCTACTTAAAAAAATGGAGGATGAAATGGGACGCGACCGTTCCCGTGCAAAATTTGGTCCCCGGGAAATTGACCTGGATGTTCTTATTTGGAATGGGGAGGTAGTGGATGAGGACTATTATGAACGGGATTTTTTACGTCAACTGGTTGCTGAAATGAAGTAAACTTTCTCTAATTTTCGGTCCATAAAGTACCACTTGCGTCGTTACGCTTGCCGCCCAAATACTCATTTACGATTAGTAAACTCCGTTTTTTGCGGCTTCGCAAGCCTTGCAATTGGCACTTTCTGATCAGAAACAGCTCTAAAAACAGATTTTGCTTAGTTTCTAGACAGGCTCTAAATATTTCCTTCTTTTTAAATTTTCTTGTCCTTTTTTGTGAATCTTTCTTTGTTTTGTGTCGTTGTAAGGTGTTGATATAGTTTAGTTTACAAAGACGATTTTTGAACATGGCACGTTTTCTTTCTAATTTTCACATTCGAAGCAAAGACCTTAAGATTTCTACCCGGCTCAATTTTATTCTTGGTGGTATTATTGCTTTTTTTATGACCATTTTGGCTGTTTACTCTTATTTTTCATTGGGGAACACTATAAAAGAGAGTGCAGTAGTAACTGCTTCAGACAGGTTGCTTTTTATGGAAGAAATGGTTGTTTCTCATCGGGAGAATGTTGAGGAAGAACTGCAGCAATCTATTAAAGTAGTACGGTATCTTTTTGAAAGTAATCCTGTTTCAATTGCTGAAGATGAACAGGTTTATTTTGATGCAGAAAATCAGGTTTCCGGAAATGTAATGTCTGTTGAATTACCTTCCTGGTATGTAGGGGGAGATCAATTGCAAAACAATTCAGGGTATGCTGATTATTTAAGTGAGATAAGTGGAGGGACAGTTACTGTTTTTCAGAAATTTGATCAGGGCTATCTGCGTGTTGCAACCAGTGTGTTTGATGAGAATGGAGTGCGTGCAACAGGAACTTTTATACCCAATGAATCGGAAGTGGTTCGAACTATTGAAAGGGGAGAAACATATCACGGATCAGCGTTTGTTGTAGATCGAGCATATTTGTCTGTTTATCAGCCATTGATTGTTGATGGAAAACTTCAGGGGATGCTTTTTGTTGGTGTCCCCGAATCAGACTTTAGCGGTATTGAAAATCTGGTCGCCAATCTGAAAACCGAGCAGGAGGAATTGGGGTATTTCAATGAAAAAAAGGAATTTTTGATTGCTCCCCAGGATTCTTCGGGATGGAACACTTTAATGGATCAACTGATGCATTATCAGGCTCAAACAGGAACCACCCGGGAATTAACTTCTCCCGATGAATGGTCTGGTTATATCTATCTTCCTGAAATGAATGGTTATTTGACCTATCGACTTAATCGGGATTATATAGAGGGACGTGTGGGAGAACTTGTGTTTACGGTGGGTGGTTCTGTATTTACCATTTTAGCCATTATTCTTGTCTTTCTTTTTTATCAATCGCGTGATATCTCTTTTGGATTTCGCAGGGCTGTTTCTTTTGCCACTGAAATGGAGAAGGGAGACCTGACCATACAAAGTCATGAAGACCGGAAAGATGAAATCGGTATGTTGGGGGCCTCATTGAACAGCATGGTAAATCGTCTGAGAATAGTTGTGCAGGGCATTGAAGAGCGGGCAAGAAAGATAAATAATGCCGGAAACGAGATGAATAAGGCCTCTGTGGAGATGTCTGAAGGTGCTAATGTGCAGGCCTCCGCATCAGAAGAGGTTAGCTCCAGTATGGAGGAGATGGTTGGGAATATTCAGCAGAACTCTGACAATTCTTTAAAAGCTCGTGAGAATGCCAAAAAAATGACCGGTGAAATTCTTGAAGGTGTTAAAATGTCAATGGAAACACGCAAATTGATGCAGGAAGTATCCGATCGGATAGATGCTATCAGTGATATTGCCCGTCAGACCAATATTCTGGCCCTTAATGCTGCCGTTGAAGCAGCCAGGGCAGGCGAACACGGAAAGGGCTTTTCTGTGGTGGCAGCCGAAATCCGTAAGCTGGCTGAGAGAAGTCGTGCTGATGCTGACATCATCACTGCACTTGTTGAGAAGAGTACAAATATGTCAGAAGAGACCGAATCTCGGCTATCTGCTTTAGAACCCGATTTGCGCGGTAACCTTGAGGCGATGGAAGAAATTACGGCGGCCAGTCGTGAGATGTCTGTTGGAGCCGACCAGGTAAACAGCGCTCTTATGGAATTGAACCGTATCACTCAACAAAGTGCAGCCATCAGTGAACAGGTTTCATCAGGAAGTAGTGAACTCTCTTCTCTGGCTGCTCAAATGCTTGAAGAGATTAGTTATTTTAGGGTTAAATAGGAAGGTTATTTTGTTGTAAAACAGGTGGTTGGAAGGGTTAGGTATCTGCTTTACCGGAAAACGGAACTTCTTTAAAGTAATCAGAACGGTTTATTAACTCTTTTCATTCTTCAATTGCCTCTGATGGGGTCTTGCCAAATTCCTCCCTGAATTTTTTGGTGAAATAGGCGGGTGAGGTAAACCCCACGTCTAAAGCTATTCCTGAGATGTTTCCTTTCTCATTCCTGAGTCTTTGCATTCCTTTATGAAGCCTGAATTTGTTGATGTATTCTGATGGGGTGTAGTTGGTCAATGCTTTCATTTTTCGATAAAGGTGGATCCTTGAAAGTCCAACGATTTCACTCATTTTTTCCACGGAGAAATCCGGGTCTGTGTACCATTCTTCCAGGGTTGAATGTAATCTGGAGAGAAACTTCTGATCAATAGATGGGGTGTTGAAGTCTGTTCCATCGGAATAGAAATTACCAATGTTTTTTTGATAATGGCTGCGAAGCGTCTTACGCAGTTCAATAAGTTTTTTTATTCGGACTTTGAGGTATTTGGGGTCAAAAGGCTTTTCTATATAGGCATCGGCCCCGGTTTCAATGCCCTCAGTTTTTTGCTCCATGCCGGCCTTGGCTGTAAGCATGACGACAGGAATGTGACTAGTTTCAATATTGTTCTTGAGGTGGCCGGTCAGTTCGGTACCGTCCATTTCAGGCATCATGAGGTCGGTCAGTACCAGGTCTGCCTGATTTTTTTCAAGTAAAGAAAGTGCGGCCTTCCCGTTGGATGCTGTTTCAATGGAATAGTCGGAGGACAATAATTGTAGAAGATAGGATTTGAGTTGTTCATCATCTTCCACAATGAGTAAAGTTGGTTTGGGCTGAATGGTATCTGGGAAGAAATCATCAGAATTTGTGTCTTTCTTGACTTCATCGATAACCGGTTGAGCAAAAATGTCCGGTGCTGTTTTTAAATTATTGGTCGCCTGCAGGTCTTTGTTATCAGGAAGGATAACTGTAAATATACTTCCCGTAGGGGTATTGTCTGCCACAAGGATTTCTCCTTTATGGAGGTCAATAAACCCCTTTGATAAAGAAAGACCGATTCCTGTTCCGGCAGAACGGTGCTCGTCCTGCTGATAAAATGGTTTGAAAATTTTATCTTTTTTCTTGTGAGGGACTCCCGGCCCTGAGTCGGCCACAGCAATTTTTATTTTTGTATCATCAACAGGAGAAACATTAATTCTGATACGCCCGTTTTGAGGCGTGAATTTAAAGGCATTTGAAAGAATATTAAAAAGAACTTTGTCTATTTTATCGACATCCAGGTGGATGATTCTGTTCGTTGAAGGACAGTCAAATGAAAAATCAATGTTTTTTTGACGGGCCAAAGGAATGAATGCGTTATATATTTCTTCGATAAGCTGATGAAGGTTGACTTTAGAGATATTTAATTTGAGTTTACCGGCATCCATTTTTCTGAAATCCATGAGTTGATTAATCAGCCTTAGCAAGCGGTCACTGTTTTGCCTGACCAGCAATAGATTATTCTTCACCGACGGGATCTTTTCAATATCCTGAGACGAGAGAACCTCATTGACCGGTGCCTGAATGAGTGTCAACGGCGTTCTGAATTCGTGGCTTATATTTGTAAAGAAGCTCAGTTTAGCCTGAGTGGCCCTTTGAACCTCTTTGTTCATTTCCCTGATTTGGTGGTTTTGATTTTGAAGTTGTTCTTTTTGGTTTTCAATGGCTTTGTTTTTATGGTCTAATTCGGCATTTCGTCGGCGAATCATGGTGTAATAATAGGCAAGCCAAAGCGATAAAACGACCAATAGAGCAAGGCTGATTAATGCCACATTGAGCAGGGAACGCTGGTCGTTAAACTGGATTTCCTGCTCTTTAATGCGGCTTGTCTGGCGGTTCAAAATATCCTGAAAAGCCATCACCTGATCCATCTGAAGACGCAAAACTGTTACATTGGAACTATCAACGACCGATGTCCCCAGAATGTTTTGTTTCTGAAACGTTTTTCCTGTCAGGATATCTCTGGCTACTTCGATGGCTTTTTTCCCTCCGGTAGGATAAATGAAAGAAGCTTGTAATACCCCTTGTTCCACCAGTTCCATCCCCAGGTTTGGAAGCGCATCTATACCTACCACAAAGAGGTTGTTGATGTTTAATGAATCTGCCACTCTCCTTGCACTTTGTGCCATCACATCGTTGTGCCCGAAAACAATGTCAAAATCATACTCATTAAATGCCGTTGCTGCTTTTTGTGCAGCTATCTCAGGCAACCATTTGCCTTCAACACTTTCTTTAATTTTTAAATCAGGATATTTCTTCAGTACTTCCATAAAACCGCTGTTACGGTCTTTGGCCGGACTGGAACCATCCATGCCTCTTATTTCAAAAATCGCTCCTCTTCCGTTATTCATATTGGCAATGTAGGAGGCTACATCTTTGCCAATTTGGGTATTGTCGGCTCCTACAAAGGCGGTGTAATTTTCTGAGTTTATCTCCCGGTCAATGATTATGGTGGGGATTCCCTGATTAAAGGCTTCTTCGGCGATGGGAGTGATGGGCCCCGATTCATTGGGCGAAATGATTAACAAGTCCACGTCCTTATTAATTAATTCCTGAATCTGAAGCTCCTGGCGTCGGGTGTTTTCTTCTGCATTAAGGATGGTTAGCTGAATATCAGGGTATAATGCGGCTGTCATGACCATTTCTTTGTTCATGGTCTCTCGCCATACGTCACTGGCACACTGGGAAAATCCGATGTGAAAAGTCTCTTTTTTCTCTTTGTTGCAGCCGGTAAGGACAGAAAAAAGTATTGCACTTAATATAAAAAGGGGAATTAGGTAATTTTTCATAAAAGTGATTGGATTGATATTGGCAAATTAAGGAAAATTAAAACTAATTCAGTGGAAAAAAGGAAATGAATTTAGGGGTGATGAACTGTTTTTTGAAATGGGTATCACTCATGTTACAATGCATGTAACACCTGTTATTGTTAAGGGATTAAAGGTGATGTTGGAAACAAAATTGATAGGGTTGGTAACATCCGGGATAGGTGGGTTGTTGGTAACATCTTTATGTTTGTGTTAACGAAAATTTGCAAAAGCAAGATAAGACAGGTTTAAAGGTTTAACAAAAAGAGACGTTATGAAGAAATTATTGATTTCACTATTCATTGTACCGATGATGTTATCGTGTACAGGCGTGAAAAAAGAAAATGTTAATCGTTCGGGAGAATACATGAATGAGCCCTGGAGACCTCAGGTCCATTTTAGTCCTGAAAATCAGTGGATGAATGATCCCAATGGTATGGTTTATTTTGAGGGTGAATACCATTTATTCTATCAATATCATCCTGATAGTACTGTTTGGGGTCCCATGCACTGGGGACATGCAATCAGTAAAGATTTGATTCATTGGGAGCATCTGCCAATTGCGCTCTATCCCGATTCATTGGGGACCATATTTTCAGGTAGTGCAGTTGCGGATGTCAACAATACTTCCGGATTCGGAAAGGATGGAGAAATTCCGCTTGTCGCCATTTACACCAATCACAGCCATGAAAAAGAAGCCAATGGTGATATCGATTATCAGACTCAAGGTATTGCTTATAGTCTGGATAATGGTAGAACCTGGAAGAAATATGAAGGCAATCCGGTATTGGATAATCCCGGAATAAGAGATTTTAGAGACCCAAAGGTAATCTGGCATAAAGACAGAGAGGAGTGGATTATGGCACTGGCTGTGAAAGACCGGGTCTCTTTTTATTCATCCACCGATTTAAAAACCTGGGCTTTTGAAAGTGATTTTGGAAGTGGTGTTGACCATGGAGGTGTGGTTGAATGTCCTGATCTTTTTCCGATGACGACTCCTGATGGGAAAGAGAAATGGGTTTTGCTGGTGAGTTTAAATCCGGGTGCCCCTAATGGCGGGTCAGGAACAAAGTATTACATCGGTGATTTTGATGGAACAGAATTCACTTCCGACTGGCCTGCTGAAAAGGAAGTGTGGCTGGACTACGGAAAAGACAATTATGCCGGGGTAACCTGGTCTAATGTGCCGGATGAAAACGGAAGTCGCCTGTTTATCGGCTGGATGAGCAACTGGCAGTATGCCAATGTTGTGCCCACCGAAAAGTGGCGTAGCTCAAATACATTGCCCCGAAAACTGACATTGAAAGAAGATGCGTCAGGCAATCTCTTTGTGCAGTCCGAATTTGTGGAAACATTGGACAAAATTGCGTCCGAATGGGAAAAAGGTAATGTACTTACTGTGAATCCCGAAGAATTCCCGGCTTACCAATATCAGATGAATGTGGAGACCAATGAAAGCTCACTCTTTGAAATTGCATTGAAAAATACAAAAGGAGACAAGGCAATCTTCCTGTTTGATTTGGAAAAAGGCTTACTCACTTTCGACCGCAGCAACTCGGGCCAAACAGCATTTCATGAAAATTTTACCGACCTGGTAACTGCTCCTCTTGATTTCGGGCCGGTTACAGAGATAGAGATGGTTGTGGACCAGTCTTCCAGTGAATTGTTGGTAAATGGAGGACGATTGCAGATGACCAACCTGGTATTTCCGCAGGAGCTTTTGAATAATGTGGAAGTGGTTGAATCGTCTCAAACCAAAGTGGTGTCATCGCAGGTACGGGGATTAAAATCTATTTGGAAATAAAGGCCAATTCAATTGGCAAAAATATAGAGCTATGAAGATTGAAAAAAATTTGTTGTGGGCCATCATTGTAGCAGTGATGGGGAGTTTGATTTTTGGAATTAATATGGCTGCCATTTCCGGTGCGGTCTCTTCCATAAAGTCGCAGTTTCTTTTGAGTGAGTTTCAGATTGGCCTGGTGGTCAGTGCTCTGATTATTGGGTGTATGATTGGTGCTTTTACTGCCGGTTCGTTGTCCGAGAAAATCGGACGCAAAATGGTATTGGTCATTACCGCCGTTTTATTTGGTATTTCAGCCGTTTGGAGTGGGTTGGCCAACTCAATGATTGCGCTGTCGCTGGCAAGAGTAATCGGAGGAGTCGGTGTGGGAGCAGTTTCTGTTATGGTACCCACTTATATAAGCGAAATATCACCCGCAAGAGTCCGAGGAACTTTGGGAACCTTTAATCAGTTGGGGGTTGTAATTGGGATATTAGGTGCTTATGTGTTTGATTATTACATGATAGGATTCGATGAAGGTTGGCGATGGATGCTGGCAAGTCCTTTGTTTATTGCCATTCCGTTTCTTGCCGCTATGTTGATAAAATTTCCGGAAAGTCCACGGTGGCTCATCTTAAAAGGTTACAAGGATGAAGCACTGGGTGTTTTGAAAAAAGTTGCCGGAACGGCGAATGCTCAGAAAGAGTATGACTCTATTCTGACAAGGATTGAAGAGGACCAGAGGAAGTCAGGAAAAGGAGTGAAGTTTTCATCCTTGTTTAAAGGTAAGTTGGGCAAGGTTGTATTTCTGGGAATCATGCTGGCAGCCTTTCAGCAGATCACCGGTATCAATGCAATCATTGCTTATGCTCCCACCATCTTTAATCAAACCGGAGTGGGGAGCGATATGGCTCTTTTGCAGGCCATTATGGTTGGGGTGGTAAACTTTCTGTTTACCCTGGTTGCCGTTTGGCTGATAGACCGGATTGGCAGGAAAAAACTGTTGCTCATAGGCACAGGTGGTATGACCATTTCTCTTCTCTACCTGGTTTTTGCATTTATGACCGGACGAGCAGACAGTCTGGGTGTGTTGATATCAATTCTTGGATACATCGCCTTTTTTGCCGCTTCTCTGGCACCCGTAATGTGGGTGGTTACTTCGGAAATATATCCCAATAAGATTCGTGGAATAGCCATGTCGGTTTCTACCGCAGTAAGTTGGGTTTGTACTTTCATCGTGGTGCAGTTTTTCCCCTGGATGCTCAACGGTCTGGGCGGAGCCGCTGCCTTCGGATTCTTCCTGGTCTTTACCATCGTAGCCTTTGTATTTATTATGGCAAAAATACCGGAGACCAAAGGAAAATCACTGGAAGAGATTGAGTCAGAGTTAGGATTGAGAGAAGAATAAAACCAAAATACCCGTTGTCTGAAGTCAGCATGTTAAACCGGGTGTTTGCCCGCAAAAAAGGCAGCACTTACCTGTCGGGCTAAGGGTTTGTAATGAAATATATTGACAGATTTAACGAAGTTATTTTGTTCTTTACCGACTTGAAAATACTGCGAATAGCGAGCTATTTAATGGGTTTTCAAGGAAGTTAAAGAGCAAAAGAACAAGTTTAAAGCGGCAAGTTATTTCGGCACAATCCCTAAGGGCAACGGGTATTTCCCAAAATAAAAAGTCATGGAGAAAAAAATTGTAGTCGGAATAGGAGAGATTCTGTGGGATCTTTTACCCGAAGGCAAACAATTGGGCGGGGCTCCCGCCAATTTTGCCTGGCACGCTCAACAATTGGGTGCGCGCGGGGCAGCAGTCAGTGCTGTTGGAAATGATAAAGAGGGAGATGAAATATTAAAGATTATTCAGGAGCGAAACCTGACGAATGGTATTTCCCGTGTTGATAAACCAACAGGAACGGTGGATGTAAAGTTAGTGGACGGAGTTCCTGATTATTTGATAAATGAGAATGTTGCATGGGATTTTATTGTATTGAACGACGCGGCTAAAGAGGCCATTGTGTCGGCAGATGCCATTTGTTTTGGTTCCCTGGCACAACGCTCCGAAGTTTCCTCCAAAACCATTCAGCACGCTTTAGAAATGGCTCCCGAGAAGTGTATTAAGGTTTTTGATATCAATCTGAGACAGTCTTTTTATAGTCGCCAGATTATCGAAAGCTCACTGGAGCATGCTACTGTATTCAAAATTAACGATGAAGAATTAGATGAGCTGAGAAAACTGTTCAATATGTCAGGAGATGATGTGTCTGTTTGCCGGCAGTTTTTGGAGGAATATAATCTGCGTTTGGTTGCTTTGACCAAAGGCAGTAACGGAAGTGCCCTAATTACCCGCGAGGAGATGTCGGAAATGGAAACTCCGAAAGTAGAGGTTTCAGATACGATAGGAGCAGGAGACTCGTTCACGGCTGCACTGACCATCGGGTTACTGGCAAATAAATCTTTAAAAGAGATTCATCGCTCTGCTATTGAAATCTCGGCGTTTGTTTGCACCCGGGCAGGTGCAATGCCGGTGATTCCGGAAGAGCTGGTGTCCGGTATTGGTAAATAAAGCATTCATGTTATGAGAATTGGAATAAATCTATACAGTCAACTTAAACAGCAAAATCATGAAGAAAAATCGAAATTTTAGAACCTTGAAAAGGGGTTTGCTCATAATGGCCTTTGTGGGGCTGTTTATCCCCGGGGTTATGGGCCAGGGGATTGAGGTTACCGGTACAGTCGTCGATTCAGAGGGATATCCTTTGCCCGGTGTTACCATTGTGAAAGCAGGAACAACGGAGGGGACTATAACCGATGCGGAAGGACAATATTCTATTAATGTGTCGGGAGAAGAAACGCTCGTATTTAGTTTCATTGGTATGAAGACTGTTCAGGTTCCTGTAAATGGGCAGCGAACCATTAATGTAACCCTGGAACAGGAATATGTGGATTTGGAACAGGTTGTAGTGACCGGTTACTCATCACAGAGACGCTCTGATATTACCGGAGCCGTTTCGGTTGTGGAAGTGGATGACATGATGAAAAGTCCGGAAAGCAACCCGATAAAAGCATTGCAGGGACGGATTCCGGGTGTGCGCATTACTTCAGACGGTAGTCCAAAAGGAAATGCCAGCATCAACATTCGCGGAATCAACTCTCTGAGGTCCGATAATAATCCGCTTTATATCATTGACGGTGTTCCTACTCAGGCAGGTATGCATGAATTGAACTCCAATGATATTGAGAGTATTCAGGTGCTGAAAGATGCGTCGGCAGCCAGTATTTACGGTTCACGTGCCGCCAATGGGGTAATTGTTATTACCACGAAACAGGCCAAAGAAGGTAAAACGGTTGTTGAATTTGATGCATACCTTTCCTCATCTTATTACAACAACAAGATTGATGTATTAAATACAGAGCAATACGGACAGGCTATGTGGCAGGCCTATGTGAACAGGGGCGCTGAACCCAATACCAATAATATGGGGTATGAATACGATTGGGGCTACGATGGAAACGGGAATCCCGAACTTAATAAAATTTTACTGCCGGCTTATCTGGATGCAGCTCAAACCATGCGACCTGCTGATACAGACTGGTTTTCAGAAGTCACCCGTCCTGCTCTTATGCAGTCTTATAACCTATCAGTGAGCAATGGAACAGAAAAAGGAAACTATTTTTTCTCTGTCGGTTACCTTGACAACGAAGGAATCATCAAGCACAGTAATTTCAGCCGTGTTTCCACACGGATGAACTCCGAATATAAGCTTTGGGATGATAAACTGACCATTGGTGAAAATTTCACTCTGAATATGACTCAGGAGCTGGAAGCCAATGCGGGAGCGGCAATAGACCAGGCCATTCAGGCTTTGCCGGTTATTCCTGTTTACACTGAAGATGGTGGATGGGGTGGCCCTACGGGAGGTATGAACGACCGTGATAACCCACTCAGGGTGCTGGACGCCAATAAAGACAACAGTTACCGTTACTGGCGTACTTTTGGAAATGGTTATGCCAACCTGGAACCTGTTGAAGGATTGAATATTAAAACCAGCTTCGGACTGGATTACGGGAATTTCTACAAAAGAAGTTTCACCAGAAGTTATCAGGCAGGATTCCTTAAAAACGACCGGACTGCGGTTGATATGCAACAGGGACACTGGTTGAAATGGACCTGGACCAATACAGCCACTTACAATCTTCAGACCGGCAACCACAATGTTGATTTTCTGGCCGGTACAGAAATGTTCCGGGAAGAAAATATAGATTTTAACGCCACAAAGGAGGGATTTGATGTGGAAACCACTGATTTTATGTGGCCCAATACCGGAACCGGCGATGCCAGAACTACCGGTGGTTCAATTGGTTATTCTCTTCTTTCATATTTTGGACGGGCCGATTATACCTACGATAATCGATATATGGCATCAGCCACAGTAAGGTATGATGGTTCCTCACGTTTCGGAGAAAATAATCGCTTCGGTTTTTTCCCTGCTTTTTCCTTAGGATGGAGAATCAGCCAGGAATCTTTTATGGACAATGCTGATTTTGTTTCTGATTTGAAGTTACGCGCCAGCTGGGGCCAGACAGGAAATCAGAGTTATGACGGATATTATGGAACGCTGACCTCTTTTGTTCCCGATTATGGTATTGCTGACCCTACGTGGGTGATTATTCGTGGTACTGCTTATGATATCGAAGGCAAAGGAACCGGCCAGTTGCCCTCAGGATTTAAAAGAGAGCAAATCGGGAATCCTGATTTGAAATGGGAAACCACGACCCAGAGTAATATAGGTGTGGATTTTGGTTTCCTGAAACAAACCATTTACGGAACCATTGAGGTTTATCAGAAAGAGACTGAGGATATGCTTGTTACACCTCCTTATATTGCTGTAATTGGCGAAGGCGGTAGTCAGACTTTTAACGGGGCATCCATGAAGAATACCGGATTAGACTTTTCTCTGGGGTATCGTGGAGAAATGAGCAACGGGTTGTCGTACGACATCAGTGGAAATATCTCTGCATACAAAAATGAAATCACTGAACTCCCGGAATATGTGTGGAATGCCTACAGCACAGGAGAACAGGGAGGAAATATCCTTGGACGTCCAATCGGGTCAATGTTTGGATATGTTACTGATGGTCTCTTCAGAACCCAGGATGAGGTGGACAATCATGCCGTACAGGATGGTAAAGGTTTGGGCCGCATCAGATACAAAGATTTGAATGAAGATGGCTTCATTACTGAGGAAGACCGCGCCTGGATTGGTGACCCGCATCCTGATTTTACTTATGGTTTGAATATCAATCTGGAGTATCGTCAGTTCGATTTGAGTCTTTTTGCCGAAGGGGTTCACAATGTGGATTTGAATGTGCATGCGATGAAAACCTTTACCGATTTCTGGAGTGTAAGAGAAACCGGCTCCAATAAGGGAACCCGCTTATTGAATGCCTGGAGTCCGGCCAATCCTGATTCGGATATTCCTGCGCTTCAGTCAACCAATATCAATAACGAAGGACGATTCTCCACTTATTATGTGGAAAACGGGTCGTATCTGAAACTGCGAAATGCCCAGTTTGGCTACACGCTGCCGGAGAGTATCTCTTCAAGAATCAGAATGCAACGATTCAGGGTTTATGTTTCCGGTCAAAATCTGTTCACAATAGCCAGCAAGGACTTTACAGGTGTTGACCCTGAAAACACCGGATTTGGATATCCAAAACCCATTTCATTCACTTTTGGTATTAATGCTACATTTTAAAAAGAGGAACGATGAAAAGAACAATAATATATTTTGCAGCAGTGTTGGTGGTGCTTTTCAGTGGTTGTAAGGACAGCTTTCTGGAGCAAACACCACAGGGAGTACTCGACGAAAGTCAGGTAACCTCGCCCGATGAGATTGACAAACTGGTGATTGCCGCTTATTCCATGCTTGGCAACGACCATTATGATGTGCCATTCAGTTTATGGCCTTATGGCAGTGTGAGGTCTGATGATGCTTACAAAGGAGGTCGCGATGAGGCCGATATTGATGATTTTCACTTTTACGAAATCTCTGAGAATATGCGTCTGGATGCGGGACCCACTGATGGTATGTGGTTCAATCTCTATGTTGGTATTTCCAGAACCAATGCAGCGCTCAGGGTTTTGAACTCTGTGACAGAGGAGCAGTATAAACAAAAAGCAGAACGCACCGGAGAATTGCGTTTTATCCGGGGACATTTTTATTTTCTGTTGAAGGTCTTGTTCAAAAATGTGCCTTATATCGATGAAACCGTGCCTGCTGAAGATTATGAAACCATCTCCAATACTGCACTGTCCAATGATGAATCTTGGTCAAGGATTGCCGATGATTTCCGTTTTGCTTACGAAAACACCCCGAAACAACAAGATGAGGTTGGACGTGTTACCAGTTATGCCGCTGCTTCCTATCTGGCGCGTGTGCTGCTTTATCAGGCTTACCAGCAGGATGCACAACACAACGTCACAGGGGTTGACCAGGCAATGTTGAATGAGGTGCTTCAGCTTACTGAGTATGTCATGGGCTCTCCCTACACCCTGGAGCCGGATTTTGCCAATAATTTTATTCACGGTTCGTATGAGAACGGCCCGGAGGCCATTTTCTCCATTCAATTTTCCCATGATGACGGAACATTTCACGGGCGTCTGAATTTCTCAGATGTGCTGGCTACACCACAGGGGCTTGGCTGCTGTGATTTTCATAAACCAAGTCATAACCTGGTGAATGCTTTTAAAACACAGAACGGACTGCCTGCTTTTGATTCCTATAACGATGAACCTTATGATGAAGGAATCCATACTGTTGATCCGCGTTTGTACCATACTGTAGCTATACCCGGTTATCCTTTTAAATACAATGATAATCAGATTTATGAGGAGAGCTGGAACAGAAATCCCGGGATTTACGGAGTTTATGCTTCATTGAAAGAGAATGTCGATCCCGAGAGCGATGCATTCATAAACATTGACCCATTTTATGGTAATTCGAAAAACCGCATCATTATACGTTATGCTGATGTGTTGCTGATGCGTGCCGAAGCTTTGATTGAACTGAACAGAGAAGATGAAGCGCTGCCGTTGATAAATAAAATCAGAGCCAGAGCGCAGGTGAGTACTCCAAAAATTGAGTATGCTCCTAACTTACAAACTGCTCTGTATGAGGACGGAGTCAATTGTGACTGGACCAATGATTTTGCACGGAAAGCTTTACGCTGGGAACGAAGATTGGAGTTTGCCATGGAAGGCTACCGATTTTTCGACCTGGTGCGCTGGGGTGTTGCCGATAGCGTTTTGAACGAGTATTATCAGTCTGAGGCGCAACGAATCACCTATTATGAAAATGGGGATTTTGATAAAAATAAGGATGAATACCTTCCCATTCCGCTTCAGCAAATAAACTTTAGTAAGGGACTTTATGACCAAAACCCAAGTTATTAATTGTGCTGTAATTCAGTGATTAAAAAAAGATATTTGTTATGAAACGAAATAGTATAGCTTCAGTAATGATATTTCTTTTGGCAGGGGGGCTTTTTAGCTCCTGCCAGGAGGAATGGACAGCCAGCAACCTTGAGCTTGATGGAGATACCCAAATAATGAGCTTTTCTGTAAATGGTGTTGAAGGTGAAATCAATGAAATTGATGGAGAAATTAATGTTCAGGTTCCGGATGGTACTGATTTAACCAACTTGAATGTGGAGATTGATGTACCCGCAGGGGTGGAAATGAGCCCTGAAATTGGGGGTGTAATGGATTTCTCGGAGCCTGTTTCTGTGAGATTGGTAAATGGTAACGTCTATAACGATTACATCATAAATGTCACCGAGTTGTTTTATATTGGATTTCTTAGTGCACATTCGAGTGTTGCTACTATCGAAGACGATGACGAAAAAGCGGCCGCTGAGTGGTTTTTCTCTAATTATGACAATGGTGAATTTGTAAGCTTTGAGGAAGTTCAAAACGGAGAGGCAGATTTGTCAAAATATCGTGTGCTCTGGTGGTACTATGATATGAGTGCTGAATTGCCGGAGATTGCATTGGATAATTCGGTTCTGAGTGCAGTGAATAGCTTTTATAAAGATGGTGGCGGTCTGTTGTTGAACTCCCATGCCTGTGGCTATTTATGGGATTTGGGACGAATTTCCAGTGAGTTCCCAATGGTTATTGGTTCGGGCGAAGGTTCTGATAACCCTGACAGTTGGGGGATAGGTGTTACCCTGGATGCAGAAAATGGCGGATGGGCTCACAATGTAAGCAATCATCCTGTTTATAGCGGAATTTCTATGAATGTCGATGATGATGGTTATATGTGGTTCCCGGTTATCGGTCCTGGTTGGAAAGAGGACCATAATCATGTGATAGAAAATATTCCCGGATATTTTGGTATCGGCCCCAATGATAACCCCGAAATTTATCAGGCGTTTACTGAGGAACTGCAGGCCGAATGGCTTGGTGTGTGGGGCGGAATTCGGGATTACTGGATGGCTGGAGTTGTAGAGTTTTTGCCAACTGAAGAGTATGGTGGCAAAGCTATATATCAGGGAATAGGTGGATTCGAATTCAACCAGAATGAACAGGGTGAACTTAATCC
The DNA here is from genome assembly GCF_003003035.1 of Marinilabilia salmonicolor. GTDB lineage: Bacteria > Bacteroidota > Bacteroidia > Bacteroidales > Marinilabiliaceae > Marinilabilia > Marinilabilia salmonicolor_A. The sequence continues at coordinate 49,793 of NZ_PVTS01000011.1, read as the reverse complement.
TGATGGTGAAAATCCTCATCACGGAAATATTCAAAAGTTTACCAAGAATGCAATCAATTATCTGGCTCGACGAAATTAGAATGAGTTTTTATGATGAGTCTTTTGAAAAAAGGCTATAGTTTAAAGTAGCGTTTTTTCATTAGAGATTGCTTCGGGCATAGCCCTCGCAATGACGGAACCTACCTCTTCCATAAAAAGTGAAAGAGCGTCATTGCGATCCCGATGAGGCACGAAATCGGGAGAAGCAATCTCTAAAAATATACATACGACTATAAACTTAAGCCCAAAATAAAGTTTAAGACTATGAAATTTAAATCAAAAAATGTGAAGTTCCTGTTGTATTTGTTTCTTGTCGGGTTTGTCACACTTTCTTGTGACAATGATGAAATAGATTATGAAAACGAGGAGGTACAGGCCGATTATGAAGAACAGTATCGGCCTCAAATCCATTTTACCGCAGAGAAAAACTGGATCAATGATCCCAACGGGATGGTTTATCTTGATGGTGAATATCATCTTTTTTATCAACACAACCCTTTAGGGACCGATTGGGGCAACATGAGCTGGGGACATGCCGTTAGTGAAGATTTATTCCACTGGGAGCATTTATCCGTTGCTTTATTTCCTGACGATTTGGGAGCAATATTTTCGGGAAGTGCTGTTATTGACAAGAACAACACAGCCGGGTTTGGGGAGAATGCCATGATTGCAATTTATACTTCGGCCGGCGACAAACAGGCCCAATCACTGGCTTATAGTACAGATAACGGGCGATCCTTCAAAAAGTATGAGGGAAATCCGGTAATCCCCAATCCCGGAATTAATGATTTTCGTGACCCTAAAGTCTTTTGGCACGAAGAGTCCGAAAAATGGATCATGTCTTTGGCGACCTATAATTCCATTACGTTTTATGGTTCTGCCAATCTGCTGGAATGGACCAGACTGAATGCTTTTGAATATTATGAAGGTTTGCCGTATGGTGTTTGGGAATGTCCCGATTTAATATCAATGGACTATAATGGTGAGGAAAAATGGGTGCTGATTGTCAGTACCAATGGTGCACCCAACGGGGGAACCGGCACGCAATACTTTGTTGGTGATTTTGACGGGAATGAGTTTATTCCTGACAATGCTCCTTACCCTTTGTGGCTCGATTATGGGAAAGACAATTATGCAGGTGTGACCTGGAGCAATGAACCTCAGGGCAGGAGTATTTTTATGGGGTGGATGAGCAATTGGGAGTATGCCGGACAAACACCTGCTTCTGTATTCAGAGGTGCTATGACGTTACCCAGGGAACTTTTTCTTTACACTCATCCGGACGGGCATCTAATCGTTGGTTCTAAAATTGTAGATGAGATTAATATGATATCGCAAAAAGAGGTGGCCTTATTTGCCGGTCAGGTAACGAATGATGTCAGTTTGGATTTGGATGCTACGGATGCTTATGAGTTATCTGTTTCCATAAGCGGATTTTCAAATTCAGGAAATATTCTGAAGTTGCAAAACTCTAATGGTGAACTTGTAACGATTGGATATGATATGGAAAGGGGAGCGTTAATTTTTGACCGGACAGAATCCGGAACATCGGACTTCTCAGGTGCTTTTCGCAAATCAATTGAGAGCCCGGTTGTTTTTAATGAGGAGATTCTAAATCTTCAAATAATAGTAGATCAGAGTTCTGTTGAGGTTTTTGTTAATGGTGGTCTTTCCAGTCAGACCAATCTGGTTTTCCCTGAGGAAATCTACAATGAGTTGGTATTAACCGGGGAGAATAATTCTTTTTATGCTGATGTGAAATTCAAATCACTGAAGTCTGTGTGGAAATAACAATACTCCGTTATCCCGAAGTTTCGGGATTAGAAGTAATTAATAATCAATGGTTTACATAAATTACAGTGCAGTGCATAACTCTCTCATAATAAAAACTTTGCGTCATTGTGTCTTTGCGTTTATATTCTTTTTAACGGACTATTGAAATAAGAAAATGATATAAACAACCAGAGGCTGTCCCAAAAAGTATTGGGCAGCCCCTGTTTGTTTTATATCAATCAGGAAATCAGGTATTTTGTTTACCCAATATTCCCCAAAATCTTCTCCTCACTGGATATTTCTCCACCGGCCAGCAACATGGCTGTGTCAATTAATGCCAGGTGGGAGTATGCTTGCGGGAAGTTCCCGAGCATTCGTTTGGTTTCAAAGTCCAGGTCTTCACTGAATAGCCCCAGGTGATTGGAGTATTTCAGCAGTTCATCGAACTTGCGTTTGGCCTCATCCTTTTCTCCAATCTTGTAAAGACTTCTCACCAGCCAGAAAGAACAAATCGTAAATGCAGAAGAGGGTTGTCCGAAATCATCTTTATTCTTATATCGGTACATCAGTCCTTTGTACTCAAGCTCTTCCTGGATGGCTTTTACAGTGCTTTTGAATTTGGGATCTTTCCCTTCAATGAAGCCATATGCTTCCATCAGCAAAACAGAGGCATCCAGGTCTTCCGTTCCGTAAGCCTGTGTAAAGGCTTGTTTCTCTTCTGACCAGGCATTTTTGAATATATCGTTTCTGATTTTTTCTTTTAGTTTGCCCCATTTCTCTATGTATTCTTTTTGGTGCAGCAGCTCCGCTATTTTAATGCCCCGGTCGGCAGCTACCCAGCAAAGAACCTTGCTGAAGGTAAAATGTTTGGTGCTGTGACGGATTTCCCAGATACCTTTATCCGGCTTTTGCCAGTTGCGTTCCACAATTTTAATGATGTTTCGGACGATGGTCCACAACTCCTCACTGTGCTCCAGAGAGGTGGTGAACAGGTGAAACAACTGATAGATCACATCAACCAGAATGCCGTAGATGTCGTTTTGTTTTTGTTTGTAGGCCGCATTCCCTATGCGGACCGGCTTGCTGTTTTCATATCCCGAAAGGTGTGGCAGTTCTGTCTCGGTAAGTTTTTTCTCACCGTTGATTCCGTACATTATCTGAATTTTCTCATCCTTATCGGGGAGCAGGTCAATAATAAAATTCAGATATTTATGTGCCACATTGAAATGGCCGAGCATGGTCATGACCTTTATCACCATGGATGAATCTCTGATCCAGCAAAAACGGTAGTCCCAGTTGCGAACCTCTCCGATGGTTTCAGGCAGTGACGTGGTAACTGCAGCCAGAATAGCCCCACTTTTGTGATAGCTCAAAAGCTTCAGCAATAGGGCGCTACGCATGATTTCATCATTGTAGTTTTTGAATCTGGTGGTGCGTTCTGCCCAATCGAGCCAGTAAACTTTTGTTCTCTGTAGCTTCAGATAGGCTCTGTTAAGGTCCTGAGCCAAAAGTTTCTGGTTGTAGCTGATGAGAATAAACTGATCCTTTTCGATGGTGATGGGTAACTGACCTACCACCGAGAGCTTATCCATGCTGGTATACAAATACAGAGAATCATAGTTGCCTTTGGTAGTATAGGCTTTTACATATTTTCCATTGAAGGTGATGTGTGTATCATATTTACCGTATTCCAGCCGGGGATCAAAGTGTACTTTAATCTTTGGTTTTCCTTCGATCAGTTTTATATATCTGATGAGGTCCGGAGGCAGGTAATAGCCTTTGTTGTCCGTTTTGTAGCGAGGCATGAAGTCATGAATCTCAAAAATACCGTCGACACATTCAAATCGGGTTATTAAAATATTGGAATGAAATTCATATCTTTGAGTAATATCAGCTCCTGTAACGGATACAATGGAGAATTGCCCCCCTCTTTCTTTGTCCAGTAGTGCAGCAAAAATGGATGGAGAATCAAATTTTGGTAAACAAAGCCAGTTCACGGATCCTTTATCTGATATCAATGCTGCACTTTTGCCGTTACCGACAACACCATAATTTAGGTTGTTCATGTTAGTTAGTGTGTTCAATCTTTTCAGTTTTTTGTTTGTTTTGACGATGCAAAGTTTGTAAAATAAAGAAAAAACATTATACTTTAAAGCAAAATAAAAAGCATAAACCCATGAAAAAACTTCACATAGTTTCTAATCGATTGCCATTCAGTATAGTTTCGGAAGATGATAAATTTTTGTTAAAACCCAGTGTGGGTGGTTTGGCCACCGGAATGAAATCGGTTTACAAGGATTTTGAGGGCCGGTGGATCGGTTGGCCGGGAATAGCTACCGACAGCTATACGGTAGATCAGTTTAAGGAAATTGAAGGGTTGCTCGATAAGGAAGGGTGTGATACCGTCCCTCTTACTGCCGATGAGGTACATACCTTTTACGAAGGTTTTTGTAACAGAACGATCTGGCCTCTTTTTCATTACTTCAATCAATATGTTGATTATTCTCCCGAGTTCTGGGAATCATACGTAGAAGTGAACCAAAAGTTTGCCGATAAGACACTCGAAGTGGTGGAAGATGGAGATTTTGTCTGGGTGCATGACTATCAGCTTATGCTGGTGCCAGGAATGCTAAAGGCCAAACGGCCCGATATTACCATTGGCTTCTTTCTGCACATTCCTTTCCCGTCATACGAGGTGTTTCGCATTCTCCCCTGGCGTAACGAACTGCTCGGAGGACTTTTAGGGGCTGATCTGATCGGATTTCACACTTATGATTATGAACGTCACTTTTTAAGTAGTGTGCGTCGTTTATTTGGTTATGAAATCTCATTCAACCAGATACATATCGATGAAAGAATTATTCTTGCTGATGCCTTCCCTATGGGAATTGACTATGACAAGTTTCATGATTCGGCAATCAAAACAATTTCCAGGCCTATGCAGGAGAAATCTACCCTGCATAAGGAATTGGAAAAGTATTTTTTGGTATCTCCCGACAGGAAGTTAATACTTTCCATCGACCGGCTTGATTATTCCAAAGGGATTCCCAACCGGCTGAGGGCTTTTGAAAAATTCCTGGAAAAATTTCCCGAATACAGAACTAAAGTAACGCTGGTGATGCTGGCAGTGCCATCGCGCAATAGTGTTCCGCAGTATCAGCGCCTCAAGCGTGAGGTGGATGAACTGGTTGGTCGCATCAACGGACTTTACGGTACGGTAAATTATGCTCCGGTATGGTATTTTTATCGCTCCATGCCTTTTGAAAATCTGGTGGAGCTTTACAGCATGAGCGATGTAGCCTTGTTAACTCCGGTGCGTGACGGAATGAACCTTGTGGCTAAAGAGTATGTGGCTTCACGAACCAATCAGACCGGGGTGATGATTATCAGCGAGATGACCGGTGTGGTAAAAGAGATGGGCGAGGCCATTGTAATTAACCCCAATCATGAAAGCCAGGTTGCTGATGCGATCAAACAGGCACTTGAGATGCCCATTGATGAGCAACGTGCCCGTATGTCTGTTATTCAGAAGCGTTTGAAGCGTTATGATGTGTTTAAATGGGCAGAGCAATTTGTCTCCTCTTTGAAGCGGATAGCTCAGATTCAGACTGATTTTCTGGCAAAGAAAATTACCACCAAACTCAGTAAGAAATTACTGGATGACTTCTCCAAAGCCAAATCACGAGCTATCTTCCTTGATTATGACGGAACACTGACACATTTTAAGAAAGTTACGCGTGAAGCAGAGCCCAGTGCCGCTCCGGATGATCCATTGCACGAGATTCTGAATGCCCTTACCAGCGATGAAAGAAATGAAGTGGTGCTTATCAGCGGACGGGATAAGGAAACCCTTAGCAAATGGTTTGATGGTTCCAATGTGAGCCTCATTAGTGAGCATGGAGTGTGGATGCGTGAGCGTGGTAATGACTGGCAAATGTTGACCAATGCCACCAATTCATGGATGCCGATGGTACGTCCTATCCTTGATAGTTTTGTCGTTCGTACTCCCGGAACTTACCTTGAGGAGAAAAATTATTCTCTGGTGTGGCATTACGAAAAGGCCGAAGCCGAATTGGGCGAGTTGCGCGCCAAAGAACTGAAGGATGAGTTGACAACTATGGTTGCCAACCACAACCTGGAAATTATGGAAGGAAACAAAGTGGTGGAGGTGAAGACCGGTGGCATTAATAAAGGAGTGGCTGCCAATCGCTATTTGCTAAACAAGCAGTTTGATTACATAATGGCTATGGGAGATGACTGGACCGATGAATATCTGTTTAAGGAGTTGCCACCCGAAGCCGTAACCATTAAGGTGGGAATTAAACACACCAATGCAGCATACAAACTCGAAACTGTGGATGCTGTCAGGAATTTCCTGAGGGTTATGTCTGAAAATCACTAAATTTGTCTATATACGAAGCAAGTAATTCCCGATTACGCGGGAGAAATTCTAATTAAATTATGAGTGAATTTGAATTCTCAAATCAGGAGATGCCTCCTGTTTTGAAAAAAGTATTGAAGAATATAAAATCGGTTGCAGCAGTAATCGTTATTGTAATTGTGGCCTGGAGCGGATTTTTCCAGGTTGGCCCCGAAGAGGCTGGTGTCATTGTACGGTTTGGGAAATATACCAAAACTGTGATGCCGGGTTTGAATTTTAAAATTCCCTTCATCGAGACCGTTTATAAAGTTCCTGTTGAAAGACAGCAAAAACTGGAGTTTGGCTTTAGAACAACTTCATCTAACGTACGCTCTGAATATACCAAAAGTGGTACACGCGATGAATCTCTGATGCTTACCGGAGATTTGAATCTGGCCGATGTGGAGTGGGTGGTTCAGTACCGTATCAATGACCCTTACAAATTTCTGTTTAAGGTCAGAAACCCCCAATCCACCCTGCGTGATGTATCAGAAGGTGCTGTCCGTCAGGTGGTGGGTGACCGCACAGTAAATGAAGTATTGACTGTTGGGCGTGCCGAAATAGCCTCCAGTGTTCAGGTTCTGATTCAGGAATTGGCCAATAATTACGAACTGGGAGTTAAAATTGACCAGGTGGTCCTTCAGGATGTGAATCCACCCGATCCGGTTAAGGCAGCTTTCAATGCTGTAAACGAAGCTCAGCAGGAGAAAGAGACGCTAATCAATCAGGCCAAATCGGAATACAATAAAGTAATTCCAAGAGCTAAAGGACAGGCCGAAGAGACCATCCAAAAAGCAGAGGGGTACGCCGTTGAGCGTGTGAACAACGCAAAAGGACAGGTGGCTCGTTTCAATGAACTTTATTCTGAATATGTCAGGGCTCCTGAAGTTACCCGTGAACGGATATATCTGGAAACACTGCAGGAAGTTATTCCTCGTTTGGGCAACAAGATTATTACCGACCAGGAGGGCAACAATGTATTGCCGCTCTTGCAGATGCAGATGGATAATGTGAAAAAACTTAACCCCCAGGAATAAGCAGGAGCATGAACCCTGTGGGGTTCCTCCATTTGACCTTAACCTTTAAATTAAAGAGATTCGTACGAATCAACATAATAAAAGATCGAATATGAAACGAAATAAAATTACTTTAATAGTTGTTCTCTTTCTGGCATTAATTACTCTGGTGGGGAGTATTTATGTGGTGGATGAAACCGAGCAGGTCGTTGTTACCCAGTTTGGTAAACCTGTGGGAGAGGCTGTGACAACACCGGGACTGAATTTCAAGGTTCCTTTTATTCAAACGGCTAATTTTTTTGAGAAACGGTATATGGAATGGGATGGTGATCCCAACCAGATTCCGACCAAAGACAAGAAATACATTTTTGTAGATACCTATGCCCGCTGGCAAATAGTGGATCCTTTACAGTTCTTTATACGTCTGCGTAATGAATTGGGCGCCCAGTCCAGGCTCGATGATATTCTTGATGGGGAAACAAGAGATTTTATTGCCAATCATAATCTTATTGAAGCTGTCAGAACAAGTAACAGACAGCCTATGTCATCGGGTGTTATCAGTGAAATGATTGGTGACAGTCTGGAACAGATTGATGTGGGACGTGAGAAAATACAGGCTATGATTCTTCAGGCAGCCAATGAACAAACTGCCGATTTGGGGATTAAAGTGATGGACTTCCGCCTGAAACGTATCAACTATGTGGAAGATGTCCGCACACAGGTTTATGAGCGGATGAAGAGTGAACGCTATCGCATAGCTGACAAGTTCAGGTCTGAGGGACAGGGTGAAGCTTCTCGCATTAACGGTGAGAAGGAACGGGAACTCAAGTCTATTCAATCGGCAGCATTCAGAGAAGCCGAGGAAATCATGGGACGGGCCGATGGTGAAGCTGCAGCCATTTATTCCAATGCCTACAACCGATCGTCCGCTTCCAGAACTCTTTACACTTTTATGAAATCCATGGAAACTTTCGAAAAAACCTTCGATGATCAAACGCATGTTATCCTTTCTACCGACAGTGAATTGTATAAATACCTCAAGGGTTCCCGCTAAATCTTCATGATTTGCCGGAATTAGGTTCTGTAAGAAGTAAATGCAAAACGTTAAGCCCTGTTAATATCCGTGTCTAAGGATAAAAACAGGGCGGTTTTGCTTTTATTTTATTTTTGATATATCTATATTTGTAACATTTTGAAATCAAATGGCGCTAAAATTAGTAAATCTTTAAGCGCAGGTTGCAGGAGATATTATTTACAGGATGTCTATAAACTAAGCAAATTCTGTTTTTAGAGCTGTTTCTGGTTAGAAAGCACCAATTGCCAGGCTTGCGAAGCCGCCAAAAACGGAGTTTACTAATCGTAAATGAGTATTTTGGCCGCAAGCGTAACGACGCAATTGGTACTTTATGGACAGAAACTTATTACAGGACAAAAGGATATTTATTAACCGGAATTTTTAATTGACATTTATTATGCAAATCGAAGGAGTCCCCAAAGCTTTTTTACGACAAGAGGCTCGTGAATACATCGACCTTTATGCCTCGTTGGGTGAACGAGCAGAAGTATTTCTGCCTAACTTTGTCTTCGATAATTTAAAGGCTTTTGTGCGCCTTTGTTATGAAGAGCCCAATGATCCGGCACGTCAACAGGCCGAAATTCAAAAGTTCCTCCTTAAATTTCGTGAGGAAATTCCAGGGTATTCGGACATTTCTCTTATGCTCTATCCTCACGAGGACTCGAAGGCATTTATTTACAACTCCCTGAAACAGGGTTTTAACCGGCGTCTTGGTTACTTTGCAGACCATGACATTGTGAATAAACAGCAGAAAAAGTGGATTGAAAACATACGAAATACGCATGATTTTTCCGTTGGTACGCCTCCTGTAACTGAACAAACCATCGATTTCCTGGCCAAGGTGATTATTGGTGATGCGCCTGTGGAGTTGCGTCGTTTTCGTGATGTCATAGGGGTTATCGGAGATATTGATGAGGCTCACTGGAATTATCTTATGGATACTCTGGAGCAGATGATCAATCAGAGTACCCATTATACCACCAAAGCAGAGAAAAGTAATTTTCTGCACCGAACCGAATGGGCAGTCAACTTTAAAGGTCTTAACGGACTTATCCGGACTGTCGTGTCGGGAAACAGCGATACCGCTGTGGAGCTGATAAAAGGTGAGGTGTTCGGTACAAGCTCTGTGCGAGTGCTGGAAAACACCAAAAGCGAAGAACTGTATGAGTTGATGCAGGAGGATACATCCAGCGTTTTTGTGGTGAAAGTGAAACATATGCGTAAGAATATGTTTGCCGGTTCCAAATGGTTCCCGCTTATTTCGCGCATCGTGGTTATTGACGACTCTCCCGAATCACATGCTTCCAATACCTCTCTTGTTTTTAGTTTCCACAACGGGGTTATCAACACCCTGAATAAAGTTCATACCAAGAAGCTTGGAGCTCCTGCCAATACGCAGCTCAACCTCAGGTTGATACTTGAGAATGTGAACAACAAGAACCTTGTGGAATTTAAAGAACTGCTCGATAAGAAAATTGAAGATTACAATCAGGAACTTGACGAAATAAAAAAAGAACAGCTGGGGCAAACCAATGATCAGGTGAAGAATACCAATCTGTTTAAATTTGATTCATTTTCTCGTCAGATTCTTAAGGACCGATATTCCCTGGCACGTTTTCGCGATTTTATTCAGTTTATCCAGAATGCAGCATCACCCGAAACGCGTGAAAAACAAAATGATGACCTCATCAATACTTTTGAAGATCGCATTCGTAAGTATTTTTATTCGGACACTCCTGCCTTGCAGATTGCCACAATCCTTGAAGGAGGTGGACGAAACCAGATTCGTACCTATGGCGAATATCTGCTTCAGCGTAAGGTGAAACCCATTGAGGATAAAATTCTTGACAGGTGTAAAACCATCATAAACTTTATTCCTGATAATTACAAAAGGACGCTTCATAACCATTTTCATAAAAATTTCGGTGTAAATCTCTTTATGGAGAAGTATCAGAAATTCATTGCAAAAATTGACAATGAATCTGATAATAAAGGCCGGTTCCGCAATGTGCTTATCGACCTTGGCGTGTATAAAGATTTTGAAAAGCTCAGCGAAGAAGATCAGAAGGTTATTAAAGGGTTTATTAGTGATCTTGGAAACCTGGACAAGACCTCTATTTCTGATGATGTACAGATGATTATTCGCGATTTATTGTTTTATCGCGATAAGAGTCCGAAGCCGTACATCATTTATAATAAAGTGCTTGCATGGGAATATACAGACCTCTTTTCAGACGATAAGTTTTACATCAATCCGTTTGATATTGAAATTGAGAATCTGGAAGATCAACGGATTGATTATGAACGCCTGCTGACAAAACTTTCCAGAATCAAAAACACCTTACAGCTTTTTGATGCAAGCGGCAATTTGTGGGATCGGTTCTGTGAAAATGTTACCATCATCATTAATGATCCGTCCAACCCTACAGGATACAGTGATTTCAATCGTGAAAGCCTGATTGAGTTTCTGAAGTTTGTTAACAATAGCAAAATTACACTGTTGCTTGACGAGGCTTACACCGATAGTGTGAAGGTGAAAGAAGAGATGATGCCCAAATGGCGGTCCATTTCCCGTTACATCTTCAATAATGAGAATGTTTACTCTAAAATGCGGGCTGTATCGTCACTTTCTACCACCAAAAACCTGGCAGGATCGGGCGATCGTCTTGGTGCTCTAGTGGCTACTCCGGCCATGAAGGAGGTTATTGATTATTCCCGTAAACGAAATCAGGCTGTCAGAGGCAACAGCAGCTCTCTGTACTTCCTGAATGCCGTGCTTGAGGTTGGTCTGAAGGCAAAAGCATTGAAGGATAAACTGGAATCGAGATTGCCTAAAGATGCCAGCCGTAGCCGGATTGTCAATCAGATTGAAAGCTTTATCGTTGCCTCACTTGCTGATGACGGTAAAAAGAAAACTGCGACAGGTGATTTGGTACGTGCCGGATTCGAAGGTAGTCCCATGCACCTGTTTTTACTCGATGAGTTGGTGTCATTAGCCAAACTTGATATTCTGGGACTTCCCGATGACTTTAAGTACAAGGATGTGCCTTTCTATATCTATTACGGAGGTGAACTTGTAAAAGGTTTGAACCGTTTCAGAATCAACAAAAACTTCAGAACGGAATCCAATCTGCGTCTAAAGACAGCCGCCAAAATTGCTGAAGAGGTTATTCAGGAACTGGAGGTTGAAGATGTCTCTATTATCCATTCTGATGGTTCTTATCTCTTCAATTTGTTGTTTAAAAACTTTGGCAGTTACAACGATCTTGAAGATTTTGCTAAAAAAATTGCCGGTGAAAGAGGAATTTCAGCGCTACCATATCGCACCGGAGTCGTTCGCTTCTCATTGGGTGGTTTCATTGAGGGGACATCCAAAAGTTATGAGATTTTTGAAAGGGAAGTACGAACAGCCTTTACCTTATTCTTAAACTACTGGAAAAAACTGCAGGCTGCACGTAAGGCTGAACCAAAAGCTGAAGTTCCGGCGTTGATGAGTAAAATCCTGAATTCCGGAAAAGATAATGAATTCCTGAATGCTGTATTTTCCGATTATGAACAGGTACGTGACCTGACTAAGAAAGTTAATCAGTCGTTACTCATCAATGAGAATCGTTCGCTTTATCATGCATCCCCTCAGGTTAGTGGTGTCTCCATTACCACCATCGGAGATTCTAAAAATTCAGTGATTGAATTTCAGGGGAATGTGGGTGATTGCCGGGATGTGGAAGAGTTTGTGCGTAGCAGCGCATTTACAAAAATATATGAGAATTTACTTCCGCAGATCTACAAGAAGATTCCTCAGCTGAGAAATCTTAACTTCAATATAGTTGCTTCGCGTTTTAGCAAAGCCACCATATTGAAATACATTAACAATAAGAAAACTTTCCATCCGAATCATTACGTGCTCGACGATCCGGAAGAGAAGAACATCATGCGCGAAATCCTGATTGAGATGGAACGTCTGCTCTTCTCGGATACGAAAATGAAGATTCTGACGCTTCAGGCCAGTGGTGACTACTACATGGATGTGGCTCGTCTGGAAGGTGTGAATGCCGTGCTGAAGAAGCACATTCAGGAAATACTCCTGCACTTCAACCTGCCATTTGAGCAGGCAACCATCGAACCCAGTCGTCGCGAAATGATACGCATTGCCTGTGACCTTTTTGAGGAAGTCACCGGATTGGCAGTTAAAGACTTTGATTTGGAACGTTATGTAAGTCACTTTGTGGAAACCCTGCGTCAGGATAAACAGTTTTCTGAAATTGGCATCTCTGCCAGAAGTCTCGGGTTTATTGCAGATGTGGTGAAGCGTCGTGTTTTCGAAAGCGACCTGTCGGTCAGCGATCAGGTGCTTTATCTCTACCTGCTGAAGAACGACAACAGTTTCTTCAATCATGTTACCAAGAAGATGCAATTTCTTCAGGATCGTATAAACAGTACCGATGATGCCGATCTGAAGATATTTACAGAGAATATTCTTACCGATATTCTTCCTCAGGAGGTGGACGACATCATGAATTATATCCTTCGTAAGAAAGATATAAAAGTGGACGAAACCCGTTTGGCTGAGGTGACCCAGAAAGTTGTGGGCTTCCTGATTCTTCTTCAGAATCTGTCAAAAGGTACCGATTATTACCATAAATATACACATACACTTATAAAAGTGTTGGATACCTATTTCAGACGTCAGAATAGTGATGTGAACCAGATGATTCAGCATGGTATCACACTATTCCGTAATTTTGAAGTTAAGGACAAAACCCTCAAGGAGTTTAACGGAGGATCTCTCAACTGGATCAATGACGTGATGACCAAGTGTGGGGTGATTTCTGTTGAACAATCGGTTCAGCGACACACACGTATCTCCACCGATGCCAAGAAGCGTGAATATCCTTTCCACAAAATTGATCGTGGAGATGATGAACCTATGTATCTGTTGGATATGAATCGTAACAAGTCGAAAAACGATTATATCAAAGCGCTTTCGACCAAGCCCGATTCCAAATTCTTCGAACGCCGACTTGCTCGTTTTGTGGCCAATATGGATCCCGACGATTATCGCTGTAAAATAATGAAAAGCGGTGTCGTAACCCAGTTGATTATTTTCCAAAAGGGATATATTAAATATCTGACCGACTTTTTCAGACTGACTCAGTACAAAGATATTTCACTTGAAGAGGCCGAAAACTTTGTGCCTGATGTATTCCTGTTGCTGGGAGCTCCGGAAAAAGTAATCTCATTTCCGCAGGTTGGGTACTTCGATATTAAAGGACCTCGTGGTAACATCAAAACACTGGTGACACCCCTGCGTAAGGAAGCCGATTATTTTGGTGATGTGAAGAAGCCATGGCTCACTATGATGAATGAGCGGGTGAAAGAGATGGGTGGTATTCCCAAACACGGATCACTTTTTGCTATTGAGTTGGAAGATGGTTCCATTTTCGTGGTGGAAGTGGATGGTGACAGTGGGGTAGGTAAGTCTGAAATGCTTGCCGGACTCACACTTAAATGGTTGGAACAGAATCTTCCGGGCGTTCGCTCCATCAAGAATGTGGCTGGTGATATGTACCATGTTTTCCGTGACAAGGAGGGAAATATTTATGGATTTGGAACTGAAGAGGGCGACTTCTCACGTGTTACAGATTTTGATCCGGAATACATAAAGTATTATAAATACCTGTTTGAGAGTAGTGCCGACAGTAATGTGGAAGATCTGAACTCCAGAAGTACTATCAGCGGTCTGTGTGAAATTCAGATGCCTTACAAGATTGATATCATTCTTACTGCTCACAACTATTCCAAGGAGGAAGCCGGTATTACCAGAGTCAGTAATCCTGAAAACTTCCTGCTTTACATCGATTCGCATGGTGAGCGAAAAGAAAAAGCAACCAGTCAGGATGGACCACACTTTCAGCGTACCCTGTCGCGTTATACCGCCGATAAGAACATTGTGGAGGTGTTGTCGCAACACGGAAACTATCTGGATGATGTGCTTGATTGGGAAATTGATCCCAAAGATGGCAAGTATTATCTGGCATCCTCATACAAAATGATGGATAAGGTAGATGTTGAAAAAGTGGTCAACCAGATCTTTATGGGTAAAAAGATACCTTTCGAAGATGAGAAATGGCTTGTTACTCAGGTGAATTTCGATATCGTGAAAAACCGCTTTATTGCTCATGTGGAACTGAATGATCAGATGGAGGATGTGATCCTTTCAAGAAATATCTTCAGCTCTATCTTCGACTCCCTTGCCAGTACCCCTGCAGGACAGCCGTTTATTGCTCAGGACGGACAGATTGAGCAGCGCTACCAGCTGATTGATGTACTGAGTGGCGGGCCCGACGGTAATGGAGAAGGTTCCAAGATTGAATGTGGTATCGTTTCCACTGAGATCGGCAAGAAGGGGAAAGAGATTATGGGACCACAAAAGGCTGCTCAATCGCTCACCAATCTGATTAAGGAACTGCGTGCCAATAGCAGTGAGATCAACGATAAGAAAAATCACGTACGTAGAATTGTACGTGAGAAGTATGGTCACATTTTCACCAATGGTCAGAGCAGTAATGAGCTGTGGAGATACAATTTTTATCTTTATCAGTTGGATAAGATGATGAAGGCAGAATTTGTCAGGATGGATGATCCTTCAGTTTCTGTGGATATGAGTGGTGTCAATATGTTCTGTCCTAAAGACAAGAAGGAAGAGTTCAGCCCACTGTTGGTGACTCCTAACCTCAATATTGAGTTGAGCAGCTTTGGGGAAACCTGTAATGAACTGATGAGTTTGCCCAACTATCCCGATTTTGCTCAAGAGTTCCTTGAAGATTCAGGAAAACTCTACCAGGCCAAAGGATACAGCGACGAAACGATGATCAACAATATGATTACCCAGTTGCTGCTGATGGATGGTTACATTGAGTTTGACGATTTGATGAAAGGACGAATCACCGAAAAAGTGAATCGTGAAACCATTGCAGCTGCAAAGTATGCAGTGCTTAAAGAACTTGAGCGCCGCAAAAAGGGTGGAGCAAAGGATGCTGATGCAACGAAAGCAAAGGCTTCTCAATCCAAGGGTCAGCCTGCAGGTGGTAAGAAAAATGATGATGCAGACAAAAGTCAGTCAGGAAAATCAAACAAGAAGTAATTCCTGATGGGGCTTAGAAATAAAAAAGCCGTTCTTCCGATTTTGGGATGAACGGCTTTTTGTTCTTTAATATCTCTATTATTCATTAACCAATGTGAAGCGTTGCGCTCCGTTATTCGATGAAGTTGAAATGAGAATGGGGCCTTTGCCTTCTCTCAGCTTTTTCTTCTTTGATTTTCCAGGGATGTAAAGAAAACCGTAATTGGACGCCAGATCAAAAGTGAGTTCATTCATATCGTTTCGGAGTTCCATCTCAATTCTTCCTTTGGTAGTTTCAAAATAGGCATTGTCGGTTAGCAGGATGTTTTTCCCCACCAGGTTGCCGGAAATGGATATCAGACGCAACGTTCCTTCCACATCCGTTAACCATACATCCCCGTCATCATTGGCAGTCTCAATATTGCCTTTGAGGTTGTTGAGGGTTATCTCACCGGTGGAGGTTCTTAGCATCAGGTCACCAGTCAAATTATTGATGGTTTGGGTACCTGTGTTGCTTTGGGTGTTAATTTTACCTTTCAGATTTTTAAGAGTCAGGGCTCCGGCGTCGGTAACAATGGTGGTGGATGCATCAATGTCCGTCAATTCAATGTCTCCCTTTGTGGATGTTGCAGACACTTTTCCGCTCAGTTGGTTTACACTGATACCTCCGGTGGAGGTTTTGAAAGAATAATCACCCGTTAAGTTTTCCACAATTATTTTTCCGTAAGAGGCGTGCGCATTTACATTACACCCCTTCAGGTCTGAAGCTTCAATGTAACCCGAAGCTGTTTTGATTTTAATTTCCGTGCCGGCAGGTAATTGAATCTCAATTTCACCCGACTTGGTGGATACATGCTCTGAAGGAACAGCCACCAACAAAGTGAGTTTTCCTGCTTCGGTTTGGTCATTGATGCCAAAACCTTCAATGTCTTTGGATGCTTCAATAAAACTGTTTACGGTAACTTGCGGGGTGGCCGATGGTTTCAGTATTACTTTGCAAAAATCTCCTTTAATATCAACCGATGTTATATTGTCGTATGTTTTGGTGGAACGGTGAACCTCTTTTAAAGGGGCTGCTACCGAGATTAAGCTGAAAAGAAAGAAGAATACTGATAGTGTAGAAAGATGCTTCATGGTTTATTATTTTTATTAACTTAAATCATTACAAAGAAAAACAATTTGATGTAATTTTGGCCTCTTTGAAGATTTCATTTAACGTAAGAAAATGGCAAAAGTTTTACGAATTTCATTTCTGCTGGTATTTACCGGTATTCTTTCATTTTGTAGTGTAAAATGGCAAACTGCCACAGAGTTTGTGGAATCACGACCCGCTTTTTCTTCCATTGAGGAGATTAAACCGGATTCCATGTACTCCAAAGCATGGTTGTTGTGGATCAATCAACCATTGGATCACAACAATCCGGACAAAGGATTTTTTAAGCAACGTGTCTGGCTGTCTCACAAATCCCACGAAGCTCCTGTGGTCTTGATTACAGAAGGTTATATGGCTCCTGGAAATTTTACATCCGAACTGGCTTCTTTACTGCAGGCCAATCAGGTGGTTGTGGAGCATCGGTATTTTGGAGAGTCTGTTCCCGATTCTGTGCAGTGGGAGTACCTGACGGTGGAGCAGGCTGCTAAAGATCATCATCGGGTAGTTGAAGCCTTGAAGGAATTCTACAAAGGCAAATGGGTTAATACCGGAATAAGTAAGGGAGGTCAGACCGCAATGATTCACCGGGCTTTTTTCCCACAGGATGTTGATGTTACTGTTTCCTATGTGGCGCCATTTAATTTTGAACGGGACGATCGCCGTTTGGTGGAGTTCTTTGACAGTGTGGGCACAGCCGAACAACGCAAACGAATTGCCGTTTTTCAAAAAGAAGTTTTGAAACGCAAGGAGGAATTGATGCCCTGGTTTAATGATTTGGTTGCACAAAAAGAATATACTTTTAGAATGGGGAAGGAGCGTGCATTTGAGTTGTCAGTGCTTGAATATCCATTTAGCTTGTGGCAGTGGGGCGGACCTGTGGATGAAATTCCCGAGCCCGGGGCAGATGCTGAAGTGCTTTTTGCCCATCTGCATCAGGGAAGCGATTTTGGATATTTTTCAGATCAGCAGTGGGAAGAAATTGGTCCTTTCTTTTATCAGGCATATAAAGAGCTCGGGTATTATCCATACCTGGCAGCTCCATTCAAAGATTTTCTGGATGAAATAAAGGAAGATACCGTTTCCAATCGTTTTATGGCTCCGGAGGTGGAAAATCTTTCTTTTGATGAGCAGGTGCCGCTCAGCATATTGAAAAAATTAAAGAAGATTGATCCTGAAATGATTCTTATTACCGGGGAGAATGATCCCTGGAGTGCAACATCCCTTGAACCTGAAGGGTTTAGTAAAATGTTGAAAATTGAGAAACCTGGAGGGTCACATCGGACCAGAATAAATAATTTACCGGACTCCCTAAAAAACAGGGTGATGGACCAGCTTGAAGTGTGGCTGAATTAATCAAACAATTTATTATAAAGTAAAAAAGACGGCCCAACGTTTTGGGTCGTCTTTTTCTTTTTGAACATGGGTTACTTGGGTCAGGCTGCGCTTTTTGGGTTAAAAAAAGCACAAGCACTTTCTGACACACACAAATTTAAGAATTTATCTTTCCGGTGTTTCTCATTAATGCCTAAATGATTGTATTCTTTTACGAATGTTCGTTTTTTTGTGATAAATGGAAAGAGTATGGGGCCTTTTCTATTAAAATTGCCATCAGGGGCTTTTTTCTTGATTCACAATTCTCAGAGTTCAAAAAAAACAACTAAATTTGAAGAAGAACCATAAAAACAGATAAAAATGGCAAGTATTCGTGATTTAAAAAAAGACATAAACTTCCTTGCTTCGGAAATTGTTACTGAAGCTTATGTTCGTAAAATGATATTTGATCAGATTAAAGAAGAAGATTTTAAAAAGGTGGTCACTGATGCTATTGATTTTCGGAATGATGTCATTGCAAAGGTAAATCATCCCGACGGGAAAGATGATCCCAAAAAAGTGAAGGCTTTTTTCAAGGGAATCAGAACCGAAATGGATAAAAGATTCTCTGAGTTGGTTGAGGCCGTTAATAACCTGAAATAATCTGATTTTGATTGTTTGTAGAGGCCGGGCGCATCAATGTTTCCGGCCTTTTTAATTGCTATGCGTTATATAGCAATCAATTACAGGTGTTTGTTGAAAAAAAGAAGATCTTCCGCTCTTTTTTTGAATCAAAAAGCTCTTTTCTGCGTACAAGAAATCAAACTAATTTGATTGCGGAGTCAATCAGTTTATAAACGGAATCGGTTTAATTTTTTTAATTTAATGTACCTATGAAAAAAGTTTTTACCAAACACTTTCAGTATACCGGATTGGATGATTACGATATGTCTCTTGATGATCAAATGAATTCATTTTTGCAGGAGGAAGCTATTACACCTGAACAAATTCTTGATCTGGAGTACTCATCACATTCAAGCCAGGGAGTTAACACCTATTCTGCATTGATTATGTACTCGGTGGAGAAGTAAATGCATGAGACAACGTTTTTAACGGTTCGTTAAAAAGGGAAAAACAAATTGGTTGTTTTTCCCTTTTTTGATAATTTTACTTTGTGATTGTCAATCAGAAGTTTTATCTAATAATCAGTCGAATGGGTTGGTTTAATTGGTTCTCCAAAGAGAAAAATAAATCTGAGGACGCAGCCTCCAAAGAAGTTGCTGCCCCTGCTGAAAACAGGTACGATCATAATATTGGGATTGCTCTTAGTGGTGGCAGTGCCAGAGGCTTTGCTCACATTGGCGTTCTCAAGGCACTTGATGAAAACGGGATGTCACCCGATATTGTTTCCGGCACAAGTATGGGATCTCTGATTGGAGTGCTTTATGCAGCCGGATATAGTCCTGATCAGATTTTGGAAATTGTGAAGAAGGATAAGATCTACAATCTGGTTTCACTGCGCATTGGTCAGAATGGTTTTTTTGAACTGGATGCCGTGAAGAAAATTCTCAAAGACAAAATTGAAAAGGATGATTTTTCTGCGCTTAAAAAGCCGTTTTATTTGTCGGTTGCTAATATTACCGACGGTAAAAATGAGGTGAAAGGCGAAAAAGGACCGCTCATTGATTTTGTTTTGGCTTCCTGTTCCGTTCCGGTAATAATTTTGCCGCAGGTGATTGACGGTGTCACGTATATTGATGGAGGTTTGTTTGACAATCTTCCGGCCCGGTCCATAAAAGATAAATGTCAGACTTTGATAGGGGTTCATGTGAATTACAATGGTCCCATGAAAGAAATAGAGGGGATGAAAGATATTGCTCAGCGGGCTTTTAGTCTTGGAGTTGAGCAAAATGTAGTGGAGAGTCGTAAGTTGTGTGATTTTATGATTGAACCGGAAGAGATGAAAGAGTTTACCTTTTTCGATTTTGACCGGATTGACGATTTGGTGGAGGTAGGTTACAAGGCGACATTGAAGTTGATAAAAGAGGAACTTGCTCCCGTCCTTAAAAAAGATAAGATTGAAGAGCAGGAAACTCAAGCCTGACTTAGCGTAGGTGCAGCCAGGCTCCAAAGAGTTTGTTGCCCTCAGGATCAACAAAAGGAATAAAGCCACTTATCGGTTTGCCATCAAGCATCTTCACCGGGTGTTTTTTGCTTTCTTTTTGGCAAAATTCCCTCCATCCTTCTTTAGTAAAGATGCCTGTTTTCCATTTCCCCTTTGCTTCAGGGTGCATTTTTTGTTTAAAAAGGACATTGGCATATCCCATATTGTACCGCAGGTTAATCTCCAGACAGGGTTGCAACTTTAATTTGCCGTTGGTGTCTTCTGTAAATATTCCGTCAATCCCGGCAGGCCCCGTATAGTGTTTATTTAAGCCCAATGCTGAGACTCCTTTATGCAGAAGTTCTGATGCCTGTTCAATGGATTCAGATACAAGCTTTTGGTCCCTGAACAGGGGAGAGGAAGTTTCCGGAATTCCGATGGCACAGCCGGCAAATTGTCCGGATGCTTCGGCATAGAAGTAATTGTGTCCCAGAAATGTTATTTCATCAGGATTCATATAAAACTGGAAAGAGACATCCTGAACTTTCCTGAGCATCTTTTCAATGTATATTTTCCCCTGTCTTTTGAGCATCCCTTTTACCCAGAGGGATTTTTCGGGTGCATCTTCAGCGGTTCGTATTCTGAACAGTCCTCTTCCTGATGCACTGAAGGGTGTCTTGACAATCAACGGAGGAGATTGCTTTTGGAGGATCTCGGTGAGGTTTTCTTCTTTGTAAACTTCCATGGGCATATCCGGAATGGTAATGAGGGAATATGCCGATGGGTTCGCACTTTTTATGGCAAAGATCTTTTTCAGAAGTTGATAACTGGTTTCTCTGCTCAAAATACCCGCCAGCTCTTTTCTCCAGTTGGCAAAGGGGTTTGATGACCAGAGTGGATGGCTAAATGGTTCCCAGGGCTTAAAATGTCTGTAAACAGCCGGACTCCAGCCCCAGGGAGAAAACCACAGGTTGTGTTGATCTTTGGAGGAAAGATCCTCGGGGGAGGTTACCAAAGAAGGTAAATCCCAATTGAACCGTTCCAGATGTTGAATAGAATTGCCTTCCTTCTTTCTGACCAGGATGTAATCTTTTTCAGTGCCCAACAGCCATGGCAGAGCAGCCATATCCATTTCGAAATGATGCAAGTGTCGCGGAGGCATATAGGATACTTCCCCATTGGCAATGGCCATTTCGTTGGTGGGGTTGAAAAAGAAGAGTCTGGAATACATCAAAAAATTTTTGGCAAATCTACAAAACTATTCTTTTTAAACCTGGCTTATTGATTTCGTCGATCTTTGATTCATAAGGGCTATATAGTATGTCTATATAATCGTAAATGAGTATTTTGGCGGCAAGCGTAACGACGCAAGTGGTACTTTATGGACAGAAACTATATAGCTTTAAATTTTGATTTTGGTGCCCCACAAACCGGGCACTGCCAGTCGTCGGGCAACTCATCAAATGGGGTGCCCTCTTTGTCGTTTTCATAAACAAACCCGCATTGCTGGCACTCGTATTTGTCCCCTGATTTTTCTGAGTCTGTTGATTCTTGTTCATCAATGTGGGTTGGGGCATTGGCAGGAGCCGTTCGCTGTTTTTTCTCTTTAAATTCCGCATAAGTCATTGCAGGTTTTGTTTCGTCCAGCAATTCAGTCTGAAGCACTTCGCCAATGAAAATAAGATGGGTGCCAACATCAATCGGTTTTACCACCTTACATTCAATCCATGCAATGGCTTCGTTGAGAAGAATTGGAATTCCGGTTCCCCCATATTCCACATTCATCCCTTTTAGTTTGTCAATGTCTGCTCCACTTTTGTAACCGAATTTGTCAATGATTGCCGTTTCAGCCTCATTATGGAGAACTGAAATGGAATAACTTCCGGTTTCTTTTATGATGCCTGCAGTGTGGTTGTCTTTGTGGCAGCAGGCCGCCATTTGCGCAGGGCTTGCTGTTACCTGAAATACACTGTTCGAAATATAACCGTTTCCGTTGCTCTGATTACCGGAACATACGACATACAGTCCGTAAGACATTCTTTTGAAAGCTTCTGTGTCAATCATGTTAATATGGGTTTAGTCGTTTTAATCTGATTTCTTTTGTGTCAGTTACGTAAAGATAATGTTTATTCCCGATCTTCTTTTTATCAATAAAAGGAAATTGTAACTTTTTTAAAATCAAAGCAGTTGTTTCTTCTACCTTAAAAAAATCGCAATTTTTGGCTTTGGGGGCTTGCAGAGACCTTCAATTTGGTTATCTTTGCACCGTCTTAAAAACAAGACAACATTATTGCTCGGGATGTAGCTCAGTCCGGTTAGAGTACTCGTCTGGGGGGCGAGGGGTCGGAAGTTCGAATCTTCTCATCCCGACTGAAAGAAAATTTTCAAATAAAAACAAAACACAAAAGCCGCATGAAC
This sequence comes from Marinilabilia salmonicolor, assembly GCF_003003035.1. GTDB lineage: Bacteria > Bacteroidota > Bacteroidia > Bacteroidales > Marinilabiliaceae > Marinilabilia > Marinilabilia salmonicolor_A. The sequence continues at coordinate 27,361 of NZ_PVTS01000011.1, read as the reverse complement.
GTCACTGTTTATGCGGCTTTTGTTTGTTTTAGCACTTCTTTTGTTGTTGTTCAAAAAAACATTTAAAATCGGTTTTTGTGATACATTTGCGATACACAAAACACGTTTTTGTGATACCATGTAACACGTTTTTTTGAAAACAGATGGAGCAACAAGCAAAGTACAAGTTTGTCTTCAATAGGAGAAAGAAGAAACTTGAAGACGGCGACAAAGCACCGTTGGAACTGGAAATTTACTTCAGCCGGACAGAGCGAAAGTACATTTCAACAAAAATTTTTCTGGAACCGGAGCAATGGGGAACCTCAGGAAGGTACAAAGACAAAGTCAAACCCTCCCACCCCAACTACATTTCCATGAATCAATATCTGCATAACATGATTAGTGACATTCAAAACTTTGAATATTCACTGATCAATAGCGGCCGTAAATTTTCAAAATCTGTCCTGGAAGATTTTGTTAACAACAAGAACACCCCCTTCGATTTTATCACTTTTCTTGAAACCGAGGCTGAAAATGATGAGCACATGGCTTACGGCACAAGAAAAGAATGGAACTACACCATCAATATTTTTAAGGAATTCTGCGGTGAAAACCGTTGTGAGTTCTCAGACTTCAACTATGAAAAGGTGGTGGCTTTCGACAAAATGCTACGGGCAAAAGCACTTAAGCAAAACACCATTCACAAGCATCACAAAAACCTGTTGCGCTTTATCAACATAGCCATTAAGCGAAAGTATATCAAATCTGAAGACAACCCCTACAATGATTTCTCTTCCAAAAAGGTGCCGGGAACCAGGGAGAATATATCTCTTGAAGAAGTTCAAAGAATAGAAGACCTGGAATTCCCGGAAGTTGGCTTTGAACAGATCAGTTATGTAAGGGATTTGTTTCTTTTCTCAGCCTATACCGGAATTCGTTATTCTGACCTGATGGCCTTAAAAGAAAAAAACATTGAATCATCAGAAGAAGGATACACTATTCGCTTTAAACAAGCCAAGGTGGAATACGCCAAAACCACGGACGTTGTATTGCCATTGTATCTAATGTTTGAAGGGAAACCCCAGCAAATTCTAAAAAAGCTGCTTGAAAAAAGAGACGGGACATCCCGGATCATCAAACCAATAGCGAATCAGGTTGTAAATCGTCACTTGAAAGCTATTGCCGTAATGGCCAAAACCAGGAAAGCAATTAGTTTTCATGTGGCCAGACATACCTTTGGCACTTTACTGGCGGATATTACAGCCAATCCCTATCTGATCATGGAACTCATGGGACACAGCGATATAAAAACCAGTATGATTTACATCCATCAGAGTGAACAGCGGCTGAAAAAGCAGTTGCAGAATGTGAAATGGAACTAAAAGGAGCCGACTACAGCACTTATGCAGATGAAAGGTGCTGAAAAGGTCGCGAAAAGTGGAGTAAAGCTCGGGAAAGGTCAGGATGACTCCACCTTTCCCGGGAGAATCACCGGAGTCATAACGTTCTTTGTAAAGGGTGATTTTTTTTGTGCAGGGAGTCAATTTCACGTTTAAGAGCAGTGTTCTCTTCTTCCAGAATATGAATACGCTCTTCCCGGGAGTCGATGAGATCATTGAGAACGTGGATGGTGGTTTTGGCCTCTTTTAGCCTGGCATGAGATTTCTGAATCATGGAACCTTCACCGGTGAGCAACCAGTAAATGTTTAGCTCCGGGTATTGGTGGATGATGTTGCTGATCTTATCAGGTTGCAACGACTTTCGCATAGCACTGACAAACGATTCAGATACACCTATGGTTCGGCAAAAATGTCGTTCACCAACGCCCCGGTACCTGATAAATGTTTTAAGTCTCTCTTTTACTGACATTTTGAAAAATCTTACATGAAAGTGAAAAAAATTTTATTAAAATTTAGAATTGAATCTACTTTTATTCTATGTTTGCGTTTAACATATCTTTACTTATCAGGTATGTTAAAATAAATGATTTTCAGTTTATTAAAGGTTTTAAGCAAGAGGGCTTTTAATAGGGGCGGGCTGAAAACAAGAGTAAAGATTGAAAATAATAAAACTTAAAAACAAAAATTTAATAATCAATTTCACAAAATGGTTTGCAGGGTATGGCACAGAGTAAAACCCTGCATTACTTAACTTTAAACATAATTGTATGGAAACCCAAACACTTCAGAATCCGTTTGAAGTCCTGATGTCCGAAATCAGACTTGTCAGAAGCGAACTTGCCTCATTGAGTAGCCAAATTGTATCCATATCGGATAAAGAAATTTTTGACACCGAACAGGCTGCCAAAATCATCGGAGTACACCGCAACACATTGGTTCAAATTCTTCGACGCGGTGAAATCAAAGCTCAACGTTCAGGAAGGAAATACATCATAACCCGCGAAGCCCTGGACGAATTCCTTGCAGAATCAAAAACTACCGGAAGACGCCCTTATTATTAGGGCATTAAATAGAGAAAGGGGACTTTTTTGAGTCCCCTTTAATGAGCATTATTGGCGATAACACTCAAATTTCACAAAATGACAACCACAGGGTGGCACCCCTATGGAGGTCGATTCACTTTAAACATACTAAAATGAATTCGGTCCAAAAGTACAAACCTTTGGCTAGAAAATCAATAGTCAAGCCTTATATAAAAAGGGAAAGTTTTCAGCTGCATCAGCAAATTCTGGATAATTTTATTTTTTACACCAACCGGAAGATTGATGAGCAGAATCGTAATTTCCCGGAAGCCAGGCGAAAGAAACTAACCGAAGCACACCGTTCACTTCTGCAACAACTCTACTTTGAAGCTGTCAGCCAGTTTGAGCTGAAGCTTTCCCTTTTTGAAAATACGGAACTCTCACCGCTTCCTGTTCCTGTCGGCAGTCCGGTACGTATTAATACCAACAACAAGGATCTTGCATATCGATTGAGTCGGAGTACTCCGAGGGCAGCCTCTACCGTTTACCGACGTCTGGAAAGACTGAAGGAATGCGGTGCCATCGTTAGTAAAATAACGCATGGTGTGAAGGCCAATTATGATTTGTACGTTCATCCGGAGTTGATCTTGCTCTGGGATGCAGAGGATCCGGAATATCATCCGACGTCAGAATTTTTAAAAGGCCAAAATTCAGCGCTTTATCTCAAAGAAAAAGCAAATTGCAAACCATCTAAAGTATCTGTTTCTTTCAGAAAAAATAAAAAAATAATGCCGGTTAATTCCCCGGGTGTTGATAACCCAGAATTGTCACTTTCCGAAAAGGCCAATGAAATGCGGGATTTAATAAACCCCAAAAAGACACTTTTAAAGACACCGGAAGTAGGTCAGAGTGCAGGCCCTGAACGGAGTGAATGTTCTTTGGAAGGGGCTGCTGTGCAAAATTTCGACGAGCCGGGGGGCGCGCGCGATTATGTTAATCAAGGAGAGTCAAATGCCCGGAAAAGGTCGCTGCTGGCAGCTGAATACCTCTACAAATACGCTGTCTGGCTTCTTTGGAATGCAGATCCTCAGCAGGACAACCTGCTTTTGCCAGACCATCTGAAAACCCTCTATGGCGGCCAGCTTTGGAATGGGCGTAAAATTCACCGGCCGGAAGAGAAGCAGACCATCGAATACTTGGCGGCCAACTACTTCTGCCACGACACCTCCCCAAAGGCTTTGGAGACACAACTCGAAAACCTGCGAAATCGTCTGCTCATGGCTTCCGGTTATCTCCGCAAAAAAGAGTATTACCTGACGGGTCAGTGGTTTGTTTCCCCCTCCATGTTTTTTCACAAAGACAATCCCAATGGTTTGATGGGTACATTCAGATGGATTACGCAGAAGAAGATGTGGCAGGATCGCAAGACAAAGCAGAAGACTGAACGCAAGAAGCTGTTGCAGTGCGTGGATGACTACCTGCAGAATCCCACCATTGAAAACTATACCCGGCAGCTAAGTTCCGTAAGGCGCTGCATCCCATACCTGGAGGCAGAATTCATTCAGCGTGTTTCCAGTTGTCCAATGGGAACAAAGCCAACTGCCGAAAAGGGCAACGAACACTTTTTGTCTATGTTGGAAGAGATCAGGCAGCTGAGAAGCACCAACCAGCCTTTCGAACTTGTAAACGCTTAAAACCTTAACATCATGGGAAAATTTTTTGATCCGGATACCGCTCTGTCCTATGCCTGGATTGTATTTCGAAACGGAACCTCAACCAACCGGGCGTCTGTCACCAAGTGGGATCACTACTCACTACAGTATGGTGCTATGAAGCTGAAGCGCTACGTTATGCGCGCATTTAACGAGTCTGAAATTCAGAAAGTCATCATCTTCGATAACAGAACAAGAAAGGAAATTGATCGGATGATCCCATTTACCGATTCCTGGAATGACCATTATCCGGGAAGAAACCTTGAAAAACAAGGGCCTCGAAACGAGAATTCCCCTATTCATTAATTTCAAAAACAATTTTATGGAAGTAAAAATCAAGGGGTGTGTCCCCAAGTCCCTCTTCGCCCGGATGTACATGCGCGAAGGGGTTTACTCGCGTCCGGTGGAAGCCTTCTCCAGGATGCTGAAAGAGAGTCGGGAGGTCATGGAACAACTCCGGGCTGCCGGATATGCGCCTACGCACAAAACGCTGACTCCACGGCAGGCCCAAATAGTCATTGACCACTTTGGATTGCCCGATATCGATAGTCCCGAAACTAAAAAGTATTTCTCATGTTCGACCACTGTCACACCCTCCAGGAGCTAAAGACCGAGTACCGTCGCCTGGCCCTTGAATTTCATCCCGACAAGGGTGGCAATAAGGATGAGTTTATTAAAATCCATTTGGCCATGAAGCAACGCCTGAAAGAGCTCTCCGGCAATTCAGCGTTTCGGTTTCCAGATTTTTTACCCGAGGAAGTTTCCCGGAAAATTGTAAACCTGGGCTTTGAACTGCTTGATGATGCCATAGTTTCTTTGAAAGAGAAGATTAGCAACAGGCTTTTTGATCGTCGCAATTAAGGTCAGCGCCGCTCAGCAACCACCAAACCCCGATAACAGCCAAAAAGCCAGATGAATCCCGGTTATCTGGCAAAAAACAACAGAAACACCCATTAAACCTGAACAACCCCGAAAGGGGAATCTTCCTGCTGCTAATTTCGTTTCATGAATCGGAAGAAAGCAGTTTTGTTTGGGTTATTTGCCGTCGGAACCGGCATTGCAGTAAAGAAACTCTGGTCGCTGATGGACATCAGTGACCGGGTTTCTTTTGTTATTTCCTCTTTCAAGATCCATAACCTGGTTGTTCCCTCCAATATATTGGACATTGCGGCCTACCGGGTAGTCCTTTCGGTGGGTATCCGAATTTACAACCATTCTGAGAATACGGTAAATCTCCAGATTCCTTCGGTAAAAGCATATTACAACGGACAGCCCATTGGTTATTCCACTCCTGATGCTTCCACTACTGTCATTATGCCCAATAGTGCGGGTGAAAAGAGCATCAGAATAGAGATGCCTGTTCACGCGCTCAACAGTAACGGGGTAACGCAGGACATTCTTAATAACTCAGCTCAGCTGAAACAACTCCTGGCCGAGCATCTTAGTTTTTCCATAACTGTAAAGGTTAACGGTGCCACCATGACCACCACCAAATCACTGGAAGGGACAGGTCTGGCATTGTCGGCAGGCCCCAGGAAAGTGAAAGATGGCTCCAAATTCAATAAATACTTCCCCAAACCGGATAATAAGAACAAACGACTTACCAGCAATGGCGAGGTGGAAGAGGTGGTTGACCTGGCCATTCAGATTGTCCGGGATCATCATCGGGAAGCAGCACAAATAGCGGAGGTTCTGAAAGGGCGTACCGTACAGGAAACAGCGGCCAACATCTTCGAGTTTGCTTACAATTATCTGCAATACCGCCGCGATCGTCCCGGCGTGGAGGAGCTTAGAACACCCGCGCGCAGCTGGCATGACGGCCAGGTGCGTCACAAGCAGATGGGCATTGACAGCGCCGGTATTGATTGTGACTGTTATTCCATTTTTTGTGCTTCCATCCTGCATTGTCTGAATATCCCTTTCAAATTCAGGATAACAAAATATTACGGACGAGACTACTACCAACATATCTACGTGTGCATTCCCGCGACAGACAATAACCCGGAAATAATTATTGACCCGGTTCTGGACAGCTTCAATTTTGAGAAGCCCTATTCAGAACAAAAAGACGATTTTAATATGGCTTCACTTTACTCAGTAGAAGGATTGGCAGGAATGCCCATCGAAATGCTCCATGGTCTGGAAGACCCGGATATCGAAGAAATCATCTCCGGAAAAACATTTTTGGAAGGGCTGGATGGCCTGGGAGATGTGTCGGACGAGGATGTCTTGAAGAAAACCTACAATTATCTGGTAAAAACACGGGATGCGATCCAGGTCAATCCTGCGTTGGTACAGAACTTCACCAATGATTCGACCAGTCTGCTCAACATGCTCAATGATGCCATCAAATACTGGCATACGCCCATGCGCGATCAGGTGCTGGAAAGATTGGAAAAGTATGAAGAGCTTCTGGAAAACAGTGGCGTTTTTAAACTTTCCATCCAAGGCCTGGACGGTGGTTTGGAAGGTGGGTTCTTTAAGAAAATCGGGAGGTTGGCTAAAAAAGTAGGAAAAGGTGTTTCCAAGGTGGCTAAGAAAGGCTTCAAGACGATTACCAAGATTGCAAAACCTCTGGTTGCCCCGATTTTAACGGCAGTAGTTGCTTCCAACCCGTTAACCATGGCACTGGCCCCGGCAGCCGGAAAACTTACATCCTCACTGGTGAACAAGTCAGGAGGAAGCTCTTCCCGTGGAAAAACAACTGTTCCGGTTACAAAAATGGTTCAAAGCGTTGTTGCCTCCAGCCGTCCGATGGCTTCCAGGCCTGCAACGATGAAATCTGCCACTGTTCGACCAACAGTCAGGACACAAACTTACAGCAGGCCTGTGACAACCGTTTCTGCACCTCGTGTGACGGTCAGGGCCCCTGTTCAATCTTATGCTACTCCAATGCAAACCATATCAACTATGTCAACACCAGCACCAGTTCAGCAACCGGGCTTTCTGGCCAGGCACAAAAAGAAGTTACTCATTGGCGGAGGACTTCTTCTTGTGGGAACAGCAGCTTATGTAATGTTCAAGCCTAAAAGAAAGCCTGCAGCCCTGCCACGAACAACCAGCCGCCCCAAAGCCCTGGCAGGCCCTCCGGCACCCCGGCGGACTAAAAAGAAAAGAAAGCCTGTCAAAAGAAAGGCGGCAGTACGCAGAAAAACCCGAAGAGGCGTAAAAAAAGTGATTCTTCGGTAAATGAGAGAAACCCCTTAAAAATTTCACAAAATGGCAAAAAGAAAAACAACAACCAGAAGGCCTCGAAGGTATGCAAGCAGAGCATCCCGCAGGCGTTCCTCCCGTGTATCGGGAGATAAGATGATGGACGATTTAAAAGTTGCAGCTGCCGTCGGAGCAGGACTTATCCTGGGAAAATCAGTGGCCGGCTTTGTTGAACAAGGCACCAATACCGTGAGCGGTATGATGGGCATTGACGGCACCGACCTGAAAGATTTAATTCGTCCCGTGGCCACTGCAGGCGTAGGTCTGATAGCTAATCAGATGATTCGTCACCCCCTGATTAAACGCATGGGATTAGGCGTTGCTGCTTATGGTATTGTGGATGGAATTCAGAAGTTCACCGGTCAGAAGATGCTTGCCGGCCCCGGCCTGGGAGATGTTCCTCCTTCGTATCAGGCACTGCCCGAATATCAGATTCCCGTGATGGGGCCTGACGATGATCAGGATGTGAATGCGGAGAAAGTATCCGACCAGATTCAGGGATCCGCTGATATTGGCGACTTATCTGCCGTGACCAGTGATGAGATTACTGCAGGACTTGATGGAGACGGCTCTATCTCGGCTATTGATGAAGATGATGATCTTTCCATAACGGCGTAAGATTCTAACAACTGCTTTTTTCCGATAAACAACAGTTTTAACCACAAATTAATTAGATGCCATGATTGAAGGTTTAGAGTATGCCAGCTCTTCCATGGAAGAGGAAATCGAAGGTGTATTGGGTGAGATCGGCGTTCCTGCCCAGGTGCGTCGTCCCGCTGCCAAAAGAATTTCACAAAAAGCGGTAAAACCCTTTGTTCGTCAGGCCCACAGCGCTGGACAAAACAAAGGTAAAAACAGTGTAATGACAGCTGCGGCTTTTCGCACTGATATTACCTCCAAGGGCTACTTCGAAATGAAGAAGAATGAATTGCCTCCGGAGATTGTAAAAGGTCTTTCCAACAGGGCGCTTCAGGTGGTGGATGCCAACATCTACGGAATTAAAGCCATCGAAGGCAAAAGTGTTATTGATCTGCTTACCAGTAGCGATGATAAGGCAACAGGACGCAGCAACCTGAATGGTGCCAAGCTCGATTTGAATGAGCATTTCCTGGTTACTGCCGTGTGTCTTGACTTCGGAACATTCCCGGATGGCGGAGCTGCCACAGACAGTGATTTTGTGGATGATCTGCCGGCCAAAATTAAAAACGGTGAGTTTGAATTAAAAGTGGGAGCTGAAAGTTTGTTGCCTGAAAATATCTCCTGCGAGATTTTCAACAACGAAAGTACCGATGGTGGCAAACCTCACATTTTCAAACTGGATCACCCCAAGTGGATCAAACCCCAGATGGAAATTAAACCCAGGTTGACCATGACCAAAGCCGGATCAGCGCTTGAAGCAGTGAAGTTCACGCTTATCGGATGTAAAGTCCACAAGAAGTAAGGGCTTTATGTTTCTGATCCTGCTGTGGATTTTTTCAAAGAAAAGGCGGCTGCAGAAGCCGTCTTTTCTTACCCCTAAAAAAACTAAAAAACACTCTGTCATGGAAACTGAAGAACTGGGTGCGGTAAAGAAGAAAGCTCAGCCGCAACCTCCCAAAGGCAAACAGAAGTATCAGGTTTTAAGGCTTCAGGTAACCGAAGCCGGACAATCGCAATTACTCAATACCAACACCAAGCAGGAGCATGACCGGATTACCGGTGTGTTCATCAATGTGGATCAACAAAATGCCCTGGTGGGCTCCATGCTTGATCTTAGTATTGATGATACGGAGATCATCCCTGAAGGCTTTGAGGCGGTGTTGATCAACCGCACAGTGGGCGTTAGCATCAACGATATGCCTTATGAATTTGAGGTACGTGCCCGCAACAGCAAAATCAAGTTGAACTACAAAGACGGTGCAGCTCCCGGAGCGGTTTACCCCTACACGGTAAGCGTTTATTTGAGGGCTGTTGATTATTAATTGTTCATCTTTCCGGCATGGCAAAGAAAGTGCTTATTCATACCCATCAGGCTTTTCCCAAAGAGGATTTTATGTCAGATATTCAGTTACCGCTCAACACACGGGAGGTTACCGGAATGCTGGTGAATGCCTACGACCGGGAAAAAGGTGTTACCGTTTCCTGGGGGTACGACCATCTGCAACCTACTTATACGGCAACGGCTTTTCTAAGTGACAATCAGGGTCTCCCGGCATTTTTGGGACGAAACGTCCTGGAAGATGGCGCAGGCGATCAGGCGCTGACAGAATCAGCACGTGATCAGTTTGTCCAGGCGTTGATTTCCGAATATATCACTGCCCTGATAAACAGGGAGCAGGATCCGGAGAAGAAAAGCATTTTCACGGCTGATTATCTTACGGGAAAGCTGGCAACGCTGAAAGAGCGCGTAAATGCCGGATTCTTTGCCATCGGTCTTAGGCAACGCTGGTACGTTCAGCTGGGGGTTAACAAACAAAAGCTGGTGGATGGAAGCTATATCTACGGCACAAGAGAACCGCTTAGATTTGTCAATCAACAGAAAGCCTGGACCCCGGAAGATTTGAAAGCCTGGTACCAGAATTTTACAAAGGAGATGACATACAAAACCGGGGCAACCACTCCCAACTACCGGAACACCTTTTTTGAGGAGCCTTCCAATTTTGCCCGGGAAACCTATGAAACGGCTACTGTTTATGTGACAATTTTTTCGGGAGGGCGCGAAGCAACAAGAGAAGTCAATGCCTATACCTGGTTTGGGAATCTTTATGGCTACCCGGACGCATCCTGGTTTGGTTATGTGCCACAGACTTACAACATCTACAGTTTTGACGCTTATGAGACGGCCCGCATTGTCCTGAACCACTATTTCAACCACATTACCTGGGTTAAATCGGGCAGTTACTGGCAAAACATCAACTGGGACAAATCCAATGTGGGAGAACTCAGTGTGTTGTTCAACAGCGGTCGTGACATTGCAGTCAGGGATATGCCCATCGATTTGAACATGAACTCCAAGAGTGTGCATTACGATCTGCTTCGCCTTTCGCAAAAGGAACAGGTCAACTCCTTTGTACGACTGGTTTTTAAAAACAACGGACGGGCAGTCAACCCTTTTTATGTGAAAACTTACTTCTTCTACGAAACTATTTAATTGTCTGAAGTCATGGATGTAATTCTGCAGGAAAGAATCCGGGAGAAGGTTTATGAACTGGAAAACATCAAGAGTCATGTAACCGTGCCCATGGTGCTTATGATTAACTCCCCCAAAGAGATTCATGACATAGGCAATGCTTTTTTCTTTCTGACCGGAAAGAATCTCAACGACATTGACCAGGTGGCTCGTCTGCGGATTCGAAGCAGTGATAACACCTTTACCACCTCCGCCATTGAGTACGAAAACCTGGAGTTGTCGAGGTATGCCGCTTTTCGCGACTATCTGGAAATTACTCTGGAGAATTACCTGACGTTTCGCCCTTACAAACTGGAGTTTTTGAAAGTCCAGCCCATCTATCACGATCACCAATAATGCTTTTACGACATGGAAAAGAAGTATTTAAAAGAAATTGAGTCCATCGCCCGGAAATACGACTACTGGGACGAGGCAAAAAGCCCTTATGCTTTTCTGGTAAGTTATGAGAATGACGCTAACCCCGGAATTGCCCATAAATTCATCACCAAAAGAATGAAAGGCGGGACATTGTTTCGCGAATGCATCAACAAGATGATGAACAATTTCACGCCCGATGTAATCATCATTGATGAGTTTACCGGTATCAAGGGGAATGCCCTTAGCAATTACCCTTTAAGAATCCGCGTGAGCGATGAACCTGCACCCGGAGGTACCACGGCCAACATGCCAATGATGCAACCCATAGTTGCTCCTTCTGCCATCGACAATGTTTTCGAAGGATTGAGTGGCATTGAAGGATTTGAAGGGGTGAAAAACGGGCTGGGCGCTCTACTGGCTTTTGAGCGGGAACGCCACACCAAAGATATGATGATTGACCGGCTCAACTATGACCGGAAGTTCACCGAACTGGAGCTGAAAAACCATATTTCGGCACTTGAAGAGAAACTGGAGAAGCTCACCACGGAGAACAGGGAGTTGGATGATGATCTTCGTCAGACCCGCCTGTCTCTGGAGAGTCTGGAAACGGCCAACGAAGAACTGAAAGAGGAGAATGAGCAATACAAACCCAACCGTCTGATTAAAGATGTGGGCATTGGAGCCATCACCAATATTGCCATGCAGCTGGCCACCAAAAGTCCTATACTGAAAGGGCTCCTGGGGATTGATGAAGATGTGAATCAGTCAACTTCCGGCCCAAATCAATCTCAGTCCAAAGTAGAAAGTCAGATAACTGAAGCAACACCCAAAGACAATACCATTCGTGAAATATCCGAGGTTCTTTCCACCTGGACAGATGCGTCCATTGAACACCTGATACATGTGATGGTTTTCATGGAAAACAATCCCGAAGGTCAGCTGGAATTACTGGAACTGATCAATGAAAAATCATTGCAACCAAAGGAGGCTTAGCACATGAAGAATCACATCACTATTCAGATTCAGAGCGAAAGCCTTTTGAAGGTCAAGCGCATGGAGAACCTTTTGCAAAACGTGGTAAAGAAGGTCAATCACGATGATTTTTTACTGCTTTTACAGAAAGTCAACGACAATCCTTCAGTGGCCAAAATGGCACTGAAGTTCATCCACCTGGTTTAAACTCTTTTGTCAATGAATCCTTTGATTGCTGCCGCTGCCGTACAGGCCGCCCCCGGAATAATGGAGAAATCCTTTTCAATAATGAAACTGGTATTCCTAACGGCTGTGACTGTTGGTGGAGGCTATTTTATTTACAAAAAGATCAAGGGAAATACCAAAGAAACTCCCGGGAACAATCTGAGCAAACTGCAGATAAGCAAAACGGGCCTTTCCTTCAGCGACAGTGAATACGGCATCATGGCACAGAGTCTTTACCTGGCCATGGACGGCCCGGGAACGGACGAGGAGACCATTTTTGCCATCATTCAGAGTATGCGCAACCGCGATGATCTGCTGATGCTCATCAAAGCTTTTGGCATTCGCCGGTATGGGGTCGTGACCAGTCTCTGGTTTGGTAGTGACCTGAACCTGGTAGGCTGGTTCAATGAAGAGCTGGGCAGTAAAGACAAAATTCGGGTTCGCGAAATTTTTAATGCACTTAATGTTCCCTTTTGAAAATGAAAAGCAGAACCAGACACATTGTAGCTGCCTCATTAATTGCAGGGAGCATGATACTGGCCATCATAGCAGTGAGACAGGCCAAAAAAAGAAAATCTCTTCCCCATGTCAGTCGTGAGAGTGACCCGGTGGTCAGAAATTATTTCGGACTGCCGGGATTTCTCAGCGCTACTTATCCCCGGGGAATCCGCAATAACAATCCGGGAAACCTGAAGATTACATCCTCTGCCTGGAACGGAAAGCTTCCGGCAGATAAGAATTCTGACGGGACATTTGAGCAGTTTATCTCTTTTGAGTACGGGGTCAGAGCCATGATAAAACAGCTGAAAAACGATATTGACCGCGGGTACAACACCTTGGTCAAACTTATCGGCAAGTATGCACCAATCTCGGAAAACAATACTTCCGGCTACATCACTTTTGTTGCCTCTCAGACAGGTTTGGATAAAAATGCCGGACTAGTCAGCACCAAAGCACTATTGAGAAAACTGGTTCGGGCCATGTCTGTGATGGAAAACGGCCCTGCTTTTCCCGTAACCGATCGTCAATTCGAAGAGGCTTACCAAATGCTTTAAATCTATCCGGCTATGATATACATTACTTCTGCCAGCGGCAAAGAGACTTTGTTTCCCGATTATGTCTTTTCTTCTCAAAGGGTTCGTTTTGTGGAAGGAGATTACGTCATCATTGACAATGAGCCTTACCTTGTTTCCTCCATCCGAAGCGTGAGTGACTCCGATAATCCCGTAAATACAGATGAGCTGCCTGTAATTACTGATTTACCCTTTGATGGCAACCGAATGGTAAAGCGGGCCGGCATCCCTCAAATTAATCCTGCAGCCATCTCTGTAAAAGGTTTTCTGGAGAAATACTTTTATCCATTTGTTCCGGCCGAAATTGGTTTTGCAGGCGGTGATGCCACCTATGAATATGGCACCAGTCAGACCGTTACGCTCAGGGCAATCATTACCGCAAACGATGAGACAGAGGTTGCCAATCGGCGGATTATTCATGTGACCAACAACGATGCGTTGGTACATGTGGGCACGACCAACGATTTTTCCACACCAATAACCATTCAGGGCGATGGAACTGCCCCTTTACACGATAAAAAGCAGGTTTTTAAAGCTCTGGCTGATGTGGGAGGAAACGGATCGCCGGGAAGCATAGCATCGGGCTTGCGAACCTTTCACTTTTATTATCCGGTTCTTTATGGCATGGGCCCGATTATGAGTGGCTCTAATCTGTATTCAGGTCTGGCCAGACTGGTAGTCCCCGAATCCACCAGAGAGTTTGCCATTCCTTTAAACGGAGAAAACCAATACATCTGGTTTGCCACCCCTTTCAGAAATATCAAACCGGTTTTTCGTGACAACAACGGCTTCGATGTTTCAGATTCCTTTTCCATGCAAAATGTGATGGTTACCACCACACAGGCGTTCCCAAAATGGTCATACAGCTATTTTGTCTGGAGAAGCATCATGCCCACTTCGGTTGTCAACAAAGTTTTTTCAGTTATTTATCCATAAACCCTGCGCTATGCCTATTGAAGTCATTGACGGATTTAAAGTTAACAGGAATGTGCCTGTAGATACTCAGAGAACAGTGGTTGCTACCCTGGAAGAGCGGAACGCCATAAACCCGGCAATTCGCTATGATGGCATGGAAACCCGCGTGCTCAGTACCAAAACCAAATATGTGCTGACAGGAGGTATCACCAATGATCACTGGAAGCCACTGCTGGAAGAAGAGATGAACGCTCTGGTTTCACCTTTGTTGGTTAATTCTCCAACAGATGACAGGCAATGTGTAGTCTTTGATCAGGATGTGGAGCTGTCACAGCCTGAGTATAACTCCGGTATTTCACACTTGTCGCTTACCGGGGTTTTCGGTAAGCAGAAAAGGGTAATTGATAATTTCTCCCTTGCCTCTGAGGCAACTGTCACCGTAAAAGAAGGAATATACAAGATGGAAATCAATTCAACCGCTGAATTTGCTTCGGTGCTTTTACCACGCAAAAAAATGGGGAGACGAATCTTTAATCAGAATTCGCGGGGTTTCAATGTAACTTCTTCCTCGACGCCCTCTGTTTCTTCCATCGATGTGGATTACAGCGGGGATCCGGAGCACCCTGTAATCTGGGCGGTTGCCTCGGCTTATGATTACCTTGGAACAAGAACTACTGACCGCCTTTTTATGCTGAATGCGGACGGAACTCCCTTTCGCACGGATTTTGGCGGTTTTTTGAATTCCTACATCTCAAAGGTGAAGCTGACTCCCGATGGAAGCGGTGCCATTGTGTTGGGACAGTTTTACAATGACCGTTTCAAGCATATTTGCAAGCTGGACAAAGAAGGGAATCAGGATCCGTTGTTTTTAAATACCGTAACGGGATTTTATAGCTCTTCCGGTAGTCCCGCAGCTCCCAATGGATTTGATGTAGCACCGGACGGGAAAGTTTATGTGTGGGGCACATCCATAGCAAGCTATGAAGGCACACCCTTTACAGGCAAGTTGGTTCGGTTGAATGCGGATGGAACCTTTGACAATACTTTCTCTTTCTTGGGAAGTTCTGCTACGAATGCCCCGTCCGTTATTGCAATCCAGGAAGATCTGAAAATTCTGGTTTGCTACAGTAGTAAAAACCGGATTAACGGAAGTTCGGAGAGCCTCTTTTGCGTTCGTCTGAATCCTGACGGAACAACCGACCCCACCTTTAAATCAGGGCTTACCGAATTGCGGTTCAACGGAATCGTGGTATTACCTGACGGGAAAATCCTGGTGGCCGGAGGGCAAAGCACAGGTATTAACGGAGCAAGCCAGATTTGGCGTTTACATTCAGACGGGACTGTGGATGAAACTTTTGTTACTGATTTCTCCCTGGGGCCATATCCTCATAACAGCAATGGGGGAAGACTGTATCCCACACCTGACGGGAAGATTCTTCTGAGCACCAATGGCGCTGATCCTTTGGTTCACCAGGAAGATGTCTTTTCCAACAGTCTTTTCCGGATCAACAGTGATGGTTCCTTCGACCGAAGCTTCCGGACAGCTGAAATCATAACTTCTTCCAATACCAAAGGAACCGCCTATTTCATGAAGCCTATGCGTGATGGGACTTTTCTTCTGGGAGGCACTTTCGTGAAATGCAACGAAATGCCCAAAGGCGGTTTGATAAAGCTCAACTACAACGGATTTAACAGATAAAGCCATGAGAGAACTAATTCAACAAATACGGATAATTACCGGAAGCAGCTTGTTTTCTGCCAGGATGATGAATCTGCTGGTTGCCGGGATTCTTTCTTTTTCGGTCATCACAAAAATATGGACAATTGGGCGCAAGGTCGATGAAACGCTGGCTTATTTACAGGATATTCCCACTCTCCAAAAGGAGCTTGTGGAGCTGAAGCATGAAAAAAACGCAGCGTCTGATAGTCTTCGTCATTTCCGACTGGAGGTGGCAGGGAGTTTTCGCCAGGTAGCAACCAATCTTGATGAAATGGATGGTCGTATCGGTCAAACCAATGCAAGCGTTAAGATGGAGCTGAAAAAGATTAATGAATATTTTCTTTTGCTTAGCTCCAGCAATGAAGAGATAAAAAAGATGCTGCTGATCAAAAAGGAAAATGACAAGCTACTTTTTGAGCAGATATTCCCCACCGGCTATGCGATTAAATAGACAATAAAAATTTCACAAAATGGCAAGAGAACATCAATTCATTTCCAAAATCATTGAAATCGAAGGCGGGTACGTGAATGATCCGTCAGATTTGGGAGGTGAAACAAAATTCGGGATTACCCTGAAAACGGCCAGAGATAACGGGTATGACGGGCCAATGGCAGATTTGAATGTAAAAACGGCCAGGGAGATTTATCTCCGGCAGTACTGGTACAAACCCGGCTTTGATAAAATAAGCAATGACCAGCTGGCTTTTGAGTTGCTGGACACTGCCGTAAATATGGGCCCGGAGACAGCGGTGGAAATTCTGCAGAACAGCTGCAATCTGCTTAATTACCGGAACCGGTATGGCAGCGACCTGGACTTGGATGGTCGCCTGGGGATAAAAACCCTGGCCTTTGTCAACCGTTACCCCATGCCCGAAAGACTTTGTATGCTGATGAATGCGGTGCAGTGTTCGCGTTATGTGAGGATTGCCCAGGCGCGACCGGAACAACGCAAATTTATCTACGGATGGCTCAAAGAACGGGTATTCAATCAAGTTTCAATGGATGACAAACCCTTACCCCCTAACCCCCTTAATCCCTAACCCCGATGGCAAAGAAATCATTTAAGCAGTTCTGCGCCGAAGTGGTGCAGAAAGTGCCCTCCATTGCTACTGATATTTTTGAGATTGCCACATCTCCCAATCCCGCAGGGGTTGCCATTGGTAAAGTGAGTGATTTGCTTAAAACCAAAGCCGAAAAGGATGAAAAAGCCAGGCTGGCACTGGATGAATTGCAGCAATACCGGATGCAGTGGGAAAAAGAAATGTATGTCCTGGATATTGATGCCTATAAAACAGAGGTGTCCGACCGGGCCGGTGCCCGTCAGAAGTACATTGATGCCGACAAGGCTTCAGCTGATGCCATCGGACATCAGATCATCGGGCGGAATCTGACCTATATCTTCATTTTGCTTTTGGTGCAGGTGGTAGTGACCATCAGTTCTGTATTCCTGGCTTCAGGTTTCATTGAAGACAAACAGACTGCAGTAACCATTGGCAGTTCTCTGGGATCGGTTGTTGGTGCAGCCATCGGAACGGTGATTGGTTCGCTTCTCCAGGAGCGCAATCAGGTGGTGGGCTTTCACTTTGGCAGCTCCATGGGCAGCCGGCAAAAAGACTACAAATGAAGATCCGGGCCAAAGTCAGTTTCCTAAACGGTAACTCCTACACCAGTGGAGAACTGAGTGGTGTGTCGGAAAAGAGCGGCTACTACCTGCTGATAAAGAGTTACAACCAGCGGGGACTTCCTGTAGCCGAGCTCATCATCAATAAAAAAGAGGTCAAATCCATAGCGGTACTTGAGTATGGTAACCAAAAAATCAGAAGAACTATTCTCTCAGCTTTTTGAGCGCAGTCACATCTCAGTGATCAGAGGGGATTCGGAGATAATCATAGAGGTTTATTGCTTCAATAAATCATGGGTTCACGGGAAGGTGGTTCAGGCTCCCGAAGCCTCCGCATTGAAAGGCGACTGGATAGATGTCAGCATTAGCGAAATAATTGATGTTTTTGATCCATGGGAAAGGTAAGAACCATTTTTCTTGGAAGTATGTTAGGCCAGTCGCCTGATTTAGTGGAATTCCTAAAGGAGAAGCAGAAAAAACGCAAATTCAGGGATGCCGGTGAGTATGTTCCGGGTTCTGCCAAGGAGCGCGCTGCCATGCGATCTCTGGTCAACTCCAAAGACCTGGACAAACTGGAACAGGATGAAGTCTCAGCCATTGAAATGGTGGTAAAAGACAACGTCTGGCCTGCTTATGACTTTAAAATCCTGAAGGAATCCAATGCCGATCCGGCCCTTTGCTATCTGAAGAATGAATTCCGAAAATCTTTTCCGCCAAAGCCTTCTTCAAACACGGCAGATATGCGGAAAGTTTATGTCAGGACGGCCGAATACCTCCAGCAGAAGCTTGGTCAGTATGATTCTGTAAAGCCTTTAGTGGATAATTTGCCTGAGGTTTTGTGGTCTTTGGATGCAGCCATGGCCTACAGCACTTCCGCGCAAATGACGATAGAACTTTCCGGAATGATACGGCACTCCCTGGAATTTAAAGATTGCCGGGATTATACTGAAGTTGATCTTTTTCTGAAAGACCATTACGAGCGATTGGATCATTATTTTAAAACGAAAAAGCGATACTACTTCCAGCGTCTTTTAAGTGAGAACTTTTCTTCGCGTTTTTCCAATATGCTGATATTGAAAAGCAGGAAAGTTCATGAAACCGCCAATGTCCTCTACAAGGAACCTTCCTGGGACTGGGCTTTCAAAAAGGCGACAAAAAATACCGGTAAAAGCGACAAAATTGAGATCAACTCAGGCCTGCCGCTTTCGCACATCAGGCGCAAAGGTGGGTTGTTTATTTCTGACAATGACATCTCGGAAAAGGTACTGACCAGGCGATACGGTTTTAATGCCGTGCAGATTGGCAATTCCATTACCGACAAGGAGCTGAAAGAGCATATCCGCTATTTCATTGGTGCCATTACAGATTTATGTGAAGCTTTGGATATTGACATCTGCCGGATTCATGAAATCGGAAATCTGGCCATTGCATTTGCCGCCAGGGGAAAAGGGAAAGCCCTTGCGCACTATGAGCCCATGCGTCAAATTATCAATCTCACGCGAAAGCGCGGGGACGGAACCGTGGCACACGAGTGGGGACATTTCTTTGACCATCTGTTGGGGATGAGCTATGGTCTTCGAAAAGGTAAAATGGCCACAGGATGTTATGCATTTCGTGAGAAGCATATAGAAATTGATAGTGACAGCTATATTCAAAATCCGAAGGCAGTTGAGTTATACAACAAAGTCACTAATCTGGCCCGCTTTATCTACCGAGGCAATAATGAGCACAATGCCGGAAAAATCATTAGCCGACGGTTTTATACCAAAGATGCCAAATACGCCTTTCGCGTTGAATACGGAGAGTCACCTGAAGAATCTCTCGATTTTCTGAAACGAAGATACCCGGGCTATCTAAAATATCCTTCCTTTTACAGCAATGCCAAAGCGCTGCTGAGCAGTATTCCACGAAAGTTTGGTCTTGAATTTCTGGATATCCCGCTTACCCTTAACAACATCTCAGAATTCTATGCGGAATCGAAATTCTACGGCACAAAATACTGGGCTTCTCCGGTGGAGATGTTTGCCAGGGCTTTTGAATGTTTTGTCTTTGACCGGTTGAGTGCCAAAGGCATGGAAAACAACTATCTGGTTAGCGGAGCGCATTTCGGGGTGGGCGTTTATCCTCAGGGAGAAGAAAGAACTTTTCTTAACCGATTGTTTGAGAGCATTATCAGTGAGGCCCGTGAAGTGATTGGCCTGGGTCATTTTGTGCCCTTTACCGATCAGCGGGTGGATGAATTTATAGAACTGGATAAACAGGGCAATGCTGAAGGCGGGGTTGTTTTTGTGGAAACTGAAAAACAGAAAAATAAAAAACCATCAGAACAGAAAAACAAAGAAACTTCCCAACAAAAAAATAAAGAAACAAAAAAACAAAATCCTCCGGTGACGATGGCCAGAGCTCTGGAACTGGAGATGGAAATGACTTTTGAATTCTGAAAATTATGAAAACCGCAAAAGTTGCACTCACCATATTGGCTATTGCCCTGGCTCTGGAACTGGAAACAGAGATGGAATTCGCCTTTTCGGAGGATTCCATCAGTTCCAATTCCCGGGAAACGGATTTTGTAAAAGCCGTTCAGCAGGAGCTACGCAAAAAGACTTCTCACAACAAAACCACCATTGAGAAGCTGGCCCGTCAGCGCTTTGGTATTGACAACCAAAACAAGGTAAAAGAGCTGACAGAACTGGCCATTGTACTGGAAGCCCGAAGAATTGCCTTTAATGAAAAAATAAACTTTCGTCAACGATTTGAGAGGATAGTTGAGCTTTATCGCTCACAGATTAACCTCTCGCATCGCACTTCCATGAGTGTGCTTTTGCAACAGTATTCAACTCCGGCACCTATTTCTTTTTTGGCCGGGTTATGGGTCAAAAAGGCCAAGGGAGAGGCCCAATACTTTGAGCCCAGCGCCGGAAACGGACTGCTTTGTCATGCACTACCTTACAAACAGCTTCATGTGAACGAGCTGGATAAGATCCGTCTTCAAAACCTGAACCGGCAGCCATTTAAAACCATAACCAGTCTGGATGCTTCTCTTCCATTCGGATTTGGTCGAATCTATGACGGAATCATTACCAACCCGCCTTTTGGTGATCTCGAAGCCATCGAACAGGTTGAGGGTTTTCACATCAAAAAGCTGGAACACATCATGGCCATCCGCTCCCTGGAGACCATGAAGGATGACGGGCGGGCAGCCATAATCATTGGCGGGCATACCCGTTACAATCCCGATTCAGGACTGATTACCAATAAGGGTGACCGTTACTTTCTGAATTTTCTCTATCACTTTTATCATGTGGAGGACATCATTCCCATTGACGGGCACAAACTCTATTCCCGCCAGGGAACCGCTTTTGATACACGTCTTATCCTGATTGCAGGACGTAAGGAGACACCCGGAGGCATTGCGGATTATGCCCCGCAAGGCAGCGCAAAGAGCCGGCACCTGCGGGAAGTGGTCTCTTCCCTTGATGCACTTTACCAGCGGATCCTTAATTGTGACATCAGACACTTCCTGGATCTTGCTGCTCTGAAACCCAAGGCGGAACACCTTTTCAAAACCGGAGACCGCGTTTCGTTCCTGGCCACCGGAAACATCATTACCAATGGCATCGTGACCGGATTACCACGTTCCGGTATTGTGGAAATAACCATTAAAAGCCAGAAAGAGCCCCTGGTTTTACAGGAATCACAGGTCGTACCGGAGCTTTTTGCCTGCAAAGCCGACAAAAGGGAAAAGGGATACAAGGCTTTTTCCAAAGTACAGTTTTATCACAATCGCACCTGGACAGCCCGGTTTATCGACGGAGAAGAAATAACCGTTGGCCGGGTTTTCAACAACAGGGAGGCGCGCATCGCAGCTATTAAGGAAAGATTAAAACAAAGAAATTGAAAAACAGAAAAACTTTGAAACAGAAAAACTCAGGAAGTAAAAAACTGAAAAATAGAGAAACAGAAAAACTAAAAAACAAATGATATGACCTTTCACATACAGATTGACAAAAAGAAACAGGCCCTGCAATCGAAAGCAACAATAACGTTCGACAAAAGACCCGCCCCTGAAATCAGTGAAAAACTGTTGTTTTGGGGTTTTGAACCGGCTTCGGGCTTTAAAAAGTTCTCAGGCCGGCTGAAAGATTTATCAGAGCGCAATCCCCATCACTGGCAGTTGTTTCTGACTTCCCGTGGTCACAAGTCTGCAGGCAAAGGACTGGGAGAACTTTATATCCCGGTTTCGGAAGAAGGGGTTATTCTGGAAACCCAGGTGCCCGATTCTATGGCGGATGAGACGCACATTGCAGCTCGTAAAATCAAAAAGCATATCGGAGGCAATGTGTTTGAGCTGGTTCGTAAAAAGCTGGGGTACAAAAGCAAGGAAGAACTTGCATCAGCTCTTTCTGCCGAGCAGATAGATGCCGTAGCTCTGGCCATTTACAATATTGAAGAGCGCAATCAGTCGCTGATAGTGGGTGACCAGACAGGCATAGGGAAAGGACGTATTGCGGCGGCCATGATCCGTTATGCCAATCAGCAAAAGAAGATTCCCATATTTTTAAGTGAAAAGCCCAACCTTTTCTCTGACATCTACCGCGACCTGGCAGATATTGGTTCCGGACATCTGGTGCCGTTTATCGTGAATGCCGATGATGCCAAAACCAAAATAAAGGATGCGGAAGGAAATATTCTCTATCAGCCGGATGCCAAAGCTGTTCAGGAATCGGTTTTCAAATCGCAGCAACTGCCAAAGAAATATGATGTAATCCTGGCTACCTATACCCAGTTCAATCAGCCGGATAAGAAACCATTAAAACCAATGTTCCTGGCAACAATGGCCGAGGGGAATATTATCATTATGGATGAAGCTCACAATGCTTCGGGTGCTTCACAAACAGGCACTTTTCTGATGAATGTAATTCAGAATGCTGCGGGAGTGGTATTCCTCTCTGCCACCTTTGCCAAGCGACCAGACAATATGCCTATTTATGCCCTTAAAACCTGTCTCTCGGAGGCCAACATGACCAAAGATGAGCTGGTGGATTCCATTACCCGTGGCGGGGTGGCATTGCAGGAGATTCTCTCGGCCCAGCTGGTGTCGGAGGGACAAATGATTCGCCGCGAACGCTCTTTTGAAGGTATTGAGGTGGATTACATAACATTGACAGAAAATGAGCGGGAACACCGCCGCATTGCTGATAAGGTAACGGAAATTATCCGGGACATCATTGCCTTTCAAAAGGATTATGTCACCGAGGCGGTAGATAACATGGATGATGCCATGAAGGCTGAAGGCGGGGAAGCCAGCTCCAGAAAAGGCACTTCTTCTGCAGGGGTGGACAATCAGCCCTATTTCTCCAAAGTTTTTAATGTGATCAATCAGCTGCTTTTGAGTCTGAAAGCGGAGGATGTGGCCCGTGATGCCATCCGTTCGCTGAAAGCCGGACGCAAGCCGATTATTGCCTTTGCCAATACCATGGGTTCATTCCTGGAAGAGATTGCTGAATCCGCACCCGGAGAAGCCATTAATACAGATTTTAAACATGTCTTGTACAAGGGGCTCAAATCGGTTTTGAAAATTACCATTACCGATTACCGGGGGCAGAAGAAATACGATTACCTGGAACCGACCATGATCAGCGAAGAGGCCCTGGCAGAATACAACCGGATTACTGATGAGATAGACCGCGTTTCCACCGGAATCACCATATCTCCCATTGACCGGATTGTGGAAATCATTGAAAAGGCAGGCTTCAAAGTGGCGGAGGTAACCGGGCGGAAAATCATGGTGCAGTTTTCCGGGAAGGAAACGGGTACTATTTTAAGCCGAAAACGGGTTGCCACCAATGATGCTTTCCGGCAATTCAACGATAATGAGGTGGATTGCCTGCTTATCAACCAGAGTGGATCCACCGGTGCATCTGCCCATGCCATTGTAACCCGTAAAGTTGCCAAAGGACAGGTAAAGCAGCGTGAAATGATTGTGCTTCAGCCTGAACTGGACATTAATACCGAGGTGCAAAAACGCGGTCGCATCAACCGCACCGGACAGATACTCAAGCCCCGTTATCGGTATATCTCATCAGCCATTCCGGCTGAAAAGAGGCTTCAAATGATGCTGCAAAGAAAACTCCGGAGTCTTGATGCCAACACCACCAGTAACCAAAAGGCCAATCAGAGTCAGATAGGTGAGCAGGTGGATTTCCTGAACAAATACGGTGACAAGCTGGTAGCAGATTACCTCATAGAAAATCCGGAGATCGATGAAATGCTGGGCAAACCTCTTGGCTTAGAGGTTCCGGAAGTACGCGAAGGGGGTATTCAGAAAGTGTCGGGTCGCGTGGCGATTCTATCGGTAGCCGACCAGGAGAAATTCTATACCGATATGGCTCTTCGATACACCGAATACGTGGAGTATCTCAAACAAATCGAGGAATACGATTTGGAGGTGGAAGCTGTTGCCCTGGATGCTGTGGTCATTGACCGGAAAGTCATCAAGGCCGGGAAAGGCGGCAAGAGTGCTTTCGGACGCGATTCCATATTGAAAACATGTGATTGTGCCAATCTACGTAAGCCGTTCCGCAAAAGTCAGATTCAGGAATTGATTGGACAAACCACCGGCACTGATGATCCGATGGTTTATACGGAAAAGATCATTGCCGGAATGGAAAAATCGTTGGAGACCCGGCTTCAAAATATGCTCAATCACATTGATAAACGCCTGGACGTAGCCCGCAGGCACATTCGTCAGGAGAAGAATTACAAAAAACTGAAAAGTCAGGCAGAACAGTCTGCTTACCTTAAAAAACGGATGGATGAGATTGAGAATTCCAAAGCATCACTTATCAAATCGGAGCAGGAAAAATCGGAACTTCTCAGGCGGGCAATCCGCAACCGCATTAGGATTTTTTATCCAGGACGAGGCGTTTATGTGCCCAACATTGTTTCCAATGATCCGTCTCCGTCCGTTTTTCTGGGATTTGTCATTAACCATAAGGAAGAAAACCCATACACGCTTTCCAAAATCAAGGTACGCTTTGCGGTTGGTGATGGCCGTAAATACATGGTACTGGCTCTTTCGGGTGATCAGGGAGCCATGGTGGAGCGAATCATAGGATTGAGCAGTTCGCTGGACAATTACAGTCAGGTGGAGATTCTCAACCAGTGGGATGAGATGATGAAAAAACGCCAGGCGGATCGCATTACCCGTTACATCATAACGGACAATATTCTTCAAGGGATTGCCAATTACCGGGGAAAGCTGATTGATTTTACTTTGCAGGGCGGAGGCAAAGAAAAAGGTATTCTGATGCCCGATGGATGGGAAAAGGACAAAGCAACAGCCAGTGTTCAGGTGCCGGTCATTAAGATTTTGCCTTATTTGCAATCACTGCAGCGAAACTCACTGGTAGCACTGACCAATGGCATTGTGTTGTCCCGTGGCTACGATGGTTATGACCTGGTAATTCCCTTTGGAGCCCGTAACAAGGATGTTTACACCGATTCAGAGTTGTTTAGGCTCATGAACGGAAATGACGGCTTCAACAAAAGAAGCAGCAATATGGTGGGTAGCTTCGATCCGTCCGTATTGTCCAAAGTGACACAGATTCTGCAGGACAAATACTCATTATCTGCACAGATGTCACGAACCATGTACGAGCTTATTTTTGAGGATGAAGATGTGTCTGAGGCCATCGCACATCAGGATCCGGATGAAGCGTATGCACGTCAGCAGCTGGCCATCGACAAAAAACGGTACAGGCAGCGCATCGGACAAAACAAAGAAACTAAAAAACCAAAAGCATTCTCCCTGGCAACAGCTCTGGAGCTGGAAATGGAGATGGAATTTGAATTCTGAAAAACTAATATTTCACAAAATGGCATTTACTATCGACAACTACATTGAGAAAGCAAAAGGAATTGACTTCTCAAAACTGGCACACGGCGACTTTTTTAACCGCAAACACCCGGAGGTCATTAAGATTATTGAAAACATTCATGAGGAAACCAACCCCGACAACCTGGCTACTATCCATCGAATTCTGGATAAGTATTTCGAGAATTTGGGCAAAGACATCAAAGCCAATCCGGAAGCATTGAAAAGCACAAAGGATAAAACGGGAAACAAAGAAACTTCCAAACAGAAAAATTCTAAAACTAAGAAACAGGAAAACAAAGAAACTCAAAAACAAAAAAAGCCGCGCCAAACCCGCAAAAAGCTGAAAAAGCACAAATACAAAGCAGGTCAATTCCTCTATGCCTATGTAAACGGATATGTGGAAAAATCGGAAATTGAATCCCTTTCGCATACAGAATCGGGCGAACCGACCTACGTTTATCGAACTGACAAGGGCACCAAAAAGGAAGTTTCTGAAACGATTTTGAAAGGGCTCATTAAGCAGAAACTGGCCCGCATCGACAAACCACTTCCCGAACATACCGAAAAGGTGGATGCTGAAGTATCTTTTCTAAGGCGTTTTGTGGCGATGAACGGGAAAACCAAGACTCATGAGGAATTGCTCACCATGCTGAAATCACTACAGACAGCCATCATTGAAAGACGGGTGCGCAAAGCTTCGCGCTACTCTGACCAAATTGAGTATATGCAGGACAAGCTGATTGCCATGGTCAATGATGGTGGCAGCATAACCGTCAATTTCTCGGAAGATAAGCTTACAGAGCTTAAATCTATTACAACCGGGCTTGCCACCATGCCGGCAGTTCTGGTCATTAAACGGTTTTTACGAATCCAGGGCAAAACAGGAGTTAAAGAGGAGGCAAAAAAGATATTGGAGAAGATCGAAGCCGGAAAAGCAGGGGTTAATGCCTCAAAGCCTTTAAGCACGAAACTTCAGATTATTAGAAAAGCACTGGAGAGATATATTGCCGGAAGTAGCACTATCCCTACCATCAGCCAGTCAGAACTTAATGGTTTGGAAGGTCTTGCCGGAATCGATGGTTTGGAAAAACAGAACCGGAAAATCACGGTCAAATCCGGAAAAGCAATACCCTCCACCGACTTTGAGAAAAAAGCTTTCTATCCCATGGGCCTTTCCGGAAAGTGGCATAAACTTCTGGGTGAAATGAGCGAACCATTCCGTTTGATGATCTACGGTAAAGGAGGTAGTGGCAAGTCCACCCTGGCAATCGACCTGGCAAAATATCTGGCCGACCAGATGGGGAAAACCGTCCTCTTCGTGGCCAATGAGGAAGGTTTCGGAGCTACCCTCCAGAAAAAAATCAAGATGCTCAAAGCAGTGCATCCGGATTTCTTTCTGGTCGATAAGATACCAGCGGATTTGAGCAAATACGATGTGGTGTTCCTGGATAGTGCCGACAGTCTCCGTCTCTCTCCGGATGGTGCCACCAAACTTACCTTGAAATACCCCAACATGAATCTGGTTACCATCCATAAGGTTACCAAAACCGGAAATTTCCGGGGAAGTGCTGAATGGGAGCATGATTGCGATACTTCAGTAGTGGTTACCGGTGGTGTCGCCAGGGCTGAGAAAAATCGGTTTGGGGGAAGTGGGGAGATTGGGGTGTTTTGATGAATTTGAAATGTTTATGTTTAAAGAAAGGCTGCCGGAAGGTGGCCTTTTTTATTTTAAAAAAAAGTGTTGATGGAAAAGTGTTAATTTTTATTGGAAAAAGAAAACAAAAAAGTTAGTTTTACGGTAAACAAAAAAACTTTAAAACAATAAAACAAATTGACGGCCCTATCCCACATAGAGATTAAAGAAAATCTGAGATTCCTCTCCTCAAAAGGACTGGGAAGAATTAATAAAGAATTAAAAGGTGCACAATACAATCGGTGTTTGGATGTATTGTGCACCTTTTGTTTTGATAAAGGAGAAATAACCGCACTTTGAGGTGTGGTTATAGAATCGTTGCTGGCAACTTAACAAAAACCTCATAGCCAACTAAAAACAATGAATAACAGTATAAATTGGATTTTCACGCAATTGATGGACTACGAATAA
>NZ_PVTS01000010.1 GCF_003003035.1 Marinilabilia salmonicolor | reverse complement strand
TATGCAGTAGAAATTACAGATCCCTTAACTGGCAATACTTACACAGAAACTTTACTCTTAAACGAGGAACAAAAAAGACTTGCAGATCTCTTTGGGTTTTAATTTGGGTGTCCCAGTGCGGAACTCAGGAAAAAAGCGCAAATCCGGCGAGGGACTAACGTTCCATTCTCCTTTTGATGCAGAAATAGTCATTCATTGAATTCTGTTGTGCATGAGTTAGAAAAATGGGAATGGTGTTACCCTAAAAAAAGTGTCAATCTATAAACTAAGCAAATATTGTTTTTAGGGCTGTTTCTGGTCAGACAGTGCCAATTGCTAGGCAAGCGTAACAGACTGCCCCGATCCTTCGGGGATACAAGTGGTACTTTATGGACAGAGACTAATTAGTGCCTGTCTATAAACTAAGCAAAGTTTCTCAAGTTCGTTGTCTCTGTTCAGACGGTTCCGTTTACAAGGCTTGCCATTAGCGGAAATGCGGAGTTTACTTGAGTAAATGAGCAATTTCCGCTAATGGGGTAACGCAGTAAACGGGACTTTATGGACAGAGACTAATTAAGGTTAAAAAAGTAAAACTTTTATTAGCTCTGTTGCGTAAGTTACAAAAGCCTGAAACTAAATTATACGCTATTGCTTCGATTTTTTGTCATATTCGTCTCTTTGTGGTTGATGACTCCTGCATTTTGGGAGTGTAATGCACAGGCAATTGACCTGAGTAATGATGAAAACCCCGATTTTAGCACACTATCATATCCGGAGTGGCAGGACTCGGTAATCCATGTCATTGGTGACCACAATTATGCCCCTTATGAGTTTTTGAATGAAAAAGGAGAGCCTGACGGATTTACGGTAGCCATTATCAAGGCGGTGGCAGAGGTTATGAAACTTAATATTAAAATTGAGTTGATTTCATGGGGTGAGGTCAGAACCTCTGTTGATCAGGGAACTTTTGATGTGGTGTCCGGAATGTATCAGACTCAGCAAAGAGATGCCATTGCCGATTTTTCTATACCCCATTTTATCAGCTCTTATTCGTTTTTTGTCCGCAAAGGTTCCACGATTAAAAACAGTGAGGATTTTGAAGATAAGGTTGTACTTGTTCAGGAAGGAGATCTTGGACACGATTACATGATTGAAAGATATCCTGAAGCCCGACTGATAACCTTTACGGATTTTGGTGACCTGTTTATAGCGCTCTCCGAAGGCATTGGAGATTTCGCCTTTCACTCCAGGCTTCAGGGACTTAGGTTTTTGAGTAGCAATGAAGTGAGTAATGTGGAAGATGTGGGGAAAGCGGCCATACAACAAAAATATTGTATGGCAGTTGCTGAGGGAAACACCCAGTTATTGGCTATATTGAACGAAGGTCTGAGCATTATTAAGACCAATGGGACCTATGACCGGATCTATCAGGAATGGTTCGGTATTTATGAAAACACTCCTTTTTCATGGAGAAGAGTGATGATGCTGACAATGTGGATTGTTGTTCCTCTTGTTTTACTGGTTCTTATTTTTTTCTATTGGTCGTGGTCACTGAAAAAACAGGTGCGAAAAAGTACTGCTGATCTGCAGGAAGAGCTGAAACGAAGTCAGACTTTTCAACATGAGTTAGAGGTGTCACAAAGCAAGCTGGAAAATCAAAATATTCAGCTTCAACAGCACAATGCCAGAATTGCTTCGATGAATGATGAATTGAAAGCGGCCAAAATTCAAGCAGAAAAAAACGACAATCTTAAAACAGCTTTTCTGGCAAATATGAGCCATGAAATAAGGACTCCCATGAATTCAATTATTGGCTTTTGTGAGCTGCTTGAAATTGAGGCTCAGGAACCAAATGTTCAGAAATATACCGGTATTATATCCAATAGTGCACAACGATTGATGCGATTATTAGATGACATTATTGACATATCAAAAATTGAGAGTGGTGTTATCGGATTTTCTTTTTCGCAAATGATGGTTAAGAATATTCTGATTGAATTGTATGAGCATTATAAGGTTGAAACAGACAACAAAGGAATTGATTTTGTGCGCCAGGCTGAAGATGTTTGCAAGGATTTTCTATTAACCACGGATCCAAGTCGGTTGATGCAGGTATTGAATAACTTCCTGAGCAATGCAATTAAGCATACCGATTCGGGAACCATTATTATGGGGTGCAGCAAGCAACCGGACCATTTGAAATTTTGGGTTGCCGATACGGGGCGCGGGATTCCACCGGAGGATTTACCGCATGTTTTCGACCGGTTTTTTCAGGCGGGGAACCATCATGCCGGCGGCACCGGTCTTGGCTTGGCTATTGCTCGGAGTATTGTTGAATATTTTGGTGGGAAAATTGGTGTGGAAAGCAGAGAAAACAAAGGAAGTACATTCTGGTTTACGCACCCGCTTTCGTTACAAGCCGGTAAACTACATGGTTGATAGTTTTTCTCGTAGATTACTTTCTTTTACGCCCGAAAAAATACTCCTTTATTCTGTTTTTTAACTCCATCAGCATCGGTTGTGCCCACTCTGTCACTAGTGACGGAACCAGGCGTACCGGGTGTAAATAGTAGCCAATTTCCAGCAGTCTGATCTCCAGTTGCTTCTCGCTGTATTTGGCTTTGTAAGCAAGATGCGTTTTTTGAGCAATCAGATCCCGGTAACTTTTTATATGTCTGTAGTCGTTGTTTTTCTTTTTCATATTTTCCGAAAATTCTTGTTTATATGGTAACAGGCAATTCCTGATTTTGATGAATCCCTATTTTTCATCGTCTTCAAACTTTGGAAACATCAACTCTATAAATCTTTGAACCACATGACGTTCTATGAGTTGCTTCCTCAGAATCCAGAAAATTAATGCTGCCAGTAAGAAAATGCCCCCCATTATGGCGAACCCCAAAGCATACGATTCTAACCAGGAGCCCAGTAACAGAGCCGCTGCCAGAGAAAAAAACATAAAGACAAAGAAAAAGAGGTAGAGCAAAACTGTTTTCGTCATGAAACTTGAGAAGAAGCGGGACATTTCCCCTGCTACATGCAATTTTACAAGGTCAACCCGAATCTGTAAATATTCCTCAAGTTCTTTTTTTAGTTCATCAACTTCGCTCGTAATACTTTCTTTCATTCGTTTAAAATTTTGTAATTGTCTGATAAAAAACTAATTAAAAATTTGAGAACGAATGGAACCGCTTCGCTCTCGCATAATATTTTTTAAACATATTCTATTGTGATATTTATGCTTAAAAAATATCATCCTCGTTTCATCCGTATAAAATTAATTTTTCAAGGTCGGATGGAACTCGCATGCAATAACTTATACATATTCTTTTGAGGCAACCTTTGCCATGCTCGTTTCATCAGTAAATAATTTATCTAAGTTATTGGTCTGATGGAACTCGCATGGTTGATTGTTTACATCCTCTTTTGAGGCAACCGTTGCCATGCTCGTTTCATTAGTATAAAATTTAATTATAAAGGTCTAATGGAACTCGCAACCTTTTTATAAATCCACTTTCACTTTTTCTGATGCAACAGGGGATTTGGTTGCAGGTTTCTTTGTAACAAAGCGATATGGCCGGGGCCGTATCAAAGTTCCACAGTCATACCCATTTGCATAAGTACTACAAAATGGAGATCGGGTAAGAACCCATATTTTCCCGACATTTGTCAGATGCAATGTGCAAATTTTTCCTAAAATAAAAAAGTTGTTCCGTTAAGAACAACTTTTTTGAAGTTTTTCATCTTTCCAATTATTTCGCTTTTTCCGGAGCTTTCCGGTATTCTTCCATTAGTTTTTCAATCCTGTTTTCCAGATCCTGAACTCTTTTGCGGGCATCCTCTTTCATTTCGGTGCCTTTTTCTTTCAGCTTTTCCCGCATTTTATCCAGTTCATCTTCCAGTTCGTCAATTTTTATCTTAATCTGACGTCTTGTGTCCTCACCTGTTTGTGGTGCATATAAAAGTGCAAGTGCGGCACCGGCTGCGGCACCCAGTATAAGTCCTCCTAAAAATAATCCGGTATTCTTCATAATTTATTGGTTTTTACAATTTAACATTCAATTAATTAAATATAGAGTTTTTTTTTGAGAATGTCAAATGTGAGTTTGCAATCATTTAACCTGCTTTATTCATGAATTATCGTTATGAGATGTTCAAATATCAAAAAATACAATCAACCGCAGATAAAATGGATGTAGGGAATAATGAGTTTTTTCAAATCCATTTTATTGAGGACGTTTGTATTTTGCAGATAGTTGGACATCGGAATAGATTATTTGTTAATAATGCAAATTAATAGAATAACCAATGAGAAAGCGGATTGTTTTATGCCTGTTTTATTGACTTCACCGAATGAATCAAGCTGTTAAAAGGAGTTGTTTGCAATATGGCCCATTAAGTCTGCAAATATGCCAAAGTGGAATACCAGGTTTAACATTATTTTTGTCCCGGTCCTCCATTGAATGTTTTATCTTTACCATTCAAAACTTTTTTGATATGCCCAATCTGAATAAACCCATAACACCACAGGAGAAAAAAGATATATTGCAGAGCTATAAGTCTTTGTTGAATGCATCTGAAGCCATTATTCAGTCTGGTGACGTGAAGATGATTCGGGAGGCTATTGCTGTTTCTTTGCAAAAAGCCACCAATATCCGGCGAATTTCAGGAACACCGGCATTGTTGCACTCTCTGGAGATTGCGCGTATTGTGGTTGAAGAGGTTGGTTTGGGCAGGACTTCCCTTATTTGCTCTTTGCTTTACGATGTTCTTCGAAACGGTGAAATTAGCATTGAGGAAATCCGGGAGCAATTTGACGACCACGTGGTGCTAATCATGGAGGGGCTGCACAAAGTGGCGGATTTATACAACAGAAATACCTCCATTAAGAGTGAAAATTTCCGTAAGTTGTTGCTCACCTTCGCACAGGATGTAAGGGTTATTCTGGTTATTATTGCCGACCGCCTTCGCACCATGCGTACGTTGGAGCGGTACGACCTGCAGAGTCAGGAAATCATTTCATCGGAGGTTGCTTACCTCTATGCTCCAATGGCTCACCGGCTTGGTCTCTATACCATTAAATCGGAAATGGAAGATTTGGTGATGAAGTTCACCAATCGTGAAATGTATAAGTTCATTGCCAAAAAACTCAATGAAACCAAGCGTGCCAGGGAAAAATACATCAGTGAGTTTATTGCTCCGTTGAAAAAGGAACTTGCTGAACAGGGGCTGGATTTTGACATCAAGGGCAGAACCAAAACCATCAATTCCATCTACCATAAAATGCGTAAGCAAAATGTAGAATTTGAGCAGGTTTATGATCTTTTTGCCATCCGGATTATTATTGATACCGATATCAAAAGAGAGAAGGCGGAATGCTGGAAGGTATATTCCATTGTCACCGACAAGTATCAGCCTAACCCCAGTCGATTGCGTGACTGGCTCTCGGTGCCCAAAAGCAATGGATATGAGTCGTTGCATACTACGGTGTTGGGGCCAAATCATAAATGGATTGAAGTGCAGATTCGCACCAAACGTATGGACGAAATTGCCGAGAAGGGACTGGCAGCTCACTGGCGGTATAAGGGCATCAAAAGTGAAAGAGGATTGGATCAGTGGTTGACCAATGTGCGTGAGATTCTTGAAAATCCGGAAGTTAATGCGGTTGACTTTATTGATGACTTCAGGTTAAATCTCTACGACGAGGAGGTTTTTGTTTTTACACCAAAGGGTGATCTGCGTCGCTTACCCAAGGGAGCAACCGTACTCGATTTTGCCTTTGATATTCACTCCGAAGTGGGAAAAAAATGTGTGGGAGCACGTGTCAATCAAAAAAATGTTTCCATAAAATATGAGTTGCGAAATGGTGACCAGGTGGAGATTCAGACTTCATCCAATCAGGAAC
This sequence comes from Marinilabilia salmonicolor, assembly GCF_003003035.1. Classification (GTDB taxonomy): domain Bacteria; phylum Bacteroidota; class Bacteroidia; order Bacteroidales; family Marinilabiliaceae; genus Marinilabilia; species Marinilabilia salmonicolor_A. The sequence continues at coordinate 179,734 of NZ_PVTS01000010.1, read as the reverse complement.
CCAAACGTGACTGGCTGAGTGTGGTGAGCACCTCCCGGGCCCGAACAAAACTGAAACAGGCTCTCCGGGATATTGAATACAAAGAGGCCGAAATAGGACGTGAGATGCTTGCCCGACGCCTGAAAAACTGGAAAATGGAACTGACCGATCAATTAATTGGTCAATTGGTAAAGCATTTTCGGTATAAGTCTGTTCATGATTTTTTCAGAGACATTGCCGAGGACAATCTGGATGCCGTGGCCGTGAAGGAGTACATCCTGAAAGAGAGAGAGAAGGAAAAAGAACTGGCTGAAAGTCAACTGGCAGGGCGCAGTGCCGAGAATTTTGTAACCCCCACAGAACACGAAGAGGAAGCCGGACAGGATGTTTTGCTGATAGATAAGAATCTGAGTAATGTGAATTTTCAGCTGGCCAAATGTTGCAATCCCATTTTTGGCGATGATATTTTTGGTTTTGTTTCGGTCACCGGAGGCATTCGCATTCATCGGAAAAACTGCCCCAATGCACCCGATATGCGGCAAAAATATGGTTACCGCATAGTTCCTGCCCGCTGGACAGGCGAAGCCGGAGGTTCCTACCTTGCAGCTCTGCGGGTAACGGGAGAGGATGATATCGGAATTGTTACCAATATTTCTCAGGTGGTTTCTAAAGATATGGGACTAAAAATGCGTTCCATTAATGTGAATTCTCACGACGGAGTTTTTGAAGGAACACTTTCGGTATTTGTGAACAACAAACAGTCGCTTAATACTTTGATGAAGAAAATTAAGAACATCAGAGGAGTTTTTGATGTTTCCCGCTTTGATGCCGTTTGATTTCCTCAATGCGGTGATTTAATTTTTTTCGCTGTTGATTTTATGATCGTTTTTTTCTAACTTAATGGGAGATAATTCTAAATTCTAAGCTATGAAGGACGAAAAGATCATAACACTGGCTACCCGTACATTTGAACATGCTCAAATCATTAGATCTTTGCTTGAAAGCGAGGATATTGAATGTTTTTTGGAGAATGTCAACCTGATTCAGGGGGCTGTTTCCGAGGGAGTGAAAATCAGAATCCGGGAGACCGATCTTGAAAAGGCCGTTCAACTCATGGAAGAGGTTGAAAAACCCGAACTGATTAAAGCGGAGGAGCGTAAGCGCGGACGTCCCGGAAGAGCCCGTATCCTGTTACCCGTCGATTTTAGTGATTATTCCTCCAAAGCTGCGGAGATGGCCCTCGACTGGGCTGCCCGTTTGGATGCAGAAATAATGGTGCTGCATGTTTTTTACAACCCCGTAATTAATACGCTGCCCTTTACAGAAGCTTATGTGTACGATACCAGTATGGATGAGATGCTCATTGATTTGGAGGAGAAGGCTAAGGAGGATATGAAAGGGTTTATGAGCCATATGAAAAAGCGTAAGGCTGAAAAATCTTTTGACAACCTGGCCGTTAAGTCAAAATTGTTGCGGGGAGTAGCCGAGGATGAAATTATTCATTTCAGTGAAGAGTATCAGCCAACCGTTATTATTATGGGTACCCGGGGGAAAGACCGCAAAGCATCTGACCTGATCGGGAGTGTCACTGCTGAAGTGATGGAAGGGGCTAAAGTGCCTGTTCTTGCAGTTCCTGAAGATTTTAATTACAAAGGAATCGATCAAATAAAGAAAGTGTTGTATGCCACTAATTTTGAGGAATCGGACTTTGTGGCTCTGGACAAGTTGGAGAAACTGGTGAAGCCTCTGGATGTGGCCATTACGTTTGCACATGTTTGTGAGAAATCTTCGGTCAAATGGGACAACCTCAAGATGGAAGGCCTGAAAAAATATGTTTCGGAAAAATTTCCCAAAACAAAAATTGACTTCGATTTGGTAAAAAATGAAGATTTTTGGGTAGGGATGGAGAGCTACGTCAGAAGAAAAGATGTGGATATCATCAGCCTTACCACGCATCGAAGGAATATCTTCTCACGAATTTTTAACCCCAGTGTTGGTAAGAGGATGTTGTTTCACTCTACTACGCCATTGCTGGTCTTTCATGCCAGATAGTCCCAACTAAATAGTTTCTGTCCATAAAGTATCACTTGCGTCGTTACGCTTGCCGCCAAAATACTCATTTACGATTAGTAAACTGCGTTTTTGGCGGTTTCGCAAGCCCCCGAAAAAAATCGGGGCAGGCATTGTAACTGCACTTTCTTGACAAGCACATGATCAAAAACAAATTTTGCTTAGTTTAAGGATGGGCATTAAATTGTGCCTGTCTATAAACTAAGCGTTTTTCACGTGTTTGAAATAGAAAGTTCAAATTCAAGGCGTGTGAAAAATATAAACCGCAGAATACTAATGTATTTGAGGATTTAGATTTTGAGCAACAACGCAGAAGTTGGACTTTATAGACAAACACTAAATAGTGATGAACCAAAGCCTGTTTTGTCTGCTTTATGTCTGCAAAACAGGCTTTTTTTGTGTCAAACTTCATTCTGATATTAATGGAGTCATTTCCGAAAAAGTAAAAAAACATTACATTCGCATGACCTCCCAACCGAAAAATTAACCATAAATGATTTAAGAATGAAGGGATTTGCAAGTGATAATAATTCAGGTGTTCATCCTGATGTAATGAAGGCTATTGTTGAAGTAAACAAAGAGCATGCTGTCGGATACGGAGGGGATGAGGTAACCGCACGTGCCGAGGTGCTTTTTCAGAAAGTTTTTGGTGAGCAGGCCAGGGTGTTTTTTGTTTACAATGGTACCGGCGCCAACGTTATTGCCCTTCAGGCCATGACACGGCCATTTAACGCAGTGATTGCTGCGGATACTGCTCACATCAATGTGGATGAGTGCGGTGCTCCTGAGAAACATACAGGATGCAAAATGTTGACCATTAAAACCCCGGATGGAAAGCTGACTCCGGATTTAATTCAGCAACATCTGCATGGTTTTGGATTTGAACATCACTCACAGCCGGGGGTGGTCTCTATTACCCAATCTACTGAAATGGGCACTTTATATTCTCTTGAGGAATTAAAGCGATTGTCTGATTTTGTGCATTCCAATGGTTTGTTCCTTCACATGGATGGGGCGCGAATATCCAATGCCGCTGCTTCTTTAGGTTGCGACTTTAGAGAGATGACGACCGATGTTGGGGTGGATGTGCTGTCGTTTGGAGGTACCAAAAACGGACTGATGTTTGGAGAGGCGGTGGTTTTTCTGAATCCCGGTTTTGTGGAAAATGCAAAATACATTCGCAAACAAACAACTCAGCTTCATTCCAAGATGCGTTTTATTGCTGCCCAGTTTGAGGCTTTTCTGACCGATGGGTTGTGGAGAAAAAATGCGGAGCATTCCAACTATATGGCCAGTCTTCTGGCACGGGAACTTGAGTCGGTTAAGGAAGTTCAATTGACCCAGAAGCCACAGGCCAATGGTGTCTTTGCAATCGTTCCTCCACAGATTATTGAACCATTGCAGCAGAAGTATTTTTTCTATATGTGGGATGAATCCAGAAATGAAGTGCGCTGGATGACCTCTTTTGATACCACGGAGGAGGAGATTAAAGGATTTGTGACTGAAATAAAGATGTTGGTAGAGAATAGTCAGTAGAGAATAGTCAGTAGGGAATAGTCAGTAGGGAATAGTCAGTAGGGAATAGATAGTAGAGAATAGATAATAGTTAGTAATCAGCGAGAGCTACGAGTCAAGAGCTAACAGCCACGAACTAACAGCCAACAGCTAATCATATCTTATGACCAGTTTATCTGAGCAACATATCATAGCAGAACGGAAAAAGATACTTTACAGCAGTGTTTTCCCGTTATTTTTGTTGTTACTGATGTTTCTGGTGCATACAGTTCAGGTATTGGAGGATACCCACTGGTTTTTTCTTGGAGTTAAGCCCTTATCTGTAGAGGGACTTCCCGGAGTGTTATTGTCACCTTTTATTCATGCCGACTGGGGCCATCTGGGCGCCAATGCCGGACCGTTTCTGGTACTTACCTCTGTGTTGTTTTATGTGTATCGCGATATTGCGCTGAAAGTATTTATCTGGATTTATGTGCTCGCAGGTATATGGTTGTGGTTTGGCGCCCGGGACGCCTGGCACGTTGGAGCCAGCGGCCTGGTTTATGGTGTCGCTTCATTTCTTTTCATCAGCGGAATTATCCGAAACTATGTACCACTGATTGCATTGTCCATGATGGTGGTCTTTCTCTATGGCAGCTTGTTTTGGGGAATTTTCCCAGTGGAATGGCTGGTGGATTATTCATGGGAGGCCCATATGTGGGGGGCTTTGGCCGGGGTGGTAACAGCCGTGGTGTTTCGCAAAGAAGGTCCGCAAAAACCACCTCCTCCCGTGGAGGATGAATGGGAAGAAGAATCTGAGGGTGAATCATGGGCAAAACTCACTGATTAGCATAACTACCAATTCTGAATTTATGTAGTGAAGGAATTTTAATGAGTGCAAATTCCGGATGTGTTCCAGGTTTATGCATCAGGCAGAAAAGTATTATCAGATTTTCTCAAAAAAGAACAAACAAAAACGCCCGGCTTTCACCGGGCGTTGCTGCTTTTAAACCAATAAGGAGAATTAGCTTTTAGCGGTTCAGGCGACCTGACAATACCCACGGGCTAACAACCTGTCTGAAACCCCGAACGGCATACTGGGTGCCCGGCTCTGCTTGTGCAGCAACAGCTGCTGAAATCACAGCTGCCAATTCTTCCTCATTTTCTTCTTCACCATTGCTTTCTGCTGCAGGAGCTGCTTTTGCAGCCGGCTTGGGTTCTTCCGGAGCAGTAAGTGTTCCGTTTTTCCGCATTTCGAAGAACTTTTTTGCTACCTGTGGCAAAAGTGCATAGGTGAGTACATCTTCATCCTGAGTGATGAGATCTTTTATCTCTTCTCTGGTTTTATCAAGTTCCGGTGCAATAAGATCGGCCGGTCTGCATGTAATTGCCTCTTCGTCGCCCAGAATTTTTTTCTTGATTTCATCAGAAATAGGTGCAGGAGGAGTTCCGTATTCTCCTTTTACCACACCTTTTGATTCCTTTGGAACCATCTTGTAACGTTCGCCCATCAGTACGTTGAATACTGCCTGGGTACCAACAATTTGACTGGATGGAGTTACCAGCGGCGGATAACCGAAGTCTTTACGTACACGGGGCACCTCTTCAAGCACAGCTTCGTATTTATCCATAGCGTTGGATTGCTGAAGTTGTGATACTAGGTTGGATAACATTCCACCCGGAACCTGATAAATCAAGGCATTGGCATCAACTCCCAACATCTTGGGGTTGAGCAGGCCTGACTCCAGCCATTTGTCTTTCAATGGACGCATGTAAGCGGCCAATTCACTGAGTTTTACCAGATCTAAGCCGGTATCCCGCTCAGTTCCCTGAAGAGAAGCAACCAACGGCTCTGTTGCAGGCTGAGAAGTTCCGCCGGCCATGGGAGAGAGCGCTGTGTCCACAACATCCACACCTGCTTCAATCGCTTTAAGGTAGGTCATGGAGGCAACTCCACTGGTATAGTGTGTGTGAAGTTGAACGGGAACTTTTATTGTTTCCTTGATGGCCTTGATAAGGTTGTATGCATCATAGGGTTTCAGCAATCCTGCCATATCCTTGATGCAGATGGAATGGGCGCCCATATCTTCCAGACGCTTGGCATCCTTGGCAAACATTTCCAGATTGTGCACCGGACTGGTGGTGTAACTGATACATCCCTGAGCGTGTCCACCTTCTTTGATACAAGCTTTAATGGCTGTTTCCATATTTCGGGGATCGTTCAGTGCATCAAAAATACGAATGATGTCCATCCCGTTGGCCACAGCTTTTTGTACAAAATATTCGACTACATCGTCGGCATAATGCTTGTATCCAAGGAGATTCTGTCCGCGCAGCAACATCTGCAACGGAGTCTTTTTGGCCTTTGCTTTGATTTTCCGCAGGCGCTCCCAGGGATCTTCATTCAGGAAGCGAATGCAGGCATCGAAAGTTGCTCCACCCCAGGCCTCTAGTGAGTGGTAACCTATATCATCGAGTTGCTCAATCATCGGGAGCATCTCTTCGGTTTTCATACGCGTGGCAATCAGTGACTGGTGCGCATCGCGTAGAATTGTTTCTGTAATTCCAACTTTACCCATATACAATCGACAGTTTTACGGGGTTATGCAATAATAATCAATTCCTGACCTGCTGCAATGGCATCGCCTTCGGCTACATTGATGGCAGCAACTTTTCCGTCAACAGGAGAAGTAAGGTCGTTTTCCATCTTCATGGCTTCAAATACCAAAAGGGTCTGACCTTTTTTTACTTCATCACCTTCAGCAACCAACATTTTAAACACGCTGCCAGGCATTGGAGCAGTTACTTTTTCTCCCCCTTTAGATGAAGTTTTGGGTTTTGATGACTTAATCTGACTCGGACTTACGCCACTTTTCATTTTTGGTGCAGATTTCAGGGTCTGGAAAGCACCTCCGGTAGTTCTTACCTCTTCAACATCTACTTCGTACTGTTTTTCGTTTACGGTAATCAAATACTTTTTCATGACAGGTTGTTTTTAATTGTTTTTCATTTTTATTTTGGTGTAAAATTAGATGTGCAGAATTAAAGAAAAAAATCTTTAATAATCATTAACTACCACAATAAGTTAGATATGTAGATAAAAAGAAGTAACTGTAATAGTGTTATATACGTTCATTTCCGTGTTTTAATTAAAGAAATGTTGCAGTAATTTATGTTTTAAAACATGAAAATTGACCCTAAATGTGCAATGTTCAAGTCTGAAATAGAGACCTTGTTTTTGCATTTGTTAACTAAAATGCAGAAATATTTCTTTAATTAGTTTTTGATTCTTTATATCCATTTTTTTTGAAGGCAATTTTTCACCCAAAAGATTAACTTTGTGTTTTTCGGAAATCCGACATCGTGATCGATTATTTGTGAATAATTCATTCCTCTTAAAAGCGAAGTTTTTTCCTTTTTTAGGAATACATGATGTTGTTGTGTTATTTTAAGGCCGAAGGTCTTTAAGCAATAGGCTGGGGAAACGCCCTTGGCTATTTCTATCAGACTTTCAGCCTGTTTACATTTTACCTGCTAGTTGAAAATAAACATTTCATTTATAAGGTAGGGTAAAAACTATGTTTATCTGATGGTAGAAATTATTACAATAGGAGATGAGTTACTGATTGGTCAGGTTACAGATACCAACTCTGCCTGGATGGGGCGGGAATTGAATAAGGCCGGTTTCGATGTTCAACGCATTACATCTGTCAGCGATAAGAAAGAAGAAATTAAGGATGTGCTCGAAAAGGCAACACAGAGGGCCAAAATTGTACTCATGACCGGAGGGCTTGGACCAACCCGTGATGACATAACCAAAAAAACGCTGTGTGAATTTTTCGATACGCATTTGGTTTTTAATGAAGAGGTGTTTGGTGATATTCAGAAGTTTTTGAAAGGTCGCGTAAAAAGCATCAATGAACTCAACAGAGAACAGGCCCTGGTGCCCAAGAAATGTGATGTAATACGAAACCCTATGGGCACTGCACCCATAATGTGGTTCGATTACAATGACAGTGTGGTGGTGTCGATGCCCGGCGTCCCGTCGGAAATGAAACGGGTTATGAGTGAACGCATTATTCCCCGGTTGATACAAAAATACCGGCCGGGTATCATTATTCATAAAACCATTCTGATACACAATATCCCTGAAGCGGTTCTGGCAGAGATGCTCACGGATTGGGAGGATGACCTTCCACCGGAAATTAAGCTTGCTTATTTGCCTGCTCCGGGAAGAATTCGTTTGCGTTTGTCCGCTCGTGGTGATGATGCCAAAACCTTAGAGACAAAAATTGCGAATGCTGTTGATGGTTTGAAACCCATTGTTGGTGATAATATTTACGGGGATGAAGATTTGCCTGCTTCCGATATTTTTGCTGAGTTTTTCCGCAATACAGAAAAGTCGCTGGCTCTGGCGGAGAGTTGTTCGGGAGGGTATCTTGCACATCTGGTAACTTCAGTGGCTGGATCTTCAGACTATTTTAAAGGAGGCATGGTTACTTATTCCAACGAATTGAAACAGCGGTTATTGGGGGTGAGAGAACGGGATCTGAAAGAGTTTGGTGCAGTGAGTAAGCAGGTGGTTGAGCAGATGGCTCTGGGAGTGTTAGATATCACAGATGCGGATTATGCCATTGCTACCTCGGGTGTTGCCGGTCCCGGTGGCGGAACCAATGAAAAACCTGTTGGCACCGTTTGGATTGCCTGGGCTGCATCAGGGAAGGGAGTTGTGAGCAAATTATTTAACTTTGGGAAATATCGCGAGCGCAACATTATGCGAACCTCAGAAACAGCTTTGATTGAATTGATGCAGATGATGAAAAAGGGGGAGATCTGATAACGAAGTAAAACCTACTGTTTGTTGCATCATGGCCCTATTGGTGAAAAATATAAAAGAAAAAGTTTGTTTGTTTTAAGAAAAATGCCGTATTTTGCGCTCTGTTTGAAAAACGTATCGAAAAACGGTTGAGCAATGTCAAAAGTTTGTGAAATAACAGGAAAAAGCTTTCAGGTAGGAAACAACGTTTCCCACTCAAAGAGAAGAACCAAAAGGAGGTTCAATCCAAACCTTTTCAATAAGAAGTTTTATTTACCCGAAGAGGACCGTTGGGTTAGCCTGAAGGTATCTGCCTCAGGGCTTAGGCTGATCAATAAAGTGGGCGTAAAAGCTGCACTGGAGTCAGCCAAAAAGAATGGTTTTATTTCAAAATACTAAAAAACGGAGGGTAAATTATGGCTAAGAAAGGTAAAGGAAACCGCGTTCAGGTGATTTTGGAATGCACCGAACACAAAGAGAGCGGAATGCCCGGGACTTCACGGTATATCAGTGTGAAAAATCGTAAGAACACCCCGGATCGTCTTGAATTGAAAAAGTATAACCCTGTTTTGAAGCGTTATACTGTTCATCGTGAAATCAAATAAAACAGTAGATCATGGCTAAGAAAGCAGTAGCATCAGTACAAAAAGGTGCAGGTAAAGGACATACCAAAGTTATTAAAATGGTGAAGTCATCTAAAACCGGATCTTACTCTTTTCAGGAAGATGTAGTGCCAAACGATTTGGTAAAAGACTACTTTAAAAAGTAATTTCCTGTGCTCACGTTGTGAGACGTACGATACATAAACCCTCTTCGGTTCTCCGGAGAGGGTTTTTTATGCTTTATAGCCGGGAGAAAATATTATTTCTTTTCCCGGCACTCCGCAATCGCAGGTTTATTGCAGATCTAACGAAGCAATCTCCATATTTTCCGGGCATATATGATTTTTGGGATAGCCTAAAAATATTTTCTGGATGCTGATACATTCAATGTAAAAATGTTCTAATATTACATCGGTATTTTTTATTGATGTAACCATGAAAAACAGGCACTTTGTCAGCATACTTTCGCAGCCTGACGATTCTACCTGCGGACCTACAAGCCTGCATGCCGTGTATCGCTACCTGGGAGAGGATCTCTCTCTGGATGAGGTGGTGAAGAGTGTGAATTATCTTCCTGAAGGGGGGACATTGGCTGTGATGCTGGGAATGGATGCCCTCAAAAGAGACCTGAAAACCAGGATTTACTCCTATAACCTGAAGATGTTTGATCCTTCCTGGGAAGATTTTTCTTCCAATGAATTGATTGAACGGCTGGAACTTCAATTGCGCTATAAACACGGAAAGAAGTTTTTGCAGGCAACCCGGGCCTATCAGCAATATTTGCAGATGGGGGGAGAAATTGTGTTTGAAGATCTGAACCGGTGCATCTTTGAGCGTTATCTGCATCAGGGCATACCTGTATTAACCGGTCTGAGTGCCACTTATCTCTATAAATCCAAACGGGAATATACAGATCATAAGGACCGGTCTGTTTATCATGATTTGAAAGGTGAACCAATGGGGCATTTTGTTGTGCTCAGTGGAATGGACAAAGATCGGGTCTTCATCGCCGATCCCTATAAAGAAAATCCCATTTCGGGAGATAACTATTACCAGGTGGATGTTCATCGCCTGATAAACTCCATTTTGCTGGGCATTGTAACGTATGATGCCAATATGCTGGTCCTGTTCAAAGATTAGTGTTTAATCAGTATATAATTAAACTAAGTTATTGGTCTGATGGAACTCGCATGTAAGAACTTATACATATTCTCTTGTGGCAATCGTTGTCATGCTCGTTTCTTTAATTCTTAATTTTTTACGTGAAGAAGATTATTGTAATCAACAAACCCTCGCATTGGGGTTTGGATATTCCGGGAGTGGATGTAATCTCTCCCCGAAGATATTTGAGTGATTCCGGCTTCTCTAAGCTCCGGAATGTAAGAGTTTTCAATCTCTCTAATGATTATGCCTATCAAACCCGCGGGTATTATGTCTCTTTACTGGCTGAAGCAAGAGGCCATAAGGTAGTTCCCTCGGTTAAGAATATTCTGGATCTCCGGGAAAGGGCTCTGGTAAAAAGTGTTTCGGATGATCTGGACGACTTGATACAAAAGAGTTTGAAAAGAATCCGGTCACAGGAATTTGTATTGAGTATTTATTTCGGCCAGAATATATCTATTCAGTATGCACGTCTGGCCAAAGAATTGCATAAGTTGTTTCAGGCACCATTCCTGCGTGCCCGCTTTGTGCATAACGGACGGAAATGGGAGGTTTTTTCCATTCGTACCATTCCTTTTAAGGAAGTTCCTGAGCATCATCTCCCGTATCTGGAGAATTTTGCCATCGAATACTTTAAGCGAAAGCGCTATGATCTGGCCCGGCCCGGAAAGTATATTTACGATCTGGCCATTCTTGTCAATCCGGATGAAACGTCTCCTCCTTCTAATAAAAAAGCGCTGGCTGCTTTCGAGGAAGCTGCCTCAAAGCTTGGCTGTTATGTGGAGTTTATTACCAAAGAGGATTACAATCGCATCGGGGAGTTCGATGCACTGCTTATCAGGGAAACTACTGCAGTGAATCATCATACATACCGCATGGCCCGGCGAGCTCAGAGTGAAGGATTGGCGGTTCTGGATTCCCCCGATTCCATTTTGAAATGTGCCAATAAAGTTTATCTGACCGAATTGTTGCGCAATGCCAAAATACCTACTCCCAAAACTTTGGTTTTATTGTCTGATAATCCGCGGGATGCTGATTCTCTCGGATTTCCATGTGTGCTGAAATTACCTGATTCTTCTTTCTCTCAGGGAGTTGTAAAGGTGAACAGTAAAGAGGAGTTTAAAGATAAGGTTAAGGAGATGCTGAAGGCGTCTGACTTATTGATTGCTCAGGAATTTATGCCTACCGACTATGACTGGCGGGTAGGGATTCTCAACAATGAGGTCTTGTTCGTTTGTCGTTATTACATGGCTTCGGGACACTGGCAGATTTACAACTGGAACAGCAAAAAGAAGTCTGAAGTAGAAGGCAATTTTGACATTCTGGAACCTGCAGATGCTCCCGTACAGGTGCTCGAAATTGCATTGAAAGCAACCAGACTGATTGGAAATGGTCTTTACGGAGTGGATATTAAAGAGCTGGATGGAAAACCTTTTGTCATTGAGATAAATGACAATCCCAACATCGATGCCGGAGTGGAGGATGGATTGTTGAAGGAGGAGATTTACAGAAAGATTGTGCTGTTTTTACTGGAACAGATCAATGGCTCTGCTCTCAAACAATTGCCGGACGATAAAGGCAGAAACAAAAAGTTAAAGAATTCCCTCTTTTAATAAAACCGAGAAATGACAAAACATCATCCTTTTCATCTCTTTGAGGTTACCGGGGTAGAGCTTGAATACATGATTGTGGACCGGGACACCTTAAATGTAATGCCTGTTTGTGATCAGCTGTTACAGAAGGTCACCGGAGAGATTACGTCCGATTTTGAAAACGGGACTGTTGCCTGGAGCAATGAACTGGTAAATCATGTTGTTGAGTTGAAGACCAATGGGCCTGTGGCCGGTATCAGCGGCCTTCATCACGATTTTCATACCAATATTACAGAAATTAACAATATCCTAAGTGATTTTAATGCACAACTGATGCCCGGGGGAGCCCATCCGTGGATGAATCCACACACCGATACGCATTTGTGGCAACATGAATACAATGAGATTTATAGCCTTTACAACAGAATTTTTGATTGCCGGGGGCATGGATGGAGCAACCTTCAAAGTACGCATATCAACTTGCCATTTTCAGGAGATGAGGAGTTTGGCCGCCTTCATGCTGCCATTCGGATGGTATTGCCAATAATTTCTGCCATTGCTGCCTCCACACCTTTTCTGGATGGTCGGTTTACCGGGTTTCATGACAGCAGGCTGGAGGCGTACCGTCACAACCAGCAGAAAATACCATCCATTGCCGGAGTCATTGTTCCCGAACAGGTTTTTAGCAAAGAGGCCTATTTTCAAAGGATTTTTGCCCCCATAATTAGAGATATTGCTCCATTTGATAAGGAAAATGTGTTGGATAAGCATTTTCTAAATTCCCGGGGTGCTATTTCCCGGTTTGACCGTGGGGCTATTGAAATCCGGGTTGTTGATAATCAGGAAGCTCCTTTGGCAGATCTGGCCATAGTAGATGCCATTACCGGATTGGTGAAACTGATTGTTGAGGGTGCATTTTTACCATTTGAGGAGCAAATACAGTGGCACGAGAACCGTTTGGCAACCATTTTTCAGGCAATCATACGTGAATCCGGAAGCACCCTGATTGATGATCCTGAATATCTGAAGTTCTGGGGATGTAATGAGAAAAGGATAACAGCCGGAGAGCTTTGGCATTTTCTGAAACCTTCTCTTCAGAATGTGATGGATCCTGAATACTACCGGGTCTTCTCAGAAATTGTGAATTCCGGATCGTTGGCTCAACGGCTCCTGAACGCAATGGATGGAGACTTCTCAATGACCAACTTTTGTCGTGTTTATCGTGAATTGGCCGGATGCCTGGGAGAAAACAGGTTGTTTGGTGTTTAAAAGATGGATTGATCTGAAGATGGTGAAAGGAGCTTTCCCCGGCAAAATTGCTGTTGTGCTTTCCTGTGAGCATGGCGGAAATGTTGTTCCTGATGCTTTCAGCGGTTTGTTCAGGAATGCTTCCGGGATTCTTGCCTCTCACAGGGGGTGGGATCCGGGCGCTCTTGATCTTTTCATGGAAATGGGGGATGCAGGAGTCGATTTTTCCCTGTTTTCTGAAACTACCAGACTGTTGATAGACTTGAATCGTTCACTGAATAAAAGCTCTTTGTTTTCTGAGTTTACCCGATTGCTGGAAGAAGTTCAAAAAAGGACTATTATAGACCAGTATTACCAGCCTTTCAGGGAAAAGTTTTCTGCTCATTTGAAATCTCTGACAGATGAAAAACGGTTTGTTTTGCATGTTTCGGTACACTCTTTTACTCCGGTTTTTGAGGGGAAGGAGCGAAATGCCGATGTCGGGCTGCTCTATGATCCCGGTTTTGGTCTGGAGAAAGAGATTTCCTTATTGTGGAAGAAAAAAATGGCTGCCCGGTTGCCAGGTTTGCATATTCGGATGAATTATCCCTATCTGGGTAAAAATGACGGCCATGTTTTTGCTTTACGGAACCAGTTTGGCCCTGAAAATTATGCCGGTATTGAACTTGAAGTTAATCAGAAATATGCTTTCAGTAAGCAATTCAACCAAAGCTTTTGTGGCGTTTTTAAAGATTTTTTGAGTGTTTTGAGATAGTGCAGAGTGTTTTCTTTATGGTTACCTTTGCGCCTTTATTAATCTCAAAAAATTTTTATGATGATCAAAAAATTTATTTCAATTATCAAAACGCTGAGGTTTACTCGTTGGGAACATCGTAGTTATGCCGCATTCAATACTTTGCATCGCGAGGTGAAAATCGGTATGCTGGCCGCTTCATATTTTATCTGTCTTGGCTTTATGAATACCTTCGCTCAAACTGAAACTGATTCCATTACCAACAAAATCCGCCTTGCCGAAGTTCAGGTGACTGCTCACCGCGCGCCTTCGCTATACTCAGAGGTGGGGCGAATGATCACGGTTATCCCCCGGAGTGAGATTGAAGCTTTGCCTGTGCAGAGCGTTCAGGGACTACTCAGGTATATGATGAATGTGGATGTGCAGGAGCGTGGTCCCTTGGGTGTTCAGGCCGATTTGAGCCTGCGGGGAGGTTCGTTTGATCAGGTTATGATTTTGCTCAACGGGATGAACATTACCGATCCTCAGACGGGGCACCATAATTTGAATCTGCCGGTTGACCTGAACAGTATTGAACGTATAGAGGTGATTGAAGGGCCGGCAGCCCGAGTGCATGGGCCCAATGCATTCAGCGGGGCAATCAACATTATTACCGCGACCTCTAAGCAAAATAAAGTTTCTGCTAATGTGATGGCCGGTGAACACGGACTCTACAATGCCGGAGCAACCTTAAACCATAACATTGGAAATACCACCAGTTTTCTTTCTGCAAGCAAAGGGGGCAGCAATGGGTATATTGAAAACACTGACTTTGACCTGATGAATCTGTTTTATCAGTTAAGATTCCACCAGAACAATGAAGAGCTGAATTTTCAGACCGGTTATACCACCAAAGCTTTTGGAGCCAACTCCTTTTACAGTGCCGCATATCCCAATCAATATGAAGAAACCCGCACTTTTTTCTCTTCTCTGGGGTTCGAAACCGGGAATGTCATAAAATTAAAACCATCACTTTACTGGCGTCGCCACCACGACCGTTTTGAGCTGTTCCGGGGTGGGAACAATGCGCCCGACTGGTACACCAATCACAATTATCACCTTACCGATGTTTATGGTGGAAACATTAATGCAACCATCCCCTGGTCATGGGGCAAAACATCGGTTGGGGGAGAGCTTCGTTCAGAAAATATCTGGAGCAATAATATAGGAAACGAGCTGGAGCAACCGCTTGAAGTTCCGGGAGAAGAGGATGTTTACTTTACCAAAAGCTACAGTCGGACCAATACTTCCTTGTTTTTGGAACACAACGTTAAAATTGGAAACTTCTCTGTTTCCGGAGGTGTGATGGCCAATTTTAATTCAGGGCTGGATTACCGGCTCAACTGGTTTCCGGGGGTGGATGTGAGTTATTGGGTCTCTCCACGCGTTAAATGGCTGGCCAGCTACAACCAGTCGCTTCGGATGCCCACTTTTACCGATTTATCTTACAATAGTCCCATTCACGTGGGAAATTCCGATCTGGAGCCCGAAGAGGCTGCCACCATTGAAACGGGATTGAGATATGTGAGTCCCGCAATATCTGGACATCTGAATGGTTTTTTCCGTCGTGGGAAAAACCTGATCGACTGGGGAAGACCTGAGGGGCAGGAAGAATATACCACTACCAATGTGAATGAAATAGATGCTTACGGAGTAGAGGTAATGGCAACAATCTTCCCTTCCAGGCTGGGACTTCCGTTTGTGGAAAAACTGGAGGCGGGATATGCCTGGCTGGATCAGGATAAAAAGCCCGAAGCCGGCTATGAGTCACGTTATGTGCTCAACCATGTGAAGCATAAGTTGAATGTGGGTGTTCAGCATAAAATAATTGAAAATATTTCTGCAAGGTGGAATTTTCTATACCAGGACAGAGTGGGGGCCTACCAAAATTCAACAACCAATAACCTGATGGATTATTCTCCTTTTCTGATTGCTGATTTGCGCCTGACATGGAATCACAAGACCTGGCGCGTCTTTACGGAAGCTACAAATTTGTTCGATAAGGAATACTATGATATGGGTGAACTTGCACGTCCCGGAAGGTGGATTAAAGCAGGTATTCAACTGAAGTTTGATTATTAAAGGTTTGGGGAGCGATGCGTTTTGGCAATCGTTCCCCAATGATTTTTCTTATTCTATTTCCAATATTGAAAAATAAAATACTTTTTTCTGTTGCGAATTTTGGGTAATTATGAAACAATGTTAATTTTGTACTGGAATATGCATAAAACCGATTTTAGGTTTGCCTAAAGAAATGGTTTAAATGAGTATTTACAGAATGCTATATTTTAAGGAATAAGCAGAAAAAGAAGTGTCTCTGTTTGCTGAAGGGACTTTCACTTTACATTTGATTCAATACAGGTGGTAAACATCGTCAGGTATTCGGTTGTTGGTATCTGTAGGAAATCGAAGATAATTATTACGAATAATTGAACAATGGTTGATCCAAATACAGATTTGGTTGTTGAATTGGGAACCCGGGTTGACCGACTGGTGCAGCTGTACCGTGATGCAAAGCGTGAAAATGAAAGGTTGAAGAATGAAGTATCACAGCTTACCGGTCAGTTAAAGGAGGCTGTTAACAGCAAAACAGACCTGGAAGAGCAACTTGGGAATACCAAAATGGCAAAAGTGCTGGAGAGCGCACCCGAAGATGTTCAGCAAACAAAGAGCAGGATTAACCAGATTGTGCGGGAAATTGATAAGTGCATTGCACTTTTAAATCGTTAAGTACGTTAAATGGATGACAAGCTTTCCATACGAGTAAATGTGGCAGACCGTTATTATCCGCTGAGAATTGACAGGGATGATGAGGAGAAGATCAGGAAAGCTGCCCGTCTTATTAATGAGAAAGTTTTACAGTATAAACAACGGTATCACGACAAGGATGTCCAGGATTTTCTGGCCATGGCTTCACTTCAGTATGTTATTAAGATGTTGGAACTTGAAAACAAACATGATTATTCACCGATTGTTGATGCCGTAAAAGACTTGAACGATAAAATTGATGCAATCCTGACAGAAGAGTAGATATTTTTGTTTAGATAAGTTGCCCGCACTTTTCCTGAATGTATTGATGCTTTGTGCTTCAATGCTTTATTGATTTTCAGGACAAAGGTGCGGTTTTTTTGTATCATTAGTTTAAAAACGAAACAATGGAAATAGTAATAGCAATAGTTGCCTTTCTGGCCGGTGGCGGTTTGATATGGGTGCTGCTCAATACAGCGCTTAAGTCCAAATCCCGCAAGGTAATCCGGGAGGCAGAAGCAGAGGCCGAAGTCATCAGAAAGGATAAGATACTTCAGGCGAAGGAGAAATTTCTGCAACTGAAAGCAGAACATGAAAAGGAAATTAATGCCCGAAACTCAAAGATTGTTGCTGCTGAAAACAAATTGAAGCAGAAAGAATCCACCTTTTCGCAGAAAATGGAGGAGTTGCAGCGTAAAAAGAAAGAGACCGACGCTATCCGCGAAAATCTGGATCAACAACTGGAGTTGGTGGAGAAGAAAAGTGAAGATCTGGACAGAACTCATAAAAGACAGGTGGAGCAACTGGAGGCTATCTCCGGAATGTCGGCCGATGAAGCCAAAGAGATGTTGGTGGAATCGCTTAAAGCGGAGGCCAAAACCGAAGCAATGTCGTACATCAACGATATTATGGATGAGGCCCGTATCAATGCAAATAAGGAGTCTAAACGTATTGTTCTCCAGACCATTCAGCGCACTGCAACCGAAACAGCCATTGAAAACTCTGTGACCATATTTCACATCGATTCCGATGAGATTAAGGGTCGCATCATCGGGCGTGAAGGACGAAACATCAGAGCTTTGGAAGCTGCCACCGGTGTTGAAATTATTGTGGACGACACTCCTGAAGCCATTGTTCTCTCTGGCTTTGATCCCATGCGCCGTGAGGTAGCCCGACTGGCATTGCACCAGTTGGTGACCGATGGCCGTATTCACCCCGCCCGTATTGAGGAGGTGGTTAATAAGGTGCGCAAGCAGGTGGAAGAGGAGATGATCGAAAATGGTAAACGCACTGCCATTGACCTTGGGGTTCATGGTTTGCACCCTGAATTGATTAAGCTGATCGGTAAGATGAAATATCGTTCTTCTTACGGACAGAATCTGCTTCAGCACAGTCGGGAAACCGCAAATCTCTGTGCCATAATGGCCTCCGAACTCGGGTTAAATGCCAAAAGGGCCAAGCGAGCCGGACTGTTGCACGATATCGGTAAGGTAAGTGACGAAGATCCGGATTTGCCGCACGCCATTCTGGGTATGAAACTGGCCGAGAAATATAAAGAGAAACCGGATATTGCAAATGCCATTGGTGCCCACCACGATGAGGTGGAGATGACCAGCATGATTTCGCCCATTGTTCAGGTTTGTGATGCCATTTCAGGTGCACGACCCGGTGCTCGCCGTGAGGTGGTAGAAGCTTATATCAAGCGTCTGAAGGACCTGGAAACGCTTGCCCTTTCGTATCCCGGAGTTTTAAAAACCTATGCCATTCAGGCCGGACGTGAATTGAGAGTAATCGTAGGTAGTGAAAAAGTTAGCGATCATGAGGCGGATCAGCTTTCAGCAGATATCGCCCGTAAAATCCAAACCGAGATGACTTATCCCGGTCAGGTTAAGATTACAGTTATCAGGGAAACACGAGCCATTAATTATGCAAAATAAATTGAGGAATGAAACGAGCATGGAACTTTGATTCCTCAAACTTGCCACAAAAGAGCATGTATAAAAGGATTGCGAGTTCCATCCGGCCATAATAAGTAAATTTTATACGGATGAAATAAAAAAAAGCGGCATTTGCCGCTTTTTTTTTGGAAATTTGTCAGAGTTTAATGGAAAATTTTAAAAATGAGAGAAATAAGACAAAAAAAAGTATTGGTAACCGGTGGAGCCGGATTTATTGGGTCCAATATTATTGAAAAGTTGCTGCAACAGGAGAATCAAGTTACCTGTCTGGATAATTTCTCCACCGGGAAACCTGAGAATATTGCTCCATTTAAAGAAAATTCTGCATTTACACTGCTTGAGGGAGATATCAGGAATCTTGAGGATTGCCGAAAAGCGGTGGAAGGAGTGGAGATTGTTCTGCATGAAGCTGCACTGGGGAGTGTCCCACGTTCCATCAATGATCCCATCACTTCCAACGATGTGAATGTGGGTGGTTTTCTGAATATGCTGGTGGCAGCAAGAGATGCCGGGGTGAAACGATTTGTTTATGCTGCAAGTTCGTCAACTTATGGCGACAGTGAGGTGATGCCTAAAGTTGAAGATAAAATTGGCAAGCCGCTTTCTCCTTATGCCATAACCAAATATGTGGATGAATTGTATGCCGATGTTTTTGGCAAGCTCTATGGAATGGAATTAATCGGACTTCGGTATTTCAATGTTTTTGGCCCCAGGCAGGATCCCAACGGGGCTTATGCTGCTGTAATTCCCAAATTTGTGAGTGCACTGATTGACGGTAAGTCCCCCGTAATTAACGGAGACGGTACCTTTTCGCGTGATTTTACCTTTGTGGCCAATGTTGTTCAGGCCAATGAACTTGCGGCTTTAGTAGAGGCGCCGGAAGCGGTGAACACGGTTTACAATGTGGCTTGTGGCGAGCGAACTTCCCTGAACGAATTGATTGGTCACTTGAAGAATTTGCTTGCGGAGTATGATGGTAAAATAGCTGATGTGAGCATTCACTATGGTCCTGAACGAGCAGGGGATGTCCCTCACTCACTGGCTTCAGTGAAAAAAGCGAAAACACTCTTAGGTTATGAACCGTTGTTTAAAGTAGGTGACGGACTTAAAGAGGCAATTCATTGGTATTGGGAGAATTTGTCGGGGAAAAAATGAAACGGGCATGATGTTTTTAAGTGGGTATAGTTTCAAATAACTACATTCAGAGATTGCTTCGGGATAAACCCTCGCAATGAGCAGATTAGGTGCGGAGGATTCTTTGGCAAGCAAAGCAGCAAGGCTGAGCGCCAATCCTCCGTTTAAGATAAAACGGCGGATCGGCTTCGGCTTTGCCGCTTTCCCACGAAAGAATCCGCCGCACCTGCTCAACGAATAACTTTTCCCAGAGTTTTTACATTGAGCATCTTAGTTTGTTCATTGCGAGGGCAACGCCCGAGACAATCTCTAATTGCAATAACATTATTTTAAACTATGGCCAATTTTAAAAGAATGAAACGAGCATGGCAATGGTTGCCCCCAAAGAATATGTATAAGTTCTTGCATGCGAGTTCCATCCGACCTTGAGAAATTAATTTTATACGGATGAATAAAGCAGTCCTCCCAAAAGCGAGGCTTTTCCTTTTAGAGGAATACATAATATTGTTGCGTTTTTTAAGGCCGAAGGTCTTTAAGCAATAGCCTGGGGCAACGCCCCAGGAAAATTGAAACACCCACCCCTCTCTCATTATTGGTCGCGACGCCACCAATAATGAGAGGGGGAATGAGGAATACCTCAAAACCCAGGGTGTTGCCCTGGGATATTGCTCTCAGGCTTTCAGCCTGTTTACATCGTACCTGTTTTATGTATAAAGCAAGTTGATTTCTATCTGCTTATTTTATGGGAGAGTTGCTTAATTGTTGTAAATTTGTAACTTTTTAAACAGAAACTTACATAATCTATATAAGCGATGGCAAAAGTAGCACTCATTACCGGTATTACGGGACAGGATGGCGCCTATCTTTCGGAATTTCTTCTGAAAAAGGGGTATATCGTTCATGGAATTAAGAGACGCAGTTCTCTGTTTAATACCGATCGTATTGATCATTTGTATCAGGATCCTCATGTGGAGCACCGTAACTTCTTTCTGCATTATGGCGACCTTACCGATTCCACGAATCTGATACGCATCATTCAGGAGATTCAACCAGATGAGATTTATAACCTTGCAGCCATGTCGCATGTTCAGGTAAGTTTTGATACTCCTGAATATACTGCCAATGCCGATGGAATAGGCACCCTGAGAATTCTGGAAGCCATTCGCCTTTTGGGATTGACAAAAAAGACCAGGTTTTATCAGGCTTCCACCAGTGAGTTGTACGGAATGGTTCAGGAAGTTCCTCAAACAGAACGGACTCCTTTCTACCCACGTTCACCTTATGCGGTTGCTAAACTTTATGGTTACTGGATTACGGTAAATTATCGTGAGGCTTATGATATGTATGCCTGCAACGGTATTTTGTTTAACCATGAGTCCCCTATCCGGGGGGAGACTTTTGTGACCCGAAAAATCACAAGAGCCACAGCTCGTATAGCATTGGGTTTGCAGGACAAGATATTTCTCGGTAACCTGTCGGCTAAGCGTGACTGGGGGCATGCCAAAGATTATGTGAAAGCGATGTACCTGATGCTTCAGCAGGATAAACCGGAGGATTTTGTGGTGGCTACCGGTGTTACTACCGAAGTACGTGAGTTTGTGAAACTCGCCTTTGCTGAAGCAGGTATAGAGGTGGCGTTTAAAGGTGATGGAGTTGAAGAGAAGGGTTATGTAGTTGCTTGCAATAATCCTGAATATCAATTGGAAAAAGGCAAATGTGTGGTTGAGGTTGATCCGCGGTACTTCCGGCCTACCGAAGTGGAGTTGCTGATTGGAGATCCCACAAAAGCCAAAGAGAAGATGGGCTGGGAGCCGGAGTATGATTTGAAAGGTCTGGTAGAGGATATGATGGAAAGTGACCTGAAACTCATGAAGCGGGATAAGTTTTTGAATGATGGTGGATATCAAACGCTCAACTATTACGAATAATGGATAAAAACAGTAAGATATTTATTGCAGGACATCGGGGACTTGTAGGATCGGCCATCAGGCGTGAACTGGAGGCTTCCGGTTATCACAATCTGCTTCTTCGTTCCAGGACAGAACTTGATCTTCTGAATCAAAAAGAGGTGGAGGATTTCTTTGAAACAGAAAAACCGGAATATGTTTTTCTGGCAGCCGCCCGGGTGGGAGGCATTTTGGCTAATGATACCTATCGTGCCGAATTTATTTATCAAAATACGCAGATTCAGAATAATATCATCCATTTTTCATGGAAGTCCGGGGTCAGAAAACTTTTGTTTTTGGGTAGCTCTTGCATCTACCCCAAAGCCTGTCCCCAGCCCATGAAAGAGGAACATTTGCTTACCGATGTGCTCGAATATACCAATGAGCCTTATGCCATTGCCAAGATTTCGGGAATGAAAATGTGTGAATCCTATAACCTGCAGTACGGAACCGATTTTATTTCCGTTATGCCCACCAATTTATATGGCCCCAATGACAATTACAATTTGTTGGGTTCTCATGTTTTACCGGCTCTGATACGGAAAATGCACTTGGCGGGAATGTTGATGAACAATGATTTTGAAGGCATTCGTAACGATTTTAAGGTGAATCCCGTAGAAGGTGTGGAAGTGAACGGAAATGATGATGAACTTACGGATGCTTTGGAAAAATTTGGTATATTTAAAGCTGATAATACAGTGGAACTGAAGCTCTGGGGTTCAGGAACACCGCGCAGAGAATTCTTGCATTCCACAGATTTGGCACGAGCCTGTATCTTTTTGATGGAGCAGGTTAGTTTTAAAGACATCGTAAAAGAGCGGGGTCTTAATGAGGTTAGAAACACACATATAAATATTGGAGTGGGAGAGGATCAGTCCATTGCGGAACTGGCTGCTCTTGTACAGAAAATTACCGGTTTCGAAGGTAGGTTAGCGTGGGATGAGACCAAGCCGGACGGTACCTTTAGGAAGTTACTTGATGTTTCCAGATTGAATAATCTGGGCTTTAAAGCATCTATTTCGCTTGAGGAAGGTATTGAGGCTGTTTATCAGGAATATAAATCCAAATAATTTGAAATTAATAATCTTTGTTTTATGAAAATGAACCGTTTAAATCCCCTGTTGTTTTTAATGACTTTTATGGTATCGTTTGGATTTGTTGCCTGTGGTGGTGATGATGATGACAACAAGGAAGAACCCGTGGATACTGAGAATCCGGTGATAGTGATCACTACTCCTGAAGAAAATGGTTCCTATAGTAAAACAGCTCGTGATTTTTTTATTTCAGGTGAATTTACCGATAATGTTGCTTTGGATTCGTGCACTTTCTCTTTGAGCATTTTAAAAAGTATTGATGATGAACCATGGAGTTCTGATCCTGTAGGGATTTCTATTACAACAGGTGATAGCTATTCTTTTAACGAAGAGTATTTTGGCAAAATTCCAGGTGATAGTAAAGAAGGAATTTACACATTGACTGTAGAACTAATTGATGCTGCTGGCAATACTGCTCCGGTAAAAACAATCTCATTTAATATTACCGAATAGTAAGTTTTTAGCCCTGCCTTATACATAAGACTGGTAAGGTATAATCAGGCTAAAAGCCTGAGAGCAATAGCCTGGGGCAACGCCCTGGGGTTAGAGGTATCCGCTACGCCTTCTCTCTTATTGGTCGTAAAGCGACCAATAAGAGAGGCTAAGTTGCCAATAATATCAAAAGACATCTACGCCTTTGGGGGTGGGTGTCTTTTTTGTTATATTACCGGCACAGATATTTTTGATGATAAAAAAGAGAGAAATGAATTTTGATAAAATAATTGACCGAAGTGGCACAAATGCCCTTAAACTGGAGTTCAGAGAACGTTTGTTTGGCACCAATGAGGTGATTCCTTTGTGGGTGGCAGATATGGATTTTAAAGCTCCGCAAGAGGTTGTAGAGGCCATCCGGAAAAGGGCTGCTCATCCTTTGTACGGATATACCAATAGGGATGAGGAATTTTTTCAGCGCATAGTGGAGTGGCAGAAAAAGAGGCATAGGTGGCATGTTTCACGCGAATGGGTGGAGTTCATGCCGGGAGTGGTTCCCACTTTGATAATGGCCATTCAGACCTTTACCAATGAAGGCGATAAGGTGGTTATCCAACCGCCCGTATATCCACCGTTTTTTGATGTGGTGAAGGATCACGGAAGAGTGATTGAAGAAAATGCGCTGCTGAATACCCAAAAGGGATACCGGATGGATTTTGAACATTTGGATAAGATTACTTCTTCCAACGATGTGAAAATGCTGATTTTGTGTCATCCACACAATCCGGTTGGCAGAGTATGGAGCAGGGAAGAACTGACTACCCTGGGAGCTGTTTGCCAAAAAAATAATGTGCTGATTGTTTCGGATGAGATACATGCAGATCTGGTGCATGGAGATCAGCCTCATATTCCTCTGGCTTCCATCAGTCCCGAATTGGCTGAGAATACCATTACCTGCATGGCGCCCAGTAAGACTTTTAATATTGCCGGATTGAACACTTCTTACATTATCATACCCAATGAAAAGCTGAGAAAGGGAATGCAAAAAATTTTGCAGAGCTCTCATCTTTTTACCGGTAATATGTTTGGTGCTGAAGCGCTGAAAGCGGCCTACAAAGACGGAGAGATCTGGCTGGATGCTCTATTGGAATACATCAGGGGAAACATCGACTATGTAATGGATTTTGCGGAGGAGAATATGCCTGAGGTACAGATTCATAAACCCGAAGCGACCTATCTGATGTGGCTTGATTTCACAGCCTGGGGAATGTCAGATGCACAGTTGAGGAAGTTTATGGTTGAAAAAGCAGGCCTCGGACTTAATTACGGGCCGACATTCGGAAGTCAGGGATCAAACTTTCAGCGTCTGAACGTGGCTTCCTCCAGAAAAGTTATTGAAAAGGCAATGGCTCAACTGTTGGAGGCCCGCAATCAGATTGCTCATTAGCTTTTTGTTGTTTGTGATTTTAATCCCGGGGCATTTTGGGGGCTTTTCTTTTTTTAATGAATTTTCGGTTTAAAACTGGAAATAGAAATACTGCTGCCAGGATGGTCAGTGTGCCCAGGTAAAAACCTCCGGACATAAGCTCTGATTCTCCAAAAAAGACAAATGCAAGTAAAATTCCGTATATGGGTTCCAGATTGATTGTCAGTACCACGGTATAAGCCGAAAGTACATCCATCACTTTTACACTCTCGGCAAAAGCATAGGCCGTACAAACTACGCCCAGCAACAATAGAAATAACCAGTCGCTCCAGACGGGGAGTTGGAGACCGGCTTCGAAAGTGCCGCTAAAAAGCATGTATAAGGTAATTCCCGCAAAACCACCGCCCATTTCGTAAAAACTTATTACCAGCGGTCGGTGTCTGGCAATCATTACTTTGTTCAGTACCGTAAATAACCCGGCCAGAAAAGCCGAGATAAGGGCCGTTATGATTCCGGTGATGTAATCGGGCTCGAACTGAAAAATCATATACAAGCCCGCAATAATAAGTACTCCCGTAACTACTTCGATCCATACTAGTGGCCTGCGGACCAATGCAGGCTCCAAAAGGCTGGTAAATAGTGTGGTGGAAGCCAGGCAACCAAGGGCAACAGAAATGGTGCTTATTTTGATGGCATGAAAAAAGGTAATCCAGTGAAAGGCAACTACAAAGCCAATGCCAATGAGTTGGACAACCGTTTTCCGGTCCACCGATAATTTCCGGCCTCTCATTTGAAGCAACACCCCTAATGCAAGGAATGCAATCAACATGCGGTACCATACCAGCTGGATGGCATCCAGAGTGATGAGTTTCCCCAAAATGGCAGTGAATCCGTATATGAAGACTACCAAATGAAGTTTGAAAAGGCTTTTTGTTACTATTTGCATGGATGTACCTGATTAATCCCGCAAATTTGTTGTTTTTATTTTGTTTCGGCAATGATCTTTACAATTGTTTTGGTATAATTATTGATGATTTTTGATCAAACCTAATTTTAATACCTACCGTCATGAAAAAAATCAAATTACTTACCGGCACATTGATGTTTTGTTTTCTGAGTATGGCATCTGTTTCTTTTTCTCAATCAGAAACTGTGGCTCAGGATGTTGATAAAGAGGCTAAGTTTAAAGGGAAGCCCAGAAACATTGCTTCTTTTCATGAGAAGTACATGAAGTATCCGGATGAAGCCCGCCTTGAGATGATTGAAGGTACCGTTCTTCTGGAGGCTGTTGTTACCTCTGACGGAAAGTTGATGGAACCTGAAATCATCAATGGTGTGGATCCTCTGCTGGATAGTGAAGCATTGCGCCTGGCAAGGTTGATGCAGGATTGGAAGCCGGCACAAAAAAACGGACAAGAGGTCGATTCGCGGGTTCGTATTCCCGTTAAGTTTACCTTGTCAGAGGAAGAACGAGCTTTCATGCAAACCCTCCGGAAAAATGGCCTTACGGAACAGATGCCTCTTTTTGTCATTGACGACAAAATTGCTAAAGCATACATCAAAGTCCCTCACTATAATGTAAAGTCAGTAAGGGTGTTGAAAGGCGAAAAAGCGGTTGAGAAATATGGCCCCGATGCACAAAACGGAGTTGTAATTATTACCACCAAACGGGGAACACCACCTATCAGGTAAAATCAGCTGAATTGCTCCATTTCACTGAAGAAGAACCATGCTTCACGCATGGCATTTTCGTCACTGTCCGAACCATGTATGGCATTGTGCGTTTTTGATTTTGCAAACATTTTTCGGATGGTGCCTTCTTCCGCTTCCACGGGGTCGGTGGATCCAATCAGTTTTCTGAAATCGGCCACTGCATTTTCTTTTTCCAGAATGGCCGCGACTACCGGACCGGACTTCATAAAAGTCACCAGTTCGTTAAAAAAGGGTTTGTCTTTATGTTCTTCGTAAAAAACCTCTGCTTTCTCTTTGGGCATTTGGGTCATTTTCAGTGCAATGATGCGAAAGCCGGCATGTTCGATGTGGCTTAAAATGTCTCCCACATGATGTTCCTTAACCGCTACGGGTTTAATCATGGTAAGTGTAAAGGTTCCTTTCTTCATAATCTTGTTTTTTAATAAAAATAGTAATTTTTCGGTAAGGACGGTAATTTATTACCTTTGCATTTTATCTGTAACTAATGCCGATGGATTTTAACAACGAACACTTATCCCGATTCAGGGAATTGATAAATAATGCTTCTTCCATAGTTTTGATACCTCACAAAAACTCTGATGGAGATGCGATTGGTAGTATTCTGGGTTGGTGGAATTTATTTCACAAGCTCGGAAAGAAGGCCACCGTGGTAGTTCCTGATGAAGTACCCGGGAATCTTGGCTGGATGCATGGCGCATCAGATATTTTGGTTCATGAGCACAATCGTAAAAATGTTCTGACCGCCCTGTCAGAAGCAGATTTACTGATGTTTCTTGACTTTAACAACGTGAAACGAACAGGGGATTTGGCTGATGATCTGGCAGAAGTGACCGTTCCCCGTGTGATGATTGATCATCATCCGGATCCTGAAGAGGGCATTGCCGACGTACTTTTTAGTGAAGTTTCGGTTTCATCGACCTGCGAGTTGTCTTTTCACCTGATAAATGCTTTGGAGTGGAATCAGCACATTTCGCTGGAGGCAGCAGAATGTTTTTATGCAGGCATAATAACCGATACCGGGGTGTTGAGTTACAACTCTTCCAACCCCCGAACCTATCTGACAGTTGCCGATCTGGTGGGGAAGGGCGTTGATAAAAGTCTGATTCATAAAGAATTGTTTCAAAGCAACTCTTTGGGGCGGATGCGTCTTCTTGGGCACGTTCTTTGTAATAAACTGGAGCTGATGGAAGAAAACGGTGCTGCGTTTATCTCTTTGTCTTTGGACGACCTTGAGAAGCATAATTATCAGCCCGGAGATACCGAAGGATTTGTGAATTATCCGTTGGGAATCAAAGGAATTGGTGTTTCTGCAATGTTTACCGAGAAAGAAAAGGATAAATTTGTGAAAGTTTCTTTTCGGTCAAGGGATGAAGTACCTGTAAACAGTTACTCGGAACAGTTTTTTTCCGGTGGCGGGCATGTAAATGCCGCAGGAGGTGAATGGCATGGTACACTTGAGGAAGCGATTCAACGTTTCAGAGATACACTACCGGAATTTGTTCACAAAATAAAAAGCAAATGAGATTATTTCCATTTATACCTAAAATGCTGGTTTTGTTTTCTATGATGCTTATCAGCAGTTGTTCCGGATCGCAAAACAGAAACGAAAAAGGGAAAAATACAGAAATCCCGATTGAAACGTATATTAACATTAATCGCTCGTTGGTTTCACGCGAACAGGATAAAATCAAAAACTATCTGGATTCTGTGAATATTGATATGAAAACTACCGGCAGCGGATTGTGGTATATCATTGATGAACCGGGAGAGGGTCCACTCATTGAATCCGGGCAAACGGTTCAGATAGATTACCGCATAAGATTGCTGAACGGAACGGTTTGTTATGATTCAAATGATAGTGGACCTCGTGAATTTTTGGTCGGCCGCGGAGGAGTTGAGTCCGGTTTGGAAGAGGGAGTATTGTTGCTCAGAGAAGGCAGTCGTGCCCGGTTTATCATGCCACCTCACCTGGCACATGGATTGATAGGTGATGATGCTGAAATACCGGCCCGGGCCATCATTCTATATGATGTTTATGTCACCGATGTCAGATAAATCTCCGGATTTTGTTATGAGTCAGGTGATTATGATGTTAAGTGCAATAAACCTTACTATTACGAAATAGCTTAACCCGGAAAAAATAAAGCAGCACAAAAATTTGTTTGGGAAATTATGGGGCTTTACACTATAGTGTTCTTTAAAAATAACTTAATTTGTAAAATATAATAATAAGCAATAACCACATGAAGCGAAATGTTCTGAACCTGCTGATCCTGATCAGCCTGATTGCCGGAAGTGTTTTAATGAATGCTTGTGACGAAGGATACCGAATCAATACAAAAGAGATGATCCGTGAAGAGCAGGAATTGATGGATGAGTATTTGGATATTTTTGTAAACGACACTGTTGTTGAGACCGGAAGGACTCTTAATTATCTTGATTCTTTGGGGTATGTATTTTTTGAAACCAGGGAAGGAACGGATGATACCGTAAAAGTAGGTAAAAAAGTAGGCATTCGATATGTTTATTATGTGATTGCACGAGACTCAACAGATACACCCGGGTTATACATCGATCAATCCAACTATGAAAGGCCTGAGCCATTGGTTTTTACTGCCGGTGAGACAGATGTTTACAGCGGGGTTTTTTCGGGCCTGAATTATGCTGTCACAAATATGACCTATGGTTCCAAGGCATGGGTATTCATCTCCTCCAGCCTCTGGTCGCGTCAGGATTATACGCCCCGGGTTCTGGAATTGGAGGTAACCTACCTGGAAAAATAAATTTTCTTAACGCAACCTTCTGTTTTCTTTTTCATCTTTCTTTTGAAAATGCAGGTGATTGTGGCTGTTAGTCTATGATAATATCCACTGCACAGGCATGGTTAAAGTTGTTGAATTATTTTATTGTTTAAATTTTTCAGAGGAGAGAATTATGAGAAAGTATCTTTTTGGTTTATTCATCGCTTTGTTTTTTGGAGTTGGTTTTACTTCCTGTCTCGATGATGATAATGAATCGACCCCCATGCGTTATCTGGAAATGGGTATTGTAAAAATGGGTGAAACGGATGAGATTCGTGTTTTGACAGATTCAGAATTGTTGCTGGAGTTGGATAATTATCCAGCAAGCTTTGATTTTGAAGAAGAACAGCGGGTGATGATTCAGTATTCGGTAAGTGAGTTAAATGAAGAGAATACAACTTACGATTATCTGGTAGATGTTTACAGCGTTCAGGAGGTGAGACTCAAAGATGTGATTGAGTTGAATGAAGAGAACCGCGACACGATTGGTGATGATCAGATATACATCAATGAAGTGTGGGTAAGCGGTGATTTTCTGAACATTGATTTTCAATTTTACGGAGATGGTAAAGTTCATTACATCAATGTGGTAAAAGATCCGGATGAACAAACGGATGATCCTGCAAAAATCTATCTTCAGGTAAGACACGATGCCCGTGAAGATGATATGGAAGAGATTTACAGGGGTATAATGAGTTTCAGATTGGAGCCCTTGCAGGTTGAAAGTCTTGAAGAAGTAGAATTGATTTTTGAGAACCAGAGCTTTTACTCCATGCCTTATTCACAAATAGAGGTGGATTATGAGTACGGGGTTGAAGAGGAATAATTTTTTTTGGAATTAACAAAAGAAATTGAAGGGTGCATTTTTTCGAATCGAGAAAATGCACCCTTTTTTGTTGGTTTTAGAATTATTCTGTCCAGAGTAAATATTTTAAACGTATTGACTTGCTTGAAATACTGTCGAGTGCAGCAAGAATTATGAAATAATTTTTTTGATTACCATTGTGTCAAAACAAAAAAGTAATTCCGGGTTTAAGGGATGAAATCACTTTTGGAAAAAGGTTGGGACAATTATGATCTAAAACCTAAAACAAGAATTGGTATTAGCCACATTTAAAGAGATCTATGAAGAAGGGTAAAAAATATTTTTTTTATGGTTAGCGTGTTAAGTGTCATTAATAGAGATGGTTTATGGCAGTTTGCCATGTATTCTGAAAATTAGTGTACCCTGAATTTAGTGCTGTTAAGTTTTGTAAAAAAAGCAAATTTGCGGTATTATTGCATTTGAGAAACTCACACACAAAATTTAATAAAACTTATGGAACAGAAAAACAGTAATTACGGACTGGGCATGGGTGTATTCGGTGCCGTCTTCTTTATTTTTGGTTTTGCGACCACCTTTATTGTTACGATGACAGCACCGGTGAAAGCCATTTTTGGATTGCCCGAGTGGGCCGCGCAGTTATTGTCATCAGCATTTTTTATTACTTATCCGATACTTTCCATTCCTTCGGGAAAGCTGGTAACCAAAATTGGCTATAAGTGGACGGTTATTCTCGGACTGCTTTTGATGGGATTGGGAAGTTTGGTCTTTTGGCCTGCTGCTCAAATGGCTTCAGGATTAAATGAAGCAGGAGATGTTTGGTCAAGTGCCAAGATTGTTTCTTTTGGAATGTTTTTGGTAGCCACCTTCATCCTGGCTGCCGGAGTTGTTTTTCTTCAGGTTGCTGCCAATCCTTACGTTACAGCATTAGGACCTGAAAGTTCTGCTTCGAGCCGTTTGAATCTGACACAGGCTTTGAACTCCATTGCAACCATGATTGCTCCCTGGATTATTTCCGTTGCTATTTTCCGTGGGCTGAGCGAAAGCCTGATGAGTGCGAAAGAATATGGTATTGCAGCTGCGGAGCGAGTTCCAATGCCTTTCATTACTATGGCAATTGTTGTAATTGCAGTGGCGGTTATCTTGTTTACAATTAAACTTCCGGTAATTGTTTCGGAGAAAAAAGAGAGTGTTAAGAAAAGTGTTTGGCAATATCCGCATGTATTGCTGGGTGCTTTTGCAATCTTTGCCTATGTGGGAGCCGAAGTCGGTAACGCCGGTTTGATCGTGAATTATCTTAAAAATTCCGGAGGTATTGATCCTGAAGTTGCTTCCACTTATGCAGCAATCTATTGGGGCGGTGCCATGATTGGCCGTTTCTTTGGTGCCATCATGTTTTCTGACATGAAGAGCAAAGCCAAAAAATATGGACTGGTTGTTCTCGTACTTGGTTTAGCATTGCTGTCAGGTGCCTTTGTTACTGCCGACGGTTATACTTTTGATTCATGGAATTTCAATGCAGGTCTGATTTTTATGGGCGTTGCTTTTGTGAACTTTATCATTATGCAGATAGGATCCGGAAAAGCGGCCCGCACTCTGGCTGTTTTTGCCATTGTCGCAGCCTCGCTGGCGCTCATTACAACATTGACAACCGGTCAGGTGGCCTTGTGGACCATCATCTCAATTGGTTTGTTTAACTCAATTATGTTCCCCAATATTTTCTCTTTAGCAGTAAGAGACCTGGATGGAGGCGAAATGGCCTCTGCCTCAGGAATTATCAACTCATTAGTGGTTGGTGGTGCTGTTATTCCTCCAATTATGGGGGGAATTGCTGATACCGTTGGTTACACCTGGGCATTCGTTGTTCCGGCGATTTGTTACCTTTACATTTTCTTCTATGCTGTGAAGGGACACGCTATTCGTACCGAATAGAACTGTTTTAAAACTAAATATTAGCCGGATGGATAAGACCTTCCGGCTTTTTTAACTTTTTCAAAAAATTATATCAATGAAGAAAATTGCTATAGGAATAGACATTGGTGGTACTAATACAGTGATTGGTGCTGTTGACCAGGAAGGGAATGTGATGGTAAATCGCACCATCGATACCCCCAAGCACGGAGATTTTGATAAGTATATGGCTGATCTTTCGTCTGAAATTAAGGAATTGATTAATTCCTTGAAGTTGATGAATGAAGAAACCGAGATTTTGGGAATTGGTTTGGGTGCCCCCAATGGAAACTATTACAATGGTACCATCGAATATGCTCCCAATTTGTCTTTCAAAGGTGTAGTTCATCTGGTGGATGGACTTAAAAAGCATTTTCCAGATTCATATGCTATTGCACTGACTAATGATGCCAACGCAGCTGCAATTGGTGAGATGGTCTATGGTGGAGCCAAAGAGATGAAAAATTTTGTGATGTACACGCTCGGAACAGGTGTTGGAAGCGGCATCATAGTAAATGGTGATCTGGTTTACGGGCACGATGGTTTTGCCGGAGAATGCGGGCACACAACATTGATCCCTGGTGGCCGGGTTTGCGGGTGTGGTTCTTTAGGCCACCTTGAGGCTTATTGTTCTGCTCCAGGTATGAAGCGTACTGCT
Organism: Marinilabilia salmonicolor; assembly: GCF_003003035.1. Taxonomy (GTDB): domain Bacteria; phylum Bacteroidota; class Bacteroidia; order Bacteroidales; family Marinilabiliaceae; genus Marinilabilia; species Marinilabilia salmonicolor_A. Next base: position 147,317 of record NZ_PVTS01000010.1, on the reverse strand, counting down.
TTTGAACTGATTGCACAGTACAATGCGGAAGATAGTTTGCTGGCTGATAAGTCGTATAAAGAACTTACCTCCAAGATGATTTATGAAGCTGCTGAAAAGGGAGACAAAATTGCCCTTGAAGTATTCCAGAAAACAGGGGATTATCTTGGTCAGGGACTGGCTGATACAGTGCATCATCTTGCACCTGAAGCTATTTTCCTCTTTGGTGGTCCCACAGCTGCGGGTGATTATATTTTCAAGCCAACTTATGAGAGTATGAACCGCCACTTATTGCCAATTTTCAAGGATAAGATTAAGATTCTGCCATCAAAACTGAAATTGGGCGATGCTGCCATTGTTGGTGCCAGTGCCCTGGTATGGAAAGAACTGGAAAAATAAGGATGAGCCCGGTCTGAAAAGGATATTTATTGCCAAACTCTTCGTTCTTTAAAATTTTTGAATCCTCATTAACATTGGGTTAACTCCGGTACAAAAATTTTAAACGCCTTGATTTTGACAAAAATCTACCTTTTTATACCACACTCAAGAATATATTTTACATATTCTGATGGAAAAAATCGTTTCGTGGATGCACGGGACGATTTTTTTTATGGAAGCCTCATTCTCAAATTTCCATCTTCCATCTTCAAGCCTCCAGCCTCCAACCTCTTCTTTATTGTTAACAAATTACTAAATTTATATCCGATTGGATTTTCTACTATCCAATTCTTTATTTTTACCCCAAACAGAAATCAAACCGATGGCAAAAATCTGTACCAAAGAGAACATCTACAAACAAGCCACCAGGCTTTTTGTGAAAAAGGGGTTTTCCGCCTCTGTAAATGAAGTGGTTAAAAAATCAAGGGTTGCCAAAGGTACCTTTTATCACTATTTTAAGAGCAAAGATGAATTGATCGTAGAGTTGTATAAGGTCCTGATGTTTGAAATAGAAAAAAACTGTGTAACAGAATACAAAGGAGAATCGGCTCGGGAATACTCGTTCAATGTGTTTGGATCCATTGTGAAGTGGTTCATTACGCATCCACATAAATTTAATTACATCGTGATATTTGAAACCAGCCCATATATCAAAGAGGTGGTGGGTACGGTTGGTGAAACACTGAAAGGGCCACTGGCCAATACAATGAAAAAAGTGGATATGGGAATGCTGAAAGCTTATCCGCCGGAGATGATTACCTTTTTTGATTTTTCTTTTACCCGGGCTGCTGCCAATTATTTTCTGAGTTTTCCGGAACCCAGAAAATGCTTTGAAGAGCGTTTTCGGATGGTGTTTGATATGTATTGGGACGGAGTTTCTCAGAATTGAAATTGACCTTATCAACAAACCTGACCCTCTTACAAGGAATTAACACAATATTAATAAAAAATATACTGACCGTTTGGTCGGTTTTTCGCACTTTTGTGTACGAACCCATTCATTTGAAAGCGAGTTTAAGTTTTAAAGACCAGTAATTTTGTTGATTAAATAAACACCTATGAATGTTCAAATTTGATTTAGACCTTTATTTTATTTTAAACTGTTAAAAGAGAAGCCTTATGAAAAGAAAACTTATTTTAAAATCCATGTTATTTTTTATGGGTTTTATTTGTTTGTTTGCAAATTTTGTTTTGGGGCAGGGGGGGACTACCTCCTCAGTCACAGGAAGAATTACCTCTGAAAAAGGAGAACCTTTGCCTGCAGCAAACGTGGTAATTGTTCACGAACCCAGCGGATCAAATTATGGCGGTGTCTCAGACGCTGAAGGTTTTTATAGATTGCCAAATATGAACGTAGGAGGACCTTACACTCTTAAAGTGTCATTTATAGGCTATCATCCTTATACAATGAGTGATATTTACTTGTCTTTGGGGCAAACCTTAAACGTGAATATTGAACTTAAGGAAGAAAGTGTTTCACTGGAGGAAGTGAATATTGTGGGGAGTGTAAATGGAGAATATCAAATATTTGATGGTAACCGAACTGGTGCAGAAACGGTTGTTGGAAATGATCAAATTAATTCTTTACCTACCGTTGGTCGTGATCTTACAGATTTTACACGTCTTACCCCACAGGCATCAGTCGGAGATGAAGGCTTTTTGACTGTAGCAGGTATCAATAACAGGTACAATCAAATTCTTATTGACGGTGCTGTGAATAATGATGTGTTCGGATTGGCCGCATCAGGAACAAATGGTGGGCAAACAGGAGCCAGCCCAATCAGTATGGATATTATTGATCAGTTTCAGGTAAATATTGCTCCATACGATGTGCGTCAGTCAGGATTTGCCGGTGCAAGCATTAATGCTGTTACCAAAAGGGGGACTAATGCTTTTCATGGAACAGCTTATTATCTTTTTCGCAATGAAAATCTGGCAGGTAAAACACCTACTGATGATGAAGAAAGAGAACGTAAAAAGCTTGATCCATTTGAAAATAAAACGCAGGGTCTCAGTCTTGGGGGGCCAATCGTAAAAAACAAGCTGTTCTTTTTTGCAAATGCAGAAAAAATGACTGATGAAACTCCTTTGCCTTTTGATTTTGATGATTACATCGGTGATGCTTCTCAAGCAGACATGGATGCGTTGGTTAATAAACTTGAATCAGATTATGGTTATGACCCTGGGGAGTACCTTAATAAGCAAAAAAAGCTTGAATCTACTAAACTTTTTGGACGCCTGGATTGGAACATCAATGAAAACCATAAAATGATGTTGCGCCACAGCTACACCAAAAGCGAATTAACCGATGCAAGTGCATCTTCTTCCTATTCTCTTGGCTTTTCAAATAATTACATGTATTTTCCGAGTACAACAAACTCCACTACTCTTGAATTGAAATCCAACTTTGATTCTTATTCCAACGACTTGATTCTTACAGGAACATTTGTTCGTGATGACCGTGATCCAAAAGGACAAAATTTTCCGGCAGTTAGAATCTATGACGGCGATGGAACTATCTATTTTGGTTCGGAACCGTATTCAACGGCCAATGAGCTTAACCAGGATGTGATTTCTGTAACAGATAATTTTCAGCTCTATAAAGGAGATCACACCATTACCATAGGTACAAACAATGAGTTTGCAAGTGTATATAACTTGTTTATGCGAAAAGCTTTTGGTGAGTACAGGTTTGAAAATATGGATTATTTTATGAACTCGGGGATGGCTTATCAATACGAACGAGGCTATTCACTTGTGGATGATGTGATTGGTGATGGATCTGAAGCTGCGGCTGACTTTGATTTACTTCAATTAGGATTGTATATTCAGGATGAATGGCAGGTTTCTGAAGACTTTAAGCTGACTTATGGTATTCGCGCTGACATGCCATTATTCCTTACAGATCCTCCGCTAGACGAGCATTTTAATAATTCTACAATCCCGATGTTGGAGGCTGCCGGTTGGGATTTGGGTGGTGCTCAATCGGGTGAAATGCCTAAGTCGCAGGTGCTGTTATCCCCTCGTATAGGGTTTAATTATGATCTTTTGGGAGACGACCAGACACAGTTAAGGGGAGGAGTAGGTATTTTTACTTCTCGTTTACCTCTGGTATGGCCAGGAGGATCTTATACCAATAGTGGAGTTGTAATTGGAGGCGTTTATCAGCAACGTCCATACTGGACGGGCGCAGAACCAGATATACCATTTGAATCAGACTGGCAAAATCAATATACTAATAGCACTTTTGGTATGGAAGACCTTCCGTACAGTGGACAAATTGATTTGTTTACCGAAGATTTTAAATTTCCCCAAACATTTCGGGCCAACCTGGCTATTGATCAAAAATTACCCTGGGGCGTAGTTGGTACTCTTGAGATGCTGTATTCAAAAACGTTGAATAATGTAATTTATTACAACGTAAATGTTTCCCCTACACCAGAGTATAACCTTACCGGAGTAGATAATCGTCCTTATTATAGTAATGAGAAAATTGATGATGCCTATACAAGGATAATGATGGGAAAAAACACCAATAAGGGATATTCCTACAACATTACCGCTCAACTTCAAAAACCTTTTGAGAATGGATTAACAGCAAGTATAGCTTATACTTATGGCCGTTCCATGACTATGAATGATGCTACCTCTTCTCAGAATTCATCTCAATGGAGGTACATGGAATCTGTTGATGGATTGAATAATTTGGAGCTAAGTCGTTCAGATTTTGACCTGGGACATAAGATTAATGGCTACATTACTTACTCTGTGGAATATCTAAATCATTTGAAATCCACCTTCAGTCTCTACTACAATGGTCAGAGTGGTATGCCGTATAGTTATTCTTATAATGACAGGGGGGGGCTTAATGGAGAAGGCGAGAACGCTGGGAATTTAATTTATGTACCAGCATCAAAGGATGAGATTGTTTTTGCTGACGAAGCTACGGCTGATGAACAATGGAATGCACTTAATCAGTTTATTGAAAATGATGACTATTTGAGTGAGCGCAGGGGACAATATGCTGAAAGAAACGGAGCACGGGTGCCAATGTCTCATATTTTTGATTTTAAGTTTGTTCAGGATTTATGGGTGAATGTAAAAGACTCAAAACAAACTTTGCAGTTTACTTTTGATGTTTTTAACGTAGGTAACCTGCTAAATAAAGACTGGGGACGTCGGTACTATGTGTCTTATGGCAATTCAACAATTATTGATTTTGAGGGTTTTGCTGAAGATGGAACAACTCCAACATATGGCTTCAACCATGACGGTGATTATGAACCCTGGAATATTGATGATTCAGGTTTGACTAGTTCCAGATGGAAAGCCCAAATAGGTGTTCGGTATAAATTTTAGTAGAAACAAAAAGGGGTTGGAAATACCAACCCCTTTTTAAGTCTTTTATATGAAACGTATTTTCCTGACAGCAATCATATTTCAATTGTGTTTTTTGGGAATTGGTGCAAATGCAAAAAATAGTGAAAGGTATGTGATTATACTCTCTTTGGATGGTTTTCGCTGGGATTATAGTGATATTTATAATACCCCTGTTTTGGATTCCATTGCTGCAAATGGTGTTAAGGCTCAAAGTCTGATGCCTTGCTTTCCTTCAAAGACTTTCCCTAATCATTACTCTATTGCTACAGGGTTATTTCCTAATCACCATGGAATAATTGGTAATAATTTTTATAATTCGGAAATTGACAGGATATATAAAGTTTCTGACAGGTATGCCGTTCAGGATTCACGGTTTTATTCCGGTGAACCATTTTGGGTAACTGCCAGTAACCATGGTATTATAACTGCATCTTATTATTGGATCGGATCAGAGACCAAAATTAAAGGAAAACAACCGGATATTTGGAAAGCCTTTGATAGTTCAATCTCATTTGAACAGCGAATTGATTCAGTGATAAGCTGGCTTCAGTTTCCTGCTAATGAAAGACCTCATTTAATTAGTTTTTATTTTGAACAGCCTGATAAATCAGGACATCTATTTGGACCAGAATCAAAACAAACCAGGAAAGTTGTGGAGCGAATTGACAGTTTACTTGGCGTTTTTTGTTTAAAAAAGAATAGACTTGTCATTGCAGATTTTATCGATTTAATAATTGTCTCCGATCATGGAATGGGACAAGTAACAAAGGAGAAATCGGTAGCGTTGAAAGACCATATTCCGCCATCGTTGCTTGAGAACGTTTATGGAAATAATCCTTTCTTTCTTGTTGAATCCAAAGAAATGTATGAGGATTCAGTTTTTTCTTTACTCTCAGGAATTGAAGGAATTAATGTTTGGAAAAAAAATGATGTTCCGGATACTTTGCAATACGGCACTAATGAAAATATTTCTTCATTAGTTGTTTGCGCAAAAAAGGGTTGGGGTGTGTATATGGATTCATCTCAATTTGTAAACGGGGGGACTCATGGATATTCGTTTTTAAATAAAGATATGCATGGAATATTTTACGGTATTGGGCCCTCGTTTAATTCCGGAATTGAATGTAAGTCTTTTCAGAACATTGAAGTGTATAACATTGTATGTAAATTATTAAATATTGAACCTGCACCCAATGATGGAAAATTTTCTAACGTGTCAGAATTACTAAAGCAATAATTGTTTTGTGTTTTTAAAACAAATTAATATCTTGCACACAGTTTTGATAACAAATAGTAACATGAACAACAATCATTCACATATTTGGTGGCGCGAACTGGACTCATAACAGGTGGGACAGCCGTCAATTTGTGTGCAACAATATCAACAAAGAAACCGCAGGCTTTACCACCTGCGGTTTTTTTGTTTTGGTAAAAGGGATTTCATCCCTTAAACCCTGACCTACTTTAGTTCACGATATAATGTCTTTTAGCGTTCATGATTTCCGCTGCGCTCCAATTCTTGTCTTGATACAAGAAAGTAGGCAAAGAACTTATTAACATGATTATTGCTACGCTCAGCATTGTTCAAACAAGTTTGACACTGCTTTCGCTAGACGCAATAATTCAAGACTGAGCCAGCTTTCGCTCTAAAAACTACGGTTCTTTCATCGAAATCGTCAAAACTCATCTCACTTGCTGCGCGCGTGAGATTCAAACAGAGACGATTTTCGATAAAACAATCTGGTTTTTAGGCTTACCTGCCAAGGTCAGTTGCTTGAAAGATTTGTGTATTTCAATGAATTTGTATATTTAATATCACCGTTATGCCAGAAAATTACTTTAAAAAATTTCCCGACAAAGAGGGATTCTACAAAGAGTATGGTGGTGCTTTTTTGCCTCCTGCTTTGGACGAAGAGATGAAAAAGATTACCGATGCTTATTATGCCATCAGTAAATCACACAATTTTATTTCGGAGCTCCGAAGCATTCGTAAGCATTATCAGGGCCGTCCTACGCCTGTCTATTATTGCAACAGGTTATCCGAGAAGTATGGAGGTCGCATTTACCTGAAACGAGAGGATCTGAACCACAGTGGTGCGCACAAGTTGAATCACTGTATGGGTGAAGCTTTGCTGGCCAAGTATATGGGCAAGAAAAAACTGATTGCCGAAACCGGAGCCGGTCAGCATGGAGTGGCATTGGCTACTGCTGCAGCCTATTTTGGCTTGGAGTGTGAGATCCACATGGGCGAGGTGGATATTGCCAAGGAGCATCCCAATGTGGTGCGTATGGATATTCTGGGGGCAAAAGTTGTTCCGGTATCCAAAGGTTTAAAAACACTGAAAGAGGCCGTGGATTCAGCTTTTGAAGCCTATGTGCAAGATCCTGTGAATTCAATCTACTGCATTGGTTCCGTGGTCGGTCCGCATCCCTTCCCGATGATGGTACGCGATTTTCAGCATGTGGTAGGCATTGAAGCCCGCGAGCAGTTTCTGGAAATGACGGGTGAATTGCCCGACAGTGTGGTTGCCTGTGTGGGAGGCGGTAGTAATGCTATGGGGATGTTTTCCGGATTTATGAATGATGAAGAGGTGGATCTTTACGGGGTGGAACCCGGAGGACGTTCCCTGAAAACCGGTGATCATGCCGCGACCATGTTACAGGGAAAACCCGGAACGATTCATGGATTTAAGTGTTATCTGCTTCAGGATGAGGAAGGAAATCCCAGTCCGGTTTATTCAGTGGCCAGCGGATTAGATTATCCCGGTGTCGGACCTGAGCATAGTATGTTGAAAGATATTGGCCGTGTGCACTATGATATGGTGACCGATCAGGAAACCATTGATGCCTTCTTTGAGCTCAGCAGACTGGAAGGAATTATCCCCGCCCTTGAGAGTGCGCATGCTGTGGCCTATGCAATTAAACTTGCTCAAAAAGATCCACGCAAATCTGTTTTGGTCAATTTGAGCGGTCGTGGTGATAAGGATATTGACTTTGTGGTAGAGAACTATGGCAAAGATTATGGAATAGGATAGAGGATCATTCTGTTTCTAAGAAAAAAGGCTGTTGCGATCCTTGTCTCAACAGCCTTTTTTATCGGTATCCGGTAAAAACCTCTATTCTCTATTCTCTATTCTCTAACTTCTATTCACCAACCTCTATTCTCCAATTCATCGCTGATTTTCCAGCAACATATCCATTTTGGACGCCTCTTCCTGCATATCCAGTCTCAGGTAGATGTTCTTCAGGTATCTGATGTATTGCTGGTTGTCAGGATCTTCGGCGTGCAGCTTCTCGAAAAGTTCCCGGCTCTGACGAAACATGGAGGAAATTTTCTTTAATTCCCGCTTCAGGTAAACATAGGCTGTATAATTTTGATCTTTATTGTATTTGGTCATTTCTGCCCTGTACCAGTTTTCGGCTCTCTCCGTGATGTCCATGGCTTTCCATTTCATTGCCGGTTTAAAATTCGGGTTCCTTTCCAGTATCTTGTTGTTGATTTCTCGTGCTTCTTCTTCTTTTCCGGTTGCATCCAGCGCTTCTACGCGCATGAACATAAATCTGGGGTCGGTTAATGAAGGCATCCTTTTCGCCCGTTCCAGTGCTTTCTCATATTCTTTACGTTTCATCTCGAATGCAAAGAGTTTTTGCGAAACTTCAGCCTTTTTCTCTTCCGATTCCAGCTTGTCGTAATACTCTGTCCACAAATGGTATTCTTTGTCGTCTTTGCCCGTCTTTTCATAAATATTGGCCAGCATTTCCACTGCTTTAATATCTCCGGTTTGTTCAACATTCCGGGATAGAATTTCTTCTGCTCTGGTGTAGTTCTCCATCTCCATGGCTGCCTGCCCGGCCATCTTCAGATATTCAGGTTTGACATTGCTCTCTTTGGTTTGATGGTATTTTTCAAGCTGATTGTATGCCGTCAATACTCCCGGATAATCCTTAGTCTCGTAGGCCTGACTCATACTGCTTTGATATCCCTGTACCTGTTTCAAGGGGTTACAGGCTGCAATAATCATCAATAGTAAAACGGGTAAAATGAGTTTTCTAGAGTTCATCGGTATCTGTTTTTGATTTTTATCTCAATTATTTAATGCATTTCTTATGCCAAAAGTTTGTATTCCGGCAAAGGTAGCTAAATTAACATGGTATATTCAGCAAAACAAATGCCTGAATGAAAAAATAGCAAGCTAAAATTGAAAAAATATTTTGCATGGATCTCTGAATTTACCGAAGATAAAACATTTGAAAGGTTGATTGAGTTTAAAAGGGGAGGTGTTTTAAGGTTAAAAAACTTGATTGTCAAAAGCTTGAAATTATGTTGAAAAAATATCGGCAGAAACGTTGGGTGGTATGCTACAAAAAAACTATTTTTGCACCGCACAAACGCTAAAATACACGGGTGTAGCTCAGTTGGTAGAGCACTGGTCTCCAAAACCAGGTGTCGGGAGTTCGAGCCTCTCCTCCCGTGCAGTATTTTAGGAGAGTTGGCCGAGTGGTCGAAGGCGCACGCCTGGAAAGTGTGTATACCTCAAAAGGGTATCGAGGGTTCGAATCCCTCACTCTCCGCTGAGTAACTAAGTAAAAAGAAGTAAAACCCTGTAAGTCAACACTTACAGGGTTTTTTTATGTGCACAACGGTGCAATAAAACGCTAAAAAACGCACTTTTCTGGTGGACTTCTGGTGGACTTTATAAATCAAATTTTAGTCTACCAGAAACGGTCCTAGACTGCGTTCAATCGCCCTGTATTGCTGCCTTTCAGAAACTTCAAAAATGAACTCATAGCATTAGTTTTAACCTCAAAAATTAGCTGTTATGAGAGGACTTGAACACGTCAAAATCCTGTTCTTTATTAAAAGGACAAAATTGCTTAAGAATGGTGAAGCCGCCATTTTTGTCAGAATCACCATCAATCAGGAGCGGACAGAGTTTGCTGCCAAAAAAACCATCCGCCCGAAACATTGGAGCGACATCCAGCAAAAGGTTAGAAAGAATGCCCCCGAAGCGGAGGCCATCAACGCTTCTTTAGATCATTTCAAAAAGCGCATAGCCTCCATTATGGAGTACCTGGCCTATGAAGAAATAGAAGTTACCCCTCGTTTGTTGCAGGAGAAACTTCTGGGAAAGAAAGAACAAAAGCGCACTATTCTCAGCGTTTTCAGGGAACACAACGAGAATGCAAGAAAATTAATGGGCATTGATTTTGCCAAAGGCACTGTTGAAAGATACGAAACCAGCTATAAGCACACCAAAGATTTTATCCGCTGGCGTTACAAACGTGAAGATTTGGCATTGGACGAGCTCAACCAGCAATTTGTAAAGGATTATGAGCTCTATTTTAAAACGGTGCGCCATTGCGCACACAATTCCACAACTAAATACCTGAAAAACTTCAAAAAGATTGTCAGAATTGCACTGGCCAATGGTTGGTTGAAAAAAGACCCGTTTGCTTCCATAAAGTTCAAATTGAACCAGGTGGATGCTGTTTATTTAACCGACACTGAACTGGAGGCCATTCGCCAAAAGGAATTGCGCATTGAGCGCGTTGATCAGGTACGTGATATATTTCTCTTTTGCTGCTACACCGGACTGGCATTTTCCGATGTAAAAACCCTCAAACCGGAGCATCTGACAACAGATAAGGATGGGTTTCTCTGGATTTACAAGAAACGTCAAAAAACCCAACAGATGAGCACCATTTTTGTCATTGATGCTGCCCGACGTTTGCTGGAGAAATACCAGAACAAACCGGAATTGCAGGATAAAGGCATATTGTTGCCGGTTTTGAGCAACCAAAAGATGAACAGCTACCTGAAAGAAATTGCGGACCTCTGTGGCATTGAAAAGCCTATTTCCACTCATACTGCCCGTCACACTTTTGCAACAACGGTGGCATTGGAAAATGATATGCCGCTGGAGGTGGTTTCAAAAACGCTGGGGCATTCTAATATCAAAATGACGCAGCGTTATGCGCGCACGACTGAAAATCTGATTAAAAAGAATATGCAGAAACTTGCCGGGAGGTATTGATGAATCAGGAGAATGACGCAGAAAGCAGTTTAAAATCTGTTTTTCTGCACTTTCTCCCGAATGAAACGAGGATACAGCTATGACTTCCTAAGTCAGCTATCTAAGGACATGTATAAACGAATCGCGAGTTCCATCCGACCTAATAAGTAGATTTTATCCGGATGAAATGTTATTTTTACCTGAACAATCCAGAAAGCTTTATAAAATAGGATCTGCTGAAAAATACTTAAAAAATTAACATTTAGTTATTTAAAGCTCGTAATTTCATTTCATATGCAAGGGTTTTTATGCAAATCCTTCAAAAAGTTTGCACCCGCAAAGTTGAATTGTCAACATATCACTGTTCAAAGGAATGTTATTTTAGTGAACGACTGTTACTATTTGAAAGGCGCGGTGGCCTGTCCGTTTTCCGGGCCGGCGGTCGGCGGGAAGGCTTAATGGGCGACATTTAAGGCCTTGCGCAATGGCCGGAAATTAAGCCTGACGCGGGTGGATAGGTTTAAACGGACTAGACCTTTTTGGTTCCTTTTGGGGCGATGCCAAAAAGAACAATAAAAAATGAAATAAAAATAGGGCTGCTGATTTTTTCAGCAGCCCCTAAAATAAATTGAGCTATGACTTTAGCCGAACAAATAAAAAAGGGGGAAAGTAAAATACTGGAATTAAAGGAACAACTTCCGAAAAATGACAGTATTGCTAAAACCGTTATTGCTTTTTCCAATACAGGAGGAGGAAAACTGATTATTGGTGTCAACGACCAATTGGATGTGGTTGGAATTGATGATGCAGATATTTTCGAAATGCAGGACAAAGTGGCCTCTATTGTGGCGGATAATTGTTCGCCTGATATCATCCCTGAAATTTACAGTGTCAATATCCACAGTAGGCTGGTTTTGGTTATCGAGGTTTTCAGGGGAAATCTGAAACCTTACTTTTTAAAAAGCCAGGGAAAAGCCGATGGAACATACATTCGAATCGGTTCTACCAATCGTCAGGCAGACCTGAATACCATTGCCGAACTTGAACGTCAGAAACGACACATCAGTTTTGATGAAGAGATTTGTTATGATGTTGGTTTTGAAGAACTGGATGTATCTCCTCTGCATACCAAGTTTGAAAGTATTGGTAAACCTTTAACTCAGGATAAACTAAAAAACCTGAAGTTGATTAAGATAGAAAATGGAAAGGTTTATCCCACTAATGCTTTGATGATTCTCCTTGGCAAATTTCCGCACTGTACAGTGAAATGTGGCCGTTTTAAAGGTACGACAATGGACGTATTCATCGACAAAAAGGAATACGGAGGAGATATCTTTGCTGTGCTGGAAAATACTCAGGCGTTTGTCCTGAATCATATCAATCTCAAAGGTGAAATAAAAGGACTATACAGAACGGATACTTACGAAATACCCGTAGTGGCTTTGCGTGAAGTTTTGGTAAATGCATTGGTTCATCGCGACTACGTGAATCAGGGCAGGGATATAAAAGTGGGGGTTTATGACGATGTGGTAAATGTGGTTTCACCTGGTAGTCTGCCCTTCAATATTACCATTGAAGATATTTTCAGCGGTCGCAGCGAAGCGCGTAACCGTGTAGTGGCACATGTTTTTAAGGAACTTGGCCTGATTGAACAATGGGGCAGTGGTATAAGCAGAATTATCAATGCCTGTAAAGATCAAGGATTGGAAGCACCCAGGATTGCAGAGAAGAATGATTTTTTTGATGTGGAAATAATAAGGCCGGTGGTGACCGGTAGTGAGCGATTACGAACCATTACGAAAGAAGAACAGCCCGAGTTGCAGCCTGAGTTTGAAAAATTACAGCCCGAGTTTAAAGCCTGGGTAGATAGCGGGTTAGAGAAGGAGCAGCAGGAGTTGCAGCAGGAGTTACAGCAGGAGTTGCAGCAGGAGTTGCAGCAGGAGTCTCTTTATGGGCGTATTCTTGGAAAATTTTTAAAAGGGTCGGGTTCTACACAAGATGTTTCAAAGGCATTGGGACAAAAATCTATTTCAGGTGCCCTATATGTTATGATGAATAAGTTACGAGAGGATGGACTAATAGAATGGACAATTCCTGAAAAACCCAAAAGCTCTAAACAGAAATATAAGCTTACAAAAAAAGGATTGGCGTTTTATATAATAACGAGAAAAATGGGGAGAGATCAATGAGTCGAAGGAAATGTAAATAAACAAATTAGAATTGGGAAATATAAAATAATCAGAGATTGGCCGGGAGGTATTTATTCTGTTACGGAAATGATTTATTAGGCGCAGGAAACAGGTGAGATCTGTTTTCTGCGCTTTTTATTTTGTTTGCCATATACGCTTAAAGGAATTTACTCCAAATGGAGGAAATTTAGACCTAATGCTATTCTTATTCGAATAAATAATCACAGATTATTATTTTCTTTGCTAATAAGTAAACTATTACAACATTAGTGAGTATTGCAAAGCACCATATTGAACTAATACAGCAATTCTTCAGATGTCGTGAAGATGTATTCGCCATTCGCTGGGAAAAAGGCAGCAAAAAAGGTTATATGCCTGCGTATAGTTATGACCCTTATGCGTACAAGCAGCATAAATTTGGTGGGGGTACTTTAGCAACATTTAAAGACAAAACAAGAAGACCCCTCACGCAACATGAAATAAAACTTCACCTTGAGGGAAAACAATTTATTGGAATTTATCCGCTTCTGGAAGATAACACCTCGTGGTTTCTTTCTGCAGATTTTGACAAAGAAAACTGGAAGCAAGAATGCCTCCTGTTCCACAATAAATGCAATGAAAACGGAATCCCGGCATACATTGAGCGGTCCCGGTCAGGTAAAGGAGCTCATGTTTGGATTTTTTTTGAAAAGCCACTTCCGGCTAAGGACTCAAGAAAATTTTTTATCGGATTGCTCAAAGAATGTGGCATCATTTCCGAATTCGATAAATATTCCAGCTTTGACAGACTATTTCCAAATCAGGATTACTTATCCGGCCAAAAGCTTGGGAATCTGATCGCTCTTCCATTTAATAAAACAACCTTAGAACATGGAAATAACTGTTTCATAGATACGACGACCTTTAAAGCATTTGAAAATCAGTGGCAATACTTAGAAAGCATAAAACACCTGTCCGAAGAAAATTTTTACCAACTATTCTCAAAATATAAAACCACACCAATTACTTCTCAACCATTAACACAAAGGAATAGCGATAAACTTACAATCAGGCTGAGCAATAAAATCATTCTTAATCGCTCCGGTTTAACCTCTGAGCTAATAAACTATCTGAAAAAGGAACTGAATTTTGCTAACACTGAATATTTCATAAAAAAGAAGCTTGGCAAAAGCACATACAAAATTGACCGATACTTTAACTTCATTGAAGAAGAGGACGATGAAATTAAAATACCGCGGGGAATGGCCGGAAAGCTGATTACCTTTTGTAACAAGAATAAAGTTGATTTTGAATTTATTGACAGCCGGAATGAACTGAAAGAAGTCCATTTCTCCTGTGACATTCGACTTAGAGAAAACCAGGAGCAAGCAATTTCAGCAACAGCTAAAAAAGACTTTGGGATAATTGTGTCTCCACCTGGTAGTGGAAAAACTATAATTGGTTTAAAGCTTATTGCTGAGAAGAAGCAATCTGCTTTGATCGTGGTACACCGAAAACAAATTGCAGAGCAATGGATAGAGAGAATACAAAGCTTCCTGGGAATACCTAAAACTAAAATTGGTAGTATTGGACAAGGCAAAAGTAGAATTGGGGATACTATTACAGTTGCCATGATTCAATCTCTTTCAAAGAAACTGGGCTCAAAAGGCAACGAAAATTTGATGAATTCATTCGGAACAATAATCATCGATGAATGTCATCATATACCAGCAAAATCTTTTGCAGAAGCTATTAACAAATTAAACACCTTTTACTTATACGGCTTAACAGCAACCCCGTTTCGGAAACATACTGACGACAAACTAATCTCCATACAGTTAGGAAATATCCTATTTGAGGTTGAACCAAACAAAGTTCAAAACACTCAGCAAGCAAGGATAGTTGTAAAGAGTACCGAGCTTGATGTTCCATTCAATTCAAAAACCGACTCATTTGAAACGCTATCTCAAATACTTATTCACGATTCAACCAGAAATACCCAAATTATTAATGATATCAGAAGTGAGATAAGTAATGGGAATAAGTGTGTAGTGATTACCGAAAGAAAAGAACACATCAATACGCTTTACCAGTTTCTTAAACAACACCACGAAACAGTTACCCTTAGTGGAGCGGATTCTAAAGTATCCAGAGAGCAAAAATGGAAAGTTTTAAATGAAGGCCATTACGAAGTTTTAATAACCACCGGTCAGTTCTTTGGTGAAGGAAGCGATATTCAGAATGTTTCCAGGTTATTTCTTGCTTATCCTTTTTCTTTTAAAGGTAAGTTGATACAGTATATTGGCCGGGTTCAACGCTCCGAAATAACTCCAACCATATATGATTACCGAGATTATAAGATTGACTATCTCAATAAGATGTTTCTTAAACGGAATGCGCATTACAGAAAACTGGAGAAGCAGCGCTCCCTGTTTGACAATATTGAAGATCAGCAATACAACAAGCCTCTTTATACTGAAATCAGAGAACGGATAAAACTCAAATTTGATCAATTGGAGTTTCACTATGGAAGTGTTCTTTTCAACTATATTGACAAAGAGACCGGTGAAGTCATTGAGTTTTCGATTGACAATGACACTATCAGACCTGAATTTTCCATCTTAAAACCTTATTTTTCCAGGCAATTGGGGGTCAAAAATATTGAAGCGGATATTTATGCTGAATATAAGGATGGGAGCTTAATTGCTCAAAATGCTACATCATCAGATATTGACCGTATAAATTCTGAAATAATTGACAGCGTTAAGTTTCACTTCTTGAACCGGGAGATAATTGGGGGTAAAAAGCGTAATAATCCTAATATTGTAGATTTAAATAGTCTTCAAAATGACAACAACCAACTATTTAATTCTGAAGAAGAACTTATTAACGAGATACTGAAAGATGAATCGGTTAAGCATTACAGACAGATAAAATTTTTGCTAAAGCACCATCTATCTCACATCCTTAAAATCAGGTTTGTACTATCTCCCTTTTCATTTGTATTTTTACTGCAAGGGGAAGAAAAATATCACATAGTTGTTGAAACGCTTGACACAGAAGAGGCAACCTATATCTGGAGCTTTGAAAAAAGCCGTTTGAAAGAGAATCTTAACATCATTAATAAAGATCTAAACATCATCCGTAATAAAGGGCGTCAATTCTTTATAGAAAATCAGCCTGAAAATTTCAATAGAATATTTCATGACTATTCAGATGTAAAGAAAGGGTTCATTGTCTGGAAAGGGCAATTGGAAGAGAGGTTGGTTTGAGATTTATTAATTAAGCTTCTTAAATTTTTCCGGTTACCGTATTATTGAACTTGCCCTTTCCGCCAGGAATTCCTGCTCTTATCATCCTCTCTTTTCAAAAAGTTGTCCGTTTTTTTAGCAATTCTTTCCAGATAGTTAATCAGGTTTTCTTTTGACTCGGGAGGCGTGGTTTCCAGTCCCAACCCAAAGGAATCAAGAGCCCGGGAGAATCGGTCAAATTGATTTTTAAGAACTTGCATGTCGCTGGTTTCCCAATAATTGCCCTCGTCGGTAAGCGTAAAGTTTTTCAAATATTGACGGCTGATGTATCTGAAAAAATCGATGACGATTACATGGATATCTATACCCGCGAATTGTGTTTTCACGGATAGCAAATACATGTATTTTTCTGCCTCTGCGGGGTCACTGTCTTTCCACATTAGCAGGTGTAAAAGACTGCTCATCCTCCCGTCTTGTGTAAAACAAATATCAATGGTTTCACATTTGGGAGGAGTGATGCTGATGCCATAAATAAGGTCTTCGTTATAAGGGGGTACTTCATTGTCTGGAAAAGAGGTTTCAAAAATCTGATACTCCCAGTCGTGTGTTTTGGCCAGAGTTTGTACATCGGCAATAAGGCTGGGAAGGTCTTCCCTGTTTTTTATGGCGCCGCTGTAATGAAAGGATAATCCCATGGTATTTTTCTTTTGGTTAGATGTTTAGTAAAACTAATTACTTTTTGTAAAGATAATCCTTTGAATTGTTAATTCTTTAAGCGTACTAGTACTCCCATTCCGCATGGCTTACCGGAAGCCGGTTAAGTTCATCCCGCAGTTTTTGCCAGCCCGGAATGTATTGATCCATTAAAGCCCGGAAGCGGTCGTTGTGATGGCGTTCTAAGAGGTGAACAAGTTCATGAACAACAATGTATTCGATGCAGTGTTTTGGTTTCTTGGCCAATTCCAGGTTAAGCCAGATGCGTTTTTGCTCTGTATTGCAGGAGCCCCATTTTGTTTTCATTTTTTTAACTCCCCAGAAGGTGCATGAGACGCCTATTTTTTGTTGCCAGTAATCAATTAATTCCGGAAGAATCTTTTTGAGTTCGATGCGATACCATGCATCAATGAGTTTTTGAATACCTTCTTCATCTGTTCCTTTTTTTATATAAACATCCAGATAAGTTTTTCCGGGCATTACGGCTTTTGCTTTCCCGGTGGTTTCTTTGATGCGCAGTAAAAGACGCTGGCCGAGGAAATAGTGGCTTTCCCGTTCTTTATAAACCAGCGGAGCCAGACGCTCCTGGTTGATGTATTTTCGCTGATGCCGCTTTATCCAGGAGAGCTTTGAAATGGCGAAGAGCCGGACAGTTTCGTCATTGACATGCTCCGGTACGGCAATGCGAACCCTGCCTGAAGGGGGATAAACCGCCAGATGCATGTTTTTGATGTTTTTGCGGACAACATCGATGGTTATGTTGTTTATTGTTAGTTGGTGCATTAATTCCGTTTTGAGTTTTTTGTTGGAATTTCTGTACAAAGAAAGCCCCAATCATTGTTTTAATGATGTTCTCAGAATATCAGTCTAAAATAAGTTCTTTCTTTTTAATGTTCTTTTTGGCATTGCCCCAAAAAGAACCAAAAAGGTCTAGTCCGTTTTAACCTATCCTCCCGCAAAAGCCAAAATTTCCGGCCATTGCGCAAGGCATTGAAAGTCGCCCATTTTGACTTTTCGCTAACCGCCGGCCCGGAAAACGGACGGGCCACCGCGCCTTTCAAATTGTAATATTTGTTCTTTAATGGCAACTTTTCGTCTAATTGCAACAAACTTTCAGGGAATGTGGTTAATAATCGGTTCTGTTTTTAATCAAATCAAAGATGGCCTGTGCTTTCTCCTGGTCGGAATGACCATTTTCTTTAAGTGCTTCCTTAATGGCATTCAAGACCTTTTTTTGTTTGAATTTATTGTCGCGCCAGTCGTCTTTTTTATTGTACCGTATTTTTTCATCCACTGCGATGGCTAATTTTTCATCCTTTTCCAGATTGTCATATAATGCTTGTTTCCCTTCGGTGTTGACAGAAGACGGGTAGGGGGAGGATGCTCCCTGACCGGAACGTTTAACCTGTCGGGCCAGCTCCACAATTTTTTTAAGGTACTCCTTGTACTCCTGAGCTTTTAATTTCCGTAGTTTAATGATTTCATCCAACAGCACGCTCATTTTGTCGAAGTAAGCCGGATTGGTGGGGCGTTCTTCGATAATTACTTTACGGAGGTTGCTCTCAATGGCTTCGGACATAGACTCCGGGTTCTTCTTCAGTTTTTCAGGCATTTCATCGATGCCATCTACGCCTTTGGCAACGAGGAGATCTACCAGACCCAGTTCTTCGAAGCTTGCCAGTATTTTACTTTCTTCGGCACCTATGTAGGAATCGATCAGGTGACGCATGGCGGGTTCGTATTGTTTTAAGTCGATGTAATCGCCACTGAAGAGCTGGATTTCTTTGCGTACATTTTCAAAGAATTTGACTTCCTCCCGGATTTCGTAGATTTCTTTTTCGGAGTATCCGGCATCCATCAGTTCGTCGGCAATGTTAGCAAAAGCACGATTGAGCTTGGTAACCGCTTTGTAAAGTGCTTGGCGCCGTGGTTCGGTATCTTTAAGGTCGTCTTTATTCTCAGGATCGCCTACAAAGTGACGCTGAAACTGCAATTGTTCCTTTGGTGGCTCCACCGGTTCGATGAGTGCGCGGGCAGCTTCCTGTGCATCTTCAAGTCTTTCGCGGCTTTTGTCCAGTCTGTCTTTCAACAGGCCCTCCACATCCTCTTTGGCATAGGCATCAAAGGCCCCTGAAGTATAATCTTTGATAGACTTGTTCAGTGTTTTAAACAAGTCCTTGTAATCTACAATATAACCGTAATCTTTATCATCTCCGTCCAGACGGTTTACGCGACAGATGGCCTGAAACAGGCCATGGTCGCGCATGGATTTGTCGATGTAAAGATAGGTGGCGGGCGGCGCATCAAAGCCGGTAAGCAGTTTATCCACAACAATGAGCAGCTTCATCTGGCCCGGTTCTTCCACGAATTTCTTCTTTACCTCCGTTTCAAAAGTTTCCGGATCTTTGCCGTCCAGCATTTTGCGGTAAACTTCGTACTTCAGGAGTTTTTCAGTATCTCCTTCGCCTGTGGTTTCCCCTTTTATGTCATCTGCTGAAGGAGCATAAGAGGTGACGATGGCACATTTCTTTAGTCCTGCATCCTGAAAAAGCTGATAGTAACGACAGGCATTGTACACACTTTCGGAAACCAGCATGGCATTTCCCTGTCCGTTTTCAAGTCGTTCCTTGGTACCCATGTCCAGCATCACGTCGGCAACAATTTTGTCCAACCGTGAGCGGGAGCTGAATACTTTTTTCATGGTGCCCCATTTTTGTTTCAACTCGGCACGGGCCATATCGGTAAGTCCGCGGGTTTTGGCATCGAACCACTGGTCGATTTTGTCCATCGAAGTAATTTTCTGCTCTATGTCGCGCGCTTCATACTGCAAATCAAGCACCACTTTGTCGCTTACGGCCTCATCAAATTTATAGGTATGTATGTATTCCCCAAAGACCTCCAGACTGGTCTGTTTGTCTTTTTTGAGCAGAGGGGTACCCGTAAAACCAATGAATACAGCATTGGGTAAAAGCATCTTCATCCCATCGTGCAATTTTCCGCTCTGGGTGCGGTGGCACTCATCCACAAAGACAAAAAACTCGCCTTTTGCCCGAAAATCTGATGGCAAACCACGTTTTAGTTCCTGAAGGTAATTGTCCACCTCTTTGTCGTTCAGATCTTCTTTGCCACCAAATTTGTGTACCAGTGAGCAGATGAGCCAGGGTGAATTGTTGTCGAGTTGCTGAATAAGATCGCTTCCACTTTTGGTACGGTAGATGTCCTCATTCACACCCCGGTAAACTTTCTCAATTTGTTCGTCCAGTTCAGTTCTATCGGTAATGATCAGTACTCTGGCATTGCTGATGTTTTCACGAATCCATTTGGTGAGCCAAACCATGGTCAGGCTTTTTCCGCTTCCCTGGGTGTGCCAGATAATACCGCCTTCTCTTCGTCTTGAATGATCCTGTGCCGCTTTAACCCCGAAATACTGGTTGGGGCGGCATAGTTTTTTTACGCCGCGATCGAATACTATGAAATCGTGCAACAGCTCTATGAACCGCTCTTTATGGAGCATTTGAATGATGTTCTTGTCGAGGCGGTAATCGAAGCTGTCGGCCAGTCTTCTGATGGGTGCCGTTATCTCTAGCAGGTATTTATCATTGGGATTGGCTTCTTCACTTACTTCCTTCCACCGGAGGTAATATTTTTCAGTAGTATCGATGGTTCCATAGGCCAGGCCCTCATGATCGTTGCCAGCCATGATAAATTGCATGGTAGAGAAAAAGGGCTGTATGAACTCTTTCTTTTGGTTGTCGAGGTTTTGCCTGATGCCTTCGGAAATGGAGACGGTACTGCGTTTGAGCTCCAGCACACCCACCGCAATGCCGTTTATGTAAATGACGATGTCGGGCCGCTTTTTGTGGGTTCCATGAACCGACACCTCTTCGGCAATGGCAAAATCGTTGTACTTGGGATTTTCCCAGTCAAAAAGTTCCACATTTACCTTGTTTTGACCAATCCCCGGGGATACATTCACGCCGTAGCGCAGCAGTGAATAAACTTCTTTATTGACATCATAAAGGCTTTTGCTCTGGTCGCCTGCCACTTTCCTGAGCTTATCCATGGCTTTGGCAATAAGATCATCGCTGTATTTCTTCTGATATCTGAGAAAATCCTCCAACAAGGTCTCTTCGATATTGGAGTAGCGCATTTCTTTTTCCCAGTTACCAAGATAGCGATACCCCAGTGTGTCGCGAAATAATTTGACAATGCGGTCTTGCGTTTCCCGTTCGAGGTGGCCGATTTTGCTCATGGTTAAATGCTTTTTAGAATATCTTCCATTTCTTTTCCGTGCTTTAATATGGCTTTCTCATCCCATTCTTCTGGATAATTCATCATGACCTTCTGTTTTAAGCTGTCAATTCCTGCTTTGATGTAATAATCCTTTTTTGCTTCGGGTGTATGATTGGTTAGTCTTGAATTTTTACTGCTACTTAGCAAACATAGATTCCCAAAATTATCACATATTTCTTTTTTTAGTTTTTCAATATTAGCAACCGGATTTTGAGGGTAATAATGTTCTACACTGCTCCTAAATGCAAATTCAAATTTTTCATAACCTTCAGCTTTTCTTTTCCAGAGCTCAAAATCAAGGTAATTAAAAATAAAGTTTTCAACTTGAACCCCTTTATTCAGAATATCCCAATTGACATTTTTAGAGTTTTGTTTTGGGATTCCTTGGTTTTGGTAGATGATATCATAATAGTCGAGAGGTTCTTTTGCCAAAAAGCGGTCAAAAAAGAAAGCCTTACTCAAATCATGAAGGAAATATAAAAAACTTTGAGCCCCATAGAAGACAACATGGTAAAGTGCTGCATTTAACCAATGTTTGTAGATTTGAGTAGGTGAAGATACATGGAACATTGATAAAAGCATAATGATTTCTTTATTTTGACCATTTTCGTCTTCTCCAAAAGAATTAACATATCTTGGCTTGTCTTTTTCTAACTTCAATTGTTTTAGACTCCATTGTTCGTTGTCATTTAAAAATTCCCTTTTGATTATGTATTTATCAAATAAGAACCTTGTTTTTAATAAAGCAAAGCCAAATTCTTTTACGAAACATGGGCCTTTTTCAAGGTAATGGTTAAAGGTGTCTAAAAGACGTTTGTCATCAAGTGGAATATTTTCTTTTGTAACAATCCTTAATACGTGAAGTAAGAAATTGGGGAAAGAAACCACAGAGCTGAATCGTTCAGCATCGTTGCTTTTCGTTGATTCCAGATTTTGGTTATTTCTAGGTTGTTTTGTTATCTCTTCAATTGTTAATGAATCCTCATTGTAATCAAATGTATTAGTTTCATTCGATTCAATAATGGAATTCGCAATTTCATCGAGAGTACTGAATTGTAAATTGTTCCAATCTACTCCGAATATAATTTTTCGTTCATCCTTTTTCTGATTTCCTCTTGATGTAGAAAATCCGTATTGTACATATCGATCCATATCAGAGCAAGCTTCCCATATCAGATTGAATGAATATTTTAAGGAATCCTCATTTTTTAGAGTTTCCAGCATTTTTGCTTTTAAAATTTCATGCTTTTCCAATTGCTCACCACGGTTATTCATTATTTCGAAATAATGGTTTAAATCTGTGTCGTGAGGGACTTTTACCCTGAAAATTTTAACATTTTCAGTAAGAAAGCGAAAGAAATTAATGATGGTATTGTCTTCTTTTAATTCATTTTTTAAGAATTTAACGGTATCCCAATAGCCTTGCTTAATATTTGATTCATAGTTGATTTCATCACGAAAAAAGGGTTCCTTGCTGCCGTTAATTTCTGCAATAGCCTGGAGGGTGGATGTAGATTTCTTTCTGCTATCAAATGCCAAATTTAGTTCAAAGGGGAAATTATATATTTTGTCGTGATTGGCGAAGTTTCGTTTGATGGCACTAATTATAAGGTTAAGAGTAGTGAGTCTTTGTTGTCCATCAATAGTTTCGTAATAGGTGTGACCGTTGTGGCTTCTTTCATAAACAACCAATGTTCCAATATAATAATTAGTTTTATCTTTTAAGGCATAATCATACACATCTTGAATAAGCTGAGTGATTTCTTTCTCCTGCCATGCATAGTTTCTTTGGTAACGGGGAATGACATATTTACCTGTACTAAAAAGCTCCTTTATTGTTAATTCTTTTATATCGTTACTATTGTTCATATCCCATTTCATTAAAAAGGTTCACAATGTCTGTTGTTTTTGGGTTAGGTATTTTTCTGTAAGGGCCAGTTACATAAGTAGAGAATACTTCTTTGGGATGAGTGGCTTCTTTAATTATTTTAAATAAGGAAGGTTCATTTAAAGCATGGTTATCGATGGTAGCCAGTTGTATGCTGTAATGTTCTACACGTAATTTATAAGTCCAAATGAAAATTTTTTCAATTGCTCTTTCCATTTCAGTAAAACCAAATTTGTCTATATAAAAAATAAGGCAACAGTCAAATAATGCTCTGACATATCGATCTCCTTTTCTGAATTTTCCTGGATAATTATTCAATGTTTTTATGATGTTATTGTCAATAAAACCGTTGGTTGTTTCGGAAATCATTTTTTTATAGTGAGTAATAAACTCAAAAAATCGTTTTCCGTTAATTATTGCCTGATCCAATTGAAACGGGAAATTCATATGATTAAGGTCAATTTTTCTATTGATGTTTTGATTGTAACCTTCAATAAAATAATTGCTGATACGATAAATGGAGGCAAAAGGGTATGGCTCTTTTATCTCGGGTGAAATGCCCTTAAAAAGATCAACTTGATTTTTTGTGAATATGCGCGCAGAATAACCTTTTGACCAGTTTTTAATACGGAATAGATATTTTTCAAATAAACGTTCTAAAGTGTTTTGGTCCAAGCTTTCCCATTCTTCAATTATAGCATTTCGTTCCTGTTCTGCTGTTGTAGTTACCATTTCACGTAAATGAAAGGCCTTTAACAGATCATGAGGATATAGATCTTTCCCTCTTGCATTTTGAGAATCAAAAAACTGAAATGCCTCTGATACATCTGAAAGCTCTACTTTAACGAGTTGGCATTTATCATAAAAAAAACGAAGAGAGTCAAAATCAAATTCCTTTATCCTTTGTTTTATTTCGGCATAATTTTCCTTAATGTTTTGTTTGGAAATTGAATTCTTGAGTGGAGATTTAGAAAATAGGTTTGGTGTTACAAGATGATACTTTTCTTTTGAAGCTATCTTTTTTATTTTTTCATTTTCCAATAAAGCCAGTGCAATAAGCAAAATGGTAATACTTCTTTGCTGACCATCAACAATATTCAATATATCCATTTCGTCCTTATGAAAAACAATCGTGCCGATTCTGTATGCTGATTTGTCCTTATGCGTGATAATGTCATCAAGTAATTGATTGACATTTTTAATCTTCCATTTGTAAGGACGTTGGTAAACTGGAATTTGCAATCCATCTAAGGTAAGTAAGTCTTTTATAGATATTATGTCTGTATTTAATTGATTTTTTTCACTTGTTGTCTGAGCCATAATTTTATATAATTTTCCAGATTACCTGTTTTGTTGTTATTCACTCTCCTAAATTGTAGCCACTTAGCGCCGAACAATTGTCTGCACCACTGATTTATGTGATTTCAGGATTCCCCTGATTTTTTTGGTTGAACTTGCGATTAACAATCCGTTTATGCTGGAGG
This sequence comes from Marinilabilia salmonicolor, assembly GCF_003003035.1. Taxonomy (GTDB): domain Bacteria; phylum Bacteroidota; class Bacteroidia; order Bacteroidales; family Marinilabiliaceae; genus Marinilabilia; species Marinilabilia salmonicolor_A. The sequence continues at coordinate 122,708 of NZ_PVTS01000010.1, read as the reverse complement.
CTTTTGGAACCAAAATTGATGAGCAGCCCCACTTCAAGATCATAAGCTTCCAGGTAGTTGATGGCCTGGGCGAGATTGGTATCATCCAGAGTAGTTACGGCCTTTATTTCAACCGATACCACTCCTTCCACCAGGAAATCGACCCTGCGTGTACCGATTTGTTGGTTCCGGTAATAAATGGGCATGGTATGCTCACGGCTGAAAGAAATACCAGTTTCTTCCATCTCGATGGCCAGAGCTCTTTGGTAAATGACTTCTTGAAATCCATTGCCTAAGGCAGAATGTACTCTCATGGCACAACCAATGACATTGCCGGTAATGTCCGAGTATTTGTAGTTAGGGTTAATCATAGTATTCTATTTAGTTGGTTTTAAGTTAGCTTTTTGAAAAAATAATAATCCATCAAATAATTACAGTCCACCCAATAATCATAGCCCATCAAAAAATCACATAAATCAGTGGTTCAGACGTTTTTTCCCCGTCAGCAACTCCTGCATCATGCCCGTTTTCATTTGTTTGTATTTGGAAAGCTGGGTTTCCAGTTGCTCTATTTCGGTGTCCATTGAGGAAAGTACTTTAGATATTTTATTTTGTTCTGAAAAGTTAGGTATTCTGAACTTTATGTTACCTAATGCACTTCTTGATATTCTTTTATGTGTTGTTCCTCCAACATTTTCACTAATACATTTAAACCATTCGGATGTTGAAAATAATTGAACAAGAAATTTTCTGTTGATTTTATCCTCATGTGGTCTACAGATTGTAACATCAACAGAAGTGACAATTTTTGATTCCCCTATTTCTGGTAAGATACAGGCACGCCCAGCTGGTTCTGCAAGACGACAAATTAATAAATCTCCTTTTTGGAGTAGCTTACAATGGAGCTTATTGAATGACTCGTTAATTAAGTATTTTTTATTTGTCTTATCGACAAAATTACCAATACCGATATTCCCAGTTTGTAAAATTCTTATACCTTGATTACTAATGTGATTTGCTTCAATCCAATCTCCATCATCAAAAAGTTCTTTTTTGTTATTAGTTAAGTTGAAAAGAGTCGTCTCCACCCATCCCTCTTTCGGCCTCAACAACTCCTGCATAGCCCCCTGTTGGATGAGGCGTTTTTTATGGATGAGTTTTTCCTGAGCATCAATGAGGGCATCCATATCGGACAGGGCGTTGGCGATGGCGGTTTGTTCGGCGAGGGTTGGGGGGAGGGGGATTAAAAGATTTTCAATTGTTTTAGCATTTAGGCTAGGAACTCCAGAAGCTTCATTGTATGCATACCAATTAATTGAACAAAAATTATAGAAAAGATATTTTGCCGAATATTCCTTATTGACCTCAGAATAAAACAATGTATCAACTGTCCAAAATGGAGTATCCATATAAAGAGGCTTGTTGATAGTGCCTTTTCTGCCTATTAATACTGATGGCTTATTATATAGGTATTCTTTTGCAAAGCCAATATTTCCTCCGGTGGCCAGAATTGGATAATTGCCAAAAGCAGAAGCAACTAACTTTTGGGATTTTCCATGTCTAATTTGAAGAGTTGCCCCAATTGGTTTTACCTCCCAATCCTCCGGAATCACCCCAACTTCTGTTTTCTGATAGCCTTCCGGTATATCTGTTTGTTTTCTTTCCATTGACTGCACCATGATGTGTTGAATTTTCCTGATTACCTAAATTTTTCTTCAATTAATTGTTGGTTTACCAGTTGTACTTCATGGCTTTCAGGTGTTCCTCCACTTTTGCCTTCAGGTGTTCCACGTTGTTGGTAAGTTGGGGCAGGGTGCTTTGGTAGCGTTCGGCCAAAGTTTTGATGCGTGTGGTAAGGCGGTGGCTGATGGCCTCCATTTCATTGTTGATGCGACGGTTGATTTCGGCCATCCACTTTTGCTCAATCACTATTTCTTTAATATCCTCTATTGTGAGCGGGGGATAGGCCTGTATGAGTTGTTCCTCCAGTTCGGTAAGAGCGGTTTTGATGTCAACCTTTAGTGTGGCTTCTTTGTCCATCAGTTTTTTGTATTGCTTCAGGATGGCAGTCTGGGTTTTGTCGGATTTGTCAACCTCCTTAAGAGCGGCATTGAGGGAAGCCTTAGTGATTTTCCCTTTGTCATCCAAGGCATCGGCCAAAGGCCCGTCTCCCGTGCCATGCTCTTCACGCATGCTCTCCATTTCTGCCACAGTACTGTCGAGTTGGTTTTGCAACTTGTCAACAGCGGTTTTTTGTTCCGACAGTCGTTCCTCAATCATCAGTCCGGTGGGAATGAGACGGCCGGAGAGACCGTCAATGCCGGGGATGTCTTTAAGTCCCCTTTTTGTTTTTCGGGTAAGCCGTGTCAGTATGTTTCCTGCTTCCCAGCCCTCGGCGGCAATTTCGTACAAATCGTCCTGCATGGTTTCCGACCAGTAATCCATCAATTGTTGATAGATGTCGTAACGGTCGAGCAGGCCTTTTTGTCCCGGGTGCAACCCTTTATCCTTGTAAGCATCAAGAATATTTTCTGAGATATGATTGATGACTGCTTTGGGGTGGCACTCTTTATTCAGTGATCTTAAATTATCTATTGATTGGGTCTGCCAGGCATTGAAAATATTCTGCATTTTACCTGAGAAATTTTTGAAATCGGGATGGTCGAAAATGATTTTTCGAATCTCTTCGGCTGGCGTTTTCAGTTCGAAGTAACCCTCCCGACTGGCCGGGGTAAAGAGGTCTTCTTTCATGTTGGGATAGACCTCCCAGAAACTACTCAGTGCATCAATGTCGCGTTGAGGAATTCCCCCGTTGAGGTGGGCATCAATATCCTGAATGTCTTCCTCCTCCTGGGTGTCGATGTAGCGGGGCAGATTGAGGTTGAAATCATTTTTGGGGTCAGCGATTTCGGTAAATGGCACCATCCGGCTGTAGCCGGGAATCTTTAGCTGTTTGGTAAAAGTGTCCACCATTTTGTGGATGTCCTGCGAGCGCAGTCGGTTTTTGTTGCCGTCTTTCATGAAACCTTTGGCCGCGTTGATCATGAAAATTCCCTTGCGCTGAGCTGCATTTTCTTTGTCAAGGACAATGATACAAGCAGCAATGCCCGTTCCGTAGAAAAGGTTGTCGGGTAATCCGATGATGCCTTTGATGTAGCCGCGCTTTACAATGTTGCGGCGTATTTCACTTTCAATGTTGCCCCTGAAGAGTACACCGAGCGGCATAATGATGGCCGCTTTTCCTTTGCTTTTTAAAGACTTGAGCAGATGCAGCAGAAAAGCATAATCGCCGTTCTTTTGGGGTGGAATACCAAATCCATCAAACCGTTCGTAAATGTCGTTGGCTTCATCCAGCCCATTGCTCCATGCCTTAGTGGAGAATGGGGGATTGGCCACTGCATAGTCGAACTTCTTGAGGCCGCTGTTTTCTTTTTCCAGAAACAAGGGCTCCGCAATGGTGTTTCCCTGCAGGATTTCAGCATCCGGATGTCCGTGTAACCACATATTCATGACTGCCAGGGCACGGGTGGCATTGTCCATCTCCTGACCGTAAATGGTAATGCCGTTGGGGGCTTCATCGGCCGCTTTCAGCAGCAGCGAACCCGATCCGCATGCCATGTCATAAAGGGTTTCCGATGGACTTTGCGACTGTTCTATACCAATCAATTTGGCCATAACACGAGAGACTTCGGCAGGCGTGTAAAACTGACCTTTGCTTTTGCCACTCTCCGTCGCAAAATGGCGCATAAGATATTCATAAGCATCGCCGAGCAGATCGTCATTCTCAACACGGTTACTTCGGAAATTGAGTGATTCATTCTCAAAAATTTCAATGAGGTTAGAAAGCCGGTCCACCTTGTCTTTACCCTTTCCGAGTTTTTCGTCATCATTAAAATCGGCTACGGTGATGATACCATTGAGGCTGTTTGCCCCTGCCAGTTTTCCGATGATGATGTTCATCTGGTTACCAATATCGGGCTGACCCTTGAGCTTTACCATATCGTAGAAGCTGCCACCTTCGGGAATATCCACGAGTTTGTCGCCTTTGTCGGATACATATTTCATAAAAAGCAAAACCAATACATAATCTTTGTACTGGCTTGCATCCATACTACCTCTAAGTTCGTCGCAGCTGGCCCACAGGGAGCTGTATAGTTCCGATTTTTTGATTGCCATTGTTTAGTAATGAGTTTGTTGTAATGTTTTATGTTGTGGTGTCAGGCTTGGTAAACAGGTCTGATTTTTCGAATGCCTAAGTTAATATTTTTGGGTGGAAAGACAACGGGGGTAGGTAAGGGGTATTTGGTTTTTTGCGGGGTAATCGGAACTGGTATTGGTTGTGATTATTTTGAGTAATCAGTATAAAGAAAAAAGAGTTTTCATTGGAAAATATTGTCAAAGCTCTTGAAAATGTTATATTTGAAGGGATGATATGAAAAAATGGAAAAACTAACCCCCTTGCTGCATAGAGAGGGAATCTCAATAATAAAGGAGATTCCCACTGATGGTCATACCCCGTTGAAAGTGTTGGGAGATGATTATAATCAATATGTAGTTAAGGCATTAAAAAACAGTCATGATAAAAATTCATTGATTAATGAGTTTTTAGGGTATTACTTTCTGCGATTATGGGATATCCCTACCCCGGAAGTTGCGGTTGTTAGTATAGATCCTGAATTGATTTCTCAAACCGAGGGGTTGAGTGTAAGGCACAAGCCTTTTTTGTATGAAAATATATGTTTCGGTTCTCAATGGATTGAGAATTCAATAGAACTGGAAGCCTTCATATCATTAGATAAGTTTAAACGGGAGTTGAATAATCCGGAGGATTTTTTCCGTTTGGCTTTATTTGATATCTGGATAGCCAATGAAGACCGGAACCCCGGCAATAACAACCTGCTATTGTGCCCGGATGGAGAAAAACTAATTACCATTACCGCGATTGATCATGCATTTATTTTAGCATCTGGCGGATATGATTATCTAATGCCTGAAGAGTTGATGTTTAGTTATAATGAATCGATTTTGCACCATCAGGCATGCAGGACGTTGAAGCGAAAAATCAAAGCTGATATTATATGGATGGACAAAGCGAGAGAAAGTTTCTATCTTTGTATTGAGGAGTGCAGACAACATTTTGATGAAATTTGTGGTTATATTCCTGATGGGCTTGAATTTACCCCGGAGGAACAACAAAATATTCATGCCTTTCTTTTCTCGGAAGTACGTAACAAAAAAGTATTTGAGGAGTATAGTCTTATTCTAAGTAAAATGTAATGAAAACTTTTTATAGTCTTATAAAGATATCACCTAATTCCCTGTCTGACGATAGTTTGGTAATAGGGATGATATTGTCTGACCAGAAAGGTTTTCGTTATAAGTTTTCTCAAAGAAAGAAGAGAATTGCAAAGGGGATTTTAACCAGTGATTCCAGGGTATTAGATTATCTGGAGAAAGAGATCACCCATAAGCTTGATGAGTTAAATACCCTTGCAAAAAAGTCAAAAGCAGAACCGGAAATTTTTGATTTGAAAAGTTCATTCAGTTCTGAGTATTTTGAATATTTGTCGCGATACAGCAATGGACTTTTAAAATTTACAGCACCTAATTTTATCACCGACCAGGTGAATGCTGAAAAGTTTCAAAAACTCTTTAGAATGTTTGTTGATCAGGTTGAAGAAACGGAGATTAATCCGGAAAAGGAAGAAGAGAAACATTTTAATGAGCGCATTAACACCAATCTTATTGAACGGGTAAAAGAGAAGGTTCATATTCATAAAAAGTTTGATCACAATTTCACTCCATCTCTTGTTACCCCTTTTGAAATGGATTGTGTGGGCAGGAACGGAGTCTTTGTAGGTGCTAAGTCACTATATTTTACGCATTCCAGAGACAAAATTCATAAAGCTACCACCAGTTATGTGAATTTAATCGTTCATCTTTCCTATGGTCACCAAAAGGAGCCTTTTGAAAATAAATTTTTCCTGATTGCAGATGAACCTGAACAAAAGAAGTCATTTGAACATCAGATTTGGAATGATTTAAGAAAAAAGGAAAGATTGTTTAGCGTAATAAGTTCAGATGATGCCTCTATGGTTGCTGAGACGATTGAGAATAGCGGGGCATCTAAATTTCTGGACTTGTAGAGGATATCAGTGATCCAGGTCAAATTTTATTGAGTCTGAGGCGTTGTCACAATATGCTGCGTAAAAAATTTTATTTTGATCAGGAATTATTCTTTTGATGTTTGCTTTAAGCTCCTCTCGCATTTCCAGTTTCCATTCTTTCGGTTCAAACGGAATTCTATCAACAGATTTCATTTCAACGAAGTTCTTCTCTTCATTGTAAATGATGGAGAAAGGTTTTTGCATATATGGTTCCATACAGATTAATTTTTTCTAAATGTAGCTAAAAACCAAATTCATGTTAATTATACTTCCCCACAATGCTGCATCACCAACCCCACATCTACCCAAATCTCCTCCATATCCAAAATATCCTGCCAGGCAAGGTAAGTATGGTCATAAAGTTCATGAAGCAGCCAGCAGTGGTGCTGATTTTTTAACGGATAATCTGACCGGAAGCGGAATTCGTTGTGGTTTTCTTCCAGGAACCAGTTTAAAGAGCCACTTTCACTATTCTTGACGGGGGAAGTATTACCCTTCTCAAAATCAAGTTTGGTAAATCCCATGGTGGGGTGTCCGGAATAGATGGGAATACCCTCCATTTCGGGTATGTGGCTGAATTTCTTAGATGCATAAATATCAATTTTGAAATCAATCTCATAATCAGAAACGAATGGGTCTGTTTCGACTTGCTTTTGGGCAAAGGCGCAAAGGTTTTGAGCTTGCTTTATGGCTGCCCGGTATTTTTGATCAAGCAGGATGTTGATCTGCTCAATTTTGGTAACCTGGTAGGTGGTGTAAGAGAATTCGTTGTTTAGTTTAATCTGGCGGTCACGCAGGAGGTTTCGGTAGTGATGATATTCAGAACGGGTAAGATCGTAGTTGTTGGATTTGAGAAGAAAGGGAATGAGGGAATCGGATTCGTGGGATAAGGCGCTCAGCTTAGCTGCTTTGCTTTGCAAAGAAATCGCCCGACCTGCCGCCAAACCTGAGCGCTGCAGGCGGTCACAGGCTATAAGTGTAATTTCTTTCAATGGGTTTCCGGTTATTTTCAGGGTATGTAGGGTGTAACACCCGGAAGTATCTAACTCCGAAAGGTTATTGTTTTTACAGGTCACTTCTTCCAAATTGAAACAGTTACGGGTTGATAGAGAATTGATTCTGTTATCATCAAGAAAAAGGAAGGAGAGTGCCTGAAAGTCATCCAGATTTAGTTTTCCGGAAAGGTGTTTTTTGTTGCTCCAGTCTATTACGAAGCAGTCTCCGTCATCGTTCCATACTATGCCCTCCCAGGTATGCGGATTTTGGGGATCGTAAGTAGAGGAGATAACTTCTCCGTTTTTCATTCCCTGAACATTGGAGGCTTGCTCCAGAAATGCTTTTAGTTTACTGATTCTGTTATGGTTGCATGGTGTCATGATTCCCTTATTTTCTTCAAAGATAGATGGAGGGTATGCCAAAGTGTGTCAGAGAATTTATTCAATCCATTTATTTTTTTGCTGTTCTTTTTGGCATTGCCCCAAAAAGAACCAAAAAGGTCTAGTCCGTTTAAACCTATCCGCCCGCAAAAGCCAAAAATTCCGGCCATTGCGCAAGGCCTTGAATGTCGCCCATTTTGACTTTTCTCTAACCGCCGGCCCGGAAAACGGACTGGCCCTCGCGCTATTCAAATAGTAAAAGTCGTTCAGCCCAAAAACATGCTTTTGAACAGTTACTTCCCTGAAAAAAAATAAACTGTAAAAAAGAGAGGGTTATTTTGTGATAAACCTGTAACAAAGAGGGGGTAATTTTGAATTATGTAGAGAAAACGATAGGTGATGGCAATTGGAAACCGCAAGAACTAATCCATTACTTTCTGTCTATGTCACAAAATGGCACAGGGTGGTTTTAGCTTTGTAAAAAAATCAGCAATATGAAACTACAAACGAACTATCCGTTACTGGGCTATCTTGAAGAAATAAACGATAAAGTAAGAAAGAGCCGTTTAAAGGATCCCACTTTTTCCGATTATGGTGAAGAGATGGGAGTTTTATGCGATTATTTCAGAGTGAATCGCTTTCAGGCTGCATTTCTGGCAGTATTGTTTGATAAGGGGCACGATGGTGAGAAAGTAGGTTTTGATGATATAGTTAGACATCTGGACTGTAGTGCTTTGCGGTTATTAAAATTTCAGGACGATATAGCTGAACTTGAAGAACGAAATTTTATCGGACAAAATAAAAGCACTGTCGGGTTTCGTCGGGGAAGAAGAGTTCCGATGTTTCGTTTGAACAGTGAATTGTTGGAGGCTGTGCTAAAGAATAAACCCATGCCGGTATTGCTGAAAGAAACGTATGAAGACATTATGGATGTGCTGGGCACCGTTGCTGATCTGGTGTATGAAGATGGTCTGGATGAAATAGATTTATTGTTTGCTGCCCGGGATCTCGTAACAGATAATCTTGAATTTTCATTATTGAGACATGTCCAGGATTTGAGATTGCCTTTGGATGAGCAATTTATCCTTTTAGTTTTATTCTGGAGTGCCATAACCGGTGAAGGATCACGCAACCTCAACAGATTGGTTCGTGATGTGCATGGTAACTCGTCAGAAAACATTAAGTGCAGAAGAGGTTTCATTTCAGGCAAAAACAGGCTTATGAAGTTGGAATTAGTTAAAACCAACGGCGCTGATTTTTTTGATGATATCGAAATTATGTTGTCCTCCAAAGGCAAGAAGCTGCTAAAAGAGCATGGTGTGAACATAATGGGGGCTACCAGGCGAGGAGATGTGATTCGCACAAATGATATAATATGCCGGAAATTGTTTTTCGATGAAGAAACCAACCGGCAACTAAGTCTTTTAGAACAATCATTGCACGAAGAACAGTTGAAAAAAATCAGAACCAGGTTGAAGCAGCAAGGTTTGGGAGAAGGGATCGCTACTCTTTTTTACGGGGTACCCGGAACCGGTAAAACAGAGATGGCCAAACAGTTGGCCCGTTCAACAGGTCGTAACATAATGAAGGTTGAAATCAGTAAAACCAAATCGATGTGGTACGGAGAGAGTGAAAAAATCATTAAGAGGGTGTTTTCTGATTATGCTGATTTTACAGAAGATTGCGAACAATTGCCTATTCTGCTTTTTAATGAGGCCGATGCAGTATTTAGTAAACGTCAGAGCATTAGCCACTCGAATGTGGTAAAAACAGAAAATGCCATTCAGAACATCATTCTTGAGGAGCTGGAAAACTTCAAAGGCATTCTGATTGCTACCACCAATCTTCAGGACAACCTGGATGCTGCATTTGAGCGTCGTTTCCTGTTTAAAGTCCAATTCAGAAAACCGGATGTTACCAATAGAGCCCGAATCTGGCAATCGAAATTGCAGTCTTTAACTAAAGAAAATGCCAGGAAACTTGCTTCTCAATTTGACTTTTCCGGTGGAGAAATCGATAACATTGTTCGGAAGTGGGAAATCCATAGTGTTGTGAATGGGGAAGCTGATGTTTTTAAGACCATCCTTCGTTTTTGTGAGGAAGAAAAATTGGGGGAGAAAAGACGGAGTATTGGCTTTGGGAGATGAGAGAAACAGGCAGCACTGCACTTGAAAAGGTAAATTATCAACAACTTACTGAATATAGGTGTATTTAATGCTTAATCGAGGTTTTCTGGTTGAAAGGCGGGCGGGCCTGTCCGTTTTCCGGGCCGGCGATTGGAGAGAAGGCTTAATGGGCGACTTCAGGGCCTTGCGGGCCAGCCGGAAATTAAGCCTGATGCGGGCTGATAGGTCTAAACGGACTAGTCCCGATATAGGTTTTGTAAAGTTTTTGCAAAAAAAACTCACAAAAACCATAATCGGGATTTGTTTCCTTTTTTGGGCAATGCCAAAAAGAAAATCAAAGAGAAAATTGGTCTGCTGACTTTTTCCAGCAAACCATACATTAGATTATGAATAGCATATTTATCTCCAAAGGAGTGAAAAAAAACAGGTAATGAAACCATCAAAGACTTTCAATAAAACAATGGATATAACAGTAATCGGAGATACGCATGGTTGTCATCGTCAACTTGACTTAAAGCCCGGAGAAATGTTAATACATACCGGTGATGTATCCGCTTATGGCTTAGAGCATGAATTCCTGGATTTTATGGATTGGATGGAGTCTCAGCCTTTCATACACAAAGTATTTGTTGGCGGCAATCATGATCTTTATTTACAGAATAATAAAGAGTTGGCCAGGTCTTTAATACCTGATGGCGTTATTTATCTGGAAAACGAGACCGTGAAAATTAAAGGATTGAAAATCTACGGAACCCCGGCTTCACTTTTTCAGGGAGGGATGGCCTTTAATTATCATGCCGGACAGGAAATTGAAAAAGAATGGGAAAAGATACCCGGGAATACTGATATTTTAATTACCCATATGCCACCTCGTGGGATTTTGGATAATGAGGCAGGTTGTCCCCAGTTATTGGAGAAGGTTGATTCCATTCGTCCAAAATTGCATTTGTTTGGGCATATTCATGAGGGATATGGGAAATATGAGGGAGTGGGAACCATCTTTTGTAATGCGGCGGTGAGTAATTCTCCTGATTTTGTGAGTGAGGTGGGGTATAGGGTTGAGCGGGGAGGGTGGAGAGTTGTTATTTAGTGTTGAACTGAAACTCTCAAGGTTTATAGAGAAAAGTCTAATTAAAGAGAAGTTATATTTTGGATGATTGATAAATTTTTAAACCCGACAGGAGTCAGTTTGTCGTGCTTTGAGATCAAACAGTATTATTTTTCTCGTAAAAAAGCCAGTTCTTAACACCGGTGATTATCTCATCACAAAAAATTTGTTCTTTAACACTAAAGTAAGCAGGATGATAGGCATCGACATATATTCTTTGATAATCAGAATAAAAGGTGGTTACTTCTGCTGTCTTTTTTGTCATTTCATTGAATCCTAGATCTTCATAAAAATAACTAAGCGTATTTCCTCCAATAATGACATCTGGCTTATAAGTGGCCAATTGTTTTAAGAGTATTTCTTTATACTCATCATATGCTATTTGGATTTGATTGGCACTTACTCTATTAATCCCAGGAATTTTTTTGATATTAATATACCCCAATTGTTTATAGGCTTCAAAAACTTCTGAATTGTAAATGCTTGGAATTTCTTGCCAGGGTATGAAGTTATTTAATAGGCCAAAGGTGGTATAAATCATTCTTTGCAATGTCCTATAACTATTGCCTTTTTGTACTTGTTCTTCCCAGTTGTTAATTTTATTGATGGTATCAGTCAGGCTCCATCCACCTCCTTCATTATTTTCCACATCATTAGACTCTTTAAGAATCCATAGGATTTTTAATTTTGAATTGAGATATTTTTCTGGGTTTACAATACCATCAGAAATTGGGGAAATATGGGGGTTGGGACATGGTAGAGAATTTATTTCATTTTCTATGTTTTGACAAGCCGCTCTGAATTTTTTTGTTTCCATTTAGTCGGTTTTAATATTGAAAGTAATACTTTTTGTAAAGTTTTTTGGTTTGGTTGTAAATATAAATGATGAATGTTATGATCGGAAAGTATCCCAAAACTCCCTGCTCACTCGATCAAAAGCGTTGCTAAGTGCAAGGTCGCCATATTTTTGTTTAAGTGAATCAAGTTCAAAATATTTTACCTGTGGAAGGTGCTTAATGGCACTTAAGGCTTTTGTTGCATTTTGACGCCTTTTTGTCCCTTCAAAAGTAAAGGGCAGTGAACAGATGGTTTGGAAATCCTTGTTTTCTGCATGAAGCATAAGCGTTAGCTCTTTGGCAAGATTTGAAGCAGTAAAACCTCCAAGTCCAGCCAGTAAAACGAATTTGTCATTGGCTTTTACCAGTTGAAGAACTTCATTGGTTAGTTGGACTTTTGCACCTGGTTGGGGAGGAAAATGGAATGGATCCCCAAAAGGATAAATTACTTTACCGCTGGGAGGAATCTGAACGAATTGGATTCGCGGATCCAGTTTTTGAGGTTTATAGTATGATATGCACGTATATTTCCCTTTTGGGTTCTGTTTTAAGAAATGCTGAACAATATGGTAACCACCTTTACCCAAACCAATAAAGTGAGTTGGTGAGGTTGATTCTGTTTTACCGAGTAACAACTGAGGTGAGGCAGAAATGGCTCCAATAGCCATGATCGATTTTATTGCTTTTCTTCGGTTCATGTTATAGATTTTTTTAAGGTTTGAGAAAAGAAGGTGCCATGTTTTTGAAGAGAATAGTCTTTCTGAATTTATCTGTGTAGGACGAACCTGATCCGGAGAATCCCATCTGTAAACATTTGATTTGTTGGTATTATGCCCGGTATTCTTGTATTTAAATGTTTTTTGAATTAAGAATTCTTTAAATTTTAAGTTGTTACTCTTAATACAAGTCCATAGCCTCCTGGTGATACCTTTTAACTTCATGAATTAAGCTGTCCGGTTGTAAGACTTTTACGCGAGATCCCTGTGATACAATTTCCTGCACAAAATCTTCAGTGATGAATAGTTTCATGCTGAAAAGAATTTCTTCTTTTGTTTCTTTTACGACGTCCTGTGAATGGTGCAGTTTTAAAGAGCGTATGTACTCCGCCTGAGGTTTCCTGAAAGCAAGAAGCACGTCTTCCGGTTCGAAATTTACCCCGCTGATGATGCCAAAGCTGTATTTGAACATTTCGTTGACATCGAAATCTTCAGGTCGATTAAATTTTTCATTGGTTATCTCCAATTCTGAAAGGCGATCCAGGGCGAAGGTGCGGATTTCCTTTTTTTCGGCATCCATAGTTATCACATACCATCGATTGATAGACTCTTTCAAAGCCAGGGGCTCAACATAACGTGTACGTTTTTCATCTATCCAGTATTTTTGGTAGGTAAAGCTTACCCGCAGGTTGTTTTGAATGGCATGGAGCAAACCGTTCATGTTTTCGGTGCCGCGAGGCCGTCTTTTTTCATAATCTATATACTGGGGCAGGCGATTGGTCATCTTGAGCGCATTGAAGGTATCAAAAGCCTCAAGCAACCGGGCATTGGCTTCGGTGTTATCCACTTCTTCGATGTACCAGGCATTTCGTGAGAAGTTGAATTTTATGGAGATGCCGTACAAGGATTCAATGTTCTCAATGTCACGTTGAAATGTGCGTTTTGAAATGTTGAAGTCATATCCCTGAAGTTCCGATTCCAGCTCCAGTTTGTCTGCAATTTCTTCGAACGATGCATCACTCTTTCTCAGACGATTGATGATGATGGTGTGTCTTTGTAATGTTTCTCGTGTGGACATAAGGTATGTGTTTGAATTTGGTGTAAAGGTAGTGAAAGGGTAGGACAAAATATGGCACACCAAATGGATTGTAATTAAAGATCGGAGAAAAGAGTGATGAAGAATTTTTGGAGGAGAAGAAAGAAGTGGGGCGTAGCGTTTCACTAATCTCTACTTTGCTTGCAAAAAACGCCTATTCTGCCAAGTTGTAAGGTTTTAAAAACAGAATGGGAAAAAAGGCATATTCAGCTTATTTGCAGTTGAGTATGGCATCTACTTTCTTTTTTGAGGATTGGAAGGTGTCGAACAATCGCTCCCCAAATAATGCCATCATCAATTTTAGCATAACCATGAATGACATGATTGCGCATACTAATAATTTTCTTTTTACTTGTAATTTGAATGTCCGAGTTAAGTTTATCAATGCGATTCATTGCTTCGCCAATATTTTCAAATTTTTTTCCACTGGTGAGTCTCAGTTTTATGAATAAAGTATTGAAGATCCTGACGGAGAGATCCTTCAATTCGTTCAGTATGATGAGGTTCTCGAATTTGTACCTTTGGTACAACTTCTTTTAGGCAAATAAGGGGGGATTATTTCCCGGATAACGTGATCCACCAGTTGGAGGTAGGCGTAACACCAGGTATTACTTTCTCCCCGAGGATTGGGGTGACCATTTCAATATCATTTTCGGCCGCCCGGTCAGCTACCATTTGAATCGATTCGTTCCAGGGGTGTAAGGCTAAATCAAAAGTACCCCAATGAGTGGGGAACAGCAGTTTTGTATTCATATCCTTACATAACTGAATTACCTGGTCGGGAAACAGATGCGTTAATGGCCAACCATTGTTCCAGCCATCTATTTCCACAAAAGCCAGATCAAAAGGGCCGTATTTTTCACCAATCCCTTTTAGGTGCTTACCGTACCCGGTATCCCCACTGTTGAAAATGTTTTTTTCCTTACCTTTAATCGCATAAGATGCCCAAAGAGTTTGGTTTCGATCGGAATTACTCCTTCCTGAGTAATGAATGCCTGGAAGCGCAGTTATCGTTATGGAGTCAAAGATCATTTCCTGTTCCCAGCCCAATTCTGTTATATTTTTCTTTGGAACCCCCCAGCCTTCTAATCTGGCTCCTACGCCCAGTGGTACGAGGAATTCTATACCTTTATCTGCCAAATATTTGATGGTTGCAGTTTCCAGGTGATCGTAATGGTCGTGGGTGATGATGACCAAATCGATCTTTGGGAGTTCTTCTCTTTTTAGCGGGGAAATATCATATCTTCTGGTAATAATTGGCAGCGGGCCGGCATTTTTAAATACAGGATCGAATAGGATCCGTTTTCCATCCAGTTCAAGAATTACAGTAGAATGCCCAAACCAGTATGTAGCAAAATCAGCCGGGGTTTTGGAGAATTCATTTTTGGTAAGCATTTTTTTGGGGAAGGGAGTCTCCGGCGCGTAAGGTGAAGTTTTGAAAAATCTAGAAAATCCCGGATCTCCTCCGGTGGTTCTTTCCGGATAATGAGGCAGTTTCTCGGGACTGATGAATTCTCCGGTTTCTGTTGAATAATAGTTTAACCCACCATATTTGACATTTCGTTCTTCAAGGGAATCGATACTTCCAAGTTGATCTTTTACATACAACGCAATGCCTCCTGCAAATATCAGAAGGACAATAAGAACCCATAAGGCCACCTTGAAAATTTTTCTCATAATTGATAAAATATAGTTTGTTTTGGTATTGTTATTTTCAGTTCTGTCAAACATTTTAACCGGACGCTCACAACTAAAAGTGAATGTCAATCAGGTCAAATCAATAACAGTAAAGCTGTTGTTCCTGTTCAAATGTTTTTGAAATGGGCAAAAATTCTGTCAGGGACTATATTGACATTAAAGAAGCTGTCTGTCCCATTTGGATAGAGGTATTGAGGTTCTTCAGCAATTTAATTAAGGAAAAATGGAAGGGGGAGAATTCGGAAGGATGGGCAATAAAGAGTTGCATTAAAAGTGCAAAGGCCCCGTGGGGCGGGACCTTTGCACTTTTCTGAATCTATTTTATCACAATTTCATCGACAAAAAGATAACCTGGCAGACCTGCACCGCCGTGCCATTCCGGCATTGATTTTTCTGATTCTCCGATGATTTTCACATAGCGTGCCTCGACAGGATCAAATCGGAGTACGTGGTTTTTAATTCCATCACTGTCACTTCTTTGTAACGGATCAAAATCACGCGAAGCTACCGTGCGAAAATTTTTGCCGTCATCCGATACCAGCACTTCAAACTGACGCACATCAAATATCCAGTCGCCTTTGACAACATTGGTGGTAAGGGCAGCTTCCCGGATTGTTACCGGCTCACTTCCCAGTTCAATGACAGCTTTCAGGTCGTTGCCACGAAATGCAATCCACCTTCCTGTACGGTAGTTATTGTTTCCTTTGAGACCGTCCACCAGAGTTGAGATGCCATCATATCCATATTGTTTGTCAACCGGCTGGAGTGATTTGATGGGCTTTGTTGTTGCCAGGTTGAAGGAGATCGATTCACTGAAAACTCTACTGGACTCTTCGTTGAAATAGGTTTTGGCCATGACATCAGCATCTTTGTTCACCTTTATCACCCCTTTGTATTTGGGAGAATGTTTTACCGGAGCAGTTCCGTTAAGGGTGTAAAAAATATCTCCATTGGTCAGCGATGAGAGGTAAACATCGATTGTATTGTCTTTGGCATTGGGAACAAATTCAGCATTCAAATCAAAAATGTGTCTGGCATAATTGTAATCATTGATTTTATAGATTTCAATCAGCTTCAGTAATCGCTGCAGAAAATCTTCATAGTTTTTGTTTTCGGGCTCCATCCATTGCACTTCACTAAGAGCCGCCATCCTGGGAAGAACCATGAATTGGGCGTGTTCAAAAACAGGGATGTATTCTGTCCATAAATTGGCCTGTGCCCCCAGAATGTGTTTACGTTGCTTTTTTGAGAGAACCGAAGGTACCGGCTCCAGACTGTAAACCCTTTCCACGGGAGAATAGCCGCCAATGGCCAGTGGATCACGTGATACATCGGTTGACTGGTAATGGTCAAAATAGACATGAGAGTTGGGGGTCATAACAACATCGTGTCCCTGCTTTGCAGCCTCAATACCGCCGGACATTCCCCGCCACGACATGACGGTTGCATTGGGTGCCAGTCCGCCTTCCAGGATTTCATCCCATCCGATTAGTTTGCGTCCGCGATCGTTGATGATCTTTTCCACCTGACTGATGAAATGGCTCTGCAAGCGTTCCTCTGCCGAGTGGTGGTCATCAGCTTCAAGGCCCAACTCTTTTATTTTTGCCTGACAGGAGGGACATTCTTTCCATCGGCTTTTGGGGCACTCATCGCCTCCGATATGGATCATTTCGGATGGAAAGAGATCCATCACCTCATTGAGGACATCTTCCACGAATTTCAGTGTTTGATCTTTTCCCACGCACAATACATCCTCCGATACGCCCCATTGTGTCCATACTTCATAAGGACCTCCCGTACAACCCAATTCAGGATAAGCAGACAATGCGGCCAGCATATGTCCGGGCATATCAATTTCAGGAATGATGGTAATGTGTTGATCTGACGCATATTTTACGATTTCTTTTATCTCTTCCTGAGTGTAATAGCCTCCATAGGTTTCTCCGTCGTAGCGACCGCTGTTGCGACCAATTACTGTTTCTTTTCGCATAGAACCGATTTCGGTCAGTCGCGGATATTTTTTGATTTCTATCCGCCATCCCTGATCTTCAGTCAGGTGCCAGTGAAATTTATTGATGTTATGGAGCGACAGCATATCAATGAAAGTTTTGATTTCTTCTACTGAAAACATATGCCTGGCCACATCCAGCATCATTCCTCTGTAGGAAAAACGGGGGGCATCCTTTATTTTTACCGATGGAAAGGTTATGGTGGCAGTCTTTTTTACAGGAATGGACTTTCTAAGTGTCTGAATTCCGTAGAACACCCCTGCTTCAGAGGCTCCGGTGACGGTAATGACGTCACTGGAGACATTGATTTCATAGGCTTCGGGGCTGTCCGATTTCAGTCCTGTTTGGAGAACAATGCGGCTACCTTCTCCCTTGGTCGCGATAATGGTTTCTATCCCTGTTTGTTGTTTAATGTATTGTTGCAAAAAACCGGCATTGCGACGCATTATCTGAGAATCGTCGCCGGTAACGATTTTTGTTTCCCGGCTTAATTCAAACGGAGATTCTTGATTTTGAGTGATCTCCATTGGTATTGGTACCACTTGGTAATCAGCAGTGTTTTGTGCATTGGATACTCCTGAGAAAATGCTCAGAAAGCCTAATGCCAGTGTCTTTAAAATGCTCTTTTTGATCATGTCTGTTTTTTTTGACTATAGTTTATTGTAACGTTTTTGCCATCTCTAAACATACAAACTTGACTATGAAATTAGGGCTTTTGGATTTTTAAGTGCTTGAAAATTATAGTTTAGCCTGTGATGTTTAAAAAAATAGGATTAGGGTTGTTTCTGTTGAGGATAAAAATAGTAAAAACAAACGAAGTTTTATAAAAAAACAATAAAAGGGGTGATTGTTTTTGATATTTTTTGAATTAATGATTGTCGTATCAATAATGAAGTATTTAATTCATGGAAAAATTGTGGGGCCTAAAAGCTGCTATGGGATTGTATAACCGGGAAATGGAGTTGAACTCAAATTGTTTTTGGTGGTGCAAAACCGTATATTTAATAAATATTCGTGAGGCTTTCTTATGAGTGGATTTTTCTGTAGTCAATGAAATTATATATTAAAAATATGGTATGTATTCGCTGCCAGATGGTGGTTAAGAGTGAACTGGAGAAAATCGGTTTGGATTATTATGATGTAAAGATTGGTGAAGCGGATATAAAAGGAGATGTCTCTGAGAATACATTAAGAAAATTAGACAGCTCTTTAAAAAAATCAGGGCTTGAATTGATGAGCAGCAGGAAGAATATTCTTGTTGAAAAAATTGTGATTGCCATTATGGATTTGGTTCATAATCGAGATGAACAATTAAAAGTAAATCTTTCCGATTATTTACGACATAAAATTAACTACGATTACACTTATCTTGCAAATTTGTTTTCTGAGGTAAAACATACTACCATTGAAAAATTCTATCTGAAAC
Organism: Marinilabilia salmonicolor; assembly: GCF_003003035.1. Taxonomy (GTDB): domain Bacteria; phylum Bacteroidota; class Bacteroidia; order Bacteroidales; family Marinilabiliaceae; genus Marinilabilia; species Marinilabilia salmonicolor_A. The sequence goes on along the minus strand of NZ_PVTS01000010.1, from coordinate 104,171 downwards.
ACAGGATTGAAAGAGTAAAGGAATTGATTATTTATGATGAGCTGAATCTCTCGGAAATTTCTTTTAAAATGCACTACAGTAGTGTTGCACACTTATCCAATCAATTTAAAAAAATTACCGGATTATCGCCCTCCGACTATAAAAAGCTCAAAAGCAGAAGTCGGGACACTCTGGAAGATGTGTGAATAATGTAATATTTTACAGTAATAATGTAATAGTAATTTTCCTCTGTTTCCCGTAATTTATAAAGATATTATTGCAGCAATTTTACAGGTTCTTTTTTACAACAGTATGTTAATAAAACCCTGAATGTTAACTCTGGCTAATGTAAGGAGTTTATTGTAACGGGGAGATAGAGAGAGGTTACGTGTTTTATGCAACTGGTTTTTTCCCTTCTTCATGTAGTAGTTTCGCGATGAGGTGTAGGCAAATATTAATTCTAAAATTGTACTCATTGTTCAACTATAGTATTCCTTCTGGTTTTATAATCTTTCAAATTATTGCTGTTGAAAGGGAACATTGAAACCGTGTCGGTTTGTAAAATTGTGGAATTGTTTTGGTATTCCAGCAAAGGATTGAAAAATAGAAGTTGATTCACAGATAAAATTAGGTCATTTATGAAAATACTATTTGTATATCCGTTATATCCTGATTCTTTTTGGAGCTTCAAACATGCCCTTAAGTTTATTTCGAAAAAAGCTGCTGTTCCCCCTCTTGGATTAATTACTGTATCGGCAATGCTCCCGGCAGGGTGGCAAAAGAAACTGGTAGATATGAATGTTTCGGAACTTAAAACTGCTGATATTCAATGGGCAGATTATGTTTTTATCAGTGCAATGTATATTCAGAAGAAATCGGTGGATGACATAATACTGAAATGTCAGAACCAAGGGACTAAAATGGTTGCAGGTGGCCCGCTTTTTACCCAGGAGTACAACAACTATCCTCAAATAGATCATTTTGTATTAAATGAGGCAGAAATTACATTACCACTATTTCTCGATGATTTGTCAAAAGGGAATCCTGCCAGGATCTATAAAACTGATCAATTTGCAGATCTTTCTCTTTCACCCATTCCGGATTTTTCACTTTTACAGATGAAAAAGTATGTTTTTATGAACATTCAGTTTTCACGAGGATGTCCTTTTTCGTGCGATTTTTGTGAAATAACTTCCCTTTTGGGGCATAAAGTAAGAATGAAAGGAGCCGGACAGATTCTTAGAGAACTCGATGAGCTGTACCATCTTAATTGGCGTGGATCGGTTTCTATTGTGGATGATAATTTTATTGGCAACAAAAATGAAGTGAAATTCAATTTACTTCCGTCCATGAAGAATTGGATGCAGGCTCATAAGTATCCTTTTGTATTTAATATTCAGAGTTCTATTGATTTGTCGGATGACAGGGAGTTGATGTCCCTGATGGTTGAAACGGGCTTAACATCTACTTTTATTGGAATAGAGACTCCGGATGAAATATCGCTTCATTCCTGCCATAAAGTTCAGAATAAAAATCGGAATTTGCTTCAAAGCGTAAAAAACATTCAGAATACCGGAATTCAGGTATCCGGAGGCTTTATTGTTGGTTTTGATAGTGATACTCCCGGTGTTTTTCAACGGCAGACCGAGTTTATTCAGAAAAGTGGCATAGTTTCGGCAATGGTTGGACTACTGAATGCACCCAAAAATACAAAGTTATATAAGCGGTTGGAGACCGAAAATAGGTTGACCACCGAAGCTTCGGGCAACAATACGGACTTATCAATGAATTTTATTCCTAAAATGGATTATGGCGAATTGATAAGTGGCTATAGGCAGATAATCAGGAATATATATGCTCCCAAACCATATTACCGGAGAGTGCGTCAACTGTTCGTAAATTATAACCGAAACTTTAAAAAGGCGAAGGGGATAAACTTTTCACTGATTAGTGCTTTCCTGAAGTCAATGTACATTATTGGGGTTTTAAATAAAGGAAGAACAGAGTATTGGAAATTACTGTTCTGGACTTTGTTTAAGAAACCCGGACTGTTTGCTGATGCCATCACTTTTGCAGTTTATGGCTACCATTTCAGGACTGTTTACGGACTTCGGGAGAAACAATGAAATGTGTCCAGAAATTCACTACCTAAATTTATAACAAATGAAGATTGCTTTTATTGGAACATATCCACCACGTGAATGTGGTATCGGAACGTTTACTCATGATCTATTTAATTCGGTGATTTCAGACAATAACCGTCAAGAGAATGTCAACACCGGATTTGTTGTGGCGTTAAATGATTTTTCCAATGTTTATGACTATCCGCAAGAGGTGAAATTGACCATCAGACAGGAGCATCAGGAAGATTATATTCAGGCGGTGAAATTCATCAATCATAGTGGTGCTGAAGTTTGTATTCTTGAACATGAATTTGGCATTTTTGGAGGTCAAAGCGGGGTTTACATTCTTCCTTTACTGCATCGGTTGGAAATACCTCTGATTGTTACGTTGCACACCATACTGAAATCTCCCTCGTACAATGAAAAGGCCGTTTTGCAGGAAATTTGTAAAATGGCCGGTAAAATTGTAGTGATGAGCCATAAGGCCATTGACTTTTTGGTTCATATTTATGATGTGCCAGAAGAGCGAATTGTTCTTATTGACCATGGTGTGCCCGACATTAAGTTCAGTGCTGAAAAATCAAAGCAAGAGTTTAAGCTTGAGCATAAGCATGTGCTTACAACCTTTGGTTTTATTGGCCGCAACAAAGGCATTGAGACTGTAATCAAAGCATTGCCCGGGGTTATTGAAAAATATCCAGAGGTCTTCTATATGATTTTGGGGAAAACGCATCCCAATGTATTGAGGCATTCGGGTGAAGAATATCGCATCTACTTAATGCGCCTGGTTAAAACGCTTGGGCTGGAAAAAAATGTATTTTTTTTAAATGAGTTTTTAGATGTGAATGACTTGTTTAAATATTTGTCGGCTACTGATATATATATTACTCCGTATCTGCATGAGGCTCAAATCACCAGTGGGACACTTGCCTATGCAGTAGGAGTTGGGGCGGCGGTGATATCCACACCTTACTGGCATGCGGCCGAACTGTTGGCCAACGGAAGGGGTAAGCTCTTCAGTTTTGGGAATTCGGAAGAGCTTAGCTCTTTATTGACAGAGCTTCTGGATAATCCTGTGGAATTAAAAAAACTAAAAGAGAAAGCCGGTGAGTATGGCAGAAATATTACATGGCCCAAAACCGGTGAAAAATACATTGCAGTTGCAAAAGAAGCTGTAATGCAAGGAACCCTGGAAATGGAGAAAAAGGATACCATAATGGATTTGCTGATTCTGCCTCCTTTTTCTTTAACACATATAAACAGGCTTACGGATGATACCGGTATTATTCAGCATGCAAAGTTTGGAATTCCCAACCTGAAAGAAGGCTATTGTCTGGATGACAATGCCAGGGCTTTGCTGATGGTTTTGATGGCCTACAGGCAGATTAAGGATTTACGATCCCTTGAATTATCTCCCGTTTATCTGAGTTATATCCATTATATGCAAAATAAGGATGGGACATTCAGGAACTTCTTGAGTTTTAGCAGAAATTATCTTGATGAGATAGGATCAGAAGATTCTTTTGGCCGCACTATCTGGGCTCTTGGTTATTTATTAGGCAATGCTCCCAACGATGCTTATTATCAGACTGGTCGCCTGATGTTTTTTAATGCTGCTCCAAATTTTGAAAAATTAAAATCTATCAGGAGTATTGCCAATACGATGATAGGAATTTGTTATTACCTGAGAACCAGTCCGGGAGATGACTCCATGACAGAACGACTTCGGAACATGGCTCATAAGCTGATTCAACAATTCGATGCTAATCAGTCGCCGGACTGGCAGTGGTTTGAATCACTGCTTGCCTACGACAACGGAATGTTACCTTTGGCTCTGCTGCATTCGGCAGAAATTCTGAATGAAGATAAAGTATTGGAAGTGGCCATGAAATCTATGCAATTTCTAACAGCGCACACACTTAAGGAGAACTACCTTTCTGTTATTGGAAATGAGAAATGGTACAAAAAAGATGGAGAACGCTCTGTGTTTGCACAACAACCGGTAGATGCCATGGCAATGGTCTTAATGTACCATCAGGCTTTTCATGTAACCAAAGATAAAGAGTTTCTGAATAAGCTTTACACATCTTTCTTATGGTTTCTGGGTGAAAATGACTTGCGGCTGAGTTTGTACGATTTTGAGACACAAGGGTGTTGCGACGGTTTTGAAGTTTATGGCGTAAATCGTAACCAGGGAGCTGAAAGTTCTTTGGCGTATTTAATTTCTCATTTGACTGTTTTGCAGGCCTATGAAGAATTTCATAAAGTAGGTTCGTAATGAGCAGTTGGTGCAGGGGATGGCCGTGAAGTATCAGTCTTTTGTAAATTTTGAAATATTCACCACAGATAAAAGACATTTTTGTTCATCCTCTGTAACTACGCCTTCTACATATACCCGGCATAGATTTTTGTCATCATATCCAAGCATGATCTCGCACGACTCTTTGGCATTGCTGGTATATATCTTGCTAAAGAAATCATTAAATGCCGTTTTAGATTCTTCGGCAATAAAGAGTTTAAAGTTGCTGTTGATAAGGCTGAAACGGCGTTCCCGGAGCAGATCGGCTCCGGTGAAATTAACCTCGCAAATGGCTCCGTCAGGGTCAAGGGAAAAGTAGCCCAATGGTGACAAATCATACAACATGGTGTATTTTTTTAAGGCTTTCTCTGCTGTTTCATAAGCCTGATGCAACTCTTCATTTTGCATCTCCAATTCAATTTGATGAACTTGTAGCTCATGTAAAAGTTTGTTTACATCATTTGTCAACGGGGTTCCAGATTCTCTCCCCTGACTTTCTTTGAGTTGCTTTTCTGCCTTCTTACGAAGCATATTTGCATTGGTGAAATCCCCTTTTTCGTTCTTCATTTGTTTATTGTTTTGTGATTGAGATGACTGCAGATAAAAATTCCTGATTGTTGAAAGATGCATACACCGACCACATGGTGTAAACCTCCTTGTTATCGGCTGCTATAACTTTCATTTTAACAGGGGCATTTTCCTGTTTTGACAACAGAGAGGTTATTTTCTTTTGGGCTTTTTGCTGCAAATTTTCAGGAATAAATAATTTTATAAAATCCTGACCTTTTACCTCCTTACTGCTTTTACCGAAAAATGTTTCTGCGGGAGGGTTTATATCAATGATTTTTCGATTACCAGATATCTTTAATATGGGGTTGGAAGAAGATTTAACAAGGTTCATGTTTTCCAGGTTCATTTTAAGTAAATTTTCTTCCACCTGTTTAAGTTCGGAAATATCAATAAATGTAATGACCAGTCCGTCAATGCGATCATCCAGGGTGCGATACGGCATAATGCGAATGGAAAACCATCTTCCGTCTTTGGTTGGAATCTGTTTTTCAATAAAAATAAGGGTTTTTAAAACCTGCAGGGCATCATCAGGCAAATCGGGATAGATAAGTTGTGAAACCTGGTCGGTAAAAGGTCTGCCTATGTCGCTTTTAATCAGTTTAAAAATTTTGGTTGCCTGGTTTGTGTACCGGCGAATGTTCAGTTCTTTGTCAAGAAATAAGGTCGCAATATCTGTACTGTTGAGCAGGTTTTTCATATCGTTGTTGACCCTTGAATAATCATCCACTTTAGCCAGCAATTCGGCATTTACCGTTTGAAGTTCCTCATTCAAACTTTGCATCTCTTCTTTTGAGGTCATGAGTTCCTCGTTGGTTGATTGCAGTTCTTCATTGGTTGATTGCAGCTCTTCGTTGGTTGATTTAAGTTCTTCCTGAGATGTTTGCATCTCTTCCATAATATTTTGCATCTGTTCACGTGAATGTTGCAATTCTTCCTCAAGTTCTGCCTCCCTATTGTTGGTCGGGGAGGTTTTCCCTTTTTTCTTTGGTGAATTTGGTTCAACAGTTTTCGGAATCTCGGAAAAAATAATCATCAGTTTGCCATATAAGGGTTCCGGCTTATGAATCCAGTGAATGGTGACATTTAATGTTAAAGAGTCTTCGTTTGTGCCTGTTTTTACATGATGTAATATCACGGCCTCTTTATTTCTCAATGCTTTGCGAAAGCAAATGACAAAATCATTTTGATAACCCGGTCGCAACATGGCAAAGATGTTGAGGTTTGCTTTACCAACTGCGGGCTCAAGATATTTTCCGGTTCGTCCGCTGATATAAAGGATATCGCCGTTTTCATTAACCAACACTCCGGCAGGTGCAAACTGGTTTAGCAATAACTGGTCGGCATGGTTTTGAATGTTCATTATGGGCTTTTCTTGTTTGGTGTTTTCATTATAATTCTCGGCAGTTTGGGAAAATGAAGATGGAAAATCCATTAACAACGGGTTGAGAAGGGCAGAGGTGCGTTTAAAAATTTTAAGACTGCTATCCAAAGGTGTAAAAAGATGGTTTTGTGTACCCAAAGTTTCAGAAGTGCCAAGCAGTAAAATTCCTTCCTGATTGAGACTGTAATAAAACAGCCCAAGTAGCTTTCTCTGAAGTTCAGAGTCCATGTATATCAATAGGTTGCGACAGGAAATTAAATGAATATTTGTGAATGGGGGGTGCATTATAATGTTGTGTTGGGCAAACACGATCATTTCTCGGATCTCTTCACTGATGCGATAACCATCTTCTGTTTTGATAAAGAACCGATTTAGCCTCTGGGGAGATACATCTGAAATTATATTCCCGGTAAACAATCCTTTCCGGGCAATTTCAATGGAATCGCTATCGATGTCTGTGGCAAAAATTTGTAAGGATATACCGGGGTTTGAATGTGTTTTTTCTAATGCTTCTTTAAAAAGGATGGCAAGAGAATAAGCTTCTTCTCCGGTAGAACAACCAGGGATCCACGCCCTTAACTGTGAATGGGGCTTCACTTGATTTATCAAAACCGGAAGTTCCTTTTCTATTAACCGCTCCCAAACCGGAATGTCCCTAAAAAACTTTGTAACACCAATCATTAACTCTTTAAAAAGTATGTGTATTTCTTTGGGATTCTCCTGCAAAAAATGAACATACGAAACTATTTTATCAATTCTATGAATGCCCATTCTTCTCTCTATGCGCCGGTAGATGGTATTTTTTTTATAGAGCGAAAAATCATTTCCGGTTTGCGTCCTGAGAAGAATGATGATTTTCTCAAAGGCACTATGATCTTTAATTTCAGAACTTCGGTTTGACTTGACAACAGGTATCTGCTTAAGGAAATCAATGAGTTCGCTGGGAAGTGCTTCGGGAGAGGCAACAATATCCACCATGCCAGATTCAATGGCACTGCGCGGCATACTGTCAAAACGGGCCGTTTCCGGTTTTTGTACCAACACAATTCCGTTCTTTTCTTTAATTGTTTTGATCCCGCTGCTTCCGTCTGATCCCATTCCTGAGAGAATAATTCCCACCGAAAACTCTTTCAGATCATCGGCCAGGGAGCGTAGAAAAAAATCGATAGGAAGTCGAAAACCACGAGTCTCAATGGGATCAAACAGATGAAGTATCCCTTTGAAAATAGAGATGTTCTTATTTGGCGGAATGACATAGACACAATCGGGTTTTACTTTCATTAGGTCTTTTACCTGATGAACCGGCATATTGGAAACCCGTTGAAGCAGCTCTGGAAGCATCCCTTTTTGCGTCGGATCCAGATGTTGAATAATTACATAACCTATTCCGCTTTTTTCGGGGACATTTTTCAAAAATTGCTCTAAGGCTTCCAGTCCTCCGGCCGAAGCACCAATCCCAGCGATAGGGAATTTGCCGGATTCAAAGTCAGGTTTTCCTTTTTTTGAGGAATCTGATTGGTTTGTTCTTTTTGCTTTCAACAATTTGGTTTTATCAAAACACCAATATTGGTTTGGTTGGGCTGCGTGTTTAAACTGGTGTTTATCGTGGTTGAGAATCCTCGTTTTTAATTGAACCTTTAATGTCAAAAATATGAAAAATACTGATAAACGATGCTGTTTTGGATCAGGTTCTTTTGGAAATGGAAATATAGAAAAGGCTGGAGTTTTTTGTGTTGCAGGATTTTGAAAAAATTTTACAGGATTCTCACTTTTGAGATACAGGATATTTAGAGTTTAAAGATTTTAGATGAATCTTATTGTGGTCTGATAATGTGTCTCTAAGCGAAGTTGGGCTGATGACTATACAGTGATAAAAAACTAATTTGTTACCATGTCTTTTATGTTGTTGTTTAAGGAAGTCTTCCCAAAAGAAGTGCAAGGTGGGGGGTACCTCTAAACCCAGAACGTTGCCCTGGGTTCTCGGTCTCAGTCTTTCAGACGGTTAACACCTTACCTGCCTGATGTATCAAGTAGTTTTCGAAATAAATGAAACGAGCATGGCAACGATTACCACAAGAGAATATGTATAAGTTCTTACATGCGAGTTCCATCAGACCAATGACTTAGTTTAATTATATACTGATGAAACGAGCATGATATTTTTTAAGCATAAATATCACAAAAGAATATGTTTAAAAAATATTATGCGAGAGCGAAGCGGTTCCATTCGTTCTCAAATTTTTAATTAGTTTTTTATCAGATGATTACAAAATTTTAAACGAATGAATAATGTGTGAATGATGTAATGGATAATGAAAAATGTGTAATGTTTTTTATCGGAATTGATTGATCTTTATAGAAGAATAAAGTAACTAAAACCAGTATATTATGAATAAGTTGAAAATGAGTTTCCTTACAATTCTATGTTCGGCTTTTTTTATTTCAGGTTGTGCTTCATGGAATAAAACTCAAAAAGGAGCAGCTGTCGGAACTGTTGCCGGTGGAGCTGCAGGTGCTGTAATTGGCAGGGCTTCGGACAACACAGCCCTTGGAGCAATTATTGGAGCAGCCGCTGGTGGGGCAGCCGGTGCTGTTATTGGGCGGCAAATGGATAAACAGGCCGAAGAAATTGAAAAATCTGTTCCCGATGCAAAAGTTGAGCGCGTAGGCGAGGGGATTGTTGTGGAATTTAGCAGTAACATTTTGTTTGGATTTGATGAATCGAACCTGTCGCAAGATGCTAAAAAGAATCTTGACAAACTGGTTGTTGTATTGGAAAGTTATGCCGATACCAATATTGAAATTCAGGGACATACTGACAGTAAAGGGAGTGAAGCATATAACCAGAACCTGTCTGAACAACGGGCCCGTATGGTTTCTCGTTATCTGTCGGCTAATGGAGTTGCCTACAGTCGTTTAAATGTAAAAGGTTTTGGCGAAACAGCACCCAGGTATGAAAATGATACAGCAAATGGCCGCGCTCAAAACCGCAGGGTTGAATTTTTGATTACTGCCAATGAGAAGATGAAGGCGGAAGCTGAAAAAGAGGCATCTAATTAGACTCTGTCTATAAATTAAGTAAACCTTCTTCTCCGTTATCGGTAAGTTCATTGCGAGGGCTATGCCCGAAGCAATCTCTAATAAAATAAACGCAACTTTAAACCAGAGCCTTACAAATTTAATTGGTTTTTTATCAGGCAATTACAAAACTTTAAACTATGAAAACAAAACTATTTTCTTTAATTTTAGTTTTTGCACTCACCGGTTCGATGGCATTTGCCCAGGAGTCTGTTGATTCAAAAACCTCCATTGCAATTCTGGGTGGCGTAAATTTACAAAATCTGAATGGTAAAAATATGAACGGCGACAAACTTGAAAATGATCTGCTTACCGGGTTTCATGTCGGTTTGAATGCTCAGATTCCCCTTGCCCCGGAGTTTTTCTTTCAACCGGGGCTGATGTACAGCACCAAAGGAGCAAAAATGACCGAGGGGGATTTCTCAGGCACTTACAAACTTTCATACATCGAATTGCCATTGAATTTTGTGTATAAAGCAGTGCTTGGTAATGGCTATTTTTTACTGGGATTTGGACCATATGTAGCTTATGGTGTTGGTGGAAAGGCCACTTACGAAGGTGGCTCTTTATCGGTTGAGACCGATATTGAGTTTAAAAACGAGGTGGAGTCGGGTGACCCGTTAACCACGGCATACATCAAACCGTTCGATGCGGGAGCCAACCTCTTTTTTGGTTACGAATTACAAACCGGATTGTTTTTGCAATTGAACACCCAACTCGGGTTGCTGGATATCAATCCTGAGGACAAGCGCATTCTCGGTGATGATGAATCAACTCTTAAAAATACAGGTTTCGGGCTTTCGCTTGGATACCGATTTTAAAAAATTTAATCTCAAATGGATACTTAGCCTGATTAAGTCATGAATTATTCAGGTTAGAAGGCTGTCGTTGTTTTCAACGGCGGCCTTTTGAATTTTTAAATGAAGATATCCTGGAAATTTTTTCTAACGGGGATAGAGGCTTTACATTGTTTGCGTAGGCTGTTATAATCAAGTCACTTACCTTTCTAAAGAGAGCAGATTAAGGCCCGCAATAACCACCCGACGCATCGGGGGCGGCCACTTTTGAAAGCCACCCTGTGAATGCTCGCATTATTAATTGTAACCTATTCAAACAGCCCTGAAAGGATCTAAACAACAACTATCGAAATTCAACTGCATCCGGTTTTCCAATTTCAAAATCACGGAAACCGAAATCAGTAGTCTGAAAAGAGTTCGTTTTGAGGATATTTGTTCCTAAACCCGGAATTACCGGATAGAACGAAATGGATAGTTGAAACGCATTCATAACCAGGTTGTCATTTTTAATTAAAATACCCAGTCCTATCTGCGAATACAATTTGCTCTTCCGGAACCCGTTTTCTGCATCGCCAAGCATACCCAGCGAAAAGTTTAAATAGGGCCCAAAATGGAATCCGATGAAATTCCATGGTGCATAAGCTTGTGTTTGCGATGTAAACAGTAACCGACTGGTGCCTGTCAATACAGGGCTGTTGAAACCTCTCAGACCATATTCGTTATTAATAGTTAAACTGTCGTAATCGGTGCGGAGGCTCCCAATAATGACCTGAGGCTTAATAAACTGCCTGAATTTCCATTGTCCGATTTCAATTAACCCTGTAAAATAATTTGCCCCAATCCTAAACACACTTTGCTCGGCTCTTGATGACCGGAAATATGTTCCATATTCGATATTGGAACTCATGTAACCCCACGGATGATAATTACCCCACGAAAAACGTGCGCCAACATAGAAACGCTGAAAACTGTTTTTTTGTTGATAACCGCCTGTCAGACCAACCACTTTTCCAATAGGGACATCTTCAGTTATTCCAAATTTAAAAATATACTTGTCTTTTATATACAGACGTGTTGAAATGCCAATGCCTGCCAGGAAAAAGTTTTCGTTTTTGTAAAATTGCAATGTGTCAATTGTTTCTGGTGGCTGTTCTATAAAACGGACTCGTTTAAAGCGTAGGGCCGAAATGAATCTGGTAGTACGGCTGTATTCTGAATTTCCCCTGAAAACGGGCACCGAATTGCCCAGCCAGTAATCTTGTGCATTGAATTTATATGGCATAAAATTGGCAGTCCAGATGGAATTTTTGTGATGGTGTTGAGCGAAATTTATGCCTCCTGCCCACATTGCCAGGGGGGAGAAAAACGGCCGCTCCACACCCAGGGTTTTAATAAAATCTCCATATTCATCGGTGCCGTATTGAAGGGTGGAATTAATAAAAGTATTGCTGATGTTGGGGATGAAGTATTTCATTCGATGAGCAATATCACGGGATGAACGGTTCACGAACATTGCGTTTTGAAAGCTGTGACCCAGCCCGATGAAATTGTCCTCCCTTAGTTTAATAGTCAGGCGTGAATCAGACCTGGAACCTCCGGGGATTAAGCTCCAGCTATCCAGTTCGCGAATGAAGATATCCACCGAATCAGTGGTTCCGGGCACTTCAATGGTATAAAAAGATACATCGGTAATATAATTCATGCTTCGCACCAACCGTTCCGATTCTTTAACCCGAAGTGAATCGAATGGTTGTTTTTCACGAATAAGCAAAAGATTTCGAATGGTTTTGGAGCGGGTCTTTAGATGAAATTTGTTTCCGGCTTTTGATAAAAAGTTAAGCGACCCCGAAATGGTGTCTCCAATGGAATTCCCAAACGGGTCGAGCGTTACAATATTGATTTGTCTGATGATTTTCCCTTCGAAGAACTTGTAAGGTTTTTGTTTCAGACGCTTGTTGACCATTTTTTGGGCAGGAGCTGACGAAACCGGTTTAAAAAACAGCCGGAACATAAATTTGGTAAATCCTGTTCGTTCGGAATAAGTCTCAATGTTTTCGTAAAGATGGGGTGGCTCCTTTGGGACGATACTGTCTTGTGCAAATGCAAAATCATTTGTTATCAGAAAAACAAAAAGAAATATTACTGCCCTTTTCATCTTTAATCACTCTTCACCGGCATGACTGAATCTGTCTCCATTCTCATTTTCTCCTCTTCTTTGGCTTTTCGTTTGAAGTATCCTCTGAAAAGGAAATTGTGCTTGAGGGCTTCCATATTTTCGTTGAGCCGGATACTGCTTTCTTTTAGATTAATGACCGTTTCATCAATATTTTTCACCAACGAAGTATCCTGAACTAACATTCCGATAGTCCCTTCGCCATTGTTAATTTTCAGCATGATTTCGCCAAGTTGATCCGAGGCAACTTCCGTTTTTGCAGCGGTTTTCTGCAAACTTTCCATAAAAGCGAACACATTCTCTTTGGTCACTTCTATGGTTTGATCCAGCCCCTCAGAACTTTTTCTGAAATTTTCTATGGTCATATTTACATTCTCGGCAATTACTGTGTCCTGTATCAAACGTCCCAGCATTCCTTGTCCGTTATTAATATTTGACATTATTTCAGCAAGTTGAACGGTGATAATCTCGGCACTCTCGGCGCTGGATTTTAAACTTTTCATGATATCATCGGTTTCGATGGGTTCTTTGGATAAGATGTGCTGTCCATCATTGGCCACAGGTGAATTTGGGCTTCCCTGGGTAATAATAATAATGCGATCGCCAATAATTCCTTCGGAACCAATACTTGCGTAGCTGTCAGCCTTTATAAACTGTTGGACATCTTTTCTGACCAGCATGTCAACCTGCACGGTTGAGTCATTAATAATTTTAATGTTATCGACAATACCCACATTGATGCCCGAGAAGCGAATATTATTGCCGACCTGAAGGCCACTTACATTGAAAAAATTGGTTGAAATTTTAAATACAGGATTAAATAAATTCTGTTGTTTGCCAATAATGAAAATGGCAGTTACAAAAATTAAAATCCCAACGGCTATAAAAATGCCTAACCGGACCTTAAAACGTGGTGTATGATTTTCCATTGCTAATTCTTTATTCTTTGAAAAATGACTGGATTAACTCATCGTCCGAATTCTCAAAATCGTTGATGCTTCCCTCCATATAAACTTCGCCATCCTGTAACATAATTATTCTGTCGGCTGTGGCGCGGGCACATTCAATATCATGTGTGATGATGATGGATGATGTTTTGTATTTCTTTTGAACATCATTTATCAGTGCGCTTATCCCGTCAGAAGTTACCGGGTCGAGTCCCGTTGTTGGTTCATCGTACAGCATAATCATCGGATCCACTACAATAGTCCGTGCCAGGCTGGCTCTTTTTTTCATGCCCCCTGAAAGTTCTGAGGGCATTTTATGCAAAGTGTCGCTCAACCCCACATTCTCCAAAACTTCTTCAATTTTTTTTTCCCTCTCCTTTTTAGATAGCTTCTTTTTTATCCTTATTAATGGGAATTCAAGGTTTTCTTTAATGGTCATGGAATCGTAAAGAGCCCCGCTTTGAAAAAGGAACCCAATTTTTTCCCGAAGTACTGCCAATTCCTTGCTTTTCAGGTTGTTTACATTTTTTCCCAATACCGTTATTGTGCCCTGGTCGGCGTTAAGCAATCGGACAATACATTTTATAAGAACCGATTTTCCGGAACCTGATTTGCCCAGTACCACAAGGTTCTCACCATCGAAAAGCTTTAAAGACAAGTTTTTTAATACCTGCAGGTTGTCAAAACCTTTACTGAGGTTATTGATTTCAATAACCAAATTGGAGGTTTGTGTGATGTCTTGTATCAAGCTTTTATTTTCCGGCATTTCTTGTTTTTTTTCTAAGTAAAATTACAGTCGATTGGAAATGTGTTGTTTGTATAATTTTTTAAGTTCTTTGGATTTATCTCAAAATGTGTTTAACTCTGCGTCTCAAAAGTACCGGATTGGCCCTCCACTGCTTTGTTTGCAAAGAACGGTTTTCGTAATAAACCATCAGTGAATTAATTGTTGGCCCCCATTCGGGGACCCGGTTCACTTATTCTGCTACCCCGGGTTGTTACCCGTGGTTATTCAAATTGGCCCCTTTCAGGAACCTGCTTTCTGCCACGGGCGACTGAGGTACTTTCATCTTCAAGCTTTCAGCCATTTTCCTAAGAGCCAGTAGCTGCGAGCTACGAGCTATGGGCTACTTGTTACCAGCTACAAAAGCATATCTGTAATCTGAACAGCAATCAGGTCCACTACCATCACAAGCAGGGAGGCCAGTACAACGGCGGAATTGGCCGCTTTGCCAACACTTTCTGTCCCCCGCCCTGCGGAATAACCTTTGTAACAACCCACGAGCCCTATGGCGGCTCCAAAAAAGAATGTTTTAATTACAGCAGGTAAAAAATCCATAAAATCAACAACCCTGAAGGCCTGGTTGAAAAACAATACAAATGTGACACTTCCTTTGATGTTTGCTGCCGCCCAACTGCCAAGGATTCCAAGGGCGTCGGCATACAAAACTAAAATCGGAATCATCAGCGTGGCAGCTAAAACCCTGGTAACTACCAGGAAACGGATGGGGTGAGTGGAAGAAACTTCCATGGCATCAATCTGTTCCGATACCTTCATTGAACCCAGTTCGGCCCCCATACCCGAGCCGATTTTTCCAGCGCAGATTAATGCGGTAATTACCGGTCCCATTTCCCGGATGATTGAGGAAGCAACCATACCGGGAAGGAGGGATTCGGCTCCAAAATCAGCCAAAACCGGCCGCGATTGTATGGTAAGTACAACCCCCATTATGAGACCTGTTACCGATATAAGCGGAACCGTTTTGTAACCGATTTGGAAACTCTGCCGCAGGAATTCGTTAAATTCAAAATTCGGAGAAAAAGTTTCTTTAACCGTTTGCCAAAGAAACAAAAAGAAATCACCTAACCCTGCGAAGAAAATATTGGCCTCCAGTGTTTTATTATATGTTTTTTCACCAAGCCGGATTGCCTGGTTTTTAATGACAAGGGTGTTTATTGTCACTTTCTTAAATGGTGTATTCTTATCCACAGAGTAAAGGTAGGAGTGTTTATAAATTATTGTTTTACATAATTCCTGATAAGGATTGCATTATTCACACATATTGCGAGGAATGGCAGGGGAGGAGGTCACGGGTTAGATTTTTTTTTGTGAATGAGTGAGCTTATTAATCGGGTAAGTTATCGCCTAATAAAAATCCCCATGATTGTAAAGGCTTGATATGGTCAAAAATTAGTTTTGCAATTGCTGTCAGGGGGATAGCAACCAACATTCCCGGGATGCCCCACAGTGCACCAAAAGTAATAACTGCAATGATGGAAGCCAATGCGTTAAGCTTTACCTTTGAAGCAACTATTTTGGGAACTATATAATTGTTATCAATAAATTGAATGAATATATATAGCGCCAAAACCAGTACTGCAAACCAGGGAGATGGTTTCGTAACAATGGCAATAATCATCGGCATAGAGGCAGCAATGATGGAACCCAGGTACGGGATAAGATTGAGCAGAGCTCCCAATATGCCAAGCACTAATGCATATTCAATCCCCAAAATCAGGAGACCAATCGTATATAAAAAAGAGATGATTACTACCTCAAAAAGCAGTCCGATGAGGTAACGCTGAATAAGTGTTTTTATTTGGTTTATGATTTCGCTCACTTTGCTTCTGTTGTTTTCTCCAAATAACCGATGTAAAAATTCAATCAGGAGTGGCTGATAGAATAAAATCATAAATACGTAAACCGGAATCAAAAACAAAAAGGCCAGAATGCTGCCTACTCCAACGATGGTTTGCCCGATTTCATCACTCCCGATGAGTTCGTTTTTCGTATTTGTAATCCATTGGGTAATTTCATTGGCGCTAATATCAAAATATCCTGATGTCCAAAATATTAACTGATTAATGATTTGGGTGAACTTATCCACCAGTTTGGGAAATGATTCTGTGAACCGGCTGGCCTGTGAATACAAAAGTGTACCAAACAGGGCTATGACTGAAAAAGTAAGAAGCATCACAAGGCCAATGGCTACCACCCTGTGCACTTTTAACCTGATTATCATGCTTACAGCCGGGTGGAGCACAATGGCCAGGATAGTTGCAAATACAAGGGGTATTATTATGCCCTGAGCAATATACAATGTGAATACAAAGGCTACTAAACCGAGAATAACCAGTACTGTTTTTACATACATGGGTATAATGAATTCTTTTTTGGTCACGGTTATAATGGTTTTCTACCCTGAATAAGTCTGATAATTATTGCAATAACGGCAATCACAAGCAAAATGTGGATAAGACCACCCGAACTGTAACCCAGGTATCCGATAGCCCATGCAATAATGAGTATCACTGCAATGATGTAAAGTAGATTTTTCATGGCTTTTGTTTTTATGGTTTATCTTTTTTATGCTTTAGTTAACTTTGGAAAGTACCCACTTATCATGCTTCTTAAGCCGGTTCTGTTAATTGGTTTGGATACATAATTATTACAACCCACGGCAATAGATTTTTCCCTGTCCCCTTCAAGAGCATAAGCTGTTTGTGCAATTATTTTAACCTTTCTGTTAAAACCACGAATCTCCCGGGTGGCTTCATAACCATTCCTCTTCGGAATATTTATATCCATCAGGACTAAATCGATTTCCGGATTGTTTCTGCACACATTGACCGCTTCAATTCCGTTGGTTGCATTAAAAATATTCTTGCTTAAGTCTTTTACCATTGTATTCAGAAGCATCCGTGATATTTTATCATCTTCCACAATTAGAATATTGAGACCCCTGGCTTTGTCATTTATCTTTTTTCCGGGATTTTCATTTCGGTTTATACTTTTTGGGGGGTTAAAAGGTATGGCGGATATGGTAAAGAAGAAGGTACTCCCTGCACCATTTCCATTATGAGATGCATTATTCTCAACCCGTATTTTTCCACCAAGCATTTCAGTGTATGCTTTTGAGATGGACAATCCAAGACCTGATCCCTCATAATTCTGGCTTAGTTTTCTGGTGCCCTGTATAAATCTTCCAAAGATGATTTCCTGTTGGTCTTTCGGAATTCCCGGACCACTGTCTCTGACAAAAAATTCTATAAAATCATCCTTTAGAGAGTACCCCAGTTCAACAGAACCGGTTGGTGTGAATTTTATCGCATTTTTGACCAGGTTGGTAAGGATGGCATAAACTTTCTCTCTGTCGGTCCTGAAAAATGCTTTTTCATCCGGAAGATCATTTTTGAAGGAAAGGTTTAACTTTTTCTGCTCAGCCTCAAGTTTGAAGAAATGATAAATATATTCCACCTGTTCGTTAATATTCGTCTCCGCAATAGAGATTTCAACTTGTTGAGATTCAATTTTAGAAATACTGATGATGTCGTTAATAATGTTTAGCATCCGGATACCGCTTTTTTCAATTATTTCTATATAATTTTGCCGTTCTTCTTCATTCATCTCAAAGGTTTTAAGTATTTGTGTAAACCCGAGAATTCCATTCATTGGGGTTCTTATTTCATGGCTCATATTGGCCAGAAATGATGATTTCAGTCGCTCATTTTCTTCTGCTTTTTCTCTGGCCTTTTTAAGCTCTTCATTTTGCATTTCCAATTCTAACTGATGGATCTCCAATTCGTGAATGATTTTTAAAGTTTCCGATACGGAAAGAGAAGGTTTATGACCTGATTCCTTTTTGTTTACTAACAATTCCGCCGCTTGCCTCAACTTATCGGATTTGGATATTGGTTTAATTTGCTTTTTCATATTGGGGATTGTTTTGGTGGTAGCTGTCTGGTCTTTTAGCATCTATTCTTCCATCTGGCTGGTGTTAAATTCTGATACTCTGCAAAGTGCCAAGAACTCCAATGACATTCAATAGCCATAGTATTAGGATGATAACAACAACAGTGTTTAGAACACCCTTGATTGTGCGTTGCATTGGAATGTATCGGTTGATTAGCCAAAGGAGAATTCCAACACCAATGATGACGCCAATTATAGTTAGTGCAGACATAATAATTTATTTAAGTTTAATTGGTTTCAATCCTGAATGCTTCTGTTAAAAGTTTCAGGATTGGATTTTTCTGATTTATGACATAGCATGAGAACTTTAAAAAGCCATAGGAGCAGGCCTGTTTGTGAGCATTCTACCTATGGCTTTGGTCATCTCTACATTTGGGGTTGAATTTTTACATCAATCCTTCGGTTTTGTTTTCGTCCCTCTGCAGTTTCATTATTGGCCACAGGGTTGATTTCTCCATAACCTACAGAACTGATTCTACTATCTTCTTCGGTATCTGAATTGGCATTCAAATATTGGGTGACCGCATCTGACCGCTTTTGGGAAAGCATTAAATTGGAGGCATCTCCTCCGAATGAATCGGTATATCCTTCCACAATTACGCTACTTTCCGGAAAAATTTTAATTGCGTTTTGCACTTTGGTCAACAGATCAAAATTTGTTGGAGTTATTTCCGACTTACCTGTTGCAAAACCAAAACCATGCAGCCTTATTACGATTTCATCTCCAGAGCGAAATACTGATGCTTCAGATTTGTCAAAAATCAGGTAAACCTCTTCAAACTGTTGATTTAGTTTTGTTTGCTTTTCTATTTTTGCATCCAGCCTCGCCTTTTCGGTTTCAAACTCCAGCATCTTTGACTTCATGCTGTCTGAACGTTCTTTAACTTCATTATCGAACTCCGTGCGGAGCAGTAAGTTTTCATTTTTCAATAAATCAATAGTGGTTTTTAGATCTCTGATTTCATTATCTCTGGCAATATTTTCAGCATTAAGTCTGTTGTTATCTATCTGAAGTTCTGAAATATGTTTAATGATTCCTTGTTCAGGATTTTCAATGCCATTTTGGAACTGGGCTACAAAGCCGGCTTTTTCAGCAATCCTGATCAGGGGGAGCTCATATTGCAGAATAACATCTTCCATTTCCATGTCCCTGTCATCCATTTTAGATATGGTCTTATCAAGTTCAATGGCGTGACTTGCTTCGTATTTTGCTTGCTTGGCCAGTGTACGGGGGTAATCCATATCGTACCTGTTTGTTTCCAGTTCTCTTTCAGTTGCTGCCAACAAAGATTCCGCCTTTTTCAAAGTTTTCGGTGCATTTCGATCAACGTTGGTGTCATCTGCCTTTGTCAGTAATGCGCGGGTTTTGTCAAGCAAATCAGTTTTTATGGAAGTTAATTCTGCTTTCCGGTATAGTTCAATGGCTTCGGTTGCATACTTATAGGAGTCATCCCGATCGCCTTTTTCCAGCTCTCTGGCTGCTTTATTGAACACTTCTTCAGCTTCTTTCCATGTTTCTAAAGCACTTCTGTCAGCTCCTGCCAATAAGGCATCTGACCGGGCGTCAAGTGAACTGGCAAATACCGATTTGGCGGAAACACTGAACGTGACAGCCCGGTTGAAATGGTTTACTGCTTCTACAAGTGATTCTTCAATTTTTTCAACACCTTTTTGGTCGGCAAAATGTTTTTCTGCCTGCCTGTAGTTTTCAATTCCTTTATTGTATTCATCAGGAACCAGCAGGTCCGCCTGTGCAAATTTTGCATCAAGCATCGCCTGGTCGGCTTTCTTAAACAAAGTACTCTTTGTTTGTTGAGCATAACTGAGTGTGCTTATCATCATTAAGGAAAGGCACAAAAGTATAGCGACTTTGGAATTAATTCTTTCAATTGTTTTCATTTTGATGGTTGTTAGTTTAATTACAATAATCTTTGGTCTCAGGATAAGGGGATTTCGGTTGCAGCACTGCAACTGTTCGTTCAAAACTCAAAAACCTTTTTTGCTCCGGAATCAAAGGAAATATTCCTGGGATCCCTATCGATATTTTTTTCCCGGTTCTCTCACTGTTCGATGAGTGTGTTCCTGCTTGTGGGGATGCAAAATGTCTGATAAACAATTGTATAAACTTACAGATAAGGTGACTGGAATTCGTTACATGATTGTTTTTTTATTTTACATGATTCACACAAAAGGAGATGTTTTGATTTTTGGCCGGAATAAATGAGGCTATTTTCGTGGATGATGCTTTTGACCAAAACCATAATAAGCTGGAGATTATTTGAGCTTCATTACTTTAATATAAATAATTGGTATGTTTGGGTAGTGGGTTAAAAACCGAATTAAGTGGTTGCATCATTAAAAAAAGGAGTTCTTTTTGTTTCAACACATTTGGCAGCATATAAAAAAAGGGCAGCACTCCATGTTTGCCAGTCCTGGCCCATGGGCATTCCATCCTGTGCTCTTATCCATTCATTAAATCCGAATTTCAGTGATTTGCTTTTTGAAAGCTTTATTGCTTGGGTAAGAGCAATTAGCTTTTTCTCTGCCAGGCTATATCTTTTAGCTGCAACAAGGGCTGCAATATACAACCCGCAAATAAATGGCCAGATGCCTCCATTATGATACTCACCGGGCTGGTTGTACTGCTCGTATCTTTCATGCCAGTCGGGATCAGAAGGTTTAATGTAAGGGAAAAAATTGGGAGGCAAATCAACTGCAAGTTCACCGTTGTTGCGCATATGGATACACTCTTCTTCTATCCATGATACCATTTCATTTGCCCTGCCCGGAGAAGCCAATCCAGACAAAATAGCCAGGCTGTTTCCCAGAAGGTCGAAACGTTCACTACTAAAAATTTTATATGACCAGAATGCATAGTAGGGCTTGTACTTAACTACAAGGCCTTCATGTACATGCTTGTGCATAATGCCGTTGGTGATGGTGAATCTTCCCATGTCATGCTTCAACTGGTTAGCTCTTTCGTGTAGGTTGAGTAATCTCAGGTAGCTGTATGTCAATGTGTTTACAAAAAGACCATAGCCAGTCACCCATTGTTCATCACGCCAGTCACTGGTAGGTTGTTGCGCAACTAAACAGCGATCCGAGGGACTTTGATATTCCATCCATTGAAGAGCTTTCTCAAGAGCTCCCTGCAGAAAATCTTTTTCGTTTGTTACTTTTCTGAATATTCCTACACCTAATAAAAACAGGGGAGTAGTATCGCTTGCGCCACGATCCTCGGCATCATGCACCAATGAAGGGATATGCCCGTGGCTGGTTTGATTTTTTGCCAGTATCTCCAATACATGGCGCATACTGCTCATGAGCTCCTGGTTTCTGGAGACCGCAATGCCCAACAGCGCAAACATCAAATCCCGGGTATAAGGTTCGGGATAACCCCAACCGGCTGTTCGTGGAAGGCTGTGAAAAGGGCCATGTGCATTGTGTAGCAAAACCTCGATAGCTGCATTGCGGGCTTCATTGATCACTATTTGGTTGGTTTTTAGCATGGTATGTTCTGATTTTCTGTGATTTTTAAATACTGGAAGTATTCAATCAATCTCTAATCTTTCACTTACAATTTGAATGAAACGATTAGCGACAGACCGGTAGTCGAATTTTTCAATCACCCTTTTTCTTCCGGCTTTTCCCATACTCAATCTTAAAGCACCATCATTCATTAACGTCATCAGATGTTTCGCTATATCCTGTACATTGGCCCGATAATCAACAATTCGGGGTGTTTTAAACAACATCGTGTGTTTTTCCTCAAATCCTGATTCCTCACCGATAATAACTTCATTAACCACAATTTTACGGGCAACTCTAGCAAGCAGGGCGGTTTCTTTATGTACAAGCGTATCAAGCATTCCCATGGCTTTTAAGCTAATTACTGGTTTTTCACATGCACCGGCTTCAACCTGAGGCATTCCAAAACCTTCCAATCTTGAGGGGGCTGCATAGATATCGCATGCTCCCATAAGGTAAGGCATAAAAGTTCGGGAGATGGTGTTGGTTGCATAAGTGACATTCTTCTCAATTCCCAGCCGTTGGGCCAATTCCAGATCGGCCAGATTTTGTGCTTTGGTACGTGGCTGAGGCCAAACTTTACAAACATATTTCCAATCGGGTGCTTTAGCATCTATTATGGCAAGTGCCTGCATTACTTCCTGAGCTCCTTTTGAAGCGGCATCACCTCCCACGGTGAGCACCATGAGCTGATCGGAAGATATCCCCAGCGCTTCTCTTACTGCAATAATCTTTGGATCATCTTTGCAGAAGGGTTTAAACGAGTCGGTATCGCAGCCTACCGGCAATACTTCGATGATATCCGGATTGATTCCATCGCGTATGTACATTTCTTTTACCCAGTTCGACGTTACCAGAATAAGCGGCAATGCATTCAAAATTTCCTGATAGTTGGCTATATATCCGTCGGCTACCAGCCATGGAACGGCTTTGATTCCGTAACGCTGAGGGTGAAGAACCAGTTGAGGGGTATGTCCCCAATAACCTATTCCAACTACCACGTCAGGCTCAAACCATCGATAATACCATTCTTTTTCCTGTGCTGATTCAAAATGTGCAGCATGAGCATCCACGCCCATTTCCAACAGTCCTTTGTAGAGCAAGTCGCCTTGTGTGGCCAGGCCTCCGGGCGACGGTGGATAATCGTATAAAACAAGTACTTTCATGGTCTTTAATGTTTAACTAAACCGTAAAATCTGTACTTCATTTGTAATGACTTCCGGATTAAGTTCAAATTATATATCCTGGTGCCAGATTTTGCTACTTTATTTTTTTGAGCCAATTCGTGGCTTCCGATGGATTTCCGAACTGCCAAAACGCCTCAGTTTTTGGAGTGGTTTGTGCTTCCCAGCTATTATTATCAAAACCGTATGTTGCGGTAATTATTTTATGCTTTTTTTTCCATATTTGAGCGGAAAGGTTGGTGATTATCGGTGCTTTTTCAATCGCTCTGGGTAAATATTCTTTATTTCCGTCATCGTAAGCGAATGCCCAAAAGCAGTTGGCAGCAATTTTATTGGTATGCCATAATTTTATTACCGCTCTGCCAATTTCTTCATGACGAAGATGCTTTGTGTATTCACCCACGGGACTGTGGGAAATAATCATATCGAAATGTTTTAAAGGCAACAAATTCAGAATAGCTGTCTCAATCTTTTTGGGCTTTAGTGGTTTCTGTTCGGGCTCATCGTCAAGGTCTCCCATAATGCCTTGGGCATTTAGTGCTTCCAATGCTTTGAAAAATTTCTTGGAACGATCTGAATCTTTGCCCCGGCAGAGGGAAACAATAAACCAATCACATTTAGGGTGACTTAATATTGTTCCTCCGCTCCAAAGAGTTTCATCATCTGGATGAGCTACAATTACGACAATAGTCTTTTTGCATTTTTTTAACATATAACCGGCCATGAATTTATTCTAATCTCTCTTGATATGATTATCTCTTCTATATGAAAGTTTTGTGAATTAATCAGTCCTCTCAAAACCGGAGCTTTTCGCTTTTAGTGAAATACATAATTCCACTTTGATCAGATGAGGCTGTGTCTTTAAAGGTCAAAGGTCTTTAAGCAATAGCCTGGGGCAACCTGACAGGAAAATTGTAATTAATTAATTTTTCCTCTCTTTATTGGTTGCAACGCAACCGATGAAGAGAGGAGGCGGGGAGGATGACTCCAGCCCCAGGGCGTTGCTTGGTTATTGCTCTCAGGCTTTCAACCCGTTTAAACCCTACCTGTTTCATGGATATGGTAGATTAGTTTCATCAATCTTCTAAAAATAGTTCCTTCCGGTGCAAGAACTATTACATTTCCATAGCAATAAATTACATAATTCACACATTGATATTAAAATGCAGGTGCTGACAGGCAGAAGTGTGAAGCAGGAGCGGAGAAGAGGTATGATAAAAGAAACAGAAGTATAGCCGTGATTTTATGGCGCTGGAAAGAGATGGTATTAATAAACTTCAGCAACGGCTAATACGAATTCTTCAGTTCGCTGATTAGGTCTTTTAAATTAACAGATGCATAAGTGGAAGCATAATCGGACATAGCATAGGGAATGATCAATTCATCATTGTGTGTCATTGAGCCACATGAATATACAACATTGGGCACATAACCTTCTCTTTCTTCTGTGTTGGGTATCAGGAGCGGAGTTTTGGATCGTCCTATTTCTTTTTCAGGATTATCAATGTCAAACAAGGCAGCTCCTAAAGCATATTCACGCATAGGACCAACGCCATGGGTGATGACCAGCCACCCTTCTTCCGTTTCAATAGGTGAGCCACAGTTTCCAATCTGAATAAGCTCCCAGGGGTATTGGGGTTGCTGGAGGATATCAGCCTTTCGCCAAAGGGTAATGTTATCTGAATATGCGATATAGTTGTTAAATCCATCCAACCTGCAAAGCATAGCATATTTGCCATTAATTTTTCGGGGAAACAACGCCATTCCTTTGTTTTGTGCAATTTCACCGTGCAAGGGTCTCACCTTGAAGTGGTAGAAGTCCTCTGTTTCAAGAAGCTTTGGGAGGATTGTTGCTCCATCGTATGCGGTATAAGTGGCATAATAGATGGTCTTGTTGTCGTCATCTGTGAATTTCACAAAACGGGCATCTTCAATTCCATTTTTTTCATTGGCCGAAACAGGAAAAATAACTCTTTCTGAAATATTAGTATCCAGTGAGAATTGTAATTCATAATGCGAGGAAGCCAACCAGGTGAGTTGGTTAAAAAGATATTCTTTGTCAGAAGTTAAATGAACTGATTTTCTGGATTCGTCAATGCATTGTCGCAGTTCCCCGTAAGTGAATTTCTCAGGGAGTTTATTCAAAATTAGTGCGGGAGGAATAAGGCTGTGAATTTCCTGCATTTCTTCCAGTTTGTGAGCAAAGGATTCTTTATCATAAACATGCCGTCTTATATGCTCTGCCTCTTCCAGCATATCACCAATAGATTCCACGGTGAGGTTGTTGGATTTATCCAGAATGCCGGTTCTGAATACTATAGATGATATGTGTCCCTCTCCGGTGGCCCGAAAGCTGATTATAACCCTTTTAGATCCTGGTTTTATCTCCGTCTGATCGGGATGTTCTACTATTGATGGATTAAAAAACGCAGCTGATTCGATAGAGTACTCCATGGTAAAATAGGAGCCTATAAGTATTTTTTTTGAGTAATCTATTTCATCCGGATTTTTACCCAGAGATGTAATCAGGTCTGCAATTTTATTAAAGTGTTTTTCAAAAATTCTGGAAATATTTCTGTGACGCATAGAATAATCCCTGAGTGTTTGATTTAGGGTCAATAATGCTTCATTTTCTGACATTTCCAGGATGGAGCGGATGGTACTTAGAGCCCTCTGTTCACCAGTAAACAAAAAGCGGGCTATCACCCTGCTCGGGTCAGGATTGAATACTAAGTTTTTTCTGCTTACCGTTACTTCCATGTGGGATATTTTATGTTTCCATAAAGGTAACGTTTATTTATCTTCTTTGCAGGTTGTGTATTGTTTTATCCTGTTTTCGTGTTTTACTACATTTTTATTTCTTTACTGCTACTGCCTCAATCTCCACCAGTGCCCCCAAAGGAAGATCTTTAACAGCAAACGCAGCCCGGGCAGGAGGGTTTTTAGGGAAGTATTGTCCATAAACTTCGTTCATTGCTTTAAAGTTGGCAATATTGCTTAAGAGGCAAGTTGTTTTCACTACGTTTTTAAAGGTGCATCCGGCTTCTGAAAGGATAGCGTCCAGGTTTTTCATCACCTGTTCTGTCTGACTTTTGATATCTCCTTCTATCAGTTTTCCTGTTTCAGGATTGATGGGTACCTGGCCGGAGATGAAAAGCATATTGCCGGCAATAACGGCCTGACTATAAGGCCCGATGGCTTGTGGTGCATTGGGGGTGGAGATGATTCTTTTCATGGTTGGTGGTTTAAGTTCTGAGTTTTGAGTTCCGGGTTCTGGGTTTTGAGTTCTGGGTTTGGCTTGGTGTTGCTTGTCGGGGTTTCCCTATCAGGGTGGTAAGCGTGGGGCTTTTAAGTTCAGTGTTCCGCGTACCAAAACCATGTCCAAATTAAGTTGACCGTTTTAGAGTTTTCAGGTTAAGAAAACGCTTCTCCTGGTTTTTTGTTTAACTAATCATTGATAATTGCTCATTGGTAATTGTTTATTGATAATTTCCTGATAGTCAGAAGCCAAGAGTCAAGAGCTAAGAGCCAACAGATAACAGTTAACAATCCAACCGTGTTAAAAGCTACCAAAACCCGGATTGTCACGTGGGTGACTGCGTTTCTCGTATTTAAGGTCACGGAGCATGCTGCTGTTTACAGAAATGGTGAAGAAGTAAGATTTGTAAGAACCTACCGGCACCAGGTTGAAACTCATGCTCCAGCAGTGCAGATCGCGGTTGATGCGAACATTGGTGTGTGAGATTTCTTTTCGGTCCAGGTTATATCCGGTACTGAAGTTTACCGACCATTTTGGTGTCAGGGTGACATTTCCGTTCAGACTGATGTCGGCCGTAAATTTCTTGTCGTACGCCATTTTTTCCGTGTTGAACTTATCCTGTACAATCCTCATATTGTAATTCAGTGACAGGTTCCAGGGCATAGAAAAAGGTGCATATTCGGGGGTGGGGGTATTGGCTGCCGTTTGCTGATCCTGTCCTTGTGTGGGCAGGTTTTCAGGAGGCCTCTCCCCGTCAGGGAATTCTGAGTTATCCCCTTGCTGGTCCTGTTGATCGTTCTTTTTTTGAAAGTCTTTTGATCCGAAATTCAATCCGAAACTCAGGCTGGCATTTTCCAGGCGTGCAAGTTTTTTCTTGTCGTTCCAGAGGAGGGTGTTTACCCGTGTGGGATTTCCCCGCTCATCCAGTTTGATGGTATAGGGGTCAAAAAGGGCATTGAAATTAACCGCAGTGCCGAGTACCTTGGTCCGTCCACTCATATTGATTCTTGACCAGTTCATCGAGTCAGCCAGAAAGTTATAGGATGTACTCAGGTTTAAGGACTCCAGAATGGGGATTTTTTTAAACCCGGTACTGTCTTTTCTACTTTTGATTTTCATCTCCAGGTTGTTGTTCAGGCCAAAACTCATGGAGCCTGATTCACCTCGTCCGGGAACGCCGTACATTGATCCTTCATAGATGGAGTAGTCGTGTCTTACAACTTCATCTCTTCTGGCATCATAATATTCAAACCAGTCGTAATATCCGTATTTGGGGTCACCAAAGTCGGGGCTGTAACTAAAACTCACCGAGGGGGTCATCATGTGCCGGATGGCCTGAATGCCATCACCAAAAAGCCAGCGACTGGGTCGGAAAAAGGTATAAAGTTTTGTTTGGGTACCTACACTGAAGTTATAATCGTAAACCCGGTTGAAGCCCTGTGTGGTATCAGAAACCACTACCTGTTGCTGTTCTTCGTCGTATGATTTTTCGATGGATTTAAAATACCATCTTTCTTTATAGTTGAAACTGGGAGAGAAGGTGAAATGCCGTAGAAACTTAAAGTTCATACTTACCGGAATGCTGTGCTGGATGCCGTTTTTCCAGTCCTGAGCCAGACTTGCGTCCATCAGTTCGCTCTCCTTGGTGGAAATCCGGTTACTGGCATTACCTGTATAGCTCAGACTGATTTTTTCATACCAACTCTCTTTAGATCCCACTTTATTTTTGCTTTTGAATGGGTAGATCCGGTTCATGGTCAATGTCAGGTTGGGAATAGTAAGGTCAATGGTGGTATCCCGACTGTTTTGAGAGTGTTGCGCATTGGCCGAGAAATTAAATGGTGTTCCCGGAAATTGTCTGGAATAGGAAATACTGGATCGTTTGGTGTTGGTTGCCAACTGCCGGGGATTGATGATGCTACCCACGTTGTTGCGATCGAAAGAACTGGTAGAGAAATTGACACTGGCCGAAAAACGGCGGTAGGGATTGGCTTTGGAGTCCTGGCTGTGCGACCAGTTGATGGACATATCTGTACTTTTGCTGTAGTCGGGCAACTCTTTTTCGCTGGTGATATTGGTAATGTACTGAAAGTTGAAATTTCCGGAGAACCGGTATCTTAGTTTATATTTGGATGCCATACGCGTGCCCCAGGAGCCGTTGGTATAAATGTCACCGGTCAGGGATAAATCAAAATAATCATTCGCTGCCCAGTAATAACCTCCGTCGCGCAGAAAAAATCCACGGTTGCTTTCTTCACCGTAAGAGGGAAGAATAAAACCGGAACTGTAGGTAGAGGAGCTGGGAACAAATCCAAATGGAACCACGAATGGCATGGTCACATCCTCAATTACCAGATAGGCAGGTCCGGTAATGATTTTTTTCCCGGGAATGACCTTGGCTTTGGTCATATTCAGATAAAAGTGAGGATGATCATGGTTGGTACAGGTGGTGTATTTCCCGTTTCGGAGACAATAAACATTGTCTTCAAGTTTTTTTGCACGGTCACTGACCACATATCCTTCTCCCTGCTCGGTTACCACGTGTTCGATAATGGCTTTTTCGGTTTCAAAATTGTAGCGAATCGACCGCATAGTATATTCTCCACTGGGATCTTTGAATACCGGAAGGCCTGTCTCGGCACCGGTGGAGTCAATTCTGCCGGTGGCATAAGCAAGGCTGCTGTCCAAATCAAGTTCTATCTGATAAGCAGTTAGCAGCACATCCTGATAACTGACACTGGCATCACCATACAAAAATACTTTTCCTCCGGTAAACTTCACGGAATCGGTTGCCGAATAATCTACCTCGGCTTCTATTACAGGAGGGCGGGATTCTTTGGTCTGTGTGGTATCAGCAGGTTGAGATAAAGTGTCGGGAGCAGCTTCCGAAAGCGTGTCCTGCATCAGCGGATTCTGAGCATTGGATGCTGTCGAAATTGCAAATAAAAAGAGCAGGGCCGATAATAATCCGGTCCTGACATTCGAGAGGCTGTATTTGTATTGCTTTGGTATCAAGATAGATATAATTCTAAGCTGTCGAAAAAGGTCTGTTGGCATTTTTTTAATCAGCACAAAAATAAGGTAAAAAACGGTCTTTAAGGTGCTTTTTATAGCAAAATTGAGGCCAAGTCATCGTATGACTCAAAAAACAGTTGATTCGCAGAAGTTTTTTTATTTTTGGGATGGTATTTGCATTTAAAAGCTGCAAATTTGCATCAATATTTATATTTTTCTATTATGGAGTTTTATCAGATACTTTCATATATCCGACACAAATCTTTAAAGTTTCCGGTATCCCTGGTCTTATTTTTTCTGTTTTCTTATTACTCAGCAGCTCAAACACAGGAGCCGGTTCAACTAAAAACGGTAATACTGGATCCCGGTCACGGGGGGAAAGACTCCGGAGCGTTAGGGCGCTCCAGCAAAGAAAAAGATATTGTACTCGACATTGCATTGCAGGTTAAAGAATATCTGAACCAGTATTTGCCTCAGGTAAATGTTGTTATGACCCGTGACAAAGATGTGTTTGTTCCGCTGAATGAGCGCGCCAAAATTGCAAATGAGAGTGATGCCGATTTGTTTGTATCTATTCACGCCAATTCCATTTCCACTTCCCGGATTTATGGTGCCGAAACCTTCGTTTTGGGATTGCACCGATCGGAAGAAAACCTGGAAGTTGCTAAAAAAGAAAACTCTGTAATTGTACTGGAAGAGGACTACAAGGCTAAATATGAAGGATTTGATCCCAATTCCACCGAATCGTATATTATTTTCGAACTGATGCAGAATGTTTACCTTGATCAGAGCATTGGCTTTGCTTCAGCCGTTCAGAAACAGTTTCGGGAGAGGGTTGGACGCCATGATCGTGGTGTAAAACAGGCCGGGTTTCTTGTACTTCGGGAAACTTCCATGCCTGGAGTGCTGGTGGAAGTGGGATTCCTCAGCAACAGGGACGAGGAGCGGTTTATGAATTCCAAAAACGGGAAAGTTTATCTGGCTTCAGCTATATTTAGGGCAATCAGAGACTATAAGGAGCACTTTGATGAAGTGAATGCAAAATTGGTCTCCAATAGTTTTCCGTCCGAAAAAAAGGAGAATGCAACTCCGGCAATTGAAACCGAAGAGGCAAATTCCACGGTGCAGTATCGCATCCAGATTGCAAGCAGCCAAAATCAACTGGAAACCAATGAAGCCTTTTTCAAACAATTTGATTCGGTTTGGGAATATCAGGAGGGAGATTATTATAAATATACCACCGGATTGGCCACAAGTCATGAGGAGATCCTTGAAAAATTGCCCGAAATAAAAAAGGTGGTTCCTGATTGTTTTGTGGTGGGTTTTAAGGATGGTCAACGGATAATACCTTAACCTGCGTTATACATAAGACAGGTACGATGGAAACAGGCTGAAAGCCTGAGAGCAACAGCCCAGGGCAACGCCCTGGGGTTTGAGGTATTCCTCATGCCCCCCTCTCATTATTGGTCGCGTCGCGACCAATAATGAGAGGGGGAAGGGTGTTTCAATTTTCCTGGGGCGTTGTCCCAGGCTATTGCTTAAAGACCTTCGGCCTTAAAAAACGCAACAATATTATGTATTCCTCTAAAAGGAAAAGCCTCGCTTTTGAGAGGACTGCGTTATACACAAATATCATAACTCGCATGCCGCTGAGATTCCATTATTGGAGTTTGAATAAGTAAGGGAAGCGCGGCAGCATGATTAAAAGAGTTGAGAATTTCATCAGACGATAGATTCTAACCTGATTAAAAAAAACGAAGATCGATGATAAAACTTAAAAAAGAGTATAAAATTGCAGTTACCGTTATTGTTGCTCTGGTAATATTAATATGGGGCCTGAGCTTCCTAAAAGGTAAGAATATCTTTAATTCAGGCGATTTATATTACGGCGTTTATTCCAGGATTGACGGACTTACCGAAGCAAGCCCCATTCACTATCACGGGTATAAAGTTGGTTCTGTAATGGAAATACAATTCTATCCTGACCGGGAAGATCGCTTTGTGGTTGTGTTTTCTCTGGAAAAGGAGATGGCACTGAATGAAAATACCCTGGCCCAGATATACAATTTCGATTTGATGGGAGCTAAGGCTGTTCGTTTTGTAGATAAAGGAGCAGGTGCTGTTTTGATGCCCGGAGATACTTTGAAAACAGATATTGAGGGTGGCCTGTCTGCTGAGTTAGCACCCATCAAAAATAAGGTTGAAAACCTCGTGGTTCGCATGGACAGTACCCTGAACAGTCTCTCAGGAGTTTTTTCAAATGACAACAACGAAAGTCTGGAAGAGGGGATGAAAAGCTTTCGGGCTATGATGAAAAATCTGGAGCAGACCACTGCCACAGTCAATGCTTCCCTGGGCAATGGTGGCGCTTTGAACAGTACGCTTGCCAATATTGATTCTGTAACAGGTCAGTTGGCACGACAACAGGATAATATTGCTGCAACCATGGAGAATGTGGCCGGTTTCAGTAATCAGCTGGCACAGGTACACCTCGACAGTCTGGTTGCCGGAGTTGATTCCAGCCTTACTTTGGTAAACACCTTGCTTAAACAAGCGCAGGAGGGAGAAGGAAGTCTGGGCTTATTGCTTTCGGATGAAGGTTTATATTATAACCTGATGGACGCTTCTGCCAACCTTGATCGGTTGCTGGCCGATATCCGGCACAATCCGGGGCGCTACCTGAGTATCTCCGCCGTTGATTTTGGAAAGGATGTTTATCTGAATGTTTCTGACGAACGGGCCGAACAACAGGGAATCGTATATAAGGTAGAGGTTGCCAGTTCCAATGAACCACTTGACATTAAGAATCAAATGGTAAAAGAGAAGCATCGTATTTTTGAGGATACTAATGGGCAAAAATACACTTACACCATTGGCCATTCTTCTTCTTATGCTGAAATTAAAGGCATTCGTGATGAGATTATCCATCAGTTTCCTGATGCCGAAGTAGTCGCTTTTAAGGATGGCAAAGCCATTCGACTAATTAAAGCCCTTCGACAAACCGGAGAATAACAGCTTACTTATTGTTAAATAGAATGAGCAAAAAAAAGATTTTGATGAAAAAGTAATTTTTTTTCAAAATCGGATTCAACCTCCTTTCTTTCAAGTGTTTGTGTATGTTAACTGAAAGTTAAATTTATTTAGTTTGTTGCTGATTATCAAGTTGTTATTCATGGTTAATTTCAATGGTTTGACTATTAACAGGATAAAGTAATTCGTGAAATTTCAACCCATAACCCATTTTTTTTTCCAGTTTTTTTTAGCAAATTTTGTCCTTACCGAAGCACGAATTATTAACATATTGTAAAAATGGAAGGCATAGAAACCAAACTGGATCATAAGCAAATATGGGCTGAGTGTTTAAATTACATTCAGGCGTCAATCCCGGTAAACGATTTTCAAACCTGGTTTGAACCCATTGTTCCACTTAAACTGGAGCAGAGAGTGCTGACGATTCAGGTGCCTACTTATTATTTTTACGAATTCATTGAGGAGCAGTATATTAAGCTGGTCGGAAAGGCGCTTCGGGAAATTATCGGTTCGGGAGCCAAGCTTGAATACAGCGTGGTAATGGCTCGTAAACATACTCCTTCTGCTTCCAACTCTTACACCGTGAATTATCCGGCTGCCGAACGTCATGACTTACGCAATCGTGCTGTGGATAAAAAATACTCCCGTCAGGATCAGCCGCAAATCAGAAATCCTTTTATAATACCGGGAGTAAAAAAACTGGACATTGATCCACAATTAAATCCCGAATATTCCTTTGATAATTTTGTGGAAGGAGATTGCAATCGTCTTGCACGATCGGCAAGTGAAGCGGTAGCCAAAAATCCGGGTAAAACTGCTTTTAATCCTTTGTTTTTGTATGGAAACAGTGGTTTAGGTAAAACGCACCTGGCTCAGGCCATTGGTATTGAGGTAAAGAAGCAATATCCTGAAAAGACCGTTCTTTATGTAAGTGCCAATAAGTTTACCACCCAATATACCGATTCGGTGGCCCGGAATTCTGCCAATGATTTTATGCATTTCTATCAGATGATTGATGTGTTGATCATTGATGATATTCAGGAACTTGCCGGAAAGGAAGGAACTCAGAATACTTTCTTCCACATTTTTAATCACCTGCATCAGTCGGGGAAACAGCTGATTCTGACCTCTGATAAAGCTCCGGTGGCACTCAAGGGGATGAAGGAAAGACTTCTGACCCGTTTTAAATGGGGCTTGCCGGCTGATTTACAATCTCCCGATTTCAATACCCGGGTAGATATTTTAAAAACCAAGATTTATAAGGACGGTATTTCGGTCTCGGATGAAATTGTTCATTACATTGCCTCGCACATTACCGACAATGTACGTGAACTGGAGGGGGCATTGATTTCCCTTTTGGCAATGTCCACACTCAACAGGGCCGAAATTACACTTGATATAGCCAGTACCGTGGTTAACCGGTTGGTAAGTAAGCCACAGCGCGAAATTACCGTGGATCAGATTCAGCGGAAAGTTTGCGATTTTTATGGCATAAATATGGATGCTTTGCAGTCGAAAACCAGAAAACGGGAGATTGTACAGGCCAGACAGGTTGCCATGTTCTTTTCCAAGAATTTAACCAATTCATCGCTCTCGTCCATTGGCTCTCAGATTGGTCAGCGCGATCATGCTACTGTATTGCATGCCTGCAAGGCTGTGAAAAACCTGCAGGAGACCAATACCGAGTTTAAACATCAGTTGAAAGAGATTGAAGGACTCCTGCGTCAGTAAAACTTATTTTTTATTCGGACACAATTCAAATTTTTTTTGTCTTTTTGTTTCCGATAGCACAAGTTTCAGTTTGTAAAAACAGAAAGCCTCATCAGATTTTTCGTCTGAATGGGGCTTTGGTTTTTTGATTGCTCTTCGATTCTTTCTTTTAAAAAGCATATCTTTGGTACTTTCTTTGATGAATTTTTGCGAATTTTGTGTGCCAGAAAAAAACGATTTTGAAAAGTTTGATCATGTTAAATAGTACTTTCCGCCTCAATGGTATTTTTGTTTTAGTCATTTGGTTGTTGACAACTTCTTTGTCAGTTGCTCAGGAACAGCAAACCCGGGGCCCCGGAGAACATCGGATTGTGGTTGACGGTCATGAATATTTCCTACACGTGGTTAAGCAGGGAGAAGGGTTCTTTGCACTTGCCCGCCGTTACAATGTTACCCAACAGGAGATTTTGGAAGCCAATCCGGAACTGGAAGAAGGTCTGAAAAAGGATCAGGTAATTAAAATCCCTGTTATTGAAGGACGCAACGATAACAAAAACAATATGGCCCGGTCGGGGGATTTTATTCTCCATACCGTGGAGAAAGGGCAGACAGCCTGGTTTATTTCCCGGAAATATGGAGTTGATGTACACGATATCTACGAGCACAATGCCGGGTCGGAGAAGCAACTGATTGTGGGAAGTATTATTCGTGTGCCTGTAAAAAAAGAAGAACCCCGTCAGGAGCAGCAAAAAGATGAGGACCAATTTATTTATCATGAGGTTCAGCCGGGAAATACACTTTATTCGCTTGCCAGAAGATACAATGTAACGGTTGAAGGTATTTTGCAAAACAATCCGGGACTGCGCAGCGGCAGTTTGTTGCCCGGTTCTCTCGTGCGAATACCCAGGGTTGCTGAATTCGCTGAAACCGCCGCTTCCTCAACAAAGGAAGATGCAGGTGTGATTCAGGGAGAGGGTTACATCTATCATGAAATCAGGCCAGGACAAACGTTGTATTCCATCAGTAAACGTTATCAGGTTGATCTTAACACTATTCGGGATGCAAATCCTGATGTGGATACCAATGACCTTAAGCCGGGGTACATGTTGCGTATTCCGCGTGACTCGGAGCAACAGGTCGCGACATCTGAAGATCAGCAGAATCTTTTTGAACGGCACAAGGTAAAGCGTAAGGAAACCCTGTTTTCTATTTCCCGCCAGTATAATGTGGATATGGAAACCATCCGCAAGGTCAATCCGGATGTTGATTTCTCAAACCTGAAAAAAGGTACGGAACTCAATATTCCCATGGATCAGTGGTTTGTACAGAATATTCCGGGTGTGGAGGAGCACGATGAAATGGTTGCCGGCGTTCCTGATTCCCTGAAAGTGGAAAGATTTATTCCGGCCAAAAATCTTTGTGACAACAATGAGGGGATTGGTTTTTCCCGGCCGGCAAAAGTAGCGGTTTTATTGCCTTTTGCCCTTGATGCCACCGATGAAGCCAATGTTATTGTCAAAGTTGAAAACGGCGATACCATCCGAACTCCCCGGAAATATCCGGTGATATCGCGACGATCACGAATTTTCGTGGAGTTTTATGAAGGTGTTTTGCTGGCCCTGGATAAATTGAAAGAAGAGAACGTCAATGTGGATCTTTCTGTTTACGATATCACCCAGAATAATGGAAATATTGAACTTTTACTGAATTCCAATCCTGAATTGAAAGAGGTGGATATCATAATTGGTCCTGCACGTTCCGATGATCTGGATGTGGTTTCCGAATTTTCCATAAAGCATCAGATTAAACTGGTTTATCCATTGTCGAATGTCAATCCGGTTCTCGACAGAAATCCTTATGTGTTCCAGGTCAATACCCCCGATACTTTGCTTTTTGATAAGATGGCCAATGAAATAGTTCGTCAGTCAGAGTCTTACAATCTTCTGGCCATTATCCCTGAAGGCGAGGATCCTTATGCATCTGCATTTCTGGATAATTTCCGGCAAACGGTGTTTTTTAATGAGTTTTCTCTGAATAAGGACATGAATTACCGGGAGTACCGGATGATGGGAAAAGAGGATATGACCAACCTGGAGGCTTTACTGGATCCCGTGAAAAAGAATTTTGTGGTGGTGCCCACCAATAGTGAAGCAACCATTTCGAAGATTGTTCCAACTTTGGCCGGTATTGCAGAGAAAGGAAAAATAAACATTTCTCTTTTCGGAATGACTGAATGGCTCAGGGCCCAGTCCATTGAGCCTGAAGATATGTTCACTCTTAATACGCAGCTCTTTACATTTTTTGCTTTCGATTATGAGAGTGATGAAACACAGGATTTTATAGAGAAATACAGAAGTTGGTACCATACAGAACCGCATGCTGTTTCATCCTATTTTCAGAATTCCTCCTCCTCATCAGGTTATTCGCGTTACGGAGCCTGGGGATATGATGTGGCTTACTATTTTATCTCCTCGCTGACCCGGAGGGGAGCGTATTTTGAATTCTGTCCCGAACCACTGCTGGATGTTCAGCCTGTTCAGTTTAATTTTTCCTTTAAACGCATTTCCAACTGGGGAGGCTTTTACAACGACGGAATTTTTATGCTCAGATTCCTGCCCGGTTACAAGGTCGTTCGGACACCTGTAATATCTTTTCAACCCATGCTTCCCATAGGGGATGATGACAACAATACTATTGAATCGTTTTAAGTTTTTATTTATATGGTTTCTGTTAACCAACTGACACTTGATTTTGGTACCTTTTTGCTTTTCGAGGATGTTTCGTTTCTGATCAACCCGCGCGATAGAATAGGCCTGGTAGGGAAGAATGGTGCCGGTAAAACTACCCTGCTGAAGGTGATTACCGGAGCGCAGGAGCCCACATCGGGCGAGGTAACGATGCCTCGTGACTTTTCGGTGGGGTATCTGCCGCAGGTGATGAAGCACGATGACCGGTTCTCTGTTTTTGAGGAGACAGAACAGGCTTTTTCTGAAATCAAGAAACTGGAAAAGCAGATTGAAGAGCTTACCCAGGCCATTCACCATCGGGAAGACTATCACTCGGAGGAATATCTTTCGTTGATAGATAAGCTGACTGAAGCCAACGAACGTTTTAATATGTTTGGGGGGCACGATTACCGGTCACGCATAGAGGTTACACTGAAAGGTCTGGGTTTTAAACCTTCCGACTTTGAGCGACCCACGTCCGAGTTTAGTGGTGGGTGGAGAATGCGTATAGAACTGGCTAAGATATTGCTGCGAAAGCCCGATTTGTTTCTGTTGGATGAGCCAACGAACCATCTGGATATTGAGTCTATTACATGGCTCGAAGATTTTCTCAAGAATTACAGTGGCGCGGTGGTGCTTATTTCGCACGATAAAGCTTTTTTGGATAACGTAACCACCAGAACCATCGAAATTTCGTTGGGCCGGATTTACGATTACAAAGCTTCCTATTCACAGTTTGTGACCCTGAGGCACGAAAGACGGGAGCAACAGCTGGCTGCTTATCGCAATCAGCAAAAAAAGATTGAAGATACCGAGCAGTTTATCGAACGTTTTAGATACAAAGCTACCAAAGCAGTGCAGGTGCAGTCGCGCATTAAGCAGCTTGAGAAAATGGACCGCATTGAGGTGGATGAATTCGATAACAGTAAGTTAAATATTAAGTTTCCGCCCGCTCCGCATTCCGGAAAGCTTACGGTCAGCGGAAAGCATGTTTCCAAATCGTATGGTGACCTGTTGGTGCTCGACGATATAGATTTTGATATTGAACGGGGAGAGAAAGTGGCCTTTGTGGGGAAAAACGGAGAAGGAAAAACCACGCTGGCCCGAATTATCATGCAGGAGCTGCAGCACGAAGGAACCGTGAAGCTGGGGCATCAGGTTAAGATTGGATACTTTGCCCAGAATCAGGCTGAAAGGCTGGATGAAAATCTCACGGTTTTTGAGACCGTTGATAAAGTGGCCACCGGAGATATTCGCACCAAAGTCAGAGATTTGCTGGGCGCTTTTTTGTTTAGCGGTGAGGAGGTGGATAAAAAAGTCTCCGTGTTGTCGGGGGGCGAACGTACCCGGCTGGCCATGGTTATGCTTTTGCTGGAGCCTGTGAACTTCCTGGTGCTTGACGAACCGACCAATCACCTGGATATGCGTTCGAAGGATATTTTGAAACAGGCACTGAATGATTTTGAAGGATCTGTGCTGGTGGTCTCGCACGACAGGGAGTTTCTGGATGGTTTGGTGGACCGGATTTTTGAGTTTACCAATAAAAAGACCAAAGTGCATCTTGGGGGAATATATGAATTTCTTCGAAAGAAAAAGATGGACACCCTTCAGGAGCTGGAGCGGGTGCCTCTCAAAGCCAACAAGACCGATTCGGAGGTGTCAGGAGCCTCGTCGGGCCAGTCAGGCAAGGTTGCCTTCGCCGAACGAAAAGAATTGAATAAGCGTATTAAAAAGGCTGAAAACGAGGTGTCCAAATCCGAAGAAGATATCGCACGTTTGGAAAAGGAGCTGGAAGGCTTGTCTGCCGTTATGGAAAATCCTGAAAAAGCTTCCGATCCCGCTGTCTTCGAGATGTATCAGAAAATTCAAAAAAATCTGGATGCCGCAATGGAGGAATGGGAAGTGGCACATCTTGAGCTGGAAGAGTTGCAACAAAAAAGAAATGTACTGGATGAAAGTGCCTGACTCAACCCTCTAACCTCTAACCTCTAACCTCTAACCTCTACTGACTAAAAACTAATAACATGGCAAAAGAGATAATATACGGAATTCGTGCGGTAATGGAAGCCATTCAGGGCGGTCGCGACATAGAAAGAGTACTCATCAGCGAAAACCTGAAAGGAAACCTTGCAAAGGAACTGCAGGATCTTATTCGCGAAAAGGATATTACATTTAAGAAGGTGAAGCCCGAGCGCATTGACTGGGCTACCAAGAACAATCATCAGG
Organism: Marinilabilia salmonicolor; assembly: GCF_003003035.1. Taxonomy (GTDB): domain Bacteria; phylum Bacteroidota; class Bacteroidia; order Bacteroidales; family Marinilabiliaceae; genus Marinilabilia; species Marinilabilia salmonicolor_A. Next base: position 65,393 of record NZ_PVTS01000010.1, on the reverse strand, counting down.
GAGTGGTTGCGTATCTGCCACCTGTGGAATACCACAACATCGAGAAAGTGGTGGAGGATTTGTTGGAACAAGGTAAAGAACCTTTTGTGCTGATTCTGGACGGTATTACAGATGTGCGGAATTTTGGAGCAATTGCCCGCACTGCCGAATGTGCCGGTGTGGATGCCATTGTGCTTCCCGAAAAAGGTAGCGTTTCTGTGACTTCTGATGCCATCAAGACATCTGCAGGAGCTTTGTTTCGGGTGCCTGTATGCCGTGAAAAAAACCTTTACTATGTATTGAGGCATCTGAAAGATCGCAAATTCACGATTGCTGCAGCATCGGAAAAGGGCGATATCGATTATCGCAAGGCCGATTACAAAGGAGCGGTTGCTCTTATAATGGGAGCCGAGGACAAAGGGGTGTCAGGGCAGTTACTCAAACTGGCAGATGCTCACGTTTCTATTCCCATCCGTGGAGAAATTGGTTCTTTGAATGTTTCCGTAGCCGCCGGGGTGTTGATTTATGAAGTTTTGCGTCATCGCGATTGATAAGATTGTTGGTTGAGCCGGTCGTTTTGATTATATTTGTTGCGCTCATAGAAAAAAATTATGGAATACATTGTTTCGGCACGAAAATACCGACCAGATACATTTGACTCGGTTGTAGGTCAGAAAAACATCACTACAACCCTGAAAAATGCCATCAAAAATCAACAACTGGCGCATGCCTACCTGTTTTGTGGTCCGCGTGGTGTCGGGAAAACAACCTGTGCACGTATTTTTGCAAAGACCATTAACTGTAAAAATATTTCGGCCGATTTCGAAGCTTGTAATGAATGTGATTCCTGTCGTTCCTTTAACGAGAGCCGTTCCTACAATATTCATGAGCTGGATGCTGCCAGCAACAATTCGGTGGAGGATATTCGCTCCCTGATTGACAAAGTACGCGTTCCCCCTCAAATGGGGCACTACAGTGTTTATATTATCGACGAGGTTCACATGCTTTCGCAGGCGGCCTTTAATGCTTTTTTGAAAACACTGGAGGAGCCTCCCAAGCATGCCATTTTTATTCTGGCAACCACCGAAAAACATAAAATTTTACCCACCATTCTTTCCCGTTGTCAGGTCTTTGATTTTAACCGGATTACCGTGGAGGATGCTGTGGAGCATCTTAGATATGTTGCCCAAAAAGAGGATGTTACTGCTGAAGAAGAGGGCCTGAATGTGATCGCCCAAAAGGCTGATGGTGCCATGCGCGATGCCCTGTCCATCTTCGACCAGATAGTGGCCTTCTCAGGAAAAAACATCTCGTACCAGCAGGTAATCGATAATCTTAATGTGTTGGATTACGATTACTATTTCAAACTGGTGGATGCCTTTTTGAAAGAGGATACTACTCAGACACTGTTGTTGCTGGACGATATTCTGGATCATGGTTTTGATGCCGGTCACTTTGTGGCAGGCCTTTGCAGTCATTTACGCGATTTAATGATGTGCAAGGATCAGAATACTGTGGCTCTTCTTGAGGTAGGTGCTTCCATCCGGGAGAAATATCTGGAACAGGCCAGGGCATGTCCGGTTGACTTCCTGGTAGCTGCCCTTGACATTGCAACCAATTGTGACATTCAGTTTCGCAATGCCCGCAATAAACGCTTGCATACCGAATTTGCACTCATCAAACTGTCGCGACTGCTTACCGAAAAAAAAAAGTAGAGAAGGAAGCCGCTGAAGCAGCAGAAAGAGAGAAGAGTAAGCCGGCATCCGAGGCTTCGGGGGCAGGAAAAGCGGTTGGTTCAGCAGGCGTTTCAGGACAGTCTGTAAAAACAGAAGGTCCGAAAACAATCAAAAGTGTTTCCATAAAATCTTTTACCAAACCTGGTAATGGTTCTGCTAATCAGAAGAATGCCAGGGAGGAACAGGAGGTTGTTGAAGCAGATAGCGGGATAGATCCAACCTGGGAGGAGACTTTTTCTCCCGAGCAGTTGCAGCGGGTATGGAATGGGTATGCCCGTTCGGTAGAGAAATCCAATCCCCGTCTTTTCAGTATGCTTACCGCTCATTCGCCCCGTCTGAAAGGTGATAAAGTAGTGGTTTTTCCTTTGAAGAACGAAACCCAGGAGGTGGAGTTGCTAAAGGAAAAAAAGGGACTCTTTGATTTTCTCAAAAAAGAACTTCGCAATGCCAAACTAAGTCTGGAGACTGAGTACATCAGGGAGGAGAGTGGTCCTCAAAAGGCTTATACTGCAGCTGATAAGTATAAGGTGCTGGCAGAAAAAAATCCCTCATTGGATAAACTACGCAATATGTTGAACCTCGATATTGAGTAAAATTGCCTGCTGGCATGAACCATGTGCATTTGTAAACTGTTTATTTGACCTAATTGATATACAAACAATTGACCTATGACGAAAATTAAAGTTCAGAATCCGGTGGTTGAACTGGATGGTGATGAGATGACAAGGGTCATCTGGAAAATGATTAAGGAACAACTTATTTTGCCTTATCTTGATCTGGATATTAAATATTACGACCTGGGAATGGAGAGTCGTGATGCTTCGGATGACCAGATCACTGTGGATGCTGCAAAGGCCATTCAGAAATACCATGTGGGTATTAAATGCGCTACCATTACCCCTGATGAAAACAGGGTGGAGGAGTTTGGCCTGAAACAAATGTGGCGATCTCCCAACGGAACCATCCGGAATATCATCGGAGGTACTGTTTTCAGAGAGCCGATTCTTATAAAAAATGTTCCCCGACTTGTTCCCGGATGGGAACATCCTATATGCATTGGTCGTCATGCTTTTGGTGATCAATACCGTGCCACTGATTTCGTGACCAAAGGAAAAGGAAAACTGACCATTACTTTTACTCCTGAAGATGGGTCTGAAGCTCAAGAGTTTAATGTATATGATTTTGAAGGAGACGGTGTGGCCATGGCTATGTATAATACCGATGAGAGTATCCGTGGTTTTGCACACAGCTGTTTTAACCAGGCCATCATGAAGAAGTGGCCGCTCTATCTTTCTACAAAGAATACCATTCTCAAGAAATACGACGGACGCTTCAAGGACATCTTCCAGGAGATTTATGAAAGTGACTATAAAGCGAAGTTTGAAGAGTTGGGAATTACTTATGAACATCGTTTGATTGATGATATGGTTGCCGCAGCATTGAAGTGGAATGGCCGGTTTGTCTGGGCGTGTAAAAACTATGATGGTGATGTGCAGTCGGATACTCTTGCACAGGGATTCGGTTCTCTGGGATTGATGACTTCCACATTGGTTACTCCGGACGGGAAAACCATGGAAGCTGAAGCTGCGCATGGTACCGTGACTCGTCACTTCCGTCAGCATCAGGCAGGAAAGCCGACATCTACCAACCCCATTGCATCTATTTTTGCCTGGACCAGAGGTTTGGCGTTTCGCGGTAAACTGGATGGCAATGAGGAATTGATCAAATTTGCCCTTACTCTGGAGCAGGTTTGTATCGATACCGTTGAAAGTGGTAAAATGACCAAAGACCTGGCATTGACCATTCATGGCAAGGACATGAAAGAGGAGCATTACCTCAATACGGAGGACTTCCTCACTGCTCTGTCTGAAAACCTGAAAACAAAAATGGAGAATTAGAACAGTGTTCTTATAATATTGAAAACCCGTGTATGGTTAAACGTACACGGGTTTTTTCTGTTCGATAATGAACACATTTTTGTTGCAAAAGTAAACACTTCTGCTTTGAAAAATTATCCTGAATAAGCTATAATGTGCTGTATGTTAGTTTTTAATGAATTGTGGTATAGCTATTGATTTACTCCTGTCAGCAAAACAATTACTTAACTAAACAGGAGGATTGAAAATGAAAACTTCAGCAATTTTTTCAGCAATGATTTTGGCAGTAGCAATCAATATTCATGCTGCCGGAAATGAAGAAAAACCTTTAAAAAAGGTGAACGAAGAACATACTGCAGGTCTATTTGCAGTTTTGGAAACCATAGAAGAACCGGCAGACAACCTGGAAGCATGGATGCTGGACCCTGCAGCATTCTCAGAAACCAATGAGTTTATTGAAGTTGAAGAGTGGATGCTGGATGTATCAACTTTCGGAAAACCGGAAACTGCCACCGCCAAGGTAGTTATGGATGAGTATTTTACCGCTGATTATGAAGAAGACCTATTGGCAATTGACCCCTGGATGTTGTCGTTAAATGTTTATGGGCCGGCTTACTTTGAGGCAGATTTTGAAGAAGAATTTTTGCCCATTGAAGATTGGATGTTTAACTTCTGATTTCTTTACTGGCTTTTTCTGAATAAAGTTCTTATCTTAAACCGTACAGGAATAAATGAAGAACTTTATGGAACATAAGCTGAAAGAAAAACGGGCCATCGTAACCGGAGGAGCTAATGGAATAGGCAAAGCTGTTGCCATTGCTCTCGAAGAAGCCGGAGCTAAAGTATGGGTGGTTGACAAAGATAAAGAAGGGCTGGATCATCTCCGAAGTCATTACCCATGGATTCATACAACACATCTCGATCTGGCCGATGCCGATGAGATTCTGAAATTCTTCAGGCAAATCGAAGTCGAATGGCGATTTGCGGATATCCTGGTCAACAATGCCGGCCTTAGCCGGTTTAAACCACTCGATAAACTGACCATTGAAGAGTGGGACTACATCATCAACAGCAATCTGCGCGCAGCTTTCATTTGCGCCCGCGAATTTTCCAGAATGCATGCACATGGACAGTACGGGCGCATTATTCAAATGGCATCTACACGTCACCTCATGTCCGAACCCGGTGGAGAGGCTTATGGGGCTTCCAAAGGCGGAATTGTTTCACTCACGCACGCCCTGGCCAATTCCCTTGCGGGTACAGGTATTACCGTCAATTGCGTCAGTCCCGGATGGATACACACCGGAGACCCCGAAAGACTCAGACCAAAAGATCATGAACAGCATCCCAGTGGCCGTGTCGGCAAACCTTCTGATATCGCTTCTTTGGTGATGTGGCTTTGCAGCCCCGATAATGATTTTGTAAACGGGGAAAACATCTACATCGATGGGGGCATGACCCGTAAAATGATTTATGAGCATTAAATGGGCCCGGGACGGGCGGCTTCCCGGGATGTGCGATTTTCTAATCGCACGTCCAAACCTAAACTCAGCCTATGAAAAAGGAGCACTATCGATTACATTTACCACATTTTCATACCCCCGGGCAACAATTTTTTGTGACATGGTGTCTGAAGAATGCAGTTCCATCTAAAGCTTTTGAAAAGTACTCAATGGAATTGGAGCATTTGAAAGCTGAAATTTATTCACACAAAATCAGGAAAACTTCTGATGAGAGAATTGATAATGTGAAAAATGACTATCAAAGAGTGAAACGGAGGTACTTCAATGCATTTAATGAAATGCTTGATGTTCAAAAAAAACCTGATAATAATCTTTCTGAAATTAGATCTGCAAATATTATTTCCGAATCTGTTAAGTATTGGGAGGGGAAGAAAATAACTAACATTGCTTTTTCCATAATGCCAAATCATGTGCATTGGGTTTTGGAAACTTTTGAAAAGGATTTTGAAGGTAAGCCTGATTTTTGCAGGATATTCTAAAATCTATCAAGCAGTTTTCTGCAAAAGAAATAAATAAAACAAAGAATTTATCAGGTAATTTATGGCACCGGGAAAGTTTTGATGTGACTGTTAGAGGATCTATTCATCTTTCGAAAGTGATTAGTTATACGCTGAATAATCCTGTTAAAGCAGGTTTTGTGAATCATTGGACTCATTGGCCGGGAAATTGGTGCAATGAGGATTATCTTGACTGGTTTTAGCAGGACGGGCGATTTCCGGGACGGGCGATTTCCCTATCGCCCTTTAAGTTTTTAAATGGGGTGTAGGGAGATCATCCCTCCAGGAATGGGGTGATAAGGAGATCATCCCTCCAGGAATGGGGTGATAAGGAGAATATCCCTCCAGGAAATGGGGTGATAAGGAAATCACCCCTCCTGAAAAAATCACTTCTTAAAATTTCTCATCATATTTCGTCCACAGAAAATCTCCAAGCCTCCAGGCTTCACTGACCACCCGGTTACCCCATTTTTCGGTATATCGGGTCAGGTGATCGATGGTGTGTTTGGTGCGCATACTCATAGCCTCTTTTTCTGCCGTTCTCTGACTTTCAAAAATCTCCTGCTGGAGAGGTGTCATTACGCTGTCCACATCATGGTGCATATCGTTCCATCGTTGTGATGCCAGGGTGCTGAGCCGGTTGAAAGCCCACCAGGCTGACTGACGACTGAATCCTTTTCGACCGGGCACTTTATAGCTTGCCGGAAGGTCAGTGACGCTGCAATAAACAGGGATGTAAACCGATGTGGCCACATTGTCCTGCGCGAGCCATACCAGTCCGCCGATTTCATTGGGCAGCCAGTCACGGCTTTGTGTGATGGTAGCATACATCGTGTACCAACGGGCAATGGTACGCTCGCCCAGGTCGCCCCAGCCACCATGAATGTTGTGAAGATCGTAGGCATCGTAAGGCATAAACGGACTGGCCATAGGGTGGGGGATTGTATCCCCATCTTCGGTCACTTTCTTAATGTGGCCAACCATATCGTAGGGAGTTCCTTCGTAGTAATCCTTGAAAATCTCAATCATTTTTTCCAGGGAGACTTTTTGAGCAGGTTTCACCGAAAAAGGATAATCACGTGCTTCCGGATCCAATTCCAATGATGGATTCATCATGCTGAGAACGCGCCATTCGCGTCGGCGGGCTGCCATGGACTCTCTGCTTTCGGGGGCATACGCATCAGCAAAACGGAACGGGCCGGTGGCCTGGTTCCACCACATACTGTCGCGGGCCACATCAAAGATGTTTTCAGAAGCCATGAAAAAGTCGGGGTTTTCCAGGTCTATTTCCTGAATACGTGCTGCATTGGCATTGACGCTCACTTCATCGTCGGGAACTCTCTGTGCCACCCATACAGCTCCTTTTTGCCCTTTTCCCGGTCCCACAATTTCCATGTGCCAAACCTCTTTAGTATCGGCAATGGTCAGACATTCGCCTGCATCGTTCCATCCGTATTTTTTGAGGAGTTCCCCGCCGGTCCTGATGGCATCTCTGGCATTGGTTGTGCGTTGAAGCATGAGCTTAATCAGGCGTTGGCAATCGATGAGCCCTTCGTCTGACTGTAGGGATTCTCTTCCTCCGAAAGTCGATTCCCCAATGGCAAGCTGTTGAGTGTTCATGCAGGGATATGCGGTGTTGATATATCCGTAAGTTTCGCGAACCTGAGGAATCTCTCCAACAGGTGTATGTTTGTAGGCCGGCATGGGACCTGAATCATCAGCTTCCCGCTTATACATGGTTACCTTATCTCTGCGTCCAAATCTTTGTGCCGGAACAATATCCATCCAGGCACGCGTGCGGTGACTGTCATCAGTATGGGAGGTCATTACAGATCCGTCGAAAGTGGCTTGTTTACCCACAGTAATGGAGGTACATGCCTCGGGCACTCCGTTTTGGTAATCGGGTTTGTCCTGGGCATTGCTTATGAAGACAATGACGAAAAGAACAAATAAAATGGAAATAAAACGATTGGTGTATAGCATGATAATAGCGATTTTTAATGTTGAAAAATGATCAGGGTGGCAGACAACAAAAATAATGAATTTTAGGAAAGGAAAAAGACGATTGAATCATGGTAAATGATTTGCTTGAATATTGAACCATTGCATGCTGTTTTCCGTTGGTCTAACAAAAGCATGAGATTATGGAATATCGAACACTATCAGATTCACAATTACGTCTTTCGGCAATCACTTTTGGATCCTGGGCTGCGGGTAGCTGGATGTGGGGAAAAACAGAGCGGACCGATGCCATTGATGCCATCAGGACTGCCTACGAACATGGCGTTACCTCTATTGATACGGCTCCCATTTATGGTCAGGGAACCAGCGAAGAGATTGTTGGAGAGGCCATAAGGGATATTCCCAGAGAGAAGGTTCAGATTCTTACCAAATTTGGGTTGAGATGGGATCTGCCCAAAGGGAAATTTTATATGAAGACCAAAGATAACGATGGTCGGTTTATCGATGTTTATAAATATGCCGGAAAAGAGAGTGTGATTGAGGAGTGTGAGAATAGTCTGAAGCGATTGGGAACCGACTACATCGATTTGTATCAGATTCACTGGCCTGATGTTACTACCCCGGTAGAGGAGACTTTTGAGGCTGTGGAGCGCTTGCTGGAGCAGGGAAAGATCCGTTATGCCGGAGTCTGTAATTATGATGCATCTCTTGCAGAAAAAGCTAACCAGGTGGTTGATATTGTTTCCAATCAGATGCCTTTTAGTATGGTTAACCGAAAAATTGAGGAGGAAACACTGCCCTGGTGTATTGCAAATAACAAATCTGTTTTGGCTTATAGCCCTATGGAACGTGGATTGTTGACCGGAAAAATGAAACCCGGGCAAAAGTTTGGCGAGGGAGATCACCGTAAAATTCATCCATCCTTTAAAGATGATCATATCATAAAAGTAAATGAATTTCTCAAGGCCATTCAGCCCGTTGCTGAAAAACATGAGGTTACACTGGCTCAATTGGTGCTTCGTTGGACCCTGGAGCAAAAAGGTATTACCATTGCATTGGCAGGCGCCAGAAATGCACATCAGGCTTCCCAAAATGCCAAAGCTGCTGATGTAAAATTATCATCAGATGAATTGGATTTTATTAATCAAAAAGTAGATGAATTATGAAGATGAAAATATTAAGTTTCCTGTTTTTCCTGTTTGCTGTTAATTTCACAGATGCAAATGCTGCAATCTGCAAGGATGGAGGTGAGAAAGAAAAAATACTTTTTGTCCTTACAAGTCATGATAAACTTGGAGATACCGGTAGAGAGACAGGGTTCTATCTGTCCGAAGCGGCTCACCCCTGGAAGGTATTGAAAGAAGATTACAGGATTGATTTTGTTAGTCCTGCCGGAGGAGCAGTTCCGGTGGATGGGTTTGATCTGGAAGACCCGGTAAATAAGGAGTTTTGGGAAAATGAGCAGATTCAAAAGCAACTGGCCAACACGATGAAGCCATCAGAGGTGAATCCTGAAGATTATGTGGCCATTCACTATGTGGGAGGCCATGGCACCATGTGGGACTTTCCGGAAAATGAGACGTTGGCTGGCATTGCCGCTCGCATTTATGAAAATCAGGGAGTGGTGAGTGCAGTATGTCACGGTCCTGCAGGATTGGTCAATATTCAACTGACCGATGGGACTTATTTGATTGAAGGAAAGAAAGTGGCCGGCTTTTCCAACGCAGAAGAGAAGGCTGCCGGATTGATGCAGGTGGTCCCTTTCTTGTTGGAAGATAAAATTAAGGAACGTGGAGCCGTCTATTCCGAAGGAGCCAAATTTACAGAACATGCCGTCCGTGACGGACGTCTGGTAACAGGTCAGAATCCCCAATCGGCCACCAAAATGGCAGAAATGGTTTTGGAAGTACTACAAAGGGAAAAATGATAAGTAATTATCATTTTTCCCTTTGTAAAGCCTTCTTCAGTGGGCACTTTTCATCTACAGACAGTCCTGTCCGGTATTTTTCCAATAAAGACACTGATTGTTCTGCCAGCAACCGTCTTACCCGTCGGCGCTCTCCTTTAATACGCTGGATATTCAGATGGTCATAAGCGGTGGTTTGATGACGCATCCAGGCAATTACGGCTCGCGCAGCCCTTTCCTCCAGAGGAATCATGGAGGTGCGTGCCACCGTTCCAGAGCCTACGGGAATGGCATGAGCAGTGATGGCCCGGGCCATTTTGGTTTCCAGTTCTTTATGTTGGGGATGGAAATTTAAAAACTCTTTAACTGCCTGATGGAACTCCTGCTCATAAGCTACCTGCTGTTTTTCCCGCCTTTGGGCTGCATATTCCTGTCTTTTTTTGTAGCTGTCGGTGTTTCGGGTGGCTGCCATTTCTGCTGTGGCCTGTTGGATGGTTTCGGCGGGTGCCCAAATGCCCAGAGAAATGGTTCGGCGTCCTTTTTTTTTCTGAATTCGCCAGCAATTGCCTTTGGAAGTGACTTTACGGGTGACACCTGCATCCCCTGCCGGGAGAAAAGCCCAGTTGTCGGGAGGCGTAATGATTTCTCCTCTCTGGTTTACAATGGTATTGTGGGGGCCTGGTGCGTATATCTTGATTTCTTTATTGGGCATTCTTGTGTTTTTGGGCAAAAATATAGATTTAATCTGTGGAGACATGATGTTTTTTACATTTACTGTCAAAAGTTCTTTTAAAATTCAGCTTGTCAGCATACTAATTCTGTAGGTGTGCGGTTTGGCGATACCGACAGATTCTTTTATTAAAATAAAGGGGCAATATCAAAAGTTACCAACTTGGTTTTGTCTTTGATTTTTCTAATCACTAAAATTGGGATTCTTCACTTTGTTACCAATAATAGCTCAGTTTCAGCGAATTCTTAGACAAGCAAAGTGGCAGGAATTAGCGCCAATCCGCTGTTAGAGCCAAAACGGCGGATCGGAATCCGCCGCACCTGATGTAAATAATCTTCTTATATTGAGTTTTTCATAAATTTATTAATTGTGAAAGTGCTACATTGGGATAATGCATTTGGGATTATTCGCAGATTTACAAAAATGCAAAAACCACCACCAGTGCTATTCCGGCCGCAAACCACCAGACACCTCTGCGCATAAATCCGTTCTTTCCGGGAACCATGAACAGGCCTGAGAGTGCCAGAAATACCAGAACACCGGCATAAATGTCTGCAATAAAGCCCCAACCTTTCACCTGATTTTCGTGCAACTGACTCATAAAAAGTACCAGCGGACGGTCTTTATAGGTCTCATAATTTGTGATGCCGCTCGCCTTCTGATATTCGCCCATACCGCCTGGAAAGTAAAATACAATCTGTTCAGAACGTTCTTCCAGGTAGGTGATGGCTTTTTCAGAGGCTGCGGAAGCCCATGCGCTTTTGAGGGCCTCAGGCGTTAAATCCGGAGATAGCTGAACCGTTTCTTCTGTGGTTTTTACACCCATTTTGTGGTGAAGGAAAATTCCTGAAAGTGCATATACCAAAGTAATTCCCACAACAAAATAGCCTGCATCGCGGTGAATGCGACGCAGCCATAATCTTATTTTATTTTTTGCCAGCATGTTCTTTATATTAGGGCCTGCTGAAAAAGTCAAAAGAGGAGAATTTACAAGCCGCCCCAATCGAAGGAGTATTGAAATACTTCGAGTTTGGGGCGGTGAAGTAAATTTTATTCTTTTGATTAGCAGTTTGTATGAGTAAGCGCAAAGAAATTCGTCTGGGAGATGAAATAATCTTGCACTTAAGAGTTTGTTGTTATAATTTAAAATTTTAGTAGATAATAAAACAGGCGTTTTTCAGCGCGCTCTATTCTACCACTTCATAATCAATGCCATCCACATAAAAAACTGAATAGAAATTTTTGTTGTTGGCAGCCATCCAGTCACGCATCTCTTTGATGTTTGCAAGTTCTGCACTGCATTGGTTTTCATTGATCTCAGCCTGCTCTTTCTGATCAATGGTTTTCTGTTCCCATTGGTTGATGTACTCCTCAGAAAGGCGGTTTTCACGTACAACGCCTTTAATCACAAGTCGTGTTCCGTTGAGTTCCGAATTGAATCCGCCGATTTCTCCTTTGGCTTCTACGCGAATGGAGTTATCGCTGCTTTCATCTTTGAGGAAACAGCGTTTCCCGGAATGTTTGCATACATGTGTCACCACTCCTTTGATGACTACTTCTTTGTCCACATTTTCGGCTGCTATTTCCATCAGGCTGGCTACATTGACGGCTTTGGAGATATCTACTGACGGGGCCTCTGTCGCTGTATTCGTGTTTTCTGTTTCTTTATTGTCTGATTTATTGCCTGATGAGACGCACGATGCCAATAAAAAAAGTGACGCTAAAAAGAAAAATAGTTGTTTCATTTTTTTAATGTTTAGTTGGTGAATTATTTAATTTTCTTCAGTATTTCCAATGATGATGGATGCCAGCAGCCCAAAAGTTCCAGTAAGCAAAATTAAAGCTGCTGTCCAAAAGGGTATGGACTTCTTCTGGTACCGGCGAGTCAGAATGTAACCCAAAAGTAGTAAAACCGCTGAGATCAGATATGCGAAACCTGTAAATTCTATGCGGGGTTTTACATATTCATCGTTTACGGAAGTGAAACGCAGGCTGAAGGGGAACAGAATACTGTACAACTTTTCATTTTCGTCAGGTGCAGAAAAAGTTATGCTTTCTTTCAGCTGGTAATCGGATGCATCCACGGCAAAAAGAGTTTGTCCTGTTTCCGAAGTGACTTCCACATTCCAGTAAAAAAGGTTACCCATAATCAGGAGGTTGTCGCTTTCAGGATTGAACGGAGGAACCGGTATTTCTTTTACTTCATATCCTCCAGTGAAAATAGTAAACAACCGCCCCTCATCTGTAATCAGAAAAGCATAAAACTGTCGGGCCGGATATTCTGTTACTGTAATCCAAACAGGATTTATGTCTTCAGGAAGATCCACAGAGCCGACATAAGGACGTCCGTTGACCATTTTCAGATGAAAGAGTTTGTTTTGGCCGTCCACAATGAAATAGCCCTCGTCATAAGCTTTTCGGGTTGTGGGGTTCCCGGCAACGATCTTGGGAGGCCCCATAAAACCTTTTTCCCGGAGAGCCGCATCAAATTGGTTACTCTTTTCTTTGTCGATGGTGTTGGTTTCCGGTTGCACAAACTCCAATTTTCGGGTAAGCCTGAATCTGTCTCCCGGCATTTCCAGATCCACTCTTTTGGGCATTGATTCGAAAAGAGTGTATAAGGGAATCACCGGTTTGTTTTTATCGGCCGGACGGTAACGTAAGTAGAAATTGTTCATGGCAATGATTTTCTGATTCATCTCCACCCCATGTAATGAATCGGGGAGGTTGCCTTCCCGTGTCAATTGCCGGAAATAGACCATTGGCAAAATGCTGTCGAACTGGGCCTGTGTATAGGTGTTTCCTTTGGCATCTTTGAGTGTGGTTTGTTCGTTGATGGTTTCCCGGATGCCAAAGGTTTCGGCCACACTGCTGTAATAGGTAAATGGATAATGATTGGGTTTGTCGGTGGCGATATCCCATAGCCAGGGCAGCACCCACGCCAGTAGGAAAATGGTGGTGATGGATAATAGTATTTTTATGATTTTCATTCGTTTAAAATTTTGTAATTATGTGATAAAGAACTAATTAAAAATTTGAGAACGAATGGAACCGCTTTGCTCTCGCATAATATTCTTTTAAACATATTCTCTTGTGATATTTATATTTAAAAAATATCATGCTCGTTTCATTCGTTTGCGATTTGCTTGTTAATATTTTTGTTGCTCCGGAGATTATTGTCTTCCGACTTTCAGACGGAAAACAGAGAGCCAGAGAAATAACACGAAAAGTATTGTCCCTGCAAGCATCAGAACCGGCATAGGAGCATAAGCCGCCGGGAAATCCGAGAGAAAAAGGATGCGAATAAGTCCTGTTGATATTAGCAGATTGGGAATGCGCATTCGCCAGGTGGGTTCCACTGCTACAAATACACAGGCCAGATAAGCCCACAAACCTGCTACATACCAGGGAAGAACGGTAAGGGCACCATTGCTCACAATTTCAGGGGCAAACAACAGGTGTATGCCTGTAAACAGGCCTGCAAACTGCACGAGGAAAAGCCCCGTCAATAGTATAAAACCAAATCCGACCATCCAGGTGGTAATGGTTTTCTCACGCAGCGGCAGGTGAAATGTTAGTTTTATTCTGCGATTGGTGATTTCGGGGATAAACTGAGACAATCCCAGTAGTGCTCCGCTAAGCAAGGGGAGGTATTTCAGTTCCGAAAACAAAAACTGGTTGCGCGTAATAATCACATCCCAGATGTGTTCTGCACCCACCAGGCGGATGGAGCGACCCACACGCATAAACATATAGATGTGTAGCAGTAGTCCCGCAATGGCGATAGCCAGCAGAAACCACCGGGTTTTAATCCATTCTTTGTATAAAAGTGCTTTTATCATGGTTTTAGTATTTTCCTGTGAGACCGATGAAGGCTTCTTCCAGTGTTAATGATTCTTCCTGCAGGTCATTTGTTTCAAATCCCTGTTCCTTTAAATTCTGTACAATGGTTTGTTTACCCGCATCGGAATAGAATTCCATTTTGTTGCGTATTTTTTCGGGGTGCACCACCGGCATCTTTTTCCAATTTGGAGCCAGGAGGGAGGTCATCCGGTAGCGTTTAAAGGAATTAAGAAACCTGTCAACGGGTTGTTGGAGCAGTAATTTGCCATAATCCAGAATCATGCAGTCATCGATCAGGCGCTCCATATCCTGAATGATGTGGGACGTGACAAATACTGTTTTGTCTTCAGCATGTGCATATTCACTCAGGTAATCCACGAATAGTCGCCGATATCCCGGATCCAGTCCCATGGAAAAGTCGTCCAGAATCAGCAAATCTGCATTTTGGGCCAGTATAATGCCCAGTGCCACTTGGGATCGCTGACCGCAGGACATTCGGGAAATGCGCTGTTTGGGAGCAATTTTCAGTTTGTTCATCAGCTCCCAGAAAGGCACCTTGTCCCAAAGCGGATAAAAAGAAGCGTAGAATTTTTCAATTTGTGCGATGTTCATGAATGAATACTGAACATGTCCCTCGAGCAGTAATGCCACTTTTTGCTTTACTGAAGGGCTGAGTCGTCCTGCATTTTGTCCAAACATGCGGCACTCACCCGATTTTGGCTGCAAATAACCATTCAAGATATTGATGGTAGTGGTCTTGCCGGTTCCGTTTTTGCCCAACAGCCCTACTATCCGTCCTTTGGGGATGGCAAAGTTCAGGTCTTCATAAATGCATCTGTCGCCATAATAATGGGTGAGATGTCTGCATTCTATTACATTTTCCATTGTTTGTATTTTTCCTTTATTAATTAGTGTTTGTCCATAAAGTATCATTTACTGCGTTACGCTTGTCCGAAAAGTACTCATTTACAAAAAGTAAACTCCGTATTTTCGGACTTCGCAAGCCCCCGAAGAAAAATCGGGGCAGGCTTTGTAACTGGCACTTTCTGAACAGACACAGCTCCAGCCAGAACCTTTCCCGACTTTATAGACGGGCACTAATTACGAATTACTGGCTACTTGCTACTGACTAAAAAAGCACCAGCCCCAGCGACAGCCACACTTTTGTGGCGGTTTCCCCACGGGCCTTGAGTAACTTGCATCCGGCTTTGATTTGCCATGCGTTCTGGTTTTTCATGGTTTGTATATGTTTGGCTTCCAATTGTGTGTAAAACTTATTAGCTGACCGGAATTGAAAATCAGGCAATAAGGTCTTCTGCACGATGAGGTTGTCTTCGGCTACCAGTAATTTATTGCTGGTTGCGGTGATCCATGCAGTGGCGATATCTATGGTGCTTATCGATTGTTGATGATTTTTTCTGATGCCCACTGATGGTTTAATAATTAGTTGATTGATTGCTGTTTTCCAGGGAGTAGTTCTATACTCAGAGGAATGAAACAGAATACCGCTTTTCAGTTCAGGGATGATTGTCCACTGATTATTTGTGATCCATCCTTTACCCTTAAGGGAGAGCGAGGAGTATTGCTTGTGGAACTTTTGATTTTTTGAAAGTAACTGTGTTTCGGTGGTTGCAGTAATCGTATCTACAATAAAGGTTTCGTAATAAAACTCCGTGCCTTGGCCAGTTTCATGAGTTGCATCCAGGCTGATTCGGTATTGATGCGCCGGTGTTTTCCATTGATATCCGCTTGTCAGGATCAGGTCGGTGGACTTGTAGCTTCCACGTGTGCGGTGGCTGTAGGCTGCATCAATGGTTTCCGAGGCGTATCGGGTATTTAGGAACCATCCCTCTTCCTGTATTGGTAGAAACTGAAATTCAAGTGCATGATTATTGCCTTTGTAATCAGTGGAATAGTTGTCTGATGAGCCGGAAAGGTTCTGGTTGTAATACCCAAAGCCATACATAAAATAAATCAGGTCGGTTCTGCCTTCCTCGTAAGATTTGATATTTAGCGCCTGATCGTAACGGCCAAAAGTGACAGATAAGGCCGCCAGATTTGATCTGCCAACGGGCAGGGCCCAACCGGCAGTGAACTTAAAGTCGGAGATGATAGAATAACTGCGCGGATCGCGGGTTCTGTAGCTGCTTTGAGCACGGTAGCTTGCGGAAAGACCGAGCGTACCGGCTGGGGTTTGGTGCGATAGTCCGCCCGACAAAAGGTAGGTCTCATAGTCACGGGTGCCGGTGGTACTGTCTGCTATAATATATGGCCCCAGTCGATGAACATCTTCTACCTGTGACCAACGAATGTATTTTTCTTTTTGACGGTGGTAGGCCGCTTTTCCAAAGAGCGTGTTTCGATCGTTTTTGTGGTATCCCACAACTTCTCCACCCAGGGTATGATGTGTATCTCCCTGATGATGGTAATGAAGAGAATTGTTGTTTTGAATTGTTGTATTTACTGATATTTCCGTGTATCGATCCAGCGGAAGGAATTGTTTGAGGGCCGGCTGGTTTTGCGCCAGCCGGATGATAGCAGGTTTATCGGAATGCCACAGATGGGCACGCCGGGAGACCGATAAAGTATCGGCTCCCTGCATGGCCACGTGACAAACGATAAAAACAAATGTTATGAAAAATCTCTGAATCATTAGCTTTGATAAGTTTCCCTCAGGTATTTTATTCTTCTATGATGCCCGGTTTGGGATCAACAGTGCTGAGAAAGTCCACCGCTGAGTTGTTGGTGTCCATGTAGATGATACGTCCATCCTGAACCGACTGAACCTTGCGTCGCACTACTTTGCCATATCTGGCATCGTTGCCATCTCCACAGTTGATATAGCTGAGGTCTAAAGCAGGTGAGAGTCCTTTGCTGAGAAAATCCGAGGGAGTTCCCATTTCTACCGCATCCAAAATGGAACTGTTGGGTATTCTGTAGCGAACGGAGGTACTTCCGTTGGCATTTTGTTTTTCAATCAGGTTGCTTTCCAGAAAATCATCCATGGAGCCTTCCGGTCTGAAAATGACATACGATTTAAACCCCTTATTGTGCGGTGTCCAGATTGATTTTGAATAACTAAAGTTTTTGACCAGATTGGGTACTTCAGGAACATCAACATCCAGAATATGATCATCGTACCACTCAAAATTGGCACCCGACAAATCAATGGAACTGGCATTGTCAGCCGTATGGTCAATGGCTACATCGGCCATAACAATACTCTCCCCGGGCTGCACCGGATAGGTAGAACCATCTCCCGGAATGGTGTAAATCAATTGTGTTACAAAGTACTCGTCTATCATATCTGCCCAGATATTGAGTTCTGATGAGGAGTTATGATCCGACTCTCCAATAGAGATTCCATCAGCATACAAAACTTCATCACTATTATTGTAGATTTCAAAGTATTTGTCTTTGTAATAACTTCTGCCTTCGGGTGTTTGTGAACCGGTGACATACAACTCTTTGAACACCCAACCCTCACTGGCAGGTGCAATAAAAAGACCGATTTCTGTTTCGAAGGCGGTTCCTGAAACACTGATGTTTTCCGTCAGTCCTGTAAGTTTCACGGTTTGTTCAAACTGGTCATTTCCAATTTCAGAGATATAGTTTTTCTCTCCGCTGACAAGAATGTTGTAAACCCCTTCTTCCACAGTAGCAGTGTAGATTCCTGTGTCATCAACAGCTCCGGTTGTTTCATTTCCGTTGGTCGTATTGGAGAGTGTTACTGCCAGGCCTTCGGGATTGACATCGTCACCCATTTCCTGAGGCAGGGTAACCGTTACCGTTAGTTCCGACATGGGAACTGTTTCATCGTCTTCGCAGGATGCAGCAAGCAGCAGCACAGACATTGCAAATAGTAAATTGATGTACTTCATAGTATGTGTTATATTAGATGTTAAACTTGAGTTCCATTCCAAAATAAGGTTGTTCACTTCTGAGATAGGTGGCACCTGTTCTTAGTTTGTAATCGGGCAGGTAGTTGATCAGCCGGTTCACGAAAAAGGCGAATGTCAGATGATTTCCGATTTCTTTACTGACTTTGATGTTTACCCCCATATCGATGGGTTTTTTCTGTTCATCGAAATGATAAGGGGTGAAAGTGCGTGTCAGCAGTTTCAGTAACGGATCCTCCTGATCAGCTTCCGTGTATGGATAAATGTTGCCTTTGTTGTCCATGTATGCCACCGGAGTCCCATCATAAGGGAGATATTGTTGTTTCTGATACCAGGTAGTTTGCAGCGCCAGCGTCAGCAACAACCGGTGTTGAGGCAGGTGGGTGTCAAATCGTAAATTGGTGTTGAACAATTCCTTTCTTTCGCTTTCAGAATCATCCATTGCAAATATTCCCACATAAGGATATTCTGTTCCCTGGTAAACAATAGAGCGTCTTTCGTATTCGGGCAGGGATATGTGATACCGCGTTTTGAACCAGGCTCCGCTGATGGTAATGCGTGTGTTGAGTGTTCTGATTTTTGGCGATATGATTTGGTATTCCAAACCCTGCTTGTGCAGCTCAGAGCCGTTTGTATGTTGTCTGTATGAGAATAACCGACTTCTTTCTTTTGCCGAAAAGAGATCGATGGCAGGAGGAGTAGTAAGATTTTCGGAAGATACAGATGCCGGATCGTAATAATTGTAAGTATAGGATACAAAGTTTGCAGCTGACAGGATACCATCATTCAAATATTCATCAAAGAGCGAAAGCATCACTTTGGTTTTTCCGATTTTTGCATTCAGCCCGATTTCTTTTTTCAGATTCCTGACCGGTCGGATGCTGTAATTGGTGCGATCCTCAATTTCAGTCATCACATACAGCTGGCGCAGTTCAGGTGTCTGGGAGTAATAATTCAGTTCCACTATGTCGAAATACTCTTGCTGGGGATAGAGCATTGCCAGTGCAGGCATCCGCGTCATTTCTCCCATTGCGGCATGAAGGGTGAGCTTAATCTCCTGCCCGGCCACCTGAAACTTTGGGAGGGTATAACCAATATGTCCACGCAGGTCAGTGTACACTTTCCCCTGCATATCAAAATCCTTGCTGATACCGGGAAGCATCTGTATTCTGATGCCGGGACGTACTTTTAAGTGATGTTTTCCCATGTTGAAATTCAACTCTTCTTCCGCATAAAAGGAGAGGGTATGCATGGCAGGAATGTCACTGAAATCATAGGGCCTTCCTCCATTGGTGGGAAATATCGGACGTGACGCATCAAAGATGTCTCCCTTGCCAAAATTCTTGAGCGTTTGCCAGTCCACACCGCTGTTGAACTGATGGGTTAGGTTATGTACATTTCCGCTCAATGAAAAATCCAGCGAAGCAAAGAGCTGAAAAGGTTGGTCATCCCGTTCAAAAGATGCTTCATATCTTGATGGCAGATATTCGGCGTAATATTTTCCTTCTTCCATAGAAGCCGGAATTGGTTGGGGGCCTGTCAGAGCAACCAGCCTGTCGCGCGTAAGTGTGTTTTGGGTGTGACTTGCTTTTATTCTGAACTCTAAATTTTTGCTGACGTCCCCGGGAATGTGCAGATCGCTCTGTACGCTAAAATCCATTCGGGAACGCTCTGCCCGGTATTCATCTTTCATTCCATAATTTAGTTCCGGATCTTCCTTCTCTTTATCTATCGTCAAAAGATAGTCCAGCCCTGTTTTGACAGATAAGGTGCTTTGGCCAATGGAATAGTGATTGGAGTAACGCAGCGAGGACTGATTCCGGAGGTAAGTTTGCAGAGGACTTCTTGGATCATCTTTGTAATGCAGAAGTTCAGTTCCAATATTAAGAATCCCTTTGTGATTGCCCAGGTTGATGCCTTTGCTGATGGCAAAAACTTTGTTTTTCAGGTCTGTCTTCGCCCTTGCCGACAGAGGTGATTCGCCCCATTTCCGTTTGATGATGACAGCCCCGGTGGAGAGATTGCCTTGTCTGGCAGAGGGAATGCCGCGTACAATCTCGACTTGCTCAATGTCATCCGTAGGAACCTGTCGCATATCAATGCCATTGGCTACGTTGATGCGATTTTTTAGTTTGAGACCGGATTCCGCCAAATTATTGCCCTGCATGGATGCATCACTGCTGAGAGGAATGCCGTCCACATAAAAGGATGTTCCGTAGGCTGTATTGAGATCATCACCGGCCTGTCTCAGTTTTATGGAGTTGATTTCCGACAAATTCTGCTTTCCCCAGCGGTATCCGGGTAGCAATTCCAGCAAATCACCAAATCCGGATGGTTGCAGGTGCTGCATGGCCTGGCGGTTGATGACTGATGTACCCGTCTCGTTGGCTTTTTCGGTAGCTGTAACAATGACTTCCTGAATCCGGAGATCCAACCTCTGAAGCATTATCGTTTGTGTCCAGTTCGTCTGTAGGTCAATGGTTGTTTCAAACGGGGTGTAGCCCAGACAATGTGCCACCAAAGTGTACGTTCCTGCCGGAATATTTTGAAACGTGAATTTTCCGTTGTTATTCGAATATTGCCAGCGGTTTAATTCTTTTAGTCCCACGGCAACATATTGTATAGGGTTGTTGGATGCTTTTTCCAGAATTGTTCCTGAAACGGATTGGGATTGTTGAGCGGATGAATAGGGGGTGAGTAGTGAAAACAGCAAAAAGATCAAAGTGTATTTGACTTTCTGTTCCAGAAGCCAATTGTTCTTACGATTCAAATAATTTTTGTTGTCGAATGCACTGTACTCACAAAGAATAGTTGATCTGCATGAGACTTGTTTTTTGGTGTTTTTCCAAAAAAAATGCCTTTCGGAAATCCCATTCGTTTCATCTGATATTTGTGGAATGCGCAGTTTCAATGCAATGTGGTATTGTTTCGGAAGACAAAAATAGAGGAGAAGGTCAGGAGCATCAATCCCCATTAAATGGGGTTTTGAGAGACATTAACTCATTGACTTTAAGGGTGGCATAATCCTTGTAATAAGTTGTGGGAATGGAGAATGTGAATATTTAATGCAAATATTCCAATGTTTAAATACTCCCAACAAATAGGGGTATTGCAGGGTTTAAAATTAAATCATCGGATAACTGGAGTAAGGGCAATTGACAGGCAGAAGACAGATGAAATAGTTATATTTCTATGATTTATCACAAAGAGAATTCTTCCTCTACGGTTAGATGTTAGATTTTGCCCGGACTCAGATTTTTTGTGTGGTCAGTAAGGGTTTTTATCCCTCTCATTGTCTATAGATTAAAGGTCATTTAATTTGAAGTTTAAACCACTGATGGGATTGCTGATCTAATATATTGAAAATGAATTAACCCTGATATTTAATAAAAGGAGAAAGTTATGAAGAATTATTTTTTTAGTATTATACTCCTTGTTATTCTTGCTGGTTTTTCGACAACAGCCCAGACCAGAATTGTACAAGGACAAGTCACCACGCTGGACAATCTGCCTGTGGCCAACTTTGAAGTTCACGCCAAAAAAAGTGGAGCCGGAATTAATACCGATTCTCTTGGCCGTTTTAGTATAGTCACCAAAGAAAAGGATGTTTTGCTTTTTAAAGGGAAAGTATTTCGCAACGAGCGGGTACGTATCAACGAAAAAGTGAAGGATTCTCTGTTTGTTCATGTTACCTTTATTCCAACTCCTGAAAATAAAAAAAGAGCAGTTGGTTACGGGTATGTAGATGAAGATGAGTTGATTAATTCCGTCTCTCATATGGGGCCTGAAAATGAAGATTTCTGCAATTATTCGGATATTTTTGAGCTTATCCGCGGACGGCTTCCGGGGGTTGAAGTTCGGGGAAGGGGCCATGGTGCAGAGGTTGTTATTCGGGGTACCAATTCATTGAATTTATCCAGTTGTGCGTTGTATGTGGTGGATGGAATAGTCGTAAGTTCCATTTCCCATATTAGTCCTTGTAATGTGACTAGTATCGATGTAATTAAGGATGCAGGATCATCTATTTATGGAAGCCGCGGAGCCAACGGAGTGGTTTTAATTGAAACGAAAAAAGGCGGGGCATAGGATTAAATTCTGCTAACCTGAACTATTTAGTGCCTGCTTTATTTATAAGCTTGCTAAAAACTAAGTGACGGGTCCTCATATTTTTTGAGGGCCTTTTTTTGTGCCAAAAGTTAAGCAAGTCCAAAAGGACAATTCATGAAACCAAGTTTGGGGGAGTGAAGAACGAAGGAATACAATTGATTATCATTGTCGTCCGGTTAAAAAATTGAGATTGCTTCACTACGTTCGCAATGACGCGACTTTACACGATTATGGGGGTTGGTAGGGGTTGATTATCAAAAAAAAGAGAAAAACATCCTCCCGCCGATTAATAAATTATATTTTTGTGGAATAAAAATTAACTATTTGTTATTTTTTGAGCGCAATTTGAATAAAGTTGTCAGAAACAGGTAACCAAAATGACTCAAATATAAATTATGGCTAAACGAAACGACATCCACAAAATATTAATCATCGGGTCGGGACCCATCATTATCGGTCAGGCTTGTGAATTTGATTATTCGGGTACTCAGGCTTGTAAAGCACTGAAAGCACTGGGGTATAAAATTGTATTGGTCAATTCCAATCCGGCAACCATCATGACGGATCCTTCCACTGCCGATGTGACTTATATTGAACCCCTGAATGAGTTTGCACTGACCAAAATTATAGAAAAGGAGCGTCCCGATGCTTTGTTGCCCAATCTGGGTGGACAAACAGCTTTGAACCTCTCTTTGACGCTGGCCAATAAAGGGATTCTGGATAAATACAATGTGGAGGTAATCGGGGTAAACCTGAAAGCCATTGAAAAAGGGGAAGATCGTACCGAGTTTAAGAACTCTATGATTTCTCTTGGTATCGACATGCCCAAAAGTAAAGCGGTGGAGACTGTGGAAGATGCCGAAGTCTTTGCTGCAGAATTGGGATATCCAGTGGTGATTCGTCCTGCCTATACCATGGGGGGAACCGGTGGCGGATTGGTCTATAACCTGGAGGAATTGCGAACCGTTGCCGCGCGTGGAATCGCCGCCAGTATGGTAAATCAAATCCTGGTGGAAGAATCGGTTCTGGGCTGGGAGGAGCTGGAGCTGGAGGTTGTACGTGACTCCAAAAACCAGATGATTACTGTTTGTTTCATCGAAAATGTGGATGCCATCGGGGTTCATACAGGAGACTCGTTTTGTACGGCGCCTATGCTGACCATTTCGGAAGCACTGCAGCAGCGTCTTCAGGAATATGCTTATCGAATTGTGTCGGATATTGGCGTGATTGGCGGAACCAATGTGCAGTTTGCCCATGACCCGGTGACTGACAGGGTAGTGGTCATCGAAATCAATCCGCGTACTTCGCGCTCATCTGCTCTGGCCAGTAAGGCTACCGGATTTCCTATTGCCTATGTTTCTGCGTTGCTGGCAGGTGGATTAACGCTCGATGAGATTCCTTACTGGCGCGATGGCTCTTTGGAAAAATATACCCCCGGTGGCGATTATGTTGTGGTAAAGTTTGCCAAATGGGCATTTGAGAAATTCGACGGACTCACCGATAAACTGGGCACACAGATGCAGGCCGTGGGTGAGGTCATGAGTATTGGTAAAACCTATAAAGAGGCATTTCATAAAGCCATCCGATCGTTGGAAATAGACCGATACGGACTGGGGTTTGCAAAAGATTTTAACGAAAAATCGCTTGATGAGCTGATGGTGATGCTCAATGTGGCCACCAGTGAACGTCAGTTTATCATGTACGAGGCTCTTCGCAAGGGGGCCGGTGTGGATGAACTGTTTGAAAAGACTTACATCAACAGGTGGTTCATTACGCAAATGAAAGAGCTTGTTGAGCTGGAAGAAAAAATATTGTCGTTCAAAGCAAAAGAGTTGCCTGATGAGTTGTTCATCGAGGCCAAAAAAGATGGTTTTGCTGATAAATACCTGGCTCAGTTGCTTGGTATAGGTGAGAAAGAAATACGCGACAGACGTAAAAAGCTCGGATTAAACGAGGCATGGGAACCGGTTCCCGTAAGCGGTGTGGAAGAAGATGCTGCTTATTATTACTCTACCTACAATGCCCCCAATAAAGTAAAGACAAGCGACAAGAAAAAAATTATGGTGCTGGGTGGGGGTCCCAATCGTATTGGTCAGGGTATTGAGTTTGATTATTGTTGCGTGCATGCCGCTTTTGCACTTAAGGATGCCGGTTATGAGTCTATCATGGTAAATTGTAATCCGGAGACCGTTTCCACCGATTACGATACATCGGATAAGCTTTATTTTGAACCGCTGACCGCCGAGGATGTATTGAGCATCTATGAGCAGGAAAAGCCCGAAGGTGTAATTGTGCAGTTTGGCGGTCAGACTCCGCTCAATTTGGCTAAAGAATTGGAAGAAGCCGGGGTGAAAATTCTTGGTACTTCACCGCATACAATCGATTTGGCCGAAGACCGTGACCAGTTCCGCCAGATTATGCAGAAACTTGAAATTCCTCAACCTGAGTCGGGGATGGCCAGTTCGCTGGACGAAGCCCTGAAAATTGCCGGTCGTATCGGATATCCGTTGATGATCCGTCCTTCGTATGTGTTGGGTGGCCGTGCCATGCGTATCATTCTGGATGAGGAGATGCTGGAGCAATATGTTAAAACTGCCACAATCGTATCTCCCGACCGACCGCTGCTGATAGATAAGTTTCTGGAAGACGCCATTGAGGCGGAGGCAGATGCTATTTCTGACGGAACAGAAGCCTTTGTGCCTGCGGTAATGCAACACATCGAATATGCCGGCATTCACTCAGGCGATTCGGCCTGTGTGATTCCACCGGTGGTAATTCCTCAGAAGCACATCGACACCATGAAAGAATATACCCGTCGCATTGCTTTGGACATGAATGTGAAGGGATTGATGAATATTCAGTATGCCATTTATGATGACACGGTTTACATCATTGAAGCAAATCCTCGTGCATCGCGTACCGTGCCTCTGGTATCCAAAGTTTGCGGGGTTTCAATGGTGCCCATCGCCACTGATTTACTGCTGGGTAAAGATCTGAAATCATTTGCACTCAAAGAGAAAGTGTTTAAGCATTACGGTGTAAAAGAGGCTGTATTTCCTTTTAATATGTTTGCAGAGGTGGATCCCCTGCTGGGGCCGGAAATGCGCTCTACCGGAGAGGTACTCGGACTGGCAGAAAATTATGGAATGGCTTTCTTTAAATCTCAGGAGGCTACAAAGTCCGGACTACCCATCGAAGGTAATGTACTGATTACTGTGGGTGACAGAGACAAAGACAAAATTGTTGATGTTGCCGGAAATTTCCGGGACATGAACTTTGGTATCCTCGCCACAAAAGGAACTGCTGCTTTCCTGAAAGAGCATGGAATTGATTCAAAGGAGATCAGGAAAGTTCATGAGGGGCGTCCCAATATTGTGGATGGCATCAAAAACGGGGAAATACAACTGGTTGTGAATACTCCGGAAGGTAAGGAGAGTGAGTACGATGATTCATACATTCGCAAGAATGCCATTAAGTACAACATTCCGTATATTACCACCACTTCTGCCGCATTGGCTGCCACTGAAGGAATCCGTGAGCGGCTCAAAGGGGATTACAAAGTGAAATCTCTGCAAGAGTATCATGCAGAAATAGAATAGCGTTCTTATAAAATGGATTCAGAAGGGAATGCCGTTGACGTGGGTATTCCCTTTTTTACTCTTCATCGTCGAACGGATTGTCAAATGGTATGTCATCATCAGGATCCTTGTCAAAAGGTCCTACGCCGGGAGGATTGAAAAGGCCCCAACGGTCGATGATGTAATTCCATTGATCAAAGGATTGTACCCAGCGAATGAAAATCAGGCGGTACTCCTCAATCAGTTCGCGAACCATATCAAAATAGTCCACATACTTAAATCCATACATCTCCAGCGAATGATTGCTTACCATCAGATCGCGGGCAGCTTTTCTGATAATGGCTGCATTCTCCATACGGATGTCGTAAAGGTCGCCTCCTTCGGCACCACGAACTTTGGCCGTCAGCATCATGGCATCGCCAAGCATTTGACCTTTGAGGTGTTGAAGTTCTTGGGAATCTTCCGGAATAAGTTCTCCGATTTGGTGTACAATGTCAAAAATCTCTTTCCCTTTGGCTGTGAGTTCCTGATGTGGTTTAAGCATGGATTAGTGTTTTATGGGCTAAATATCGAGTTTTATTTGTGTTAATACGATGGTGTATATAAAGGACCAGATTACCTGGATCAAAGCAAGAAAAAGAAAATTTGTTCGCTTCTTTCCGTAGTATTTTGTGGTAAGAAATGTTCCTATGGGTATGGATAACAGAACCGGAGTGAGGATTGCAATTCCCGGCATCCCGTATTTAGTTTTTATCCTTACCAGGCGTCTGTTGGATTTAGTGAATTTTTTCTTCTGTTTCTTTTTACTGCCGGCTTTACCCGGAAATATTTTATTCCATAACAGAAGCAGGCCTTTGGAAAAAAACAGAGAGACAATAATGCCGATAAAACCTCCAATATTGGTGTACAAAATGGTCTCGGTAAAAGTCATTTTGAAAAGGTAGATAGCTATAGGAAAAGTAGCGGCAAATTTCCATGTGGATGAAAGTATGATAAGGATTGCGTCCATTTTGGATTGTTGAGTTTTACCGCGGCAATAATACAAAAAATAACACTATTGTCCGGGAAAAACTATTATTTTGGAAGCAGATTGCTTCCCGCTTCGCTTTTCGCGGTCGCAATAATTCCGGCTTAATATAATCGAACATCAATGTTGATAAAATATTGTTTATATGAGTTTTACGTTGCTTGCTTCCCCTTTACAGGGATTCACAGATTTTACTTTCAGAAATGCCGTTGAGGAATATTTCGGGGGAATAAATGCCTGGTTTGCGCCTTACATCAGGCTGACAAAGCACCTGGAAATAAAGAATTCTTATCAAAGGGACCTTTTGCCGGAGAATAACCGGGTAAGCAACCTGATACCACAGGTGATGACCAACAGCGCTGATGAGTTTCTGTTTGTGGCCGTGTATGTGCAGAATCTTGGCTATAGTGAATTGAACTGGAATCTGGGATGTCCCTACCCGATGGTAACAAAACGCGGACTGGGTTCCGGCATGTTAAAACATAAGGAGCAGATTGATGAGCTGTTGACCAGAGTTGCCAATGAATCCGATATTACCATTTCCCTGAAAATGCGACTGGGTTATGACAATAGCCGGGAGATTCTTGATTTGTTGCCCTTGCTGGAGAAGCATAAAATCAAAAATATTGTGATTCATCCCCGCCTGGGCAGACAATTGTACAAAGGGGAGGCGGATCTTGACTTGTTTCAGCAATGCCTGGAAAATACCGGTCATCAAATCTGTTATAATGGCGACATAACTTCAGTAGCTAAGTTCCGGGAACTGAAGCAACGCTTTCCGTCCATCAACAGCTGGGCTATTGGCCGGGGTGTCATCGCTAATCCCTTTTTGCCGGCCATGATTCAGGCGGATACAGACCAATTGCCGGAGGCGTGGACTGTTCAGTTTAGCCGGTTTCATGATGCGCTTTTTCAATCCTATGATGAGTCTTTGTCAGGGCCCGGCCATCTTTTGATAAAGATGCAGAGCTTTTGGGAGTACTTTGCTCAATTATTTTCCAACCCCCACAAAGCTCACAAAATCATTAAAAAAGCAAGGAGTATTCCTGCATATCATGAAGCAGTCAGTGCCAACCTTTTCGGCCAGAGAATCTGACCATTGGTCATAAAGTTGTATGCATGATTAGGTAGTGACGAATAATTTTAACATTTTCGAATAATCAATAGATCATTAGATTTTTAAAAGTTAGAGGTTAGAAAAATCGTACGACATTGACATTCTGAATTTTATCAAACAAATTGTTTGACTTTCAGAATATTGAAACGGTCTGTTGTGCTATTGATTATGATTCCATTTTACTAAATACGGATGATGCTTAAATAGAGTCCGTCTATAAACTAAGCAAATTCTGCTTTTAGAGCTGTTTCTGGTCAGAAACTAAACAGTAAGAAGTGGATTTTCAGTTCATTAAGAATAACCTCGCAAACCGGGCTTGCCAACAGATGTTCTTGTGGTAAACAACTTTAGACCAATTGATTTTTCCGGGATAATATAGGTCGGTTTACTTAAAAATTTTTGGGGGGGTAGTTAAAAACAATCTAACCGTAGATATTTCATTATATGGGTAGTAAACTGAATTCGGAAAGGCTTCAAGCTCAGTTTGAAAAGTACCTGGGAAAAGTCTTTTTAAAGAATATGACACTCGTTTTAGCGGTGGGAGCGGTTATTCTTGCTTATTATATGTACTCCGACTGGAGCGTAAGAAATAGTTTCATTGGAGTTGCCATTCGTGCAATTCCAATGGTTATCATACTCTCATTACTCCTGATACACCATTGGTACAGGCATCAGTTCTTTCTGTTAAAAAAATACCTGTACATCTCTATTTATATAACTCTTCAGCTGATGATGTATGCCAAATGTCTGCTTCATCTGCACGAAGAAGCTTTGGCGCCAAGTGTAACAGGGGCCATTTTGATAATTTTTCTTATCTCGCTGGACATAAAGGAGAATTGGCGATTAACAGCATTTATTTATGCGTTTCCGCTTATCGTTTTTACTCTGCTTCTCATCTTTATTGGAAAACCTTCAGAAAAGGAACTGTTAATCATTGCAGATATTTATCCCATATCAATTATAGGGTTTATAATTAACAGGGTTCATTATAAACTCCGGTTCAGGCTGTTTAAATCCAATAAATTGTTGCTCAATGAGCAGAAAAAGACAAAGGCGTTGTATGCTGAAAGTCTGAGTAATAACACCAAATTGGAACAACAAGCCATTGAAGCCCGATTGATAAAAGAAGAAATTGAAGAGAAGAATGAAGAACTCAGGAAGCTGAATGCTTCAAAGGATAAATTTCTTGGAATTATTGCCCACGATTTGAAAAATCCCATTGGTAATATCTGTGGTCTTTCTGATTTGTTGCTGATTGATAAAACCCTTAATGGCAAGGATAAACAAAAATGTGTTGAATTGATCAATGAGAATATACTGCATACCCATCGTTTGTTAGAGAATTTGCTGGATTGGGCCAGGGCACAAAGCAATGTTATTCGCTTTTCCCCGGCGTTCCATCATGCGAACGAAATGGTTGAGAAGGAACTGGAGGCCTTACGAAACCTGGCGGGTAAGAAAAGCATTTCTATTGAAAACAATATTCCGGCAGACTTACAAATATTTACCGACCAGAATATGTTTGAAACCATTATCCGAAATCTTGTTTCAAATGCCATTAAGTTTACCTATGTGAATGGTGAAATCAGGGTTGATGCCCGATTGGTTCAGAAGGAGAATAAGGGCTTTACTGAACTTTCTGTGGCTGATAATGGCGTTGGGATGGAACCTTACAAGTTGTCGAAACTCTTTAAAATATCAGAGAACATTTCTACTTCGGGAACTTCAAATGAAGTAGGCACCGGTTTGGGACTGTTGTTGTGCAAAGAGTTTATGGACATACATTATGGCCAGATTCATGTAACCAGTAAGCCGGGCGAAGGCAGCATTTTTACGTGTTTATTCCCACTCAATTAAACATAACCTTTACGTGCTCTTCTTCATTATTGTTAATAGGTCAAAGTGAGTTTTTTCTTCTTAAAACACTCCGGCAACTCTTCCCGGTGATGGGTGACATAAATCATAGCCATTTCACTGTGTCCGGCGATTTCATCAATTAATGCTTTGAAATATTTTTGTTGTGCATCATCGAATCCCTGGCAGGGCTCATCCAAAATGAGAAGATATGGATTTTTTACTAATGCCCGTGCCAACAAAACCAGACGCTGAATCGTGGATGAAACATCAGAGAACAAGGCATCAGTATTTCCCAAATGCCCATGACTTTCAGCCATTTCAAGGCAGTTTGTCTCTGCTCTTCATTGACTCTCTGAAGATTGTTCTGTTTTTGCTTTTAATGCATGGATTGTTTATTGTCAAAATTTCCATTTATCTGATTTATGTCTGTTGATGGGATGTTTGTATTATAGGTTACAGGCGTTGTGGAATTGAGACATGTATTGAAAATGATATCATAATTCTGTGTTGGGTAAATCAGATTTAGGTTAAGCCTTTTTTTATGCTGGATATCTTTGTGATTGGAGACTAAACTATTTAATCATAATCAATAAGAGTATTTATTTTTTTTAAGGTCCTTTGAAATTCTACGGGCGAAATAATTATTAAGTGTATCATAACCTGCATTTATTCCATAAACATTTACTTTACTCAACCATAGATATTCATCTATATTTCTAAGGTCATACAAGTAAGCATAATAAGTTGCATTGGGTTCCAATTCTTCCCGAGTTACGGAGCTTCTCTTATAATAGCTTGTGACATACTCTTTTGATTGCCAGTAGTTTCGCAAATTAACAAACAAAATAGCTTCGGTACCAGTTGCTCCTATCTTTTCCATAAATTCCTCATAAGTGTATTGTTCGTCCACTTGAAATACATCAAGAGATTTTACAATTCTTGGGAAATTTCCGATGGAAAGATTCCGGCTAATTGTTTTTTCAAGTTGACTTCTGACATTTAATCCGTCAATCTTATTAAAATTATTTGCAATAAAATTTTCGTAATTTTCTTTGTTCAGCGCCTTGATCTCATCCGGCGATTCAACACAAAGAATAAAAAATGATGAAAATGGTTTAGTAGTTTTATTCTTGGAAACAGAAGTAATGTTTGATAAAGCACATCCGCTTAATAAAACTAAGAAAATAAGAAGAATGAAATTTGTGTGAGTGGATCTGTTTTTGAAGATTTTCATAGCTAAACCGATTAAGATTAGTATTAGGGTTTAAGGAAAATATAATGGTTACATTAATAAGACAATTTTAAATTATTAAACACGTATATTAAATGTTTAAAATAATATCGTTTTGTTGGATAACTGATAAGTTTTGGAATTTCTTGTTTTTAAAATTCCCTGACAACGTTGTTACAAGTTCGGCAAATTTTATTTGTTCTTTAATACAGTATAATAAGAGGTCTAATAGATTGATATTCTTTTGTCTGTGCAAAAAAAAATACTACGTGGTTCTTAGCAAGCATTGTGCCACTTATCCCTGTCTAATGCTTATTCAAATAGTGCCCCTTGTAAACCCGCTGACAAATGAGCCTTCATCTGAATTGAGGCTCATTATGAGGATGGGGACATCATCTGAAAAGAATACCTGGGTGATTGCGCGTAGGATTGTGGAAAATAATATAGAACCATGGTGAAGAGTTGAAAGGAATGAAGCCACATAATTGGTACCCTTTAAACCATATCCAACATAATTAAATGTATTAATTAGGAAATTTTGTTAAAAAGTTGTTACAAGTAGTTTTTATTTTTTTGTGAAATTTTTTGAAAGATGACTGTAATGGAGGCACTTGAGAATACAAGAAACAAAATATTCTGAAAGGTTAACCAAGATTAATATTCTTTTAAAATATTCAAATATTCGCCTACACTGTTTATTTTCAGATGCTTTTGTGGTAGCTTTAGGTAAAGGTAACAGGATCTTAACATCGGATTAACAACCTGATTGTTGCTCTCTTCTTCTTTTTTTGTCAAACCCTCCTGAAGCTCTTTACCATGCGAATCAAAGATCTTTTATCCAAAGCAACAGTATTATTTATTATTTTGTCTGGTTGCATCATGACTGCTGCCATGGCACAGGACAAAAATGCGTCTCCTTATTTCGTGGTATTATCCGATGAGGATGAGAAAGCCAGCCTGCCACTGAAATCGACTGATGTTGATGTTGAAATTTCCGGGGTTATTGCCGATGTAACGGTTAACCAAACCTATGTCAACACAGGTGAGTCTGTTATTGAAGCCATCTATGTGTTTCCTGCCTCCACCAGAGCTGCTGTTTACAAAATGGTGATGAAGGTGGGTGACAGAGTCATTATGGCTAAAATAGAAGAAAAAGACAAAGCAAGAAAACGATACGAGAAGGCTAAGAAGGAGGGGAAGACAGCGTCATTGCTTGAGGAAAAGCGTCCCAACGTTTTCAAAATGAAGGTGGCTAATATTGTGCCCGGAGCCATAGTGGAGGTTAAAATGTCATACACCGAACTCCTGGTGCCATCCGACAAAATTTACGAATTCGTTTATCCTACCGTGGTTGGTCCCAGATACGTAGGCAAGGGCGAGATGGCCGAAGCCTCAACCGAAACCTGGACCGGAAATCCCTATCTAAAAGAGGGTGAAAAGCCAACTTCTATGCTTGATGTTGATATAGAGTTGAATACCGGTCTGCCCATTCAGGATATTCGTTGCGAAACCCACAGAAATAAAATAGAATACCAGGCAAAATCATCGGCGTTAATAGCGATGGAAGAGCCGGATGGCGGTAATCGCGACTTTGTGATGCAATACCGTCTGGCGGGCAATCAGATTGAAACAGGGGTTTTGTTGTATGATAATCCGGATGGGGAAAAATTCTTTTTGGCCATGATGCAACCTCCGGAAAGGGTGGAGCCTGATGATATTCCTGCCCGCGAGTATGTCTTTATTGTTGACGTTTCCGGTTCCATGTCCGGTTTTCCGCTTGACATTTCTAAAAAATTGATGAAAAGTCTCCTTTCGGGATTGCGCGGGAAAGATCTTTTCAATATTGTCTTCTTTTCCGGCGGTTCCTATATCTACAATGAGGAATCATTGCCTGCAACGGAGCGGAATATTGAAGATGCCATTCAGTTTATGGATAATCGGCGTGGAGGAGGAGGAACCGAATTGCTCAATGCTCTAAAGAGCGCCATGGGCTTGAATGAATGTGACGATTATGCCCGGTCATTCATCATTCTTACCGATGGCTATGTTTCGGTAGAGGATGAGACCTTCGATTATATTAGAAACAACCTGGGAAATGCCAACTTCTTTTCTTTTGGAATTGGACGTGGAGTAAACAGACATCTGATAGAAGGGATGGCTCATGTGGGATATGGGGAAGCCTTTGTGGCAATGAATCAATCGGAAGCTGTATTGCAGGCTGAGAAGTTCGAAAAATACATTTCTCAACCTGTATTAATCGGCATTGATTACAACTTTGAGGGTTTTGATGCTTATGATGTTTTGCCCGAAAACATTCCTGACCTGTTTGCCGAAAGGCCCATTATTATTTCCGGAAAATATCGTGGGGAGCCACATGGCATTTTGAAAGTAACAGGGACATCCGGGAAAAGTGAAATCTCACAAAACCTGACAATACAGGCCAATGATCAGGAGAATAAAGCGTTGAAATATCTCTGGGCCAGAGAAAAGATCCGCTTGCTGGGCGATTATGCTTCTTTAGACAGCTACAGCTATGATAATTCCGACAAAAAGGAAGCCCTCAAAGAGGAAATTACACAACTTGGGTTGAAATACAATCTTTTAACAAAATACACTTCTTTTATTGCTGTGGATTCAGTTGTATCCAATAAAGGAGGGAGACAAAAGACTATTGAACAGCCAAATCCTTTGCCGGAAGGTGTCAGCAATCATGCCATCGGTGAGAATGAAGAGGAGATTATTCCCATTACCAGTCAGGAAAGAGTCCTGCCACCGCCGCCCCCTGCACCTAAGGCAACAGATGTGTTGAATATTGTCGATGCAGATGTTGGCCTCGAAGATGCTTTGATTATTGAAGATAGTGAGGCTGTGATGGAGACCGAGATTTCTTTCTCCGATCTTTCTGCAGAAGAAGAAATGCAAGAAAGGCCTGTGTTTTTTATTGTAGAGGATATGCCGGAATTTCCCGGAGGAGAAGCTGCTATGCATAATTTTCTTGTGCAGAATATCCAGTATCCACCGAAAGCACAGGAAAATGGAATTCAAGGCCGTGTTTACGTGTCCTTTGTTATAGATACCGATGGTCGTATTATAGATGTGAGAATAGCACGGGGCATCTCTCCTTCACTCAATGCGGAAGCAATCAGAATCGTGAAATCTATGCCTCGATGGAAACCCGGTAAGCAAAGAGGGAAAGCAGTGCAGGTTTCGTACACCGTGCCGATTAATTTTGTATTGCAAAGTGGTAAGGAGTAATGAATAATATCGGAAATCTGGTAGCACTTTCCTGTTAGAGATATCAGATTTGAATTTAAGCCCGGTGTGTTTGCATGCCGGGCTTTTTTCAAAACTATTAGGGGGGGCTATCGGATTAATCTGAATAAATTGAATGTTCTGGGTAAATTCAAGATGTAAATCTGAGCAATATTGAATCTTTATGGTTTAGAGTTATTTGTTGCAATGTTAGGAACTCTAATGGGTACTTCCCCTCCCAATGCAGAATGTATTAAGCGCTTAAAAACAGGGTTTTAGAAAACATAGGTACAAATAGGGTACAATAATGGCATATTTTTGACTTTTGGATAAAATTACCGGGGGCGAAATTCGCGGTAATATTTTATTAAAATATTGTCCGGAACTTCATCAGTGTTTTATCTCCCCGAAAATTGCCCCTAGTGGTCATCTTTTAATTGCCTTCTTAATTTTGTGTCGTTATCCGTAGTCATACTACTATTTCATTTTCAAAAATAAGAATCTGAGTGTTGATTTCACTAATACTCGTATTAGAGAGATTTATATTTTGGTAGTTTAGCTACGGATATGAAATTTAAACTATTATTTTATGTCTTTCCTGAGACCACTATCATAGATTAGACTTAGAGCTGCTGAAAAAGTCAGCAGACCAATTTTTTATGTTCTTTTTGGCATTGCCCCAAAAAGGAACCAAAAAGGTCTAGTCCGTTTAAACCTATCAGCCCGCGTCATGCTTAATTTCCGGCCATTGCGCAAGGCCTTGAATGTCGCCCATTAAGCCTTCCCGTCAACCGCCGGCCCGGAAAACGGACAGGCCACCGCGCCTTTCAAATAGTAAAACCCTTTCAGGATAAAAACATTTCTTCGAACAGTGAAATATTAACCATTTACCCGCGCTAGTTCAACCTTGCTTAAATATTTACTTGGAAAATTGCACTGTAAAAGTGCGTTTATTAAGAAAAATTGCACTGTTGTAGTGCGTTTTTTGTAGGTTTGCATAAATAAACATCATCAAAATGGAGCAACTATTTGTAATATTTCGCAAACTCTTAAAAGAAACAGATACCAGTTTCTTTAGATACAAACATGCCGATATCAATTGGAATAATCGCATGATAGGACTTACCGGGCCAAGAGGGGTAGGGAAGACGACTCTTATTTTGCAACATATTAAGAAAAATCTGAATCCAGCCGAGACTTTATATGTAACCGCTGAAGACTTTTATTTTGCTGATAACAGGTTGCTTAATTTGGCTGAGGCTTTTGCCAGAAGAGGGGGGAAGAATCTTTTTATCGATGAAATTCATAAGTATAAGGATTGGGCCAAGGAACTGAAATTGATTTATGACTATCATCCTGATTTAAAAGTGGTTTTTACAGGTTCTTCTGTGTTGGATCTTAAAAAGGGATCTTCGGATTTGAGCCGCAGAGCTGTTATGTATCACATGCAGGGGCTTTCATTCCGGGAGTATCTTCAACTTTTTCATCAGATTTCTTCTCCCGCATATTCACTTGATGAGATCTTGAACCATAAGGTTGAGTTGCCGGAAGTAGAGCATCCTCTGCCTTTGTTTGAGGATTATTTAAAAAAGGGCTATTATCCGTTTGCGCTGGACGACGATTTTGAATTGCGTCTTCAACAGGTAGTCAATCAAACCCTGGAAACAGATATTCCTATGTATGCCGGTATGAATATGGCTACCGGACGGAAACTGAAACAGCTATTGTCAATAATAGCGCATAGCGTGCCTTTTAAACCCAATATGACCAAAATTGCTGCGTCTCTCTCCTCAAGCCGGAACAATATTGCTGATTATTGCCTTTTTATTGAGGAAGCGGGGATGATTGCGCAACTGAGGAATGCAACCGGCGGTATAAAAGGTCTGGGCAAGGTGGATAAAATCTATCTGGACAATACCAATCTGATTTACAACTTGGCCAGTGAAAATGCCAATACCGGCAATGTCAGGGAAACCTTTTTCTTTAATCAGTTGAGGGCCAAACACGACATAATCATGTCTCCTGTTGCCGACTTCTTAGTGGATGAATACACTTTTGGGGTAGGAGGAAAGAACAAAGGAATGCAACAAATTCAGGAGGTTGAAAATGCTTTTGTCGTTAAAGATGATATTGAATATGGCTTTTTGAATACGATTCCGTTGTGGCATTTTGGGTTATTGTATTGATTACTTTCCAATACAGAAAGTGCTTTTTTGTCTTAACCTTTTGAAGAGTAGTGTTTTGTGTTGTGCTTTTGCAGTGTTCGTTGTAAATATGTTGTAAAAAATTTCAATACTGGGAAATCAATAAAGCACATCATATCGCTTATTCAGAAATGTAATATACTTATTTTGCATTTCTTCTGAAAGGAAGGATTGCTCAATCAGCCGGAAAGCTTTAGATCTGTTTTTTAAAAAGCGCTTAAAGGCTCCATCGATTTGTTTGTCGTTTAACCCCAGATCTTTTCCATACGTTTCGAAACTCTTTCTGGTTAGTTTTCGCTTTTTACCTCCCTGGGTGAGGGCCAGCTCTTCGGTGTCTTCAGGCAAAATGATGGATACATTCAGGAGATCATAAGATGGTGCCAGTGTCCATTTTCTTTTATTCTGGATCATGGAGAAGTTTTTCAAATGCATATCATTGTTTCCGGTGAGGTAGCTGAAAAGGGTTATTTCGAACAGAAACAACTTGTCCAGAAGTGGGTTGGCAGAATAGCTTCCCAATGCTTTGCCGACTTTCTCCATTGAGCTGATGTATTTGTCGAATGCTTCGGTAATTTGAAACATGTCCAGCATATGGACTTTTTCGTTGCCGGCTGTCCTGTCAATTCTTTTGGTGATATAAGACAACTCGCCGGACTTAAGGCGGATGAGACTGGATTGAACCACATTGATGCCAAAAGCCTCAGCAATACGCATTGTGACGTGTTCATTAGCCGGCATTTCTTCATAATCGGGGGAGGGTGGTTTAAAGATGTAATTTCCGCCGAGAGCGCCCACTACAGTTAACCTTTTATCAGAGTTTTGTCTGGCTTCTTCAATTAAGCTCATGGAAAGCTTGGGCTGTACACCGGGAACTGATATACTTCTTTGAACAACATTTTTTGCCAACTCCGTCATCTCATCGAGAGAGTAGGGGATAGCAGGTGGTATTTTAGTACCAAAAAATTTCTGACTGCAAGAAGCATGGAATTCACCTTCTTCTGCGACTTCTTTGTAACAATATAAACACTTGTTGCTATTCATCTTTATTTCTCTATTGGTACCACACTAACAGCGCCGATGCAATTTCTGCAACAGGCCAATAATAATCCCATCCGGTCGTTTCGGTTTATTTTCCAGTTTTTAGAAGCTATCTCCAAGAGCCAACCTTCCGGTATCAATCCTTCAAAAAAAGGAAAAAGCCGGTTGGAACGATACGTTTTTTCCAAAACCGGCATGGTAAAAGTCAGAAACCTATCTGGAAAATTCCTCACATACTCTTTATCGTAAGTGAATTCATACTCTCCATCATCCGTTTCGACCAGCGTTCCGGCTAAATCATCCTGATAATAAACTTTTGCCTGTCTCATGAATCACCGCTTTTTAAAGATTCCTGAATACTGACCGGGCCTAACTCATGGCCAAACATCGCCAATACCTGATTGACCTTTTCCAGATTCAGGTTGGTTTTGCCCTGCTCTATTTTGCGAATAACAGTCAGTGCAACCCCGGTTCTTTCGGCAAATTCTTCCTGAGTGAGGTTGACTTCCTTTCTGCGCTGTTTTACAAAATCGGCTAAACGCTCCATTATATGCTTTTAGATATATTTTATGCAAATATAAAGAAATTATATCCATTTAGATATAATTTCTTATTTAATTGCGTTTTTATATGTATTTGAATATAATAGGTGGTGTTTTTAACTGGGGAGGTATGTGTTTTATGGAAAATTGCACTATGCTGGTGCAAATATTTTAAAAACATGCACTATTACAGTGCATGTATAAGTGCCACATAAGGACAGACTTAGGATTTTTGTGTGGTTAACGGTGTATTGAGCAGAGTTTTTTGTATGTATAGTGGTGTGGACGTTAGATAAATGTTAGCCTTATTACCTGAACGATTTTGATTTAAGGGAGCTCATGTGTTTGCCTTAATTCAGATTTTCCGGTTTCTTCTAAGAATTTCCGAGAATACTTTGTATTTTAGTCCTAATCTAAATAATAGAAAAATTTAGCTATATCTAAACATTTTGAAGAATTATTCGTTAATATTGTCCGATCATATACCTGAAGAAACGCAAATAGACGTTTATGAATTGTGTAAGAATAATGAAAGTTTATTTAATTCCTTTTTCGAAGAAATAGAAAAAGAAGGTAATTTATTTGGGAATCTGGCAGGTGCAATCCGCATTATTCAGGATACTGCAAATTTGCAACTAAGGCCAAAAACTAAATTTCGGGAAATTAAAGGGCATAATCTGAAGTGTAAGTTGTATGAAGCTAAATCCGGAGTAATAAGAATTTATCTTTTTCACGAAGAAAATAAAGGCAGAGTTATTGTTGTTGGAGGCCTGAAAGATAATCAGGATAAGGACTTGAAATCAGTAAAAAAGATAATAAAAGACTACCAAAATGAAAAGGAACGATAACATCAAAGAAAAAATACTAAATGAACCTTCCTATTGGATTGAGGGAATTAACGGTTTTCTGTATGATGCCATTGTTTCGTATATGGAAGAAAATGGCCTTAACAGGACGCAATTGGCTGATTATTTGGGGGTAAGCAAAGGGCGTGTCTCACAAATCCTTAATGATGGAGATATTAATTTTAGCATCGCTAAGATTATTGAAATTGCCTTGAAAATTGATAAATACCCTGATTTTAAACTCCAAGACAAGAAAGAGTATTTGGAGCATTCTCATAAATCGGGTGATGTGGTGAATATGATCATGGATTATGATTCATATTTATTTTCAGAAACAATCTTAATTGAAAAGATTTCTCTGAACGAAAACCCTATAGTCTCTTTGAGAAGTTATACTATTGAAAATCAATTGACTTATTGTGAGTAATGGAAAAGAATAGAGACCATACTAAGATTGCATACAGAATAATAAAAATTCATACAACAGAATTCTTTTTTAAAGATGTAACTGAGACGAATATTGATGAGTTACTGAAAGATTCTTCATCATTAGCAATTAATATTAATAATACGGTCAATGTTGATGCAGCGAATTCTGTTATTGCAATTGATGTTTCATCCCGGCTCTTAAAAAAAGAGGATGATACGGTTCTGATTAGCCATACTGGCAGAACTGTATTTGATATAAAAAATCTTAGTGAAGTTTTTGATGAAGAAAAACAATCGTATGAAATTCCAATAGGGTTGTTGACTCAGCTCCACAGCCTTGCTTATTCTCATGCACGAGCGTTAGCTGCAACAGAAGTTAGTCCGACAGCCTATAAGGATAAATTTTTCCTTCCTGTGGTTGACCCTTCTAAGTTTATTCAGAAAAAACAGGAAGGAAAGGGGATTTAAAGTTGATGGAGGTAGATTTCTGTTGATTTTTACATCACCTGATCAATTAATAGCCCGTTGTACATTTTAGGAACAACGGGATTACTTTTTAGGTGGTGTGGCAATTTTCGGAACAATGGATGCATCCATTTGAACGAGGGAATGTTCTTTTTGCTACTTTAACAGCTTCTTCACAAGAACTAAAAATTCCTAAGGAATGTCTGTTTGCGGGAGATGGCAGATAATGGCAGTCTTCCCGATGGACTTCATGATCCCCATTGGCTTGGGCTTGCTTGTTTACATAGTAGTCTTTCATGACAAAAAAAAAATAATGTTATTTCGTTCTAATTTAGGCAATTATCTTAGTTTTTCGTACATTTAACTGAATAAATAAAAAATTCTTGATAGGAGTTTGTTAAGTTTATTTAAAAGCTGGCATTCTGTTGATTAGTGAAATCCGATTTTGAAGAATTTATGCCAGCATTTTCACCAAACGACGATCTTCCTTTTTAACAAGCTGAATTTTTAAAATATGTTGGGGCTTAATTCTCACAAGGTTCTTCGCTTTAAAGCTTCTCATATTATTTATTTTCCTTCCTTTTCTTTCTTTTACTCCCCCTGAATTATTAATTTTAGATAATTTTTGAAGCCTCTAAAGCAATCGTCAAAAGTTTTAGAGGTCTTTTAGTGTTTGATTTTAACTAAGTTGCAACCTATAATAATGGCTAAACAAAACAATAACAAAAAGACCAAATCAATAGAAGAATCACTTTGGGACTCAGCAAACAAACTAAGGGGTTCAGTAGAATCATCGGAATACAAGCATGTGGTACTGGGGTTGATTTTCCTGAAGTTTGCCAGTGATAAATTTGAAGAACGCAGAAAAGAACTTATCAGCGAGGGAAAAGAGAAATACATTGAGATGAAGGAATTCTACAACATGAAGAATGTGTTTTTCCTTCCCGAAGTATCTCGTTGGTCGTTCATCATTAAAAATGCCAAACAGGCCGATATTGCGCTGAAAATTGATACTGCTTTAAAACAATGTTGAAAAAAACAACCCGGCACTGAAAGGCGCTTTGCCCGATAATTATTTCTCGCGCCTGGGGCTTGACTCAAGCAAATTATCTGCCTTGCTTGACACCATCAATCAAATTGATACCATCCGGGACAAACAAACCGATATTGTAGGACGGGTGTATGAGTATTTCCTTTCAAAATTTGCCTTGGCAGAAGGAAAAGGGAAGGGCGAATTTTATACGCCAAAAAGCATTGTGAACCTCATTGCCGAAATGATTGAGCCCTACAAAGGAATCATTTATGACCCTGCTTGTGGTTCGGGCGGTATGTTTGTGCAGTCGGTAAAATTTATCGAGAGCCACCATGGTAGCAAAAAGGAAGTTTCCATTTATGGGCAGGAATATACAGCCACTACTTTCAAACTGGCCAAAATGAACCTGGCAATCAGGGGAATTTCAGCCAATTTTGGAGGTAAACCTGCCGATACATTTCATAACGACCAGCATCCCGACTTGAAAGCCGATTACATCATGGCCAATCCACCTTTTAACCAAAAGGACTGGCGGGCAGCCAATGAACTCATCAATGACCCCCGTTGGCAGGGATATGAAGTACCCCCAAAAAGCAACGCGAACTATGCCTGGATACTCAATATGGTTTCCAAGCTATCGGAACATGGTGTGGCCGGCTTTGTACTGGCCAATGGTGCATTGAGCGGTGGCGGTGATGAATACAAAATAAGGCGAAAGCTTGTTGAAAATAATTTGGTAGAAGCAATTCTGATATTGCCCCAAAATATGTTTTATACCACCAATATTAGTGTTACCGTCTGGATACTCAACAGAAATAAGAAAAAGCAAACCAAAGTTGTGGGCGATGAAACCCGCCATTTGCGCGACCGGGAGCGAGAAGTATTGTT
Organism: Marinilabilia salmonicolor; assembly: GCF_003003035.1. GTDB lineage: Bacteria > Bacteroidota > Bacteroidia > Bacteroidales > Marinilabiliaceae > Marinilabilia > Marinilabilia salmonicolor_A. The sequence goes on along the minus strand of NZ_PVTS01000010.1, from coordinate 23,828 downwards.
CATGGATTTGCGCCAAATGGGAGAACCGTTTGAAAAGAAATTTACGCAATTCAATACCGACCATATTGCCCAAATCACCGGAACTTATCATGCCTGGCAAGCTTCCGGGAAGAGTGTAACTCCAGCTTCACCCTCTGGGAAGGATGAAGCTCCAGCTTCGTCCTATACTAACATCCCCGAATTTTGCTACTCTGCCACTTTCGACGAAATCGCGAAAAAGGATTTTTCGCTTGTGCCCAGTAAGTATATTGAATTTGTGAATCGTGATGAAAATATTGATTTCGACGATAAGATGAAGGCCTTGCAAACGGACTTTGCTGAATTATTAAAAGCAGAGGAACAATCGAAAAAGGAGTTGTTGAACGTGTTTAAGGAGCTGGGGTATGCAATCGAATTATAGGCCGATAGGGGATTACATACAACTTGTTGATGAGCGAAACAAAGACCTGAAAATTGATTTGCTTTTAGGCCTCACCATCAACAAGCTTTTTATTCCTTCTGTAGCCAATATAGTAGGGGCAAACATGCGGAATTATAAAATCATCCGCAAAAATCAGTTTGCATGCAGCATTATGCAGGTACGTCGGGATGGTAAAATGCCGGTTGCCTTGCTACAAAAATTTGATGAAGCAATTATCTCACAGGCATATCCTGTTTTTGAGGTTAAAGATGAAAACATATTGTTGCCTGAGTTTTTGATGATGTGGTTTTCACGTCCTGAATTTGACCGGGAAGCTTGTTTTTATGCCGTTGGTGGAGTTCGTGGCAGCTTGGAGTGGGACGATTTCTGCAATATGAAACTTCCTATTCCATCCATTGAAACCCAACGAGCTATTGTAGCCGAATACAATTCCGTTAAAAACCGGATTGCTCTGAACAACCAACTCATTCAGAAACTAGAAGAAACCGCCCAGGCTATCTATAAGCAGTGGTTTGTGGATTTTGAGTTTCCGGATAAAAACGGGAAACCGTATAAGAGTTCTGGTGGGAAGATGGTGTTTAATGAGGAGCTGGAAAAGGAGATTCCGGAAGGGTGGGAAGTAAAACCATTTACTGAAATCGTCAAGCTAAGTGGTGGCGGAACACCTGATACAAACAATGGAGAATATTGGAATGGAGATATTCCATTTTTTACACCTGCTGATGTTGTGGATAGTTTTTATTCTATTCAAACCGAAAAGAATGTTACTGAAAAGGGTTTAAAAAACAGCAACACAAAGCTTTATCCAAAAGACACTGTGTTTGTAACTGCACGGGGAACTGTAGGAGCGATTTCGATTTCTGGTTGTGAAATGACAATGAATCAAAGTTGTTATGCAATAACAGGTAAAAATGGGATGAACCAATTTTTTACACATCAAATAAGTCTTTCAGCGATTGAAAAGCTAAAGAAGGAAGCATTGGGTGCTGTATTTGCAGCTTTGGTTACCAAAGATTTTGACAGTCAGATCTTAGTGGAACCAGATGAAGACTCAATAAAATTGTTTGGAGAAAAAATTGAAATAGTTTATGATTACATTTTAACAATAGTAAAAGAAAACCAAAAGCTATCTGAACTGAAAGGATTGCTTCTTTCTAAGCTGGCAAAATTAGAAAATTAAGTTACTATGAATTTAAATTACTTCCCTATAGAGTTTGATTTTTATGATTACCAAGTAATCACCCAACCTTATTCTGATGATCGACTTAACGAATTAAGACGGGCGTATAATGCATCTTATTCGTTTTTTAGGGATGGTAATTTAATTGTTATATCAAACAAGGAAGATGAAGAAAATCAACTCACCGGGAAGGTAGAGATGCGGTCAGTATTCAATGATAGTAAAGTTACATCATCGTTAATAAAGCATATATTTTTCAGAACCTTTAAAGACCGTTTTCGGGGTTATGTTCCTGTAGATTTTTATCCTTTCCGCTTTTATTCTCGTCAGGGAAAGGATGATTTGATATTAGGCTATTTGCCTGAAAAAATTAAACATAAAATTGCCTTCAAAAAGCTTATAGAAGTGCAGCTTCGGGAAACAAACATCAATAATACCAAGGGGTTTGCATTTGTGGTTAATATCCGAAGAAACTGGGTATTCAACTTTTCATGCCTTGAGCTGCATAAAGAAGGATTTGATTTAAAAAATTTTGAGGTGCTACATACGGAAACTCTTCCGGGATTGGACAATGTACTTGCTCCAAATGAAGACTTTGTTGGTACCCTGCAATCAATCAGTGGAGATTCAGCAATTGTTTTAACTAGTGAGGGGGAAAGAAGTTTTCCATTGGAAGAGCTCTTCATTCGCAAAACCAAAAGAAACATTCAGGCTTATTTGAACTTTGCTACCAGTGAGGAAAAGTGCAATCAGATATTGGCTGCCGTTAGTCAGGAACGTATAAAGAAACAAAGTCCGGTCAATCAGTTTAATGAAATAAGCAAAATTGCTAAACATCTATTCTCAGACAAAGGTAAACCGGTGGTGTTTCAAAATAAAGACGGCTTTTGCTTTAAGGTTGATGCTACGCCTCTTCAGGTGCAAAACAGCATGAATTTACAAACACCAACGTTTATTTACGACCATGCTGGTACAAAGAAAAATAATTTGAATGCAGATATGGGCTTGTCCAACTATGGTCCATATGACAGCATAAGTTTCGACATAAAAAGTCCGAGGGTACTTAGTATCTGCCATAGAGCTAAGCGAGGGGATTTTACAAGGTTTCTTTCTCATCTAAAAGAAGGAATCGCCAATTCAAGGTACTTTCAAAAAGGATTATTAAAAAAATACGAGCTCCACGAGGTAAATTATATTATTAAGGAGATCTCAGACTATAAGATAGAAGATTATATAGAAGTAATAAGGAATTACGATAATGAGAATCCGCATTTGGCAATAATTGAAATACCCGATCAGTTTAAGAAATTATCAGACAAAGATAATCCTTACTTCAAGATAAAAGCAAAGTTACTTTCCCTAGAAATACCTGTGCAGTTTGTACGGTCATCAACACTTTCAAATTACACGGAGTATATTTTAAATCCATTAGCTCTCCAAATTTACGCAAAGTTAGGAGGAACCCCATGGGTTCTGCCTGCTCCACAATCTGTAGATAGAGAAATCGTAATAGGTCTCGGGCATAGTTGGTTGAGAAGCAATATTTATAAAGGTGCTGAAAGTAGTCGTGTTGTGGGAATAACAACCTTTATGTCAAGTGATGGTCAGTACTTGTTAGGGGATAAGGTCAAGGATGTGGCATATGAAAGCTATTTTGAAGAATTGCTCAAAAGTTTAAAGAGTTCTATCAACCGGCTATCTGATGAATATGCTTGGCAAGACGGAGATACAGTTCGTTTGATCTTCCATATTTTCAAGCCGATTAAAAATGTTGAGTTTGATGTCATTAGCCAGTTGGTAAAAGATATTAGCAAATTCAATATCAAGTTTGCTTTTGTAACAATTAGCAAAAGTCATCCAAGCATATTATTTGATACTAATCAACAAGGAGAATCAAAGTATGGGTCCAATCAGTTAATTGGAAAATATATTCCTCAACGTGGAAGTAATGTATTTATTGATGATGAAACAAGTTTGATTCAGATGCTTGGTGCAAGAGAGTTGAAAACAGCAAAACATGGGATGAGCAATCCCATTCAAATCAGAATTAGAACCCCACAGGGTAATCATGATAATCCAGAGTTAAAAGACTTAATGTTCTACGATTTAAACTATATCACACAGCAGATCTACTCATTTACTTATTTATCATGGAGAAGCTTTTTACCTAGAGAAGACCCGGCAACCATGTTGTATTCTAATCTAATTTCCAAGCTTCTTGGAAAAATGAGAAATGTACCGGAATGGGATGCGGATAAATTGAACTATAGCCTAAAGAGAAAAAAATGGTTTTTATAGAAGAAAAACACAGGTATTTAAGCAGTTTGGAGGAACAGCCCAAACAAAACGCTCTTTACGCGCTGGTTAATGAGGAACCCTTTCAACCTCCACAAAACAATGTGTCAGAGATCGATGACATCTACTTTTTTTCTGTACAGGCAATTAAAAAGAACTCCAAAGAAGGGTTTTATTCTCAATACGAAAAAATTTCAAGGCGTAAAGTTTCGGAAAACTCAACAGCTCCTTTTATTCATGATGACTTTTTGATATTCACTTTGATCATAGGAGTTATCAGATTTGAGTGTAAAAAAGAGTGGTTAGTGGGAGTCATAAAAAACCGAGCAAAAAATGCCACTACCACGACTTTTGAAAACCTGCTTACTGGAAATTATCAGAGTAAGGCAAACATTCAGTCTTTGGTATTGGTGTTTTTGTTTTTATTGGACAAATCCAAAATAAACAACGATCAACTTATCGAAGCTTATAATGCAATTAGTGATACGCATCAATCATTCAACAGTGATTTTATTCGCATTATTCATTACAAAGCATTCGATATAATTATTCAGTTCAAGTTACCAAAAGATACAGATAAAGTCTCTCGATTATTGGAGTTCGAAATTCGCTTTAAAAAACGAATTAAAGTCTTCAGTTATTTCATCTATAATATTCTTTTGCTGGCACTCTTATTTGTAAGTTATCAAATATTGCATTCACTACCGGAGGAATTAAAATTAAAAATTAACGAGGTAGCTATAATCATTGGGATTGCTGGAGTAGGTTTTTTTGGTAACCTCATTCCAATGTTTAAAGTAAAATTTCAAGAATTGGTATTACGAACCTTTGGTTATCCTAAAGAACTAACAGAATAGAATCTAATTATGTCCGAAACCAACCGCATTGAATACAAAACACAGCTCACCAAAGACCTGGATTTGGAGAAAGAAGTGGTAGCGTTCCTGAACTACCGAGAAGGGGGTGTGATCTATATTGGTATTGACAAAACGGGCAAGGTATCCGAAATAAGCGATGCTGATGGGGATATGCTGAAAATAAAAGACCGCATTAAACACAACATTGCCCCATCGGCCATGGGCTTGTTCGATGTGGTGGTGGAAGAACGTAATGGTAAACACATTATTAAAATCATAGTGGCCAGTGGCAGTGAAAAGCCTTATTTTAAAAAGAAATACGGAATGACCGAAAAGGGTTGTTTCATTCGTATTGGTACAGCAGCCGAACCAATGCCTCAGCAGATGATTGACAAATTGTTTTCCTCACGTACCCGCAACTCCATTGGCAAAATAAAAGCCCATCGGCAGGATTTGACTTTTGAGCAATTAAGCATTTATTACCAGGCAAAGAAGAAGTCACTCAATAAACAGTTCAAAAAGAATCTTGAACTGATGACGGAAGAGGGGAAGCTCAACTATGCGGCATACCTGCTGGCCGACGAAAATAATGTGTCGATAAAAGTGGCCAAATATAAAGGTAAAAGTCGGGTTGACCTTATTGAAAACAACGAGTACGGCTATTGTTCACTCATTAAAGCCACAAAAAGCGTTTTAGACAAGGTTGATTTGGAAAACCGGACTGCTACAAAAATTACTTCAAGGGAACGGGAAGAACAGCGGTTGTGGAGTGCTATTGCTTTGAGAGAAGCCATTATCAATGCTTTTGTCCATAACGATTATACCCGGGAGATACCTCCTAAGTTTGAAATATTCTCTGACCGGATTGAAATTACTTCTGCCGGATCGCTTCCGGAAGGATTGAGCAGGGAAGAATTCTTCGAGGGTTTTTCTATTCCGCGCAACAAAGAGTTGATGCGTATATACAAAGACCTTGAATTGGTTGAGCAGCTGGGTTCCGGGATTCCACGAATTTTGGAGCATTACGAAAAAGAGTGTTTTCATTTTTCAGAAAACTTTTTGCGGATGGTATTCCCGTCTGTTGAGGAAGTTACCCCGCAAGTTACCGAACAAGTTACCGAACAAGTTACCGAACAAGTCACCGAACAAGTCACCGAACAAGTTTGGAAACTGATGACTGTAATAAATGATGAAATATGTTCGGCTAGCCAAATAATGAAAATGCTTTCCATTAAACATAGACCGACCTTTCTTTATAATTATCTACATCCCGCATTGGAGCAGGGGGTCATTGAAATGACCATACCGGACAAGCCCCAAAGCAGCAAGCAACAATACAGGTTAACCCCGTTAGGGAAAAGTCTCCTAAAATAAGAGATATGAAGTTTACCGAAGAAAAATTAGAACAAGCCTTTATAGAACTCATTCAAAAGCAGGGTTTTGAATATGTGCCTGGTGGCGATATTCAACGATCCCTGGATGAAGTAATTATAGAGGCTGATTTGCGAAATTTTCTTCTTTCAAAATACAAGGACGAAAAACTAACAAACCAGGAGGTAACCCGCATCATTCAGCAACTCAAAAGCTATGCTGCTTCCGACCTTTACGAGAGCAACAAGGCCATCATGAAGTTGGTTTCGGAAGGTTTTATCCTCAAACGTGAAGACCGGTCTCAAAAAGATCTGTATGTCCAGCTGATAGATTTTAATGGACTCACAGCTTTACGCGAACCAAAACCTGAAAGTCTTTCCCGGATTTCGGATGCAGCGCCTGATCCTTACAGTGACCAAAATATTTACAAAATTGTCAACCAGTTCGAGATTGTTGGTTTTGAGAAACGCATCCCTGACGGGATAATTTACATTAACGGTTTGCCGCTGGTGGTATTTGAATTTAAAACCGCCATTCGTGAAGAATGCACCATTCATGATGCCTTTGTTCAGCTGACCACCCGTTACAAACGAGACATCCCGGAGCTTTTTAAATACAATGCTTTTTGTGTTATTTCTGATGGTGTAAACAACAAAGCCGGTTCGTTCTTTGCCCCTTATGAGTTTTTCTATGCCTGGCGGTCGGAACCAGACAGGCAAATGATAGAGCAGGATGGAATTAGTTCCCTTTATACCCTCATTGGAGGTATGCTAAACACAACAACTTTACGGGACATTATCCGGAATTTTATTTTTCTGCCAGATTCTTCAAAAAAAGAAGACAAGATACTTTGTCGCTATCCTCAGTATTACGGAGCAAAGAAGCTGTTTCAAAATATTATAAGTCACCAAAAACCCGAAGGAGATGGGAAAGGAGGTACCTATTTTGGTGCTACCGGATGTGGCAAAAGTTACACCATGCTTTTTCTAACCCGTCTATTGATGCGCAGCGAACTGTTGAGTAGTCCCACGATTGTGCTTATTACTGACCGCACCGACCTGGATGATCAGCTTTCGGAACAATTCACCAATGGCAAGGAATACATTGGTGATAATAACGTCATTAGTGTGGAAAGCAGGGCCGAACTAAAAGAGCGGTTGCAAAATATTCAGAGTGGGGGTGTTTTCCTGACAACCATTCATAAATTCACCGAAGACACAGACTTACTTACAAATCGCAGTAATGTTATCTGCATTTCTGACGAAGCACACCGAAGTCAGACCAATCTTGACCAAAAAGTGAGAGTAACGGCAAACGGTGTAACCAAGAGCTATGGTTTTGCAAAATATCTTCATGACTCATTGCCCAATGCTACTTTTGTAGGTTTTACCGGAACCCCGATTGATGCTACTCTGGATGTTTTTGGTGAGGTGGTAGATGCCTATACCATGACCGAATCGGTGAAAGACGAAATAACCGTCCGGATTGTTTATGAGGGACGCGCAGCCAAGGTGCTGCTGAATAATAGTGAACTGCAAAAGATTGAAGATTATTACAATAGATGTGCGGAGGAGGGAACCAATGAGTATCAGATAGAGGAAAGCAAGAAGGCGGTTACCAATATGAATGTGATATTGGGGGATCCCGATCGTCTGAAAGCATTGGCAGAAGACTTTGTAAACCACTATGAGACCAGAGTGGCTGAAGGAGCAACCATTAAAGGAAAAGCAATGTTTGTCTGCAGCAGCCGATCGATTGCTTATGAGTTCTATAAAAATATTATTGCTTACCTGGGGGCACGGAGCTCTCGCTCCGTGAATAACTATGCATCCTCTTTTACCAAACATTACGGAAAACCCGAAGAATGGTATTCTCGTAACCTGCCACACCGCAATAAAGAGGGATTGGTTCAATTTATCACTTTCCGTTTGGCTGATAGTTTACCTCAGGAAAAATTAAAGGAAATTGATCAGCAGATTAGCACTCTTTCTGATGAGAAAAAGAAGAAAGAATTGAGAAAACTGTATGAAGAATTCCTTGATGCAGGTTATGGGTGTTGTGCTTTGGAACATCCCGAAATGGCACAGGTTGTTTTTGAGGCATTAAAGTATCATGATGGCAATAAATATGATTTATTGGCGTGGAGCATAATGCCCAATCATGTGCATGTGTTGATACATACCAAAAACGATTTATTCAGGATAGTTCAATCCTGGAAATCGTTTACCGGTAAATGGGCTTTGGCCAATAATAAGAAATATAATTTGAGAATTGCGGCTGATGCAACTTCTTTTTGGATGTCTGATTATTGGGACAGGTTTATTCGTGACGAAGAGCATTTTAACAATACAATAAAATATATCCTGAATAATCCAGGAAAAGCAAATCTGCCTCAAAGTTCCAATGCTTTTAGGTTTGTTGGGTGCTATGTTACAAAAGAGATGAAGCAGGAGCTTCATCCATCCCAGATAAAAATGGTGATGACCAGGGGTAAAGACGACCCGGAAGAATTATACAATATACTTGGCACTAAAGAATATCGCAAAGAACTGGACAGGCAGTTTAAGAATGAAAAGTCAAATTTTAAAATTGCCATCGTTGTGGATATGTGGCTGACCGGTTTTGATGTGCCATTCCTCGATACCATCTATATTGATAAGCCTATTCAGCGCCATAACCTTATCCAGACCATATCAAGAGTCAACCGCAAGGTTGAGGGCAAGGAAAAAGGACTGGTGGTCGATTACATCGGTATTAAAAAGCAGATGAATCTGGCTCTGGCGCATTACAACAAGGCCGATACCCATAACTTTGAGGATATAGAGCAATCTGTTGTAGTGGTCAAAGACCATCTCGATTTGCTGGGAAGAATTTTCCATAAGTTCGACAGCTCAAAATATTTTACCGGCAGTCCGGTTGAACAGCTCAATACGCTGAATATGGCAGCCGAATTTGTCCAGATGACCAATGAACTGGAAAAACGGTTCATGTTCCTGGTGAAGCGCTTAAAAGCAGCTTATGATATTTGTTCTGCCAGCGAAAAACTATCTCAAAAAGAGAAAGACCACGTTCATTTCTATTTGGCCGTTCGTTCCATAGTTTTCAAACTCACCAAAGGAACAGCTCCTGATACCGCACAGATGAATGCCAAAGTGCGTGAAATGATTAAAGATGCGCTAAACAGTGAAGGGGTAGAGGGGATTTTTAAACTAAATGAAGACAAGAACGGAGAAACAGACATATTTGATGATGATTATCTTGCCAGGATTGAAAAAATAAAATTACCTAACACAAAGATTAAATTATTACAACAATTACTGGCAAAAGCAATTAGTGAATTCAAAAAAACGAATAGAACTAAGGGAATCCAATTCACTAAAAAAATGCAGCAGCTTGTCGAGAAATATAATGAACGAAAAGAAAGCGATGTATTGAGGAGCGAGGTTCTGGAAGATTTTACCGACGAGATAATTGATCTCTACCATGCCCTGAAAAGGGAAAGGGAGTCATTTAATGATCTGGGAATAGACTTCGAAGAAAAAGCTTTCTACGACATCTTAAAAGCCCTGACTGTCAAATACGATTTTGCCTATCCGGAGGAAAAACTCATTCATTTAGCTTCGGAAGTCAAAGAAGTCGTTGACGACAAAGCCAAATACACCGATTGGAGCAAAAGAGACGACATAAAAGCGGAACTAAAAGCCGATTTAATCATCCTCCTGGCCGAAAATGATTACCCCCCGGTTGACCGGGACGAGGTGTATAAAGAGATTTTTGAGCAGGCTGAGAATTTTAAGAAATGGCAAGGGTAAAGAATTCGGAACACTTGTGATATCATCTGCTAAAATATTAATGCTTCCTGTAATTTGACAGAAGATATCGATTCTTGTGAGCAAGTTCTAAGAGAGAATATGAGCAATGCAAAAATCAGTATTGTACAAAAACGCTTCATTTGAAGCGTTTTTGTACAATATATGGGCTATTTTTTGCCGTTTTTCGCGGCTGCGCTAGAGGCTCTGGAAGAGAAACTTCCTTTTGATACTTTGCCCGTTGATTTTGCTGATGCAGACTGAATTCGTGCTGCTGCTTTACTTGTCATTTTCTTACTCATTTTGCTTATTTTTAAAGTTTGATAATTCAAATTTAGTAGGTGCTAAAATTGTCAGGCTAAAAAATCCCCGATAATTTTAAATTTGACGTACGTAATTATACGTATTTCACTAATACATAGAACAAAAAAATAATATGCTGAAGCGAGTCCTTGAGAAAAAAATGGGCAAAAGAAAAAAGGAAACATCCTTAATGGTATTTGAGCGTCTTCTAACTTTAAGGTTTAATGGTGAGAAAGAAGCAAGGGCCGCTTTGCAAAATTATGCCGTTAATGGGGTTTTAGAGGAGAAGGGGTTTGAAAGATTACTCTGTGACTTGAACCTAGATAAGCTTTATTATATTTTTTATCCTTTAGTATATTCAGATAATTATATTCAATTGTTTAATGCTTTAATACATATCAAAAGTAGAGCAAAATCAACAATTTGTTCTATGACACAAACTGAAAAACAAAGCTTGTTTAGCTTCCTTGAAGATTTGCAGCGAGATAAAGTTATAAATGAACTAATATTTCCGGAAAGTAAAACAGGGGGGCCTAAAAAGTCTTTAAACAGGTTGTTAGAAATTAATTTCACATCCAAAGCAAGTATTGCAAAAGAACTAAATATTGATAAGAAAACACTTAACAAATGGCTTGCTGTATTTTATGAAGATAAATATCGTGATTCGCGAAAAATTAAGTTAAAAGACTACCTTGATATTATGATGAATTTTTCGCTTTCTGAAACTGAAAATAAGTTCAGTATAGGTGGTGATCTTGATGAATATGTTGACAGATTAAATAATGACTTGGTTCATAATAGAACTTCATTATTAAACATCGAGAGACTTGAAGATATGAACTTTAAAAGTTTAAAGGAAAATTTGAAACTTCAGAAGATTGATAGCCATGTGAAAAAAATTCCTTACTCTATAAAGGAACAAATTACAGATAGGTTATCTTGAAAATTTTACTCACCTCGAATCTAACTAATTAATATGTCAATCAATGTGTGAGGTTTAGATGTAATAAGGTCAAATAGTTATAAAGTTATCCTTCCGAATTGTTCTTACCCTAAGGCCGTCTTCGTGAAGACAGAATTTGCAATTAGGAATCTTCATCTGATATTTCCTTCTCTTGTTTTTGCATCAATTCTTTGTCATACCCTATTTGCCAAAAATACATATCCAAGATTTTCATTATTGGGTAGAACTTTTTTATTTTTGTAAGTATCAGTTTTTGAGCGTCCTTTATTTCAGTCCTATTTTCCTCAACAAAATCAAATAACTCATTCAATGAAGCGTCATCAAACACTTTGTTTTGTATCTCAACTTCTTTTAGACCATCAATAAAATACCTGTCAAAAGCTGGAACGCACCCCAAAGTTCCTAGTAGTATCTTACTCAACAGTGTATCTGTCGTTGAAATTGGTTTTGGTTTTTCTTCTCCTTTTGTGAAATATATCTTTCTGTAATGGTTAGCCAATTTAATCTTTAAATCCAGTATGTCAGGGATATTACCTCTAACCACATCATTTTTTGAGTTGCATTTTAATTTCTGGTTTTCATTTGAAAACAAAATATCAACCGCACCTCTATGGATTAAGTGATTCTTCTGTAATAAGCCACTCGAGCCTCTATACATTCCCCAACTTGCTAAATAAAAAGCCAATTCTAATGAATGAATCTCGGATTGCTGAGACGCGGAAAACGCTAGATGACAATTATCCCATGATGTAAATCGATGAAACTCGTCAGCCATTATTTCGATTAAGTATTTTTCAATTGTCGGTATTATTCTCATTTTCCAAGGTCTTTGAGGTTTCGCAGAGTTGATCGTCTTAACATAGTATAGAATGTGCAGCAGCTAGAAAATGTGGAATTAATTGCCTTATCTCATTTTCAAACTTTGCTTATACAGTTCGTCTTCAGTTTTCTTCCTGGTCTCCGGGTCAAATCCGGTCAATGTCATTTCAAGGAGGCAATGGGACAGGATCTCTGAAGGGGTAAAATCTTTTAGTGTTTTTTCATTGATGGACATTCCCATCCACTCTTCCCAGGAAGAGAACATCGGACTATATGATTCTGGGGGATTCGAATTGGTCTCAATCGCTGATAGGTGGATATAAGATTCGTATTCTGGCTCCTCTTCCTCAATGAAACTTAATATAATCTCAGAAGTGCTTTTTTGTGGCTCAATTGAGGACAATTGTTCATATACTTTTTGATAGCCGGTTTCTTTTTTCTTTAGATCCGGGTATAATGAAAAGAGTTTTTCCCTTACTGATGGCCAGTTTGTATTGTTATGGAGTTCTTTCAAAGTCATGGTAAATAGTAAAATAAGGGATTTAGCATGAAATTATCAAAAAATTTTCTGAGTGAAAAATGAATTTTGATTATCTGTAGTCCTTGTTTTTGATTCTGCTATAGCCATTGATGAAGGATAACAAAATCTTATTTGCATACCTCAAGTATCTGGTATATTTTAGCACTTGGGTTAGGGTTAAGGTTAGATAGGTCTGTCGGAATGCCGGCAGGCCTTTCTTTTTTGGTGCAAGCGATAGGGGAGAGCATTTTTTAGATAATTGTAAGTATCCTGTAATTGCTTAGCATTCTGCCCATATTCTCATTCCTGGGTTTATTCAATTTCAATTACAGCATTTCTTCTATAAGAATGATGCTCTCCCAGATGCACATATCCCAATTGATTGGTCAGAAGCTTTGTGCCATTGATTTCAGTTTCCGGCATATTCACATGGTGATGCCCGTAAATCCAATAATCAATATGATTTTCAGCGATAAAGTCATAGTGTTCAGATACAAAAGCCGGATTAATCATTGAATTTCTGAACTGTTCCGGATTACACAACTGTGTCGGAATGTGGTGTGTAGCTACAATTTTTTTGTCTGCAGTTGAATTTTGGAGTTCTCGGCTTAAGAAATCCAGGCTTTCTTCATGCAGCCTATTGAAATCATCACTTCTCAATTTCTTTCCCTTATGCCTTATTTTGTAAAAATCATTTATGCGTCGCTCAATAATCAATGATTCACTAACAGGTATGCGTGACCAGAAAGCGGTGAAAAAGAAATCTATGCCCTCTATATTTACAACCTGATTGTTGACCAGAAAAACATTATCCCTCAAAGGTTCAAATACCGGCTTATCTAATATCTGAACTTCCTTACCGGTATAGAACTCATGGTTCCCCGGGATATAATAAACAGATTTGAAGTTATCGGAGACATAATCGAAAAACCAGTGCTTGAAGTACTCTTCTTCCCAGTAAGTAATATCCCCTGCCAAAATCAAAATGTCCCCAATTGGTTCAATTGGATTATCCTGAAGATATTGAGTGTTCTGGGAAAATTCGAGATGTAAGTCTGAGCAGTATTGAATCTTCATGGGTAATGGTTTATTGTTTTAACGGGCCGGTTATGAGGGATTTATTTTCCAATGCAAAAGTTTTTAAAAATATTCCCAAGTACTTCATCAGTAGATATCTGACCCGTAATTTCCCCCAGGTAATGTAATACCTCGCGGATATCCTGTGCTATAAAGTCGCCAGAGAGGCCGGTTTCGAGTCCCTGTCGGGTGCGGATAATGCCTTCGCGTGCATTTTTAAGAGCCTCGTAATGGCGGGCATTGGTGACGACGACTTCATTGTGATTCAGGGCTCCCAGGTTTACTGTTTTCAGGAGTTGGGAAGTTAAAGCTTCCAGATTGATGTGCTTTTTGGCCGATAAGGGGACAATGGCATCGGTACCTGTGAGTTCGCGGAAAGTCTCTTCGGAAAAACGTTTTGCAGTGGTTTCCGGATCTACCAGGTCGGTTTTGTTGATGACCACGATGAGTTGCTGGTCATCCTTTTCCATGTGTTTCTTAACATCCGAGACGGCCTGATGGATTTTTTCGTCTTCATCGCGGGCATCCATCATCAGAATAACGATGGAGGCCTGTTTAATTTTACTATAGGTGAGGGCGATGCCCATGCTTTCCACCTTATCAATGGTGTCGCGTATGCCGGCTGTGTCGATAAACCGGAAAGTGATGCCTTCGATGTTCATCACATCCTCAATCACATCACGTGTGGTGCCGTGAACATCCGAGACGATGGCCCTTTCTTCCTGCAGCATGGCATTGAGAAGGGTCGATTTTCCGGCATTGGTATGCCCCACAATAGCTACGGGAATACCGTTTTTGATGGCATTTCCCAACGAAAAGGAGTTGATCAGGCGACTGAGAACGCTGTCAATTTCATCAACCAGGGCGACGAGTTGCACACGGTCAGCAAACTCCACATCTTCTTCGCTGAAATCCAGTTCCAGTTCAATGAGCGACGTAAATTCCAGGAGTTTACTTCTGAGGTTGATCAGTTCATTGGAAAAACCCCCTTTCATCTGTTTAAGGGCTACCCGGCGGGCTGACTCACTGCGGGCTGCGATGAGGTCGGCCACTGCTTCAGCTTGACTAAGATCCATCTTCCCGTTAAGAAAAGCACGCTGGGTAAATTCTCCGGGGCGGGCCAGACGGGCTCCGTTATCGGTGAGCAGGTGAAGAACCTCCTGCTGAATAATAGGGGCTCCGTGGCAGGAAATTTCGGCGATGTCGTCGCCTGTAAAAGAGCGTGGACCTTTGAAGATGGTGACCACTACTTCATCAATCTCTTTCGTGCCGTTGTGAATGGTTCCAAAATGAGCTGTGTGGGGCGGTTGACTGGACAGTTTTTTGTTTTTTCCAGCCGGATGAAAAATTTTTTCAACCGTTTCAAATGCGTTTGGCCCGGCTATACGGACAACGGCAATGGCACCGCTCCCCGGAGCGGTAGATATAGCGCATATGGTATCTTCCAGAAGCATAGAATTCTTTTTTCTACAAATGTAATATTTATAAACAGGATGGTGGATTCTGAGACCTTCATATCTCAAAATCCACCATCTTTAGTGTCTGTCCATAAAGTACCATTTGCGTCGTTACGCTTGCCGCCAAAATACCCATTTACGATTAGTAAACTCCGTTTTTGGCGGCTTCGCAAGCCTTGCAACTGGCACTTTCTGACCAGACACATGACTTTTTACAAACTTTCCCGACTTTATAGACGGGCACTCTTTAGTCAGCGCCCAGGTGACATAGCCCAGAGCTATGAGCTAAGAGCATTACTCTACCTCATATTCATAAATCTCCTCCTCATTCACAAAACCTTCTGATACCACCGTCATTTTTATGTTCTGGCGGTCAACCACCTGAGCTGAGAGTAAAACAGAAGGAACGAGTTTAAATCCATTGTGAACGGTTACATTGGTATTGAATTTTTCTTCGTCTTCAGCCATTTTAATGGCCATTTCCGCTGCAGTGTGGGCCATGGCATCTATGGGTTTAAAAATGGTAATGGTTTGATAGCCGGCGACGATGTTTCGAATGGCTTCCAAGTCTGCATCCTGTCCGGCAACCAGCACTTCGCGTTGCAGATTGTGCTCCTGAAGTGCCCTGATAGCGCCCCCTGCAAGTTCATCATTCCCTGCTATTATGGCATCCAGATCAGAATCTGAACCATTCAGATAATCGTTAATCAGCACATAGGCTTCATCTGCATTCCAGTTCTCCACGTATTGATCCAGTACTACTTCTATGTCCTTCCGTTGAATTAGAGGTTGCAGAACATTCATCCATCCCAGATGCAGGAGGGCTGCGTTGTTGTCTTTCTGCGGCCCGCCCAGAAGTGCGTATTTGCCAACAGGGATAATCCTGGAAAGGTAATCTGCCTGCAGTTCACCGATGTTGATGTTATCGGTAGATACATAATAATCAACGTCGCAATCCCGGATCATTCGGTCGTAAGAAATAACCGGAATATCCTTTTTATGTGCTTCGCGCACTATATCCCTGGAAGAGTACAGATCAACAGGAATGACTACCAGTACATCTACGTGGTCGTAAATCATCTCCATGGCCTGTTCCAGTTGTTTTGGCGAATTTCCTTCGGCCACACTCACAATCAAAGTTCCTCCCATCTCTTCTATCTTTTTTTCAAACAGTTCTTTGTCTTTTTGCCAGCGTTCAATTTCGAGTGTGTCCATCAAAAACCCGATTTTGGGTTTGTCACTGCAACTTGTAAGCAGAGCCACAAGCAGCAGTGTGCTGAGTAGATACCTGAATGCCTTCATCTGAATAAGATTTAGTATTATCCACAGGCAAAAGCCTTTGTCGTCCAACGGATAATGAAGGTTCCTGAAAATGGATAATAAGGTTAACTATTTTTTGATAATTTACGATAAATATGAAATAACGTAAAGAGTTTTTCTTCAGGGAAATTGATTTTTATCAGTTTTGCCTGATTTACTGTGAATTGTTTGAAGCTTAATGGGTTTCTGTCCATAAAGTACCACTTGCGTCGTTACGTTTGCCGCCAAAATACTCATTTACGATTAGTAAACTCCGTTTTTGGCGGCTTCGCAAGCCTTGCAATTGGGACTTTCTGACCAGAAACAGCTCTAAAAAAAGAATTTGCTTAGTTTATAGACAGGCTCTAATTAGTTTCTATCCATAAAGTACAACTTGCGTCCCCGAAGGATCGGGGCAGGGGGGATACCTCAAACCCCTGGGCTATTGCTATCAGGCTTTCAGCCTGTTTACATCTTACCTGTCTTCTGTATGTTGCAGATGGTTGGCCATTGGGGTAGATTATTTGTAAATGGTGAAGTGTAAATATTGCCGATCTATAAACTAAGCAAAATTTGTTTCTGGTCATTTGTTTGTCAAGAAAGTGCCGGTTACAAAGCCTGCCCCGATTTTTATTCGGGGGCTTGCGAAGCCCGAAAATCCGCAGTCCCGAAGTAGCTTTTGTAAGGTTTTTTGAACAAAAAACCAACAAAAAGCACAACCGGGATGAGGAATTTTCGGGCAAGCGTAACGCTGTAAATGGTACTTTATGGACAAACATTAAACAGTTTCTTATTATATTCACATCAAAAATGAGATTATGCAAGTTGATTTGTCCAAATACGACAATAGTTGGTTTCATCCGGGCAGGGGTATTCTAATCAGGACTATCTGGCATTTTGTTAATTCACTGTTCTTTAACAATGGATTTTTCCCGGTTTCGTCGCTAAAGGTTTTTCTGCTGAGATTGTTTGGGGCAAAAATAGGCAGGGGGGTGGTGGTCAAGCCCCGTGTAAATATCAAATATCCGTGGAATTTGCGCGTGGGAGACCATACCTGGATAGGCGAGGAGGTGTGGATCGATAATCTCACAAAAGTGAAAATCGGATCCAACTGTTGTCTTTCGCAGGGGGCCCTTCTGCTTTGTGGAAATCACGATTATAGAAAAGAGACCTTTGATTTAATGGTAGGAGAGATTGTGCTGGAGGATGGTGTTTGGATTGGAGCCAATGCTATTGTTCCCGGAAATGCAGTTTGTCACACGCATTCTGTACTTGCTGTACATAGTGTAGCTCCTGCTATTATGGAACCTTTTACAATTTACCGGGGTAATCCCGCTACAGCGGTGAAAAAGAGAATTTAGGCTGATTTGTGAACTTCTCAGATTAAAAATAATCGTAGTAAATATTGCGCAACGAGGTGCGGAAAGCCATATAAAAATAGGTGCCATCAGATGTTTCCAACTCATTGGTCATTTTTCGTTTTCTGATGCCCATTTGCAGGTTCATGTTATTCCTGGGATTGATCAAAAACATCACATTGAATTCAGTTTGTGTGAGGTCTGATTTTAATCCCTGACCGATGGTATGCCCGTATTCCGCAGGGCGCGTGACATTAGGCCGGTGAATGTTTCCACCGTAACTTACTTCGTCATCATAATCGAGTCCTTTGGTGGCTATCTGATTCTTAAGTTCAAAATGCCACCTGTTTATCCGGTACCTCAGAAAGGTTATGCTTTCTCTGAAATTGGCCCCCAGCACATGGGCCAGTTCCTGATTGTAATGGCCGTAATTGGTAATGGGTTGATAATGAGAGTAGGTGTAAGGCCTTACCTGACTGTATTCTGTCTGGAAATCCAGGTTTTTAATCCCCAAAAAATCATAGGATTTCAACCCGAGCAGGAAACCCTGCTTATTGGCCCACCATTTATTGCCTGAAAAAACTTCATCGGCTTTGAATTCTCCAAGAACAAACTGACCGTACAATGCGGCATTCTTCCAGGGGATGTATTTCAGGTTGATCCCCATGGTCATATTATCGGGCGATCCCAGATTGTATTCCATTGGTCGGTACACCGCCAAAGGAACCAGGTAGTTGGGATCCAACCCACGATGTCCAACAGTATCTTTGGCAGCCCAGACAACGCTTTCGAAAAGGCCCACACTCCAACGGTTGCCTATGTTCCAGTTCAGGTAGTGAAAAGCGCCATATTTGGAACGGTATCGTGTATCCCCCAGAGTTGCATCCCGGTAAAAGTGCTTGAGCTCACTGACCATAACCATATATTTTGCTTTCAGGAAGGTTGCGGTCATTTTCAGGTATGGATAGCTGTAAGCGGCATCAGAAAGAAAAAGGGAGCGGTGCCCGTCTCCGATGAAGTGCTTCCCAAATCCGGCCTGAAAATTGAAATAGCGTCCTGCATTGTAGCTGATGTATCCTGTAGATTGGGCAAAATCGTGACCGTCATCCCCAAAGTCTTTTCGCTTCCCCTGGCCGGGAACGACCTCCCTATCGTTTGCAAACTGGTCGATGTAAGCGGGAAAAGTGGCCTGGTTTTCATATAAATCCACATAAAAGCCAACATTCTTGCCCAGCTGTCCTTCAATCATTGCCCCGCGGGAATTGACAAACCAGTTTTCACCGGCTGCATTGTCTTTTCCAATTTCAAAATTAAAGAGTGGGTTGATGCGAATCCAGACATCATCTTCATCCCACGATAGAAGATCATCGGAGAGGAAGCGACCAAAAATATTCTGATGATGCGATGGCTTTTTTAATCCCCGCCGGATGAGTGAATCAACATTGTGATATTTGGCCATCTCGTCGAGTCGAACAGGGCCCACCGAGCTGTGCAGGTTTTGTCCGGGCATGTCCAGGACTCTCTCCAACGGATTCAATGCATGATTGTTCCAGCTGTTGTAAACCTGTGCCCGAAGGTTCTGACCGGCAATAAATAGCAGTATTGTAGTGACAAAATAGATTTGCGCTCGTAACTTCATCTTTCTGGTTGATTGTTTTGTGCTATTGCTCCTCATAGTAACCATGTCCATAACCGTAGCCATAACCGTAACCATATCCATATCCATACCCATAACCGTATTTGCCATTTTTCCGGCCTTTTTTAATCTGAATGTCATTAAAAAGAACCCCGGTATTGGAAATTCCTTCGGTCTCCAGGTGTTTTAGTGTTTGGTAAAAGGCTTCACGGATGGTGTAATTCTGGCGTGCCAGGAATAATAAAGTGTCCGATTTGCGGGCCAGCAAAACGGGATCGGCAACTACGCCCATTGGCGGTGTATCCAGGATCATCACATCAAAACGTTTTCTGAGTTCCTCAAACAGTTCATCTGTTTTGGGTGAAGAGATGAGTTCTGACGGATTGGGAGGAATGGCTCCGGATGGGATTACAAATAAATTGTCCTGATCGGTTGTGTGAATAATATCATCCAGGCTTACTTTTCCTATGTAGTATTGCGATAAACCATCATAATCATTGAGATTGAGAACTTTGTTCAGCCCGGGTTTCCGCATGTCAAAGCCAATGATGACGGTTTTCTTATCAGAATAGGCAAAAACCGCAGCCAGATTGAGGGCACAAAAGGTTTTTCCCTCGCCCGGCATGGAACTGGATATGGCAATAACCGGGGTCTTAACATTGTTGGTCAGATATTCCAGTCGGGTTCTTACCCTCCGGAATGTTTCTGTAATAACCGATTTGGGGTGATTGTTCACAACATTGGTAACGCCTTTATGGCTGTGCATGATGTGCCCAATGATCGGAATAGAAGTAAGCTTTTCGATCTCATCGGCTGTGGTGATGCGATTGTTGAGCAGTTGCCGCAATACCAAAAATATCAGGGGGAGCAAAATACCAGCAAAAAGTGCTTTTTGATAATTGGAGTTGGTCTTAGGATAGACCGTTCCTGTAAAACGCGGTTTCTCCAGCAACGAATGGTCTGAGGTGTTGGAGGCTTTTTGTATTTGTGCTTCCGAACGCTTCCTGAGCAGAAATGTGTAAACCTCACTGTTGAGATCAAACTGACGCTCTATACCCAGTAAGCGACGTTCTTTCTCGGGCAACTGATAGAGTTGGCTGGTAATTGTGCGTTTTTCTTCTTCCAACCGGACAATGGATTCATCTATAATCTGTTTCTGATTGTTGATGGCTTCAATAAGCGTGTTGCGTGCTACCATAATCTGTTTGTCCAGCTCATTTTTATAAGGGTTGCTCTGTCCGTTAAGCGTCAGACGTTCATTATTTAATTCCAGAATTTTATTGATCTGGGTGGAGATGATAGGATTGTCGATATTGAAAGAAGCCGGCGCCAGGCCTTTGTTTAGCACATTTTCGGACGAGAAGTAGTTATCCAGATAATCGTAGTAATTGAAGGTTAATCGTTTCTCCGAAATTCTGGTGGTTAATTCCTGAATCTGGGTAAACAGGTGTTCTGCTTCAGAACTGATACTCTGAATCTGGTGCTCGGTACGGTAGGTGCTTAATTCTGTGCCTTTCTGAGATAAAGAGTCTGAGATGATAATGAGTTGCTCCTCAATGAAATTAATGGTGTTGGTAGCAATCTGATTTTTCTTTTCCAGATTGGCATTGATAAAGGTTTCGGATAGTTTGTTCAGAAAGGTCGTGTTCTTCTGATGATTGTGTCCGGTAACTGAAATGTTGACAATGGAGGAGTTTTCACCGGCTTTTTGTGCCGAGAGGACTGATGAATACCGGGATGTGAGACTTTCAGGATGATTGAATTGAAAGTAATATGCATTGTCGGGACTTGCAGAAAGACCGTTATTTTCCACAATAATTCTCAGCCATGGAGTTTCAACCAATTCACCAAAGTTAAATTTTTCTTTGAAATCAATAACACTTTGGCTTCCCTGCGTGGACTCGTTGTTGTAAATTATAGTGCTGTACCCCTCTGCCTTTACGGATAGTTCAAACTGGTTTTCATTTAGAACTGTGAGGTAAATCGGCACATTTAAAATTTGAGCCGACGAAGAATCCGGACGGATACGAAATCCGGGATTGGAATAAATTTCTGTATTTTTTAATCTGCCGGCGGCAAAATAGCTGATATTAAAGTCCAGTTGGTCGATCGTTTGGCGGATGATATCCCTTGAAGTCAATACTGCAATCTGATTGTCGAGGTTTCTTTGTCCGGGAGTAAGCCCGAAACCTTCCATCATGCTTTCTCTGGAGTTTTCGGTTCCCCGTTCTTCCATTAGCAATGACATGGAGGCTCTGTAAATGGGTGAGGAGTAGCGGTGAATGGCAAAAACAATTCCCAGGGCCAGGGGAATGGTAATGGCAAATAACCACCAGAAACGAAGCAAGTCGAATAACAGTTTCTTATAGTCCAGCATGAATTGGGAGGACTGATGCTGGTTTTCCTGATTACGTAACTGATGAAGTTTATTGTTTTGTTGCATTGTCATCGGAGTGCTTTAGCAGTTTTATTAGCGGGAAATCGCTTCAATGGTCAGGTAAAGGGCAAGAACGGAGCTGATGATGCCAAAGGAGAAAGTCTCTCCGATACCGAAACTTTTGGCTCTCATGGGGCGAACGTAAATCAGATCGTTGGGATAAACATAATACTCGTCCGAGCCAACAATATTCTCGTCTGTAATGTCCACAAAAAACGTTTTATACCCATCGCCATCGGGGCGCACAATTTTTATCTCTTTGCGTTTACCGAATGTTCTTACATCTCCTGCCAGGGCTATTGCTTCATAAATGGTGATTTGTTCCTTGCCCATCTGGATACGGCCCGGACTGCCTACTTCGCCTAAAATCACAAATGAATCACTGGCCAGGCGAATTTTTACGTGTGCATCACTGACAAAAGGAATCAAAACATTTTCCATTTTCTCTCTGGCTTGCTGGAGTGTGCAGCCTTCAAAATTGATGGTTCCCACAAAAGGGAAATCAATATTCATGCTGTCGTCCACCAAATACGTATATAATGACTGACTCTGTTGATTGCTGCTGCCACCTGATCTGTTTGGATTAAAAAATTCAGAAAGTTTGGGATTACTTGTATTGACCTGGATGTAGAGCAAATCGTTTGGACGCAATACATATCGTTCGGTAATGGTGGTTAGGTCGGAATATGGGTTTTTATAGTTGCGGTCCTCTGCCTGATTTTGCAGATAAACCGTCTCTCTTTGCGGAATACAGCCGGAAATAACACTCAGGAGGATAAAAAACAAAAGGATGTTTCCAGTCCGGAAATTTAATTTGCTGGGCAGAAAAGTCATATTTTTTTGCATAATGGAATATTGTGTCCGGTTTTAACTGCCAAATTTATGGTTTTCTTTTTTAAAATTAAACATTCATAAATTTAACTTTCTCAAAAGGGTTTTATAAATTTGCACCGAAATACTTATGCTCTTTTATTTTAAGTAAAAAGAGGGCCTTTTTACCCGAAAGTTATATTTTTTCAGTGTTTATTTGCCTGCATTGAAGTTGGTGACGTGATTAAATGGTTTATAAACAGGATACTTATGGAGTTTCTGTGGAAAATTGAGTTAATCGGATATCCAATTTTCACAACCTTACCGGAAAGAAATTCGTATTTTTTGTATTTCCTGTTGATTGATGACGGGGGGTATAATAGAAAAATGCTACCCTTGTATCAGGTATAATGGACATTGATTTGTGGTAATGTTATATTGCCATGACTTACATTGGGTTACTAACCTGGAAAGATTGAACAGATGATTGATTATTCTACTATTCTGATGGTTTTGTTTGCTGCAATGCTCTCTTTTTTGCTGGTTTTTCTTTCGATACCCACCATCTTAAGAGTTTCGCATGCAAAGAATTTGTTTGATGAACCCGGAAAAAGGCGGATTCACAAGCAGGCAGTGCCTAACCTGGGAGGTCTCGGGATATTTATAGGCATTCTATTTACCTATTCTTTATATATTGATTGGTTTGATATCAGAGCCGTTCCTTTTATTATTCCAGCATTATTGGTGATATTTTCCATTGGTATCAAAGATGACATAATGATTACTGCGCCGATGGTGAAATTGTTGGGACAGATTCTGGCTGCTTTTATCATTGTTGGTTTTGGAGACTTGCGACTTACCGATTTTCATGGCTTTTTCGGTCTTCAGCCTGATTATTTTTCCAGCATGGCCATCTCCATTCTTTTTGTGATATTTATTGTAAATGGGTTTAATCTGATTGACGGAGTGGACGGTTTGGCGACCATCAGCGGTATGATCTCGATACTTGCTTTCTCCGGCTGGTTTTTCCTTAACGGTAATTTTCACATCTCCACGTTGGGAGCTATTGTTTTGGGGGCATTACTTGCATTTCTTTATTATAAATGCGAATTAAGGGTTGAAAAAACCCAATTTATTGTTTGTAAATATTTAAAAATCAATGAAATATATGCTTGAAAAATTAGGTTAAATCCCTGAAAATCAGTATCTTAAGAG
>NZ_PVTS01000009.1 GCF_003003035.1 Marinilabilia salmonicolor | reverse complement strand
GTTCTTTATTGTGAGGCATCCTGAAGATTGTTTAGTTCAACAATAGCCTCCAATATCAAGCGTGTGCAAGCAACGCTTGATCGGAGGCTAAGTGTTAGGCACTGTTTTTATTTTTTTTAAAGCTTCTTTCAATACTCTAACATCACTTATTGAATAATCAATAGGTAAATTTATAGCTTGAAATTTTCTCAATTTAATTGGTAACTCAAACTCCCCAATTGTTACAAGTAAAATAGATAATTTATTCTCAAGTTCATTTAAAAGCAAATGCTCTATACCATCTTCAAAACTATTAGAGGACAATGATTTTTCAGTAATTCGTATTATTGCTATTGAAGGTTGCAACCCTTCTTCTTCACTTAAATCTTCTTCAAATTCTTCTTCATTTTCAACGTCCAATAATGAATCGAATGTTAATATGCGTGTTAATTTATAACCATCTAGATCTTCTAGAATATTTATTATTATATCATCCTTGATATCTTTTAAAAAATCTTGAACAATCATTAAATTAATCTCAGATTTTTCAATATACCATTCATTTTGTAATTCAATAATTTTAGATAATTGTGTAACAAAATCTTCTACTCCTTTGTGATTATTCTCAGGATTATACTCTATAACTTCTAGTCTTTTATCTAAAAGCAACCTTCTTTTTTCTGTGAAATTAAATTTATCCTTAGGAGATAAAATAAAGTGCTTACTAAGTGTCCTTGAAAATATTGTAGATAATTTACCTAACAAGTAATCTAGATCAGGGTCAGCCCCCCCAAAACCAATAAAAAGGACTGTTTGTGTTGTGAATAGTATTTCTAAAAAACTTAAATACTCCGGACTCTTATATAGTAAATCATTATAAGATCTTGATCCTAGAACTATATCTTCTGGTCTATCTAAATCTCCATGGAGCTTAAAAATGAAAAAGTCCTTATTCCTTAATGGTGTTAATATATTATTGATATCCTTAGGAGTATATGCTTTAGGGGTTCTACCTCCTGAAGATATCGTATAAGCACCTTCTAAAAGTGAATCGTAGTTCGTTGTTAATATTGCCCTAAATGGTATATGGGTAAGTTTCTCATGGACACTATTAGGCTTCACTTCCGGATCTCGGAATATACTATTCAAAAACTCACCAATCTCGTTGGAATTTAACAAACTCTGCAACTCTTCTCCCGCCATTATATGATTTCCTTTCTCAATCATTTCCTCAATTTCAATAGGATCTGAATTGAACGAAACTCTTTTATATTTTGTCCATTCGAGAAGTTCAGTTAAAAAGGCAGTCCAATTTGGTAAAAATCTACCATCACTTCTTCTTATTTGTGAAGATAAACCAGAAGCTACAAAAAGGACACATTCATTTTTTTTTATTGCATCAATTAAGTCATATGGTATTTTAACATTTGTCATTTTTGCTACATCCATTAAGATAAAATTCTAATGGCCCTTCACGTTAATTAGTGCCTAACGTCCCGTAAAAGCGATCGTTTTAATGCCGCTTATACATTGTTAGGTATTGGCCCTTATTCTTCAGCTAATTTCAAAGCCATATTTATAAAATCACCTATTGATTTGCCTACAATTGCTACTCCCGCATCATGCACAGATGTCAAGTTAAATCTACCTTGAGCAGCACCATTTAAAGCATAATCATGCCCATCTATCTCTACTACACACCAATGCTTTTGACGGCACTCAATAATAACCTCACTGGCATAAAAG
Organism: Marinilabilia salmonicolor; assembly: GCF_003003035.1. GTDB lineage: Bacteria > Bacteroidota > Bacteroidia > Bacteroidales > Marinilabiliaceae > Marinilabilia > Marinilabilia salmonicolor_A. Next base: position 194,638 of record NZ_PVTS01000009.1, on the reverse strand, counting down.
GGCCAATCACCATTATATTCCGTTTTTTTAATCTTTTGGTGTTTATAGTCTGAATTATTTTTCCTTTTGATCTTATCAAATATGGTTCTCTTGCGAACTTTTGTTTCTTTCTTTTTAAATCTTGTTGTTTCTTTTCTATAGTCATTTATCCCAATCTGATTGTCAGATAACATAATGAAGTCATAATATACCGATGAAAATTGTTGAGCTTTTTGTCCTAATCTACCTAATGTGAATTGTCGGCTTATCCCACGAACAAATCTTTCCAGTTTGCTTATAATGGATTGCGTCACAAAAGCATTAACCTCATTTTGATATTCAAAGTCCGTTAGCTTCTCTAATAATTTGGTATCTGCAAGAACTATTTTAGTTTCATAATCCGACCATAATTGCTTTACATCAATGCTTGGTTTAATCGCTGATGTTATAATATCCAAATTGTGATATCTTGCATATTTCCCAAATTCTGATAATAGATAAATTAATTGTTGCAAGTCATTATCATTGGTTATAAATTCTTTATCAGCCATCAAAGATGGAATACCATTACTTTTAAAATAGTCTGAAAGTATTTTTCCCTTTAATTCGGTTAAATCATGTCCATTCCTTCCACCGCAATTTTTCAGAGTTCTACTGTCAGGATATTCATTATTTAATTCAAGATAACCCAAACAAACATGACATTTCATAAGTCTTTCCAATCCACTTGATAACAGCTGGAAAGGTAAATGATAAAAATCATTCCCCAAATCGAGGTTCTGCAACTCTCCAAATCCAAGTTTTATTAACTTAATTGAAGTTGTCAACTCATCATGCAAGTATATGTCTTTTAATACTCTGTCACTCATTTTACGTGATTTGTGAATCAAAATATGATTCTAAACTAATCTAGTTTATCAAGGTTCTCAGTCACAAAAAGTAAAACTGATAAATATTTGTAGCATATAACTTTTTCTCCGTAGTCGACCGAAACCCCATGCACTATATCATGCCTATTTACTTTTGATGGATTTCCTGAGTCTTGATTTCTTGAATATTCCCATACTGTATCAACAGGGTGTAATAACATTTGCTGAAAATACTTGATTTCTTTTGATGCAAGAATTTGTTTTAGTTTGGGTTCATTATTTCTTGTTCCAAAGAATCTAATACCAGTTTTATCCTCTGTAATTCCTTCTATCTGACTTATAATAGTTGGTATCACCAAATAGAACAGTTCTTTTTCAATTCCAGAAAATATCTGGCTTACAATAGTTTCCCTTTTAGTATTCTTTTTAATCAACAGTTTCTTAAACTTGTCAATATTTGCTGCAAAATGATTTTCAAAGAATAAATCAATCCCAATGTTATTGCTATTCTTGATTAATTCAGCTAGCTCATTTATCTCATATGGATTTAATTGATTAATATACATCCAATCATAAAAACAAGCTTTTTTAGCTATCTCAGAGAGCCTATCAAATATCTTTTCAGTTTGCTGTTGTCTTTCTAGTCTCTGACTTATTATTTGACTTAATTCTTTTGACATCATATTTATGTTTGCAGGATTTCCTTGGGCTTATGCCTAACCGCCTCCATAACCACAATGTCGTTATGCTCTCATTACAACATTGTGGTAATATGCATTTTCCCCCTCACCCCTTCTCCATCATCTCAATTACCCGCTCACTCAATCGCACTACATTCTCCATCAGCTTCATCATCATCTCAGCCTGCTTTTTATCATAACTACTAAAATCACCACCAATAGAACTACTATTTCCGATACCGTTACTACCAGTACCTGAAATTGGTGAATTCTCAATGCTTTCTATGAAATGACCAGGTTGTGCGGAAAGAATTGCCAGCGGATCCACCTTCAAAAACTCCGAAACCTTCTGCACGAGCTCGACAGTAATTTTGCTTTCCCCCCGTTCATATTTCGTATAAGCCGCTTCGCTCAGCCCCAGGTGTTCAGCCACTTCGAGAGCCTTCTTATCTCGCATTTTGCGGTAAAGGGCCAGATTACGGCCTATCTTTTTATTTTCGAGTACGGTAAATTGATCGTTGTTGTCCATGACTTTAGGGTTTTAGTGTAGAGTAGCTCCGCCATTCAGATATACAGCAGAAAGGATAACGAAAATTTCAGAAGACAATAAACCGTTACCACTTAAACTCAACGCATTAAACATTTATTAATCTGTTAACTTCTTTAACGAAAAGTTTGATTATGCAAGATAGAAGAAATTTGGGATTTAACCAATCCACATTCAAAAGTCTGCTCCGGAGAATACCATCTCTTTTCTATATACAAAAGCCCTTTGCTTTATCCCTATTTCATTTTTAAACAAACCTGTCCTGCGGTGGAAAAATCTCAAAAAAGGAAGTCTTCAATAAATCTCAATTCATCAGATTGCTTTTTGGGAATAACGAAGGTCACTATTCAAACAGCGCGGTGGCCCGTCCGCTTTCCGGGCCGGCGGATGGCGGGAAGCCAAAATGGGCGACTTTCAAGGCCTTGCGCAATGGGAGGAAATTTTGGTTTCCGCGGGGAGATAGGTTTAAGCGGACTAGACTTTTTTGGTTCCTTTTTGGGGCAATGCCAAAAAGAACAAAAGATAAACTCAATATCAAAGTAAGTCGTCAACCTCTTACAATTCCACAGATTCCTCTTAAGAAAAAACGAAACTAACTATCCAAACGGCGCGCGGACCCGTCCGTTTTCCGGGCCCGCGGATGGCGGGAAGCCAAAATGGGCGGCCCAAGGATGGCGGCAGTATCATTTCGTGCATAAAACATTGTAAAAGTGGAAATTGACAGTACTTTTTTTTAACTTTTCACGCAAAAACTAAAACCCTCTAAGAGTTTATTCGTATTACTTAAAGTCCGTCCATAAACTAAGTAAAGCTTCTCAAGTTCGCAGTGTCTGTTCAGAAGGTTCCGTTTACAAGGCCTGCCATTAGCGGAAATGCGGAGTTTACTTGGGTAAATGAGCAATTTCCGCTAATGGCGTAACGCAGTAAACGGGACTTTATGGGCAGACACTATTTAACACCAAGCAACTATTTCTGACACACAAAGATTGACACTTTATGCCTCAGGTTTTCATCCTTTCACAAGATACCGGCCTGTCCCAAAATATAAAACAGATACTCTCCAACCGGGGAATCACCTGTGAGTATGCCACAAACCTAAACAAACAACAAACTTCCGGTGATTGCGAGCATCGCGTTATTGTTGTTGAGGAAACCCCTTTAAGTTCTCCCTTGGATTTGGTTCTCAAAAAAAACAAAAAAGCAACTTGTCCTTACCACATAATTGCTTTTGCCAAATTTATGTCCACCTTCGGGGTGGTTGGTGCAATGAAAAAAGGTGCCGATGACTACATCACTCTGGACGAACATCCCGGAAATGAAGCCCCAACACTGGCCAATGCAATTACGGAAGCGATAAACCGCGACATCCACGATTTGCTGGATAGTCCAAACATCTATCAGTCTGTTTTCGAAAATATCCGGGATGCAGTTTATGTTTTTTCCATTGATCCAAGAACAGGAAAGCCCGGAAAATTTCTTAGGTTCAATAAGGTTGCCCTACACCGTCTGGGATACTCCGAAAAGGAACTTTTAAATATGAATCCTGAACAAATTGTAGCTCGGGATTCAACTCATCTTACAAAAGTTTTCCACCGGGTTTTGAAACATGGTTTTGCAGTTTATCAATCGGAACATACCACAAAATACGAAAAGATTATCCCTGTAGAAATAAATGCAAGGATTGTTAAGATAAGAGATGCACATTTAATGATTTCAGTGGTGCGAAACATCTCTTCTCAAAAAAAGTTGCTGGAAAGACTCAAGGCGGGCAACAAACGATTCAAATCGGTTACCGAAAAGTCATTAACCGGTATTTGTATCCTTAGCGAAGATGGTTTTTTTGAGTATGTAAATCCCGCTTATTCAAATATTTATGGCTACAAAAAGGAGGAGCTACTCAATAACCATTTTTCCATTATTTTGCCGGAAGGAAAACACAGCTCTATTTACGATTTACCCAAACGTTTTTTGAATAACGATTTTGATGTTCCGGGTTATTACGACGTGGTGGATAAAAATGGCAATAAGAAATATGTCTATGCGGATGCTGTGGATATCAAAAACTTCCGGGGAATAAAAAAAGTGGTCATTTTTGCCAACGATTTCACCTCAACCATCAAACACGAAAAAGAGCTTCAGTTCAGTGAAATGAAGCACAGAGCCATGATGGAAGCTTTGAATGACCCGGTTTACATTAATAATGAAAAATGCGAAATCGTTTTTGCCAACAAAGCATTTTCAAATCGGTTTGGAGAAATAGAACCAGGTAAAAACATTTGTCATCAAAAAGTTTATGGCTTTGACGAACGTTGTCCCTGGTGCAGACATCAAGACCATGAACCAGAAAGAGTACAGCGGAGCCAGAGAATAATAAAAGATCGGATTTACCACGTCTCCGAGCAGAACATTACGCTGGATAACGATTATCAAATGAGAATGACCATCATGCGGGATGTTACCAAATTGGTCAAAGCCCGTAACAAAGCGGTGGAAAGCGACAAACTTAAATCTGCTTTTCTGGCCAACATCAGCCATGAAATCCGAACTCCTCTGAACGCCATTCTTGGTTTCTCTTCTTTGATGCAACATATTGAGGTTCCCCGTGAAGAACAGTCCGAATACACCAACCAGATTCATGAAGCGGGTAGCGATCTTCTGAATGTCATTGACGACATTATGGACTTCTCATTCCTGGATTCTGGTCTAACACCAATTTCTCTTGAAGAATTTAACCTGGAGGGTCTTGTTTTAAAAGTGGAACGCGAAATTTCTTCCCTAAGACAGAAGGCACAAACAAAGAATATTAACACAGTTGTTCAGAATTTCATTCCGCCCGGTACCGTTTCCAGATCCGACGCAACGAAAATTCTCAAAATCATTGTTCAGCTATTACGGAATGCTTTCAAGTTCACCAAACAAGGCGAAATAAAAATTTCTTTCAATACCGACAAAAAAGATTGGTTACATATTGACGTCAGCGATACCGGCATAGGAATTCCCAAAGACAAACAAGATATCATTTTCACCAGATTCCGCCAGGTGGACGAAAGAAATACGCGCGAATTCGGAGGCAACGGGCTTGGCCTTTCACTTGCCAAACATCTAACACAAATTCTTGGTGGCAAAATCTCTGTAACATCAGAGAAAGGACGGGGAAGCACCTTTAAAGTGTCACTACCAATTAAAATGGACAGTGATATTGTTAATGCAGTCAATGGTGAAGTGGTTAGAAATCAGTGGATCTAATATTACATCAACTAAACATAAAACTCACTTCCTCTACCTTCTTCAATCTCCACGCGGATTACACCATTCAGAAGGTCAACCAACACCTTGACAATGCTTAATCCTAGTCCGTTTCCGGGAACGGTCTCCTTATCCGTACTACTACCCCCCAAAAAAATCATTATTAAAAACCTCACAATTTTTGAAACATTCCAAAACCTTCGACGTAACCATTCAAAACAACTCAACCACCCCCTTCCTTATTCATGAATTATCATTATTAAATGGACAAGTATCAGATAATACCATCAATTATTAAAGGCTTCGGAATAGATTTTTTATGAATAAAGAAGACTAATGCACTTTTTGACAATATTTATTTTATTAGCTATTTCTTTGCCGCTGGTTTTTCTTCTGGTTTGCAGGGTATTCCAGGCATTGATCAAAAAAAAAGCAATAGCAATGCTTGATACCACCCTCTTCCCACAAGGGTTAAAGCAAAAGCAAGAAGTAATGAATGTTTGCCACAACATCACCAACCATCGGTTCAGAAACGAAGATATTCTCGACTACTATTACAAAATAAAAGGACTTAAAACCTTGGGATTAGACTGCAAAAGGTGTTATGCCTTGAAAAAATATCTCTTTTCCCCGACCACTATTAAACTCAACTATTTTGAACAATGTCAGTTTTACGATACATTCCTATATTGCTCAAAACGAAAAAACCTACTTAATCAAGTAAATCCAGAAAAAAACGATTCCCACAACAACCATTTTAAACACTCTAACAGCTCAACAGAAGTCCGATCACAAAGTGCTTCCAGAAAAAAATCCATAAACAAGACACAGGAAAATTATCTTTTAATCCTATAAACATCTACAGACACCCGGTAAGTTATAGTCAATTCTATCTTCATGGCCCTTGATACTATTAGCTAATATCCACCGGGTGTCTTCTCTTAGGACGTGCGATTTCCCGGGACGTGCGATTTCCTTATCGCACAATCAAAAAAACCCTTAATTAGTGCCCGGCTATAAAGTCGGGAAAGTTTGTAAAAAGTCATGTGCCTGGTCAGAATGTGCCAGTTGCAATGCCTGCCCCGATTTTTCTTAGGGGGCTTGCGACCGCGTGCCGCCTAAAGCTTTAGCGCCGTGCCGTCGGCAAGCCTTTGGCGACCGATGGGTGGCGCAAGTCCGAAAATACGGAGTCCCGAGGTAGCTTTTGTAAGGTTTTTTGAAAAAAACCAACAATAATGTAATCCCGGTAACATCCTGTTATTTGGAATAAATAAAAACAATTTCATAAAATGGTTTGATTTGATTACTTTTGTGTCTGTGAAGCAAAAAATCATTTCCATATTCTTATTGCTGTCTTTCTTGATAGTACTCACTCATGAAATGGTTCCCCACCATCATCATGAAAGCAGGGAGTATGATGTTTCCACACTTTACAAACATTCCGCAGAAAACCATCATCATGCAAAAGAGGGGCATGACCATGAGAAACCCCATTCACATGATGGTCATGAAAGTCCGGAGCCCGAAGAGCATCATCAAAATTTCCCGCTTCATTTTCATTCTGCCGCCTCCGATGATTATGCCAGAGTCAGTAACAGTAATCCTGCTTTTACAAATTTCAATCCACTGATTGTTGTTTTACCTGGCACTATTTCATTAAATCCCGATCCCCCGGTTAAGAAATTACTTAAGTATTGGAATTTTTCCATTCCATTTTTTTCTTCATTTATTACCGGAGCCATTGGCTTGCGGGCACCTCCTTATTTTGTCTGATATTTTCTTTTACCAGGTACGACAGCAACTTCGCAATTTGTAACAAAGAGTTTTGACAGATGGAATTTGACAATTCCTGACATCAAAATTCTTATGCCTCTGCCATCTGCCTGCTAACGAGCATCTTTCAATATATCAATGTTTAACGGGCTCTGTTTTCGATGGGGCAAAAACCAATTAATTATGAAGCGATTCATGTATCTTTTGGTGTTCTCTGTTTACATGGCTTTTATGGCTGCTTCTTGTGCAACAGGATCACAAAAATCAGATGATCACGGCCATGAACATGGCACAGAAACTCATGAGCACGACCATGCTCAGGAACATGTAACTCAGGAAGAATTTGTCGTAGATGACAGCACAAATACTTCCGGGACTGAAGAGCATCACGATCATGAACATAATGACCATGTTCATGAACATTAAAAATTTGTTCCGGGGCCAATGGCTCCGGAACTTTTCAATTTTAGTTTACGAGATATGAAGACAATAAAATATATTCCAATTATTTCTCTATTTGCACTCTTTACCTCATGTAATGATAACCCCAACTCAGATGGGCACTCCCATGATGTTGCAGGCGAACAGGTACAGGCACATGATGACCACGCACATGAAGCTGTAACCATCAGTTATACGTTATTTGCTGACGGTTATGAGTTGTTTGTGGAGTTTCCTGCATTAGTTGCAGGCGGGAGGAGTGAATTTGCAGCGCATTTCACCCAACTCAGCAATTATAAGCCGGTAGCAGAAGGAATAGTAACGGTAAGCATTATCAAAGACACAAAAGGGATACGCAACCGTGTGGAATCACCTTCCTCTCCCGGTATATTCCGTCCGGCAATACAACCCAAGGAATCCGGTACTTACAAAATGCTTTTTGAATTGAACAGTCCATCTGGCAATGCCACATTCGAAATACCGGATGTTCGTGTATATGCCAATGAAGATGAGGCGGCACATGCCATACAACCGGAGGGAGACAGCGAAGCTGTAACTTTTCTGAAAGAGCAGGCCTGGAAAGCCCAATTTGCTACGCAGGAAGTTACTCCTCAGCCTCACTATTCGGTTATCAGGACGTCGGGTAAAGTTAAAAATCAGCCACAGGCAGAAACTACGGTAAATGCGCAGGCAGAAGGAACTGTAAACCTTATGACAATTTTGGGTGAAACCGTTAAAAAAGGGGAATTACTGGCTGTTATCAGCGGTGCCGGTATTGAAAACAATTTATCGCGCAGACTGCAGGAAAGCAAAATTGCGTTTGAAAAGAGCAAGGCAGACCATAATCGGTTAATGCCTCTTGCTGATGAACAGGTCGTTTCGCAAAAAGATTTCCTGGAGGTCAGGGCCCGTTACCGTCAGGATTCGCTTCAGTTCCATCAAATGGCTTCCCTGGTGTCACAAAATGGCATTAGGGTAACAGCACCTTCTAACGGCTATATCAGCGAAGTGAAAGTCGGCAATGGAAATTTTGTACAGAGTGGCTCTCCCTTATTTAGCCTTGTCAATGAGTCCCGGATTCTAATAGAAACCTATGTTAATCAGTCTGATTTTCAGCAGGTGTCGAAAATATTTGATGCCCATTTTTCAGTATCCGGAAAAGAAAATCCGGTAACATTGAAGGAGATTCAGGGGCAGATTGAATCAAAGAATGCTTTTATTAATGAAGGAAATACACGTATTCCGGTCACTTTTTCCGGGAGGAACAACGGACAATTTATGCCGGGAATGTTTTTGGAAGCTTTTCTCAAGACGGGTGCTAAAGAAGAGACTCTGGTGATTCCACTTTCCGCCGTCATCGAAGAACAGGGAAATTATTTTGTCTTTGTTCAGACCGGAGGGGAATCCTTCGTCAAGCGTGAAATTGAGCTGGCCAACTACGATGGCATTCATGCAGAGATAAAAAAGGGTTTAAAACCTGGGGAGCGAATTGTTACCCGGGGGGCTTATCAAATCAAGTTGGCATCTATGGCGGGTGAGTTACCGCTTCATGGTCACACTCATTAAAATATTGTTTCGTATGCTCAATAAAATAATTGACTTTTCACTAAAAAACCGTTTGTTGGTGCTGTTTTCAGCCTTTATCTTACTGATTGGCGGAAGCTATGTAGCCACCCAGATGGATGTGGATGTATTTCCCGACCTTACCGCCCCATCGGTTGTGGTTTTGACAGAAGCACACGGAATGGCAGCCGAGGAAGTGGAGCGGCTGGTCACTTTTCCCATCGAAACCAGTGTAAACGGTGCCACTAATGTGCGCAGAGTTCGGTCGTCATCGGCAACAGGAATATCTATTATCTGGGTTGATTTTGAATGGGATACCGACATCTTTAAAGCCCGGCAGATTGTCAGTGAAAAACTGGCAACAGTGGCAGAACGATTGCCCGAAAATGCAGGCAATCCCACCCTGGCTCCACAATCGTCAATCATCGGAGAAATTATGGTGCTTACCGTATCTTCCGATTCCATTTCACCCATGGAGCTGAGAACCATATCGGACTGGCAAATCAGAAACCGGTTGCTCTCCATCGGGGGGGTATCGCAGGTGGTGGTAATGGGTGGCGACTACAAACAATACATTGTGGAGGCCGACCCCGAAAAAATGGATTATTATGATGTGAGTTTTTCAGAGCTTTTTGATGCTTCAGACCATCTGAATCAAAATGCTACGGGGAGTTTTCTGAATGACTTTGGCAATGAATATGTGATTCGGGGTGTGATTCGAACCAATAACCTGGAAGACATAGGCAATTCGGTGGTCAAAATAAAGAATGGGAGTCCTGTTTCCATCAACGATGTAGCGGATGTCAAAGTAGGGGCTTCCCCAAAAATTGGTGCTGGATATCTGAACGGCAAACCGGCAGTGGTTATGACTGTTTTGAAGCAACCCAACACCAATACACTGGAATTGACAGATAGAATTGATGCAGCAATAACAAGTTTACAGGAATCGTTGCCTGCCCATGTTGAAATAAGGAAGGATGTATTCCGGCAAGCCGATTTTATCGACCGTGCCATTAACAATGTTACGCGTGCCCTGCTGGAAGGTGGACTGTTTGTAACCATTGTTCTTTTTCTTTTTCTGTTGAACTACCGTACAACAGTCATTTCCCTGATAGCTATCCCGCTTTCATTATTGGTGTCTGTTATTACTCTTGAATTGCTTGGCTTAACCATCAACACCATGTCCCTGGGAGGAATGGCCATTGCCATCGGATCATTGGTGGATGATGCAATTATTGATGTGGATAATGTATTGAAACGACTAAAGGAAAATGCCCGCCTCCCCTCAAATGAACAGGAGGCAAAACTTTCCGTCATTTTTAGTGCCTCTAAAGAAATCCGTGCGTCAATTCTCAATGCCACCCTCATTATCATCGTGGCATTTATTCCGCTTTTCTTCCTTTCCGGGATGGAAGGGCGTATGCTTAAGCCGCTGGGTATTTCATTTATTGTCTCGCTATTTGCCTCGTTAATAGTAGCCATTACGGTTACCCCGGTTCTTTGCAGCTATATGCTCACAGGCGAAAAACAGCTCTCCAAACACGAAACAGGAAGTCGGTGGGTGCGCTGGCTCAACAATAGATATGGGAAAGCCCTGGAACGTTCGCTCAATTACAAAAAGTGGATGATTGGGGCTGCAGGTGGGCTGTTTATTGGCTCCATGTTTGTCTTGTTTGGACTGGGCCGTAGCTTCCTTCCGGAATTTAACGAGGGTATGCTGACTTTGAGCACCGTGAGTCAGCCCGGTATTTCCCTGGAAGAAAGCAACAAAATGAACCTTATGATGGAGGAGGAGATGCTGGAGATGGAAGAGATAAATACCATCGTGCGGCGCACCGGCCGTGCCGAACTGGATGAACATGCACAGGGTGTTTTTTCTTCTGAGGTGGATGTACCGTTTACCCTGAACGACCGCTCCAAAGAGAGTTTCCTGGAAGAGCTCAGAAGCCGGCTGGGAACTATCCGGGGCATCAATATCACCATCGGGCAGCCCCTTTCGCACCGTATCGACCATATGCTGTCAGGTACCCGGGCCAACCTGGCTATAAAGGTCTTTGGAACCGATTTGCAAAAGATGTTCTCTCTGTCAAAACAAATTAAATCTAATATCTCGGATGTAGAGGGACTTGTAGATGTGAATGTGGAACAACAGGTTGAAATTCCACAGCTGCAGATAAAGCCAAGGCGTGAAATGTTGAAACAATACGGCATTCCGGTGAATGAATTTGCAGAATTTATTGATGTGGCATTTGCGGGTGAAAAAGTATCGGAGGTGTATGAGGGCAATATGAGTTTTGATTTGGTGTTGCGATACAACGATCGCTACCGCCAGTCAATTGAATCAATTAAAAATACCCTCATCGACACACATGATGGCAATAAAGTGCCTCTGAAAGAAGTTGCCGATATTATCTCCGCTTCAGGGCCCAACACCATCAGCCGTGAAGATGTTCAGCGGAAAGTAGTGGTTTCTGCCAATGTGGCCGGACGGGATTTGCACAGCGCTGTGATGGATGTTCAGAATATCATTAATGAAAGCATCGATTTACCCGAAAATTATTTTATCGAATATGGAGGACAGTTTGAAAGCGAGGAAAGAGCCTCCGGTATGTTGTTTTACACTTCATTGCTGGCCATTCTCATTATCTTTCTGTTGCTCTACATGGAATTTCGAAATCTTTCGGTATCAGCCATCATCCTGCTGAATCTCCCACTCGCGCTTATTGGAGGGGTTCTGAGTATCTGGGCAACGTCAGGTATGCTCAGCATTCCGGCAATTATCGGTTTTATCACCTTGTTTGGAATTGCTACGCGCAATGGCATATTGCTGGTGTCACGTTACAATCATTTGCAGGAAGAAGGTGAACCTCTTGAAAAAGCTATCATTCACGGTTCACTCGACAGACTGAATCCCATTTTGATGACCGCTCTCACAGCTGCATTGGCCCTGATTCCCCTGGCTCTGACAGGTGACAGGCCTGGCAATGAAATTCAAAGTCCTATGGCAGTGGTCATTCTGGGCGGACTGTTCAGTTCCACTTTGTTAAATGCTTTTATAGTGCCTGCTGTCTATTATCTCATCCAAAAGAAGAAGGAGGTTGCAAAATGAAAAAAGTTATATTTTTCATCTTTTTAGTATTTGCTTCAGTTAACGGGGCTTCGCAAACGCTTGAAAAATTCCTGAAAGAGCTGGAGCAAAACAACCCGCAACTGATTGCCCTGCAAAAATGGTTAGATGCAGAAGCAACAAAAGCCCGTACAGGCATCTATCCCGACAATCCTGAGGTCAGTTACAGCTACCTCCTCGGGAGCCCGGAAACCATTGGTGACCAGCAGGAGTTTGAAATTTCACAATCATTCAGGCTGCCTGGGTATTATTCATCAAAATCGGATATCCAGCAACTGGGCTATGAGCAAATGAAAACTCTGGCTGAAAAAAGAAGGAGGGAAGTGCTTCATGCTGCACGAAAAGCCTGGTTTAACTTAATTTGGCTCAATAAAAAAGAGGCTTTGCTGAAAACCAGAAATCAAAATGCAGTAAAACTGATGGTTTTAATGAAAAAGGCCTTTGAAAGTGGCGAGATTTCAAAACCGGCTTATGATAAAGCAAGAATCTATGCCATAACCATTAAAAATGAGCTGCGAAAAACCAAAGCCGATATTCAGGCTTCCGTGCAGTATCTGGTCGCATTAAATGGAAACCAACCGTTTCCTGAAATGGGTAAAAAGTATCCGGCCCATTGGAAACTTCCAAATATGGATTTGGTAATTAATAAATTGTCAGACACAAACCCTGATTTAAAAATGGCCCAAATCGGCATTCAGCAATCAGAAAAGCAGGTCAGCCATCAACAGATGGATAATTGGCCGTCATTTAATGCCGGTTATAAATCGGAAACCATTTTGGATCAAAAACTTCAAGGTTTTCAGGCAGGGATTTCAATTCCACTTTGGCAAAACGCCAACAAAGTAAAATATGCCAGGTTGAAAGTCGAGCAGGAAAAAGCCCGTTTTGTACAAAAGGAAAATGAAATGTTGGCACGTTTCAAAAGACTTTACAATGAAGCTCTTGCTTCCCGCGATAACTATCGGCAAATGAAATTTTTAATGGCCGAAGAAGAGGCTACAGATGGGAGCCTGGCATTGCTGGAAGCAGGTCAGATTTCTTTCACAGAATATTTGATGGAAGTGGAGATGGTTTATGATTCCAGGTTGACTTTTCTGAAGAATGAAAAAGACTATTTTGTCATATTGTCGAGAATAATAGCAATGAGCGAATAGATAATTTTTTTCCAAAAAAATGTATTTTCAGAATCACGATTTTACATATGCTTTTGGGTTAGAGTTAAGGTTGATAGGTCTGTCGGAATGCCGGCAGGCCTTTTTTGTGGTTACCTTCAAAATCTCCAACTAAGATTCTATTTTAAGAAATAAGTGAGACTTTTGAACTTCATGTTGCTAACCTATTTTTTCCGGAATTTTCGTCAAGGATACTCTTGCCCCCCTTCGACTCATACAAACCATTTCGTAATAACCAAAATAGAAAATCCTTAAATTGCATCATACCTGCCCCCCCACTCCCTTAAACTTCTCAACAAACGAAGCAATCTTTTGAAAAACATTCTGCTTCTTTTTCAAATACTGAGGGTTCAACGGACTCATTTTGGGTAAAACAGAATTGAGTTCAGTCCCATTCTCACTGGCATATTCACGTTTTAATGAGGTCATGATATACCTTCTGGCTTCTTCTTCATTTAAGTCCTCATCTGCTATCAATTCCGACGCCTCTGTTTTTTGTTTTTCCTGTGCAAAAGCAAAGAAAGAATCTATAATTCCTGCTTTGTCTTTCATGGTATCGAGATCTGTTTGATTGATAAAATCAACAACCAGACTCTCTTTGGCCCGGTTACCAATACTCGCACGAATAACACGGCGGATCTCCTCTATCAACTCATCCTTGTCTTTGGTCTTTTTGTTATGCTCAAAAATTAATTCAAGGATGTAGTCGAGGTTGATTTCCTGCGATTTAAGCAAGTCCACTTCAAAAACCACATCATCCCAGTCAATATCTGAGTCCTCCGCTTCTTTACCGCTTTTCTCGCGTCGCAGCCAGTCCCGGATATCGTTATAGGTGGAGCGATAATCCTGAATCGTTCGCTCTTCAGGCACATCCACCGCTTGCATGGCTGCTATATCTTCATCTGTGACAAAGTGGGTTTCTTTAAATTCCTCAACTGCGTTGGGATCATCTGTATCAACTCCTTGCAGTTCCTTAAGATGGGTAAACTCATCGTAGTTTTGAAGAATATTTTCAATACGGAGGTATTCCCCAAACAGCTTAGCAAACTCTTTTTTATCTTTTTCCGTGTCGATCTCATCCGGATCGGGGAATTTTTCATTCAGCTCCTTTACCACATCAATATAACCTCGACGCGCTTCACCGGTGACTATATCTTTAAAGCCCTCCAGATACTCCTTATAACTCTTCTCCAACACAACATTTTTGGTGCTGCTATCCCCAAAAAGGGTAATGGCATCAACAGTCGCCGTCTCCAAATCGCGAAAGGTTACAATATTGCCAAAGGTTTTGGTAGCATCATAAATACGATTGGTGCGCGAAAAAGCTTGCATCAGACCATGATAACGCAGGTTCTTATCCACAAACAGCGTATTGAGGGTAGGTGCGTCAAAACCCGTCAGAAACATACCCACGACGATAAGTAAATCCACCTCTTTGTTCTTCACACGCTTGGCAAGGTCGCGATAGTAGTTCTGAAACTCTTTGCTATCTACCCCATAGCTGGTCTTAAACATCGCGTTATAATCGTTGATGGCCCTGGTCAAAAATTCCTTTGCACTACTGTCCATGGCAGAGGGCTCAAAGCTCTCATCAGCTATCTCACCTATGGCATTTTGCTCTTCATTGGCCGCAAAGGAAAAGATGGTCGCTATTTTCAAAGGCTTTTCGCTCTCTTTTTGCAGATTGTTGATCGCTTCATAGTAGCATTTGGCAGCATCCACACTGCTTACGGCAAACATGGCATTAAATCCCTTTGCACTACCTTGCGACCGATGGGTTTTCTGTCTGTAGTTTTGCAGGATGTATTGAGAGATTTCTTTGATGCGGGAAGGATGCAGCAAGGCTTTTTTGTTTTCGGCTGCACTTAACTTTTTTTCATCTGTTTCGGTCTCTATTGCTTTAAACTTAGGCCGAACATCATTGTAGTCAACCTTGAATTTAAGTACTTTCTCATCTCTGATGGCATCGGTAATAACATAGGAGTGCAATTCACGACCAAATACTCCGGCTGTTGTTTCTGCTCCCAAAGCATTTTCCGGAAAGATAGGCGTGCCGGTAAACCCAAACTGATAGTACTTTTTAAATTTCTTCCGGAGATTCTTTTGTGCCTCTCCAAACTGTGAGCGATGGGCTTCGTCAAAAATGAACATCACCTGTTTCTGAAACACCGGCAAATCGCGCTCACTTTTCATGAGGTTATTGAGTTTCTGAATGGTGGTAACGATGATCTTATTGTCCTCTTTCTCAATATTTCTTTTCAGGCCTGCGGTACTTTCCGATCCATTCACACTATCGGGGGAGAACCGCTGATACTCTTTCATCGTTTGAAAGTCGAGATCTTTACGATCCACCACAAAGAATACCTTATCTATAAAATCAAGCTGTGTGGCCAGGCGTGCTGCCTTAAAACTGGTAAGGGTTTTTCCCGATCCGGTGGTATGCCAGATGTAACCACCACTTTCGGGCTTAGACCATTTTTTTGCCTGATAAGAGCTGGTTACCTTCCATAAGATCCGTTCGGTGGCTGCAATTTGATACGGCCGCATGACAAGAAGCGTATCACTCACATCGAATACCGAATAGGTAAGCAGTACATTTAAAAGGGTGTTTTTTTGAAAAAAGGTGGCTGTAAAATCTTTAAGATCTTTAATCAAAGTATTATCCGACTTTGCCCAGTTCATGGTAAAGTCGTAACTGTTTTTATTGCGCTCTACGGTGTTGGCAAAATAGCGGGTGTCGGTGCCGTTGGATATGACAAAAAGCTGCAGGTACTTAAAGAGGGAGTTTTTGGCATTGAAGCTCTCTTTGGTGTACCGGTGCACCTGGTTAAAGGCTTCACGAATGGCAACACCCCGCTTTTTCAGTTCCACCTGCACCAGTGGTAAGCCATTGACCAGTATGGTAACATCGTACCGGTTGGCCTGGCTCCCTGCCTGCTCAAACTGCGAAATGACCTGCACTTTATTGCGGGCAATCTTCTTTTTATCTACCAGATATATGTTCTGGATATGCCCGTCGTCAAAGACAAAGTCGTAAATATAGTCATCGTGTATTTTTCGGGTTTTATCGATGAGCGTATCACCGGGTCTGTCTAAATATTCCTCCACAAAACGACGCCACTCCCCATCGGTAAACTCCATATCGTTGAGTCGCTGCAGCTGTTTTCTCACATTGGCAAGCATGCCCTCCTGCGTGTTTACCTTACGGAGATGGTCATAGCCCTGATTGGTCAGATCCTGAATGAATTCCCGCTCAAGGTCTGCCTCCGATTGATAGCCGGCAGGCGCCTCATTCACCTCCGAAAATTTGGTGTATTTGTCTAATACAATGAAATTGTTGGATTCTGCTATGGTTTTGTAGGTCGTAGTCATGGTTATTTCTTTTAAATCATCCAGGGTTCTTCATTATATGGCGATTGGTTTTCCAATACAATATTTCCATCGCCATTATTTAATTTATCGTTAATCCATTTTCGCGGATTGTCAATGATGTATTGCGAAATGCGCATATATTCATTTTCATTGCGCACAATGTGTTCCCAATAATTTCGTTGCCACACACGACGATCAAAACGTGGGAATTTCCCGTTTTTCACCCCCCGAATATATTCATTCGTCGTCATCGTTTTAAACCATTGCACCACCGCCCGTAGGGGCGAACCTCCGTGTTCGCCCAAACCTCCGTGTTCGCCCAAACCTCCGTGTTCGCCCGTTTCCCCGACGATTTCAATAATGCAATGAAAATGGTTCGGCATAACCACCATGGCGTGGCATTTTATATCGGGGAATTTATTTTCCAATTCGTAATACCAATGGTTCACCATTTCCCCGGCATCGTTCAATATCAATTTGCCGTTTTGTATATCGCCAAACAAACATTCCCGGTTTTGCGTGCAAAGGGTGATAAAATATCTGCCCGGTTGTGAATAATCATATCCTTTTAACCGGATGGATTTGCGATTAGGGTAATTCGTTTTCATAATCTCATTTTTTTGTCAGTCGGGGCAGACCTACGTGTCTGCCCGTATTTTGCGGCGAACAACATAGGGGCGAACACACAGGTTCGCCCCTACGTTGTTCCCGTCGTTGTTCCCGTCGCCGTTCCCGCCATTGCCGGAAACGTCAACAACATATCCCGGTAATATTCATATTGCTTTTTTCGCAATGCGATCTCCTTGGGCAATCCTTCACTGATGGACGCCGTCAGGGTGTCGAATTTGTCCAGGATGGTCACAATGCGTTGTTGCTCTTCTGGTGAAGGTACCGGAATTACTACTTTGCTTAATCCTTTTGCATGAATTGCTGAAATTTTCCCGGAAGAGATATGTCTTCTTATTTGATCATGAAAATGTTTAGTCCTTGAAAAATAAGCGACATATTTAGGATTTAAAATACTTTTATATGAAAAGCAAGCATCATGAATAACAACCCCGTCATCTCCTAACCAGGCAGTTCCTCTACCAATATCTTCAATTGTTTCACCAGCGGCAACGATGACAACATCCCCTTTTTCGGCAATTCTTAGTTTTTTATTCTCAACTAGCTCTTTACTAACAAATGATTTAGTTTTATCCGCCCAAGTACCATAATGTGTGTACATTTCGCCATAATGAATACAAGGGATACCCTCTGAAATCATATCAGTTTTAACAAATCGTTTTCCCCTTTGGAATTCTCCTATTTCCCCCAACGTCTTCCACTCCACATTTTTCGTGCTTTTCGTGTCTTTCGTGGACTCAAAGCTCAAAAGCTCATCCCGATAATAAGCATACTGCTTTTTACGAGCGGTAAGCTCTGCGGTAAGCTCTGCGGTAAGCTCTGCGGTAAGCTCTGTAAAGGTATCGAGAATGCGTACGATCTCTTTTTGGATCGGGAGGGGCGGGATGGGGAGTTGTAAAGATCTAATGATATCTGCATTTAAATTGCTTACAGAGCCACTATTGATCTTACTAAGCCAATAGTTTTGGACATTGTCAGATAAAAGATAATGATATAAGTAATCAGGATTTAGCCTATTTGTAAAATGACTGATAGAAGCCCAACCATCGTGAATTGCCCCATTAATACCAAGGATGTAAGGTCGTCCAAAACTCATTGAGTTGGACATAATAAAATCGCCTTTTTTGAGAATTCTTGATTTTTTAGCACCCTCAGGGGTTATTTTTTGCTTAGTATTCTTAATATATTTGGAATCATTTGAAGTATCGCCTATTTTTATCCAAGGTACTCCATTTTTATCTTCAGTAATAAAATTTGAAATAGGGCGAGGAGAAGCACCTCTTTGTATAATAGCCACCTCCCCCAAGCTCTTCCACTCCACCTCAACCCCATCCAACAACCTCTCCATGAAGGCACTTTTTCGTGTTTTTTGTGTATTTAGTGGTTCACTCATCCTTCAATCTCCTTTACAATGGCATCAATATCGGTACGCAGCGCATCAATCTTACTCACCGTAGCTGCAATCTCTTCATTCAACGCTTCAATATCAATCACTTCACGGGTATCCTTCGCTTCCACATAAGCGCTCACAGAGAGGTTGTATTCGTTTTCGGCAATTTTGGCATTATCGACCTGACGGGCCACATGCGCCACATCTTCTTTGCCATCGAACAGGCCCATAATCCGCTCTATATGGGCATCGGTCAGCACATTATTGTTGGTGGCTTTTTGATAGAACTCTTCGCCACTGGCATCGATAAACTGTGTGGTGGTATCTTTCTTGCTTTTCGACAGCACCAGGATATTAACTGCTATAGAGGTCCCAAAAAAGAGGTTGGGCGGCAGAGAAATCACCGTCTCCACAAAATTGTTGTCCACCAGGTATTTCCTGATTTTCTGTTCGGCACCCCCACGGTAGAAGATCCCCGGGAAACAAACAATGGCCGCTCTTCCTTTGGCGGAGAGGTAACTCAGCGCATGAAGCACAAAGGCAAAGTCGGCCTTCGATTTGGGTGCCAGCACACCGGCCGGGGCAAACCGGTCGTCGTTGATCAGGGTGGGGTCATCACTGCCTATCCATTTTACAGAGTACGGAGGATTGGAAACAATGGCGTCAAAAGGTTTGTCATCCCACAATTGGGGTTCGGTTAGCGTATTGCCCAGCACAATATTAAACTTATCGTAATTGATGTTGTGCAAAAACATATTCATACGCGCCAGGTTGTAAGTGGTATGGTTGATCTCCTGACCAAAAAAACCTTCTTCTATAATATGGTTGTCAAAGTGTTTTTTAGCTTGCAGCAGCAGCGATCCCGACCCCGCCGCCGGATCATAAATCTTATTTACTGTTTTTTGTTTGTGCATGGCCAGCTGTGCAATGAGCTTTGATACATTTTGCGGAGTAAAAAACTCCCCGCCCGATTTACCTGCGTTGGCGGCATAATTGGAGATGAGGAATTCATAGGCATCCCCAAAGAGGTCAATCTGATTGTCTTCAAACTTCCCAAATTTCAGTCCCCCAACCCCCTTTAGCACGGCAGCAAGCCGACTGTTTTTGTTTTCAACGGTTCCCCCAAGCCGACTGCTCCTCGTATCAAAGTCGGCAAAAAGTCCCTTGATGTCGTGCTCCGACGGAAAGCCGTTGGCAGAATTTTCGATGGCCGTGAAGATTTCAGCCAAATCGGTGTTGAGGTTTTCATTGTTGTCGGCATTTTTGGCCACATTTTCAAAAAGCTGACTGGGATAGATAAAATAGCCCTTGGTTTTAATGGCATCCTCTTTAATCTCGGGTGTGATAACACTGTCATCAAGCGAAGCGTAATCGACACCCTCATCGCCACCCTCAATATAATTGGTAAAATTCTCACTTATATACCGATAAAAAAGGGTGCCCAACACAAAGTGTTTGAAGTCCCACCCATCTACAGAGCCACGCACATCGTTGGCTATCTTCCATATTTGATTTTGTAATGCTGCTCGTTGATTTGTACTTGTCATGCTTTATTTTATATCACTTAATTCAAATGTCTATATCTCGTGCAATGGTCGTGCTGCCCCTTGGGAAATAAAATACAATCAGCTCCCCTGCTTAGTGCCCGTCTATAAAGTCGGGAAAGTTTCCGGCTGAAGCTGATTCCCCGTCAGATGCAACAGTCTGAACCTGTTTTCTCTGTCCGGTTGTTCCGATATTTTTCACAAACAGGTGCTAATTTAAGCATTTGCGCGAACAATCCTTGGTCGAAACAATGGTAAATGTTTCAATATTTCGCCACACTATTTCTCAAGTTTGTATTTATCAGCAATAGTCCGTTAAACTTTTTCAAATACCTGTGTATTAAGTCTTTCATTTTAAGCGAAGGTTTTTATTAATAATCAGAAAATCAATGTTATACGATTTGTCTAACTTCTAACTTCTAAAAATCTAACAATCTATTGTATCAGAATTCCGAAGTAAAACAGCAACCGATATTTAATCCTGGCCAATCTTTTACCATATAGTTGCAATAAATCCAACCTTACACTTTCATCTCTTTTGGGCGTGCCCCTTCGGGTCGGGCTTTCCGCTCCAACTCCTCGGCCCCGGCAATCCTTAGCGGGTTGACAACTCCCCCAGGACGTGCGATTTCCATATCGCACGAGAACTTTCTAAGCACAAACCGGGGCCTCCGGGGTTTCCGCTGCAATCCCTCACGCAGCCTTCAGGCCGGCTCCCTTTTTTGCTCCTTTTTCCTCCAGGGGGCAAAAATCCCCACCCCTCAGGTCGGGTGGATTCCATGTTTAGGTCGGGCGAATTCCCTTTCGCCCTCAATACATTTAGCTCTTGTCCCTACATTATAACATGGCCCGCCACTTCGGGGCTCGCCCGGTCTTTTTGCCCCCTTCCCCGCATCCACCCGCAGTGGTTTCAGAGTGCCACATTTTTGAACCTCCCCGCATTGGCACATTGCCAGCCTTACTTACTCTTCGGGTATGAAGAATTCCTTTCTGCCAATTTCTACAAATCATAAAACCCCACTTTATCAGGCATCTACAATTTCCCTGCAACCCCAACCCAAAACTCAAAACTTCAAAACTCAGAACACATAACTCCCCAGTCCGCCAAAGAGCCACCCAACCCTTCTTCAAAAATGCGTCCCCCGCAACCACCCCCAAGCTATAAAAACATAACGCGTTCTTATAGGAACAGCCCCGCATCTCTATAAAGCAATAGGTTCTCTTAGGCATGGCGGATTCCAATCCGCCACTAAAACTATTCTCATCCCTCCTCCTCTCAAAATCTTTTATCGGCATAAGGCCTGTTTAATCAACTCATCCCCTAACCAACTCAATACTCTTAAACTTCCCCAAGCTGTCCTATAAGCCCATTATATTTTATAGCCACCATTCCTTCCCGCATTTAAGCAAAAAAGGGAGCCGGCCTGAAGGCCCCTTTTCCCCGCCACCCTTTAGCGGTGCGTCAAAAAGGGGGTTACCAGGCTTTCAACATCTCCTTGTGCCCCGGGCATTTGGCCCGGGCTTCCTGTCCGGTTTGCATTCCACTTTCGCTTCGCTCCACCTCCATGCTACCCGGCCATGTATCCCGTACCAATAGCCCTGGGCACCCCGCGGCAGCAGTGCTACAACCCCCAGCAACATTCATATCAGTTTTACATCTAAAACACACCTATCCAATAGTCCGCACAGCTGCTATTCCCCGCCCGGTTTCCTTTTCCCATCCACCCCCTTTTTGCCGCGTCATTATAAACCCCGAAAGGACCATCCACATGCGCAGTGGTTTTGTTTGTCATTCGTAAAATCCCAGTTCGTAAATCCACATTTCCCCGCCACCCCAAAAGCGGTGTGGGAAAGGTGTAATTCCCTTCAAACACCCCTTATGCCGGTGGCACTTGCCCCGTGCTCCCTGGCCGGTTTGCATTCCACCTGCGTTTCTCTCCGGCTTCATGCACCCTGGCCATGCATCCCGGGCCAAAAGCCCCGGCATCCCGCGACAGTAGTGCTCAATCCCCAACCTCATCAACGTATATCATTACCCCATCAACATACTTTTATTTGTTCGCACAACTGCCTTTTCTCTTCACGCATTTCACTTATCCGGATACACCTTTCCCACGTCATTATCGTCCCCGGGAAGGTACATTCGTTTATCTCCAACAGATTATTCAACATTGCAGGTTCTCTAACCTCAAAAGCTTTGAAAAAACAAAGACACCCATTTCTTTACCTGGCTAATCAAAATAGCCAAATATCAGATTGCGATATGAAAGCAAAAAACACGTTCAAAAAGAAAAAAAAGACTCGCAAAGTTAGGTCGGTATCCCGCAGCCCCCAGCCTTTGTCTGTCAAGGTCAAGCCCTTCGGGTTTTGCAAAAAACAAAAACCGTAAACCTCATCACTCCCTTTGCTTTGCAAAAACCTTGACAGACACCTATACCGCCCAATTCCACAGCTTTCTTTTTTCTCTTTTTCTTTTGTTCTTTTGATGATAACAGAAATAATTTACCTGTGAAAAGTATTAAAATCAAATCATTCCTATCTGTTTCTTTTGCTAATGGAAACCTTCTACATATTAGTACTCCCCAACAAAAAAGCCGCTCCCTCCTGGAAACGGCCCTGGCACGGTGGAGGCAAGGCCCCCTCCGCTAAATTATTTTTCTCTTTTCCACTATACGTCACATTTTCTTGGTTACTTTCTTGGTTACTTTCTTAGTTACTTACTTGGTTAATCACTCCCAAATAATTTCTGTTTATCTATATTACTGTCTGAAAACACAATCATTAATCATACATTCTAAAAATAAAGAATATGAATAATAAACTAGAATTTTATGATTATCCTATTGGTTTTCAACAACCTCCCAATGTCCTCCTTTGGCCGATCCTACACGTTTAAGTAAATTCTCACCCCTCAATTTTTTCAACTGATACTCAACACCTTTATCGGTTATTCCAATTTGCTCAGACAATTCATGGATAGTAATTTCTTTATTTCGCTTTATCAGAGTCAAAATTTTCTCCCTAGTTTTCTCCCTAGTTTTCTCCCTAGTTTTGACCTCTCTATTCTTTTCTCCTGCCTCCGTAAAAGTGGAATTGACAGAAACTCCAAACACACCCATTCGATCATAATCAAAAACAGGAGCAGGATTTCCATTTTCTTCCAACTCAAACTTAACCCGGGCTATTCCTCTATTAAATCTGTTTACATATCCAAGCACTTTCATTGCTTCTGCTATTACCGGGTTCCTATAATCATTGACATTTGGAAAATTCTCCGGTCGGGCATTTCCATATAGCCCTCCTGGATTTATCACTTCTATTCTTTGGGAATAATGATAAAATTTCACTGGAGCATTTGATTCATAATCCCTATGCATGATAGCGTTCATTAAAAGCTCTCGCAACGCCCATTTAGGATAATTCAACTGTTTACTTTCTTTCAAAGCTGATATGGCTACTGGTTTTTGTTGAATGATAACATACTCAATAAAAGTATCAAGCTCCTGCAATATATCTATTAAACTCCCAGTAAACTTTTTCTCATTTATAATTTCGGAAGCCTCAGTATCTCCATTAAACTGCACATACTGAATGTAGGCTCCGGGAATATGACGTTCGACCTCTTTCCCAAAAAGCAACATCCCGGCATTTGTTACGCTCGCATAATTGAAACTATAAAATCTTAAACTTGCAAGTTTTTCTTCTACACTCCTGTGGTCCTTTGACAAAGTTTCTTCATCTAATGCATTGGGAAGATAATTTTCGAGAAAGGTTTTTAGTTTTATTTCATCAACACCATTCCCTAATGAAGGACGAATATCATAAGTACTGACATTTGCTGTTCTCTTTTCTATTAAAAGACGCTCTTCCATCTCACTTGCAATGGCTTTCCGGGGTCCCACTCTTATCCAGGTTCTGCCTTTGTATCTTACAGGAGGAAATGGGGACGGTTGTATCTCCAAAACAATAACATCACCATCAGGAAAACTAAAAACTTGCGTGGACATTATGGGTTGCGGTAATATGTTCCCGTCTGATCGTAATCCTCCCAATGATTGGAGTAATTTATCAGTTGCCCTCAAGCCGCTAGGAGTGCCATCATCATGAACGCCTATGAGCAGATAACCATTTCTCAATGTTTTCCCAATATCATTCGAAAATGCACAGATTGCTTGTGAGAATTTATCAGTATCATTCTTTGATATAGTACGTTCTATCTGTTCTGATTCCATATCTCCAAGCAGCGCCTGAACTTTTTCTTTTGTCAATTCTACCTGATTCATAACTTTTCCTCAGAAAACCATATTAAACTTTGATGTAAGTCAAATCCCTCAAAGTTGCAAAAAATATCCATCATTTTCCAGGGACGGGTGATTTCCCAATCGCCCAATCTTAATCACCCCAATCCCCCCCATTTCTCTCACATTCCCCCAACTCCCTTGCAAACAGACACCCTCCTTGATAAATTGCCTCTAATCGATAAAACCTCAAATTATGGCAATTTTTGAAGATGCATTCAACAAAACCCTCATTCACGAAGGTGGATACGTCAATGACCCTGATGATCTTGGCGGGGAAACCTACAAAGGCATTGCCCGAAATATCCACCCCGACTGGACTGGCTGGAGAATCATCGACAGGTACAAACAATCGCCAGGTTTCCCGGATACTCTGGGTACTGATGTTCATCTCCCTGATGAGGTCAGACAATTCTACAAAAACAAATTCTGGAACAAGATAAAAGGCGATGCCATTCAAAACCAGTTGGTCGCAGATTCAATCTTCGACTTCTCAGTGAACTCCGGCATCAAAACCGGGATTTCAATTGCACAGAAAGTCCTCGATGTTGCCCCCGACGGAATCATTGGCCCCATTACCCTTAAGGCTCTAAACAATACCAATCCCGATCTGTTTCTGGCTTCCTATACCATCGCAAAAATTGCCAGATATGTCCACCTGGTCAAAATTAGACCGGCCAACCGTAAGTTCTTTTTCGGATGGATCCGCCGTGCTATTGGTGACATCTAAAAACTAAAATCATGAGCTTCATTGCCAACCTCTTCAATCCCAAAGCAGGAGAGACCATAGTCTCTTCTATTGGTAATGTCATCGACAACCTTACCACAACAAAATCAGAAAAACTTCAGCTGGAACTGGAACTCAAGAAAGCCGAATGGCAACATCAGCATGAAATGCAAAGCCTGCAGATTAAACAGGAAAGCAACATTCTAAAGGATAAGGATTCAGCACGAAACCGGGCAGCAAAAGTGCAGACAAGCCCATCCGCTACGCTGCTAAACAAAAACATCTCTGCTTACCTGGCCATCATTACCACCGTACTCTCTTTTGCTCTATTCTTTGTCATTCTCTTTTATCCCGATTCTCTCCCTCAAAAAGGCAAAGACATTATCATCTATATCCTGGGCGTTCTGAGTGCCATTATCACTCAGGTCTTCAGCTTCTACTTCGGTGCCTCCCTCAAACAGGAAGGATCAAACCTCTTCCACCCTGACTCACCAGCTCATTAGTTCATCAACTCATTAACTGAAAAAAAGCCCTCCGGTTTCCCGAAGAGCTTTTCATCTCAAACATCAAACAGTGTCAATTCATGAATGGGATTTAGGGTAAGTTGCAATTATTTTTTCTTCTGACAATGCAAAAAATCTGCGCATAGCTGGGCTCTGCAATGATTTTTTAAAGAAGTTAGAAGTAAAAAGAATAAAACTTGGTCCTGAAAACCATGCCTGATTTGACACTAACCCACCCGTTGGTGGCTATTTTATTCCTCCTCTCGGAGATGATTTTTCCTTTGGTCGGTTCAGCAAACGCTTAAGCAACAAAGAGACCAGGAAACTAACCGCAGCACCTATGGCAGAAAGCACAATCGTTCCCATCACATCTGCCAGGGAAATATTGGTAAAGATCCCTGTCAGTGTTCCTCCAACAAACCCTGCCTGCCGGCCACGTTCTATGTTTCCCGGGCTCATCATTATTCAACGGCAATTACGCGCAGGGCATTGGTCGAACCATTGTTGAGCTTATACAGCTCACCGTTCACTTCCTGCCAAAACAGGAGGCCAAGCATCACAACTCCAACACCACCTTCAACCGGCTCCACACTCCCGACGGTCAGAGTTTCTTCCAAGTGCTCCGACTCATCCAAAGAAAAAGGCTCCCCTTCAACGGTAGCAGCCGCCGATTCCAATCCGTTAAAATCAAAGAAACCGGCTACAGTCACAAATTGCGCATGAGTAGCTCCTTCAGGTTTCCGGATACTGGACGGATTGAAGGCGTCAATAAGCACCTCTGCAACACCTTCCGCAAGACTGGCTCCATAACCTTCGGTAAAGATATTCTTCAGGTTACTGTTGGCATTGAATTCAAAGCCCGTCAACAGTGCCACATCTCCAGCCATCACATTCCGCTCTCCACGAGCCGAGACCTCATCACTCTTCACAATCTTTGAGAATGCAGAAGACAAGCGTCCGCTCATTCCCCGGTCAGAAGTTAAGGTTAGCTGCTCGCGAAAAGCATCTCGCAACAATTTCCCGGCCTTGACGGCTCTCAAAAACTCCTGTCCGTTTTCCCGGGTACGCGCAAACCTCGGATCATTCTTGATGCGATCACCATCAATGCCCCCTTTAGTACGAGCCAGATATTTCCCGCCACTTTTGTAGAAAGTAAGGTCTCCTACTCTTCCTTTCAACTTCAAAAAACTTTCTTGTCTTGCCATAACATTTTAGGTTTTCAGGGAGATGGTTACCCCATACACCCTCGTTTATGAATCAAACCTATCACCGAAAACCCTTTTTTTCAAATCACCACAGGAAACCTGACTTTCAATGAGAAAACTGTCCTACAATGTCTCTTTTTTTATTATTTTTACTGGTACATATTTACAAACAGACAATACCACCTCAGTATAGATACGGTATATCTCAAGTATAGATAAAGTATTAAAACCTGACTTATTGTTAAATAAGTAACCCTATAGAAAATGAAGACCAAAAGAATTTGCATTTACGCCAAGGACATCCAGCGAATCACAGGCAAAAGCGAAAAAACCGGTTACCGCATCCTGGACAACATCCGTAAGCGCCTGGGGAAAGAACCCCATCAATTCGTAACCATCCAAGAATTTGCCGACTTCGCCGGCTTTGCGCCCGAAGAAGTAAAGGAGTACATCTACGACTAATCCCAGCCATTAAAATATCTCTCCATTTTTTTTGAATAATTTTGTATTAATGTGATACACAAATTCTCATTTTTCGTACTTTTATAATATGGTTCAGTTTGCACCAAAAACGCACGTTTCAGTTCAAAAAAAATGAGAACAAAACGGTGAGCTCATTGAAATGCTAAATTGTATATTACTAGAAATAAAGTCATTACAGGCACAGGGTGTCGTCCTGCTACCCCGACTTTTCAGGAATCACCTGAAAACAAAAGCCTGTAAATCGTTTGATTTACAGGCTTTTTTGTTTTTTATGATTCAGTTCAATTTAGTTAATACCAGAAACGGTTTGGAGGAATCTGCAATATTGTGTTGTTCAAATCATTAATCGGGAAACTGGAGAAATCATCCCGGTTGAGGTTTTTGTAACCATATTGCCCAAGAGCCAATATACTTATGTAGAGGCTTGCCTGAGCCATAAACGGGAATATTTAATAGGCTGCATGGCAAATGCCTGCCCTTACAGGGCGCAAGAATCAAACCTGATTTTTTCCCGTGACGATGCCACCTGCTTTTTTAGTTGGGCTTGCAGCCCGGTTTCCCCCACTCCCCGCTTCCGCACAAAAGGTTCATCATCCCTTGTTTGCTGACAAGAAAACAATTTAACACTTCATTTCTCCCCTTCAACACGGATATTTTCCCCTTCCACTTAAAATAAGCGATCTCCTTTTTCTCTGTTTCTATTTTTGCAAAAAAACAGATGAAGAACAACATCTTAATGAAAAAGAAAATGAGAACAGTACTATTATCCCTGACCATTATTGGTCTTACTATTTTAAGCATTGGATGCTCGAACACTACAGAAGAGCAAAAAAAGGAAATGCGGTATGTGAAGATAGCGAAGGTAAGCCCCCCCTCGTCTGCTAATGAACGGTCATTTAATGCCACTATTGAAGAGAATCACCAGTCCTCTGTGGCCTTCAGGGTAGGGGGACAAGTGGAGCACCTCTATTACTCGGAAGGGGACTACGTAAAGAAAGGTCAGATATTGGCAGTCCTGGACAAGCGGGATTTCAAAACCAGGTTGCTAGCTGCCGATGCCCAATACAAGCAGACTAAGAACGAATTTGAAAGATATTCACAACTGTATGAGCAGGGCAAATTCCCGAAGAATTCCCTGGACAAGCTGGAAGCCGGATTCCTGGCTGCCAAAAGCAACTGGGAAAGTGCCGCCAATGCCCTGACCGACACGGAACTGAAAGCCCCCTTTTCTGGTTACATACATCAAAAGCTCATCGACAATCATGAAACGGTTGCCCCGGGAGAACCCGCCTTGATAATCATTGATACCAATACACTGGAAGTGAACTTCTCTGTGGCTGAATCCATCATCAATCAGTTACATGAAGGACAGCAAGCCATGGTGAGCATCAACCACCATGTAGCACAACGCTATCCGGCAACCATCAAATCGGTGGCCCAAAAAGCCGGAGACGACGGATTGTTCAATGTACGATTAAGAATGCAAAATCCGGATCCCCGCACTGTTAAGCCAGGCATGACCGCCAGAGCATTCATCCACAAAACAGAGGAAGGCAACTCAACCATGGTATCCGTTCCTGCCGAAGCCCTCTTTTTCAAGGACGGAAAAGCCAATGTGTGGATCTACAACCAACAGAACCAAACAGTTGCTGTGCGCCCTGTGTCAACAGGTGAAGTCATTGAAAACGGACACATACAAATCGTCAATGGCATACAGGAGAAAGAGCTGATTGTTGTAGCAGGAGTTCACTCCCTGATGGAGGGGCAGCAGGTTAAACCACTTTCACAGAATCTCTCACTTTAAAAGCCAGTTACCGATGTTAGAGAAAATACTTGAAAAGAAATCACTACTCATCACCTTTTTCACCATCCTGGTAATTGGAGGTATTAGCTCATTCTCAAGTCTCAGCAAACTCGAAGACCCTGAGATCCCTGTAAAGGCTGCCGTGGTCATAACACCTTATCCGGGGGCATCTGCCGAAGAAGTAGATCTGGAAATCACCAGCCTTTTGGAAGAAGCTATTCAGAAGCTGGAAAATATCGACTATATAGAATCACGCTCCCTACCGGGGATGTCACAAATCACAGTTACGCTGGAAGGAAAAGTAACCACTGCGGAACTTCCACAGATCTGGGATCATCTCCGAAGAAAAGTGAACGATGCTAGTTCCGGACTGCCTGCCGGAGCAGGAACCCCTGTGGTCAACGATGATTTCGGCGATGTATATGGCATCTTTTTGGCCGTTAGCAGCGATGGCTATTCCTACGAAGAGCTGGACAATTATACCGATTTCCTCAGAAAAGAATTACTGCAGGTAAAAGGCGTGAAACGAATTGAAGTGGTAGGTGAGCAAAAAGAGGTGGTAAACATCTCCTTCTCAGCGGAAGAATTCGCACATCTGGGCATCAACCCCATGTCAATTGCTCAAACAATCAACGACGAGGCTAAAGTGACAGATGCCGGAAGCCTGGTGTCGGGAACAGAGCGATTGCGAATAAATGTGGGAACCAAGCTACGCTCCCTGGCAGAGGTGGAAGACCTGAATATTTACACCAATGATGGCAGAAGCTTCCGTCTGGGAGACATCGCCACTATTTCGAAAGACTTCTACCACCCCAGACAAAGTGGTTTATCATTTAACTCAAGACCTGCACTGGGGCTCGCCATCTCTATGGAATCGGGCGACAACATCATCAAGCTGGGAGAGCGGGTAGATTTGCGCCTGACAGAACTAACCCCGGAAATACCTGTGGGCATCGAAGTTCATAAGATCTACGACCAACCATCAAAGGTACAGGATGCAATAGGCGATTTCACCATCAACTTGGTTGAATCCGTAGCCATTGTCATTATTGTCATTCTGATAGCAATGGGGTTTCGAGCTGGACTCCTTATCGCCAGTAGCTTAATTTTCACCATTTTAAGCACCTTTATCATTATGGGATTCCTCAACATGAATCTCGATAAAGTTTCGTTGGCAGCCATTATTATTGCCATGGGAATGTTGGTGGATAATGCCATTGTCGTGGTAGATGGAATTCTTTCAGACATGCAAAAAGGCATCAAACGTCGAAAAGCGTTTGTCCTGGCAGCCAAACAAAATGCCTTCCCCCTCCTGGGAGCCACCATAATAGCCATTCTGGCATTTATGCCACTGGCATTTAACACCACTGCAGCCGGAGAATTTATGAAACCACTCTTTTTTGTGTTGGCCATTTCGCTTACCATGAGCTGGATTCTGGCGATGATTCAAGCCCCCTTCATGGCTTCCCTCTTTTACAAAAAGGGAAAAGTAAAGAAGAACAAAGGACAGGAGGCAGACGAGATCTATTCCGGAGGGTTTTATCGGTATTTCCGGAAAACAATACGATTTGCCCTGTGGCACAAGTCACTGGTAGCCATTGCAACAATACTCATTCTGTTCCTCTCTTTTTGGGCATTTCGCTTTATCAACAAAGACTTTTTCCCGGTATCCAAATACAATCAGTTTATGGTAGAATACAGTCTGCC
Organism: Marinilabilia salmonicolor; assembly: GCF_003003035.1. GTDB lineage: Bacteria > Bacteroidota > Bacteroidia > Bacteroidales > Marinilabiliaceae > Marinilabilia > Marinilabilia salmonicolor_A. Next base: position 163,581 of record NZ_PVTS01000009.1, on the reverse strand, counting down.
CGATGGCAGTGACATCTACCAGGTGGAAAAAGATCTGCAGTCGATACAAAATGCCCTGCTTCAATGGGAAGAGGTGACCAAAGTAACCACAGCTCTGGGGAGTTCGCCGGTACGCTATACCCTTTCAAGGCCCATGAACAGCTTTAATCCTGGCTATGGAGAGTTAATTGTTGAAACAAATAATTTCGAAGAAACAATAAACATCATGCCCCGTATAGAGGCTGAGTTTCAAAAAAAGTACCCCAATGCCACCATTCGTTGCAGACAATACTCATCCATCGGGGGTGACTATAAAATCCAGGCCATGTTTTCGGGTCCCGATCCGGAAATTCTCAGAAGTCTGGCCGACCAGGCCAAAAAGATCATGAACGACGAATCCACTGCAATATTTGTAAACGATAACTGGGGCAACAAAGTTAAAAACCTGGCTCCTGTTTATGCACCCGAAAAGGCCAGACCACTCAACATCAGCCGTAGTTCGATGGCTTCGACACTGGCCATTGCCTCCGAAGGAATGCCGGTGGGAGCCTTCTATGAAAGTGACACACAACTCCCAATAATGTTGAAGATGGAACCATCGCTGGCCGACAATCCGGAAAATATTGGTTCAGTTCCAGTCTGGGGCAACTACTCGCAAAGCAGCATTCCCCTGCAACAGATTACCGACTCCACGAACATAAACGGAAGCAATTACCTGATATGCAGATACGACGGCATCAGATCCATCAAAGCTCAGTGCGATCCCTTAAGGGGACTGACTGCCCCTCAGGTAATGGAAAAAATAAAACCCGCTGTTGAGGCCATTCAACTCCCCGAAGGCTATTCTCTCGAGTGGCACGGTGAGCTGAAAGACAATAAAACAGCCAACCAGGCACTTATGGAAAACCTGCCGCTGGCCCTGTTGCTGATGGTACTTATCACCATTGCCCTGTTCAACAACTTCCGCCAACCCAGCCTCATCTTCCTCATTGTGCCACTGGCATTCATCGGCATTATTGCCGGATTTCTGATTACACGTCTCAATTTCGGATTTGTGGCCATTATTGGGGGGCTGGGTCTCATCGGTATGATGATTAAAAACACCGTGGTGCTGCTTGATCAGATCAACATTGACATCAACAGCGGAAAGGACAGGCTGGAAGCCGTTATAGGAGCCACTGTATCCAGAGTACGTCCGGTCACCATGGCATCCCTAACCACCATTCTGGGAATGTTTCCGCTACTGTTTGACGAAATGTTTCAGGGAATGGCGGTGTCAATAATGTTCGGACTGCTCTTTGGAACCATCATTACTTTAATTATTGTTCCGGTTCTCTATTCCGTTTTTTACAAAGTGGACACCAGAACAATTGCCCATCACGATGATTTACAGAATAATTCAAACTAATACTATGTTGAAAAAATCACTATATCTCACGCTCTTCACATTTTTCCCCATTGCGGCAATGACCCAGACCCCTGTCACTCTTCAGGAGTGCCGCCAGGAGGCCCTATCTGCAAATAAAAAAGTGCAAACCTCCATCTTACAGGTTCAAAAAGCCGAGGCTGCAAAAAGAGAAGCACAAACCGCTTATTTCCCGGCCATAAACGGAAGCGCCAATGCCATATTCATTCCTGACCTGGAAGAGTTGAAGCAACTGGGCATCGACAAAGACAACCTGCAGGTTTATCAGGCACAGTTATCGGCTCAGCAGCCCATTTATGCAGGAGGTAAAGTCAGATTGGCCAATCAGATGGCCAAACAAGGCGTAGAGATTGCAGAAAAAGCAAAAGAACAACAACAGGCAGAAATAATTCTGGAAACAGATGAAGCCTACTGGCAGCTGGTCGCTATGCAGGAACAACAAAAAGTGGTGAACAGATTTACCGAAGCCCTGGATTCCCTGGAAGAACAACTTCAGGCTTCTTACGACCTGGGGCTGGCTCCCCGGAGTGAATTGCTGAAAGTAACCGTCCAAAAAAATGAAGCTGAGATGACGGCCCTGGAAGTCACCAATGCCGTACGCCTGCTACAAATGAACCTGGCACAAATCATAGGAAGACCCGTGAATGAGCAACTACTGGCTGTCACAAATCCCGGAATGAACAGCAAAAAGAATACCTTCCCTGCGAGCAACGAAACAGCTGAAAGCAATATACAACGACCGGAAATCAATATTCTGGAACGCCAGGCACAAATAGAAAACCTGCAAAAAAAATTAACCCGGGCAGCGTACCTGCCACAATTGGGTGCTCAGGTAAGCTATGGGTACTCCGAAGTGCCCGACATTGCCGAGGGTTCCTGGAACATGAATGCCATGGCCCAGCTGTCGGTTCCGGTTTTTCACTGGCGCGAGAAAAAACACAAAATGCAACAGGCGGAGATTAATGAACAAATGGCTATATTAGAACTTGAAAACAGCCGGGAATTAGTAACACTGGAAATCAGCCAGGCCCGCCTGAAACTGGAAGAAGGTCTGGAGAGAATACAGCTGGCCCGCAAATCACTGGAAGAAGCTTCCGAAACATTATCGGAGGTGGAAGTCAGTTACAATGCAGGATTGAATACCATCACCGATCTACTGAATGCCCGTGTGGCACATCAGCGCTCGGAAGCATCACTGGTAAAGTCCCTTTCCGATTACGAAGTTCTGAGAACAAAATGGCTCAAGGCCATTGGACAACTCAACACCGGTCAACAAGCACAGCAAAACAATGAGGAATTTTAAACCATTGCATCAGTATTGGTCCGAAAACGGACAAATACCACACAAAATAGGATTCTTAAAGCGTTTTATAGCAGAGATCATTACCTCTCTGCTATTCCTCTTTACAATAACCATAGTTGTAAAAGAGGAATCCCTGCAAACGATGCAATTCAAAGCTGTTTTGTTTTTTGTTTCCTTCATTGTGTTTCTCAGCGAAGGAATTTTTGTCTTTGATGCGCTGGTTGGCAAAAGATACCCCTGGCATGAGGCCCTTTTAAAAAGGGTTATCGCACTGCTGATTTTCGCCCCGTTCTGGCTGGTAATAACAGGAATAACAGGAAATTGGGTGCGCCCCTTCTTTATTCCGGATGAAAGCATGAGAGATCCGGATTCCTTTGCTTTGGGCATCACCATTCTGGTTCTCTTTGTTACCATCTTTGTGGCAGCGTTGGTGGCAAACAACTACCACAATTCCCTCAAATATTTTATTCTGGAAAATGAAAAGTTGCGACAGGAGAAGCTGAGACTGGATTATTTTGCCCTGCAGGATCAGTTGAACCCCCATTTTTTGTTCAATAACCTGAGCACACTGATGGCAATCATACCGGAAAACCCGGACAAAGCTCTCATATTCATCGAAAAATTTACGGATGTTTACCGATATGTACTAAAAAATACAAATTCGCGGCTGACACTACTGGAGGAGGAGCTGGAATTCATCCGCGCCTACATCACGCTCCATAAGGAACGACTGGCTGAAGGATTTATTTGCAACATTGAGGTAGAAAAGGATGCACTGAATAAACTTTTACCACCGCTGAGTTTACAGTACCTGGTCGAAAATGCTATCAAACACAATCTGGCTACCGAAAGCCGGCCCTTAAAACTGGATATCTACACAAAAAACAACCGATTGACCGTCTCCAATAACTATCAACCAAGAAACTCAACCTATTCCACCAATACCGGTTTATCGAACCTCAAGAAAAGATATCAATACTTAGGATTGAAAGGCAGTGTGGAAGTCCTCAATACCAATGAAACATTCAGCGTCTCTATCCCATTAATTCAAAAAAGCGATCATCATGAACTATAAAGCACTCATTGTAGAAGACGAGCCCCTGTTGTCCAGGGCGCTGAGGAAACAGATAGAACACCTGCGTCCAGACATCATAATTGATGATGAATTAAGGACAGTAGAGGATACCGTGAAATGGCTAAAAAGCAACCCCGAGCCGGCACTCATCTTTATGGACATCCAACTGGCCGATGGCATCTGTTTTTCCATTTTCGACCAGGCTGATGCTTCCAACAAAGCCATTGTTTTCACCACTGCTTACAACGAGTATGCCATCGAAGCATTTGATATCAACAGCGTTGCCTATCTGCTGAAACCCATCAAAACAGACGATCTGAAAAAGGTATTTGCCAAGTTGGATAAAGTGTCCCTGACAATCGATCAGCAGATTGCATCATCTAAACTGATCGATTATTCAAGACTGGCAGAGGAAGTTACCCGCCATCAAAACAGATTCCGGAAACGATTCCTGGTTGCCAAGGCAGATGCCTACAAAAAAATTCCCGTGGAAGATATTGCATTCTTTATGGTGGAAGACAAAATAACCTTGGCAGTTACCTTCAAAAACCGGCAGCACATTATCGACTGGACGCTTTCTGACCTCGAAGAGGAATTAAATCCCGATGAGTTTCTGCGCATGAACAGGCAGTTTATTATCAACCTGAATGCCATCGACAGGGTGGAAAACTACTTCAATAGCAAACTAATCATTAAACTCATTCCCGGATTGGAAACACCTGAGCGAATAGTGGTAAGCAGGGACAAAGCATCCATCGTTAAAAAATGGCTCGACCGATAAGAGCTTTCCACTTAACCCCCCGAAATTGAACCTTCAATTTCTCATTTTGCAGGTTCATTGTATTTCACAGGCAGGACTCTTCACAGCATTCTACCTTTGCGCTTCGGTTTATGGATTTGTTGCATAAATCGTATGAATATTTCAACCGAAGCCTGATGATTCATGAGCTTTTGTCAGAAGATCATTTCTCAGACAAAGACAATCATGTAGGTTAAATCTGCCAAAGAAACGCTGTGAAGTTACAAAACTCAACATACCGCACCACACTCATTGCAGGGACAGGCATTTTAACCATCCTGGCACTCTGGTTGATCCCTCATCTGAGTATTAATCCGTCATTCGACAAATACATACCCGAAAACATAAATAATCGCACTTTTCTGAACAAACTGGACAGCATTTTCGGAGGCAATGAAAAGCTCCTGTTGATTCAATACAACGAAGAAGGCGTTTTTAACCCCCGTAGTTTTACCAGAACTATCCGGCTTACAGAACAGCTGCAAAACATTGATGGTATAGAGCACACTTTCTCCTTAAAGGATGTCATCGGGTTTCGGGAAGAAGATGGTTTCACAGAGATTTACCCTCTTCTTTCACACATTCCGGATAAGCCGTCAGAACTGAAATTACTGAAACAGAAGATTGCCAAAAATCCGTTGGCCGGACATCTTATAAGTAATGATTTCACCACCTCCGCCATTATTCTTACCAAATCAGAGTACAGCGACGACCGAACCATCATTGCTGAAATCAACCGCATAATTGGAGAAATTCCCGGTAAGGACGAAATCCACATTGGCGGACTGGCTTACATAAGAAATTCTGTTAAATCCTACATCAAAAAAGATCTTATAACCTTACTCCCCGCAGCTCTGATTGTGATGATTGTTATGCTCTTTCTTTTTTTCAGAGAGTGGAAAGGCGTTCTGTTACCCTTTCTGGTGGTCCTGCTTTCCATTGTGTTAACATTTGGTCTCATGGCCCTTTTTTCGTGGGAAATATCGCTGGTTTCGGTACTTCTGCCCATCATGTTGATAGCCATCGCCAACGATTATGGCATTCACCTCATCAACTTATATCAGGAAGAATCCGGTAAAAATCAAGAGATCCCCCCTTCCGCCATTCCGCAAAAAATTTTCCGTGAACTCAAACGCCCCATCACCATCACAGGCCTTACAACAATTGGAGGTATGCTGGGGCTGCTCTCACATCAAATGGCTCCGGCTGCTCAGTTGGGTGTTCTTGCTTCGGCAGGCATTGGCATTGCACTGGTGTTGAGTCTTTACCTAATCCCGGTTCTACTCACATTCTATACAAAAGCCCCCAAAACACCGGTCATTAAAAGAAGCACCACCGGCTTCTTAAACAAAAGCCTACATCTTTTGGCACGTGGAGTCAATAAGCATCCAAAAACCATCGTTGGTTCCTTTCTGGTGATTTCTTTCATCAGTATCGGGGGCCTTTTTCTCCTTAAGGTAGACACCAATGTAGAAGAATATTTTACCGGCGACTCAAACGTTGGCACCGGCATAAAACTAACCAATAAGAAACTAGGAGGTTCACAATATATTTCTTTACTCTTTTCCGGCGATATCCTCGAACCCGAAGTACTCCGGCGAATTGATCAATATACCGCTCAAATAGCACTATTGCCTCAGGCAGGTAACATCATTTCTCCTGTTACACTTTTTAGAGAGCTGAGCAAAGGATTATACTCTGAAGATGAATCCGAATTTGACAATCTGCCCCAAACCCGGCCCGAAGCAGCCCAATATCTCGAAATCGCATCTATGGCTGGTTTCGACAAACAGATAGCACAACTGATAGACCTGAATCGCAAGAATGCCAGAATACTCGTTAGCCTTACGGATGGCAGTAACGAAACCGGGAAAAAACTCCTCAATGAACTTTACAATATTGCCGGAAAAGACCCTTTGCTGAAAGGAATTGCCGGACCGGGATTGTCCAAAATTCAAATTGCAGACATGGTTATCCGCGGACAGATCACATCGCTCATACTGGCATTTTTTATCATCATCATTCTATTATCCATCATATTCAAATCAATAGTTGCTGGAATACACGGAAGTTTACCGCTTCTTTTCTCTACCCTCCTGCTGTTTGGACTGATGGGTTTTTTCGGAATACCATTGGATATTGTAACTGCTTTGCTCTCCTCTGTCATGATTGGTGTGGGAATCGATTACACCATCCACTTCCTTTGGAGATACAAGGCAGAATTTGCAGCACAGGGCAGCATAGTAAAAGCCATTTCAACAACACTATCGACAACAGGAAGAGGCATTATATTCAATGCATTATCAGTAATCATTGGCTTTGCCGTTCTGGCATTCTCAGGTTTTGCACCCCTCCGTTTTTTCGGACTCCTGGTAGTCATTTCAATCTTTTCCTGTCTGATTTGTGCATTATTACTTGTACCTGCTATTGTCACCTTAACCAAACCGAAATTTCTGGAACCAGACCAAAATAATTAATTGCTAATAAACAAACTATGCAAATAGCCCTACTATTCATATACCTGTTGGGAATAATTAATCCAGCAAACGGAGCTGAAAAACAGACTAAAACTGCTTTCGAAAATGCAGTGAAAAAACTTGCGCTTAAGGACGCACAGGCACAGATAACACTGGAAACTACCGATGCAGGAGGCAGCAGCATCTTACGCAAATTAAACGTCTCTTTTGGGCGCTTTGAGAAAGCAAGAAAGGTAATGATAGAAATTACTGCACCGGAAGATTTAAAAGGAACTCAAATTTTAACGACTCACTTCATCGACAAAAGCCGAAAGAGTACCATTGAAATATTTTTGCCTTCAACAGGAAAAATCAGGAAATTCAGAGCCAATAATCGCAAATTAAAAATTCCCGGCACCGAAATTCCGATGAACCATTTCAGCAGCGCGGCTTTTGACGATTATCTCATCTCAGAAGAAGAAAAAGATAATTTTAATGGCAGGGAAGTTCAAAAAATAAAACTTCAGCTTCCCGGAAATGCCGAATACCTGGTGGCTTATCTTGATGTGCAGGCTGAACTGTTGTACCGCATCAATTCTTTTGATAACAAAGGCAACCTCACCTCCGATACTGAATTCACAGATTACAGACATCCCGAATTTTATACTTCAGAAAATCATTTTCCATACAAGGTACACGTTTACAATCCTACCAGTGGCAAAACCTCTGAGTTAACTATCACAAAACTAAGTCAGCTAACTCAAATCAGAGATTCCGATTTTGATTTGGACAAAAACCTGCAGCCATAAAATGACATTCTTCTCAACCATAGAACCAATCTACTATTTACTCCCCCTCGCAGGATTAATAGTTGGCCTGTTTGGTACGATTCTGGGCGGCGGTGGCGGTTTTTTCTTTCTGCCAATACTCACCCTGGTCATTGGGGCTCCGGCTCAGACAGCTGTCATCACCTCGCTGGTAGCTACGTTACCAATATGTATCGTTGGGGCTGCAATGCATTACAGAAAAGGTAACATGGATATCCGAACTGGCTCGGTATTCGCCATCTCCGGTATTTTGGGTGCTTTTGCCGGTGCTGCCATCGCAAACTACATCATCCCCCAATTGCTCAAAACGATTTTTGGGATTTACGCAGTTGGTATAGGTGGCTTAATGCTTATGAATGTAAAACAGCGCCGGTCTGATAAAACAAACAAAACCTTTAACAAAAGAAGAAAACCAACTAACTATTTAAAAAAACCAGCCTACGGTTTCCTGGCTGGTATAATTACGGGAACCTTCGGAACCAGTGGAACGGCACCGGTTCTGGCGGGTTTATTCGCGGCCAGACTCCCGGTAAAAATGGTTATAGGAACCTCCCTTTTTGTACTGGTTGTCAACACCTCTTTTGCTGTAGGCGCACATTTTTTAATGGGCCAAATAGACCTGACCCTGGTGACACTCCTCACAGCAGGTTCCATACCAGGAGCTTTGCTGGGGCCCGTTATTTTATCCAACATAAAAACCGAGAATTCTGAAAGTTCAATAAAGTATGTCTATGCCACTGTAATGGTACTCATTGGCATTTTAATGATAATCGCATGATAAAACTGATATACATCATCATTTTAAGTTATTTTTTGGCAGGAGGTATAGGATTCTATCTCATCAACAGGCATAAACCGATACAGGTTGCACGCAAAAGTTACACCAAGTTTGGGGTCTATTTCATCATTATCAACCTGCTCTTTTTCTCCATTGTAATCAATCCTGTTTTTTTCAAATACATCAGCTTTGTCATCATTGGCGGGGGTATGATGGAACTCTTTTTCCTTCATCAGTCAACAGGCTACAAAAATAAAGGCATCTTTCTCATCTCGTTACTTATTTTCACTGCCTTATCTTACGGCCTTTTTACATTTAGCCTCCTTAATAAAAATTTGATTCTGTTCTCTTTCCTCACCCTCTCCATTTTCGATAGTTTCAGCCAGATCACCGGGCAACTTTGGGGTCGTCAAAAAATAGTGCCAAAAATCAGCCCACATAAAACCTGGGGAGGTTTTATCGGTGGAACTCTGGTGGCACTTTTCAGTGCCATCCTCCTGCACAAACTTTTTTCAGGCACTCTAACAGAATTACTGATTATTGCCACCGGCATCATCGTTTTTGCTTTTGCGGGAGATTTGGCAGCATCATGGTACAAAAGGATATTTCAAGCCAAAGACTTCAGCAATCTTATTCCCGGACACGGTGGATTGCTTGACAGATTTGACAGCCTCTTAGCAGGAGGTGCCTGGGTGGCCCTTTCTGCATGGTTCTTAAACATTTGAAAAATTAAATTTCACATGGATAATATAATCGCAATTTCATTTATTTATTTGATCGGAATAGCTGTTTTGCTGGCTTTCAATGAAATAAACTACCGACGACTAAAAATCAGAGGAGAGATCACCCGGAAGTTTGCGCACTTCTCAGCCACACTGGCTACCGTACCATTTCCATACATATTCCCGTCGCACTGGTATGTACTCATTCTTGCGTTTCTCTTTTTTCTGGTTCTGGCCATCACACAATACAGCAGGAAACTTAAGTCCATTCACGACATCCGCCGTAAATCCATGGGGAGTTACCTTTTACCACTATCCATATATCTCACCTTCCTCATCTCATGTCTGCTGGAAAATAAACTATTATTTATCCTGCCCATGCTCATTTTAGCAATATGCGACCCTATGGCTGCGATTCTGGGCATCAACATTAAAAAATACAACGGAAGGATAAAACTGGGCAAACGCAAATTCAATAAAACCTGGCTGGGCACCACAGCTTTTTTTATCACCAGTCTGATTATAGCCATGCTTGCACTATGGCTTCACCGCGATATTTTTGACTTTAAGACATACTGGCTCGGATTATTGGTCGCAACGGCTGGAACACTGGGAGAATTGATTAGTTGGCGAGGGTCGGACAACTTATCCATTCCCATGGCAGTAATATTAGTATTAGTATCATTTTTATAACAGATAACCTTACAACATGAAGCGAGTAATTGTTAACGGAGCCAATGGATATGTGGCCTCCAACTTCATAAATGAACTCTTAAAACATCATTACCAGGTCTTGGCTTTGGTAAGAGGGAACACTAAATCTTCAGCAGAGGACAGGGTAATTCAGGCTTTAAATGTCATCAATGACGGAAACACCCCCTCCCTCGACAACCTGATGATTGTGGATTATTCTCTGCTTGATAAGAACTTTGGTCTTTCTGAAACCCGTCTGCAGGAATTATTCAAAACTGATGTGGACTATTTTCATTTTGCAGCAAGTCTCAAATATGACCGCAAGTCCAAAGACGAATTGCTTGCTGTCAATGTCAGAGGGGTAGAGAACTCGGTCAACCTTTTTTCCGCCTTCTCATCGGCTGATTCCCGCTTTTTCTTTGTTGGAACTGCCTATTCGTGCGGAAACACAGAAGAGATATTCGAAGAAAAATTCTATCCCGATCAGGACATTTCATCCTTTCGCAATTACTACGAATGGTCGAAAAGGCTGGCCGAAAATGTAGTCAAACGTAATATTGACCACAATGGACTCCGCGGGCATGTCATTCGTTTATCTCAGGTAACAGGAGATAATCGTACAGGCATTACAAAAACAGATTACGGCATTTTTGATTTTTCCAAAAGAGTCTGTAAGCTGGCTAAACGGCACCCTGAAAATAAGGTGAGGGCAAAAATTTCCCCCGATGGTACACAAAACCTGATTCCCATAAATGTGGCTGTCGATTACCTGCATCAAACAGTTAATGCCATAAGCGTTCCCACGATAATGAATTTTGTGGCAAACAAACCGGTCAAAAACAGCTACATCATCAATAGTCTGAAAAAACTGATGCCTATGGATATTGTGCCTGATCCGGAACTCGAACATTCACAAATGAATGCTCTGGAAAGATTAATGGCAGTTGGCATGTCCTTTACCGGCAACTATACCAACATCAATATTCAGTTTGATACCTCAAAACGTGATGCAGTAATAACTCCTGTTGACGACTGCATGGATGAACAAACTGTTTTCCGGATGCTAAACTATTTCATCAAGAATAGCTTTAAGAAAATTCCCACCCAAAAAGAAGTTCCCATTGAAAACGAATAGTTCGGAAAATTAAAGCATCAATTCAGTATCAAACGAAAAAACAACGAAACAATGAAGCAACTCACCATCAAAGGAGAAAAAGTTCTAAACGTTCCCAACCTGCTCAGTCTTTACAGATTACTGGTATTCCCGGTAATCCTTTACATGGCAATCACCGGCAAAGAAGAAACATTTGTTGTTCTGCTTTGCATTAGCCTGGTAAGCGACATTCTTGACGGAAATATTGCCCGGTTCTTTAAACTGCAAACCAACTTTGGAGCAGCCCTCGACAACCTTGCAGATATTGTCACCTATGCAATGGCACTGACTGGACTTTTCATTTTCAAGTGGGACGTTATTGAACCTCACGGCTGGATACTATTCCTGTTTCTGGGAGTTTTTATTCTCAGTTACATCGTCTCTTTTTTACGATTCGGCAAAATTCCGGGTCTTCACCTCTATTCTGCTGTTTCTGCAGGTTATCTTCAGGGAATATTCTTTTTCGTTCTGTTTGTTTTCGGCTTCTGGCCCTGGTTCTATTATCTGGCCATCGGTTGGGGAACACTTGCTTACATCGAAAAAATATTTGTCCTCTTTAAGCTGGACGACATCAAAATAGGCGTAAAAGGTCTTTACTGGTTATTGAAAAAAGAGCGGAATAATTAATGATTAAAATAAACTATAAAACAGGTTGGATTACTGCGCTACTCTGGTTGTTTGGCGGCCTGCTGAATGCTCAACAACTGACGGGTGTTGTGTTGGACAAGGAGACCCGGGAGCCGGTACCTTTTGCAAATATCTCGGTAAAAGGAACCCTCCAGGGTACTACCGCCGATATCAACGGTGCCTTTGCCTTGTCCAATCCCAGGCAGGATACACTGTTGTTTTCATCGGTCGGTTATTTCCAGAAGCAAAAAGCGCTCAGTGAATTCAAGGGGGATAAACTAACAATTTTCCTGCAACAAAACATCCAAAACATCGATGAGGTTACGGTAAAACCGGAAGTTGAACGGGCTGTTGTCTTATTTCGACAGATTCAGAAAAACAAAGAAGTCAACAAGCAAAATATCCAAAACACAGACAATTACAAAACACTCTCAACAACCAATGTTTACATCGCTGTGGATACCGCGTCGAGGGTTCCCGGGCTTATTGACAACTTTAAAGAACTTACGATCAGTGGCGACGAAAATAACATCCGTTTCACACCAATATATCTTGCAGAAAATGGAGCGCTCATAACCAGCGATTCCGTTCAATCCGTATATCAAAAAAAAGACGGCATTTTCCCCAGAATAAATCAGGCCATCGAAACATACATTCTTCGCAATGTGGTAATAAACCTGGATTTCTATGACGAATACATCAATATCCTTAACAGGTCCTTTCTTTCGCCACTGGCAGAAAATGCACTGTCAAGATACAACCTCTATCTCAATGACAGCTCAACCATAAATAACGCTAAATATTTCCATTTTTCCTTTGCACCGAAAAACAGACTGGATCAGCTCTTCTCCGGTAGTTTCACCATTGAGGACAATAGTTTTGCGCTCACAAGTATGGAAGTAAATATTCCAAAAGAAGCCAACCTCAACTTTGTAAACGGGTTTCGCGGTCATGTTTCATTTCAAAAAACACCGCAAGGAGAATGGTTTTACAGGGAACAGGATGTACGCATCAATATGTCACTGACACTAAATAGTGAGACGGATTCACTTTACAGCTCAGAAACAGTGGATAACATCTCCTCCGGCAACTGGATTGTCAATAAACTAACACAATATGCACTCACAAATGACCCAGAGTCCCAGAATAACAATACCTGGGCTGAGAGTCCTGATTTTGAGCAAAGTTCAACGAGAGAGGCCGACTATTACCGCGTGGAAAAACTCAAAGAACAAAGTCTGATCAAAGGAGTTGATGCCCTTGGTGGACTTGCACTCACAGGCTACCTCAACGCCGGAAAAATCGACATCGGGCCCATGTTCACCATCTACAGCACCAACGCCATCGAAGGCCACCGGTTTACCATCCCCCTTCGTACAAGCCAACAATTATCAAAACACTTTTCAGTCGGTGGTTTCCTGGGAATGGGAACCAAAAATAAAGAACTGAAATACGGGGCCAATATGATTGTGCAACCAGGGGAATCTGACAAATTTATTCTCCGGCTCAACTATTCCGACGATTATTCTCTGGTCTCTCACGATAAATTTCATCGATTCGTAAAAAACAATCCAAACCCTAAAGGAAACGGAAACCTTATTGCCGCTCTTACCTCTACTGAAAAAGACCCGTACCTTAAGGAAGAAAAAAGTCTGGATCTTCGCTTCGAGTACAATGTAAATGACAATTATCAACTGGAATTTTCGCCCTATTACCTTCATAGCTCTCAAACACCCCAAGTCATCTTCTCAAGCGACTTCACCCAATTTGAAACTTATGAAAACTATGGGCTCCTGATGAACCTGAGGATCGTTTCCGGACAACATTACGATAAGTTCTATTTCGACCGAATCTATTATCTCGACCCCATTCCGGTCATCAATTTGAGCTGGGATATCGGTCAAACCCTGTTGCCCGGTGCAGAAATGAAAGACGGTGAATGGTATTCCCATTTACATGGCTCCATCAAAGGCCGCTTAAACATGGGACAGGTTTTTATGGAATATATGCTCAATGCCGGATGGCTTTACGGTGATGCCCCTTATGACCTGCTGGATCAGCCGGCAGGCTCCATGTCAATGGGGTTTGCAAAATACCAGTTTAATCTGCTCCACCATGCCGCTTTTGCCCATAACCTCTATACCAACACCCATTTTCATTTCAATGGTGGGGGAATCCTGCTCAACAGGGTACCACTTATCAAAAAATTAAAATTACGGGAAATCGTTTCCTTCAAAGGGCATTACGGCACACTTACTGACGATTACAATGGAGTTTTTGATCTTCCTGCCTACTATTCAAAAGACTCCGTGCCATACGCCGAACTTGGATTGGGACTTACAAACATATTTAAATTCCTCAGAGTTGAGTACGTCAGGCTGATTGGCAATCATTATCGCCATAGCGGTTTTACCGACAAAGATGGCATTCGCATAAGAGCAGAAATGAGCTTTTAACCCCTTTTAAACCTAAAAAAGAAAAATGAAAACCTTAAAGAACAAGAAAATCTGGATCACAGGAGCCTCTTCCGGCATAGGAAAAGCTCTGGCTGTTGCACTGGCACGAGAGGAGGCACTGCTTGTGCTATCGGCACGAAACAGCCATGCGTTGAAGCAAACCCGAAAAGCCTGTATGGAATATACTTCTTTTTGCAAGATTCAGCCCCTTGACCTTTCCGATTTCGCACAAATACCGCTGGCTGTTCAGCAAGTTACCAACGAACTGGGTAATATAGATATTCTTATCAACAATGCAGGAATCAGCCAACGCTCACTTGCCCGTGAAACGCCTGTTAATATTGACCGCCGCATAATGGAAGTCAACTTCTTTGGAATGGTACAGCTCACCAAAGCAGTTTTACCATTCATGCTCAGCCAGGGATCAGGACATATCGTTGCCGTCAGTAGTATTACCGGAAAATTCGGCTTTCCCTTGCGCACAGCATATTCGGCATCGAAACATGCAATTCAGGGCTTTTTTGAATCCCTAAGGGCTGAACTCACAGACGATAACATCAAGGTAACCATCGTTTCTCCGGGGCGGATAAAAACCAATATTTCGCTCAATGCGATTACTGCGGATGGCTCTGCTCACAACAAAATGGACAATGGTCAGGCCGGAGGTATGTCCCCTGAAAAATGTGCAAAAAAAATCATCAATGCGATAAAAAAACAACGCAAAGAAGTCCTTATTGGAAACAAGGAAATCCTCATGGTTTATATCCACAGGTGGCTGCCGGCTTTATATCATCGATTAGTAACCAAAGTAAAAAATTAAAAAAAATAAAATATGGAAGAAGCTGTCCCAAAAGTCCAATGTTGATGTCATTCTGAGCTTGTCAAAGAATCTGTTCGTTTGAAAGACAAATGTTTCGATTACGCTCAACATGACACTTTTTTGGTGCTTTGTAATTTTTGGACAACTCCTTCCATCAAACCAATAACTTAAAAAAATCATATACTGATGAAAAAGAATATCGTTGGAATTCAACAAATCGGCGTAGGCTTAAAAGATGCGCGGGAAGGCTGGAAATGGTATCGGCGTGCTTTTGGCATGGACATTAAAGTCTTTGAAGATACGGCGACAGCCAGGCTGATGCACCACTATACCAATGACAAAGATTGTGAACGCTATGCGGCACTAGCCATGAATATGGAAGGGGGCGGTGGCTTTGAAGTATGGCAGCATACGCAAATGGAACCGAAACCACCGGTTTTCGATGCTAAACTTGGGGATACAGGAATCTTTATCACCAAAATGAAATGCCGCAACGTTTTGAGGGCATACGACCAACACAAGAAAATGGGGATAGACATCTTGGGTGAGCCTGTTCTCAATCCGGAAAACAGGTTACACTATTACCTCAAAGACCCTTACAATAA
Organism: Marinilabilia salmonicolor; assembly: GCF_003003035.1. Classification (GTDB taxonomy): domain Bacteria; phylum Bacteroidota; class Bacteroidia; order Bacteroidales; family Marinilabiliaceae; genus Marinilabilia; species Marinilabilia salmonicolor_A. Next base: position 147,862 of record NZ_PVTS01000009.1, on the reverse strand, counting down.
TATCTTCGAAGTGCTGGAGGACGACCGATGCTTCATGAAACAAAAATCTCTCACCGGTGGGGTGGCAGGGGCAGTGATCGGGGTATCCGACATTGACAAGGCCATGGAGGTATATTCCGAAATTCTCCAATACGATGATGTAGTTTCTGACAAATCAGGGGTCTTTGAAGATTTTGAGCCCTTGCCCGGAGGAAAAGAGAAATACAGACGTGTACTACTGGAGCATAAAGAGCACCGTACGGGTCCTTTCAGCAAATTGTTGGGACCTACCCAAATTGAGCTGGTGCAGTCACTGGAGCGCAATCCCCGAAAAATTTTCGAAAAACGCATCTGGGGAGAACTGGGATTTATTCACCTCTGTTTTGATATCAAAGGAATGGAGGCGTTACAAATGGAGTGTGAGGCTAGGGGATTTCCTTTCACCGTTAATAGTGCCGACAGTTTTGATATGGGAAGTGCCGCAGGTCATTTTTCATACATCTCAGACCCCGATGGTACCCCCATCGAATTCGTAGAGACCCACAAGCTCCCCATCATCGAAAAACTGGGGCTTTACATCAACCTGAAGAAAAGAGCCCCTCAAAAGCCACTCCCCAACTGGATGGTAAAAACCCTCACATTCAGCAGAGTAAAAGATTAATAATAAAAAACCGATTATTTGTAATGCAATATTTTCGGCAGGGAATATGAAGCAGGGTTTCGCTTCACTCCCTGCCGTTTTGCTGATCTGTTCATGCTCCCTTTTCAACCCCTCAACCGGCTTTTTTCCCTCTTCATCTACTGGCTGATAAAAGCCCCGGGATTCTTAAGTAATTTTACCTGAAAATGCAAAAATCCAAATATGGGAAAGGCAAAAATAAAAGTAGAAACAGTTTCAGAAAGCTTGCGCCCCTTTTTCGATAATCTCCCCAACTTTTTCCATCACAAAGGAGTAACCATCAAATCGGCCAGGAATGAAATCAAAATCTTCAAGCACAGAGAAATTTTACTCTGTGTCAAGTCCTTTAAAAAGGTAACACTTTTCAACCGGCTAATGTATTCCTGGTTTCGGCCATCTAAGGCCATTCGTTCTTTCCGACTTGCCAGGCACCTCCTCAGCAAAGGAATCGAAACACCCGAACCACTCGGGTTTGTGGAGGTAAGAGACATATGGGGTATACTTCGCGAAAGTTACTATGTATCCTTTTACCAAAACCATTCTTTCACACTTGGCGAAATGCTGAACTCTCAGGATCACCGATCCCCCAGAATATTTAAAGAATTTGCCCGTTTTATGGCCGGAAGCGTTCATCCAGCAGGAATCTGGCACAATGACCTGAGTGCCGGAAATATCCTCATTTCCGAAACACCCCGAAATGGGTACAATTTCTCCATCATCGATCTAAACCGCATTAAAATAAAGAAGTCCATATCCCCTCAAAAAGGGATACAAAACCTGAGTAAACTCACCAACAAACCATTGCCGCTCACCATCATGGCAGAAGAATATGCACGTATCACAAAAGGAGATCCTATCCAATATACTTTTTCGCTCATCTGGAGCCACCTATCCTTCTCTGCCTTAAGACGAGGTACCAAAAGACTATTGCACCTGCTCAAGCCCAGGGTAAATAAAATTGTTGAACCTGTAACACATTCATAAACCAGTGCAGTATTCCTTTTTCTTTGTAGAGACGCAGACACCCGGTTAGTTTAAGAAACTGTTTAAGTTTTATCCTTTGAGATGTTTTCGAGTCTTGAACTCTTATACTTCGTCAAAATTTCCTTAAATAGCGCTGCTATTCTCGTCAATTTTGACTTGCCTAAAGAGCTCAATCCTTCAAAAACACCCTACAAAAACAAAATTTAAACAGTTTCTAAGTAAATGCTATCTTCATGGCCCTTGATACTATTAGCTTATTCCTCCCGGGTGTTTTCTTGTAATACCGGGAGTCATACGTTTTCAATCGCATGTTCCCCGGTTTCTTTAACAAACAATACCAATCAAATTCCTTCAAGTGTTGGTTTCACCGGTACAATAAGCCCCTGCTCATCAAACTCCAAACGATCTATGCATACTTCACGATGAAATCCTGCACTGTCTCCCATATCTATTCCTTTGGGACGATTGAAGCGGTGATAAACAATAAACCACTCATCAGAACCGGCTTTCTGAATGACAGAATTGTGGCCTGTCCCATAAATTTCTTTGGAATCATCACGGGCGATCACCAGATTGTGCTCAGGAATGGTTAATGGGCCCATGGGACTGTCGGCCATAGCATAGCGCACGCGATAATCCGGACTACGGGTATCATTTTCGGACCACAGGAAATAATATTTCCCGTTTCGAATGAATACTTCCACACCTTCCCGAAAGGTGTCATCGGCAGGTGTCATCACCTGAACTGTTGACCGGTCAAGCGAAACCATGTCATCCTTCAATCGTGCTCCGGCAAGATAACCATTGCCCCAGAACAAAAAATAATTCTGAGATTGGGGATCAAAAAAGACATCAGGGTCAATTTCCTGACCTCCCGACACCCCTTCAGGCTTCCAGTTAACCAGTGGCTTTCCGCTATCAATAAAAGGACCTTGCGGGTTGTCGCTAACCGCAACTCCTATTTTCTGAGCTGCAGTGAAATAGTAGAAATACTTGTAGTTCCCATCCACTTTTCTTTCAATAGCAGTCGGTGCCCAGGCATTACGGGGGCCCCAGGGGACATCTGTTTTCAGATCCAAAATTACTCCTTCATTTTCCCAGTCCACCAGATTGGTTGAAGAAAATGCTTCGAAATAATCACCCGACCAACCGTGATGCCCGTCACTTGTGGGATACAAATAATACTTTTCGTCACGCTGAGAATAAATTATTTCAGGATCGGCATAGTAGCCTTCCAATACAGGATTGCGATGAATAGCTGCTGTCACCTTGTACTTTAGAGAACCAATCTGAGGTACTTCTACTTCATAAACCACAGGCCCCTGAGAGAAATCCTGAGGGCCCTCCGGCGAAATCCTCGCTTCAAAAGCAGATGAAAACTGAGGATCCAGGTTGCTCAGATCAGTGCTACTTTTTACGGGCAGGAATATCTCTCCTGCTTCATGATCAAATACAACATTATTGGACTTCACATAAGGTGATTCAGTCTTTTCAATACCAAACATTTCCACTCCTCCCCATTTGTCCATCAAAAGCTGGTACTCATCTCCGGTAATCGGCAAAACCGACCCGTGCCTTGGATGAAAATCCATGGAAATCTGTTCGTCCACTACTTTGAAATGCTCCAGATCTGTGGACTCAGTAAACTGATATTTTCCCTTCATGTAAACGTCATACATCAGGATATACTTATCCTGCCCAATCAGCTTAAAAGTACCGGATCCTTCAACAGCATCCGTTGTTTGTTGCAGGTATTCATCCTGCATACTGTATCCTTCAGTAAGCTTATCGGAGACTGCTTTTTTGATACCATTGCCATGACCTTCGGTCTTGAAAAAGAGATGGAATTTTCCATTCTTTTTAACAATATCACCATCAATACACGACTTCCCTTCAGGATGAAAAAACAGCTGTTTAGGCTCAGTCTCCAGGGCCGTAAAATCATCATTTGCATAAGCATAATAGATAATATCGGGATGATTCTCTTGCTCTTTCATGGAGAAATAAACCATGTACTTTCCTTGCTGTTCATCGTAGATAGTTTGTGGTGCCCACACACGATCAACATTTCCAAAAACTTCGGGATAGGTTTCCGGGATATTGATCACCGATGACTCCCAATGAATCAGATCCTCAGATTTCATCAGAATCAATGCATAATTGTTCCATCCCATGTCGGGTACATAAAGATCTGTTGCCACCATATAAAAGTGTTTCCCGTCTTCACCCCTCAGCAAATGGGGATCACGCACCCCTCCCGAGCGACTGATCTTTTTGGAATCGATCACCGGCATATTATCATTGAGTGCACGATAATTATACCCATCCGGACTCAGGGCAAACCGAATGGACTCTTCTCCCGGACCGTTTCCGGTAAAGTAGGCAAAAAGGTAAGCCTCATAATTATTCTGACTACTGCAACCGGCCAGACTGATAGTAATTCCCGTCAGCGGAACAATGAATGCCAGCCACAATTTTTTAAAAACCTTTGTTATACGCATTTCTTTGGGTTTAATTTATTTTTAGTTTACAGACATAAAAGGAGTTTCCGCGGGCATTAATAGTAAAACTATTTTCATCAGTCTGCACAAAAGAAAAAACCGGAACTACTAAATTGGGATTATCCAGTGAATTTACAGCTTCCGGATCGTTTGAATGCAATTCAGTGATTTCCACTCTTGCATTTTGTATTGACCCTTTGAGGCCTTTCAGGCTCACGGTGATCTCTTTTATTTCGGAAGAAGCATTCACCGCTTTCACAATTACGGCTGAAGAGGTTTCATTCAAAACAGCACTGGCATAAAGACTATCCTGCCCCACAATACTGCTTCCATTTTGTTGAATATCAAGCACATGGGTTCCCGTATTCTGTCCAACCATCTGCTGAACGTAATAATTCGGCGTTCGTACAACCGATAAATTATCAAACCATATCATATCGGGTTTCCATTGCCAGGCATCCATGTGAGCAAACAAGGGAGCATAAGTGGCCAGCTCTACAACATCAGCATTACGCTCCAGCCCGGTCATAAAAGCCGCCTCTGCAATGGCTGACCGAACATTGTTATCCCGACTCGCATGATGAGCTGCAAATTCTCCCGCAAAGACTTTTGGCCCTTTCCGGTCATAATCATCGTAGCGGTCTGCATTCTCAAGAAACCATTCAGGACTGCGATAGTAATGTTCATCCACCAGATCCACCTTAAGTTCTTTCATTTGTTGCCACAAATAATCAAACCTTTCTCCATCAGGTGTTGGGCCGGAGGATCCCACAATTTTAATCTCAGGATGCTTTTCGCGAAGGACTTCCATAAACTTTTTCAAACGCTCAGGGTACTGGGGTCCCCATTGTTCATTTCCGATACCTATCATTTTCAGGTTAAACGGCTCGGGATGTCCCATATCGGCACGCACTTTCCCCCACGTTGAAATAACAGATCCGTTGGCAAATTCAATCAGATCAACAGCATCCTGAATATATGGTCCCAGATCATCCACTGCCACACATTCGGTACTTTCATATTGACATGCCAGTCCACAGTTTATCACAGGCAATGGTTCGGCACCAAGATCTTCACTCAGGAGAAAATACTCATAAAATCCAAGTCCATAGGTCTGGTAATAATCAGGAAAAAACCGGTGCTTAAAAGTATAGTTCCATCTATTTTCGTTGAGCGGCCGGTTTTCAACAGGCCCTACGCTATGCTTCCACTGGTAACGGGATTCCAAAGTATTTCCTTCGATAATGCAACCTCCGGGGAATCTGAAAACTCCGGGATTCAGCTCATAAAGTGCTTCCACAAGATCTTTGCGCAGACCGTTGGCACGATTCTTCCAAGTCTCTGAAGGGAACATGGAAATATGATCCAGATCTGCCACCCCGGGACTCTCGAGAATCAGACGCAGTTTCCCTTTTGCATCGGTCTCTTCCGCCTTCAGGCTTACCGAATATTTCTTCCAATCAGGACCATTCACCAGAATTTCCCCTCTCCCGATTATTTCCTCATCCGACCCCACCAGTTCTATTCTGAATTTCATTTCCCCGGCTTCCGGTGTGCGGGCATAAAATGAAAAATTATACCCACTGTTTTTTCGGAAACCCATTCTCCGGAAACCTTCGTTCTCCAGACCTGCTCCTCTCCTTGATCCCTTCTCCTTTAGTCTCACATAGTGGGGATTTCGCTCAAAGCAGGGGTTTTCCTCACTGACAGTGACATCTCCAAAGGGTGTCCACCCCACAAAAGGATGATGAAACTCAAAAGAGCGGTTTTTGATCAACTCGGCATACAAACCGCCATCTGCTCCAAAATTGATATCCTCGAAGAAAACTCCAAACATTTCCGGCTGGATTTCGGAGCCCTTTTTTTTCAGATTTACTTCAAATAACTCTTGTGCCTGTCCGATAAAGGCCAACAGGACAAAAGTGAGTGTTAATGTTATATTTTTCATTTTTACTATTTTACAAGGCTGTCCAAAACTTCCAGTCCTTTGTCATTCTGAGTGCCTACCCCAAAAATATTTGGGGATTAATGTGTAAACAACAGAATTGGCTCGTCCCTGAAGGGGGCAAATTTGAATTACCCCGGGTTAATAACCCGGGGTGAGGCTGAACAATTGGTATCAGGTCCACGAATGGGGGCCAATAAATACAATCTTAATTTTCAGCCTGTTGTGAATACCAGTCATTGGCTACAAAGTGAAAAATCTCTCTGTCAATGATTTTCATCTTCTAAAAAATGCTCAGGAAAACAAATACAGTGACTTTTTGGACATCCTACAGATTAAATTACCTTTCACTTTTTTCAGCTACGATTAAAGCACCGCCTTCAGGCAACAATGTCAGTTTTACCCCTCCTTTGTTATCAAGCTTCACTACCTTTTCTCCAGCGGAGCGATCCTCTTTATCGTATATCAATTTGACTTTTTGGCCATGCAACATTGGCAATTGAAGATTTAATTTTTTGGTATCTTTCTCTCCATTTACGGCTGCTACATACCATTTTTCGCCCTTTCTTCTGGCCAGCACTGCATATTTCCCGGGATATCCTTCCACAAAGACAGTCTCATCCCAGACGCTGGGCATTTCCCGGATAATATTCAGAACATATTCCGGTTGTTCATTCAAATTGTTTGGGGTAAGACCAAAGTGCTGTATAGGTGAAAAGTAAAGAACTCCAGTTGCCAATTCAAAAGCATCGGTGGTACGGCGAATGCTTCCCCCCTCCTGCGTTCTTGTCAACCGTTCATTCAAGAATACCGGGGCAAAATCCATCGCTCCCACAGCATTTCGGGTGAAGGGCAGAATGGTGGCATAATGAGCATGTTTGTCGCTGGCATCTTGTGTAAATATCAGATTCTCTGAAGCCAGAACCGCTTCGGAGGTTACATAATTGGGAAACATCCGTTGCCAGCCCCGTGGAAGTGTACATCCATGAAAAGTAATACCCAGACCATACTCATTGGCATCGGTAAGGATATCTTCATACAGTTTCATCGTTGCCTGCTTGTCACCACCAAAAAAATCTATTTTCAGACCTTTAACACCATTGCGCTGCAACCACTCCATCTCTTTTTTCCGGGCAGGAGCTGTATTCATACAATCCTGAGGCGTTTGAGGCGCATTGTTCCAATAACCATTGGAGTTGTACCACAGCAAAACATCTACATTTTTGGAATTAGCGTACTTCACAAGCTCCTCCATTCGCTCACGCCCAATATTGCGATCCCACCAGTTATCGATAAGCACATATTCAAAATTAAGATCAGCTGCCAGGTCAATATACTCCACCTGATCATCATAGTTTATGCTCTGATCCTGCCACACAATCCAGCTCCAGGTTGCACGGCCCATTTTATAATCCATCGACGGTTCATAAAGAGGTTTAACCACATCGAACATAACTGTAGATTCAACGATTGGCTTTAGTGTTTCCCCCAACGTGATTGTCCGCCAGGGGGTGCGGGCGGGCATAGCCATAGCCGCATAAGTTCCATCCATTCCATTGTTTTCACCTGACTGGGGAAACTCAAGCGGATAAAAGCCTTCCTTCGTTCCGTCTCCCAATCTTGACCCGACATAGCGACTGTCAACACCTGTCTCGGAAATTAACACCCAGCCGTCATCCCCAACTTTAAAAAGTGCCGGAAAGGTATAACCAACCCCATACTTCGAAGGCATCCCCATCGGTTCATCATAAGTATACTCCTCTTCGTAACTGGGTTTGGTCTGTTCCCATCCTATCATGGGTGTAGCCTGATGGGTAATAAAAGTGGTGGAATAATCAGGAAGATCAAAGCCTGTCGCTTCCTCGTTGATAATCACCATGGTGTTTCTGTCTTTGGCAATCAACTTATAAGAGAAGGCAACATCATTGTTGCTCACACGAAAAATCACCTGCAATGTATCCTTATTGGAATTCACAAATTCGCTGGAACATTCAGTTGCCTCATAATCAACATGGCTTACTTTTGCCCGATCCAGATCATAAGAATCCTGAATTCTTTGCTGATGATGGGAAACATAGCTCATACCCCTGGAAAAATCTCCAATAGAAGTTTTTAAGCCAAGCGGAGAGTTTTCAAGAAAAATCTTTTTATTCAAATAGACCGAATAAAAAATCTGACCTTCTCTGTTTTCTATTTTCACTTCAAGGTTGGCATCCGGACTTTCTACAGCAATAGAATTGGAAGCCTGAGTAGTGCAAAATGTAAACAATGCAATTGTTAAGGTTATTAAGTTTTTCATCCCTATATAATTTGTTTATTCTGGTTCCCGAAACTTCTGGAAAACTCATAAAAAGTATTACACCATTATTTGGTAATTCTCTTTTCATGCTGTTTCACAGCCAAATAAAAGTTTATTTAAACTACGCTGAAAACAAATTTAATCAGAACAGGCTGTCCAAAAAGTTATACATACCGAGTCTTTTGTCATCTGAACGCAGAAATGAATCTCATGGATAGTGATCTTCAAAATTCCAAAAAACAAATAAAACAACTCTGAAAACTATATGGACAGCCTCTTGTTCTTACTTTAAATCGGGGTAAGTTTTAAAAGTTACTCCACAGGCCCCATCACAAAACCATATTCATACGATTTTTCGGTCAACCGGTACTGTTTATGTGTCCAGGCGCCCCAACTGTCGTCGCCACCAACACCCATCTGCTTAAGATCAATATCCACAGAAGTAAGATCGCGGGGGTGTACATCATCAATATGACGCTGTACAGGACGTTCTTCACCTTCTTCCCAGCGGCCATCGGTGCGACGGGGGGATTCGAAATCTTCCATGATGTTGTGATGCGCAGAAACTTCCAACAATTGTTTGCCGCTAAATTTAAGTCCCTGTCCGGCTTCGTTGGTAATGCTCATCCAGCGTACATCGGTTTTATTGCCATTTTCCTGAGGCCTCAAATAGGGCCAGTACTGGTCAGCCACACTCCCTTTGTACAAACTCACAAAAGCACTGGTTTTACGATCCTGGTATGATTCATGAGGTCCGCGTCCGAACCATTGCATCTGATCAAACTCCCGTGGCATATATAAAGTCATACCCATGCGTGGTATTTCGGGTAAATCTCCTTCGGCCATTTTAAAACTGTTATCAACTTCTATATGCGCATCACCCTTAACCAGGTAAGTGCTTCTGTAAGTACCGATCTGGCTGTCCTCTCCATCTTTGAGGGCAAATTCAAATGAAACCAACACTCTGCCGGCACCTGCATCTTTCACATCGGCATTGGTCAGCTCTCTTTCCTCTCCGGCTTCGCGCCACATCCGTGCACGCACAGGCATATCATTACCAAAGTCGTTGTCGGTGGGAGCACGCCAGAAACCCGGCTCGGGACCTTTTTTCAACAATTCTTTCCCGGCATATTGATAGCTGGTCATTTGGCCCTTTTTCATATTGAATTTAACAGAGAAATCCGTTCCGCTAACAGACAATACATCATTGCTAAGATCCTGCTTAAGAGAGGAGAGCTCGGCTTCATCTGCTTTTTCGGGAACCACCAGAGGCAATTCAAACTGCTCCGCAGCAAGCAATGTATGGGCAGGAACCAATCCGGCAGCTTCTTTCAAAACTGCTTTTACCATCAGAAAGTATTCTGTACCAGCCACAGGTTCAAAATCCATTTCAGCCGACACAGACACTTTCTCATCAGGCTTCAATGCAATTCCGGCAAATGTTCCTGTAGCAACAGACGCTCCATTGCCTTCGATAATCCATTCAAAGTTGAAATCTTCAGTATTCAGAAAATCATACTTATTTTCAATCTCGATGATTCCTCTCTTCAGATTTACCGGATGAAATTTAATGTACTGATACACTTTCTTCACCTCTTCCAAGGCGGGCTGAGGCTGACGGTCGGGATCTACCAAACCATTAAGACAGAAATTTCCATCAGTGGGTACGGTATCAGGACCAAAGTCACCGCCATAAGCCCAGTATTCCCCGCCATTCTCGTTTTGCGTCAACAATCCCTGGTCTACCCAGTCCCAGATAAAACCGCCCTGCATTACATCATGAGATTCGATAACATCCCAGTAATCCTGGAGGTTCCCAACACTATTGCCCATGGCGTGGGCATATTCGCATTGAATCAACGGCTTGCTGCCATCTTCTTTGGCATAACGCTCCATTTGCTCAATACGCGCATACATGGGACAGTAAATATCGGTATTTCTACCACCATGGGCCTGCTCGTACTGAACGGGACGAGTAGAATCCTGCGCTTTCAGATAATCGTAAGTGGCGTCAAAATTCACACCGTTGCCCGCCTCATTTCCCAACGACCATATAATTATGGAAGGCTGGTTTTTGTCACGCTCAAACATATTCCGTGTGCGATAAAGATGAGAAGCCTTCCAGGTGCTGTCTTTAGCCAAAGATTCCTCTCCATACCCCATACCATGCGATTCCACATTGGCCTCGTCGATAAGGTAAATACCGTAACGATTACAAAGCTCGTACCATCGCTCAGGCTGCGGATAATGAGACGTCCGAACAGCATTGATGTTATGTTCTTTCATGGTTTGGATATCTTTGAGCATAGTGGCTTCATCCATTACGTGACCATTAACATCATGATGCTCGTGCAGATTCACCCCTTTCAGGTAAATATATTTCCCATTTACCAAAAGAGTATTTCCCTTGATCTCAATTTTTCGAAAACCAACATCCTGACGCACTACTTCCAAAACCTTTCCGGCATTATCTTTAAGAGTAATAACCAGATTGTAAAGATTAGGAATCTCAGCCGACCAGGGTTTCACATTCTCATATTCCGAAGCAAATTCAACCTTGCCCTTAGAAGTTGTTTCAGTAAATCGTTCAACAAGCTCTTCACCATCATAAAGCATGGCTTCCACGGTTACCGCGTTATCATCCGAAGAATCTTTCATTTCGGCCTGCATCCGGAAAATCCCGGTTGTGTAATCATCATCCAGTCCGGCCGTTACCCTGAAATCACGAAGGTGTTGTTTTTCCCTTGCCATCAGAAACACATCACGGGTAATGCCCCCCAAACGCCAAAAGTCCTGATCTTCCAGATAACTGCCATCGCTCCATTTATATACTTCAACAGCAAGCGTATTATCTCCGGGCTTCAAATATTCTGTGATATTAAACTCAGCAGGTGTTTTACTATCCTCACTGTACCCGACTTTTTGCTCATTTACCCAAACGTACATAGCAGAACTGACCGCTCCAAAATGGAGGTACACCTCTTTCCCATTCCACTTTTCGGGAATAGTGAAAGTGCGTTTATACGATCCCACCGGATTGTAGTGCTCCTGAATTACCGGGGGCGTTTTTTCGTGAGGGTATTGAACATTGGTATAAATAGGATACGTGAATCCCTCAATTTCAAAATTTGAGGGAACGGTAATGGTTTCCCAGTCACGCGTATCAAAATCATTCTTAAAAAACCATGCAGGCCTCTCGGCAGGATTTTGAGAAAGATGAAACATCCATTCTCCGTTAAGCGATTTCAAAAGTGAAGAAGCCCATTTGTCTTCAGAATTTACTTCGGAGGCATCAGCAAATGGTACAAACCATGCACGGGGAGCCTCTTTATTTATCTGATTAACAGCCGGATTCTCCCAATCAACCGGCAACTTCTCTTCATAAGGAACATCAGAATAATCGCTGTACGACTGACAACCCCATAATAAAGCAGCAAACATCAGGATGGATACTAGTCTCATTGTTAGATATTTTAGTTTATTTTCTATAAAAGTATTAATTACTATTATCTTATTGCAATCTTTTGGCGGAAAATTGTTCTTCTGAAAAGAAATTCCAAATAAGTATTAACTCCGCCAAAAAGATTCAAAAATTTTATTCCATTTTTCCCACCAGTGTCACCACGGATCGTTTTTCGATGATGATACTCTCGGCAGGCATCTCTCCTTTCTCCAGACTTTTTTCGGCAGAAGTAGTATAGGAGTCAAATTGGTCGCCGGAAATATTGAAAGTCTCTCCTATACTTCCTATGGTCATTTTCTTATCACTGTCCGAATAATTTACAAAAACCAGAACCAGCCTGTTTTCCACAGGATCTTTGTAGGCCGAAAACATAACATTTGATGCCTGAAAGGTTTCTGATTTTGGAATGGAAAAGCCCGATTTAACCCGAACCATGCCGGGCCTGATAAATCTGGAATAGTTTCCCAAAGCCCATAATAGTTTGGATTCACGATAGTAGCCATCATTTTTCAATGATTCGGCCCCTGGATCCAACGGCTCACCATTTTCATTTATACCATTATCCAGATATATCAGACCGTCTTTGTAGTCACCCTGTGATAAGGCAGTCCACCAACTCCAGGACTGTGCATTTGCCAGGGCCAAATCAAAATGAATCACCTTAGCCACATAAAGAGCGGTGCCCATTCCCAGGTCTCTTCCCCATCCATCACCAATATCCGGAGCATTCTCCAAAATACAGAACTCACTTTGCCAAAATCCCGCAGTCCCTCCATTACTATTCAACTCATTGCCCAATGTTTTTCGAACATCGACAAGGGTATTGACATCAGCGGTAGTAAAATAGCTATGACCCAGTGCAACCTTTTTCACGTTACTCAAATCTCCAACGTAATTGGATGACGAAGAGTTAAAAAATGCATGTAGTTGATCCTCTCGTCCGGCATTTCCAAAATCACCGTACAGGAATTGTAGTTCACCAGCCTCCGGCACAACAATTTGGGATTGGACATTCTTTTCTTCAAGTTTAGGAGACAATTCCCTGAGGATGCTTGCAATGTCACCATTTGTCGCGGGCGATCCCTCCTGACCCGGAGAGTCCCAGTTCCATTGAGGTTCATTTACCGGACTTAGATAGTCAAATGCCAGTCCCTCCTGTTCAAAATGCTGGCAAACAGTAGCCAGGAGCTCTGCATAATCGGGTATTCGGCCAAATTCAAGGTTGATATTGGTTCCGCCCGGAGAATAAGCTTTTCCATTTTTCGTATAATGCACCGGAGGACTATTGACAAACCCCAAAAACGATTCTACCCCTCGTTCTTCAGCAGCACGCAAAAACCATTGTTGCCCTGCCTGTTTCGTCCAATCGTAAGTTCCATCCTCATTCAGAAAGCATTCCGAACGGCGCCAGGAATTACCAATATCACTGGCCAGCCCCTGTTCGGAACTTCCGGCACCAATATTGAATCGCCACAAAGAAAGGCCAATTCCCTCAGGGCTACCATCTTCTTTTAACTTCTGACTAAAAAGAAGATCGGCCATCGCATTTCGTTTTTCCAAAGGCCAGTTGGCACCTACAAACTGGACTCTCCACGCATCTGAAGCTCCAAAACCATCGATGGGCTGCAACGAGACCGAAGGATCAACAAATATTAATTCTCCCCCGGTGTTTTTCTCCACGTCATTTTTATCGTCGTTGTCGTTCTCGCATGCCAATAAAAACATTGAAAGCAGAAACAAAAACAGCATATATTTAATTGATTTATCCATATTTCAGATTTATCCTATTCGATTGTAAATTCCACGTAATCACTCCCGAGCCATGGAGAGGAGAACGAAACATTTACATTTCCCTTATCCTCTGCCTTGATATAGGCAATCATACGGCCCTGAAAGACCCGTTGCCTGTTGTCATTATAATTTCCCATATCGGAATGATCGCTACTTTCCAGACCCAACAACTTTGCCGGGCCCTCAATATTACAGGTAATTTGGTTGTCAGCCAGAAAAACATCCTCTCCGTTCTCATCTACAATTTGAATCTCAATTTGCAGAACATCGCCCGAAACAACCGGCTTTTCATTCCAAAGTCGGGCTTCAATAGCAGCAGGGCGTCGGGATGTTTCAATATTGTCGGACACCATCTCTTCCCCATTATTTAATCCTGTAACTTCAAGATTTCCGGGAGCATAAACAACATCCCAGAAAATAACGCCGGTTTCCTGATCCCGTGACTTTTCATGACCAATTTCTTCCCCGTTAAGGTACAATATGGCCGACTCGCAATTGGTATAACTTACGACCCGGATGGTATCTCCGACTTCAAAATTCCAAAAATGCGGCGCGTCAATCAGAGAGCCATGACCTCCTCTAGCTGCAGGATAGGCGCCAACATAAATCATAGGTTCCTTTGTCCACAAGCTTTTTCGATAATAACCCCGGGGTTTAACAAACCCAGCCAGATCCAAAAGTCCGGTTGTAAACCCACGCGATGGCCATCTAAAAGCCTCTCCCAAATAATTTATGCCGGTCCACAAAAACTGGCCAAAGATGAAATCGTTGTCCCGAACAGCTTTCCAGGCTTCGTAGTCGTGCCTGTTTTCACTGCCATACAAAACCCGGTTTGGATATGCTTCATGATCCTGATCGTATCGTCGTTCGGTATAGTTGTAACCAACAACATCCAATGCACCCGGATAATCCGTTTTATTGGACATAACGGGGCCGGCCAATCCGGCGGTTACAGGTCTGGAAGGATCATGCTCCCGTACCACCGAAGCCAATCTCTTTGCTATCCCTCCCAAACGATTGGCGTCAGGTTGATCAGGCTGATAACCCCGGGTATGTTGTTGCTGAATACTTGCCTCATCCAGAACAGGGTGAGAATAGGGATCGTTGGGATAATCCACTTCATTGCCGATGCTCCACATAAAAACCGATGGATGATTCCGGTCCCGTAAAACCATATCCCGCAAATCTGTTTCGCCCCATTCTTCAAAAAACTCATACGAACCTTGAAAAGCAGGTTCACCCACATTCCAACCTTCCACCCATTTCTTTTTAGGGAATTCCCATTCATCAAATGCTTCATTTAATACCAACAATCCAAGTTCATCGCAAAGGTCGTATAGTACCGGTGCCTGTGGATTATGGCTGGTACGAATGGCATTTACACCCAACTCTTTCAGCTTAATCAACCTGCGTTTCCAAACCTCCTCTGGTACCGCACTGCCCAAAACTCCGGCATCGTGATGTAAACAGACACCTTTTACTTTCATGTTGTCTCCATTCAAAGCAAATCCCTTGTCAGAATCAAAATCAAGGGTACGAATGCCGACCCTGGTTGTTGTCTGATCAATGAATTCCTGACCGTTAAAAACGGTGGTTTTTAATTTATAGAGATTGGGATTGTCCACAGACCACAAAGAAGGTTTTTTAACGGTCAACACCTGATTGACTTTGCCTGAACTCCCATTATCAACTGTCAATTCACCGGACGATGAAGCTACCAGTTGATCTTCATTATCAAAAAGCTCTTGCTTAACTGTCAACGTTTGCAGTTGGGAAGTAGTATTGGTAATACTGGTTTCCAAATTTACAATCGAGGTATTTTTGTTCATCATTTTTGTCTGATAAAAAACACCCCATTGAGAAATGTGAACCGGATTGGCATAAACCAGGTACACATCTCTGTAAATGCCGGAACCCGTGTACCACCGGGAATCAATACTTTTGCTGTGATCGACCCTGACCGCCAGCGTGTTCTTTCCACCAAATCTCAAAAAGGGAGTAAGATCATACAGGTACGAAATATATCCATTGGGTCGAATTCCCAGAGATTTTCCATTAATAAAAACCTCACCATTGCGATAAATACCCTCAAAATAAATATATACCTTTTGACCTTGTTCGGATTCGGGTATTTCAATATTCTTTCTGTACCAGGCAATCCCTCCGGGAAGGTATCCGGTGGCACTGGCATTATGCGGACTATAAGGACCTTCAACACTCCAGTCGTGAGGAAGATCAACCGTGCGCCAATCCGAATCATCAAAACTTTCGAGAGCAGCCTGCTCTGTATCTCCTTTGTTGAATTTCCAATTGGAATTTATCCTCTCCGGTTCACCAAATGAGACCTGACCGATAACTAAGGAGCTATATATCAGAAACATGAGAAAGCTAACAACTTGCTTCATAAAATAAGATTTTGTGATTGTATTTCGTCAAAAAAGAATTTCCGGTAAGAATATATTTACCCCGGACAGTTTGTGCATTAGCCAAATTGCCCGGGGTGGTTGTAACATAAATATCAGTATTAAATGACTGTATAGTGTTTGCAAGAAAATGCCAACTACTGCATAATTCTGGTTTTTGGTTCAGTCATTTAATAACCGGGATTCTGCTTCATCACACCATTACTTCTATCAATTTCTGATTGAGGAATTGGCCATAGTTCATGCTGATTTTCCTGAAACATAGTTCCTTTATCCTGCGGTTCTTCAGGATGAATGGTCTCATAAGGGTCGGTACTTTCGTTCAGATTATACTGCACAAAGTATCCGTTTGGCCCCATGGCTTCAGCAATTCTGGGTTTGCCTGAAACCGGGTCAATCTGGCGACGAAGGTCATACAAACGCAAACCCTCTGATGCCATTTCGAGACGACGCTCTTTCCAGATAGCATATAAAAGATCATTGCCTGAAAGATCATTCCTGGGCTCCAAATCTACCCTCGCTCTGATAGTTGCAATATCCGCTTTGGCCTGAGCCTCATCACCCAGGCGAAAAGCCGCTTCGGCACGTGTCAGGTACATTTCACCTAATCGGAGCAAAATCATCGGCAGTGGAATATGACGATCCTTAACCGTCAGCTGACGTCGCATATCTATTGGCACATAATATTTACGCCATACGCGGCCTGATTTATTAATATCCACATTAAACTGATAGTTGGGGTTTTCTTCCTCATCACCATAAACAGGTTCACCCACCGTAATAATGGTACTTTTTCTCCTGATTTCGTCACCTTCGGAAAGATAAGCCTGCTCAAGATGTGATGACGGGACACACCAACCCCAACCATCCATGATTTTATCCTCTTCACCCTCAGGCCATGTTTCACCACGCGCACACATCACCACTGAAAATCGGTTTCCCACGTTGTAATTCTGGTTGCTGCTGGCATTAATTTCAAAAATTGACTCAACACCGTGGTGGTTATAAACACTCCAAACATCCACAAAGTCGGGCTCCAAACTAAACGGCCCCTGTCCAATCACCTCATCTGCATAAGCATAGGCATTGGTATAATCCTCCATAAACAGATAAGTGCGCGCCAGAAGTGCTTTACAAGCCCAGCCGGTGACTCTTCCTTTGTTGTCGTCACCATATTCACCAGGCAAAACAGCAGCAGCCTCTTTCAAATCCTTCACAATTTGCGCATAAACCTCTGATTTTGGTGCTCTTTCCTGATTTAATCCGGAAGTTCCCTGAGGCTCAGTCAACAACACAACATCGCCAAAGTTTTGCACCAGTTCCCAATAACTGAAGGCTCTAAAAAACTTGGCCTCTCCAATCAACCTTTCTTTTAACTCCTCATTAATAGGAGCGTCCGGTATTTGGTTAATGGCAATATTAGCAGCCCCAATATTCAAATACTTATGAGTATAAAAGTTTTTCAGAGACCCGGGAGCGTTCGATGCCTCCACAAAATAATGAGCAAAAGCATAATGGTCACCAGGATCCTGCTGCAGGTTTCCCATCCATCCATCATCGGTTGACATGATATTGGTTATACGCAAAATCTGTTGCCACCAGTCGTCCCAGTTGGCGAATGATTTGTACAAACCGTTAACAAAGGCTTCGGCCTCTGATTCGGTAGCAAAATAATTATCCAGATTTTGAACGCCCCGCTCTTCTATTTCAATAAAATCCTCACAGGCAGAAATCCCAACGAACATGAGAACCGCCAATAATATATTTAATATTTTTTTCTTCATAACTTTTGTTTTTGTACTGTTACTTTTACCCAAATTGAGCGATTCTCACTCAATCGAATAAGAAAATGTAAGGTTTTCACCATAAGGATAGTGAAAAACCAAAATTTTCTAAATCGGGGTTAACGCTAAGTAAAGCGTTACTTTGTTACACTCGTATCGCTCAACTTAGGTTTTACCTGCTTTTTTCATAGTTAAAAAGTAATATTTGCACCAATCAGATATGTTGGTAAAACAGGATAGGTCCATCCGGAGAATCCAAAGTTAAGTACGTTATCTCCTGCTACTTCCGGATCTACACCTTCAAAATTGGTAACGGTCAGGATATTCTGTCCTGATACATAAAAACGACACTTCGTTAAACCAATCCGATCCAAAACAGATTCTGGAAGAGAATATCCCAACTGTACATTCTTAACCCGCATGTAAGAACCATCTTCAACGTAATAGTCACTAAACCGGGCAAAGTTCTGGTTCAAATCCGTATGTGAAACAATGGGAATATCATTGCTTGTTCCTTCACCATGCCAGGCTTCATCCAATAATCCGGAAATGACATTATTATCAGAACTTTGGGTACTGTACAGATCCTCACGCAACCAATTGACCAGTTCATTTCCCACACTGGCATACAAATTGGCGGTGAAATCGAAATTATCGTAAGCCAGGCTGATATTCAAACCTCCTGTGAAATCGGGCCAGGGACTTCCGATTTTTGTACGGTCTTCACCATTCAACTCTCCATCTCCGTTAACATCCACAAACCTGATGTCTCCTGGTTGAGCCTGAGCCTGCAACAATGCCCCATTCTCGCTTGCATGTGAATTAATTTCAAACTGATTCTGAAATATCCCGTTGGTTTGATAACCGAAGAAATATCCAGGCTCTTCACCTTCTACGGTTTTTGTTCGCTCTTCGTCCCCATAAACAACAGGGGTAATTTCCGGAAGATCTGTCGCTTCAACCGAAACTGTTGTAAAAGTAACTCCCACATCATATTTCAAGCGGCCCCTGCGGTTTTGATAATTAAGCCCCATTTCAACACCTTCCGATTTCATGGAACCCACATTCGACCAAATTTGAGCATCATTGGGGTACCCGCTGTAATTGGGATAGGGCAGTTGAAAGATCATATCTTTGGTCTTTTTCTGATAATACTCAACTGACCCATTAACCTGACTTCCAAAAAGTGTAAAATCGGTTCCCAGGTTTATATCTTCAACAGTTTCCCACTTGATATCCTCGTTTTTCATGCTACTCGGGTAAGTAGTGTTAACAAGTGAACCCTGACCTGGTCCAAATACGTAATAGTCCTGTCCGATACCTGAAGTATAAACACTAGAGGGCAAATTCTGATTTCCCAAACGGCCCCAACCGGCTCTTATCTTTAAATCATTAATAAAATCTAATCCATCCATGAAAGATTCATCAGAGATACGCCATGCAACAGATGCCGATGGAAATGAAGCCCACTTGTTATTGGCCAGAAACTTGGAAGAGCCGTCAACACGGTAAGTTGCTGTCAGATAATAACGATTCAGATAGTTATAGGACAACCGGCCCAGATATGACTCAAGAGAATTGCCCCAGGAATTTCCATTAACCTCCGGGTTTTCAGTAGCAGCATCTATTTCACGAAGTGGATCCGAATTATTCGGGATTCCGTCTTTGGTTCCATTAATAAACCGACCTTCCCATTTTTCCATGGTAGCGCCACCCATCAATGAAACATTATGCTCGTTTACATCAAGAGAATAAGTTAACGTATTGGTCCAGTTCCAGTAAGAATTAAAATTGTGTGACCGATAAGCATAATTGAGTTCATTCTTTTCATGTGCCCCGTCAATTACAAAATCGGGCTCAAAATCATCGTTATGGTCAAATTTATAATCGCCACTTATCTGAGTTCTGAAATCCAGATTCTTAATCGGTGTAACTTCTGCATAAGCATTGGCCGCAAGAGCGTAATACCCACCTTCATCAAACTGCCGTGCATCCCGAGCAATGGGGTTCCAAACATAGGTATAATATGATCTTTGATAAATACTATACTCATTCAGTCCCTCCTGCTCTTCACTGGGGCGATAGATGGGGGTCACAGGGTCAATCAGTAAATAATCCTGATACCAGTTTGGTGTGCTTTCCCACATTTCTCGTCTCGGATTCAACATCACGCCGGCAGTAATCCAATCGGCAAAATCCCAATCTGAACTCAACCGGGCAGTAAATTTCTGCCAGTTACCGGAATTGTAAAATGAATCCTGATCGTAGTAGTTTAAGCTAACTGCATATCTGTTTGTCTCACTTCCACCTGATGCCTGAAAGCTAAAATTTCTTTGAGGAGACACTTTGTTTACTCCTTCTCCCCACCAATCAGTACCCTCTCCAAGGCTTGCCGGATCAGGGAATCTTTCACCCAATTCGGCATTTTGAAGTGATTGATTCATAATTTGTGCATATTCTGTGGCATTGGCCATATCATAGGGTTTATCGAACACCTGAAAACCATACGACAGATCTGCTGAAAACAGAGTTTTCCCATCTTTTCCACGCTTGGTAGAAATCAGCACAACCCCATTGGAAGCACGACTACCATAAATAGCTGAAGCCGATGCATCCTTAAGAACCTCAATACTTTCGATCTCATTGGTATTCAAAAAGTTCAGATTATTTCCCATGGGAACACCGTCAACCACATAAAGCGGGTCTGTAGAAAGGTTGAGTGATGTAAAACCCCGAATAAGCACTTTCGGAGAGGCTCCGGGATGTCCGCTTCCGGCAATAATCTGAACACCAGGCGCTTTACCCTGCAAAGCCTCAACAGGATTTCCCACGCTCATGGTTTTCATATCCTCACCTTTAACGGAAGTAATAGAACTCGTAAGATCGCTTTTTTTGGCACGACCATATCCGATAGCCACTACTTCATCCAAGGCGACAAAAGTCTCTTCCAATTCAATATTAAGAATCGTCTGGTCACCAACGGGAACTTCCATATTATTGAACCCGATAAAGCTAAATTGAAGAACATCATCGGACTCCGCATTCAATTGAAAGTTGCCATCAACATCCGTAATCGTTCCGGTGGCCGTTCCCTTAATTGCAATAGAGACCCCCGGCAGCGGTTCTCCATCGGTAGAAGCTACGGTTCCTTTTATCAATTTTTCCTGTCCGTGCATATTGACTGAAAAGCAAAATAAGACAGCCAAAAGCCAAATGAATTTATGAATGTATTTTCTCATATTCTTGACATTTTATGTTTGTGATTATCGAAACCCTGAACTGTTTTAATCTATGGTAGAAAAAGAAAAACTCAATTTCCTCACCACATGAATTTGATAAACATTTTTGTGTAAAGGGGCTGTCCAAAAAGTCCAATTTTGATGTCATTCTGAGCTTGTCGAAGAATCTGTTCACTTGAAAGACAGATGTTTCGACTACGTTCAACATGACATTTTTTTGATCCTTAATACTTTTTGGACAACACCTGATTAATTTTCTTATTCTCTATTGAACCGGTACCACTTTGGCCCTGTTGAGATGAGAATCAAATGTAACTTTGTAAGTAGTTCTGACCGCGACGGTCATCGCAACATTCTCTCCTCCTTTTAAAATTGTTTTTTCTGGATCCACTTTTCTATCAAAACGCCAGAATGGTTCGGGCCACCATCCCCATGGATGTTCGGGTTGGAAAATAAATTCAACGGTTCCTTCCATATCAAGAGTTTTGTAAAACCTGTAATTATTTTCAGGATCACGTTCCAACTCAATCGAAGCCCAGGTAGCCCAGTCCTGGTCGGGATAATCAGGAAATCCTTTACCAACCAATCCCAATTTTCCTACATATTCGGTTTCGATATAAGCATCGTCATCGGGATTCTCAATTTTCGGCTCAAAATACCAGTCATCGGGAACATAAGACTCCACATTGTAAGTCATATTCTCCAAATCAACAGAAATAAGGTAATATCCTTTCTGATCAAGAACAATTGGCAAGGCATTTTCAGGATCATTGATCAATTTGGAAGGATCGTTGGGGTCCAGACCATAGCAATGAGGTGCGAAGCTTGTTGTTTGAGGAACAAACCTAACTTCTGCGCCAGGAGCTTCCGCATAATACTTTCCTTCAAAATTGTAAGGTGCAGTTTTCGAAATCAACATAGGAACACCAAAAAGGTCCGAATTCAGTTCCTCATCGGTGGCCACATCGGCAAGATACAGTTTGTCAAAGTCAAAAGAAGCCTTAACGACTCTGTTGCTGGTCACCACATTACCAGCACTGTCTGCCAAAACAAACTCAAAATTGTACTCGCCTACTTCAGCAGGCAGGGTGGCAATATTCTGATATTCAAAATTCAGTTGCCCTGTTCCCATAAACGAAACACTGTCGTAGAAATTTATGGACGATTCCCTGGCTACGAAATAACCAAGCTGACGCGAATCTCCCAACACAGCATTTATCTCAACAGGTAATTCGCTGTCAGGAGCCAGAGTTAATCCATTAACAGGATTTTTAACATCCAGAACCGGGTTGGTGAAGTCGCCATCCATAAAAACTTCCACAATTTCACTCGCCGTTCGATCTCCCATATTATAAACGGTAACCTGAATACTATGTCCTTTATTGGCTGCATCTTCAGGCACCAAAAAGTCGTAAGAAAGTTCATAACTCTTCACCACTGAATCATTGGTAGAGATCTCAATATCCCGGTTAAGATACCAGTCATCAATATTCAGGTTGATCTTTTTTATGCCCACCTCATCGGTAGCAATCCCTTCAATCCGGATGGTGCGTCCCTGTTCGGAATGTATCTCCGCAGCCTGCAATTCCAATGCCGGGTCGCTGCTTACATCCCAGCTTTTCTCATTGTCATCATCGCACCCCCAGAACAGGATTGCGCCAAACAGCAATGATAATGACAACATTGTCAAACTTTTTCCACTTTTTTTCATAGACCTCATTTTTTAAAATTATAATCCAATTCAAACATATACCTGTTTTTCACTCTTTATATTTTAGGATAACTGTCTTAACGGTCTGCGGGTCAACAACCAGGTTTTCCAGACTACCCTTCCGAAAAGACAAGTTTTCATTTTTTGAAGTGACATAAGTCTTTATCTCCTCATTGAAAAGAACTTTGTTTTGTAATTCCAGAGACTGCTTTTTATCGGAGTAATTTATCAGTACCAATACCACCTCTCCTGTAGCATTATTCTTAAAAGCAGATACCATCAATGAAAGTGCCTGCTCAAGATGATTATCCCCATTATCGGTCTTGACCTCAATTCTGACCATTCCCGGTCTCACGAATCGGGAGAAATTCCCCATAGCCCACATAAGCTTTGAATCATGGAAATTCCCATCAAACTTTAATTTCTCATTGTCCGGATGTTGTTGGTCTGAGATGCCTTCTCCCCCATTGTCCAAATAGATAAGTCCGTCTTTGTAATTACATTGAGTGATGGCGGTCCACCATTGCCAGGAAGTAGCATTGGCAATGGTTAAATCGTAATGCATTACCCTGGCAACATACAGAGCTGTAGCCATACCAAGATCACGTTGATGTCCACCAGTTATGTCATCATTGTTTTCCAATATGCAAAATTCACTTTGCCAGAAATCCATTTCAGGATTAATTGAATCCAGGCTCTGCCGAAGTTTAAGCCTCACATTAATAAGTTTTTCAACCGGCCAGGTGGTAAAATAACTATGTGCTGAAAAGAGAGGAGCAGTGTATTTTAGCTTACCTAAGAAAAGCGGGCTGTCGGGAGAAAGAAAATCCCGGAATTGCTCAGAACTACCCACATAATCAGAAACCCTCTCATATAGAAAGTTGTATTCGGCAGTTTCACCCGGAGCAATCATCGTTTGGAGTCCGCGCTTTTGAAATTCATGATCGATAAAATGGGTCAGCAGATAAAGATCCTCGTTCGTAGCGGGGGTTCCCTCTTGAGTAGGATTACTCCAGTCCCATTGGGGCTCATTAAACGGACTAAGATATGAAAAACCAAGCCCCCTATCTTCAAAGTGTTCACACACATCAGTCAGGAACTTCGCATAATCCTGTAATTTATTATCCCGAACATTCAGATTTGTCCGCCCCTTTGGAGAAAAAGCTTTCCCATTAGTAGTAAAATAAACAGGAGCAGAGTTTGGAAAAGCCACAGTGTTCTCAACACCATATTGATGGGCCATTTTCAGAAACCATTGTTGACCTTCCTGTTTTGACCAGTCGTAAGTCCCGTCAGGGGAAAGAAAACATTCTGATTTTCGCCAAGGATTCACAATCCCGCTACTATCGCCCTGTTCCATACTTCCGGCCCCTATATTAAAACGCCATAAGGACAAACCAATTCCCAATGGGTTTCCTTTGTCATCAACCTCTTGGCTAAACAACCACTCCGACATTTTTTCTTTTTTTGCATCCGGCCAGTTTTTACCAACAAACTGACAGCGCCAGGCATCTGATGCTCCAAATGAATGAATAACCTGATATTCCTTTTCAGTATCCATCTCAATAAATACTTTTTCAATTTTCTGGCCTGAAACTCCAAAGTTCATCCATAAAAAAAATCCTGATAGCAATAGAAAAATCCTCATTCGACAATTTGTTAATTTTTAAACAACACCATCAAATTAAGTTAATTTTAATGCAGATAGTTATAAGTTTTCATTCACTCATTCGTGTTTTTTAGTCGCATTCAATAATTTATCAATCACATGAAAATTATTTTTTATGTTGATTATGTGATTGTTACAATATATTACAATAAATCATTCACTATTTTTTTTACTTTTGAATTATCATTAAGGGTAAAAAGGAGTTTTTAACAATTAAAATCGCTTTTTATCATTTGCTTTTGCAGCCAATAACAAATAAAAAAAAACACCAAATGAACACCATATTAAAATACTTAAGCGCAACCTACCTTCTCGCTACAACACTTTTCTTTAATAGTGTAGCGCAAGAATCACCCCTTAATAATTACGATATTGATATAATCAACAGTACGCAGGGCCTCCCTTCCGATGATGTAAAAGATGTTTTCCAGGACTCAAAAGGGTTTTTATGGTTTTGTACCACAGAGGGACTGATTCGATTTGATGGGTATGTGCTAAAAACATTCTCCATCGCAAACCATCACTCCAAAGGACTGATAACAAACTTATTTAACAACATTCTGGAAGATTCCAACGGGTATTTATGGTGTGCCACAGACCGCGGTGTGGCCAGACTTAATCGAACGGATGAAAGCTTTACATTTTTCAATACTCAGTCTCCCCCACCATTTACTTTATCTTATGATGTTATAGAAACCATCGTAATAGACGAATTCGACCACATTTGGATTGGTAGTTCAGGAGCCGGAGTGGATGTTTTAGACCCGGAAAAAGGCATCATTAAGAAGTACAATATTGCGACTGGAACAGCGGGAATGAATTCCGATTGGATTACCAATATTTTTAAAGATGCCAACAATAATATCTGGATATCCTCGTGGAAAGGAGCGTTAACACATATCAACAAAACAAACAACACTGTAAAATCCTGGAAAAAAGAAGACATCCCATTAGAATTACAACATTTCTCTCCTTTTGCCATGACCCAGCAAGGAGAAAACAATTATTGGCTTGGACTTTGGGAAGAAGGTATTATCAACTTTAAATACGAAGAAGATAGTATCATAATTAAGAAACACATTAAATTCGATAATAATGAATTCGATGCGGCAGAGAACATAATTTTCGATTTGACTTTCGATAAAGATGGAAATCTGTGGGTGGGGAGCCCTACGGGCCTGGCCATATCGCAAAATCCGCAACAATTAAAGCCGGTTTTTACCAAATTCACCACCAAGAGCAATTCTATAAAACTCTCACACAACGAAGCGTTCTCCATACTTTGTGATGCTTCAGGATTAATCTGGGTCGGAACCTCCGGCGGTGGAGTAAATAAAATTGACAATAAAATCAAACTTTTCAATTCCATGCATATTACAGCCGAGACAGAATCTCCCGGCAGTCAATCGATTTCCTCTTTTATAAAAACCAATGCCGGGGATTTACTCGTTGGAGTAAAAAGCATGGGGTTCGGAGTATTTAATTTGAAGAATCGCTCATTCACTCAGTACAACCGTATTCCCAGGTTCAAGAATCTACCCCAGGACTTAAACACAGTCAACTGCTTTTTTCAGGATTCTAAAGGTTTTTTATGGCTTGGAACCAGATATATGGGCATAATTAAGTTTAATCCCAAAACAGGTGAGCACTTGATAATCAACAAAAACACTCCTGAATACGATTTTCCATCAAGAGAAATATTTGATATTCATGAAGATCCTTTCGGTCACGTTTGGATAGGCACAGAAAACGGCCTCTACAAAATCGTTGAGTCAACTCCCGATAAATTCCATAATTTCTTCATTCTGAGATATGCCACGGATGTTAACAATCCAACCTCCCTGAGCAGTAACAGAATCTCAAAAATACTTATTGACAACAATAATAATTTATGGGCCGCCACTTTCGATGGAGGAATAAACCAAGCCATTTCAGACATAACGCAGCATTATCCACTCGAATTCAAAAGATTTCAAGCGTCAAAAAAAGATAGCAATGGGTTAATAACCGACCACATTCTTACATTGTTCAAGGATTCCTCAGGGAGTATCTGGGTTGGTTCTGGTGGTGGCGGATTATTCAAGTGGATGCCTGCTCAGTCGGAATTTATCTCATTTGCTCCGTATGTAGCGGGAGATATAATTTATGCGATAAATGAGGATAGCAATAACAATATCTGGATTGGAACCAACCGGGGACTGACAAAACTGAACATCATGGAAAAACAGGTCAGATCCCATTTTTTTCTTGAGGAGAACGGACTTCAGGGTAATATTTTTAACAGAGGAGCTTCGTTTAAAGACACAGAAGGGAATCTCTATTTTGGTGGAAACAGAGGATTTAACATCTTTAATCCACGGGATATCAGTCCTGATAATTTCATTCCGCCGGTGGTTATTACCAACGTAAAAGTAATGAACAAACCGGTATCCATTACAACATCCCGCGACAAACCACTTATATTAAATCATCTCGAAAACAATTTTTCAGTCTCTTTTGCAGCCCTCTCCTATTCTCAACCCGAGAACAATAAATATTCGGTTCTGCTCGATGGGCTGGAAAACGAATGGCGATTTATGGACGCAGACATGCGAACCCTAAACTACGCCAACCTGAAACCCGGAGAATACACTTTAATGATCAAAGGCTCCAACAGTCAGGGACATTGGAACCCAAAGCCAGAAGAACTGTTCATCAAAGTGAACCCTGCACCTTACAAAACATGGTGGGCCTTTACCTTTTACGCCCTAATCTTCGGAGGTATTATTTTCTTTATCTTCCGAATGGAACGTAAAAACCAACAGGTAATACATGCATTGGAAATTGAACATATAGAAAGACAAAAGTCCGATAAACTCAATATTTTCAAACAAGGTCTATTTGCCAATATTTCCCATGAATTCTTAACACCATTGAGCATTCTGGGGTGCCTGATAGACGACTGGCGACATACTCACATCGCTCCCAATGGGAAAGACCTGGCACTTGCCGAAAGAAACATCAACCGCCTAAATCGCCTAAACAGACAATTCCTCTATTTTAGCAAATCCGAGATAGAGCAACTTCCGCTATCTGTGAGTGGAGGAAACCTCAACAAATTCACGCAGTTCATTTGTGACAATTTTGCCCCCCTCGCCCGAAAGAAACATATTATTTTTGACTATAACATTAATTGTCCCGAATCGAACCTATGGTTCGACCAGGAAAAAATTGACATAATTCTTTACAATTTATTATCGAATGCGTTTAAGTTCACGCCCAAAGAAGGAACAATAACCCTCAATCTATCACTTTCAAAAACAGAAGATGGAACAATAGCCAATTTTGAGATACAAGACACCGGTGAGGGTATAAGTGAGGAAAAACAAGCCTTGATATTCGATCGATATCAGTCCATCAGTGGCAACAACCACCAATCCGGAGGTTTCGGCATTGGATTATCTCTCACAAAAGCAATGGTAGAGACACATAAAGGAACCATTCGTCTGAAAAGCATACCCGGAGAGGGCACAACTGTTTCATTTTTTCTTCCAGTCAACAAAAAAGCTTTCGACCAAAACGAAATTGCAGAAAACAGATTGGAACAAATCCCTGCAACCCTCATGGAAGCTGAAGATATTGAAGAAGAAACCATTCTTAGAATAAAGAATCTTCAACAATCATTCGACCATAAGCCCACCGTTCTGCTCGTTGAGGACAATTACGATTTCCGAAAACTTTTAAAAGGAAGTCTGGAATCCATTTTTAATATAATTGAGGCGCCCAATGGAATGATTGGTTATGAAACTGCCGTCAACAAAAAACCTAACATCATAATATCGGATGTTGTAATGCCTTCGATGAGCGGCATTGAACTATGTAAAAAAATAAAAGCCAATGAGACTACTTCGCACCTCAACGTGATTCTGTTAACCGGCAAAACATCGGATGAAGAACGAGCAGAAGGTTACAGAGCAGGTGCCGACAGCTATATTGCCAAACCATTTAATCTGCCTACTCTGTTGGCAAGAATGGAAGCATTACTTGAGCAGCAAAAACGGAATCAGGCTTTCCAAAAAAGCTTTAACCCCAATAAGAATAAAATAAATGATATCCATGATGAATTACTGATTCAAGCCAAAGATATAATAGAAAAAAACATTTCCAATCCTGATTTTTCGGTCAGGCAACTCGCTGAAAAAATGTCAATTAGCAACTCCATGCTATACCGGAAAATATCAGAATTGGCAAACATCAACCCCAACACCTTCATTCGAAAAATGCGAATGATGAAAGCTGCCGAACTACTTGAAGAAAACCAATTAACTGTTTCTGAAGTAGCTTATCAATGTGGTTTCAAGGATGTCAGCTATTTTGGAGTAACATTCAAAAAAGACTACGGCATAACTCCATCGCAATACCAAAAGAGTAAAAAAATTTAGCTATGACAAAAGACGAAAAAGAACAATTGGTAACCATCATTGAATCAGAAATCCATAAGCTTACTGCCAAAATAGAAGAACTGAAACAATTCACCGGTCCTATCTCTCCCGATGATGCCATTGGGCGCATCTCCCGGATGGATGCCATCAACAACAAAACCATTTTTGATGCCAGTTTGCGAAATGCCAAAACCCGACTATCGCAACTGGAACAAATCCTGAAATTAAAAAACGATGGAAGCTTTGGCATCTGCAACAAATGTCACCAGAGCATTCCCTTCGAAAGGCTAAAACTAAGGCCAGAAATACGTCTTTGTGCCTCTTGCCTGAAAAGATAAGCTATTCAGCCAAAAAGGGTGACCGCTCTTTCAAATACAACAAATTGAGCCGGTGCATGGCACGGGTACATGCTATATAAAGCAACCCCCTGTCCACTTCATTGTAGTAGTTGTCAGCATCGGCATCAGGGATAATAACCTGATCAAACTCAAGGCCCTTGGCCATGTGCGATGAAGTAATAATAATTCCCTGTCCAAATGCACCAGTTTCGGCACTTAAAAGCAATAAGCGGTCGTAATCGTCGGTCAATGCAGCATAGAGTTTTGCTGCCTGTTTTTGCGTTTTGCAAACAATTCCTAATGAGTGAAAGTCCGACAGCTCAAACTCATCGATGATGGTTTTTATCTTTTCAATTTGTGCGTTCTTTGATTTGAAAGCATCCACTGAAGGTGCCTCTCCGTGCCGCTCAACCACTTCCAGGTCGCTGTCGGGTTGGATCTTTTGAGCAAAACGGGCTATTTCACTGGTGGAACGGTAGCTTTTATTCAATAACATACAATCGGCACCCGGAAAAACTTTAGCAATGGAATCGGAGTTAGAAGAACTAAAAGGATTTACCGACTGGTTTGCATCTCCAAGAATGGTCTTTTTGCAGGAAAATAAGCGCGACAGCACCGAATACTGAACGGGAGTGTAATCCTGCATTTCATCCACCAAAAGGTGCTTCACATGACTAAAGGTCTTAAATCCCTCAAGTTTCAGTTTCATGAAAGCCAGCGGGTAAACATCGGGATATTCAAAAGTTGAGGCCCTGGCATACTTAAACATTTCAGGTCTGCCCAGCCACTGATAGAAGTCTTTGTACAACTCCCGCAAATTGGTAATCCGAAACATATTCCTGATGGTTTTCCGCAATTCGTTGCGTTCCTTTCCGGATATTTCGTACTGATTGTAAAAAAGCAGGTCACGCTCAATGTGACTGACAATTTCGTTGAACCTTAAAAACAGCGGAACCCGGTGAAGTGACTTGAACTTATCAGCAATATAGGAATCCGGAATGGGATTTCTTTGAACCATAATCATCTCAGGCTCGAAGTAGTTGTTTTCAATATAAGCCAGGTATTCATTCAGTTTAGTCACAAATTCGAAAGTGGCCTTAAACTGAATCCGCTCCCGGAAACTTTCATCTTCCTTCTCAAGTAACAACGAAACCTGCTCAAAGAAAGTCTGAAAACGGTATTTGCCGTCAAGAAGCTGATTGGCCAGTTCTTCCATCCCTATTTCCGGGATTTGCTCCTCCCCCAACTCAGGCAGCACATTGGAAATGTAATCTGCAAAAACCTTGTTGGGCGATAAAATCAGAATATCTTTTGAGGAAATGGTCTCACGAAAGCGATAAAGCAGAAATGCAATACGATGAAGGGCAATAGAGGTTTTCCCTGAACCTGCCACCCCTTGAATAATTAGCACCTGAGAATCTTCGTTCCGGATGATGGCATTCTGATCGCGTTGAATGGTGGCAACAATGTGCTTCATCTTATCATCCGAAGCCTTACCCAACTCCCTTTGAAGCACTTCATCATGAATGTTCAGCGAACTTTCCAGCATGTATTCCATTTCACCAAATCGAATACGAAACTGACGTTTTAGAGTAATTTCTCCTTCCACTTCACCTGTAGGCGCCTCATAATTGGCCGTCCCCAGCTCAAAATCGTAAAACATGGAGGAAACCGGTGCCCGCCAATCATACACCAAATTCTCTTTCTGAGCCTCGTCGTAGTAGGCATGAACGCCTACATAAACAGGTAGTGATTTAAAAGCATCCTTTTCTTTAAAATCGAACCGCCCAAACCAGGGCGATTGTCTGAGTTTACGCAACCTTTTCTTTTTCTCCACAGCAGCTTCACCGGTTAGGGCCGACTGCCTCACAGACTGATGAACAGCCACTTTCTCCACATGATCCATACCGGTTTTATGCTCCCAGAGATAATCTTTTTGAGCCTGCACATCTTTGGCATATTGCACTACATTTATGTCGATCTGGTTGATGGCTGATTGCAACTTCTCTTTAATCGATTCCAGGTAATTTCTCTCGTCTTTCTCTGTCTTATTAAACATGCCGCTGTTTAAAATTTGTACTGTTGGAAAAATTCTTTTCAGAAAGTAAATCTGAAAATTGAGTATGAGACCTCAAAAAATTGTCAGGTATCCAAAACAAAAGGAGGCTGTCTAATAAGTCACACAGTTTTTGCATAGCATAGATCATGGTTTTTTAGATTATTGACTCTGGGATTCTTCACTGCGTTCAGAATGACAAAAACACATGACTGTCTTAACAAACTCTTCCGTACAGAGAATTCAGGGGGGAGTAATGCCGCAGTATTTTGACCGGTGAATTATCATAACAGCGGCAAAAATAATAAAAAAAATCAACTCAAATCCGGGACATTTACATCAGTCCCGGGCTTTATCCAACAGACGGTTCAGCTCCTTTATTTCATCAGGAGTCAGATTGGACAGAAGATTGTCCGTTTGCTTCTCACAACCCAGCATATCATCCAGAAGGGAGAGGCCTTTTGCGGTTATTTCAATACTCTTCTGCCGGCGGTCGGCAGGATTTTCAACCCGGGTGACCATTTCTTTTTCCACCAGCCTGTCGATAATTCGGCTCACATCAGATACTTTATCCAGCATCCTCTCCTTGATAAAACCAACAGACAAAGGCGCCTCCGAACGAAAACCACGAAGAATCCTCAACACATTATACTGCGGTTCGGTAATTCCAAAGCGTTTAAACGACTGAACCATTTCATAGCTCAGAACATTTGTTGTATAACGCAGGTTGATAAACCCTTTGTAGTATTCATTCCGAAAGCGTCCTTTTATCTCATCTTCGATGCGCATAGCTCAAAAAACCTTTGGTTACTTAACAAATAACTCCACATTAATGAAAAACTCATCATCAATGGCTTTGTCGGCTAAATTATCAAAGAATTTTTTAGATCCGTAACGAACATCATATAAAGTTCTATCAACCTCAATTCGGGCTTTGTAACCATTTTTGGTCGCCTGTGCCAGAAATGTGACAGGGTTGGTATTTCCTTTGATGGTTAGATTCCCGTTAACTTTAAGGTCAGAACCTGATTTTGATGAAGATACAACCTCAAACCTGCTGGATTTATGTTTTTCGACACCAAAGAAATCAGCAGATTTAAGATGTCCTTCCAACTGTTGGTTTAATGATTCATCCTCAATATCTGTCACTGCAATACTTTCCATATCAATGACAAATTCCCCACCGGTGATCAGACCATCATCAACCACCAGATGTCCCGACTTCAGGTCAATCGTTCCATCGTGAGACCCACCAATTTTTCCGGCTTCCCAGGTAAGGGTACTCTTCTTTACGTCAACCTCTTTGGTTTCCTGAGCATCAACATTTAATGCAAATGAAATTCCTATTATAAAAACAAACAATAACTTCTTCATCACGATAAAATTTTCAATTAAAAAACTTGTTTATCAAATCAATAGTGCCCCAAATATTATCCCAATAGGGATTTCATCCCTTAAACCCTGATCCCGATTATGGTTTTGTAAGGTTTTGTTTTCCAAAACCAACAAAAACCTATTTCGGGACAAAGAAATTATGAACATGATTATTGCTACGCTCGACAATATTCAAGCAAGCTTGATATTGTTCTCACTAAACGCAATAATTCAAGACTGAGCCAGCTTTCGCTCTAAAAACTACGGTTCTTTTTTCGTAATCGCCAAAACTCATCTCGCTTGCTGCACGCACGAGATTCAAACAGAGACGATTTTACGATAAAACAACCTGGTTTTTAGGCTTACCTGCCAAAGTCAGCCCAAATCAGGTCAGTCAGTAGGTTAAAAATATATATTTAAGACATAATTATTTTCAAATCTCAAAATACGGTCACGATATCATCGAACGACCTTCTGGGGCGACGGGGATAAAGCTTTTGGGAATCATCAGCATAACCCAATGCAATAGCCATGACCACCTCCTCACTATCTTTCAGTCCAAAAGCTTTATGAACGCCGTCAAAATCAAGTCCGCTCATTGGATGCGAGTCCACACCGTATTCTTTGGCTGCGATCATCAACGACATGGCCAATAACCCTGCGTTGCTTTCTGCGAACTTTAACTTACGCTCCTCACTGGTTCCATAGAGAAACTGTGCAGCCTGCTTGGCTCCTTCAACGATTTCTTCTCTGCCACCAACCGATTGAAGCATTTCCTCCCATACCGGATTTTCATTATTGTATCCTTCTTTATTTCCAACAACAATAAAGGTAACAGGGGCCTGAAGAATCTTTTCCTGATTATTGGCCAATTCATAAAGCTTGGTTTTATTCTCATCGCTCTGAACCATCACAAGCCTCCATGGTTGAAGATTAAAAGCCGAAGGAGCCATCACTGCCAGGTCAACAATCTCTTTAACCTGCTCTTGCGAGAGTGATTTTGACTTGTCAAAATTATTGACTGAACGTCGTTCGCTAAAAAGTTTTCTTGTTTCCATATCAACGTATTTACTTTTTTAAAATTCAATTACACTGCAAATATATGTTTTAACTTTATTTGTTGCAACATCTATTTATGAATTTTTGTTTTTTTAACAAACAAATTACTATCTTCAGAACTCATAAAATCTTTTAGAACAAAAACATTATGTCAGTAAATAACCTGATTATAGAAGAAAGAGCAGCAGACATAGGCAACTTTTTAGTAGGAAGACTCCTTCCCTTTCGCCGGAAACGAGCTGTAGGTCCATTCGTATTTATAGACCACATGGGACCAGCCAAAATGAATGAGAACCAAAATCTGGATGTATTACCCCATCCACACATCGGACTTTCCACCCTTACCTACCTCTTCGAAGGTGCCATCATGCACCGCGACAGCTTAGGAAATGAAGTTGAAATAAAACCGGGGGCAGTCAATTGGATGACCGCAGGGAAAGGTGTCGTACATTCCGAACGAACCCCTGACAATCTGCGTAACGAACACAAGAGTCTCCACGGACTGCAAATATGGGTAGCTTTGCCAAAAGAGGAGGAGGAAATCGAACCATCTTTTACACACATCGAAGCAGATAAAATACCGGAATGGGAACAAGATGGGTTACAATTCAGACTGATTGCAGGAGAAGCATTTGGACAAAAATCACCCGTGCCGGCTTTTAGCAATCTCTACATGGTAGAAATCAAAAGCAAATATCCTCAAAAAGTCTCACCTGGCAAAGATTTGTATGGCGAAAGCGGTATCTATATTCTGAAAGGAGGTATCAAAAGCGAAGGGCAAGCATACGAGTCCAAACAATTATTAATTGCAAAAGACAGCAGTGTTTGTGAATTTGAAATGGGAGAAAATTCAACTGTTTACATTTTTGGCGGCACTCCCCTCCCGGAAGAACATTACATCGACTGGAATTTTGTCTCCTCGAGTAAAGACCGATTAAAGCAAGCCAAAGAAGAGTGGATAAAACAAGTTTTCCCAAGGGTACCGGGAGAAACAGAGTTTATTCCCTATCCCGGTTAGAAAGAAATAAAAACAAATCAGATTCCAGATCATTTCTCTCTCAAAAAAAACGGGAGTGCCCGAATGGACAATCCCGTTTTTATCTCATATTGTGCAATCTTATTAAATATTGGGAGTTTCCCATTTTTTAGTCTCGGCACAAACAATGTCCAGGACTTCATCGCCAACCTGAACTTTGAAATCTCCTTCTTCCAGAACCCACTTTCCGTCAGACCCCACAAAAGCAAGGTCCGAACCTTTAAGAGTCATAGTAACCGTTTTTGTTTCTCCGGGTTGAATTTCTACTTTTTCAAAATTGCGCAGACGGCGTACATCAGGCGTCAATGAAGCCACCAGATCGCTGCTAAACAGCAGTACACTTTCTTTACCTGCAACATCACCGGTATTGGTCACATCCACAGTAAATGTCAGCTCATCTCCGGCAGTAAAGGAAGATTTATCAACTGATAGATTGCTGTAATCGAAATCGGTGTAGCTCAAACCATAACCAAATGCCCATTGAAATGACATCTGAGAGTTGTAGTTGTAGGCACCTTCCATGGTTCCGGTTTGCTCGCTAGGCTTGTAATCATAGCTACCCAAAGAATTAACGGCTTTGGGATATGAAAATGGAAGCTTACCACTGAAATTCACATCACCACTAACCAGGTTGGCGAGGGCATCACCACCAAAATTACCGGGCAGCATCACATCTATCACAGCATCAGCCAATGGCTCAATGTCACTAATAACACGGGGGCGACCACTGTTGATTACCAACACAATTGGCTTACCTGTTTTGCTAAGGGCTTTAACAAGATTGCGCTGATTTTCAGACAAAGTAAGATCAGTCAGATTCCCGGGAGTCTCGCAATAAGAGTTCTCACCAATACAGGCAAAAATCACATCTACCCCGCGGGCAGCAGCAACAGCCTTTTCAATTTCAGGCTCATTCTCTTCCCAGTACTGACCATCATTATTGTAAGTTACACCGGGTTCATAAACCACATTATTGCTTCCAAATTTAGCTTTAAAAGCCTCCTGGATGGTATTGTGTTTGGCAGCAAATTTATCAGCACCTGTACCCTGCCATGTATATGACCATCCGCCATTCAAGGTACGCATAGAATTGGCATTAGGACCGGTAACCAGAATTTTCTTTTCGTCCGCCAAAGGCAAAACATCTTTCTCGTTTTTAAGCAACACAATTGACTCTTCGGCAGCCTGCAAAGCAGCTTTTCCAAACTCTTCTCCACCAAACAAGGGGAAATCCTCCACCTCGTAAACAGGAGTTTCAAAAAGCCCCAAACGATACTTCATGCGCAATACACGACGAACAGCATCATCAATGCGGCTCATTTTCACTTCTCCTTCTTCCACCAACTCTTTCAACAACACGCAGTAATCCCAGCTGTA
This sequence comes from Marinilabilia salmonicolor, assembly GCF_003003035.1. Lineage (GTDB taxonomy): Bacteria > Bacteroidota > Bacteroidia > Bacteroidales > Marinilabiliaceae > Marinilabilia > Marinilabilia salmonicolor_A. The sequence goes on along the minus strand of NZ_PVTS01000009.1, from coordinate 111,734 downwards.
AGGTTCCATAGCCATATCAATGCCGGCATTGATCGCCAGTTTGATGGCTTCTTTTTTATCTTTGGCAATTTTCTCCCTGGTGTAGAGGTTGTTGATATCAGCCCAATCAGTCACAATCATTCCATCCCAGTTCAGATCCTCCTTCAACCACTCTGTGAGGAGTTCATGACTGGCATGCACCGGCATACCGTTTACAGAACCGGAATTACCCATTACAGATAAAGCTCCGGCGCGGATGGCCTCCAAAAAAGGAGCAAAATGCTTCTCACGCAACTGACGTTCACTGATAATAGAGGGCGTACGGTCCTTTCCTGAAAAAGGAGCACCATATCCCATATAATGTTTCATACAAACAGCAATCTGTTCCTTACCAATCTCATTGGGGTTTTCACCCTGATGGCCAAGCACGGCTTCACGTCCCATTTCTGCATTGACATAAGCATCTTCACCAAAATTCTCCCACATACGTGGCCAGCGGGCATCGCGACCAAGGTCAACCGTTGGCGCAAAAGTCCAGGGTACACTACCTGCTTTGGTTTCGTAAGCTGTGATTTCTCCGCCTCTGCGAACCAATGACCGGTTAAAGGTAGCTCCCATATTCAGTGTCTGAGGGAACATGGTTCCATCTAAAATATAGGTAGATCCGTGAATCTGATCGAGACCATAAAGGGTAGGAATTCCCATCACCTCCATGGATTTATCCTGAATTTTACTGATGATCTCATGCCACTTTTCACGAGTCTGAGCAGTTGTTCCGGGAGTATTGAGAATAGATCCGACCTTATATATTCCGATAACGGTATCCAACATAGCTTCGCTAATCTGGAAGTCACCCTGATAAGCAGAACCGGGAACGCCCAACACGTCAATGGTCAATTGGGTCATTTGCCCGATTTTCTCTTCGAGAGTCATTTCACTAAGCAATGCCTCCACTTTTTTCTCAATCTCTGCATCTTGCGCAATAGCAGGTTCTGCACCCTTCTGAGCGGAGGTTGTGCAAGCCTGTAAAAACACTACAGCAAGCAATAGAATTAAAATTCGTTTCATGGTTTTATTAGTTTTTTAGTTTGAGTGTGTAAATATAACACCAATGATTAAATTATCGATGATATTTTACTTCAATACAAACGCTGTTTTCCCTTTAACATCAGACGCCGAAGCCCCAACAATAGCTTCAAAATCACCTGATTCCGCAATCCACTCGTGCTTTTCAGCATCGAAAAAGCTCAGAGCAGATTTATCGATGGTGAAAGTAACAGTTTTTGTTTCTCCGGGTTGCAAAGTTACCTTCTCAAAGGCTTTCAACTCCTTCACGGGACGAGGCAAAGAAGATTTCACATCACGGATATACAACTGCACAATTTCAGCTCCTTGGCGTTTACCGGAATTTGTTACATCTACAGTGAAAGTTATTTTTCCATCAGGAGTCATCTCGTTTTTATCAGCAGAAACTTTTCCATATTTAAAAGTAGTATAACTCAATCCATGCCCGAAGCTAAAAAGTGGTTCAATGTTTTCCTTCTCTTGCCATCTGTATCCCACGAAAATGCTCTCTTTGTAATGCACCTGCCCGCCTTCTCCGGGAAATTCACCAATAGAATGAGCCGAATTGTCCGTCAGTTCCACAGGGAAAGTAAAAGGCAGTTTACCTGAAGGATTAGCATCACCAACCAATACTGAAGCCAAAGCATTTCCGGTCTCTGAGCCCAGGAACCATCCCTGTACTATAGCCGGAACTTCATTTACCCAGGGCATGGCCACTGCATTTCCTGAAATGTTTACAACCACCAGATTTTTATTCGTAACAGCCAGTTTTTGAATCAATTCATCCTGATTGTATGGCAAATCCAGGCTCAGGCGGTCGGCGCCTTCACTATCCTGATTCTGGCTCTTATTCAGACCTCCGACAAAGATCACCACGTCAGCGTCTTTAGCAACCTCAAGGGCTTCTTGAGTCAATTCCTCAGACGAACGATCATCCTCTAAATCCTGCCCGGTAACCACCCCGTTGTAGCTCCCGCTGGCATCTCCCACATATCCGCGTGCATAAACGACCTCTGCAGCATCGCCTACACGATTTCTGATACCATCCAATGGAGAAATTTCATATAAAGCCTTCAGCGAAGAACTTCCTCCACCCACGGTCATCATTTTAATAGCATTCTCTCCAATAACAGCAATTTTATCGGTTTTATTTAAGTCGATAGGCAGGGTGTTTTTATCATTTTTCAGTAAAACAATTCCCTCTTCAGCAATTTTCTTTGCAGCAGCAGCATGTGCAGGACTTCCCATTGACCCCCAGGGTTTATTGCGGTTCATGGCTGTACGGAAATTCAGACGTAATACATTGCGAACTTTTTGATCCAGTTCTTCGGTTCCAACCTCTCCCATTTTAATCAAATCGCGGTAAGGATTTGCAAGATGATAATTGTCGTAAGAGTTGGTAGCTCCCATGGTCAATCCATCTGTCCATGTACCAAACTCAAGATCCAGCCCGTTCTTAATGGCCTCCATGGTATTGTGCACACCACCCCAGTCAGAAACCACGGCACCATCGAAGCCCCATTCATTGCGGAGAATTTCAACAAGCAGGCGCTCATTGTGACATCCCTGCTGATTTTGATAACGGTTGTAAGAGCCCATAATGGCCCAGGCGTCTCCTTCCTGAACAGCAGCTTTAAAAGCGGGAAGGTATATTTCGTACAAAGCACGATCATCCACATTGACATTAATGGTATGACGATCAGTTTCCTGATTGTTCAAAGCATAATGTTTTACACAGGCGGCAACTCCATTTTGCTGAACTCCCTTGATGTAAGGAACGACCATTTTTGAGGCCAGATAAGGATCTTCACCCATATATTCAAAGTTTCGACCATTGAGCGGTGAACGGTAAATGTTTATTCCGGGTCCCAACAATACATCTTTTTCACGGTAACGGGCTTCTTCGCCAATTGATTGTCCATACAGCAACGATAAATCCTCATTCCAGGTTGAAGCAAGACACGTAAGTGCCGGAAATGCAATACAGGAGTCGTTGGTCCAGCCGGCCTGTTCCCATTCATCCCAAAGCACCTCGGGACGAATGCCGTGCGGACCGTCAGTCATCCACAGCTCAGGAATTCCCAGTCGGGCGACTCCGGGTGAACTAAATTTCGATTGCGCATGAATAATGGCAATTTTTTCATCCAGTGTCATACGTGAAAGCGCATCTTCCACGCGTTCCTCAATGGGTTGGTTTTCGTCAAGATAGATGGCTTTTTTCTCCTGACCACTTGCAGCAATAGCAAACAGAAGCATAAGAGATACCAGTTTAATAGTTTTCATAGTAGTTTTTATTTGTATGTGTTTTTGTGTTTGGCAAGATAAAGGGAAATGTACGAAGAAAAATAGTTCAGGCCCAAAAAGTAGTTATTCAGAGAGATTTGATCCTTCTCAAACCCACTTCACAATCAACTAAAACACTATCCTAAAGCACATTAAAACTTACAAAAAGAATACGCTCAGATCAGAAAAAAGTAGAAAAAATAGAGACTAAAACATCAATTAAATCAAGGTTTCCTTATTGACAACCATTGGTGTCCGCTTTACAAATTAAGATTGCTTCCCACTGACTAAAAGAAGCTCGCAACACCCGCATTTATCACCAATTCTTTCAGGCAATATCATTACTGTCGGTTCTCTTTACTCTTTCGGGCACTCTTTAAGGTACTACCCCGTTCAATGGAAGAATCAATATCTCCCTTGGAAACATCTATTCTTTGCGAACTGTAAATTCCGGAGTGCCCACTGAAATAATAGGCCACAAAGGTAGCCACGGCAAAATAAAGAATGTGCTCACCTCCAAACAACTCCACTCCCATTATGGTGCAGGCCAGTGGAGTGTTCGTAGCGCCGGCGAAAACAGCAATAAACCCAATGGCAGCAAACAACGGAACCGGATTCCCTGTTACCATGGCAATGGTATTGCCCAAGGTAGCTCCGATAAAAAACAAAGGAGTTACCTCTCCACCTTTAAATCCGGTACTCAGGGTGATGGCTGTCAGCAGAAGCTTCCAAAGCCAACTGAAGGTATCGGCACCTCCGGCTTTAAATGAATTAACAATGGAAACACCCTCCCCGTCGGCAGAATAAACACCCAATCCAAGATAGTCGCGCGTTCCCAACAAAAATGAGATTCCCAAAACAAGGGCAGCTCCAACCACCGGAATTAAAAACTTCTTTTGAATATACTTGTTGGCAAAATGTTTTATCTGGTGAGACAATTCAGAGAAACCAAAACTTGCCAATCCGAAAAAGACACCGGCCAGCATCACCCAGAATAAGAGAGATAAATCAAAATGCAGAAAGGAAGATCCGGATGCAACAGTCTCATGAAAATCAATCTGATAGTGTGTATGTGTAATGCCATAAGCGGTACAGACGATATGTGACATCACCGAGGCAAAAAAAGCAGGCAGCAATGCATCATACTTTATACGTCCGATAGCCATTACTTCAAGTGCAAAAATGGTTCCGGCTACGGGAGTACCAAACACCCCGCCAAAACCCGCAGCCATCCCTGAGATTAACAAAATCCGGAAATCAGCCTGATTCAATTTGAAAATTTTACCCAACCAGTGGGCCATACTCCCACCAATCTGAATGGCAGTCCCCTCACGTCCCGCTGACCCGCCAAATAAGTGCGTAACAACCGTTGTAATCAGCACAAAAGGAGCCATTCGAACAGGAATGCCCCCTCCCGGTTTGTGAATCTCATCCATCACCAGATTGTTTCCGGCTTCAGCATTCTTCCCCTTAAACCGATAAAGTGCAACAATAAGTATCCCGGCAACTGGCAACAGATAGATCAGCCATTCATGCTCCCAACGTAGATGGGTAGCTTTTTCAAGCAAAAAAAGGAACAATGCTACCAGGGAGCCTGAGACAACAGCCACCGGTATGGCCAAAATAAACCACTTGACCACATATTTAAGAATTCTATATTGATCGAAGGAATGCCGGATATTATTAATCATCTTTTCCCTTAAAACTAAAACCACCAAATTTATCCTGCTCTATTCATGACTTTATGCAAAAAGACACCCAAGAAAATGGAAACACCAACAAGAGCAAACAATTAAAATCGCAAATAGCGAAGGATTCTCTATTCTGATTTAGTAATCACTCTTGTTTTACAACAATATTCGAACTCCACCAAAGTTCATATATGAAAAATGCAGGATTGGTTGGTTATTACAATAATGATTATACAAAAATACCCAATAAACTTTTGACGACAATACTTTTCTTTGAATATAATTAACTTAAGGTATTGTGCTGATAGTACTGCCTTAAAAAAGAACAGACTACTTCACAATAAACGAATCACTTTAAAGGCCTTCAACAGCATAACAATCAGCCTCTTGCTTTTCCAAAATTTCTTTTTCCTTCGATAAAGAATCTACACAAATAGCACCAGCCACAATTTCTGCCAAATCGAAGACCTTTAATTTCCTGCCAGCAGCAAAAGTCTTTTTGCATTTGGGACAAGCAGTAACCAATATATCCGGAGAAAACCCTTCATAGGTAACAAGGGCCTGATCGCGCAACAATTTTCTTTTATCTTCACTAATTTTCAAATTCCCAAGACTTCCCCCACAACAAAAAGCATATTCCTTTTCATCTTTCATGTGGACAACTTCCCCAATACGCCCCAACAATTTGCGTGGAGTCTCATACATCCCCATACCACGTCCCAATTCACATGGATCGTGATAGACCATCCTTTGGTTACTGGTGTCGACAGAAAGTTTTCCAGAATGGATTAAATCGTAAATATATTGCGCGTGAAAAACGACTTCCACATCCGGCAACTTATAATCCTCCTTAAATACCTTGTAACAAATAGGGCATGAAACAACCAACGTATGAGCGCCAGAGTCCAGAATCATCCTGCTGTTGTTTTCTATTAACTTCCTGGCAGCTTCGTATTGTCCGGCAAGCATCAGTGGTCGCCCACAACAGGGGGCTTTTACTTCATCCATAAACCAGACATCCTCTTCTGCTGTAGCGAATATCTTTTTCATGGAAGAAATAACCCGCGGCGTGAGGTGAGTCATACAGCCCGCAAAATAAACCACATCAGCCTTCGTAGCGACTTCCTGAATCAGATAATCGTACGATGAATTATATTCCCGAGTAGATTCAATACGCTGAACGGTTCTCAATTCAATCGTTTCAATTCCCACCGGACAATCTACCTGGCATCTTCCACACATCAGACAGTTAAAGAGCTTCTCGTCGCTCAGGTTTTTATTCCGGATATTTTTTAACAAATAAACCGACTGGGAATCATCAATTCCTGCTACTGAAAGCTGACATTTATCCAGACAAATACCGCAGCGGGAACAGGAAAAAACCTGTACATCAGTATAGGAATCGTTTTGCTTCTTCAGCCTGATGCCCGCAACACGAAGAAAAATAAAAACTACCTCGGTGGGGATGTGCATATACCGGCTATTGGGCAAAGCAACAAAAAAGAACCCAAGCGACAGTGAATAAGCCATCCACAAAGGGTAATAGAAGATTGCAGGATTTCCGATAAAGTCAATTGCCGCCCCCACCCCTGAGGTCAAAAATCCACCGTTGTGGTAAACAGCGGCTGATGTGCTCTCGGCCAAAAGACGCAAGGGAAATATCAACCAAAGGGACGTCAATGCAATCTTATCACCCGATTTTAAATGAGTGGTTCGTCTGAGCCCAAACAATTTCTTTCTGAAGCGTTTTACGATGGCAAACATTAAGCCCGACAACACAAAAAGCAATAGAAAATCCATTAAAAAAGAAAACAATCCGGAAAGGAAAAATTCATCGAAACCTTCGTAATACCTAAAAAACACAGCCTTATGAAAGGGGACAAACAAAGAATGTTCTGCAATCATAGTTTCCAAATGCCCTACGACAATAAGAAGAAACCAGCCAAAGGCCAGACTCATGTGCATATAGCCTAAAACCGGATTTTTGCGAAATATCTTTCTGTGCAACAATGCTTCCATAAACGTCTCTTTTATGGATTGAAACAAGCGCCTGCTTCTAATCGACTTAAAAAGACGAATCTTATCAAACTTAGAAAGACCCACAATCCATTTAATGCATCGGAAAGTCAATACCACAAAAAGATAGCCTATCCCAATAAGAAAAGGTATGCTGATAATATTTTCCACTGGTTCTATAATGTTTTTTCAGTTTCAAGTTGGGCAATGCCTTTTTTAATCAACAACACTACATTGCGAATATTGATATCGCGCGGACAAACAAGCGTGCACTTTCCGCAAAACATACATTTCTGGACTTCGTCGGACAGGTCGTTTATATTGCCACGTCTGAGAGAAAGTCCTATTTTCCGAACATTGAAACTCGTGAGATTTCCTGCACTACATGTAGCCGTACATCCCCCACATGATATACACGTCAAAAAAGACTGTTCTCTTTCAAGCACATAAGTCAAAATCCGGTCGTCAAATTGTTCTATTTCAATCTGTCGTGATTTTGGCTGCAAAAAATCAAATTGGCTCATCTCTCCTGTACTTTTAATGATTTATCGACTAACATTGCAGCCGACCGGGCACTTTCGAGACTTTCATTTACGGACATAGGACAAATGCAGCTTCCGGCCAGAAAAACCCCGGACTGCGTACTACTATTCCGATGATTATAAATATTCTTCGATTTAAAAAACCGGTTTTCATCAAGTTCCAAAGCATTATCCCGGCACAGATCCTCGTTTTGTTTGCAGGCCTCCATTCCAATCAACAAGACTACTATATCCGTTTTCATTCTCAAAGGTCGCCCCTGAAGTGTATCTTCGGCTTTTAGCTGAAGTTCTTTACCCTGTCTCTCTGACACTTCAGACAATCGTCCCCGAATAAACTGAATTTTGTGATGTTTTTGAGCCTCCAGATAAAGAGCATCATATTTAGAGCCGTACAAACGCAAATCCATATAAAAATTGAAGACTTCACATTCCGGCCACATCTGAGTAACTTCAATAGCCTGTTTAACGCCGGTAATACAACATACTTTGGAACAATAAGTATTGCCCGTCTTTGCATCACGGGATCCGACACAATGAATAAAAGCAACCCGCCGGGGAGCCTTCCCGTCAGCAGTGGTCAGCTTCTCGCCCGACTTATGTACTTTTTCAAAATCAGCCGATGTTATTACATTTTCAAAAACACCGTATCCGTATTCTTCTTTCAGTGTCGCATCAAATAAATTATACCCCGTTGACATTATCACCGCATCTGCATAAACGTCCAGGCTGGAATTATCCGATAATTTAAACCGGCCGTTTTCTTTTTGAACAGAAAAAATATCAGCATTACAAATCACATTCAGGTTCTTATCTGTGGCAACCTTCACGGCATCTAAAACCAGTTGTGAAGATGAAAAATCAGGAAAAAGTTTACTCCATTTATTGAGCATACCTCCCATTCTTTCATTCTTTTCCAAAATCGTGACTTTATACCCGAGTCCTGTCAAAACGGACGCAGCCTCTTGCCCGGCGATACCGCCCCCTATAATGGCAATATGTTTTTTATCAATCATAAATTGCAATCGGTTGTTATAGTTTTTTTCTAACAAAAGTGAGGGCAGACACAACTAAAAAACAACATTTAAATTTACCAATCAGTCTCTTAACACAAAAAATACGAACAACACAGAAATGGATCTTTTTACCCATTTCATATAGCCTAACAATTCTTATATTAATCAATCCAGACACCCAATAAACTCAGGTTTTCCCATAAAATTTCCGTTTGCATCGAGATACTTTTCATCAGGATTATAATCAAACCCAATTTTCTCAAGTAAAGGTTCAACATCAACCTGATGCATTTGCAATCCGATATCCCAGGGATTATAGCCCAGAACCAGAGCAGCCAATTCCTCAGAAGACAAAACGGGAATTCCATTTTTATCACCACTGTATGTTTTCCCTTCAATTTTAGCCAGGGCATACTGCCACTTGTCCAGAAACATGTTGCAACCGGGACAGTTGGTAACTATCATATCCGGGCAATAAGGCTCCATACTTTCAAATTTCTTTTTTGAATTGGAAATGGAATAACTTCGGTTATTTTTCACCAAGTAATGTCTAAATCCAAAGCCGCAACAGTGACGACGCTCCGGATAATCGACTGACTCACCGCCCCAGGCTTCCACAACAGCCGACAAAACCGTATTTTTCTCGGCCCCTCCAACCCCCTTGTCGGGAAAAATCTTTGCATAATGACACCCGATGTGGTCCACGATTCGGAGCGGTTTACCAGTCTGTTTATTGATTAATTTGTATTTGGCAAGCTCAGCAATGTCATGTCTGAACCTATAAATAATATCACACGAATGAGAAATATTCTCCGGAATTTCAAAACACCGTCCGGTGGCATTTTTTAGGTTCTTACGGGCCTTGGCCTCCTCTTCCGGAAATTCTTTCCAGGTTTCAAGTACTTCATGATAGCCTCCATAGGAAGTAATACAGGAAACAGCTGCATTTCTAAAGCCATGCTCAGTCATAAGGGCAAATTGCCGGGCAACCATAGTCTGATAAGTCTCATAAGGCACTATATCAGAATGATAACCTATGCCAGTACAAGATGTGTGGTTCGCATTGTCAATGATGTTTTTACCTAGCTTATTTTTCAGAATATCGAGAAAAACATTCTCGGCTCCGGGAAAAAAATTCTGACGGATGCAACTCCGCAAATAAAAATAGTTGTCATCTGCTATTTCCTTAGTTACATTCACCTGACTATTTTTCATCGTTATCTTCATTGAGTAAAAAATCGGTATATTTTTCCATATCTGGTTGTCCGTTAGCATCTACAAAACCTGATTCTTTGGCATAAGCCCGGCTATATTCAACGATTGAAGTAAAAAGAGTCTGACCACCACTTTCGGCAAAAACGCGTTCCAGTTCATCTAAATTTTCACGCCCAATTTTCCGCATAGCCCCGGGCCCTTCCTTGTCAAGATTAGCCCCTACACGCTCATAGACTGCCTCCTTGTTGTCATATATCCATTTCCAAACATCCCCTTGTTCGGGGTGAGTTTCAGGTACAACTGATGCCGGATAAACGCAATATCCTGTTTCCAGAATGTTAGTGCCAATGGTTTTTAGAATAAGATATTGCTGACGGCCCAGACGACTTTTCACAAATGCCCCGGTCTCTTGGGACACCCTGCGCAAAACACTAATAATCAAACCCGGGCAATTATTTCGCGGACATCTGGGTTTACAAGACATACATTGACCGCACATCCAGATGGTATCACTTTCGATGAGTTTCCGGATTTTCTCCTCATTACCCGATTGCACAGTTACCACAATGCTTCTCGGATCGTACTCGAAATATTCTGCAGCAGGGCATACAGCAGTACAAATTCCACAGCCCATACATGCATTAAGCCCCTCTTTCAGACGAACATCTTCCCTTAATTTTTGCATCATTGTTCTCATAATGCAAATTTGAGTCTTTCAATTGAATGGTAAAACCGTCAAAACACATATTCAACAATACGTTAAAAGACGTAATTTGAAAAAAATCAATGCTTCAGCGAACTTTCTTAAAGGAAAAAACTTATTTTTTCACCAGTTTTTAAGCATTTTATTATTCTCAATAGTCCGTTAAAAAAAGCTTAAACGCAGAGGCGCAATGACGCAAAGCATTTATTATGAGAGAGTTGCTGTTTGCCGCCCTGGTTTTACAACTGATTATTTATCAACTATTTGTAAAAGTATAACGGAGTATTAATTCTAATACCTGTCATTAAACTTGAAGATGCATCTTTTAATACTTACACCATGATTATTCAGACGGCACTTTTATTATCCGTTCTCCTCCAGTTTGGAGCATTCTTCAAAACACTTGGACTCATCAAGAAAACACGTTTTAATGTTTCCTGGATAAGTATTTCCATTGCATTTTTTCTAATGGCCATACGTCGGGGAAACGAATTAATGACTTTTGCTGCAACTCCTGAGCCAACGCGGGTAGATTACTTTAACAGTTGGACAGCTGTTATCATTTCTCTGCTTATGTTTATTGCCTCGTTCTACATCAGACGAATTTTCAACCTTCAGGAAGAAATAGATAAACTGAGAAAACAAAGTGAAGCAAAGGTGTTATCAGCCATTATTAATACAGAGGAAAAAGAGCGGGCTTTATTTTCCAGGGAGCTGCATGATGGACTGGGACCTATTCTCTCTTCAATAAAAATGGCATTCTCAGCTATCGATAAGGAAAACATTGGCCAAAAGAACAAACTAATCGTTAGCAGAACAGAAACTTCTATAGACCATGCTGTTACTGCAGTCAGAGAGATATCTAACAATCTGAGTCCTCATCTGCTGGAAGCTTTTGGCCTCAAAAAGGCCCTTCTCTCATTTTACAATTCCATAGCCGTTTCGCAAAAACCTGTTTTAGAGCTTGAAAAATATTCCATCCCCAAAGAACTTTCAAAAAATACGGAAGTCATAATTTATCGTATTATTTGCGAGCTCATCAACAACACGCTCAAACATGCAAAGGCTTCAAAAATAACTGTTGGAGTTTTTCATCATTTACGAAAACTCGAGATACATTATAGTGACAATGGTTATGGATTTGATCCTGAGACCAAAGCAACCGGAAACGGGTTGGCCAACATCAGCTCAAGAGTAAAGTCGCTCGATGGCAAAGTGAATATTTTCAGTAAAAAAAATAATGGATTCTATATGAAAATTAATATACCACTATGATTCTGTACATTGTAGATGATCACCAGTTGTTCCGAGAAGGTTTGCGGTTTTTGCTTTCAGAATGGGATTTTGTGACCGAAATCCGTGAAGCTGAAAGTGGAGAAACCTTTTTAGAAATGATAAAAGACCAAAAACCTGGAATTGTTCTTATGGATATCGAACTTTCCGGCATTAATGGTATTCAAGCCACCGAAAAGTGCATGCAAAAAAGCCCCGAATGGAAAGTAATAGCACTCTCCATGTACGGAAATGAAAATTATTACACCGGAATGATTGATGCGGGGGCCAGTGGTTTTCTATTGAAAAATTCAAAGCTTGAAGATGTCAAACAAGCAATTATAGAAGTGGCTGAAGGAAATAATTTTTTCTCGGCAGAAATACTATCCGGAATCATCCAGAACATAAATAAAAAACAAAATGGTCCCAGAAACAGCGGCCTTACAGAAAGAGAAATAGAAGTCCTCTTTAATATATGCAAAGGCCTTTCCAATAGCGCAATAGCCGAGCAGCTCAATATAAGCAAAAGAACCATTGACAAACACCGTGAAAATATTTTGGTCAAGACACATTCTTCCAACACAGCACAAATGGTAGTTTACGCCATAAAAAACAAAATATTTGAAATATAAAACTACGCATAAAGACGTATGCGTTTTACGCCTTTATGCGGTTTTTTTGCATACGTTTTTGTGCGAATTTTGCAAGTTCAAATCATAAAACTACCAATCATGCTGATCCCTTTTCTGATTCCTTTCGTAATAGCTATGTTTCTTGCCATCACCATGGGAGGAAGCGGTACTGCTCCTGCTTTTTCGGCAGCATACGGAACGAATCTGATAAAGCAAAGCGCCATTCCCGGGCTTTTCGGGGTGATGGTATTCATTGGGGCAATAGTAGGCGGCAAAAACACTGCTCATACCATAGGCAAGGGATTGTTGGATCCCGAAATGATGACTTTCACCATTGTCTCCGTAATCCTAATCTCCGTAGCGTTTGCTCTTTTAATAGCCAATTTGTTTGGCATACCTCAATCAACAAGTCAGGCCACAGTGTTAGCAGTTATTGCCCCGGCAGTTTACTTCAACTCCCTCAATACCCACAAGCTGGTTTATGATGTTCTTCCTACCTGGTTTATTATGCCTGTATTATCCTTCGGCCTTTCTTTTCTGATAGGTAAATACATCTACAAACCCATTAGGAAAAGAGGATATACCATGTCGAAGAAACTCAACGATCATTATATGTTTAAAGGTGGTATAATCGCTATGTCTATGTATGTGGCTTTCTCGATCGGAACCAACAATGTGGCAAATGCTGCAGGCCCCATAGCCATGATGGCGGTAAATGAACTGAACATAAATGACTCCTATTTTCTGCAGGTGCTTATACTCTCTACTCTCATTGTAGCTCCGAGTTTTGGAATTGGAAGCTCAATTTTTGGCAAAAAAATTCTTCAGAATACGGGAAAAGAAATTGTCCTGTTCGGAAAAGTAGAAGCTGTCATCATTGCTTTCATTTCTGCTTCCTTACTCCTGACTGCCTCTCTTCTGAAAGGTATTCCAACATCTCTGATTCAACTCAATGTGGCGGCAATAATAGGCATTGGTGTAGCAAAGCTCGGATTCAAAAACATATTCCTCAAAACCGAAGTAAATCGTTTTTTCATTATGTGGGTTGTAGCTCCACTAATTGCTTTTTGCATAGCATTTTTGTTAACATGGGGAGCAGATACCTGGGGATTGATCTAATAGTATCTTGTTATATGCCCCCTGCGGCAGCTTGCCATAAAAGACTATCATCAAGAGACATACGTGTTAATACGTAAAACGGATTTAAGTAAAAACACTGTTTTTTGTAGGTCCGTAACCCCCTACTTTTGCTGAAAACAAATTATATTAACTATGAACAATTTCTTTTCAGCAAGAAAAAAATGGTTTTTTTTAGCCATCATTCTGCTTTCTTTGCAGAATATTACTGCACAGCTAACCGTTGACGCTCACTACCGTCCGCGCTTCGAAGTGAGAAACGGATATCGCGAATTAATTCCGGAAAGTTCTATTGCTTCAGTTATTGCATCCCAAAGAATGAGGCTGTCATTTGTTTATGAAACGGATAAACTGAAACTTAAATTTTCCCCGCAGGATGTACGAGTCTGGGGAGATGAAAATCTGTCCAGTTCAACAGGAGTTTACGGAAACAATGCATCACTGGATTTATTTGAAGGATATGTAGAGCTAAAGCCCTCTGAAAAATTAAGCATTTCAGTAGGTCGCCAGACATTGGTTTACGACAACCAAAGACTGTTGGCTGAGCGCAACTGGAACCAAAATGGACTGGCCTACGATGCCTTGGTTTTAAAATGGAAACTTAACCGATGGAACTTGCATGCCGGAACCTCCTGGAATTCTCTCAAAGAAACCACATCAGATAATCTTTATTTGTCCAACCGAATTAAATCCCTAAACTTCTTGTGGCTCGGCTATCAATTTTCTGACAAGTTTGATGTCTCATTTTTGCACATTGCTTCCGGAATAACCGAAACCGATACTACCAACATCTTGAATTTCCGACATACTTCAGGTGCTTACCTCAACTATAACTCAAGTTCATTAAACGCAAAATCAAATGCTTACTTCCAGTACGGAAACAACCGCGAAGGACAAAAAGTAAGTGCTTTTCTTTTTGATGCAGATGTGGCTTTTAAAACCGGCCGTCTTTCTCCGGGGCTTGGCATCAGCTATCTATCGGGCAATGACGATGCCAACGGAAGCACCGACCACTTATTTGATGTTTTGTATGGTGCCCGTCATCGGTTTTTCGGGCACATGGATTACTTCAGAAACATACCTTCACACACCAATGGGGGCGGGCTGACCGACATCTACGGATATCTTAATCTGAAAATTTCGCCTGAAATAAATCTAAAAAATACCGGGCATTTTTTCTCTCTGTCAGAAACTAACCAAAATACGCCAACAGACAGATACCTTGGATATGAAAATGAGTTGGAACTTAAATACAACTTTAATGAATGGGGATCTCTAAAATCGGCATGGCTATTCTACCTGACCACTGATGCTTTTGAGCAATTACAGGGAGTCAGCAATCCGGTTTTTCCCCAGTTTTTGTATGTGAGTCTTACCGTCGATACCAGCATTTTTGAATAATACGTCTTTTTACTTACTTAATATTTAAGTAAAAAGACTGAAGTATTTTATCACGCAATCAAATAATTTTGTCACCAGACTAAATATTGAAATCATGAAAAAAACAGCATTATACAGTCTTACACTATTGCTCCTGCTTTCAGCCTGTGTTTCAAAAAAAGAGAAAGAAAACACCCTCAGCTTTTCAGGAGCTTTCGCACTCTACCCATTGGTTATCAAGTGGGCCGAGGTATATAAAGAAAAAAACCCGGAAGTTCGATTTAACATATCGGCAGGTGGCGCAGGCAAAGGAATGGCGGATGCCCTTGCAGGAACAGTTGATTTGGGAATGTTTTCGCGAGAAATTACCCAGGCTGAGAAAGACAAAGGTGTATGGTGGGTCGGGCTTTGCAAAGATGCAGTTTTTCCCACCATCAGTGCCAAGCATCCGTATCTCGAACAATTAAAACAGCGCGGATTGACCCAAAGCGAATTTAAGGCCATATTTATTGATGGAACCATTACCAACTGGAATGAGATTCTAAAGAATACAGAACCTTTACAGTTACAGGTTTACACACGCTCTGATGCTTGTGGCGCTGCCGGAACCTGGGCCAAATACCTGGGCGGAAAGCAGGAAGACCTGAAAGGAGTAGGGATTCATGGAGATCCGGGCCTTGCCGAAGCTGTGGGCAAAGATGAAACAGGTATCGGATATAACAACACAGCTTTTATCTATGACATCAACACTGGCAAAAAACACCCCGGCATTGAAGTGATTCCCATTGACCTGAATGAAAATGGTCAGATTGACCCCGAAGAAGGCTTTTATGAAGAATTCGACAATGCACTAAAAGCCATTGCCGACAGAGTTTATCCCTCGCCTCCGGCCCGTGAATTGTACTTTGTGGCTAAAGGAAAGCCGGAAAAACAAGCTACTTTAGATTTTATTAAATGGACGCTGACTTCAGGCCAGGATTACGTAAAATCAGCCGGATACGTACCTATTTCAGATACCAAACTAAAGAATTATCTGAAACAGGTCAATTAATTAGTGCTCGTCTATAAAGTCGGAAAAATATCTAACAAGAGCTGTGTCTGTTCATAAAGAACCAGTTGCTTCGCAATTGGTGTTTTATGAACAGACATTAATTAATCAGAGAATACGTGACAATTACCAAAAGCGTAAAAATCCATTATTTTACCCCAAGATCAATTCAATAATGAATAGCAGAGAAATACGATCAAAAATAACCGGTAACTGGATGCTGACAGCTCTGGTACTCATTCTCCTCTTCCCTCTCCTGATAGGAGTAGCGTTGCTGTTCAAGTCTATTCCCCTGCTGAATGCCGATTCAATAGTTAATCTATTGTTCTCCGATAACTGGGCCCCCAATAGCGGAAAGTTTGGTTTCTGGCCATTTATTTTCAGCTCATTATATGTAACGGTTTTGTCATTTATTTTCTCGGCCCCTTTATGCTTACTGGCAGCTATTTATCTTACCGAATTTGCTTCCGCACGCCTTATCCGGATTATGCATCCGGTAATCGACATATTGGCAGGCATTCCCTCTGTGATTTACGGCATGTGGGGAATTCTGGTAATAGTCCCTTTCGTGGGGGACTACCTGGCCCCGGTTTTTGGGTTAAACTCGTCAGGTTATTCCATTTTGGCAGGAGGAATTGTTTTAGCCATTATGTGCATTCCATATATGTTGAATATGCTGATTGAAACTTTCAAATCGGTTCCGTATGGTCTCAAAGAAGCAGGTTTTTCACTGGGAGCTACTCATTGGGAAACCATTAAGCATATTGTCATCAGAAAAAGCAGGCCAGGCATTATTTCGGCTTTCGGGTTGGGCATGGCCAAAGCCTTTGGAGAAACACTGGCGGTAATGATGGTCGTTGGAAATATTGCCCGTATTACCGGAAATCCATTCGAAGCAGGATACCCGCTTCCGGCACTTATTGCCAACAATTACGGCGAAATGCTTTCCATTCCGTTATACGATTCGGCTCTAATGTTTGCTGCACTCGTGCTCTTTGTGGTAGTGTTACTGATCAACCTCGTATTCCGGTACCTGATAATAGCCAGCAATCCGGCAAAAGTATAGAACCAGTCACAAAATTATCCTGTCATGCAGAAACGAAAAACTATAGAAGAAAGAGTATTCAGAATACTTACCGGAGTGGCATGCTATTCTCTGATAGGCATACTCGGCTATATCATTTTCATCATCTTCAATAAAGGGTTCAGTTCCCTTACTCTTGATATGGTAACAAAATTGCCCTCCGGAGGATATTACTATGGCGGCGAAGGAGGGGTATTAAATGCCATTGTTGGTTCTCTCTATATTGCAGGGGGAGCCACACTGATAGCCATTATCCTTGGTGTTCCTGCTGCCCTTTATATCAACTCTCATCTTATCCGCTACAAACGTACTCAAAATACCGTCAGATACATTCTGGATTCGCTATGGGGAGTTCCCTCTATTGTTTACGGTGCTTTTGGATTCACGTTAATGATATGGCTTGGTATGAGCGCTTCGTTACTTGCAGGTATTATAACCGTGGCCTTTTTGATTACGCCTATTGTAATCCGATCTTTTGACGAAGCCCTCAGTACAATACCCATAGGCCTTCAGGAAGCAGCCCTTTCCCTTGGATCCACCAAATCACAAACAGCTTTTAAGGTGCTTCTGAAACAAGGGTTTTCCGGATTGGTTACTGCCATCCTTTTGGCTTTTGGCAGGGCTATTGGTGATGCAGCCTCCGTACTTTTTACTGCCGGATATACCGATCTGATTCCCACTAATCTGGACGAACCTGCCGCCACTTTACCATTGTCCATATTTTTCCAACTCAGCTCTCCCATTCCGGCAGTAAGGGAGCGTGCTTATGCAGCAGCAGCTATACTTACTATAATCATTTTGATTATCAGCATCTCGGCCCGGTATTTTGCCAAGCATTATTCAAAAGAAAACATAAAATAAAGGGAAAATGAACACACTTACAGCAAAAAATACCGACACACTCATGGAACCAAGAGCCATCCGGAAAACAAAACCAGAATCAGCAATATCCATAAAGAACCTGAATGTACATGCGGGAAGTCACCACATCCTTAACAACATCAATCTTGAAATCCCAAAAAACAAAGTTACTGTTTTACTGGGGCCATCCGGCTGTGGGAAAACAACATTGTTGAAATCACTTAACAAACTAACCGATCTATACAAAGAATTAGATGTATCAGGGAGTGTCTTTATAGGAAAGGACGATATTCTTAATTCCAATCACAACATCCCCGCACTAAGACAAAAAATGGGACTGCTTTCACAAAAACCATATCCCCTGCCTGTGTCTATTTTTAAAAATGTAGCTTATGGCCTGAAGCTGAAGGGAGTGAAGGATAAAAAATTAATTGCCTACAACGTTGAACAAAAGCTGAAAGAAGTGGGGTTGTGGGAAGAAGTGAAAGACCGTCTTCACTCATCTGCTGATAGTTTATCCATTGGTCAGCAACAACGTCTTTGTCTGGCCAGGGGATTGGCAGTTAAGCCACAAATTATTCTGGCTGATGAACCTACTTCTGCTCTGGATCCGGTGTCAAGTAAAATCATTGAAGAACGATTCCGAGAACTAAAAAAATATTATACAATTGTGATCGTAACACACATTCTGAGACAAGCGCAGCGCCTGGCCGACAATGTTGTATTTATGCACTACGGAAAAATAATTGAACAGGGAACTCCGGAAGCAGTACTCAAAAACCCACAAAGTTCTCAACTTAAAGAATATCTTGTGGATGGATTTTGACAAACCGTTTTTCACTTCAGAATATCTAGTCTGATCAATTGACTTCGTGGACCTTCACTCCATGATTTTTATGTCATGATATGCCCAATGCCAGGAAATACTGAAAACCCGCAGTCAGATTCAGAAAAGGGAAAAGTGAACAATTTTCAAATCAAATATTTTGAGAACGCTTGTATTTCGCTGGCAGTTGAGCAGGATAATAAATTTATTATGAATTAATCTGGCAAGACCCGGATGATGTCAAAATTGTTCTTATTTCGAAGCCAATTTGATTGCACTGCATAAATATACAACGGATCAGGATCCACTGCTTATCGTTGGTTAATACTTCCATTTATTGGCCAAAGCCACCAGCGACAACATTACCGGAACCTCAACCAATACCCCAACTACGGTAACCAGGGCTGCGGGAGATTGCAACCCAAAAAGAGAAATTGCCACAGCTACTGCAAGTTCAAAAAAGTTACTGGCCCCAATCATAGCTGCAGGAGAACATATCGGATGCGGAAGTTTCATCTTTCTTCCGGCAAACCAGGTAATGAAAAAGATAAAATAGGTCTGAATTACCAATGGCACAGCTGCCAACAGAATGATTAAAGGATTATTTACAATGTTTTGTCCCTGAAAAGCAAACAGCAACACGAGGGTCACCAGAAGTGCTACAATACTAACAGGTTTCAGCTTTGGCAGAAAAACATTTTTAAACCATTCCTGCCCATGGCTTTTCAGAAGAATTTTTTGCGTTAGCACACCTGCTATAAGGGGAACAACCACAAAAATCAACACACTGGCTACCAATGTATCGTAAGGGATGGAAATATTGGTAATTCCCAGAAGTAATCCAACAATAGGCACAAAAGCCACCAGAATAATCAGATCGTTGATAGAAACCTGAACCAGTGTATAATTGGGGTCTCCATTAGTTAGGTAAGACCATACAAACACCATTGCCGTACAGGGGGCTGCCCCAAGAATTATAGCTCCTGCAATATACTCCCCGGCCATTTCCGGTTCTATCCAGGCCTGATAAAGTTGGGAGAAAAACAGCCAGGCAAAAAATGCCATGGTAAAGGGCTTAATAAGCCAGTTTACAACAAGTGTCAGCACCACTCCTTTCGGGCGTTGTCTGATTTTCTTAATGCTGGAAAAATCAACCTGAAGCATCATGGGGTAAATCATCAGCCATATCAGAATGGCAACCGGAATATTGACTTTCGCTATTTCGAGACTGCTGATAACTTCGATGGAATCACCAGCAAAATGGCCAATACCTATTCCACCCAAAATACCCAGGGCAACCCAAATGGCAAGATACTTTTCGAAGAAACCTATTTTTCTTTTTTGTGTACTCATAGTTTTTCTTTTTTAACACCATGACACTCAAAAACAAAGAGTTTATTTAACCTTTCTGATCGTTCTAAAGAAGCAATTGCGTAGCAACTATCTTTCAGTATACAATGTAATGCTGAAGATTCCGCATGCTGACTGCTTAAAGGATTCCAGTTCATCAGCACTGATGTGATTCAGCAGAACTTCATCAGACAAAACAATTTCTTTTTCTTTCTGAACAATAATGCCGGAGAATCCCTGACTTCTGACAATTGAAATGTATTCATCTTTGTTTATGGCTCCTGAAATACAACCGGCATACATCTCAGCATCTTTTTTTAATCCTTTCGGAAGATCTCCAACAATTACCACATCAGAAATTGAAAAATGACCTCCGGGTTTAAGTACCCGGAAAATTTCAGCGAAAGCCTTTTGTTTGTCAGGCACCAGATTCAGGACGCAGTTGCTGATGACAACATCGAATGATGTATCGGGTAATGGGATCTGCTCTATATCTCCCTGAACAAATTCTATGTTCTTAAAACCTGTTTTCTCCAGATTCTCATCGGCTTTAGAAATCATAGCTTCGGTAAAGTCGAGGCCGGTCACTTTTCCGGAATCTCCTGTTTGGGTGCGAGCCACAAAACAATCGTTGCCTGCCCCGCTTCCAAGATCCAACACATGATCGCCCTCTTTTATCTTTGCAAACTCGGTTGGCAATCCGCAGCCCAGACCGAAGTCCGCATCCTTGTTATATCCTTGCTGGGATGAGTAGTCCTCACTGAAAACTGTATAGTCAACAGAAGAGCAGCAACTGTCGCCGCCGCAACATGATTTTTGCCCTTCTGCAATTTGCCCGTATTTATCCTGAACAATGAGTTTTAAATCTTGTGGATTCATAGCTGAGGTTCAATTTCTTCCTTATAAAATTTTTGAAAAGTCTCTTTTATCTCATCACGAACACGAATAAATTCGCTCCAGATAAATTCATCGGTCCCCGTGGCGTGAGAAGGATCATCAAAGCCCATGTGCAGCCGATGCTCAACTTTACCCATAAACACGGGGCAGTTTTCGTTGGCTCCACCACAAACAGTAATCACGTAATCCCATTCATCTCCCAAATACTTTTCCACAGGGTCGGAGGTATGGTGACTGATATCTATGCCAATTTCTTTCATGGCTTTTACTGCTTTGGCATTGAGTTTTCCTGATGCCTCAGTTCCGGCAGACCGCACATACAGGTCCTTATTGAAAGACTGCATAAAGCCATGGGCCATTTGGCTACGACAGCTGTTGCCGGTA
Organism: Marinilabilia salmonicolor; assembly: GCF_003003035.1. Classification (GTDB taxonomy): domain Bacteria; phylum Bacteroidota; class Bacteroidia; order Bacteroidales; family Marinilabiliaceae; genus Marinilabilia; species Marinilabilia salmonicolor_A. The sequence goes on along the minus strand of NZ_PVTS01000009.1, from coordinate 90,356 downwards.
CATAGGATAAGAATTTTCATATTGTCTCTCTTTTTTTTATCAATAGACCGTTAGTTTTATAGAAATTAGAGGTTAGAATACCCATATTACACTGACATTATGAATTTTGTCAAAACATTTCATCCGTATAAAATTTATTAATTAAGGTCGGATGGAACTCGCATGCAAGAATTTATACATGTTCTTTTGAGGCAATCGTTGCCATACTCGTTTCATTGGTGTCCGGTTAAAAAATTGAGATTGCTTCATTACGTTCGTAATGATGGGTTTTAAGAATTTTAAGGATTGGTAGCGGTTGATTTTCGGCTTTGCAGAAAATCAACCACACTTAAGATTGTTCACATCAATCTCTTTAAAAAATGCCTTACCAATTCTTTTCAACTCCCTCACTTTCTCAGGATTCAGACAGTAATTGGTGTGTTTACCATTCACATGCCCCTGAATAAGTCCGGCTTTCTTTAATTCCGTCAAATGTTGATTTACAGTAGTGCGGCTCAACGGCAATTCTTCCGAGATATCTCCGGTAATACACACCTTCGTTTCAGCAAGATAGCGCAATATCTGAAGGCGTGCAGGATGCCCCAATGCTTTAAAAAACAAGGAGGCATCCTGTAAATCGGAATCAAATAATTTGGTTTTTGCGAGTACCATAGATTAATTATTTGACGCAAATATACGTCAAATAATTCAATAGACGTAATTATACGTCACATTTTCATTAAATATTCACCATTTAATTATCAGGAGACTTATCTCCGCTGAGAACAGGGGCATGGGGCTGATTTATGGCTTTGACCATATCGAGATGATGCACAACCTGACACAAATAAAAGCAAACAAACCATTATCCCCAAAAGGAAAAATCGAATAGTAATAGATTGATTCTTAGTACTCATATAACAATAATTATGGCAAAGGACTTCCCACAGCAATATCGCATCTGTGCCAGGGCTGACCATGCGGAGGATTAAGACGTGGTTTCTCGCCCGTCGCGGGAGCAGCAGAAGATGTATTTCGTTGTAAATTCAGACGTTTGGCGTTTTCAACAGTTGGCGCCATAGGATTATTGGCAAGATCGGGAGCAGTGGCTCCGGCCGGCTGGGTGGTTGTTCCGGCGGGGGAGTTGAGAGGAGCCCCCACAGGAATATCACAACGATGATTGGGTTCACCATGAGGAGGATTTAACATTACCTCAGTTTCCTTTTTTGCAGTTTTTGATTCTGAATCCAGCGGGGCTCCCACCGGAATATCGCACCGGTGATTGGGTTCTCCGTGCGGAGGATTGAGCATCACCTCATCGGTGCTTTTTTTGTCCGTAGTTTGTTCAGCTACACCCTCTACATCCATATTTAATTGGGACTCCTCCACCTCTTCAGACTCCTGAGTTACCTTTGAAACATCCGAATTATCCGTCTGATTCGATTCTTGTTTGGCCGTGTTACAGGACAAAAAAATGAAGAAAAAAACTAATAAAAATATTCCTAAAATTGACTTCATAAACAACTTGTTTTTATCACCGCAATTATGATGGTTTTCAAACGAAGAACCGACTAACAATGAAAATGCTTCAAGATTTCATCTTTGCTTCAAAAAATCTTAGTCAGCAACACGCCGGTTTTGAACGATTCTGAACAATTAAGGACTTCTTCATAAAACAAGTTCCATCAGACGTTCATAATCATACTTTTTACTGATGAAACGAGCATGGCAACGGTTGCCTCAAGAGACAACTTATAAGTTCCTGCATCCGAGCTCCATCAGACCTTTATAATTTATTTTTATACTAATGAAACGCAAACACTTCATAAAGGTTCACCCTCTTTCCTTCCGGGAATTATCCATTCAATCAAGAGACAATCCTATGCTCCTAACTTTCAACTTAATAATATTTACACAGAGGATCCACAATAACTGAAGACGACCTAAAACTAATAGATACTACCAAACACAACTCCCGAAATAGTTGCCATCACAACAACCAACAACACGTACACCAACGTTTTTTGTGTTCCCATCACACCGCGAATGACCAACATATTGGGCAATGAAAGTGATGGCCCGGCCAACAACAACGCCAATGCGGGACCTTTCCCCATTCCGGCAGCCATCAGGCCCTGAAGAATAGGTACTTCAGTAAGGGTGGCAAAGTACATGAACGCTCCCACTATGGAGGCAAAGAAGTTAGAAAAAACGGAATTGCCACCAACGAGATTGGTAATCCACTGATTGGGGATAATGCCTGCAAGTGCTGTGTCATCATGTGTGGAGCCCAGCAAAAAACCGGCAGTAACCACGCCAATAGCCAGAAGAGGCATAATCTGTTTGGCAAAATCCCACGCAGAAAGGGTCCATTCCCGATTTTCATCATGTTTTTTATCGATAAGGGTTATGATGCTCAATGCTGCAATACCAACAACCATCGGCACCAATGGCGACGTATTCAGAAACGCTGATCCAGCAGTGGCAATCACCCCAAGGGCAACATACTGCCACTTCAGCTTCAGGATAAAAATGAGCGAAAAAACCAATAACACGGAAAAGAAGGAGGTGATGTACCATTTATTGGCCCATAACCAATAAAAACCGCCACTGGTAACGCCGTCACCGGGTTTCCCCCAGTTGGCAAAAACCAAAATCAATACCAGGGTAAAAAAGTGAAATGCAGTCTGCCACATGGGACGTTCTTCCGGTACATCAGGAAAATTCAATTGTTCTTCCCGTTTTGCTTTTTCCTCTTTGCGATAAATGAGCGACATGGCTGAACCAATAACTACTGCAAATACTACGGCACCAATTACTCGGGCAATTCCCATTTCGATACCGAGAATGCGGGCAGTAAGAATAATCGCCAGAATATTAATGGCAGGGCCACTGTAAAGAAAAGCAACGGCAGGCCCTAAACCTGCACCACGCTTATGAATACTTGAAAAAAGCGGCAGAATTGTGCAACTGCAAACAGCAAGAATGGTGCCCGAAACCGATGCTACCGTGTAAGCCACCCATTTTTTTGCTTTGGCACCGAAATATTTCATCACCGCTCCCTGACTAACGAAGACAGCAATTACCCCGGCTATAAAGAAGGCGGGCAACAAACAAAGTATCACATGTTCCTGCGCATACCATTTGGTCAGGTCGAAGGTAGCCATGATAGCTTCCTGAAAACGTGCACTTTCAAGTGGCATGAAAAAGGCGAAAAGAAATATCGCGATGATCCAGCCTAATATTTTGATTTCTTTTTTGAGTTCCATTTTTTAAATTTTTTAAACCTCAAAATCCCCAAGAAAGCCTTTGGGGTTCTGAGTTGATACGCACGATCGTGCGTCTTTACTAATTATGTGTCGGAGGTTTCCCTTCAAAGTGGACAGAAGATAGCGGAAAAGGTTTTTTGTTTTTGAAACGTTAAACTCAATCTCAGCCTTAACCTCAATCTCTAAATCTTACGTTATTCGTAGTTTTACGAACAAGGTCCATAAAAAAAGGGCGCCTTATTTTACAGCAGTAACAACACCGTATAATACAACCCTACACCAATAAATAAAACCGCTACGACCCGGCGAAACCAGATTTCAAAAGTTTTTAATTTATTATAGGTACTTCCGATCGATCCTACGGAAAATGCAATGAGCCAGGCAAAAACAATAACCGGAATGCCGGTTCCCAAAGCAAAAACAATAGGAAGATAAAGTCCACTTACACTGGAAACAGTCATGGGAATAAGCATCCCGAAATAGAGCACCCCGCTATATGGACAAAAAGCCAGAGCAAAAACAATTCCCAACAGCAAAACACCCCAAAAGCCTTTACCTGATTGATCTTGTAATTTATCGGTAACAGAGCCGAGACCGGGAATATTAATATTAATAAAACCCAACATCATGAGACCTATCAATATCAATATTGGGCCAATCACTTTTTCGCCCCATTCCTGAATGAAACCGGCAAACTCAAACTGACTGGCTCCGAAAAAGAACAACAAACCGATGCCGGTATAGGAAACACTTCGACCAAGGGTATAAATGATTCCGTTAATGAAAACCTGTTTCCGGCTTTCCATATCTTTACTGATGAATCCAATTGCAGTTATATTGGTCGCCAGAGGACAAGGACTAATGGCAGTCATCAGCCCGAGCAAAAATGCAGTAAGCAACGGAAGTTCCGTATTTTCAAGGAGATTTTGTAGCAATTCCATGAAAATCCTTCTTTAGAGAGATTCAACCGTTTCCACAATTTTGCTTTTAAGCTTTTCCGGATTGGTTCGCGCATTCATAAAAGCAACATTGGTGAGATTTTCTGCCTTATCCCCTTTAATTACAAGCAAAGTCTGTCCACTTACATTGTGCTTTTTAATCAATGGATGCCCCTTCTCCTCTTCACGATTGACGGAATGAAAAGAAACCGATTCACCATATCTTTCAGCCAAAGCTTCTTTGGTTACCTCTTCTACCGCCTGACAGGTGGCGCATCGTCGGGTAGCATGGAAATAATACACTTCTACATCGGTTGTTTCGGCAACGACTTCTGCCTGATTTTGGCTGTTATCGCTATTTTGTGCAGTTGAATTGCAACATTGTGCTGTTACCGAAACAATGGCCAGCAAAATAAAAAAAGCAAATGAACTGATTTTCTTTTTCATAGTAGATAGAATTTTGGCCTGAATTAACTTAACATTTTTTTCAAAGCATCGTACGAAGGAAGACTCCCCTTAACAAGAACTTTTCCATCGACCACCAAAGCCGGGGTTTTGGCAACATTGTACTGCATGATATCCATGATATCCTCCACTTTTGTAACGGTGGCATCGATGCCTAATTCTTCCACGGCATCGCGGGTAAGTTTTTCAAGGGTTTTGCACTTTGGACAACCCGTTCCCAATACTTTAATATCCATAACTTCTCTTGTATTTAACTGTTAGTAGTTCGTTGTTCGCAAAATCACGAACAAAAGTATAAAAATTTTAGAGCGACCAAAAATTTTTAAATATCTTTTTTGCTTCTTCCCAATTCTCCTTGTTGACACAGTACTTAATCCTGGGCGTTTCAATTTCTCCCTGAATAAGACCGCTATCTCTAAGTTCTTTAAGGTGCTGAGAAAGGGTGGATTTAGCAATGGAAAGATCCTGCGAAAGGTCACCACTGTAGCAACAGGATTGATTGGCCAGCAACTGCATAATATAGACTCTTACGGGGTGGCCTAAAGCTTTAGCGTAACGAGCCATCCGCTTTTGAGTTTCAGTGGGAATAACCAATAAGGAATCCGGATTTATCTTTTCAGACATAACAGTATTTTATTTTGTTGCAGCAAAAATAAGAGATTTTTTGAAGACAGCAGTTTACACAAAAATTGAATTCGTTGACCAATCGTCCGTCAATAAAAGCATTAACACAGAAACGCAAAAATCTTATCATCAAAGAGTCTCAACAACACTCTGTAAACCATAAAGAACCCTCAAAAAAGAGACTTAAATTTATAGTGGATTGCTGATGCTTAGAGATTGCTTCGGGTGTTGCCCTAGCAATGGACAGATTAGGTGCGGCGGATTCTTTGGCAAGCAAAGCAGCAAGGCTGAGCGCCGATCCGCCGCACCTGCTCAACGAATAACCTTTCCTGGAGTTTTAACATTGAGCATCTCAACTTGTCATATTTCTATTATACCCCCAGAAAACTACAACAAATTATAATTCAGAGATTATGAATACAAAAAAATGGTCCTCTGTTACTAAATAGCAAAAGAGGACCAAAAACATTAAATAAAAAAAATTTAATCCAATTTTGAGAAATGAACCGCCTGCCCTCCTCCTGCAGCCAATTGCAGATTGATGGACATTCCGGCAGTTACCTCCTTTTCTTCGATGCGTATATCCAGAGGATTATCTTTGTAGTGAGCTTCCGCGCCATCTCTGTAAATAACCGCTTTGTATTTGGCTTCCGGATCAAGAAAGTCAAGCCCAACGGTCAAGGATCGTTCCTGCTCATCCGTGATGCTGCCCAAAAACCAGTCTTCAGAATTGCGGTCCTGTCTGGCAATGGTTACAAACTCACCAATCTTACCGTTCAACACTTTCGTATCTTCCCAATCAACGGGAACATCCCGAATAAACTGAAATGCGGGCTGTCCTTCATAGTTTTCAGGCAAATCAGCCGCCATTTGTAATGGACTGTAGATCACCACATACAAGGCCAGCTGCTTGGCCAGTGTAGTATTAACCTGGTTGTTGGGATTTTCGGGAAGTGCAATATTAAAAATACCGGGGGTAAAATCCATCGGGCCACCCAGCAAACGAGTAAAGGGCAGAATCGTCTCATGTTCGGGAGGATTTCCGCCATCAGGCCCCCAGGCATTGAATTCCATACCACGGGAACCTTCACGCGTCATCATATTTGGATAAGTACGACGAATTCCGGTGGCTTTGATGGGCTCGTGCACATCGAGCATGATGTGATGCTTTGCAGCTGTTTCCACCGCCTTTCGGTAGTGACGTACCCCAAACTGACTATGGTGCCACTCCTTGCTGTTCATCCCGCGGGGGTTAACATATCCGGTTTTGATATAATTGACGTCATATTTTTCATAAAAAGCATAGGCATCCTCCATTTGTGCTTCATAATTCTCCACGGCGCCACCGGTTTCATGATGACCTACCAGCTCAACGCCCCTGGATGATGCATAATCGGTAATCTCTTCGATGTCAAAATCAGGATAGGGAGTGCTAAAATCGAACCCGTTTCCATCGTTCCACCAATCTGTATCCCAGCCAAGGTTCCACCCCTCAACTAAAACACCACTAAGATTATTCTCCGCAGCAAAATCAATGTATTTCTTCACATTTTTGGTTGTAGCACCATGATTGGGCCCCTGTCCCCAGGTACTTTTATTGATGTGCATCTCCCACCAAACTCCCACATATTTAGCAGGTTTAATCCACGATACATCTTCCAGACGATTAGGCTCATTCAAGTTCAGGATCATATAAGAATCAATCAGATCTCCGGGAGTTTTACCAATCTGAATGGTCCGCCAGGGAGTTGAGAATGGTGCTTCGGCATAAACCTTCACTCCATCAGACCAGGGTACGAGATCGCATTTAAGCTTGTTATTTCCATTGTGAAAAAGGGTCATGGAAGCATAATCGGTAAGTGCCGCTTCATGAACAGAAATGTACAAATCTTTTCCGGCTTCCATTGTAAGTGGCGTATGCATGGTATCAGCCACTTCCTGCAGGCGACTTTTGCTGTAAAGATATTCGTAACGATCGGGACGATAGGCAGGTTGCCACCAGACATCATGATTGGCGGTAAGATTAAACTCCGTGAGCTCATCCATAATTTTAAACTCTCTCAGGCCTTCCTGCTCCGGAAAAACATACCGAAAAGCCACTCCGTCATCAAAAACCCTGAAAACAATGTCCAGCTTTTTCGCCCCTGATTTTTTGGATGAAAGATGAACCACCAACTCGTTGTATTCATTGAGAATTTCACGTTTCTCGCCCCATGGTTGCTCCCATGTTTCAGAAAAAGAACTGGCATCTAAACCATCAATCTTAAAATCACCGGCAAAACCGACCATTTCATTAAGGATGAATCCAAGTTTAGAATTGGCAATCACGGAATTACCATTGCGGGATACCGCATAAAAGGCACTATCGTTCTTCAGACTAAAAGTCAAAGAAATTTGACCATCAGGAGAAGCAACTTCTTCTGAGTTTTGAGACCCGTAACTACACCCCGAAATTAACAAAGAAAGGATTAATAATAAGGCAAGAAGGACCTGTTGCCCATGTTCAAAAGTTTTTTTCATGATATTTTTACATTGGTGTCCGGTTAAAAAAATGAGATTGCTTCACTACGCTCGCAGATGACGAGCTTTGCAGGACATTGAGGGTTGGTAGGGGTTGATTTTCGGCAAAACCGGAAATCAACCCCTACCAACCTTGCTAAACTCTTTAAAACGGAGTCATTGCGAGCAGAGCGAAGCAATCTTCTTTCATAATAAAAGTTTTTCCCGGACAATTGCGATATTTTATTATAATAAATATTTTGTGTGTAAAAAGAGATGGACTACTTTCTTAAAATCAAGTACTCAAAAGGAGCCAATTCAATACTATTGCCAAGTGTGATCGAGGTTTCTGTGAATGCATTCTGCCAAACAGATTCCTGAAACAACTCCGGCACAGTGTAAGTAACATTTTTATTGCGGACATTCACCAAGACGAAAACAGACTCCTCATTCACAGTCTTTTCAAATGCCATCACATCGGTGGAGTTGTGATTGGTCAAGTCGCCACGACGCAATGCGGAACTTTCCTGACGAAAATTTAACACCTTCTCATATTCCACCTTGTAATCGGCATTGATGCTCCAGTCAATTTTATTGGCATTGCCTTCAAAAAAGGAGAGCTGTTCCGGAAAACCTATCTCCTGCCCGCTGTAAACCAGAGGTACACCGTCCATATAGGCAGTAATTACAAAGGCTGCCATAGCCCCATCTTTATTCATAAACTGATCGATGGGAGTCGTTTCCCAGGCATTTTGATCGTGATTGGAAGTCCATCGAAGTACATGCTTTCCGGTTGAAAGTCCACGATATTCTTCTTTATGGGCTTCCACAATAGCGGCAGTGGATTGCCCTTCACTAAAGGTCTCTTTCAGTCCGGTATAAAAACGCCATCCGAACATCATGTCGAAGCCCTGCGTCAACAATTCCTTGCGCTCTGACTCGGCAAACATAATGATGTCCCGATTCGGGATACTGCGAAGCGTATCAATGGCCTGTTTCCAGAAATCATCCGGAACCCCGTGGGCATAATCACAACGAAAACCATCCACATTGGCTTCAAGTACCCAATATTTCATGGACCGAATCATTTCAGCCCGCATATTCTCGTTGTTGAAATTAAGTTCGGCAACATCTTCCCAACCGGTGCCCGGAGGAATTATAATATTCCCGTTGTCATCCTGCGCGTACCACGAAGGATTCTCAGTAATCCATTGATGATCCCAGGCAGTATGATTGGCTACCCAGTCAAGAATTACCGCCATATCACGCTGATGTGCCCCCTCTACCAACTCTCTCAAATCGGCAAGAGTTCCATAGTCATCATGGATATCCATATAATCCTTAACAGCGTATGGTGAGCCTACACTCTTCTCATCTCCTGTCCGATAAATGGGCATAAGCCAGACCACATTGATACCCAGCTTTTCGAGAGAATCCAATTTTTCTGTTACCCCACTAAGGTTTCCTGCCTGGCTAAAAGCTCTCAGGTTTACCTCATACATGGCAACATCGGGGGTTTCAGGGATGTTTTCGAAAGGGGTTCCGTATTGGACGGGTTGAGCGACTTCAGTTTCAGTAAGTTTTGGTCTTTCATGTGTGTCATTTTCACATGCAGACACAATTAATGTGATCAGTAAAAACTGAATCAGAATTGTTAATTTTTTCTTCATTTGATTAGAATTGGATTTAACCTGAATTATTTCAGCAAAACAAATGTGCTAAAGGAAAGACTCGTAATCAAAAAGTATAAGGAGAATATAACGAATTCAAGACACCAAAAGCAGTGTATATTACTTATTTTGTGGATATTAGCAGTCGGGTCATCAACAAAACCGGCCTGAAAAATATAATGGAATTTCGTAGTGTTTTTTGCGATTTAGACACATTTTTTTAACAAAACAGGAATGGTCTGATCAATTTCCGAAGTCAAATGGATTGAATTTTCAGAATCTCTTTTTCAAAATCCTCATTGGGGACTATGGATTTATTCTTGATTCTGGTTTTGTAAGTATTGATGGTATTGACAGTATAATTAAGGATATGGGCTATCTTATCCGTGTCAGATATTCCCAGACGTAACAGCGCAAAGATGCGCATATCTGTATTGAGGTGCTTACTGCTTTCAGGCATCTCGCGGTCCTCCTCTTTGAACAGGGCATTGAACCTGGCAATGAAATCAGGAAAAATATTCAAAAAACCGGTATCGAAATCACGGAAAAGCGCTTCCCGTTCCCGCTTGATATCAGAACGGGTAATGATGGAGCCAATTTGCTGTACTTTATTTAAAGACAGCTTATTGTCAATAGCCTGTCTGTATTCGTCCAATTTTTCTAACAGGTCGGAGTTGGTTTTGAAGAAAAAGGCAATATACTCTTCTTTTATGAGGTTTACTTCCCGCAATTTGGCATTGGTCTCCGAGAGAGCATTATTGGAAAGGTGAAGTTTGTCTTTAACTCTTTTTATTTTTCTGTACTGACGCATCAACAAAATCAGCGTCAAAATAATTAGAAAAGACAACACAGAAAGCGCCAGTGCAAAATTTTGAATTCGGGATTTCTGCTTTTCAATCAAATCCAGCTTTGCGGCTTCCACAAGCGGTTGAATCTGGGAAATTTGCAATTCACGCTGTATAGCACCATACCCACGGGCATCCTCAATCGCCACATTCAGGTAATGACTTGCCTTCTGAATTTCGCCCTGATCAAACAGCCGGTTAGCAATGATGCGAAGTGCCACCGTTTCCTTATTGGCCAGTTTGATATCGCTGATAGCAGCCTTTAAAAGCCACTCCAGTTCTTTCTCAGTTTGCCCCAACTGCCGGTAAACAAAAGCAAAAGTCGAAGCATCTACCGCAAACTGACGGCCTTCCACATCAAAGTTGGAAAACAAATCCTTAAAAACTTCTTCGGCCTCCTGATATTTCATTTTCCAAATGTATCTTAATCCATTAAGTGAATACCAGAGTCGGGATTCAGGATTGGCCCAATGAACCGCAGAATCGAGATGAGCAGTTACCAACTGACCAAATTTCTCAGAATAAAACGGACGTTGGTAATAATTATTCATGTCAATGTACAAACGGGCATTCAGGTAATGATACTTTGCACGCAGGCTATCGCTCAGCCCGGGTAAGGAGATCATCTCCAGAGAATCTTTAACCACAGCAAAAAGTCCGGAGGCCAGCAGCGTTTCGCTCATACGTAATTGTGCCCGGGCAATCATTTCTTCCCGGCCTGATGTGGTGGCAACTTCGAGCAATTGCCGGGAGTAAAATAAGGCCGAATCATAATTAAACGTAAAATAAGCCTGATGCAATTGCTCCGTCAGTGAAAACCGCTCTTCCATGGAAGCTGTTTTCACTGTCATCAGCTGATTTGAAAGGTTTTCAATTTCTCCCTTTTTATCCTCCTCAAACTCCTCTTTCCGTTCAATTGCCTCATCCAGCGCATGAAAAAGGGAATCTATTTCAGGTTGAGCAAAAACCGAAAACGGAATCAGTAAAAAGAGAAAAAAGAGAAAATAATACTTCATCAAAACAATAAATAGAGATTCAACTATAACCCTCCAAAACTAAAAAGTGTTTGTCTATAAAGTCCAACTTCTGCGTTGTTGCTCAAAATATAAATCCCCAAATACAATAGTATTCTGCAGTTTAGACTTTCTATACACATTGAATTTGAACTTTCTAGTTCAAACACGGGATAAACGCTTAGTTTATGGACAGAAACTAAAGAGCATCCGCCACATACAAATACAAAACACTTGTCAGTAAAGCCAGCCCAAAACTAATAAAAGTTCCAATAATCATATACTCGGTCAGCTTCCGGTCTTTGGCCCGTGACAGGTCACTGAACCTGAAAATAGATTTGGCAGCTATAAGAAAACCAATAGCCTGCCACTGATGTAGCAGAATAAATCCGAAAATAAACAACCGCTCCAACATCCCAATATATTTTCCTGCATTCTTTAAAGATTCATCATTTTCCAGTGATTGCACATTCCAACGGCTCATCATTTGTTTGATAATGACCGAAGATACGGAGGTCAACGCAAGCAGAGTAGCAACCATCAAAAATATGCGTGAGGAAAACAGGGCATCCCAATCAATAGGGAAAGAATGATAAAACCCGACCAAAAGAAGGATGACGGTCAAATGCGCCACTTGGTCTATGGCAAAAAGAAAACGCGGATTCAAACGTCCGTTCAGAAAGAGTTTTGCCAGGTCGAAGGTAAAGTGACTTAAGGTATAGACCAAAAACAGTGGCCAGTAACTCCAGTCAAACTGAAAAACCACCAATAAAAGCAACACATGAATCCCGACATGGTAATACAAGAAGGGAGACTTTTGTCGGTTTTTGTTTTTGGCAACCACCCAGCTGTCGGGTTGCATTGCAAAATCAGCCAAAAAATGAACGATCAGAAGTTTCAGGGCCAGCGTTATCATAAGCAGGATATTTGTTCTCTATAATATTCCTCAAAAAGCATTATTTCATCCCAGCCTCCTCTTTTTAGGGCATCGCTGATGCTGCTCTGAGATCGTTGAAGAAAAACTGCCAGTTCTTGTTGATTTTTCTCCGGATGTTCTATTCTGGCACTTACCACCCGTCCTATCGTTGAGCTCCAGCCGTCCACCGTCAGTAAAGCCAAGCCAAGCATTATATTCAAAGCTTTATTCAATGAGGCATCAGTAGATTTCACCCCCAGAGTCTGTTTTTTCAGGGACTCAAAGCAACCTCCCGATAATACAAACGCTTCACCGTTTGATTCTGTGATTTTCACCGCCTGATACTTTACTGTTCCAATCCCAATTCCCATGCGTACATCCAGAGAAGCAACAGACCGCATCACTGCTTTTATATGAAAAGCTGCAAGAATGGCTTTTTCAGCATCAAGCATCAACTGAAAACTATCGCCTCTGAAAATCTCCCAATCCCCGGGTGCTGCGCCATAAAATGAAAGGACTGATTTCAATGAATCAACCCAATCAAAATTTTCACTCTTCCTGGAATCTATAACATCGCCTGTGATAACAGCCTTCATCCGCTTTATTTTTTAATAGAGTCAGCTGATTTTGTCAGCAAACCTATTGAGGTCAGTCTCAAATATAAATCGAATAAATCACATTGTCAAAAAATATAGACTTCAAGGTCGATATATTTACAAATCGGCTAGTAAATCGATATTTCAAATTATCGTAGTATTTATAGATATTCCTTGATATTGGTATATGGTCCACAGCTATCAGCCTGTTTATGCTAACCTGTCGTATGTGTAAAACAGGCTGGAGAATCGTCGCACAATCACTTAACCTGCTTTTTTCATAAATAATCTTTTTCATTCCTCAACTATCGGAAAAATACAAGTGTCCTCGTCAAATTTGATTTGAAAATAGTTCACTATTTCCTGCTTCAAATTTGCCTGCGGTTTCTTGAATTTCTTAACATTTGAACATTTCATCACGAAGATCCATGAATAAATCAGGTTAAATGAACAAGATCCCGGAAATTATGCAAAGTCCCAGCCGGCATAGCCGAAAACAAAGTATTTACTCCAGATATTCACTAGGTGTCTTCTTAAAGAACTTTTTAAATACACGGCTAAAATACTTGGGATCGTTAAACCCAACACTGTAGGCTACTTCACTCACCGTCATCTCTTTGGACAAGATTAAGGGACGAGCTTTCTTAAGCCTGTAAATGGTAATAAAATCGTTGGGTGATAAGTCCACCAGCGCTTTAAGTTTCTTGTAAAGCAACGATCGGCTCACGAACATACTGTCTGAAAACATCTCCACACTAAAGTCGGGATTGCTGTAGGATTGTTCCAGCACATCGTAAGCCTTGGACAAAAACTTATCATCCAGTGACTCACTCTCCTGATTCACCTGGGGGATATCGGCCTGCGCAGTAAAAAGACTTCTGATCTTTCGCCGGGTTTCAATGGCATTGTGAACCTTCGCCTTCAGAATATCCAGATTGAAAGGTTTGGAAATATAATCATCAGCGCCAAACTGTAACCCCTGCAACTGATCTTCAAGTAAAGCTTTGGCCGACAACATAATTACCGGAACATGGCTGGTGTAGAGATTGTTTTTAATCTGACGACACATCTCAATACCGTCCATTTCGGGCATCATTACATCCGAAATAATCAAGTCGGGTGGATTCTTCCGGGCAATATCGTACCCGATTTTACCATTCTCAGCGACCTGTACATGATACTTACCACTCAGGGAGTTGGCAATAAAAAGAGCCAGTTCCTTGTTGTCTTCCACTATCAGCACAGTGGCCTCATCAACATTACCGCCTTCATTCACATCCAGAAAAACCTCTTCCTCTTTAATATCATCCAAAACCACCTGCACTTTATTATTGATTTCAGCCGAATCATAGGTTGGCAACTCATTCACCTCTGCTCCGGGAAAGTCTTCTTTTCGATAAGGTAAAGTCACGATAAAACGACTTCCCCTACTTCCGTTTCGGGCAACAACAATAGATCCGTTCATAACATCCACCAGATCTTTGGTGAGCGCCAAACCTATACCTGTACCCTTGGTGTTCGAATCTCCGGCAGTCCTGTAAAATCGTTTAAAAATCTTCTCCATCTGCTCCTCCTGAATGCCCGTCCCGGTATCGGAAACCTCAATGATCAAGGAAGGCTTCTGATCTTCCACATTTTCCTGTGTAACTTTCAGCTTAATAGTCCCTCCTTCCGGGGTATATTTGAAAGCATTGGAAAGCAGATTGTAAAGAATATTCTCCAGCTTTTCATCATCAAACCAGTATGGCTCGTTTTCAAGATTAACCTCCTGAAGGTAAGAGATATTCTTTTGCTTAGCCAAAACATCATAAGCATGAAAAACCTCGGATATAAACGCTGACAGATCGTTATTGGAAATCCTGACAGAGAGATTTCCCGTTTCAATTTTCCGGAACATCAACAACTGGTCAATCAGAAGATTCAATCTTCGGGCATTGCGTTGAACCGATGTCAGCAATTCATGGGCCATCCCCGGAAGGTGCATTTCTTTCAGCAAACGCTCTACGGGAGAAATGATAAGCGTTAACGGCGTTCTGAATTCATGAGAGATATTGGTAAAAAACCGGAGTCGGCTTTGGTTGATGCTTTCAATTTCCTCATTGAGCTGCAATAATTTATCCCGTTGCAAAAGAATTTCCCTGTTTTTCTCTTCCAGTTCAAGCTTTTGGCCTTCCACTTCATCACTCTTTCGCTGTAAGTCAGTATTTGTAGCCTTAAGTTCTTCCGCCTGATGCCTCATTTGCTCATTTTGTTCGGCAATTTTCTCGGTTCGCTCACGGACGGTACGCTCCAACTTCTCCTTTTCAAGCAACAAGCGTTTGGTATGATGCCTGATATAAAGAATAGTGCCGGCAATCAGAGCTATAGTCAGCAAAACCAAAAACCAGGTAGTCTGCCAAAACGGAGGACGAATGGTAATGCGCAAGGTCGTAACCTCATCGCTCCAACGGCCGTCGCTATTGCTGGCCTTTACTTTAAAGAGATATGTTCCGCCTTTCAAATTGGTATAGGAGGCAGATCGCTGATTGGAGCTTACCTCTACCCAGTCGCGGTCAACCCCTTCCAATTGGTAGGCATATTTAATCTTTCGGGTAAGAAAGTAATCCAGTGCTGTAAATTCAAGTGAAAACACATTGTCTTTGTAGGAGAGCGAAATTTCCTCAACATCCTGAACGGGTTTTTTAAGCACAACGTTACCATTCCTTTTATCCCCTACTTCAATTTCAGAGTTAAAAATCTTAAAAGAAGAAATGGAAACCTCAGGCTCATGAGGATACACCGGGAAACCTGACGGGAAGAAATGATTCACTCCGTTGATACTACCAAAGAACAACTCTCCTTCGTCAGATTTATATGATGCAGACCAATAAAACTGATCACTCAGCAAGCCATCATCGGCAAAGAAATTATCAATCTGCCCGGTTTCACTATTTATTCTTGACAGTCCATAATCTGTACTAACCCAGATAAAACCGGCAACATCCTCCTGGATGGCATAAATGACATTGTTGCTCAACCCGTCGGACTTATTGTATTGCCGAAAACTATAATCTGAACCGTCGGCATCCGAAGTTGCCTCTACAAGGCCATCTCCATAGGTGCCAATCCAGATATTTCCATCCATATCCCGGGCAAGCGAAGTAATGTAATTGCCCGGAATTCCATCAGCACTACTTTTAAATACCTGCAACTGCCTCTCAGGACAATTTGCATTGAGGGGCAGATTCAACGCATCCAGTGTAACCTTGAACAAACCCACACGGGTTCCTATCCACAGATTGTTTCTGTCATCCTTCATCAGACAACCAATTTCACTAACCTGCACCAGGGCATTGTCGTCCTGGTTTATATCGATAAATTTCTCAGTACTGAGATTTAAGATCGCCAACCCACCCTCTGTACCAACAAACAGATATCCTCCGGCATCGTAAAGCAGCGATGAGATAAAAGCATTTTGAAAGTTTGTTTCAGGATCGGGTACTGGGGGAATGACGGTCCGAAATGTTCCGTCGGGCATCATCTTGGCAAGACCACTACCCCATGTTCCCACCCAAAGAGTTCCCTCCGGCGTTTTGGTAATAGCCGTTATATAATCAGAGGGTATGGAAAAAGAATTTCCCGGCTCATACCGAAACCGGTCAAACTCTCCGGTGCGTCGGTTAAAACGGTTCAGTCCTCCTCCGGCAGTGCCTATCCATAAAATATCACCCTCTCCATTGATTGAATTGATGGTATTGTGAGATAAACTGTTGGGGTTGTTTGGCTCGTGAATAATATAATTAAATGGTTTCTGATAGAGATTGAAATGGTTAACACCCCCCTTTTCAGTGCCAACCCAGACATTACCCTCCTGGTCAATTTCCAGGGCATTAATAAAAATGCTGTTAAGAGAAAACTCATCAATGGTATTGAAAGGGAAGGACTCAAAAGAATTACCCGACGGTTTGTAAACATCCAGACCTCCCAGCGACCCAACATATATATTACCTCTGAAATCCTGAACGATAGAGTTTACCCTGTTGTGACTAAGTGAGGATGAATCAAGGGGGTTATGAAAAAACCATTCGTCTCTGCCTGTTACAGGATTATAGACCCAAAGTCCGTTTAAGGTTCCTATCCACAGGTCGCCCTCCCGACTCTCAAATATGGAGAGAATCATTGCATCTTGTAATCCACCATGTGAAAAAAGATGTATTCCGGAACGTTGTTCATCAAAAACAGCAATACCATGGTTGGTTCCAATCAATAACCGGCCATCCTTCATCTGCCTGAAGGAGACCACATGATCTCCTGGCAGCAAGCTGGAAGAGGAATCATAATGTCTGACATCCCATTTACCATCACTTTCAGTAAGTAAAAACAATCCGTGCTCATACGTCCCCACCCAAACACGATTGCTCCGGTCTGTATAAAGGGATACAATATTGAAGGATTGCTTCGGATCATCGGATAATAGAATCTTTTCGAATTCTTCACTTACCTTGTCATACCGCATCAATCCCTGGGAAGTTCCCACCCAGATATAACTTTCATGGCTTTGCGTAAGTCCATTTACAAGATTCGAGGGCAAATCGGGCTTCCAATAATTCATAAAATCATATCCGTCATAGCGACTTAGTCCGTTCCCCGTGGCAAACCACATAAAGCCATCCTGATCCCGCAAAATATCATTAACCGTATTTTGTGGCAACCCCTGATCGATTGTCAGATACTGAACATGGTAACTAAACTCTCCCCTGACAAAAAAAAGTAAAGGAGTCCAGACCAAAAAAAGAAATAAGAACAATACCCTCTTAAGAAATCCCATCATGAATTTTTTCTTATTAACACACCTCTGATATTTTATCATTTCCTTTAAAACTAAGATCAAAATTCATCATCCTGACTACAGTCCCTCTATCCACCGGGCTTCAATATCCCAATCCAACAATCGGTAAAGGAAGCATCAGAACCCCTACTCAATTGGAGAAATTGCCGGCACTAAAGCAAAAAATCACTTTTAGGCACGGATAAAATTAAAAGAAACCAAAAGATATTAAAGCCTGCCCCCAAACAATTATTCAAATGTCCCCCCCTTTTCACGCTCCATCCTCCCGGTTTACCAGCATTGTAGATACATTTGAAAATGGTTTATTTAATGGTAATTTAATAAATTTTTACGATGATCTTTTCAAAACTCCTTTTTTCTGCTTCAATGGCCATGTTACTGATGGTATCGGGGTGCACGCATGACACCACCTCATCCCCTGAAGCCAATCCGTATAAGGATGATTACTCAGATATCACTCCCCTTTCCTTTAAGGATCAGTGGGGAACGGCAAACGTTCATGATCCGTCCATCATCAAAACGGACAGTTTTTATTACGTTTACTCCACCGATGCCTATTATATAAAAAGGGGAGTTCAGTTCAACGACACTGACGAAAAAATGGGAAATATTCCTATTCGCAGATCCAAAGATCTGGTCAATTGGGAATTCACAGGATGGGCGCTAGACTCCATCCCTCAACCCGCCATTGACCATGTTCACTCATACACCGGCAACAAAGGCGCTGACAATATGTGGGCTCCCTATATTTACAAACACAATGATACCTACAGGATTTATTATTCTGTTTCCAGTTTTGGCTCACAGGCATCCTATATAGGCCTGGCAGAAGGGGCGTCGCCCGAAGGTCCCTTTACCGACAAAGGAGTAGTTGTAAAAACTGACACCACAAGTGTGATGAATGCCATTGATGCATCAGTAATCAAGGATAAAAAATCCGGTAAGGTATGGATGCATTACGGATCCTATTTTGGAGGGTTGCATGTCATGGAGCTGGATGAAGAAACCGGACTGGCAAAAAATCCGGGAGATAATGGAAAACTGGTTGCCACCAGAGCCAATAAAGAAACACGTGTCATTGAAGCTCCTGAGATCATTTACCATCCCGATTTTGACCAATATTACCTGTTTGTTTCCTACGATCCGTTGTTTACATTTTACAATGTACGGGTTGGTCGCTCAGACAATCCTGATGGTCCTTTTCTGGACTATTTTGGAAATGACATGGCTGAAGAGACAAACAACTTTCCGATGTTAACCCACTCCTATATGTTTGAAAACCACCCCGGCTGGTCCGGGAACGGACATTGTGGTGTTTTAAATGATGATGGAAAGTTTTTCATGCTACATCAGGGACGTCTGGCTCCTGATAACTTGCAAATGAGAATGCATGTCAGAGAGATGAAATGGCTTCCATCCGGATGGCCTGTTGTTTCGCCCGAGCGATACGCCGGATTGAAAGATAAAACCATTAACGCCGGGGAAATTCCCGGAACATGGGAAATCATACATTTCAAAGATCTTGTAGATCAAACAGAGCTTTGGCAGGGCCAGATTCCTCCCGGAGGTTGGACCTACGACAAAAGTGCTTTCAACGTATCTGAAAAGCTGGAACTTTCCGATGATGGCAAAATCAACCATGAAAGTATTAATCAATGGACCTTTGATGGTGAACACCTTGAAATAAACGATGCCAAATGTATTGTTTTTACAGGATGGGACTGGGAGAACGAAAAAGAAACCATTCTTTTTTCCGGTATCATGGAGAACGGAACTGCAATATGGGGAAAAAAGGTTGAGTAAGACTTAAAGGTTAATTAGTTTGTGTCCATAAAGTACCACTTGCGTCGTTACGCTTGCCGCCAAAATACTCATTTACGATTAAGACAGACTCTAATTAATCTATATGCCATTATCCTCTGAAAAAGGAATTCAACAAAACTCTTTTTTTCATAGCCCAAAAAGGGACTTTCCGAATTGTCGGAAAGTCCCTTTTTCTTTTTAAAACGATAATATGCTACAAATCAATTAAATCCAAACATTTCTCCAACAGGGATTTCATCCCTTAAACCCAGCCCAACTTTAGTTCACGATATAATATCTTTTGGCGTTCATGATTTCCGCTGCACTCCAATTCTTGTCTTGATACAAGAAGGTAGGCAAAGAACTTATTAACATGATTATTGCTACACTCGACAATATTAAAGCAAGCTTGATATTGTTCTCGCGAAACGCAATAATTCAAGACTTAGCCAGCTTTCGCACTAAAAACTACGATTTTACGATAAAACAACCTTGTTTTTAGGCTCACCTGCCAAGGTCGGTGTCAATCAAGCCAGAAAGGTCTTTCAATATATTTTTTTGGAATACGATCAAGTTACTTCCATTTGATGCTGCACCCAATGGCCTTTGTTTCCTTAGGATATACCGGTTCCCCGGCTTCCAGACTGGCGATTGCTCCAGCTACATATTTCTCTTTTACCGCAGATGCATCCTGATAGTTGTCGTCAATAGCCCCGATGTATCTCACAATCAACTTACCGGCTTCTTTGTTTACCAGATAAACATGAGGCGTACGGGTAGCTCCGTAAGTTTTGGCAACTTCCTGTGTCTCATCAAACAAATATGGAAAGGTAAACCCCTTCTCCTCTGCCCTCACTTTCATATTCTCAAAAGAGTCGGCCGGATAGGCCTCCGGATCGTTGGGATTTATGGCAACTACCGGATACCCCATTTCTTTAAACTTTTTATCCAGGGCAATAATTCTGTCTTCGTAGGCAACGGCATAAGGGCAATGATTGGTGGTAAAAATCACAATAAAACCTTTGGCATCGGGGTAGTCGGCCAGTGACACCAATCCATCGTCCACATTTTTCAACCGAAAATCTCTTGCTTCATCACCGGGAGCATATCCCTGTCCTGTGGCAGCAACGGCAAAAAATACCACTGCCAGACTCATCATCAGCTTCTTCATAACGTCATTGATTTTATAATGGTTAGTAATTCTTCTTTAGAAAGAGAACTTTCGTGAAAACTGCTGCTCTCTTTTCTGTAAACCAAAGTAGCAGGGATGGCTCCCGACCAGTCAGGACTCACTTTCTCAATCCATTCATTGCTATTGGGATCATTCAGTAATATAACCCGCTCATCCATTTCATACTTCTCAATAAATGGTAATAACCGGCTCTCTTTTTGGGTGGGAAAATCAAGACTCACAAAAATGAATTTTACCTTTTCATCTTTCAATTCCGATGCCAGCTCCAGAAAATGAGGCATCTCCTCAACACATGGTTTACACCATGTAGCCCAGAAATTAACAACATACGTGGTATCGTTGTTTTGCCGAAGCAGTGGAGAAAGCTCCTCGAAGTTCACTTCCTCAATTGACTGTCCACCAACCGGCACAACAAAAGCCAATGCCGTAAGAATTAAAAAAAAGACCCTTTTCATGATGCGTATTTTACCCGATTAATGAGAAAAAACTTTAACAATTTAAACAACAAGCAACGCAATCGGGTTCAACCAATCCTATAGGATTCCATGTTTTTATGAGATTTCTCTTTCAGCCTTTATCAAAAAAATTAAAGCCAATAGCACGTCAAACTCTTTTCAAAGTTCTGAAAATTAAACCCTTAAACTCCAATGAATGTTTTAAAAAAAATTAAGAAGGTCAATGTTATAAGATTTCTCTAACCTCTAAATTCTAAAAATCTAATGATCTACTGAAAAGCAACACCTGAAGTTTATTGTTACTTTTAAGTAGTGTTTGTCAATTAAGTACCATTTACTGCGTTACGCTTGCCCGAAAATTACTCATTTACTAAAGTAAACTGTGTATTTTCGGGTTTCACACGCCTTGAATTTGAACTTTCTGGTTCAAACACCAGAAAAACGCTTAGTCTATGGACAGACACCGAGGAAGGATGGCCCCGAAAAACCTGCTTCTTTAAAAGGAAATTGTTGTGTTTTGCCGGCAAAGAAGTTATTTTCACGTTTTCTACCGGTTGAGAACAATTGTTCTAAACGTAAAAAAAGCAACAATTTGTCAAGTGAAACCGGCATTTGGCTTTATCCGGATTAACCAAACCATACTAATACAATAAGCATGACTCCTGCAACGATCTCTTCCCAGATCAGACAGATTGTTTCTCTGCTGATGCTGCTGCTGATTTCAGTACAAATAAAAAGCCAGACAAGAATTGAACCGGATTCTGTAAGACACACCCAAACAGAAGCAGAGTTTGACTCATTAAGACAAGCTCTCCGACAAATGAAGCGTGACATAGATGCATTGCGTCAGGCTGTGGACTCCAGTCACTCCGAGATGAATCAGTTGATCAGCATTTTTGATCCCAATGAAACAATAGATGAAGATTTTCAGTCACGTTCCAGACGTGGAAGAGTGGACGCGCTTCTGCAGGCAATAACGAAACAGCCGGGGAGGTTGCAATTTAACGGAGGTGCAACCTCCATATATCAAAATTCCCGGAACCGAAGAAATTATCACAATACCTTTACCGGATCATTTGACATTTATGCACATACTGCTTTTAGTCCCAACTCCCTGCTTTTTTTCGATCTGGAAGCAATCGGCGGCAACGGGCCCGACCAATACTACCCAAACCTTGCCGGAGCCAATGGCGATGCAGGCTCTACACAGTCTTCTGATGGTACCGACAGACTTACCATACTGGAAGCGTGGACTGAATTTACCATGCTGAACAAAGCTATTACCATAACTGCAGGAAAGATCGATTTGACCAACTATTTTGACAACAACTCATCGGCCAACGATGAAACAATGCAATTCATCAGCGGCTCATTTATCAACAGTGCAGCCTTTGCCGTACCTGCAAACAGTCCCGGAGTAAGATTAAGAACCACTTTGCTGAACAAATACCACTTTCAGTTTGGGGTTTCGAGTTCAGATAATTCAGGTGATGAAATATTTCATGACATCTACCGAATCGGCAGTCTGGGATGGACTGTATTACCCGGCACCGGCTTCAAATCTAACCTTCGCATATACGGCTACCAACACCCACTGGCCAATCACGGATGCGGATGGGGCGTCAGCTTTGATAAAATCATGTTCAACGACTACCACATTTTTGGTCGCTATGGGCAAAATGAAGACAATGTGGCACAGCTGTGGGGAGTTAAGCAAGCCTGGAGTGCAGGAACCCGATTTGTTAAAACCATTGCAAACCAGACCCTGGCAATAGGACTGGCTTATGGCGAAAACTTCCCCTATAATGATCAGATAGCAAAAGAGCAAGTCGCAGAATTGTATTTCAGAAGACAGGTAAATCAGTGGATTCACATCTCACCTCACGTTCAGGGGATTCGAAACGCCAATGGAATTGAGGAAGATGTGCTTATATTTGCTGTCAGAACGCACTTTAATTTTTAACATGCCTGAGAATAAAAACACCTCACTATTTGAAGCACTTCTTCCCATCCTGTTCCTGATAGGGTTACTTACTGCCAATGTTTTTCTGTTTGACGACACTCTGGGAGGTGCCAACCAAATTGCATTATTGTTGGCAGCATCACTGGGCGGAATTATTGTATCGCGAAACGGGCAAAGCTGGGCAAATACCAAAGATCACATCGTGAAAACCATCGGCTCCGCCATGCCATCCATGCTGATTCTTTTGCTGATAGGCTCCCTGGCCGGCACATGGATGATCAGCGGAGTGGTACCGGCAATGATCTATTACGGCATGGATATCATAAATCCTCATGTATTCCTGATTACTGCAGTAATCGTTTGCGCAATAGTGTCGGTAGCAACAGGAAGTTCGTGGTCCACCATTGCCACCATCGGAATTGCATTGTTAGGCATCGGCAAAGCCATCGGCGTGAATGACGCCATTACTGCCGGAGCAATAATCTCCGGGGCCTATTTCGGTGATAAAATATCGCCGCTAAGCGATACTACCAACCTGGCACCCGCAATGGCCGGTACCGACCTCTTCACACACATTCGATACATGTTTTACACCACGGTACCCA
The DNA here is from genome assembly GCF_003003035.1 of Marinilabilia salmonicolor. GTDB lineage: Bacteria > Bacteroidota > Bacteroidia > Bacteroidales > Marinilabiliaceae > Marinilabilia > Marinilabilia salmonicolor_A. The sequence continues at coordinate 66,696 of NZ_PVTS01000009.1, read as the reverse complement.
GCATGACGATCACTCTGATTATCTTTGCAATCATCGGTATTAATTACGATTTCGGAACCAGCATTACAAGTACAGAAACGGTAAAAGCAGCCATCGAGGAATCCTTTAACATTTCTCCATGGCTTTTTCTGGTTCCGGCAATTTTACTGACCATCATCATCCTGAAAATGCCCCCTCTCCCCGCCCTCATGATCGGATCATTGCTTGGCGGTCTGTTTGCCATTATCTTTCAGCCTGAAACGATTCAGGAAGTGGCCGGTCAGGGAATAAGTCTTGTGAAAGCCTCCTACATTGCTGTGATGCAAGCGATGTTTGGTGATGTGCAACTGACTACAACAAACTCAACAGTCAACGCTCTTTTAAGCACTTCCGGGATGCGCGGGATGCTCGACACCATCTGGCTGATTCTCTCTGCCATGGTATTTGGCGGAGTAATGGAGGCCGGAGGCCTCCTTACCCGAATTACCCGACCGATAATGAAGATGGCCAAATCAACAGGGGCATTGGTGACATCCACTGTTGGAACCTGCATCTTTTTCAATACCACTGCATCTGACCAATACATTTCCATTGTAGTTCCCGGACGCATGTTTAAAAAAGCTTATGAAGAAAAAGGATTGAAGCCCGAGGTTTTGAGCCGCACACTGGAAGATTCAGGCACCATGACCTCCGTTCTGATTCCCTGGAATACCTGTGGGGCGACCCAATCCCGAATTTTGGGAGTTGCCACATTTGATTACCTTCCGTATGCTTTTTTTAATATTATCAGTCCTTTGATGAGCATACTTTTTGCTGTTTTGAAAATTAAAATCAGAAGATTTAAGGACAGGAATAACACGTAAAAGTTTTTTAGTAAGCTCGGCAAAGGCCCGTCATTGCGAACGTAGTGAAGCAATGTCCATCTATTAACCGGACACCAATGAATTGAATTGTAAAACATTAAAAACCCGATTTAAACGAACTAACCCATGAAACAAAGAATTCTTATCAAAAGATTATGGAAGCTATTGATTATTTCGACATTTTTAATGGCATTTCAATGCGAGGATGAAAACCAGGAAATTTTAAAGTATAATGATTATAAAGTAAATATATCACCTGCATCATCTTTCTCATTAAATGATACCATTTGGATAGAAGGAATTATTTCTTCACAAGTATATAATTTATCATTGAATGATTCTGTATTCCTGGAGTCTCCCAATGGTGATTATTTTTCAATCTATAAAATGATTGAACCTGAGGGAACTTCAAACTGCATAGACGCAATGAATAAATTCAAGTTAATATTAGACAAAGGAGACTATTCATTGGGTCGTTGTAAAAATGCAGACTTATATATGTCGCCAGCATTAGAAAAAGATAAATTACTTTACACATATAGGATTGGATTAGAACCTCTGCTAATCGGAGATTATGCCCTTAGCTGGAGAAATGCAATAATTCAAAATGCAAATAGACATAAAAATATTATCAAAAACTATCCAATCCAGAACAGTCCTTATCTACTAGGGTTTAATTCATGTGGTGACATTTCATGGAGATTTTTTGATGAATCTGAAGGCGAATATTATTTTAAAGTTGAATAAAAACACTATAGACAAAGCTACATCCGGCCCATGGTTGCAATAAATGAACCAATCATGACTTCACAGACAAAATATTCCAGTTCCACTTTATGTTTGTTATATTCGTAAAAAAGCAAGATTATGGATAGCAAAAAAGTAATTCTCATAACCGGCGGAAGCTCCGGAATAGGACTCAGCATTGCAGAAAAATTGGCGGGACAAAATTACCAGGTCATTTCTTTAAGCCGAAATAAGGAAAAGATTGAGCGTGCGCTTAAAGAGAAGCCCAACCTAAAAAACAAAGTGGATTTCATAATAGGAGATGTTTCCAGTCAGGATAGTATAAATCAACTATGCTCTTACATCAAAGAGAATTACGGGGTACTGCACGGACTGGTCAACAGTGCAGGCGTCATCACTATTGGCACTTTAGAAAGTCTGAAAGCCGATGAATGGCAAAAAATGCTGGATATCAATCTTACCGGCCCGTTTCTGGTAACAAAAACGCTCCTGCCGCTGATGAAAAAAGCCAATGGAGCATCCATTATCAACATTTCGTCCATTGCAGGTTTAAGACCCGGAACCAGCATTGGCTATTCAGTTTCCAAGGCAGGACTGGATATGCTGACGCGCTTTTTGGTTGCTGACCTTGGCCCCTACAACATACGTGTAAATTCTATAAATCCGGGACTGGTAAAGACCCATCTCCATTTCGACAACAACATTTTTTCCAATCAGGAAGATTACAATAAAATGGTAGAGGGTGCAAGGGTACGTCACCCGCTAAAAAAAGTAGGAGAACCCGAAGACATTGCCAACATGGTGAATTTCCTGCTATCTGATGAAGCCTCCTGGATCTCAGGAGCAGTAATTCCGTTAGCTGGCGGAGTAACCGAAGAAAATGGCTTTTTACCTCCCAAGGAAGATGCGCTATTAAAGTAAAAAATATAAACGAATGAAACGAGCATGGCAACGATTGCCACAAGAGAATATGTATAAGTTCTTGCATGCGAGTTCCATCCGACCTTGAAAAATTAATTTTATACTGATGAAACGAGGATGATATTTTTTAAGCATAAATATCACAATAGAATATGTTTAAAAAATATTATGCGAGAGCGAAGCGGTTCCATTCGTTCCCAAATTTTTAATTAGTTTTTTATCAGGTGATTACAAAATTTTAAACGAATGAAAACAGAAAAAGAAAAAATGCTGGCAGGAGAGCCTTATGATGCTCATTGCGAAGAGATGATTGCCATACGCACAAGGGTAAAACGCATACTACATAAGCTCAATGTAACCGAATATTATACCGACCACTTTAAAGATACAATGAAAGAGTTGTGTCCCAACTCAGCCTCCAACATTCATTTGGAACCACCTTTCTATTGTGATTATGGAGAGAATATCTATGCAGGGGATGGAGTTTTCATCAACTTCGGAGCTGTCATTCTGGATGGAGCAAGGGTTACCATTGGCCGCAAAACCCTCATTGCACCGGGAGTCCACATTTACACAGCCGAACATCCGGTGAACATTGAGGATCGCAGGAAATGGGAAAACTGTCGTCCTGTTACCATTGGAGAAGAGTGCTGGATTGGTGGTCATGCCACCATTTGTCCGGGAGTAACCATAGGCGACAGAGCTGTGATTGGTGCCGGGGCTGTTGTCACCAAAGACATTCCTGCAGATGCCCTGGCTGTTGGTAACCCGGCCAGAGTCATTAAAAAATTGAATCAGTAAAAAAAGAACAGAGGGTTTCACATTAAACAAGTGAAACCCTCTGTATAAAAAATTCTCTTCTGCCTTCTGCCTGAAGACTAAATAGAGTCTGAGTATTAACCAAGTAAAGTTTCTCAACTTCGCTGTATCTGTTCAGAAGGTTTCGTTTGCAAGGCTTGCAATTAGTGGAAATGCGGAGTTTCCTTGAGTAAATGAGCAATTTCCTCTAATGGCGTAACGCAGTAAACGGGACTTTATGGACAGACACTAAACAACGATCCCTCTAGTAATTATCAGGCTCAATCTCAAAATGTTCCTGCGGATGGTTACAGGCGGGACAAGCCTTAGGCGCTTTGTTCGCTTCATGAACAAAGCCACATTTGCGGCATCTCCAGCGTACTTTCTCTTCACGCTCAAATACTTTTCCCTCATCCACATTGGCCTTCAGTTTGCGGTAGCGTGCTTCGTGCTCCTTCTCTACCTTGGCAATGTTTTTAAAGGCATTGGCCACTTTCTGAAAGCCCTCAGCAGCAGCAACCTCTGCAAACTTGGGGTACAACTCTTCCCACTCTTCATTCTCGCCCATTGCAGCAGCCTCAAGGTTCTCTGCTGTGGTTCCGACTTTCCCCGCAGGATAAGTAGCAGTAATTTCCACATCACCACCTTCCAGAAAATCAAAAAATCGCTTGGCATGCTGCAATTCCTGTTCTGCAGTTTCCAAAAAAATGGCTTCAATCTGACGATATCCTTCTTTGCGTGCCTGACTGGCAAACATAGTGTAGCGACTACGTGCCTGAGACTCACCTGCAAAAGCTTTCAACAAATTTTGCTCTGTTTCTGTTCCTTTTAATGATTTGTCCATATTATTTGTCTTTTGATTTTGGATGACGAAAATAATCATGGAAATATTGAGAATGAAACCAAATAAAGGATGTAGAGCGTGAAAAAACAGCCGAAAGGAAAAATCAGAAACAACCTCTTCCTGATCGACTTAGAAAATGATTACTTTTATCGTCTCACACATCATAAAAAACAAAAAACATGAAAAACCTATTATTCCTTTCAGCACTGATCCTGATAACCTCCTGCTCTTCGGGCATAAAACCTGTTGACAACACACCGGCTGCCAGGTTGGGCGAAGGAGCCATCTGGCATCCCGAAAAAGAGGCCCTGCTTTGGGTGGACATTACCGGTGGCAAAGTATATATGTACAAACCGGGCGAAGGAATGCTCCACGACATCTCTCTTGAAAGTATGGTTGGCACAGTGGTTCCTGCAACGGGAGATTATTTTGCTGTTGCAGCCCAGGAAACCGGGATTTTTGGATTAAATGAGGACGGAACCAAACAAAAAATCACTGATTTCCCGGTTGATGCACTTCCCAACGTCCGGTTCAACGACGGTAAATGTGATCCTGCCGGACGCTTCTGGGTAGGAACCATGGAAAAAACAGCAAAAGAGGACGCTGCCAAACTCTATATGCTCAGGGACGACAGCCTGCACGTCAAAGAAAACAACATCACTATTTCAAATGGTATTGTGTGGGACACCAACAAAAACATCATGTACTACATAGATACACCGACACAACAAGTGGTAGCATACGATTATAAGCCCGGAACCGGGGACATCTCCAATAAACGGGTCGTTGTTGAGGTTCCCAAAGAAAAAGGAAGCCCTGATGGCATGAGCATTGATGCAGAAGGCAAACTATGGATAGCTCACTGGGGCGGTAACGGAGTTTATCGTTGGGATCCTGAAACCGGAAATCTGATGGAGAAAATTGAAGTCCCTGCCCCAAATGTTACATCCTGTGCTTTTGGAGGGCCGGATTTTACCACCCTCTACATCACCACCGCACGTGAGGGGTTATCTGACGAACAGTTAGAAGCATACCCACTGAGTGGATCTTTATTTGTCATAGAAACTGATGTTAAGGGAATACAGGCGAATCTGTTCAATTAAAAAATAAAATTTTTCCAACCTTTTTTGCCCTTCATCGTCTTTAAAATACCAAAAACAACAAAAAATGCGCAAACAAAGGTTTTATCTGCTAATTTTAGTGACATTGATACTGGGGGCATGTCAAAAAGACGAATTGACATTGCCCGCCAGTGTGGATGTAAACTTCAACCTTACACCCTTTGTTAATAGCGACATCGATTATCAATCAAGTCAGGCACGGCTGAAAAACAGCTCGCTAAACAACAGTGACGTCGTTGAGCAAAACACCCCTCCAGGACTGATAACAAAAATGGAAGTTTTTAAAGCATCCTTTTTCATCTCCGATGTTATTATTGAAGGAATAAGAGAACAGGGTGATGACGTGTATGAGACCATTCCCTTTGATCCTCCCCTGGAAATAAATCTGGACGAGAATAAAACAGCTTCCCAACATCTTTCCTTCGACATTCCACAAGGGGTGTATAAAAAACTCGAGATCAAGCTCTTTTTGGGAACAGAAAACCACCCCGCATTGGAATTCATAGGAGAAGTTACGCCGGGGAAATCGCCAACAGTCACCTTTAATTATCAGTTTAGTGTGAAACAGGAGATAACCATCCGGGCAACCAAAAAAAGTGGAAGACCAGGCGACAACATCATTCTGAAAAAAAATCAGGAGGAGCAGGCATCCTTAATTTTAAATGCTGATCATTTTTTCAAGTATTTCCCCATTCCTTTGTTGGCTCAATATAAAAAGGAAGAACTGACATCAGACAATACCATCAATATAAGCAACAAGAACGAAAAAGACGCGCCCTTTTTTACAGCTATGAGTGAAAGACTTGAAGAGTCTTTTTCTTTAGTTTTTGAATAGCATGAATGGATAAAGAACTGTTTCCTGAAGAGGAGGTAATAGAAGGCTGCAAGAAAAAGAAGCGATATTATCAGGAGTTGTTATATCGCCGTTTTGCCCCGAAAATGTACGGGGTGTGTCTTAGCTATGCCCAAAACCGGGAGCAGGCAAGTGATATTTTGCACGATTCTTTTTTGAAAATATTCAGAAATATTCAATCATACCAAAACAAAGGATCTTTTGAGGGATGGATTCGGCGCATCGTAACCAATACAGCAATAGACCATATCCGACGAAAAAGCAAAAACGTGCCTCTGATTAATGATGAAATCCCGGAAGTGGAAGAAATATACGAGGAACCTGTTGCCATCAGCATGAATGAATTACATCAGCAGGTAGCACGCTTACCTGAGGGAGCCAGAATTGTATTCAACTTATATACTCTGGAAGGTATGACTCACCATGAAATTGCTGAAAAACTGAACATTACAACAGGAACATCCAAGTCGCAATTCAGCAGGGCCCGGCAATTGCTCCAGGGATGGGTAAAAGAATTAATACAGAAAAAAGATGGACTTTCTTAAGTGGTATAAAAACACCGTAGATTCAGGCAAGGAAGAGCCTCCCCGCTACGCCTGGGAAGATATTCAGAATGATCTGGATATTGATCTGGTGTACGAACGTCTGGAAAAATCACTGCAGAAAGACCGGCGCAAAATCTGGATTTGGCGGGCATCTTCTGCGGCAGGAATTCTTTTGTTGCTATCAGTCGGAACAATCCTCCTCAACCGATTCCGACAAACAGCCACGGAACAGCATGTTGCCATTCATTCATCCCCGACCGGTCAGGATCTGCCTCAACAAAGCAGTCTCGAACTGCTACTCCCCCAACCTGAAATCGATTCTCTTGAAAAAATTTCCCATCCCCTTATTCTTCCGGAAGAATACCAGCAAAAAGTATTAAAAACGGCTGCAGATCAAAAAAATATAATTGCAGAATTGCAAACAGAACCGGTAATTGAAAATTTAAAAGTTCATCCGGATTCCCTGCTGCTGAACAGTCCATTTCCGGGTATCCTTTTAACCGAAAACAGTCTCGACATAAGAACCAACAGTGACCGGCTTTCCCCTATGAGTTTCAGCATCCCTGCAGCCAAAATAATGATTAAACATGAGTCTCCTCTTGCGCATATTGAGCTGCCGGAGCAGGAATCATTTGTTCCTGCAAAAAACACAAAGACTCCACTTCTTTCCCGATGCACCATTTTTGCTGTCGGTGAATTGGCCAATACCTGGCTCATCAGTCCGAAAACAAAAGAGGCTTTCGATCCACAAGAATTTACGGCCAACCAAACAACCATAAAACAGAATTACGGTATCGGAATTTCCGGAAACATTACAGAACGCTGGGAAATAATAGGACAATTCAGCCTCGCCAGGCAAAACGGTCAGCATTATAAAGAATATTATCAAGGTAAATATGTCTCTAACAACATTGATCTGGAATATACTGACATCGTTTTAAAAGCCAGGTACCGACCGTTCAAAAGGAACGAAAACCATGCCGTTTCAGCAGGATTCTATACAGCATTTTTAAACAATGCACATCAACTTATCAGTGACGTTAAAACTGATGTATCTTCAGATTATACAGAAAATGACTTTGGGTTGGTTGCCGGATACCAGTATTTTGCTCCTGTAACGGACCAAATAACACTTGCCGCCGGTGTTTTCTACCGACAGGGATTGAAAAACATTTTTGCAGGCAAAAACCTGATTCCCAGAAACCTGAATCAATCCACGAACACATCTTTTAATTTTACACTTTCGGTTGGATACACATTTTCTTTATAATTTTTTCCAACCCTTTGGCAAACCGATCGTCTTTTGAATAGAATAAAATCCGGAAAACCCGGAGTAATTTATTGTATAACCAAAGAAATCAAGGGCAATTATGAAGAAATTAATCTTTCTGACAATCGGGTTAATTACACCATTTCTTTTTTCATCCTGTAACGAGGATGGGAACTCAACCTCGGGAACAGGAACTCTGAAACTTTCCATTACCGATGCCCCAATCGAAACGGATGGCATCACCGCCGTTAACATTGGCGTTAAGGAGGTACAGTACCATATGGAAGGTGAAAAGTGGCAGACGTTTGAAGGATTTGAACCTGATACTTTTAATATTTTGGAGTTGACCGGTGGAGAATCTGAATTATTGGGCCAGTTTGAACTAGGAGCGGGTACCTATACACAATTGCGATTTATTTTAGCAACTCCGGAAGGGAAAGAATCATCAACTATTGACAACCCGGGATGCTATCTTGAATTTGAAGACGGATCAACACAACCACTCTTTGTTCCCAGTGGAGCGCAGACCGGGTATAAAGCTACCGGAAATTTTACAGTTCCTGTAAACGGACAAGTAGCTGTAACAGCCGATTTCGATGCACGTAAATCAGTTGTGAAAGCCGGTAATTCAGGCAAATACATCCTCAAACCAACCATACGGTTAGTGGTGGACAACCAGGCAGGTAGTATCTCAGGAAATGTTGCCAATATTCCTGAAGGAAGTGGCATCATGATTTATGCCTACGAGGATGAAACCTATACTGAAGAGGAGGCTGCTGCTCCGGAAGAAGAAAGTGTAAGATTCCCCAATGCTATTACCAGTTGGGAAGTGGACGAAGAGGGTAATTACACACTGGCATTTTTGGCCCCGGGAGTTTACGATTTGGTAGTTGTAGAAACAATAGATGGTGAATTCAATCAGATATTGAAGGTTGTAGAGGATGTTCAGGTTGAAAGCCTTGAGGAAACAACTTTGGATATAGAGCTATGATCACGTAAAGATGATTCATGAATCATCTTTACATGAATCATCTTTACCGGATCATCTTTATTTTTTTTTGAACTTTTGGGTTAGGTTTAAGTTAGGAAAGCCGGAGGACAAACGTGTCCTCCGGCTTTTTTTTTAGTTATTGAGAATTTCTTCAGCTTACAACTCTTGTAGCTTCAAAGCTCTGAACATTATCTTAACATCTGAATCAGAATGTATCTGCAAGGCAATTCGTCCCTGAGCCTGACCTATCTTTTCATCCTCCAGTTCTATCATTTGCTTACCATTTAGCCACGTAGTCACCTTTGAACCTTCCAATCTTATTCTCAGGGTATTCCACTCGCCATAATTCAGTGCATCCTCTTTTTCTTCCGGTATTTGAATAAGCCAGCCCCTGCCATATGATTCATAAACACCACCAGTATCTTTTCCAGGAGGTGCAATTTCCACTTGCCACCCGGTTATTTTTGTACCTTCCAAAAGGCTTCGGAAAAACAATCCACTGTTTCCATCCTTTACCTGTTTGAATTCCAGGGAAAGGTCAAAATCATTGAAATACCGGGTGGTAGCAAGGTAACCATATTCTTTATCAGGACCGTTTTCTCCAATAATAGCGCCTTCCTCAACATACCATTTTTCACTACCAAACTCTACCCATCCATTGAGGTTATCACCGTTAAAAAGATTAAAAGACTTTGGTTTATCAGGTAGTTCTCTGATTTTAATATTTCTAAACCAGGTTTTACTGCCGTGATCCTGCAGACAGATATGACCTTTCTGCGCCAAGCCGTATTCCGGTGCATTTTCCCATTTCCCACTGTTTTTTAATTCGAACCATTTATCTGTCCATGCTTCAAACTCAACAATCTTAACCCCATTGAGCCAATGCTCCACATGGCCATTGTCAAAAATTATGCGTGAAGTATTCCACTCCCCGGCCTTTTTTATAACCTTCTTATCAGGATCCGCAATATGCATAGCATAATCGGCACCTGTCAACTGCCATTCAGCCAGTTCCTGAGGGAAGTCGAGATCATCTATCATCTGGTATTCAGGACCAGTAAGGTAAGGTGCGGCGAATTTCTCATCTTCAATAACATGATACATTACACCACTATTCCCCTGAGGCTCTATTTTCCAGTCCCACTTGAGTTCAAAGTTTTTGAATTGACGCTCTGAAACAATATCGCCACCAATATCTCCTCCTTTACCCAGGGCTACCAGGCTCTGATCTTCAACAGTCCATCCGACTACTGTATCAGAACCGTTGAACATCTTCCAACCGTTGGTTGAAGAACCGTCAAAAAGAAGCTGCCATCCATCTTTATTTTCAACTTCCGAAAGAGTATTATGAGGCATTGAACACCCCATCAAAACATAAATGGTGATAAAAACCAAAATCAAGATATTCTTCATAATTCATTCGTTTAAAATTTTGTAATCATCTGATAAAAAACTAATTAAAAATTTGAGAACGAATGGAACCGCTTCGCTCTCGCATAATATTTTTTAAACATATTCTTTTGTGATATTTATGCTTAAAAAATATCATGCTCGTTTCATCAGTATAAAATTTGTTTAAGTTATTGGTCTGATGGAACTCACATGAATGGGGTTTATACATGTTCTTTGGTGGATTCCTTGCCATGCTCGTTTCAATAGGTCATTACCAAATTAGGTAAAAAATAGCAGAAATTTGGTAAACTTGCAATCTTACCTACCTTATACATAAAATAGGTAAGATGAAATTTAAAAGAATCAGCAATGAGTATAGAAATCTATCAGAATGATTACGAAGCATTATATACATTTTTCAATTCTATTGTTGACACAAACAGAGTTCTTTTTAATCGTATAATCCCTTTTATACATAAAGGACAATACAACCGCGGAGAGACGATTCTGAGCTATGGAGATATCGAGACACGTTCCAATTTTGTATTAAAAGGAGTGGTCCACCAGTTTATCTATGACGAACTGACCGTAACCACCAATCTTACACCTCAGGGATTGCCATTCAACAGTCTTCAGAGCTACATGGAAAAAAGTCCTTCATTGGAAGTGCATGAAGCTATCACAGATGTACAACTACTGTATATGGAAAAGGAAGATCAGGAAAGATTGTCAAAAACAGATCCTGAGTTTTGCTATTTGTGGTTAAAAATCTATGAAAACATTTTATTGGATCGTGAAAACCGCATGTATTTGTTACAGCACCGCAGTCCCCAAAAAAGATTTCGCCTGTTTCAGGAAAAAGTGGCCCGATGCAATTGGTTGCTCGGCGGAACTCCTGATAAATACATTGCCAGCTACTTAAATATGACTCCCCAACAATATTCCAAAGAGAAAAGAATATATTATTCTGCACAATAACCTGTTGCCATTAGTTATCCTGAGATAACTTTTATATGCCCGGGAACTTATTGTTTTGTGTTATCAAGAGAGACCATGAAATATCACCCTGTTTTTGGTGAATTGGTTTTTCAGGTCCTCTAGGTAATTCACAATCAATAACCATTGAAACTATGTTAAAGAATATCCTTTCTCTACTGCTTTATTGGGGCTTCCTGACTTCGGCTGTTCCCGGGAATGCCTATTTTGAAAAATCACCTGAAATCTACCCCGGCGTCCCTCACTCTTCAATGCATCATTTCCACTCAGGACGATGGAAAGCACCAAAAGCCAATAGGCCCAATGCTGTAACACAACTCGATAGTGTCATTGCTCTTCGTATTAATGAAACCAATCATCAAGAAAAAGAAAAATATTGTAAAGAGTATTTCGTTTATAATACCAGCAACCAATTAAAACATTACATTTTTTCCTTATGGGATAAAACCGCTCAAAAGTGGGGAGAATATCAAAAGGAAACTTACCATTACAATTTCGATGGAAATCTGGAGAAATACATTTTATTCAAGAAATCTGGAGAAGTTTGGATCCCTGCAAGAAAGTATGACTTCCTGATTAACAACGATGAGACGGTTATTGAAATTTCAGAAAATGCAAATGAAACGAGTATGGCATCGATTGCCTCAAAAAAGAATGTAAACAATCAACCATGCGAGTTCCATCAGACCAATAACTTAGATAAATTATTTACTGATGAAAGCAGTTCGGCGGTTTGGGAACCGGTAAACAAATGGATTCAGTATTACAACTCAGGAATGCTGAATCGCGAAACTCAATATTCATGGAATCCGGTGACTGAGACTTGGGACGTAAAGGGAAGAATCATATACAAGTATCTTGGAGAAAGAATTCAGGAAATTGTCAAATGGACCTGGTCTGATTCTGCCACTGCCTGGGTTTATGCAGAAAAACAGTCTTTTCTATATTCAAATATCACCTGGCAATTGATATCAATATCCGGTTATCTCCGGAACGAGTCCCTGCAAAAATGGCAACAGACGACTCTTGAAGGATTTATTTATGATGATGATTTCAATGCAGAAGGACATTCTATAGTGGCAAAAGAAGACGGAAGTAATCAATGGAATGTGCATTTAAAGAACTATTGTACTTACGATTATTCAATTAATGACGTTGATATTATTCTTCCCTGGGAGAATTCGTCTTTCCTACCCTCCTTATTTCATCATCAAATAACCAGCGAAATAGTGCAAACTTACAATTTTGAAGAATTGTTGGATGTGCCTCTACTTGAACGAAGTTATTTCTATTCATCCAAAGATCCGAATACGTCTTCCGAAAATACTAAAGAGGCCGATAGCATAAAAGTCTTTCCAAATCCGGCAAATGATTTTGTTGTGGTAGAATGTCCCGAAAATGCCAGCCATATGGTTTTTGAAATATTTGATCTGACTTCATCCCTGATTATATCGGCCCGGATAATGGGAAGAAGAACCATTGACTTAAGTAACCTCACAAATGGCATTTATTTATATCAGATCAAAGAAAATGGAAACATCAGCACTGGTAAACTCATGGTTTGGTAAAAGGTAAGACATAAGAAATAGATTTAACAACAAATTCATTAACACATCTTAACGCTATTAAGAATTAAACTATTTTAGGACAAAAGCATCTAAATTATCGGATTACAATAACACAAAAAGTTTTGTTATGATGAAAAGATGCTTCCTTTTACTTGCCATACTCTCTCTACTCAGCATTAATCTTCAAGGACAATCGGCACCTCCCCCCGCTGCAAAGGGCAAAATTACGGGAAAAGTTATGGATGCCACAGAAAATGCACCACTCGAATTTGCCACCGTCTCCATTTTCACAACTGATTCGTCGCTCGTAGATGGAGGCATTACCGATGCCAAAGGGGAGTTTCAGTTTGAACTGAATCCCGGCGATTATTACGTGGAAGTGCAATTTGTATCTTATGAAAAACGCACCATCGAAAACGTTAATATTGCCAATCGCAGGGCTTCCGTAGATTTAGGAACCATCCGGTTGCAATCCGCCACCACCAATCTGAACGAAGTAACGGTCCGTGGTGAAAAAAGTGAGATGGTCATTGGTGTTGACCGGAAAATCTTCAATGTGGGAAAAGACCTGAGCAACACCGGGAATTCGGCTGCTGAGATTCTGGACAACATTCCTACAGTGGCTGTTGATGCCGAAGGAAACATTTCGCTGCGTGGTAGTGGCGGAGTACGCATGCTCATTGACGGAAAACCATCAGGCCTCGTTAATTCCGGTGATGCAAGTGCGCTCCAGGCGTTGCAGGGAAACATGATTGAACGCGTGGAAGTAATCACCAATCCCAGCGCTCGCTATGAAGCTGCGGGTATGGTGGGAATCATCAATATTGTTTTGAAAAAAGACGAACGTCGGGGTGTCAATGGCTCGTTTGAAGCCTCCGTGGCTACTCCCGAACGTTATCAGTTTGGCGCCAATGTGAATTTCAGGAGAGAAAAAATTAATTATTTCTTCAATTACGGTCTTCGTTACGGAAACCGATTGGGCGAAGGCTACTCCAACCAGTATTTTCCATTGGTAGAAACGCCCTTTCATACACGCCTCGACCGGGACAGGGAACGCAAAGGTCTCTCGAACAACCTGCGTGGAGGAGCCGACTTTTTCATCAACAGTACAACTACGCTCACGGCTGCAGGAATGTTTGACTACGATACGGATAAAAACTATACCGATGTGGTTTATCACGACTATTATGACAACAATGGTGAACCCGGAACACTCTTTGAGCGCACCCGTCGATACGATGAGGAGATAGAAACAGAATGGGATGTGGAATTTTCATTGAACTTTGAAAAAGTGTTCGACCCCCAAAATGAGGAGCACAAACTAAACATCTTTACACAGTACATTCTGGACGATGAAACAGAAGATTCAGAAATTGAGGAAGAGATGCTGTTCTCGGAAGCCGGCACACTTGATGACATCATTTATCAGCAGGTACTGAATGAAGAAAAAGAGGAGAATTACATGTTTCAGGCCGACTATGTTTATCCCTTTAGCCAAAATGGTCGCTTTGAAGCCGGTGCACGCGGTGAATTCAGGGTTATCAACAATCCTTACGAAGTACAGAATCGTAATGCATCAGGCAACTGGGTAGATGATCCGGAATACACCAATGATTTCAGCTACGATGAAAATATAGTGGCTCTGTATCTTCAAGGATCCAACAAATGGGGCCCTATTAGCACCCAGCTGGGTTTGCGTGGAGAATATACAGGAATCAAAACGCTTTTGAAAACAACAGGAGAAGAGAATGATCGCTCATACCTGGATTTCTTCCCGACTATTCATACCACCTATCATTTCAACAATTACAACTCCTGGCAGATTAGCTATAGCCGACGAATCGACCGCCCGCATTTCTGGCATCTGAATCCGTTCTTCGGCCTCAGTGATTCCCGGAATATACGCCGCGGAAATCCGGATTTGGAACCGGAATATACTGATGCTTACGAAAGCGGTTATGTCTATACTCCCGGAGGTGCATCTTATTATGCAGGCGTATATTACCGCTACACCACCGGCGTGGAAGAACGCATCAACTTTGTAACAGATGACGGTATTACCATTTCAGAACCCCGCAACCTTGCGGAACGACATGCTTATGGTGCTGAAGCAAACATTTCAGTAGATCCCTGGAAATGGTGGAATCTGTCAGGGAATGTCAACTTCTATCGTATGCAAACTGAAGGAAGTTTCGAAGAGAATGGCATTGTCCAGGATTTAGAAAGCGACACCTATTCCTGGGATACCCGTCTCAATTCCCGTATGCGCTGGGACAATGACCTGAGTTTTCAGACCACCTTCTTCTACCGGGGAAAACAGGAAACCACGCAGGGTATCCGCAAACCATTTTATATGATGCATATGTCGCTGAGTAAAGACATCCTGAAAGGAAAAGGAACCCTGACCTTCAATGTGCGCGATGTGCTGAACAGCCGAAAGTTCCGATATGAAATCCATCAACCCAACCTCATATCCACCAACCAATTTCGTTGGAGCACCCGGGAATTCAGGCTTTCATTTATCTATCGTCTGAACCAGAACAAGCGCCAGGGCAGCGGAAGCAGAGATGGTGGAGATGAAGGCGGAGAAGAGATGGGATTTTAATGAGAATAGCACCCGGCTTCAGTCGGGTGACCTCAGGCAAGTCCAAAGCCACCCCGTTAAGCCGGTCTTCAGCCGGCTTCTTAACAAATCAAAAAAGGCCGGTTCGAACATTTTCGAACCGGCCTTTTCCATCTTTGGGTTTTTAGAAACAATTCAAAAAACTACATCTGTCTGAGGTATTCCGAAGCACTCAGTGCCGCAACGGTACCTTCGGCCGTTGCTGTGGTAATCTGTCTGTATCTTTTGTTGATGCAATCGCCGGCAGCAAAAACTCCCGGGATATTGGTTTTCATTTCGCGATCCACCACAAATTCGTTGCGCTCATTCAACTCTACCAAGCCTTTGAATGGCTCTGTATTGGGCAGGTAACCGATAAAAATAAAGGTTCCGTCCACGGCTATATTTTTCTTTTCACCGGTGGGAAGATGCTCCACTGTAAGAGTCTGCAACGAGCCATTACCGGAAAATTCACGGGGTTCTGACTCCATTACAAATTCTATCTTCGGATTTTTACGGGCCTCCTCTACGGCATGCTCAAAAGCCTGAAAATGGTCGAACTGATGAACGATGGTCACTTTTGATGCGAAACTAGTCAGTGTCACAGCCTCTTCAAGGGCTGAATTGCCGCCGCCAATCACCGCAATTTCCTTATCTTTAAAGAAATCTCCGTCGCACGTGGCACAATAGGAGATACCAGTTCCTTTAAAAGTATCCTCACCGGGAATTCCCAACGAACGGGGACGACCTCCCGGGGTCAGAATCACCGTTTTTGCACTGAAAGTACGACCATCTTCCAACTCCACCGATTTCATATCCCCTTCCAGGTGGTACCGGGCAATCTTCGCATTGGACTTGATTTTACAACCAAACGATTTAGCCTGCTTCTTCATGGTATTGGCCAGCACATAACCATTAGTGGTCTCCACCCCGGGATAGTTGGCCACCTCATTGGTCAGCACCATTTGTCCCCCGATGGCTCCGTCATTCAATATCAGCGTTGACAACCGGGCACGGGAGGCATATATCCCGGCGGTGAGGCCGGCAGCTCCTGCGCCGATTATCATTACGTCGTAAGTATCATTCATATTAATTGAAGTGTTTATCAAGTACACTTGTGATTTGATCCATGCTTTGAATACTGCTGGTGGCGTGTGCTACTTTACCGTTTTTGTAATACATGGTAAAAGGAAGTCCCATGAAACCTTGTGCCTCAGGTGCATTGCGAATTACGTGTGCTTCAGGATTATCGAAGGCCATAGAGTAAAACTTCACATTTTCACGCTCCTCTTCCAACTCTTCCATAGCATCATACACGGGAATACACATGGGGCCCATGCGACCACAGCACACCATTACGTTATCATTTTCTGATATAATTTTTTGCAGCTCATCAGCTGATTCAATCTCATGAATTTCTGTTTGTAACATTTTCATATCACTATTCTTTTTGTTTGTTTACAATTTGATGTCAATTTGCTCATTGGGACATCGTTTATTTGACATTGCAAACATACTACGACAGTCTGAGCAGCCCAAGAAATAAGGGCTGTAGCATTCCGGGTTCAAAGCTGAAATTTTTCAGCTTTTTTTATGTCACGGGAGAGTTTGGGGTGCGGGGTTCTGGGTTTGGGGTTCGGGGTTTGGGGTTCTGGGTTCGGGGTTTGGAGTTCGGGGTGCGGGGTTCTGAGTTTAGTTCTGTGTTTGAATTCTCAGTTTTGACTTTGGGGAAAGATGTCTCGGGAAATACACACAGGTGTCAATATTTAGCGGTTCAAGTTGAAACTCGAAACCCCGGACACAAAACACAAAACTCAAAACATAAAACCCCGAACTCCCCTCCCCTCCACCATTTTTTCCTTAACTTTACCATCAAATTCTTAAAAATGAACGCTACATGCCTGATAAAATAAACACAGAGAGCATATTTGACTCAGCCGCCTGCTTTCAGGGACTTTATCCCGAAGAACTGGAAAAACTCAGCGACAGCAAAACGCGTGTACAATATCTCCGGGGAGAAAATGTATTCAAGCAAGGCGCTTTTTCTCCGCATGTCACGTATGTGCTGAGTGGGCTGGTGAGGGTATATCTGCAAACAGGACACAACCGTCAACTGAATATCCGAATGGCAGGGCCGGGTGATTTCCTGTCGTTCAGCTCTGTGTTTGGAGAGAGCACCTATAACTATTCAGCCCTTGCCGTTAAAGATGCCTGGGTTTGCATGATTGAAAAAGATGCCCTCCGGAATTTATTGCAGACCAATGCCGACTTTGCCCTACGGATTGTGTCCCGTAACTGCCGAAACGAAAAACAGCTGTTGGATGTCATCGGAAACCTTTCCTATAAGCAAATGCGGGGAAAACTGGCCTCTGCCCTACTCTACCTCTCTTCAGAATCGTTTATGAAAGAACAGGTATTTCAGCACCTCACCCGGCAGGACATCGCCGACTTTGCAGCCATATCAACAGAAAGCACCATTAAGTTTTTGAAAGAGTTTGAGAGCGAAGGAATCGTAGAACTAAAGAAAAGGGATATTGAAATAACGGATATGAAGAAACTGGAAGTAATGAGCAGGAATAGTTAATCTATAATTTTCAAACACATTAGACACATAAGTAAGAATAAATAAATTAAACCATATAAGGCTTGTAAGTAAATATTGTGAGGAAGATTCATCTAATATTGTTAAAAAAATCATCGACATCGTCAACCCTTTCAGTTTCTCCATTCACAGCATCATTAACCGCTAAAACTGTCCTATTGGAAGGAATATATTCTTTAGAAGAGCTTTCCCCTGCAAATTTTTCAACAACAACAGATTTGTATGTTTTTTCCAGGCTTTTGGCAACATCTAATAATCCCCGACCAACTTTCGTCTTGTCATCAACAATAATTGCAAATCTCATTTTAGAATCTTTTTTTCAAATTTAATAAAAACCCCGACAAAAAATCAACTTTGCCGGGGCTTAAACAAACTCTCAAAAGTAATATACAGATTATTTTTCCCGTTCAAAAGGCCAGGCTGCGATTCCTCCCTCAAGGATTTTCACATTTTTATAGCCGTGATGTTTTAACAGCACAGCTGCTTCGTAACCACGTAGTGAAATCTTACACAGGGTGACAATTTCCTTGTTTTTGTCTTGAGGCAATTCATGAAGTCGCTCTCTTAGTTTTCCGATGGGAATAAGTGTTTCTCCGATACCCAAGCGCATTTGCTCGTACTCATCGGCCCCACGCGCATCCAAAATAAACAGATCCTCCCCTTTATCCACTTTAGCTTTCAAATCAACTGAAGAAATACCATCAAAAATACCTTCCAGTTTGTTTTGCATGATATGAGCCGTGGCAATACTGTGATCAATGGCCAGAGAGAATGGTGGTGCATAAGGAAGATCGGCATTCACCATGTCATCTACAGTCAGGTTACCTTTAATGGCGGTTGCCCAAATGGCTAACTGCTTGCTCACATCTCCGGGGCCCAAAACCTGAGCACCAAGGATTTTCCGGCTCTTACGCTCCACTACCAATTTGGTTATCAGCAACTGCCCGTTCATAAATCCGGGTTTATCAGGACTTGCATTCAACACACGTTCATAATCAAATCCTGCTTCTATTGCCTTGGCTTCCGACAAACCGGTAATACCCACGCCATGATCAAACAGCTTGCAAATACCCGTTTGTATTGTTCCTGGAAATTTGGCAATATTCCCTTTGGTAATATTTTCACCAACAGCACGTCCCTGTAGATTGGCCAGGTCACCGTAAGGTGCCAAAACATTCTTCCCGGTAATGAGATTTTTCACTTCACAGCAATCACCTGCAGCATAAATATCCGGATCATTGGTTTGCATAAACTCATTGGTCGAAATTCCACCAAGTTCTCCAATATTTAAACCTGCTTCTTTGGCAAGTTTCACATTAGGACGCACGCCAATGGCCACAACCGCCAATTCGCAAGGAATTTCTGTTCCATTCTGAAGTTTAACGGCAGTCAGTTTCCCGTTCTCCCCTACAAATTCGGACACCCCGTTTTTGGTGATGACATTGGCCTTGGTTTTCAGATAATTCTCCACCAATTTGGCCATTTTCCAATCGAGAAAAACAAGCAATTGAGGCAAGAGTTCTACCAATGTTAACTCTATACCCGCCAGATGAAGAGCCTCTAAGGTTTCGATACCAATAAGTCCGCCACCGATAACCACAGCCTTCTTAATCTTGCCATCATCACGAACTCTCCGCAAATAATCGGCATCCTGCATCGATTGCAAAGTGGTAATTCCTTCCAGACCAACACCGGGAATGGGCGGCATATTAGGGGTGGCTCCGGTGGTTATCACCAGCTTATCATATTCCTGAGTTCCTTTTTCACCGGTCTCCAGATTGGTATATTCCACCAATTTATTATCCCGATCAATTCGGGTGACTTCTGTATTTACTTTTGCTACGATGCCTTTGGCACTCCAGTAGAACTTAGGATCCCGTACCACTCCGGTAGGCGTACACAACAGTTTATTACGATCATCAAAAAAGCCTCCAACAAAATAGGGATACCCACAGGAAGCCATGGATAAATCGGGAGCTTTCTGAAACATGGTAATTTCTGCAAATTCGTCCATTCGGCGCGCTTTGGCGGCTGCTTTAGGACCGGCGGCTGAGCCACCAATGACAATGATTTTTTTCTTTGACATGGATAAAAAAGTTTTGAGTGTTGAGAATTGGGGTTTGGGATCCGGGTTTTGTGTTCCGGGTTTTAAGTTTTGGGTTCTCAAGTCATAGGTTCCTTGAAATAAAAGTTTGCAATTACAATTGGCTTTAGTATAAAACCACGGGTGAATTTTTTGAGATTGCTTCGGGCGTATCCCTCACAATAACAGGCCGTTGCAGGAATTTCCGGGTTATAGGAGGTGATTTTCGGCTTTGCCGAAAATCACCTCCTATAACCCATTTAAAACCTGTTGAAAAGCGTCATTGCGAGCAACGCGAAGCAATCTCTTAACTTGCTTCTTTACAATCTATCCGGTCAAGGTCGTTAAAGCTACGAGCCAACAACTTTTCCAACTTCCAAAAACGCCTTCATTTGCTCCCACACCATCTTTATAGAGCGAGTTGTTTCACTCCCGGGAGCATATTCAACCACACTTTTTTTATCAACCATTGACTCCACTATATTGGTATCAAACCCCCACCTCCCCAATATAGCAATGTCATTTTCAGTGAGATAGCGTTCAATTTCTTTAGTAATCTCCACAATAATGTCATCCTTATTGATAAAAGCAAACAGCGGAATCTTGAACGAATTCACCAATTCAACAAGCCTTCGGGCATCATGTAATCCGGAGCGTGTCGGTTCAATCACCAGTAAAACCGCATTGGTTCCGGTAACCGATGATATTGCTGAACACCCGATTCCCGGAGGGCCATCGTTTATTACAAAGTCGGCCCCTGTCGCTTTGGCAATTTCACCTGCTTTCCGGCGCACCTCTGTCACCAGCTTTCCGGAGTTCTCTTCACCGGGCCCCATTTTTGCATGAACAAAGGGGCCAAAGCGACTGTCAGAAACGTACCAAAAATTATTCTCACTTCTTTCGGATGTAATAGCTCCTACCGGACAGACCCGTTCGCATAAACGACATCCCTCACACTGAAAGGGATTAATGTACAGTCCACCCTCTTCTCTGTAATGAATGGCATCAAAGTGGCAATGAGATTTACAAATACCGCAATTGGTACATTTATCCTCATCAATGGAAGCGACCCAGGCTCCAAAAAATGTATGAGTCTCCTTCACCTCAGGATTTAAAATCAGATGTAAATCGGCGGCATCCACATCGTTGTCGCAGAATACAGCATTCTCCGCAACCGATGCGATGGCGGCCGTCACACTGGTTTTTCCGGCACCGCCCTTACCACTTAAAATAGTTACTTCCTTCATATTGCAGATAACGCTCTTCTATTGATTTTACAATATTTAAATATGATTCCGTAGTTTCCGGATCAATATCAGTCAACAAATCACCGGATGCATATTTCCCTGCGTAGGCTTTATTAAAAGGGATTTCAGCAAGAATATCGATATTCTGTTCATTCAGAAATTCATAAATATCCCGATTGCCCAGTCCCGCTTTATTAATGACAACTCCAAAAGGCTTATCCAGATCAATTAACAATTCAACCATCAACATCAAATCGTTCAGGCCAAAAGGTGTAGGTTCGGTAACCAGGACCACATAATCCACATCGGCTACCGTCTCCACAACAGGACAACTGGTACCCGGAGGGGCATCATACAAAACCACATCGTAATCCTCGGTGATGGATTTTTTTAGTTCTTTAATCATCAACGTTTGCATCGCCGAGCCCACTTTCAGGTTTCCTTCAGCCAATCCTCCACCAACTCCGGTGTCCATGCGGGTAATTTCTCCAACAGGGACCGGCTTTTCGTTAATGGCTCCATCCTGACAAGCCACACTACACGCTCCACAAGAGTGACACAAAGAAGCATTGACCTCGGCAAAACCGGCAGGAGGCAAAACCACAATGGCATTGAACTCGCAATACTCCACACATTTGCGGCAAAAAGTACATTTATCGGTATCAATTTCCGGAACCATCTGATGAACCTTCGTTTGAGAGGCTACTTTTGCATCCGGAAAGAAAATCCGGTCGTTGGGTTCCTCCACATCACAATCGGCCAGCAAAACTGCGGATGTCAATTGATTGGCAATGGCATTTTGCAAGTTGACAGAAACAGTAGTCTTGCCCGTACCTCCCTTACCGCTGGCAATAGCTATTCTATAGGACATAAAATGTGTTTTAAATCTTCATTCAAAGGGTATAGGGGGCAGCTCTTAGCTCTTGGCTCTTAGCTCTTGGTTCTAAGCTCTTGGCTCCTGGCTCATAGCTCATAATTTACGACTGTCGGGTTATGGCAGATTGCTTCGTAACCGTTTTCCTTTACCTTCACCACAATCGCCTTTGCGTCTTTTACCCATTCCCTCGCCTATTTTGCCAGATGGTGTTTCTCCATCTTTTTTGGTGCAACGTCCCAGATTTCTTCCCGTCCGCGGACCTTGTCCCTCTGGGCCTGTATGATCCATTTTTGGCATATCCTTATCCTTTAATTCGTTCCACGATATCTTTAATGGTCAAATCATCCTCTTCGATAATAACCATCTGCACATTGAATTTTTCCAATAAATCCTTGGCTTTGGGTCCAAAATCTCCGGAAATAACTTTTCCGGCTCCCAGCTCCACTGTTTTCTCAGCTGCTTTAGTACCGGCACCACCGGTAGCATTTACATTTTCATTTTCAAAGAATTCTGTTTTCCCGGTTTGTTCATCCAGAATACAAAACCAGGCTGCACGTCCATAGCGCTTATCAAAGGAAGCATCTAAGCTTCCACCTGTCGATGTTATTAGTGTTTTCATATATCAAGTATTAATTTTAGTTTCCCAAAATGCCCTCATTACCCGCAAACGCCAATCGGTCGCAGCAGATAAAAGGCCTACGCTGATCCGATCGGATTTTTCCATCCCTTTTTCCATCCTGCCATCCAACCTTTCGACCATCCGGTACTCCATGCCCTTTGCCCAATCCCATGCTCTGGCCTATTTTACAGCCTCAACATTAGAAGACCGGCAAACGGGACAATTATGTTCACTGGCAGTCTGCGGAATAGTAAAGCGCGCATTACAGTTATTGCATATCAACCAGCTTTTATCAAGATAAGCATGCCCATAAACAGCTTTTATCTCCTTCACCTCCACCAAAGCCAAAGCAACTTTTCGTCTGGCTCTCTCATAAATTCTGGCAAAAGTGGCTCTTGACACACCCATAACCCGGGAGGCTTCCAGATGATTCATCAGGTCAAAATCGGCCAGCTTTAGTGCTTCATATTCTTCATAAAGCAACTCCACAGGACTCCCTGAAGCATTCTGATTGCCATAGGGTTTATATCCCTTAAACCCTGGTGGCTTTACCACCTTTCTCAATGATTTTGGTCTTGCCATAAACGAACTATTGTTCATACAAAGGTAATGAGAATATTCTCATAACAAAGAAAAAGAGAAAAAAACAGATATTAGAAATTAGAGGTTAGATAATTAGAGATGGGTGCATTATTCTGAAATCAACACTTCTCTAAACTTCTGCAATCGAATGATAGCAGATATTTTGAAAAGCGAAGTTTAAGATTGCATGGTTTCACCCGATTTAACTAATCTGATTTCGCAGTTACCACTGATATTGCTTTTTTCGCAGCATCAGCACCAAGTTTAAGTAATTCATCGGCGCGATGAAAATCGAAAGTGCTGGCAGAATCGGCAGGAATATCAATGACAATATCGGGCTTAAAACGATCAATATTTATTTTGGCAAGCTTATGAATCATTGCAGCAGAACTGGTGGTTAGCAGGGAAATATATCCCAGACTTTTTTTGTCACCTGTAGCCACCAAATTTGAGAAGGCTGCAAACAAACCTCCCTCTACTTGTTTGGGTTTGTTTTTATCATTGTCACCAACAAGCTCGGCTTTGGGTTGCTTTTCTCCGTATAAATTTACTACTACAAGCAAATCTGCCTCAGTACGATGCACATGTTCAATGGGAATGGGATTCAGAATACCACCATCAACCAAAAAGGTTCCATCGTAGTTTACCGGGGTGAACATCGCAGGAATAGCAATGGAAGCTCTGGCAGCTCTGTAAAAACTCCCTTTATTGAAAACAATTTCTTTTTCATTAAGTATGTCAGAGGCCACCGCAGTGAATGGAAGCGACATATCTTCAATCTTCACATCCGGAATGAACTCTTTCATTTTATCAAATACACGTTCTCCCTTCAAAAGGCCATTTGAAGTAAAAGAAAAATCCATTAATCCCCATACCGATCGGCGGTCCAGTGTCTTTATCCAATTGGTATAATCCTCCAGTTTCCCCATTGCCAGAAGTCCTCCAATTACCGCTCCAATGGAAGAACCGGAAACTGAAGTAATATTATATCCCTGACGCTTCAGTTCCTCAATGGCACCAATATGTGCAATTCCTTTAGCTCCCCCGCTGGAAAGTACAAGGGCTATACTCTTTTTATCTTTCATGGAATATTTTTTTGAACGTTCCTTCTCCGTAACCAACGAAATTAATAAACATCCAACAACCCCCACGAATTGAACTAAAAATTTTCACTACTGACCGAGTAAAATAAAATGGATTTAATGAAGACCTGTATTTATTTGCGTTCTGAAAACTTTTACACAGTTCAAAGGTAGGTTCGCATCAAAGAAATTCCGTTAAGAAAACCAGATTGTTTTTCGTTAAGAAATCCGAATTGTTTGAGCGAAGCGAGTTTTCGGATTTTAGAAAAACAATCTGATTTTTAGGAATTTCTTTGCGCGACGGCATTTTTTGTTTACTTTTTTTTGCTGTAGAATTGGAGCGAAGCGTAAATCGTGAACACCTTATAATTTTTATCTCGTGAACAAAAAAAGTAAAAGCCTGCGCGGCTTGAGCGCAATAAGTTAAATGTTTTTTTGTCAGACAGTAGTGAAAAATTTTCTAAAAATGGTTATTGACCAAATCTTTCATGATATGGTGGTTACCAATGACATATTTTTGTCATCAAATTATTCTCCCGTTCCCTCTTTGTGAGTCAATACATCAACATTTTCCCGAAAAGTTTCCTTATTATTGCCAATGGGGTTTAAAAAGGGAAGCCCTCCGCCTCACAACAAACAAAAATCCAAAAAAAAAACATTATGTTGTTCCGAAAAACAGTCGCCATTGAACCCATATCCCTGATTCCTGAAGCAGAAGAGCAATTACACTCCTTTGCAAAAGAGGTGATTTTATATCCGGATATTCCGGGGGGAGATGAGGAAATTGCAAGCCGTATTGGAGATGCGGATGCGGTTCTGCTCAGCTACACCTCTCTGCTGACTAAAGAGGCACTGGAAAAATGTCCAAATGTAAAGTATATCGGCATGGCATGCTCCCTCTACTCCCCCGATAGTGCCAACGTTGACATCCGTTATGCCAACAGCCGCGGAATTACAGTGACCGGCATTCGTGATTACGGAGATGAAGGCGTGGTGGAATATGTGATTAGCGAACTGGTGCGTTGCCTGCATGGATTCGGTCAAACTCCATGGTATAATATGCCCAGAGAAATCACCGGACTAAAGGTGGGGATTGTCGGACTGGGCAAACTGGGAGGAATGATTGCAGATGCATTAAATTTTTTTGGTGCTGAGATTTCATATTTTGCCAGAAGTGAAAAAGAAGAGGCCAAAGTTAAAGGATATCAGTTTCTTCCACTGCAACAGTTGCTTGGCAAAAATGAGGTAATCATTTGCTGCCTCAACAAAAACACAGTTTTGCTACACAACCATGAATTTGAGGCATTGGGGAATAAAAAAATCCTTATGAACACCGGTTTGTCCCCGGCATGGGATGAAAAACCCTTTTTTAAATGGCTGGAAAAAGACAATCTTTGCCTATGCGACAGCACCGGAGCCCTGGGTAGCGAACATCTTCTCAAACATCCAAATGTAAGATGTATGGAGGTATCCTCCGGACGAACAAGTCAGGCATTCACCCGGTTAAGCAATAAAGTTATTGACAACCTGTCGGCTTTCACAGGAATCAAAATACAATAGGCGAGGCAAGGTTAAGCAAGGTGCTTACTACTGACCATCCGGCAATTTCAGGTGTGGCGCTGAATACATCAACGACAGCGTGCACCTGACTATTTTTGATTTCCACGCGCTGTCTGTCCCCTACAAACTCAGGGGTAGAATGCATGGTAACTTTCAGCTTTTCAGGGCCAACAGTTGCCAGGGAAGCAGCCACAGCCACATTAAGCCCGGTTGGAAAGGTTTGGATTGCTTCGCGGGCTGTTCCTGAGAAAACCTCAGTATTTTTCGTCTCCATTTCAGGAGTGTAAAGTGCTGATTTTCGAAGAGCACTCACCCCTTTTTCATTATAGAAACTTGCCGAAGCATTGCCCATCAGTGCAGCCGTTCTTAACACATCAAAACCACCGGTAGCACCACTTACAATATGCACCTTCGCATTGTGTGCAGAAGCAGTTTTGGTCACATCCTCATAAAATGAAGTATCTGCTAAAGCCCCAATCGATAAAGTGATTATGGATGTTCCATTTTTGAGAGTAGGAACAGCCAGTTCTTTCATTGCTGCAGGAGTTGCAGCTTCCACCAGATAATCGGGATTTAAAGAAAGGAGTTCCTCCAGGGTTCCACAAGCTTTACACTCCCTGCCATTGCGTTCCATTTTTGAGGCAAGACGCTCTGCACTTTCAGCAGTCCGGGAGTACACTCCTACCAATTCATATTCAGGCAGCAATCCCTGAATTACTGCATCAACGACTATCTCACTGAGTTTGCCGCAACCGGCAATGACTATTTTTTTCATAATTCGCATTACAATTATGTACCAAACTATACCCCAATCAAAAAATCCATAAAACAGGTGCAAATACTGATTTGTTGAAAACACAAAATTAATAAATCCTGTCACAAACCGACTAAACCCTTTAATACAGATTCATTGCGAGCAGAGCGAAGCAATCTTCTTTCAAAACATTAGCAACCTAAGTAATTGGTATTAACTATCCATCCTTATAATATATAGAAGACAAGCTGCAACATTAAATGCAACAGCCTGCCGCAATAAGCACTCATCCCCTCAAAAAAATTATCTTTGTGAAAACGACAATCAAAAGCAATACAATCCATGAGAATTCTCCATACATCAGACTGGCATTTGGGCAAACGGCTCGAAAGTTTTTCGCGACTGGAAGAACAAAAAGAGGTGCTGAATGAAATCTGCACCATTGCCGATAAAGAAAACGCTGAAGCCATTGTTGTTGCAGGTGACTTATTCGACACTTTTAACCCCTCCACCGAGGCAGTGGACCTGTTCTACAAATCGTTAAAAAGACTAACCAACAACGGCCACCGACCGGTTATTGCAATAGCGGGTAATCACGACTCGCCGGACCGTATTGAGGCTCCCGACCCGCTGGCACGGGAATGCGGAATTATATTCGCCGGTTTTCCCAATTCAAAAGTTTCACCTTTCTCCCTTGAAAGCGGCCTTCAAATCAGTCGCTCAGACCTGGGATTTTTGGAAATTCGGCTACCGGGCGATCATCCCCCACTCAGAGTTGTGACAACCCCTTACGCCAATGAGCTTCGATTGAAAACCTTTCTTGCCCATGACAACAAAGAAGCTTCTTTACGGCAGGTGCTGCGTGATTCATGGCAGGCAACCGCAGACAAATATTGCGATGACAAGGGCATCAACCTGTTGATAACTCACCTTTTCATGATGCAGGAAGGCACAAAAATGCCTGAAGAACCGGAAGATGAGAAGCCCATTCTTTATGTTGGAGGAGCTCAACCGATATTTTCATCGGATATCCCTGAAAATATCCAATACACAGCACTTGGCCATCTCCACAGATATCAGGAAGTAAAAGGTGCCAACGGTCCGGCAGTTTATACCGGCAGTCCCCTTGCTTACAGCTTTGCCGAAGCCAACCAACAGAAATATGTTTCCCTGATTGATGCAGAACCCGGGAAACCTGTATCAACCAGGCAAATTGAACTAAAAAGTGGTCGAAGACTATTGCGCAAACGATTTGAAGACATCGACCAGGCTATCCGATGGCTCACTGAAAATCAGAAGGTGTACGTGGAATTGACACTGGTGTCGGATACCTACCTCAAAACGGAAGACCGAAAAAGAATCTATAGCGTCCACGATGGCATTGTCACCATCATCCCTGAAGTCACCAATAGCAATCCTGACGAAACACCCGATGGCCCCGCCATTGATATGGAAAAAAGCATGCCTGAACTTTTTGAGGACTTTTTTATCCACCACAAAGGGCAGCAACCCAATGAACGAATTAAGGAGTTGTTTAAAGAAATAATAGGGGCCCCCTAAATCCCCCCAAGGGACTCGAAGTTTTGATTTCTGGGTTTTGTAAGTTTTGAGACATATCAGAACATTGAAGAGCAAGTAACCGTTGCTCAGTGTTCCATGCACCATACACTCTGGCCATCTCACCCTCAGACCCTTTTACCATTAAACCAAAATCACCGATGATACCAAAGAAACTGACCATCCAAGGCATGTATTCCTATCAGCAGAAACAAACCATCGATTTCGAGACGCTCACCCAAGCCGGGCTTTTTGGAATATTCGGAAGTGTGGGCTGCGGCAAATCTACGATATTGGAGGCCATCTCATTTGCCTTGTTTGGGCAAACGGAAAGACTCAATGCCCGCGACAACCGCAACTACAACATGATGAACCTGAAATCGAATGAATTATTCATTGATTTTGAGTTTGCATCAGGCAATGAGGCTTACCGGTTTATGGTTCATGGTAAACGAAACAGCAAAAAATTTGAGGATGTAAAAAAACTGGAGCGAACCGCTTATCAGTTAAAAAATGGTACATGGGAACCTGTTTCTGAAGATTCTGCAGAAGAAATAACCGGGCTAAACTACAATAACTTCCATCGAACCATCATCATTCCGCAGGGGAAGTTTCAGGAGTTTTTGCAACTAACAGCCAAAGACCGGACCAATATGTTGGGGGAACTCTTCAACCTCAACAAATTTGAGCTTTATGGCCGCGTGGCCGATATTGAACGCAGTAATGACCAGCGCTTGCAAAACTTAAACGGCCAACTTGAAAACATTGGAAATATTGACCCGGAAGAGATAAAAAAACTGGAGACCAAGTTGAAAGACACCTCTGAAGAACTAAAAAAAGCCAATGAAGAAATAGAAAAGATCCAAAAACAGATCAAGGAGCAAGAAGGCATCCGCGATCTTCACAAAAAGTTAGCGGAAAGCAAACGTCTTCAGGAAAAACTGTTGAAAGAAAAAGAACAAATTGACCGGCTGGAAAAGGAGCTTCAGGAATATGAAATTTTCACCCGAATTTTCCGATCCCCATTAGAGCAAGTCAACCGGCTGACAAAAGAAAGCAATAAGATTAAAGGAGAACAAAAGCAAGCCAAAGAACAACTTCAGAAGCTCCAAGAGCAATACGCATCACTCACAGAGGCTTTTCAAAAGACCAAACAGGCATGGGAACAGCGCGATAAGTGGCTTCGCGAAGCTGATGAACTTGGGAAAATGGCTGATATCCGAAAACTAAAAGCAGAAATTGAAAAAGAGCAGGAGCGGCATAAAAAGGGCAACCTGATGGTTCAGCAAAACCTGGACATCCTGGAAGAACTGAAAAAAAAGCAAAAATCCATCAAAGAAGAGGTAGCCAAAAAGAAAGAAGTTCTCCCCGATCTTAAGGTTCTGTCGGATGTGCGGGAATGGTTCTCTCAATTCAAACAGCTGAAAAAGGAACAAAAGGAGGCCAAACATCTGCAAGAAGAAACTGACGAGGCCGTGAAAACCTTACAAAAACAGCTTCTGGATATTGCTGATAAATACAGCGTACCTCAAACTGAGAACTCCCGGGATTTAATTCATAAATTACAGGAAACCCTCGCCAACAATAAAAAGCAACTGGAAGAGGAGAAAGCTGAGATGGAAGCCCAATGGCATCATCTGCAGGTACAACATCAATTGCAAAAGTATGCCCATGAACTGGAAGACGGTAAGCCTTGTCCCCTCTGTGGTTCAGAACACCACCCCAATATTTTAAAAGCAGATGATCTGTCGTCCGGAATTAAAGAAATTAAAGAGAAACGTGAGAAAAATCAAAAGAATATTTCGCTGCTAAGTGAGACTGAGACAACGCTTTTACGTTTATCGGATCGGCACGACAACCTAAGCAAGGATCGTAAAAAACAGACTGAAAACCTGGATGAACTCACAGTGCAAATAAA
This sequence comes from Marinilabilia salmonicolor, assembly GCF_003003035.1. GTDB lineage: Bacteria > Bacteroidota > Bacteroidia > Bacteroidales > Marinilabiliaceae > Marinilabilia > Marinilabilia salmonicolor_A. The sequence goes on along the minus strand of NZ_PVTS01000009.1, from coordinate 36,325 downwards.
ACAACACAACGCAAAATTTCAATGGAAACAGTTTTCTCCAGAAAAAGAAGATCAGGTGACCGAAGCTTTTAAGCAATCTGAAATCATCAGCAAAGACATAAAAAAGCTGGAAGCTGAACAGGAAAAAATAAATACAGACACCGAAAAAGGTGAGAAGAACAAAGAAAATTACCGGAAGCTTCTGGATGAAATTGAACGTTCCATTGTGGACAAAAAAAGCCGCATTGAAATCCTCTCCGATCAATTCAAAGAAGTTAATCCGGAACAGCTTAAAGAAGTTTCCACCGACGAACTCACACAAAAGGCAGCAGGACTGAAAACGCAGCATGCCGAAATTGGGAATCGTTACCAAAAGGAGGAAAAACTGGTGGCCGACACCGGCAAAGAAGTGGATATGCTGCGTGGTCGTATGGAAACCCGGGAACAACATCTGAAACAAACTCAAAAAGAAATAGAAGTCATAAATCAACAGCTTGAACAATTGCTGAAAGAGCATGGTAATCTTCCACTCGAAAAAGTTTCAGAGATTGTTTTTAAACCTTTTGAAATTGATGCTACACGCAAAAAAATTGAACAATACAAGCAGGAGCTGAGCTCAAACACCAATACAATTAAACAATACGCGGAAGAGCTTAACGGGCAGACTTTTGACGAAAAAAAATACCTGGAACTCGCACTGGAAAATCAAAAACTCAACAAAACAATAGAGGAACTCAACCGCGCCTGGGGAGAAGCCAACACCACACTTTCCCGCCTGAAGAAAGACGAACAAAAGGCAGGAGAACTAAAAAAAGAACACGACAAAGTACAGGAGCGGGCCGAAAACCTCAAAATGATGAAAAACCTCTTTAAGGGCGGGGCTTTTGTCAATTATATTTCCACAGTCTATTTACAAGAGTTGGTAAGAGCTGCCAATGACCGTTTTTACCGATTGACCAACCAGCATCTCTCCCTGGAGCTGGCATCAGATAATTCTTTCCAGGTGAGAGATTACATGAATGAGGGACACCATAGAAGCGTCAAAACCCTGTCGGGGGGGCAAACCTTCCAGGCTTCTTTGTCACTGGCACTAGCATTGGCCGACAGCATTCAAAAGCATACTTCGACCAGCGGCAATTTTTTCTTTCTGGATGAAGGGTTCGGAACATTAGACCGCGAATCGCTCAACATTGTGTTTGACACGTTGAAATCACTGCGTCACGAGAACAGGATTGTGGGTGTCATCTCACATGTGGAAGAGATGCAGCAGGAGATCTCGACCTATTTGAAGATTGATAATGATGATGAAAAAGGAAGTCAGGTTAAGGCGAGTTGGGAGATATAATCATCTTCCCCAGGCACCGGGAGTTTCCCCAAATTCCTCTTTAAAGCATTTTCGAAAATGGGCCACACTCTGAAAGCCCACCTCCTCAGCCACCTGAGAAACAGGAATGTCATCCTGCTTCAAATAAACCGAGGCTTTATGCAGTCTGATTTTTCGAAGATAATCAGCGGCAGAAACACCTGTTAATGCTTTAAATTTCCGGTAAAAAGTGGAACGGCTCATGTTCATCTCATTACTAAGTATCTCCACACCAAAATCGGTTTCAGAGTAACGATTTTCAATAATATTATTGACCGATTCAATAAATGACTGATCTCTTTTGTTAAGCGCTTCTCCGGAGATGAATACTTGAGGCTGGTGCTCAAAATGCCGCTTCAACTTTTCGCGATTCTCGAGTAATGCTTTCAACCGGGCCAAAAATATCCGGCTGTTGAAAGGTTTTTCGATGTAATCATCCACCCCCATTTCAAATCCTTCAATATGCATTTCGGGATCTGTCCGCGCCGTCAACAAAATAAAGGGAATGTGAGAAGTCTGTATGTCTGCCTTCACTTTGCGACAAAATTCTATACCATCCATCACAGGCATCATTACATCCGAAATAATCAAATCCGGGGTAAAATCGCCCATTATTTCAAAGGCTTTCCGTCCATTTTCAGCCACCATCACATTAAACCATGTATCCAACAATCCTCTCAAAAACTCAGAAAGCTCGTGATTGTCCTCCACTACCAAGATATTCTGCTCCCCAAACTTAGAAAACCCATTATTTCCCGAAAAAACAACAGGGATTTTCTCCTGAATTAAAGGTTCTTCATTGACGTTCTTAAAATCACGATTCGCAAAATGGTCTCTACCTTTCAAGAAGGTCAAAACAAACTCAGATCCTTTCTCCAACTCACTTTCAACATGGATGGTTCCTTTCTGAATTTCTGTAAGTCCTTTCACTATTGTCAATCCAATGCCATGTCCTGCCGCCTGTCCCTGCCCCTTTTCAGAACGGTAAAAACGATCAAAAGCATTTGCCACCTCTTCCTCCGACATTCCCATCCCCTGATCCTGAACAACCAAAGAAAACCGGTCGGAATTCTCTGCCACACTGACCAAAATGGTTCTGCCACCCGGCGTATATTTTAGAGCATTGGCAACCAAATTGTAGAGAATCTTCTCTGTTTTATCGACATCCAACCAAATCTCCAGCTTTTCCACTGAACTGAAAAAACCAAGATCAATTCCTTTCTTTGATGCCAAAATCTGAAACGACTCCACAATCCCTGCGGTAAAAGCAACAATATCAAACCGGGAGATGGAAAGCGCCAATTCGCCCTGATCAAGTTTTCGCAGATCTATCAGCTGATTTATCATGTTCAACAACCGAAAGGCATTACTGCGAATCGTCTTCACGGCTTTACTCTTCGTACTCTCCAGGTTATCAAGATGGGCCAGAATTAAAGTCAGGGGAGTTCGAAAATCGTGAGAAATATTGGTAAAGAACCGAAGCTTAGCCTGATCTGCCTCATGAAGTTTTTCAGATATTTCCACAATTTGCCTGTTGCGGTCTCTCAGTTCCCGTGTCTGCTCCTCCACCCGCTTCTTCAGCAGAAAATTGCGCTTACGAATTTGCCTCAATCGTATTTGGTAACCAGCAAAAACCGTCGAGAGCAGAAGCAGTACCAAAAACGATTTAAACCATCCCGTTTGCCAAAACGGAGGAACAACCTCAATATCCAATCGCGTTACCGGCCCATAATCGGCATGACTGTAGGCAGCCTGGACTTCAAATATAAAATGGCCCGGGGGAACGGCCGCATACCGCGCTTGCCGGTTGTTTCCCTCCAAAACGGTCCATTCATTCTGCAATCCGGCCAACCGGTACCGGAAAACATTTTGATTGGGCACGTCAAAAGGATAGGCATTAAAATTTATGGTAAAAGAGTTCTCGTCATAGTGGAGCTCCAATCCGGAGGTGTCCCCCAGAGGTTTATCCATCAAGATCCTCTGGTTCACAGTATCTCCGGGCAAAATTGGCCGGTTAAACAAAGTAAAACGCTCCAAAGTAGCCCTGACCTTTGAACGAAACGGATCAATATCATGAGGATAAAAACCGACAACTCCGGTGTAGCCACCATAGTAGATTTGGCCATCATCGCCCACAAAATGGGCATCATCCATAAAAAAATCGTTGGACAAGTAAGTTTTAAAATCACCGGAAACAGGATTAAACCTGCTAATCCCCCGATTGGTACTCATCCAGATTATTCCTGAAGAATCAATGTTAAGGCTATAGATGATATTATTGCTCAATCCATCCTGCTCAAAATATCTTTTTACGACCTCTCCCTCACCGATACTGAACAAATTAAGACCTGAATTGGTGCCAATCCACAAACTGTCACCGTCATCCGCCATACAATACACTTTGTTATCCGACAGCTTGTGGGAATTTTTCTGAACCGTTTCAAAGGGTTTGTCCCACTGATCGACCCTGAAAATTCCGTTTTCATCCTTTGCAATCCAGTAATGACCATTTTCATCCCTTACAATATCCCTGAGACTACCCGACAAATACCCTTCCTGGTCGCTAAGATTAATGACCCTGTCCAGAGTCATGAATTCCAGCTTCACCCAACCAATATTTACGGAAGAAGTCACCAGTAAAGTTCCCCTGTCCCATTCCTTGATCACATAACTCTGATGCGGCCATCTCCAGTTGAATCGCACATCCACCGCCTCAATGCGCTCCTCTTTCTCATTGAAAACACACAATTCACCCGATTCCCCAATCCAGACATTGCCCTTTGAATCCTCAAATATGGATCGAACATTATTGATGGGACGGTTATTCCCGTCTTTGGTATGATAGTGACTAAAATATTGCTGATGTCCATCAGGAAAAATAATTCCGACTCCGTTTCGATCGAACCCCAGCCATAACTCACCGTTTTTCCTGCGACAGATAGCTCTTACAGGATCTGCATCGGGCCTGCTTAATGAAGTGGCATTCCAGTTGAAATGCAAAAACTGGTTTTTCTCATAATTGAAATGGTTTATGCCGTTTTTCTGTGTACCTATCCAGAGATTTCCAAGTTCATCAAACTTCATGTGGGTAACATTATATCCTTTAAAGGTGTAGTCATTCTCTGCATCATAGGAGAATCTACGTGAACTCCAGCCTTCCCCATCCTTTTGAATTCTGACCAACAGATTATATCCGCCAATCCAATAATCCCCATTAAAAGCGGCAAAACTGGTTATCGAGGAAATTCTCAAATCAGAAAGTCCGATATCGGAATAATAGAAAACGGCCATATTTGAGCTAAAATCATAGGGGAGTTTATACATGCCATCCCCTGAAAGAGCCATCCACCCATCCTCCACCTTTTGCATGAAGTAACAGGGAACTGTAGATATTAATTCAGGCTCCCTTTTCAACGTTTGCTGCTCATCATCAATCTTCCACTGCAAAACGCCAAAATCTCCATAGAGCAACAATTTATCTCCACGCTGATCAATACCATTGATATATCCCGGAGTACTGAACGTGTGGCAGTCCTCTGTATTGATGTTCAAAACACCAGCCCGGCTGCCCTGGCTAAACCAAACCAAAGAATCATTGAATTGCCAGAAATTATTTTCCGGAAAAATCCCAACATCTTCAAAAATTTTCTGACTAAATCTTCTGAACTTTTTTGACGATGCCACATACTGATTCAAATCTCCTTCCCGTGTGGTTACCCAGACATCTCCATCCATTCCTTTACCCATCGAGACAATATGATTCCCAGAAATTTCTCCTTCCAGCCCGGCTCCCGGCTTAAAGATTTTAAAGTTATATCCGTCATATTTATTCAGTCCATCAAGTGTCCCTGCCCAAATATTTCCTTTGTCATCAATAACAAGACCGTTAATGTTATTCTGTGATAACCCGGTAGAAATATCAAAATGGTCGAACCTGGGTGTTTGAGCAAAAACCAGTTCCGACAAAAATGACAGCAACACAATTACAAAAAAAAGCCTCATTATTTATCTGATCATCTGATACATGAAACAATTCCATCCGGTTTTGACACAAAAACATCTACTCTCCGGGGTTAACAATCCTTAAATTGCCTTCACAAATTAATACTAAAAAGAAGAACTATGAAAAAATGTCTTTCTCTTTTATCTGTAATTCTGCTGATATCGATGACCGGGGTAAATGCCCAGGGCGACCGGGAGGAACTTTTTAACGGGAAAAACCTCCGGGGCTGGGAAGTACTCAACGGAAATGCCCCTTACGATGTGGAAGACGGGATGATTATTGGTACCTCAGTTACTAAATCTCCCAACACCTTCCTTGCCACCAAAAAAGAGTACACCAATTTCATTCTGGAATACGACATGAAAATGGATGAGGGATTGAACTCGGGTGTTCAAATTCGGAGCCACAGCAACAAAGAATATAACAACGGACGCGTACACGGACCACAAGTGGAATGTGAAGACTCGAAACGTGCATGGGCCGGCGGTATCTATGACGAAGCCCGGAAAGGCTGGCGCTACCCGTTGGACTATAACCCCGGGGCCAAAGATGCTTTCAGGAAAGGTGAATGGAACACCTTTAAGGTGGTCGCTTTCGATCATCATATTATGACCTGGGTCAATGGGGTACCTGCCTCAAACCTTGTTGAAGACGATATTGAAACCGGTTTTATAGCCCTCCAGGTGCATAGCATTGGCAATAACAAAGAGTTGGAAGGCAAAAAAATAAGGTGGAAAAACATCCGGCTAAAAGAAATCAACGAAAGAGACTTTGAAGAATACAAAAACATGAAAGCTCCGGAAGTAAGTTATCTGAAAAATCAGCTTACCGAACGCGAAGAAGCCGATGGCTGGAAACTGTTGTGGGACGGAAAAACCACCAGCGGCTGGAGAGGTGCCAAACTGGATCACTTTCCTGAAAACGGTTGGAGCATCAATGATGGCATCCTGAAAGTTCACGCCTCAGGAGGTGGTGAATCGACCAATGGTGGGGACATTGTCACCGAAAAGCAATACTCAGATTTCATCCTGATCGTAGATTTCAGCATCACAAAAGGAGCCAACAGCGGCATCAAGTATTTTGTGGATACTGAGTTGAACAAAGGAGAAGGCTCTTCCATTGGTTGCGAATTCCAGATCCTTGATGACGAGCATCATCCCGACGCAAAAATGGGAGTTAATGGTAATAGAACCATGGCATCCCTTTATGATCTCATCACGGCCAACGGGTATGAATACAATACCCATTTACCCCGGGAGAAATATGTCAATGGTTATGAAAACTGGAACCGTGCAATGATTGTGGTAAATGGTAAAAAAGTTCAGCATTTCCTTAATGGCATCAAAGTCGTGGAGTACGAACGCGACACCCAGATGTGGCGGGCTCTGGTGGCTTACAGTAAATACAGCAAGTGGCCTGCCTTTGGTGAATATGAAAAAGGAAACATCCTGCTTCAGGATCATGGCAATGAAGTAGAGTTCAAGAATATAAAGATAAAAGAGATTAGTCGTTAGTAATTAGTTAGTAGTAATTAGCCAGTAGTAAGTAGTTGAAATTGCTAAGAAACAACATACTAACTAAGAATCTGGCTATAGTTTAAAATAACGTTTTTACAATTTGAGATTGCTTCGGGCTAAGCCCGAAGCAATCTCAAAACAAACACACGTTACTATAAACTTAAGCTAAGAGTCTTTATGCAAACCAATTTTCAACATCCAATAAAACCAAAACCATGAAAAAAAATAAAAACTCAAGAAGAGAATTCATCAAAAAATCGGCACTAGGAGCCGCCGGCCTTACCATTGCCGGAATGGGCATGAGCCCTAAAAGTTATGCGGGAATTATGGGCGCCAACGACCGCCTGAATGTGGCCATCGTTGGCCTTGGTCGCCGATTAGGTGCCTACATTCCACCCATCTCAGACCCCAAAAGCAATGTTCGATTGCTTTACCTGTGCGACGTGATGCAAAGCCAAATGACTAATGCAGCCAAAAGATTTGGAGAAGTGCTGGATTACAGACCCAAACTTGAAGAAGATTTCTTCAAAGTAATTGATGACAAAGATGTGGATGCCGTATTCCTGGCCACACCCGACCACTGGCACGCACCAGGAACCTGGCTGGCAAATGCTGCCGGGAAACATGTGTATGTGGAAAAACCCTGCAGTCACAATCCTTATGAAGGTGAATTACTGGTAAAGTCACGCGATCGCTACGGTAAGGTCATTCAAATGGGTAACCAACAGAGATCCTCAATTGAAACCATCGAAATCATCAAAGAAATCCACAATGGAGCTATTGGTAAACCTTACATGGCAAAAGCCTTTTACAGCAATGGGCGCGGAAGGGTTGTCAATCCCACCAAAGCAGCTCCTCCGGAAGGTCTGAATTGGGAATTGTGGCAGGGACCGGCCCCCCGAAAAGCTTACGAACACAACACCTGGGACTACAACTGGCACTGGTATGGATGGGACTATGGAACAGCTGAAACAGGCAATAACGCCGTGCATGAGTTAGACGTGGCCCGATGGGCTTTACAGGTCAGTTTTCCTGAGGCCGTGATGGTCAACTCGGGTAAATATCACTGGCCGGATGATGGCTGGACGATGTACGACACCATGGATGCCACCTTTCGTTTTCCCGGAAATAAAATCATTCAATGGGATGGCAAGAGCAGGAATTCCCACAAAACCTATGGTGCCGGGCGTGGAACCATCATTTATGGTACTGAAGGAAGTGTGTGGGTTGACCGGGGTGGTTACAAGCTGTTTGACCGAAACGGCTCTCTCATCAGGGAGAAACAATCAGGAAGCAATGAAGGTGGCACGCAACTGGGAGGCGGTGGAGATATGTCAACCCTGCATGCTCAAAACTTCTTTGAAGCCATCAGAGGCAAAGAAGAATTGCGTTCCCCAATCGATGAAGGGGCCACCAGCACCCTGCTTGGACACTTGGCAAACATCTCCTCGCGTACCGGGGAGTCACTTATATGTGACCCAAAAAACGGACACATCACCAATAGCTTTAAAGCTATGGAATTATGGGAAAGAACTTATGAAAAAGGCTGGGAACCAAAATTCTAATAACATCTTCCACAAAAATGCATTCCTGATGAATACCCCGCTGGACATCGTCTTTTGGGGTATTGATCAGGCTTTAGCCGATCAGGTTACTGAAAAAGTAGTCACCCATATTATGGAATTACAAACCATTCTGGATCGATTTAATTCAGAAGCCGAAACTTTTAAGGTTAACCAAACTGCCTTTTCGAAAAGGATGGTCATCAGTCCCTTTCTTTTTGAAAGCATCAGCAACGGGATGAAATATTTTCAAAAGTCGGAGGGCTATTTCAATGTATTTGCCGGAAAAGTCTATGCCTCCTTAAAAGAAAAAAGTTCATTTTCAGAAAATTCCCTCCCCATACATCCACCGAAAGATATTATTAAAATAAATACGTCGAATAATTCCATACGGTTTCTTCATCCTGCTGTATCCCTGGATTTTGGAGGAATAGGAAAAGGACTGGCGTTGGATGAAACATCGAAGATATTAGATGAATTTGGTATTAAAAATACGTTTATCAGTTTTGGAGGCAGTTCCATCCTTACCAAAGGACATCATCCACATGGTGATCACTGGCCCTTTTCATTGAAGAGTCAGAAAATTGCAGGAGATATCTGGCCGCTGAGAAATGATGCCGTTTCTGTCAGCTGTTCCGGCCATGGGAGTGGAAAAACGCCACACATCCTGAATCCCAAAACGGGAGATTATCCCCCCTCCTTTACCTCAGTTGTTCAGAGTGTAAGTGCCACGGAGGCGGAGGTTTTATCAACTGCCCTTATCGCAGCACCTGGTGAAAAACATCAGAAAATTGCCAGCCATTTCAATGTGAAGAAATGGGCTGTTTTCCCAATTCATTAAAACACACAAAATCTATGCAGGATAAAATACAGTCAAGAAGAGAATTCCTCAAAAAAATGGCTATCACAGGTTCAGTGGCAACGCTGGCTGCCTCACCATGGCTTAGTGCTTTTGCGCAGTCATCTACAGCCGGTAAAAATGCCTCAGACAGGGTAAGACTTGCCGTTATTGGCACAGGCAGCCGGGGTAAGCAGCTCCTGCGCCTTTTATTTGAAATAACCGAAAGCAGCAACCTGGAAATTGCAGCTCTTTGTGATGTTTATCAACCCAATCTGCAGGAAACGAAGAAAATGTGTAAAGAACAAAACATGAATCCGGTTCTTTACAACAATTACGAAGATTTGCTAAACAAAGAGAAAGTAGATGGCGTAATCATTGCCACTCCACTGCACCAGCACGCTCATATTGCTATTGATGCAATGCTTGCAGGTATTCATGTTTTTTGCGAAAAATCCATGGCTCGCACATTGGACACCACAAAAGCCATGTATGATGCACATAAAGCAACCGGAAAGATCCTTCAAATCGGCCATCAACGCCTTTTCAACCCCGTTTATCTCGAGGGAATGCAGCGCATACACAATGGAGAACTTGGGAAACTGGGACAAATCCGCGCCTACTGGCATCGAAACAACGACTGGCGGCGCCCGGTTCCTGACAATACCATCGAGATGGAGCGCTTCATCAACTGGCGATTGTATAAAGAATATTCAGCCGGATTGTTAACTGAACTAATGTCACACCAGATTCAGGTGGCCAACTGGGCCCTTCAAAAAACGCCGGTATCAGTAACAGGAACCGGAAGTATTGTGTACTGGAAAGATGGACGCGAGGTAAACGACAACGTGGCGCTCATCTATTCTTACGAAGATGGCACACAGTTTATCTATGACTCCATGACCAGCAACAAAAAATACGGTTTGGAGGAACAAATCATGGGACACAAAGGCACCATTGAGTTTGAAACCAATCGCTACTATACTGAAACGCCTCCTCCTGCACCTGGCATACTCCAGTTGCTCAACGATATGGAATCAGGATTTTTTGGCAAAGTGATGATTGGTGGTGCCAGCTGGGTTCCCGAAACAGCAGTAAAGTACAATGGGGAGCCCATCATCGAAAACACCGACTTTTATGACACTGCACTTCAACTGGAAGGCTTTGCCAAATTCATCAGAGCAGGAAAAGCACCTGAATCACTTACCCGGGAAGGATATAACGCAAGTATCTGGACGCTTTTGGGCGAAATTGCCATTGAAACAGGAGAAAAACTAACGCTTGCCAACAAATATAAGATATAAATGAAAGTAAGTTAGTCGTTAGGCAGTTGTCAGTAGGCAGTAGTTATTTCTCTTGATAACGACACACCCAAAGAACTAACACAATCATATAAACAGCACATTTCAAAGGGCTTACAATTCGAGCTATATGAAAATAGCTCAATTGCAGGTAGTTAGCCTACATGAAAAAGGTGTGGAGGATTCCGATCCGCCACTTTTAAGAACTCAAGCAAAGCGTATTTTGCGACATTCCCAAAGAACTAACGAAATCACCTAAATTGCAGATTTTAAAGTGAATATAAATTTAATTAGATGAAACGAGCATGGCAATGATTGCCTCAAAAGAATATGTATAAGTTCTTTCATGCGAGTTCCATCAGACCAATAACTTAAACAAATTTTGTACTGATGAAACGAGCATGATATTTTTTAAGCATAAATATCACAAAAGAATATGTTTAAAAAATATTATGTGAGAGCGAAGCGGTTACATTCGTTCTCAAATTTTTAATTAGTTTTTTATCATGTAATTACAAAATTTTAAACGAATGAAAGATATTATCATTACCCATAGAAAACTAAAAAGAGAGCTTTTTATATGGCTGGTTTGTTTGGTCGCTGCCATCGGACTTAACGTATATTCAATAATTTACTACGATACCAGTTGGAGCGAATTGTACACTCATCTGGGGTACGTTGTAGCAATCAGTATCGTCATCTATCTTATTTTGTGGATCTTTCGCGGATTGTTTTTATTGGTTCGTAACCTCAAAAAATAACAAGTCCGGCCATAAATTGAGATCAATTAGGAGGCCGGACCATCAAAATCTTGTAAACCCTGTTTGAATAAATAAACTTAAGCAACCTGTCTTCCCAGCATTTTTAACATTCTCGCGTGACCTGCTACGGCTTTAAAGAACGTTTCCTGAGAGTGATACGGAAGATTGTATTCAAAAGCAGTTTCTTTAACCAGTTGCGAAAGTTTTCTATAATGTACATGGCTGATATTGGGAAACAGATGATGCTCTACCTGATAATTTAAGCCCCCTATCATCCATGAAAGAACTTTACTCTTGGGTGAAAAATCAGAGGTCGTCAGCAACTGATGAATGGCCCAGTTGTTTTCCAGTTTTCCTTCATCAGATGGTAGTGGATAAGCTGAACTTGGCACCACGTGAGCAGTTTGAAAAATGGTGGTTAGTATCAGGCCGCTGATATAATGCATAATAAAGAAGCCGCCAACAATCCAGTACCAGCCAACCGGCATTATCAAAATGGGTAATACCAGCAGAAAAAAGTAATAAATTGATTTGGCAACAATCAAATCAGTGAGATACGACTTGTATTTCTTATCAAATGGAGCAACACCCTCATTCTTATAATTCTTTATTCGAACAAAATCCTTCATCGTCACCCACGACAGAGTCATCAAACCGTATAAAAACCAGGCATAGATGTGCTGAAAACGATGAACCTTAAAAAGCTTGCGGTGAGGTGAAAACCTCAAAAACCCGACCGGCGCAATATCTTCATCATGACCTTCAATATTGGTGAAACCATGGTGCATCGTGTTGTGCTGATGCCTCCAGTTTGGCGGAAACCCTCCAAGAAGATACAGGGACTTTCCAAGCCACTTATTAACTGTTTGGTTTCTGGAAAACACGCGATGATTGGCATCATGCATCAACACCATTCCCAAACCGGCCATTCCGCCACCCATCGCTACCCAGCTCAAAATAACTCCCGGAACCGACGTTATTACACCTGACAGCATCAGCACATAAGGCAGAACATAGAGAACACCCATGAAAACAGACTGAAAAACAATGGTTTTATTGCCATATTTTGAGAGATTGTTATCCTTGAAATAACCATCCACCCTCCTTCTCAAATCATTGATGAAATCAGGATTTTTATCTAAGGGGAAAATAATTTTTTGATTACTCATACCTAAAAAATTTATAAATTGAACACACAAAGCACTTCCTATAAAACCGGTTTACAAATAGGACCGGTCTTTATGGAAGTTCCATTCTATACAAAGGTAGCTTCCCAAAGGAGCTGCATCAAATGAATGGGGCAAATGGAATAAAAAGGATGGCGGAGGGATGTCTTATGGGATAGATGGCAATATTAAAGGGCGAATAACACTCACCCCTACAACTCACATAACCTCTCTAACCCTCAGCAAATACTGACGTGAAACAGGCAGTTTTTGATCTGTACCCTTTAGAGATATCCAATAATTGTTGTAGTTTTTACGCAATTGATCAATGAAATGAATGTTAACCAGGCAGGTTCGATGACAACGAATAAAGTTTGAATACGGAGATAGTAAAAGCTGGAGATTCTTCAACGTGTTCCGCAATAACTTCTTCTCAAAGTGTTCATTTTCTTTGAAGACAATCTCCACATAATTATCTGCCGAAACAACGTAAATGATATCCGAAACAACTACCTTAAATGTATCTCGTCCTCCTTCGGCGCTTAACTCTACCGTTTTGCTCAGGAATTCGTCTTCGTACCTCTCAACCCGCTTTCGCTCTTTTTCCCTGGCAAGAATTAAAGCTGCATTGTGTGCCTTCAGGTTTTGGATGGTATCATGCAGACTTATTGTCACCGGTGGAACCAATGAGATAACCAGTATTTTGAAAAAAGTAAAAAAGGACATATTCACCATCCCGACATACCTCAGATAAAATGTTAGAGCGATGCTGCTCAAAACCATCAGAATAAACCCCGTCACGTAGGAAGAAAGAAATGATTCTTTTATGGGAGAACGGGATCGGGCAAAGAAATGAGAAATAACCACGTAAACCAGCATCATCAAAACAAAGAAAATACCCGTAAGCCCCACCAGAAACACCAGGCGTTTATTTAAGTCTGAAAGAAATATAGAAAAAGGCTCAAAAAAAAGCATAAACATGAATATCCCGAGACCAATGCTCAGAAAAAGACGGAGACGCTCCTTTGAACCTTCGATTATTTGAGAAAGTTGACTGTTCATTATTTTAAAACACAATTATCCAATGAAAGTTGTGGTTCACCCCGACAGATAATAAAATTTGAACATCTCATGAATCTGAAATAATGATAACTTCGGAAAGCCCTTAAAAGTCATTCGTTTTGCATTTTTGCCATCCGCCGGACCGGATAATGCACGGGGCTACACGCCTATTGTTTGTTTTTGCAAAGTGAAACCACCCAATAAAACGCACGAAAAATCCCGTTAAAATCATTGTGCCACCTCATTATCAACCTTACCCCTTCACCTCTTCCTTCGCTTTCACATGATTGACAATCAACCGCAGTTCATCCCAGGAAACCTCATCACCAAAATGGTTTTTGACCTCGGTAAGTGATTCTGCTTTATTTCCATTGAGCCAGTCTGCCACGCGGTGTACTTTCTCAGCCGGAATGATCTGAAAGATATTGATTTCACCACTCCGCACAAAATGTCCGATATGGCTAAAGATGGTTCCGGCGGTTAGTGATCGTTCCTGGGCTATGGCTTCGATGGTTTTCCCTTTCTTGAAAAGATCGAAAGTTACCTGTTTGGTATCCACTTTCTCCTTTTTGGGTTTGGATGAAGGCATTTCAAAAGGATTCTCCTCCCCGTCCGTTCTTTCCAGATCATGTTCTTTGCAGTAATCCAGTACTATTTGGAGTACTTCAGGACCGTACTTTTCCAGTTTCACTTTCCCGAAGCCATGAATCTTTTTCATTTCCTTCATCGACTGTGGCAGGGTGGCTGCAATATGCTTCATCGACTTAATCTGAAGCACCATATAAACCTCCTGATCAAGCTCTTCGGCTTTATCGTCGCGCCACTGTTTCAACCGACTGTACAAATCAGGGTATTTCACAGACACATCCACTGCTTTGCGTGACCGGCCTGTCGATGGCACGGAAACTCCGTCAAGCACCCCTTGTGCACGGGCCTTGAGATATTTCTTCACCTCAAATCCCTCTTTACACTGTTCATAAACTTCAGATTTAATGCCAATTTCCAGTCCAAGCCGCTCAAAGGCCTGCTTCAGCGTTTTTCGAACAGTCTTATTGTCCGTCTCCAGATTTAGGTTTTCAAATGGGGCCTTGAGGCTTTCAGCTGTTTTATCAGAAAACCAGTTACTTGCTTTTTGGATCCGTTCCTGTAAAAAATCATTGCTGTCAGAATCAGGATTTTCCTGCAACAAACGGTTGATTTGTCCAAGAAACTTATCGGCCACAGGTTTCATCTCACTTGTAAGCATGGTTTTCATATTCCCGAGAGTCACTGGTAATTCATCCTGCACAGCCCCTTTGTTTTCATACGCCACCCTGAGACAATACGCCAACTGACGTTCCAGGCTACCCATATCAAACATTTCCTGCAACAACATATACCGGTAATCCCGCTTGGCCTGCATCAGAGCATCATCTCCAACAGGTTCCTCCTCCACCTTGCGGATAAAACCGGATACTTCGGCATCTGTTTTCAATGCAGACACATTCAGTGGACTGGTCAACACCAACCCTTCAAGAGATTTACACCTACTCAGGGCCACATAGACCTGTCCATGTGCAAAAGCAGCATTGGCATCGATAATGGCTTTCTCAAAAGTGAGTCCCTGACTTTTATGAATGGTAATGGCCCATGCAGTTTTCAGCGGATATTGGGTAAAAGTGCCCTCCACCTCTTCCCGGATCTCTTTGGTTTCGTCATCGATCTTATAGCGGGTATTGTCCCAACGCTCCGGCTTCACCTCAATAACCTCTTCATCTCCGGGACATTTCACAAATATCTTGTCACCCGCAATGGCAGTAATCTGTCCAATTTTACCATTGTAGAAGGCTTTCTCAACAGATGAATCGTTTTTCACAAACATCACCTGAGCCCCTTTTTTCAACGTCAGACTTGATTCTGTAGGAAAATTGCTTTCCGGAAAATTTCCCTCCACGGTTGCTTTAAAGGTGTGCGAATTTCCGGCAAGCTGGGCAAGTCTGGCATCATTAATCTTTCTTGCCTGATAATTGTGTGTAGTCAGTGTGATGTAACCTTCTGCGTCTCCATTGACTATCTCGGGCCGATGACTTTGGTTCAACAAATCCAATCCGTCTCGGTCAAGTTGATTGTCTCTGATTTTATTGAGTACCCCGATAAACTTATCATCCTGCTGACGAAAAATCTGCTTCAGTTCAATACTCACATAATCGGTTTTTTGCAAAGCCCGGCTCCCGAAGAAAAAAGCCGAATCGTAGTAAGGACGTAACAAACTCCACTCCTCATCTTTTATCACAGGTGCCAACTGCTGCAAATCACCAATCATCAGCAACTGTACACCTCCAAAAGGAAGATTGTTTCGCCTGAAACGACGCAACACCTCGTCAATTCCGTCCAAAAGGTCGGAACGCACCATACTCACCTCATCAATCACCAGCAAATCAAGCGTTCGAATGATATCAATCTTTTGGCGACTGTAGCGATGAACATTTCGCCTTTCCTGCCCGTTTCCTCCGGCAGTACCGGGTACAATCGGGCCAAAAGGCAATTGAAAAAAAGAATGGATGGTTACACCACCGGCGTTAATGGCAGCGACTCCGGTAGGCGCCACAACAACCATGCGCTTGGGAAGCGTGGCTTTCAGTTTATGCAGAAAAGTTGTTTTTCCGGTTCCGGCTTTTCCGGTAAGAAAAACATTCCTTTTGGTTGATTCAACAAATTCACGTGCCAGGCTGAGTTCAGGGTTGGTTTGAAAATCCATTATATTCATATTTTGCAGTTCCAATCTTCAAAAATAGGGCTTAAAGAGTGGATTTGCAACAATGAAGAATGCAAAGCCCTGTTAATAACCAGACCATACAACAAAACGAGGATGCCCCGAAGAAGGCACGGAGGCAGCTGCTTGTAATCCCGGAGATTTAACTCATACCGGAGTGACACAGCCCGAGTATACAAATATTGAGGTTGTAGTTTGAAACTAACTAAAATCTTCGTTTTCTGTTATTTTTAAGCAATAGCATCAGACAGAAAAATGCAGTCCTCTTATAAACAAATGCTTGTACTGACAAAGGTGGAAGCAGAGATCCCATAATAATACTCTCCTGTCAGCCTCCTTTTGTCTTCGGTATGGAAGATCAGCAACCTGATTTAAGTTGCATCAAAACTTTGTGGAAATCTGCTTTCGGTTTATTTTAGTCAAAAATCTGTCTATTTTTGTAATTTAGGAATGACATAATCAGTATAATCAATTTGGAAAATAATTCTGTTGATTCAGCAACACATAACAACTCCCAATGAAACGAGTATGGCAACGATTGCCTCAAAAGAGAATGTAAACAATCAACCATGCGAGTTCCATCAGACCAATAACTTAAATAAATTATTTACTGATGAAACGAGCATGATATTTTTTAAATATAAATCACAAGAGAACATGTTTAAAAAATATTATGCGAGAGCGAAGCGGTTCCATTCGTTCTCAAATTTTTAATTAGTTTTTTATCAGATAATTACAAAATTTTAAACGAATGAAAAAACCGGTACTTTTAATACTCACAGGCCTTGCACTAATGACGGGCTGTTCAGAAAAAACAAAACAAGAAATGCGACCTACTTTTAAACCTGAGAATGTGAAGGTTGAAAACGGTATCATGACCCCTGAAATTCTTTGGTCAATGGGCCGTATCGGAAACCTAAATGTTTCTCCCGATCACCAGAAAGTGCTTTTTACGGTTACTTACCCCAATATCGAAAACAACAGCTTTAATACCGATCTGTTTGTTATGGATGCGGATGGAACCAACCGACAGAGAATCGAAACGCAATTTAAAAGCAACTGGTCATTTTCATTTTCCTTTGGAGGCAAAAAGAAAGCAGTAGAAGTAGAAAAAAAGGCCAAAAGAAATACAGTAAGTGCTGTCAACTGGCGCCCTGATGGTCAAAAAATAACATTTTTATCCGAATACAATGGCGACCGCCAGCTTTATGAGATGAATCCCAACGGGAAAGAAGTAGTTCAGATTTCAGATATCCCCGGGGGAATCAGCAATTACAAATATTCTCCCGACATGGAGCATCTGCTGTTTGTCAAGGATGTCAAGCTGGATGAAACTCCGGAGGATATGTATCCTGACCTTCCCAAAACCAATGCACGCATCGAAGACGATTTGATGTATCGGCACTGGGACAGTTGGCATGACTACAAGTACAGTCATATTTTTGTAGCTCCGTACCAAACCGAAAAACACATAACCGAGGCTACGGATATCATGGAAAATGAACGTTTTGACACCCCCCTGCAACCTTTTGGTGGAATGGAGCAGATTACCTGGACGCCTGATGGTCAAAGAATTGCTTACACCTGCAAAAAGCTGAGTGGAAAGGATTATGCCCTATCCACCAATTCCGACATATATCTCTACGATCTGGAGAAAAAAACAACCGTCAACCTGACCGAAGAAAACCCCGGTTATGACAAGAACCCGGTATTTTCACCCGACGGACTTCGGATGGCCTGGGAGTCGATGCCCCGTGATGGTTATGAGGCAGACAAAAACCGGCTATTGGTTAAAGATCTGGAAACCGGCCGGGTGATTGATTACACCGCCAATTTTGATCAGGATATTCATGCCCCTGTATGGAACCTTATGGGTGATGCCCTCTTTTTTATCAGCAACCGCCATGCAACAGAGGATATTTATCGCATCAACCTGCCGGGTGGAGACATTCATAAAATCACCGATGGAAAGAACAATTATACCTCTGTGATTCCGGCTGGCGGACATCTGATTACCACTCGTATGAGTATGAGTGCTCCCTCCGATATTTTTGCTGTGAATCCGGTGGATGGATCAGCTAAAAACATCTCCGCCATTAACCAGCCCATTCTGAACCAGATCAAGATGGGGAAAGTGGAGAAACGCTGGATTACCACTACAGACAATAAGGAAATGCTTACCTGGATCATCTATCCGCCCAATTTTGATCCCGAGAAGAAATATCCCACACTGCTTTATTGCCAGGGAGGCCCGCAAAGCAGTGTGAGTCAGTTTTGGAGTTACCGATGGAATTTCCAGATGATGGCAGCCAACGACTACATTGTGGTGGCGCCAAACCGAAGGGGACTTCCCGGTTTTGGCCGTGAATGGAACGAGCAAATCAGTGGGGATTACGGTGGCCAGAATATGCAGGATTATTTCAGCGCCATCGATACTATGGCCAAAGAACCTTATGTGGATGAAGAAAATCTGGGTGCCGTAGGTGCCAGTTACGGGGGCTATTCGGTCTATTGGCTCGCAGGCAACCACGATAAGCGATTCAGCGCTTTCATCTCGCATTGCGGGGTGTTCAACCAGGAGATGATGTACACCACCACCGAGGAGATGTTCTTTGTCAACTGGGATCTGAAGAAGCCTTACTGGGAAATGCCGGAAAAACATTACAATTTCTCACCACACCTCTTTGTGGAAAAATGGGACACCCCCCTGCTTGTCATCCATGGAGGTAAAGATTTCCGGATTCCTTACACCCAGGGAATGGCTGCCTTCAATGCTGCAAAACTCAGAGGGGTTCCGTCACGTTTCCTCTTCTTTCCCGAAGAGAGTCATTGGGTACTTACCCCACAAAACGGAATCCTATGGCAAAGGGAATTCTTTGGTTGGCTGGATAAATGGCTTAAGGAATAGCTGGTAAGCTGATGAGCTGGTGAGTTTTTTCTCACCAACTCATCAGTTCAACAGCTCTTTCGTCTGCATCCTTCGTTTGCGCCCCACTACTACCATAAATACAATAGAAACAGCTTTCAGTAGAAATCCGGCGTACATAAGCAAAGAACCGATCAAAGCGGTTGAAGGCTCGCCCTTCAAAAAACCGCCGGTTCCCACCATGGCAATACCTGCAAAAAGCATCACGAGATAACGTCCTCCAGCGAGAGAGCCATTAAGTAATCCAAGTGTGAGATATAAAACTTTAAGCGAAATACCCGCAATCAGCACATAGCTGTACCAGTCCACACTAAAAATTCGCAATCCGACAGCTACAAAAACCAAAAATAACCCTGTAAAAAGAAAAATTTTATTGTTCATTCTTAATGTTTTTCATTTAATGTTCATATAAGCTCCGAGGCAATTCATTCTTCGGCCACCATCATTCAACAAACATAAAAGCAAGTTTATTGTTCTTTATGATACATTGATAAAATAAAAAAAACCTCTAAATACATTTCGCGTCAAAGGTAGAATAACCATTTTTATTTTACTCATCAAAACCATCCATGAACACAAAAAAGATTCTCATTACAGGGGCCTCCTCAGGAATAGGACGCGAAACCGTTCGTTACTTTGCGGCACGCGGCTGGAAAGTCGCTGCCACTATGCGCAATCCCGAAAAAGCAGGCGACTTAGTCAATATCCCGGGCGTTGCCATTTATCCTCTGGATGTAACCCAACCACATGGTGCTGAACAAACCATCCTTAAAGCATGGCAGGACATGGAGGGGATTGATGTGGTGGTTAACAATGCCGGCTACGGCGCACTGGGGATTCTGGAAGGAGCAGGTGATGAACAAATCATCAGACAAATAGACACCAATGTATTGGGAACCTTAAGGGTAATCAGATACATATTGCCTTTGATGCGAGAAAGAAAGAAAGGAACTATTATCAATCTATCCTCCATTGCCGGAAAAATGGGGCTCCCTCTTTATTCGCTGTATCATGCCAGCAAATATGCAGTGGAAGGACTAACAGAAAGTCTCTTTTATGAACTTCATCCCTTCAACATTAAAGTAAAAATCATTGAGCCGGGCCCGGTGAAAACCGAATTCAACGGCCGCTCCAAAGATGAAATACTACCCCCTGATGACCAAAAATATATTGCCATCTCACAGAAGGTTTCTCATTTTTACAATAAAACATTCAAATACGCGGCTCAACCCGAGGTTGTAGCGAAAGCCATATACCGCGCAGCCACTTCGCGAAGTAACAAGCTCAGGTACCCGGCAGGTTTTCAGGCCAAAATGTTTTTATTGCTTTACCGGATTTTACCGGGAACATGGTTCAGGAGACTGACACGCATTCTTATCAACATTTAAGAAATGCTTGTCTATAAAGTCCAACTTCTGCGTTGTTGCTCAAAATCTAAAACCTCATCCCGATTGTACTTTTTGTTGGTTTTTTGTTCAAAAAACCTTACAAAAGCTACTTCGGGACTGCGGTTTAGATTTTTTACACGCCGTGAATTTGAACTTTCTATCTCAAACACGTGAAAAACGCTTAGTTTATAGACAGCCCCTAAGTAGTGCCTGTCCATAAACTAAGCAAATTCTGTTTTTAGAGCTGTTTCTGGTCAGAAAGCCCCAATTGCTAGGCTTGCGAAGCCGCCAAAAACGGAGTTTACTAATCGTAAATGAGTATTTTGGCGGCAAGCGTAACGACGCAAGTAGTACTTTATGGACAGAAACTAAGTATATTTGCATTTCCTGATTAAACTTCTCACATGCAAAAAAGTCAATATTTTATGTTTTTTGTAATCGTACTCACAGTTCAGATACTCGTCAATTTTTATCTTACATGGCGGGGATACCAAGCCCTTGAGGCATATCCAAAAGTCAGACCCTGGTTTATAGCCTTCATGGTACTGGCCACTTTTAGCTACATCATTGGGCGCACCCTCGAAAAAAGCATGTACAACCCGCTCACTGTCTCCCTCCACTGGCTGGGAGCGTTTTGGTTTGCCGTTATGCTTTACGCCACACTGCAGGTATTATTGATCGATATAGTTCGACTCATTGATCTGGCAATTCCGTTTATTCGAAAAATGGCCGGAGCCGATTATACACGGTTCAAGTTCATTGTGGGAGCCTCTGTAGCTTCAGTTACATTCCTCATTATCTTGGCGGGTCATATCAATGCCTGGCACCCAAGGACAGCCAAACTTGATATTGAAATTCCCAAATCGGCCAATGGCCTGAAAGAATTGCGTATTGCTGCGGTCAGTGACGTGCATATGGGCACCATCATAGGGCCTCGGAAGACCGGTAAACTCGTCAATAAGCTCAATGCCCTCAATCCGGATATCATTTTAATGGCCGGAGATGTGTTGGATGAAGACGTAGGCCCTGTTATTCGCCAGAACCTGGGAGATTCTCTGCGTAAACTCAAAGCACCTATGGGCATTTATGCCTCTACCGGAAACCATGAATATATCGGTGGAGGAGAACCATCAATAAATTATCTTGAAGAACATGGCATAAAAGTCCTTCGCGACTCTTCAGTGCTTATCGGGAATGCCTTTTATGTGATTGGCCGTGAAGACCTCCATGCCAATTTCAGCAAAGACCAGAAAAGAAAGGGCGTGGAAGATCTTCTTCAGAATATCGACACCAACCTGCCGGTAATTATGCTGGATCACCAGCCATATCATCTGGACTCCGTTACAGGAAAAGGCATAGACCTGCAGATCTCCGGGCATACTCATCACGGGCAATTATGGCCATTCGGATATATTACCAATAAAATTTATGAGGTAAGCCGTGGTTACAAACAAAAAGGTGACACGCATTTTTGGGTAAGTACCGGATTTGGCACCTGGGGCCCACCGGTAAGGACCGGCAACAGACCCGAGGTGATTTTAATTAATTTAAAATTCCAGGATAACACCAATAGTAGGAAGGACAGTTCCCGAAGTGGTAATTAACTCCTTCAGGTCGTACTCCTGATTCTCAGCAGGAGCAGATGGATTGGCTACCACCGGCTCTCCATTATCTCCAAGACGCTGAACCAACCGTGGAGGATTCTCATTCTGCTTGTTGTAAACATTCTGAATGTCCAAATACAATCCCAGGGAGAACTTTGGAAACATCCATGATTTATCCACCCGCAAATCGAGTTGATGGAATGAGGGCAACCGCTTTTCATTGAAACGATTGTAATCCGGGTATTCACGGCCGCGCACATTCCATGCCTGCACATCTCTTGATTTTTCCAGATCATAAGGTGTGTATGGCAAACCTCCGGCAAAACGCCATTTCAGTCCGAAATCCCAATTCTTTTTAAACGACTTATTGAAGGTGAACGTCAATAAATGCTCACTATCCCATGCTGAGGGCACATAATTTCCGTCCACATCGGTAAACTCGGCATGACTCCAGGTATAAGCCAATATATAACTGTATCCTTTGGGTGATTTTTGTCTGACCAACAACTCCAATCCATAGGTACGCCCCTCGGAAGAACTGGTCACTTCCTCATCACCGAAAGTTCCGTAATCTCCACCTTTGCTTGCCATCGCTACGGAATCCTGAACCGAAAACGGATAGTTGTCATAATCTTTCAGGAATCCTTCCAGCCCAATGCGGGTATAGTTATTGGGCCTCCACTCAACACCAGCCACCAAATGGTCGGCATGAATGTACTTTAAGCCGTTGTTTTTATTTACCAATTGTCCATCGTTGTCACGGTACCCCATCATGGTGTAGGCCGGCAACTGGAAATACCGTCCGGAGTTAAAGGTAACGCTTACCCGGGGCATCAATTCGTAGGATGCCGTAAGCCTTGGACTGAATTGCGTCAGCGGATTATTCATCTCATTGCTGTAGGTATTAGCATCAAAACGCACTCCGGCTCTCACATCCAGCTTTTCATCCAGAAACTTTCTCGACACAGAGCCAAAAGCACCATATTGAAAAAAATCCAGATCGGAACTGTAACGAATCAATGCTTCCTGACCGTCACGAAAAGTACGGGCAAAAGTCCGGTTGTAATAGGAGGCACTTTCCAGATTTATCCCCCCTTTAAGCGTATATTCCCCGGGATTGCTGAAAATTTCGAACCGCAAACGGTTTTGAATCTCATCGCTGGTATAATCGGTCAGCAATTTGTCGGGATTATCCACCTCGTTGTCTTCGTATTTTGAAATAACATTGTTCAAATGACTGCGACTGAGGGCCAGCACATAGTAATTTCGCTCCCTAAAGTGCTTATAGCTGGCTCCCACAGTATAATTCCATTGCTCGTAAGCCGGCAGATACTTTAAGGTATAGCGATTTTCCTCCGTAGGATCAGGAGATGGATTGTACTTAAACTCATCTATGGCTCCGACACCCAGCAATGTCAATTCGTTTTTCTGATCAAAGCGCGTTTTGGTACGAAACTGAAAATCATTAAACGTAGGCAAAAAGGGCAAACCAATCTGATCAAACAAAAACTGTAAATAAGAGCGACGCACTGAAAACAGCGCTCCTGTTTTCTCTCCTAAAGGAGTATTAGCAGATAAGGAAATTTCTGAGGCACCCAAAGTACTCTTAAAAGATGGTTTGTCCTTGTTGGCATCAATCTGCTTAAACTCGAATACCGAACTCATGGCACCTCCCCTGTCAGCAGGAAAAGCACTGGAATAGAAATCCACTTCACGAATAAAGTCCACATTTAAAATCCCCACAGCTCCTCCCGATGCTCCCTGAGTGGAGAAATGGTTCAACACAGGAATTTCAATTCCGTCCAGAAAAAAACGATTCTCAGAAGGGCCACCTCCTCGCACAATCAGGTCATTGCGAAAGGAGACAGCTGCACCCACCCCGGGAAAGCTCTGCAATACTTTGGCCAAGTCACGGGATGCCCCTGCCCCTTTCTCTATTTGCTCAATTCCTATCCGTCTCAAAGACACAGGCGTTTCACCACGGCGAACAAAACTTCCGGCAGTTACCTGCACCTCCTCCAACTGGGTGGTTTTTTGTTTCATGGCGATCTCGATGTAATTAGATCGCACAGCCGAGAGATTAATCTCTTCTGTCAACTTGTTCTCATAACCAATGGACGATAATTGCAAACGAATAAATCCGGGATCCAGCTCCTCAAAAATGAATTCTCCATCCTCATTGGTAGTAGTCCCTGTATTGGTGCCTTCGATCACAATATTCACAAAAGGCAGCGGATCGTTATTGTAGGCATCTTTCACCAATCCTCTGAGGGTCGCATTCTGGGCAAAACCCAGTGAGGTAATGAAAAGGAAAACTATAAATAATTTCAGTTTAAGTGTCATCTTGTTTTGTTTAGAGTTTAAATGTAGAATATTAAACACCAATTACAATCAAGTTGTTCTAAAAAAAGAATCAAACCTTCAAAATCCACACCTCAAATTCTTTAGTTTCGTACTAAAAATGATATATTTGAGAGATAACCACAAAAATGATGGATGGGGCAAAAGAAAAATCTACATCCCGAAAAGCTACTGGGGAAGTTTCTGAAGTGGCGGTTGCGACACATCAGCAATCGTCAGTTTATCATGTTTCTGAGCATCCTGATAGGAATTGCTTCGGGTCTGGGTGCGGTTGCCATTAAAAACAGTGTTCACTTCATCAGTGTGTTGGTTCAGGATATTATTCATGCCGAAGGACCCGGATATATCTTTCTTTTCTCCCCCATCATCGGAATTCTACTCACGGTACTTTTCATCAAATATGTACTCAAGCGCCCGGTACGCCACGGTATTCCCAACGTACTTTATGCACTGTCCAAAAGAAAAGGACGCATCAGAAGCCACAATATGTTTTCGAGCATTGTTACCAGCTCCTTAACGGTGGGATTTGGAGGCAGTGTGGGATTGGAGGGCCCCACTGTATCAACAGGAGCAGCCATTGGCAGTAACATCGGGCAACTCTTTCATCTCAATTTCAGACAAATTACCCTGTTACTGGGTTGTGCTTCGGCAGCGGCCATGTCGGCCATTTTTAAAGCACCTGTTGCCGCCATTGTTTTTGCATTGGAAGTCATTATGCTGGATCTGACCCTCTCGGCAATCGTTCCTTTGCTGATGGCCTCAGCATCGGCAGTTCTCACCTCCTATCTGTTTATGGGACAACAGCTGTTGTATCCCGTAAATATTCGGACAACTTTTGAAATAAACGATCTCCTTTTTTATATTTTGCTGGGTATCATAACCGGACTGGTGGCCGTATATTTCACCAAAGTGTATCTCTATATTGAACGCCTTTTCGGAAAATTAAAAACCCTGCAATCCCGACTGCTCGCCGGAGGACTCGGACTTGGGATATTGCTTTTCTTTTTCCCCTCACTCTATGGAGAGGGCTACGAAATCATCAACCGCATTCTGGCAGGAGACGTATCCTTTCTGTTTGACCAGCAAATTTTCTCCGGACTTCGCACCTATTGGCCCGCAGTGGCAGGCTTAATGCTTCTGATGATTGGCCTGAAGGTGGTGGCGACCTCCATCACCTTCGGCAGCGGAGGAGTAGGAGGAATCTTTGCCCCAACCCTTTTTATCGGCTCCAGTACGGGCTTGTTGTTTGCCATGCTCATCTCTCACATGGGCATTGCAGAACTTTCGGAACAAAATTTTGCCCTTGCAGGAATGGGAGGATTGATTGCCGGGGTTCTGCATGCGCCTTTGACAGGTCTTTTCCTGATTGCCGATGTCACCGGAGGCTATGAACTCTTTCTCCCATTGATGATAACGGCTGCCATTTCTTTTGCCACGGCCAAAACCTTTGTTAAAAACTCGGTATATACCCATCAGCTGGCACAACGCAAGGAGTTGCTGACTCACGACAAAGACCAGGTGGCGCTTACCCTCATGGATGTAACCAAACTCATTGAAACAGACTTCTCGATAATCTCTCCCGATGCCAAATTGGGAGATCTTGTAAATGTAGTCTCCAAAGCACACAGAAACCTGTTCCCGGTAGTTGACAACCAGGGAATTCTACACGGAATGGTGAAAATGGATGACATACGTAACATCATTTTCAAGCCGGACCTTTATGAAACTGTGAAAGTCAACGACCTGATGTACATGCCGGAATATTTCATCAGTCCCGACGACTCCATGGAAGACCTTGTAGAGATTTTCCGTACATCCGGACGATTCAATATTGCTGTCATCGACAAAGGGAAATACCTGGGCTTTATTTCCCGTGCCAATGCATTTACGGCTTACAGAAATTTTGTAAAACGCTTTTCGGGAGAATATTAAGAATCTTGAGGGAAATACAAAAGCCAACACAATTATGATATTGAGGCGAACTCCAAAAGATTTTGAATCAAGGTGTCACCCCTGCCGGGGCTTTTGCACACATTGCAATGCCATTGCTACCAAACTGTCGCCCCCCCGGGGCTGGTCTACCATGCAAAGGAAAAATTAAATAATAATAACCTCCACCTATAAATTGAAAAATGCATGGTCATGCCAGAAATCCAACTTCAGCTAAAAAGAAGGCCCTCATTCCTCTTCCCTCATTCTGCACCATCCAAACACCACCCTCTTTGCTCTATGCATTTTGCCCAATTCATCTCTACTCAAAAAGTCCCTCATCTCTGATAAGCATCAGGATTGCCGACTGGGAGACAATCACATACTTCTGATTATTAAATTCGATCTCGTAGCCACTGTTTTGCAGATAAATAGCCAGATCTCCCTCACGAGGCTGAAGCGGCACATAACGAACATTATCACTCTTCGATTTCCATGGCTCATCCTCCTCAGCAATGGCCGGGATGGGATAACCTGGCCCTACTTTCACCACATAACCGGAGTGTACTTTTTCTTTTTCCTGCACATTGGGAGGCAGAAACAGACCTGACTTGGTTCGTTTTTCGGGTGTTTTGGGCTGAATCAGCACTCTGTCGCCCACTACAATGAACTTGCTTAAATCTTTTTCGTCAATTCCGGGAACCATTTTTTTCCGGCAAATATAAAAATAATCGTTCGTAAAAGGCTATTTTTGGAGTTGACTAAAAACAAAGACCAATACCAATGTTTAAAAAAGTTCCTCATACCTACGTAATTGTATTTTCTCTGATAGTAATGGCAGCCGTGGCCACCTGGTTCGTTCCCGGCGGACAATATGTAGCCCCCGAAGATGGCAGCACCACCTCTATGGTCGATTTCCGTGAGGTGGAGAGTCAACCCCAGACGTGGCAGGTATTTTCAGCGCTATTCGAAGGTTTCGAGAAACAGGCAGGCATCATCGTATTTATCCTGATGATTGGCGGAGCCTTTTGGATTCTCAATGACAGTAAAGCCATAGATATGGGGATTTACTCCTTTCTGAAATTCACCCGGAAAATGGATAAATACAAAGCCATCAAACTCATTGGAGCCAACAATCTCATCATTGTCATGGTGATGCTGATGTTTTCCATCTTTGGGGCAGTTTTTGGCATGAGTGAGGAGACCATCGCCTTTGTGGTCATTGTGGTTCCGCTGGCAATATCCATGGGTTACGACAGCATCATGGGGGTTTCCATGGTGTTTGTGGCAGCCGGTCTGGGCTTTGCCGGAGCAGTACTAAATCCTTTTACCATCGGGATTGCGCAGGGACTGGCAGGTCTTCCACTTTTCAGTGGTTTCGAATACCGGCTCTTTTCCTGGGTCGTCATCAATCTCATTGGCATTGGTTATATTTTATGGTATGGAGCACGCATCAAAAAAGACCCGAAGCGGTCACCTGTTTATGAGGAAGACCATCACTGGCGACATGAGATAACGGAGATTGATGCCGAAACAGGTCATAAAACCTATACCGCCTCATGGGTTGCCTATTTCCTAACCTTAGGTGCACTGATTCTGTTTTCCATCTATTGGCCTGTGAGCACCCTGACAATTGGCGGAGGCGATGGAATAACCACCTTTTTTATTCCCGGTCTCACAGCGCTTTTTGCCATAACAGGATATCTTGCCCTGCGAAAATCTTCTCCTGCCTTTGTGTTGGTAATTCTGGGGTTCACCATTTTATTCCTGATAGTCGGTGTCATGGGTTTTGGCTGGTACATCATGGAAATTGCCACCCTCTTCTTTGCCATGGGCATACTGGCCGGAATAGCAATGAACAAAAGTGCTGATGAAATTACTCACCTGTTTCTCGAAGGTGCCAAAGATATCATGTCAGCCGCACTGATTGTAGGATTGGCCGGAGGAATCATTGTCATTCTCGAAAACGGTAATATTGTGCACACCATTTTACACGCGATGGCCGGAGGAATGCAGGAAATGGGCAATGTGGCTTCTGTTGGAATTATGTATGTCATTCAGACTGTCATCAACATTGTTATTCCCAGTGGATCGGCTAAAGCGGCACTCACCATACCCATCATGGCTCCTTTTAGTGATCTGATAGGTCTTTCCAGGCAGGCTACGGTAATGGCCTTCCAGTTTGGCGATGGTTTTACCAACCTCATCACCCCCACATCAGGGGTGTTAATTGGGGTGTTAGGCGTGGCACGTATTCCTTATGTGAAATGGGCAAGATGGATTGCTCCTTTAATTGCCATCCTGATCATCACTGGTTTTCTGCTACTTATACCTACAGTAACCATGAACTTAAACGGTTTTTAACCATTTATTTTTGTTTTTTCTCTTGTCGGTTTGTTGATTTGTATTTAGGTTTACAATTAAACAGCAAACCGAAAACGCAGTAACATGGCGCCTGACAATAGCGCCAAGCAACAACAAAACAGCAAAATAGAATATCAACAAATCTTATATATGGCACGTCCCGAAAAAGTTTTGAAGTATTGCCCCAGTTGTGGCTCAGGATTGTTTAAAACAGACTCCGCCAAATCATTCAAATGCGACAGTTGCGGGTTTAAGTTCTTTATCAACAGTGCTGCAGCCGTGGCCGCTGTCATAGAAAACGAAGAAGGGCAGATACTACTCACAGTCAGAGGGGTAGAACCGGCCATCGGGGCACTTGACTTACCAGGCGGCTTCGTTGATCCCATGGAAAATGGGGAAGATGCACTAAAACGGGAATTAAAAGAAGAACTGAATCTTGAGGTCACCGACCTGTCCTATCTGGGAAGCTTTCCCAATGAATACGTCTATAATGATTATTCCGTTTTTACAACCGATTTCGGATTTGCCTGCAAAGTAAAAAGCTTTGAGAATATTAAGGTGGACGACGACATTGCGGACTTTCACTTTTTCGACCCCAAAGAGATTGATTTTAACAAAATCAGCAGTAATTCTATCAAAAAGATCCTAAAAACCTATCTGGCAGACAAAAAATAATGACGAGCGAACTTATCATTCTCCTGTGGAGTGCTGCAAGTATCGGGTTTGTTCATACACTTCTCGGACCCGATCATTATCTCCCATTCATCGTAATCGGGAAGGCAAAAGACTGGGGTCTCTCGCGCACTCTCGGACTAACGGCTATTTGTGGTATAGGGCACGTTTTAAGCAGCGTAATCATAGGTGTGTTAGGGATACTCATTGGCATTCAGATGCAAAAGTTAACCTGGTTCGAAGGAGTCAGGGGCAATCTGGCTGCCTGGGGTTTAATTGCATTTGGTTTGTTATATGCCATCTGGGGTTTGAGACATTATCTCAAACACAAAAGAAAGGCCCGGCATGGCCATGAACACAAGTCTGTATCCAATGCAACTCCATGGATGCTTTTCATTATATTTTTCCTGGGGCCGTGCGAGCCGCTTATTCCCCTGCTTATGTATCCGGCCGCACACGAAAGCGCAATGGCTGTAATATTGGTTACCACAATTTTTGGAGTTGTAACGGTAGGAACCATGCTCATAGCTGTTTGGGCCGCATCCCTGGGACTGTCGCAAATCAGATTTCAGAAACTTCAACCTCTAGCCCACCTGTTGGCTGGTATCATTATATTTGCATCAGGATTATCCATTCAGTTTTTGGGACTGTAAAACAGACACAAAAGCAATACACCCATGAAACAATCTTACGATTTAACCGGTTTTTGGCGTTTCCATGAAGAATTTGATCATGGAGAAGACTTCGGAGAAGCCCGTTTGTTTCAATCAGGGAAACAACTTTCCGGACATATCGTATTCAAAGAAGTCATTCCGGATGAGTCTCCTATGTTCATCCGCGTCACAATAAAAGGAAAAGTTGAGGGGGCACAGGTTATTTTCTCAGAATCATCAGTAGTCGTCCTCTCCGGGGGAGAAAATGCTTCTTACGAGCCCGAAGAGCGGTCAGGGCTCATCAACGCCATGGGACAAATTGTTGGCTCGGGAGAAGATACTCAGGGTGTAAATGGTGTATTTGTGTTGGAACGAATTCTATAAAACACAAGTAATCACTCCACTACAACTGTCCAAAATTGCCTCATCCAGCCAGAACTTGTTTATTAAGATCAAATGGACGAGTTACCCCAAAAATAATATTTCATAACATTGGTTTCCGGTTATTAATTGATGTTGCTTCGCCCTTCTCGCAATTATTTCATCTTAAAAGGTCCGTCATCACGAACGTAGAGAAGTAATCTAATTTTTTTTTACCGGCCCCTAATAAAAAATTACATCATCATTTCCGGCACACCTTGTCATGCTCTTCCATTAAAAAAATAACAAGTTAAAAATTACTCCTTTCAAACTTTCTTTTAAAAAATATATTTCGTAAATTTTATGACATCTGAACCGATAGTAGGAGTTGTTCAGTGAGTGATAAAGCGCGAAACGAGATTGTTTTACCCTCAAAATACCAGACCTATGAGACGTGTATTACTCCTTACAGATTTTTCAGAGATTGCCAGAAATGCCGCAATCTATGCGCTTAAAATGTTTGAAAAAGAACAGGCACATTTTGAGTTACTGAACATCTTTGACGTCGAATTCAGTGGCAGTCCCTACATCATGCAGGTAAAAGAAGAAATGGCTGAAGAAAGCATTCGCGGTTTGCGAAAAGAACTGTCTTTGCTTCATGCCAAATTCCCCAATGCACGCATAGAACTGGCCTCCAGATTTGGGGCAATGACTGAAATCTTAAAGAAAGAGATCAACGACTACGAACCGGAAATAATTATATTGGGCTGCAAAGGAGAAATCGCCCTGGAACACTTCCTGCTTGGAAGTACTGCTCTTGAAATCATCAAGCATATACATTTCCCTATGCTGGTTGTTCCCAAAGAAGCAAGATTTGAGGCACCCGACAAGATTGCATTTGCAACAGACCTGAAAGACGTTGACATTCCCAAAATGGCTGCCCCCCTCACCCATCTGATTGAAGCCTACAACAGCGAACTTCTATTTCTGAATGTGCTGGAAGAGGAATACATCAACCGCATTGAAGCTGAAGAAAAAATTGCAGCTCACTTTCCCGGTATAAAACTGAGTTTTCACTTCATCGATAACGAGGGTGATCTTTGCAAAAGCATATTAAAATTCATGGATGAAAACGATGCAACCCTGCTGACACTAATCAGACATCACCATTCCTTTTTTCAACGAATTTTCAATCCCCATATCATCCAAAAAATGGTAAGACATCCGCATCATCCGATGTTGATATTGCATGAACAAAGTTAAAGCCTTGTTGGTATTTTGAGATCTTATGAATAAAAGCAGCCGGAGTCTCTAATGCCATAACATTTATAGTTTAAATATGGAAGCCACTGTTCCTGAGGCGTGCACCGTATCAGTCCGGCTCAAAGTTGGCAATAATGATTTTAGCGCATCATTGCTTTATTATCTCACAAACAGACAGTCAAGTAATAATCCAATTGAAAAAATATTTCCGTTTCTTTTGTAATAAATTCTTAACAAGGAATACTTTATTTGAAACAGATCACTAATAACTTCTTCAATGTATATTTGGGTTACATGGTTTGTCAAATAGATGATTTTTTTAGATGGGGTTGCGCCATATTACCGCTGGCGAACACATGTATTAAATCATTGGGAATTACGGGAGTTGTTATTGTCTGCCGTTACAATTGTTGACCGGGGCAGGAATCTTTAAGCAACTGCCTACCATCAAACATTTTAAACATAATTCTGACAACGGGACGTACATCTCAGTATAATGGTTTCAAATCACATTTAAAGATTATTTCTTCTGTTTCTCAACCTGTACAAATATCTCTGTAGAATAAGGACCAAAACAAGATGTTGTTCAGAAGTACCAGTTTATTATATTTTTTTACTTTGCGTAATATGTCCTTTGTGCTGACTAAGGTTAACAGCTTGAACACCCACAATCTTTTCTATTCCCGGCAAAATAGTTTTCAATAATGCCAGTAGCGCAACCACACCCTAATCCCGAAAGAACTGTTATTGCCGCCTGGCGACAATTTAAGGCACATGCCCCACATTCCATACAATAATCCTGTTTAACAATTTCAGCTTTTCCCATTTCAATATTGAAAACCGCATGTGGGCAGACTTTAACACACATGCCGCAACCATTACATTTGTCCTGATTAAGCTTTAGGGTGACAACATCTTTTATATAAACCATCGTTTTCATCACTTTCTAAGTTAAGTTATTGATAATATACAAAATAAGCCCAGTGCTGACCATAAAAATTTGAATTGGTACAAATATTTTCATCTCTTTTTTAACTCCCGAAAGAGAAGTGAATGTGGAGGCACCTGTAAAATTCATGGTCATAAAAGATGAAATTGCCGGGAGCAAAAGGAACCAGGCTGCAATCCCAAAATATCCAACCCCTAAATCTCCTGTTAAGAATAGGATACCCGACAAGAAAAAACCGCTAATCAAACCTTTAAAAGCAAACATTCTTACCGGGATATAAGGCAAGACAACGGGAGTAATGAGTATGCCTGTAAAATAAGAAAGAGTAATTAAAATCATGGCCGTTAAGCCATTATTAATAGCTTGTATCAGGTTTACACCCTGTGGATCAATTGCTGAAAGCAGAAACATTATTGCAAAAGCTGCAAAAAGTTTATACCTGGCATATACAATATCCACCGTTAACAATTTTATCCGGTCGGAGAAATTGAAGGTTACGGTACGCATTTCGGTTGTTGTCTGGTATCTGTTTTGTATAAAGGCTTTTATATCTTTTGCCCTAACCGGACCGAATATTACACGAAATCCATGATCAACAATTTCTCCCAAAATACGTGGGTTAATATTAGTCTGAGATTGCTTTATTGTACCGGGAATGGGTTTTGGGCAAACTGCCGTTAAACTTTTTACAAGGTGGGCTGCTATTCCAACAGCACCAAGTTGAGGTACAATAATTTTCCTGTGATTAACTATCTTACCCAGTCGTGTCACTTTTATCCGGTGAACAAGTTCAGATGTACCGAAGGTGCCTTTCCCGGCTGCGCACCAAACATTAACACCTTTCGTGTCTAACACCAATATCCAAGCATCAATGCCATCAAGGTTTTTTCGCAAATGATCGAATGACAATTTATAATTGGCGGTAACAAATACATCAGAACTTTCATCAGGTTTACCTGTTGCATAAAGACCTGGAGCGACCAGATAATGGTCACGTCCTATTAGCCAACGCACTTTTACTGCACCCCAGTATAACTTAGTTGCTACTTGAGGAATTTCTCTAATTGGGGTATTGACAGTACCAATAATCATTTGTCTATTTTTCTGTTTCATCATTATAGGTTTTTATAATCCAAGCCAGTATGTTAGTTTAAAGGAGAACTCGAAATTCTTATTCTTTGCTGAAGTTGTCATATCATCCTTTACTATCAGATACAAATCACTCATTGGTGCAAACCGCCATTGAAGGATACTATTAAAGTTTACATTTTTTATTTGCGTATTATACTGAATCAGATTGGACCAGAATAATTTGGTTGAGAAGCTTACTTCAGGTTCAAAACTAATTAAGTGATAGGTAACATTACCATTGTCCTGATTAAGTTCAATATCAGCTAAATTGTAATTTAATGTAATTGTGGCGAAGGGTTGAACTGAATAGGTGGGGCCACCTGAGAAAGTAAATTTTGTACCATCGTAAAATTCTCCATAATCGGCCTGGAACTTATATTTGAATTTCTTCCGCTTATCAGATTCATAAAGAAAAAACAGATTCTTATTGGTGTAGGTTCCGGACTTAACGGGATTTTGATTTCCGAGAACATCATGTGGAATAAGTAGATCGAAACTATTATATGATCCCTGTAGAACAATATGTACATTGTTCGAGAAAACACACCAATATCCCAAGTCAAAAATCAGCTCGTTTAATCTGTTCTGCTCATTTAAGTATGTATGGAGATTAATATATTCTCCCATTACAATAATATGTTCGTCATTCTTAAATTGATATAATTCATACTTGTTCGTAAAATGCGTATATCCAAAACGATAGGTTGTATCAAGAAATGAATCCTTGTGATAAAGGCGAGGAATAAAACCAATATCGGGCGAATAATTTTTGTCGACATGTTCCATCCAGTTCTGGGTTTTGAATACTTTATTGTAATAAGTGAAACCAAGACCATAAAAAAGATTGTCAGTTTTATTGCTCTGAGTGAAATTGGAATGTAATTTTGTACTTCCAGACCATTTGCCATCCTCACTCGTGAAGTCAAATTCAATTCCACCAGTGCGGTTGTAATCCTCCTTCTGATATTCGAAATCTCCTATTGAATTCCTATTGGTGAACAGGCCTTTTATAGCTGAGCGCTTGAATATCCCTCTCTGAACACTTGCTACTAAATAGTTTTGTGCACTATAGTCACCCCTCTTTTCTGTATGCGTATTGAGAAGTCCGATACGGGTACCATCTGTTATTTCACCCGATAGTCTCACACCATATAGAATAGGAATTATGTTATCATCATTTATTCCAATTCTCCGGGTATAAACAGGTTTAACTCTGCTTTCTGAAGGTGAGGTCGAAACATCATCATAAGTACCAAAACTTGTGATCAGATCACTATTTTCCAGAAAAAATCCTCTTTGCTCAGGCAGGTAATTTTCAAAGCGATAGAAATCGATATATTGCTTGTCGACCGCAACATTTGAAAAATCAGGGTTGATTGATAAATCAAGGTTAAGTGAGGTTCCAAGCGACACTTTAGCGTCCAGACCAGCCTTGGCAGTGTAATTCACTTTCTCACTTGTTTCAGTATTGTTATTGATCCCGCTGGAGATTGAGGGAATAAGAATAACTTTCTTTTTCTCGACTTCAGACAATCCCTCATTAAAATGTAATTTTCCTGTATATCCTAAATCATAATTATGCTTGCCTGCAGGGAATGAAGTCCATGAATAGGTAACATTTCTGCCCACATCGTTGCGTATAAAGTTGACACCCCAATTATTACAATCATTTTTATACTTTAGGGTGCTAAATGGGAGAACAATTTCATAAATCAGATCATTCCCCCGGGCGCTGACTTCTGCTGACCATTCGTTATTCCAGTATTTATTTACTGAAGGATACATTCCATTTTGATAAATGTTACCATCCATCAGGGCTCCTGCAGCATTTACTCCGAAATAGTAGCCATTCTTTGAGTTATCTGCAGGATCGATTACAATAGCAACGAAATCACTATTGTTAAAACTGCCATCATCATCTCTCTTAAGGCTCTGTACAATAGGTTTACCGAGCGATTCGTGACATATCAGACCAATGTACAAGTTGCTTTCGTCATACATCATTCTTACTTCAGTTGTTGCATAAGCCTGTCCGGTATCGATAGGATAATGAAGCCAGAAAGTTGTGTCATATGCAGCAAGTCCCCATGCCCTCTCTTCAAGTATTCCATCCAATGTAATATTGTCTGATATAACAGGAATATCCAAAAGTTTCTGAGCAGAATCTATGGTCGTAATCTGGCCAGGACTTTTCACAGAAATGAATAATACCAAGGATAGTATAATAAGCCTGAAAATATTCCTGAAGGATTTCCTGAACTTGATTCGTTTGGATTTTCGGATGCAATTATTTGAACAATTGGCTCTAAAGGATATAACACTTAATGTAAGCCATCGGCCTCCTACATATTGCATCCTCCGGTCTCCAGCCGTTACTTTGATGGCAAAAAATGAGGATGACATTAACAACATTTAAGCAAC
>NZ_PVTS01000008.1 GCF_003003035.1 Marinilabilia salmonicolor | reverse complement strand
TCAAATGTCAGGTCTACTAATGGACTGCTGGTTCATGTGTTTGGAAAACTGGCAGCAGCTTTTATTGGATTGATAATTTAACCCTTAATTCGCATATATAATATATCACTATTGTCCGGACAAAAATATTATTATGATAGAAGATTGCTTCGCTCTGCTCGCAATGACTCCGTCTTTGCGAACGCAGTGAAGCAATCTCATTTTTTTAACCGGACACCAATGATGATGCATAGAAAACTCTATCCCATATTATGAAAAACATTCGTCACATCATCATCTTCCTCAAACCGGGCCAGTAACTTTTCGATATCGGCACTTTGCTCTTCACTTAATGGACGTGTTTCCTGGGGAATACGTTCAAACTCAGCATTCTCAATCTCAAATCCATTCTCTTCCAGGTATTTCTGAAGGGGACCAAATGCTTCAAAATCGCCATAAATCATGATAAACTCATCTTCAGCAAAAATCTCCTGAACCCCCGAATCAATCAACTCCAGTTCCAGTTCTTCAAGATCAACACCCTCTTTCATTTTGACTTTGAAACCACACTTATGCTCAAACATGTAATCCACACTTCCTGAGGTCCCCAGCGAACCTCCGGCTTTGTTAAAGTAGCTTCGCACATTGGCCACCGTACGTGTAGGGTTGTCGGTAGCGGTCTCTACCAAAACTGCAATGCCATGGGGAGCATAGCCCTCATAAACCACCTCCTTATAATCGGCCTGATCTTTTCCGGAAGCTTTCTTTATAGCCCGCTCCACATTGTCCTTGGGCATATTGGCAGCCTTCGCATTTTGAATTAGCACACGCAGCCTTGGGTTAGACGTCGGATCAGGACCTCCGCTCTTAACTGCAATGGCTATTTCCCGGCCAATCTTAGTAAAAGTCTTGGCCATATTACCCCATCTCTTAAGTTTTCTGGCTTTACGGTATTCAAATGCGCGTCCCATTCTATCTTTTTTTAAACAAAAATTTAACTGAATTTTAGCGACGCAAATTTAAGCCTGTTTTTTATAAAATGGTCGTTTCGCGCGGATAAATTTCACAGATGGACGAACCTGTTTAATTCAGCGTCACAAAATGAACTTAAAAGACTTCGTTTTCGATTAAAAAGCAACCATCACTAACCCCTCAATTCACTAGCTGCATTGCGCAAAACAAAAGTTCCTTTCAAGGTGTCTCATATCAATATAGTACAAATCCATACGTCGTTCACCCTCTGATTAAAAGCCATGAAACCTAAAATAACCATATTTCTCCTTTTGATCCTGTTGCTGACTCCGGCTTCCTTTGGTCAGGATATCAACAGAAATGAACCTTTAAAATTTTTGGCATTGGGAGATTCCTACACCATTGGCCAAAGCGTTCCTGAAAGTAAAAGATGGCCGGTTCAGTTGGCCAATATTTTGCAAGCACAGGGCATTGCAACCGGGGAAGTCAGAATTATTGCCCAAACCGGATGGAGGACAGACAATCTGATAAACGCCATTAGCAATACAACTCTGAAATCAGACTACAATCTTGTCTCTTTATTAATTGGAGTGAACAATCAATATCAGGGTGGAAGCATTTCTACCTATTCCGAAGAGTTTGAAGAGCTGTTGCAAACTGCCATCGAGCTTGCAGGAAATGATAAATCCAATGTAATGGTTGTTTCCATTCCGGATTATGCATACACTCCATTTGGAAACGGATCAGCTAACATCAGCAGGGAAATTGATCAATTTAATGCAGTCAACAAAGACATTACACAACGTTACGGAGTTGCCTACCACAACATCACCCCCATTTCCCGCAGGGGACTTTCGGAGCCGGAACTTGTAGCCAGCGATGGACTTCACCCAAGCGGAGAGCAATATAAACTGTGGGCTGAAAAAATCGCAGAAGAACTCAACATTTCCGATGATACAGCCCTGGAAGAACACCATATCCAGTATCGTGTGAACATCACAAACAGCTATCTGATTTTTAACACTCCGGAGGTAATGGATCTGAAAATCTATGAAATATCCGGGAAGTTGGTTTTACACCAAAAAGACCTTGTCCCATCCCTGAATCATGAAATAAATCTCACCGGCCTCAAAACAGGTGTTTACGTTCTAAAGCTCGAAAACAACAAAATGGATAGCATCTCTGAAAAATTCATCGTTTCAGAACAATAAAAAAGGTTGTTGCCTCAGGGGAAAATCACTTTCCGAGACAGCAACGACCTCTTTATTATAACCTCTCCGAATCTATTCGGATTGCTCTGTTTTTACCGATTCCATCTTCTCCAGTTCTTTGGCAACATCTTCCATTTCTTCATAAAACCGTTCTCCGTATTTACGGATAATAGGATCTTTAAGAAATCTAAAAACCGGCAGACCAACCTGCTTCCCTAATTCACGGGCAGGATTACAAACAGGCCAGACATGATAATTCAAGGCCTCATAATTAGGATATTTATCAACCCTGATGGGATACAAATGACAGGAAACCGGCTTTTTGAAATCCACCAGACCTTCATCGTAAGCTTTTTCAATGGCACACTTACATACCCCTTCTCCATCAAAATAAGTATAAACACACTCCCGGCCATGAATAATAGGTGTCACCTTATCCCCATCGGCGTCGGTTTCCCAGGTGCCGTTTTTTTCAATAATATCAACGGCTTCAGGAGAAAGCAAATGCTTAATTTTCGGATATATTTTATCCAGGATTTCTGTTTCCTCCTCTTCCAGGGGAGCTCCCGACTCTCCTTCCACACAACAACTACCAAGACATTTGGGTAAGTCGCACAAAAAATGCTCCTTAAAAACGTCCAGATGAATAATTTTATCGTCTATTTGAACCATTTACTTTTAAGCTAAACATGAATTCATTTTTCCTGCTTCATAAATAAAGCAGATTGAAGCTGCAAAGTTAAATATTTATCAATACACTCCTATATTATCGGACTAAAATGCAATCAATCAAGACATAAAATCACCTCTGGCATTCTACAGTGGCATTTCTTTAGTGTTTGTCCATAAAGTACCATTACTGCGTTACGCTTGCCCGAAAATTCCTCATTTACTCAAGTAAACTGCGTATTTTCGGGAATACCAAGCCTTGCAAACGCAACTTTCTGAACCTACACAGCTCCAATTACCATTTTCCACGATTTTATGACGGACTCTTTTTAATCGTTGTACACCCGATTTTCCTGTTCGGCCACGCGAATAAAAGTAGTCCGCTTGGTCAACTCTTTAAGGCGGGCAGCACCAACGTATGTGCAAGTACTCCTGAGACCACCGAGAATATCCTGAACTGTATGCTCAACAGGGCCACGATAGGCAACCTCCACCGTTTTTCCTTCACTTGCCCTGTATTCGGCAACTCCCCCCGCATGTTTCTCCATTGCGGTAGAAGAGCTCATTCCGTAAAACTGCCGAAATTTCTTCCCATCTCTTTCAACCAGTTCACCGCCACTTTCATCGTGTCCAGCAAGCATTCCGCCAAGCATCACAAAGTCAGCTCCAGCCCCGAATGCTTTGGCCACATCGCCCGGAGTAGAACACCCCCCGTCACTGATAATCTGCCCGCCGATACCATGAGCGGCATCAGCGCACTCAATAATTGCTGACAACTGAGGATAGCCCACCCCTGTTTTGACACGCGTTGTACATACAGAACCGGGACCGATGCCCACCTTTACAATGTCGGCTCCCGCCAGCAACAACTCCTCCACCATCTCACCGGTAACCACATTACCGGCCATAATCACTTTGTCAGGAAACTTCTTCCGCGCTTCCTTCACAAAAGCAACAAAATGTTCCGAGTAACCATTGGCCACATCAATACATATAAATTTCAGCCGGGGATGATTGTTAATAATCTCTTCCACAGTCACAAGATCCTGACTGCCCGTCCCTGTACTCACAGCAATAAAGTTTTCAATCCCGTCAGGAGCTCCGTCAAGAAAATGTTTCCACTCCTCAACAGAGTAATGTTTGTGTATGGCTGTAAACATCTTTTTCCCTGCCAGTACTTTCGCCATCTCAAAAGTACCCACTGTGTCCATATTGGCTGCCATCACAGGTACGCCAGTCCATTCTATCTCCGTGTGAAGAAATTTAAAAGTTCGCTCCACATCAACCTGGGCTCTGCTCGACAGAGTAGATCTCTTCGGACGGAACATCACATCCTTAAATCCCAGTTTTACCTCATTTTCTATTCTCATACTCTTTTATTTTTGCTGATTATCAAAAACAACATCTTCCTGCTTTGAAGTATTTTCCCAAAAAAAGGACAGCATCCGCCGGGATACCGTCCTTGAAATATTTAATCCGGCAACATTTGTCACCGGGCATTACCTGTAAAATGTAAAGTGATCTATTCTACCGAAATCAGGCTATGACCGGTCATGTCCTCAGGTTTATCAACGC
The DNA here is from genome assembly GCF_003003035.1 of Marinilabilia salmonicolor. Classification (GTDB taxonomy): domain Bacteria; phylum Bacteroidota; class Bacteroidia; order Bacteroidales; family Marinilabiliaceae; genus Marinilabilia; species Marinilabilia salmonicolor_A. The sequence goes on along the minus strand of NZ_PVTS01000008.1, from coordinate 225,344 downwards.
CCATCAGATTTAGCAGCGAAGGCGCAACATCGGCCAGGATACCATCCTCCACTTTACCCTGTCGGTCGGTTACCCAGATAAAAGGAACAGGGTTGAGTGAGTGGGCAGTATTGGGAGATCCATCGGGATTCACCGCATTATCAGCATTTCCGTGGTCAGCAATAATAATAGCCTCATAACCATTCTTTTTAGCTGCTTCCACCACATCTTTCAGACAAGAATCAACCGCCTTCACAGCCTTTTCAATAGCCTCATATACACCGGTATGGCCAACCATATCACCATTGGCAAAGTTCAGACAAACAAAGTCATATTTCTGTTTATTTAACTCTCCCACAATGGCATCTTTGACCTCATATGCGCTCATTTCGGGCTGAAGGTCGTAAGTAGCCACTTTAGGTGAATTAATCAAAATACGATCCTCTCCTTCAAATACCTCTTCTCGTCCACCGGAGAAAAAGAAAGTTACGTGAGCATATTTTTCAGTTTCCGCAATACGCAACTGCTTCAGTCCGTTTTTCGCAACCACTTCCCCCATGGTATTCTTCACATTGTCTTTATCAAAAAGGATATGCATTCCTTTAAAGGTGGTATCATAAGGAGTCAATGTGCAATAGTGAAGCGGAATAGTTTTCATCCCATATTCGGGCATATCCTGCTGTGTAAGAACCTGAGTAATTTCACGGGCACGATCGTTCCGGAAATTAAAGAACACAATAACATCACCCTCCTGAATAGTTCCAACAGGCTTGCCATTCTCATCAACATTGATAATGGGCTTGATAAACTCATCGGTAACATCATTGTCATACGACTCCTGAATCGCTGAAAGCAAGTCATTGGTCTCTTTTCCGGTTCCATTCACCATCAGATCATAAGCCTCTTTGATACGTTCCCATCGTTTGTCACGATCCATGGCGTAATAACGGCCAATTACAGAAGCCACCTTGCCGGCAGACGTTTTTATATGATTGAGCAATTCACTCATATAACCTTTCCCACTCTTGGGATCGGTATCACGACCATCCATGAAAGCATGAATAAAAACCTTCTCCAGACCAAAGTCTTTTGCCACATCTGTCAATTTGTAAAGATGCTCCTGACTACTATGCACCCCGCCTTTGGAAACCAGTCCGAGAAAATGTACCTGCTTATTGTTCTCTTTTGCATAATTATAAGCCTTTACCAACTCGGGATTTTCAGCAATGCTGTTGTCTTTAATAGCCAGGTTGATTTTCACAAGATCCTGATAAACCACACGGCCTGCACCAATGTTGAGGTGTCCCACTTCTGAGTTCCCCATTTGCCCTTCCGGCAAACCAACGTTTTCTCCTGAAGCCTGAAGCTGTGCGTTGGGATATTTCTTCACGAGGCTCTCAAAATAAGGAGCCCCGGCAGTATGAATCACATCCGATTTATCTTTTTTTCCGTATCCCCATCCATCGAGGATAATGAGTATGGTTTTTTTATCCATGATTATATTATTTTATTGAATTAGCTGTTGTACAATGAAGAAACAAACAACTCCCCATTGAGTTTACAATGAGGGCCAAAAGTACCGAATTTGCTCTCAAAAAAAAAGCGTATGATGTTAAGGATGTTAAAATTCTGTGACATCCTGCCCCTGAAAGTTTACCCTCAATCATTTTCTTAAAAATTACTCTTTAACCAAATGGGTGCAGAGTGTGAAAATCTCACATAATCGCTAAAAAAGGGACATTTCTGACACAAACAAACCCCTGCATTTCAAAACATTGATAATTCCTCCCCCTACTTCGAACAACCTGTATCTCTTTTTTCTTTTAATTTTACCTTTACATTTTTGTAATCTTTTTTGATATGACCACAAAAAACAATACTCCCCGACAAAAAAATAAGAAGATCCTTTTTGCCGCACTGGTATTCTCCATTACCTCATGGATGACAATTAGCGGTCAGGACAATAAATTCAGTGAAGTCCCGCATGACATTGCTCCGGTTGAGGCTCCATTTGAAATGCCGGTTTTTGAGCGACCGGTCTTTCCTGATCAAACTTTTGACATCAAAGATTTTGGAGCAGTTCAAAAAGGAAGTAACAACCATAAGATCACCGATGCCATTCATCTGGCCATTGATGCAGCAGCTGCAGCCGGTGGGGGAAAAGTTTTGATTCCCGAGGGAGAATGGCTTACCGGACCGATTCATCTGAAAAGCAACATTAACCTCCATTTTGAAGAGGGAGCTTCTCTCTTCTTCAGTGAGAACAAGGAAGATTATCTACCGGTGGTAAAACATCGCTACGAAGGAGTAGAAGCATACAATTACTCCTCTCTGATCTATGCAAATAATGTTGAGAATGTAGCAATTACCGGAAAAGGAATTCTTGAAGGCCAGGGAGAACACTGGCTGAATTGGAGCACTGTACAGCCCCGGGCAGAAGCAACCAAAGTACCCCTGTCGCGCCGTAAAAACTTTGGAAAAGGAGCCGGAAAAGAAGGAATGCGACCAAGTTTCGTGGTGTTCTGGAAATCCAGGAACATATTTATTGAAGGCATCACCCTGCGCGAAAGTCCCATGTGGAACATACATCTTATTTATTCCAATCACATTGTCGTGCGCGACATTACGATACACAGCGTGGAATCACACAACGGCGATGGCATTGTACTGGACAGTTCCGGCGATGCACTCCTCGAATACAATCACCTAAGCACAGGTGATGATGCCATTGTTTTAAAATCAGGATTTAATGAAGAGGGCCTTGAAATAAATATACCTACCGAGAACGTGGTCATTCGCAATTATTACGCCTATGACGTTCGAACAGGAAGTGGCGGAGTAGTTTTTGGCAGTGAAACCTCAGGAGGCATCAAAAATGTTTATGTTCACGATGCCATTTTTGAAAAGTGTGATCGGGGAATCCGCTTTAAAACAGCGCGTGGTCGGGGAAATGTCACAGAAAACATCATTATCAGAGATGTGCAAATGAAAAACATCAGATACGAAGCAATCAATTTCAACACGGCCTACACAGGAGCAGGAGTTGGGCCCTCCCCGCTTGTTCGAAACATCGACATTCGCAATGTAAAAATCAACGGAGTGCCCAATGCAATTGTCCTTAACGGTCTTCCTGAAAAATGGATTGAGAACATATATATGGAGAATATTTCCGCCATTAATGTAAAAGAAGGCATTCGCTTAGCACGGGTGAAAAACCTGGTTATGAAAGACATCCGCATTGAATCTGAATCCAGGGCAATGATTGCCGATGATGTTTATGAGGTGAAATTGGAAAACCTCGAACTTAAAGACCAGACGGCCGGAAATCCTGTTTTGCTCAAAGGCAGGTATTCCGGAGCCATCATAGCACCCGATTTCTCTGAAGAAAATGTTGATTTTGAAGAAGGGGCGGAAAAAAACATCTTAATAAAAGATTTGCCATCTGCAGCCTGGTAGCGTTTAGAGGCATTGCTTTCTTCTAAAAAAAAGGCTAATGAACCTTCTTTTGATAAAGTCTCCACCACGGAGTGCCCGGCGATTGATGATGTTCGTAATGATAACCAAAAAACCAACAGGAAAGAAAAGCCAGTAAATGGTTGCGTTGTAATGTGCGTGAGCGATAAGGCATCATATCTCCCTGGTGAGGCAGCTTATGGGGCGCATACACACCAAAATAAAACATCTGGAAAGTTGAAAGAAATGCAGGAACAATCCACAAAATGATCAGACTGATTTCTGATATCCAGAATGAAAGAACATTAAACATCGCGGCCATAATCAGGATCTGCCAAATGGTAAGGTAACGCCACATAAAAGTGAAATACCATATAAAAAAATTCTGCGATCTTTCGCAATAATCCGGATCTGAAGCAGTCCCCGGGGAATTGTGATGTTTCTGATGATTCTTTTTTAAACGCCTAAAAGAGAGCCCTGCATATAAAAAACTGGCTATAGTCCCAATCACCTTGTTGGTGCCATCATGAGAAGGTTTAATAGTTCCATGCATCCCGTCATGACCGGTAATAAACAATCCCGTAAAAAGATGGGTTTGGATTAAAACATGAACATAAAGCCAGGGGTTTAATGCACTTACCTCAACGTACAGCAAACTGTAAGCCAGGTGCCCAACCCATGCAAGAATAACCAATATCGCTATAAAAACTCCCATCATAGTATCATTATACCAAATCACATGCATCCGCAGGCATCCAGTGAGCATCTTTACCGTCCCACTTCACATTACAGCCAATAGGATTGGTGGCCTGAAGTGGGGAAGAATGCCCTTTTGTTAATGCATCCAGCACCATATCAAGTGTATTTTCTGTAATTCTGCGTGCATCACGTGGCGAATCAACGCCACGACCGGTATAAACCAGCTTGCGATCTCTGTCGAAAACATAAAAATGAGGCGTACGCAATGCTCCATAATCCCTGGCAACATCCTGATTTTCATCACGAAGATATATCCATGGAAAACGTTTTTCTTCCATACGCTTTACCATATGTTCAAAATCGTCCTCCGGATAGGTATTTTCACTATTAGAGTTGATTCCAACAAAACGTACCCCTTGGCTTTCATACTTCTCAGCAGTCTCCCGGGTGATTTCGTCCGACCCCAGGACATAAGGACAATGATTACAGGTAAAAAAGACAACCAACCAGGCTGCATCAGAAAAATCTTGTAAAGAGTATTCTTTTCCATCGGTGGCCGGGAGTCTGAATTCCGGTGCCAAACTCCCTGTCTCCAGTGTAAATGCCATAATAAAAGATTTTAAATACTTTTAAAACGTCGTTCGTTTCAAAAGAAACAACCAACAAAGCATTCGGTTTAACAAGCAGGCAAACAACTGAGAATTTTTAATTCCAAACAGGCCGGGAAACGTTATTTCTCACCCATTACCGTATGATTACGAAGAGACTTCAGGACGGAGATAATTTCACTTCCCACACTTATGGGAAAACCGGTAAAATCGTATATGCCAACAGATTGATCAGTCTTTACAAACTCTGCTTTCTGTCCATCAATAATTACATCGGAGAGATGTTTTAAACGGATGGTTTTCGGTTTTTGTCGTGAGTTTTTATATTTTACTCTTTCAGTGGACACCCTTATATAATTTCTCTCTTTTAGCAGGCGACGGTCAAACAAGGCAAAGATGAGATTCCCTGTACCTCCAGCCAACAGTGCCAGCGACAGCAAAAAAAGCCCGGAAGACGGGTCCTGGTTAAACAACCCGAACAACCCCACTGAAATCAATATTACTCCGAATACAATATAGAGGCGCTTACGAAACCCGCCCAACCTACGGTGCCCGTAGAATTCCACCTTAAAATCTTTTGACATTTTCTTTGAATTTCTTCAAAGATAAGAAAATTAAAACGGTAGATTCATTTTACCACCTGGATATTAATAAAGGGATAATCCTTAGATGCCCCTCTGTCATCAAACATAAGTCGCTCTGTTACTGCAATATTTGTAGGTGTAAAAACAACAGACTTCAACCCACTTGAGGGTAGGGAAATCCTTTCACCATTCTTATAATAAAACCCTTGAACAAAATCCCCTTCAGAAAACTTTTCCTGAATGATTTTATCTCCCCCAGCTTCCAGAATCCAGGTTTTATCACGACTTCCGTTTTTAAAAGCGCCCTTTAAAGAAATAAACTTACTCAACTTTAATTCAAATTTCTCCTTTTGAGCTTTCAAAATATCATTTCCCTGCTCATCATTCAATACCCGAAATTTGAAATAATCATCAGTAAAGTTCACGGCGTACCGGAGAGATCCGTCTTCAGCATAAAAACGCCATTCTCCCTGCATTAAATTGTCAACAAATTCTCCCACGGCTCGTTTCTGTCCATTTGGATAAAAAGAGACATAAGGTCCCGACTTTTTCAGTCCAGCTCCATATACAACGCTTGTAACCATTGTGCTATCAAGCATCAAATAATCTGAGACAGAACCAACAAAGAAATTTTTTTCTTTATTCCATATACCTTTCCGAAAATATACAGCATTCTCCTGGTTCGTAATGTGCCAGTCCTCATTGTAAAAAACAGTTACAGAATCTTCGGGAAGAATAACCACCTGGGGCTTTACTTTATTTATTTCCTGCGGCTGATACCGGAATTCCTCCAAAGACAACTCTTCAAACAATTTCTGATCAGCAGCAACCAGAGATGTTTTTCCCAACCGGGAATTCAAAGCTATGCGCATTCTAAGAATATCAATATCGAAAGGATGAATCTCCAGTATTTCATTGCAGTATTGTAATGCAGATTCATCATCACGATTAAGAACTGCTTCATCAATAAGTTTTTTCAGCTTTTCGATTTCATTTTTCTGAACAGAGGTGAAAAAAGCAAGCGGTCCGACAAATCTAAAATCCACTGGTATTCCGTTTACTGTCCCACCAGTCCACTTATCAGCCCCTTTGTGAACCGTTTTTTTAAAGGCCTTGTCGAGCAAATCTGATCCGGAGTATCGTTCTTCAATTTCACCAATTGTCCCATCATGCAGAACAGGCACCAGGAAGGATGAATAAACAGATTTGCTTCTACTAAGCAAAGAAGCAGGAAAATCAACCTCTGTGGCAACATACTTGTAAAATTCTTTAAAGCTCACATTATCAAAAACCGGCTTCTTAAAACATTCAAGATCCGTTAACTCTTTCACATCAACCCAATTCCCTGTGATTCTATCCGAACAAACTTTTTCATATTGAGCAGCCTTCAGCTCAGGACTCAGAGCTTCTGCAACTTCCCAGTCAACACAAGCAGCTCTGTCATTTCGAAGCATATGGTATGATTGTCCACGATGAAAGTATGCACCCGCATGTTGAGGATTAAGCTTTACTGCCACATGAAAATCCCCTATGGCAGTCTCAAAGTCACCCGTTTTCATGTAGGCGATGCCCCGATGCGAATAATAATCAGACTTTTGAGGCGACAACTCTATTGCGTTGCTGTAGTAATCAATGGCTTTTTGATTATCATCCATTTTACTCCGGCCAAGTCCTAGGTAATAATAGTATTCAGGCTTCTCATCTTTCAGCGACAAACAATGAAGAAAATCTGATTCCGCTTTTTGATATTGCTCATCATAAAAATAACAATATGCACGATTCCGAAAAAAGAGGCTGTTCAGGGAATCCAGTTCAATCGCCATTGTGAAAGATTCAATGGCTGATAAAAAATCCTGTTCATTCATCTGTTTCACTCCGTGATTATTGTAAACAAGACTTTGGTCACCTTGAGAAAAGCAATTTATACTGAACAGAGCAAGGACGAGAGGCAAAAGAAGTACTTTCATATTGGGTTAGAGTTTATGATTTTTAAGCTTTTCAAAAATAAAAAAATTTGAAATACCATCCAAATAACCAACATGTTCGATAACGAACACCATTTTGTCACAATAGCGAACAGGAAACTTTAACTACACCGGGACAACCTCCGACATAAAAATCTACTATTCTGCAACTTACACCTATTGGCACACCTCTTGTTTATACAAAAACAACTAACCAATAAATAAATAAAAACAAATCAGGAGGAACCAGATATGAAAACTTCAGCTATTTTTTCCCTTATTGCTTTGACACTGACCATAAACTTAAATGCTTCAAATCCATCGCAGGAATTCATAGTTTCACTCAACAGCAGCTACGAAGAAAATATTGAAGTTGCTGACTGGATGCTGGACATTAATGAATTCTCAGCAGAAACAGAGATGATTGAAATAGAAGAATGGATGACTGCCTTTGACCAAACCTTAGAATCATTCCTCCCCATTGAAGACTGGATGTTGAACGAAACTTTATTTACCGACAACGAAGAGTTGGTACAATTAGAAGCCTGGATGCTCAACGAGGCACTTTTTACAGATTATGAGAGAAATCTGGCCCTCAAGGAATGGATGTTCAACGTTCAGGCGTTCACAGGAGACACAAACGATGAAACCGAGACCATCAAGATAGAGGATTGGATGATCGACTTCGACAACTTTTATGCAAGTTTCTGAAAATCATAATGCACCACCCAAACCAAACTTGATTAAGCAAAAAAAGCCGACAAAATTGCCGGCTTTTTTTGTGGTACCACCTGGAATCGAACCAGGGACACACGGATTTTCAGTCCGTTGCTCTACCGACTGAGCTATGGTACCCTTCGCTATTTTTGTTTCTTTCAATTGGTACAAAAATAACCAAAAACCCAATCAATCAATAACCCTTTTTGTATTTTGGAAACAATCCAAACAATATTTGAACATCTCCATTTTACTATGAAGGTCAGCCCAATCAAAAACCGACCTGTGGTACCACCTGGAATCGAACCAGGGACACACGGATTTTCAGTCCGTTGCTCTACCAACTGAGCTATGGTACCCTCTCAAAAGCGGTTGCAAATATACAGAAAGATTTGTTTTGACAAAACCCCTGTGCGGAAATTAATTGTTCCTTTTGTCTTTTTTAAGATGATATTCCCTGATGTTTAGTTATTTTTGCGGTCAAATTTTTTCGAAAAAAATAATTGTGATGTACATATAAATGGCAAAAATCAGCCTCATTTGTTGATTTTGCGTCCATCCATCACACAAAAACTGAACATGGATTTATTTACACATACACTCCCCAATGGCATTCGACTGGTTCACCACAGAGTGGCCTCTCCGGTTGGCCATTGCGGACTAATCATTAACACGGGCTCAAGGGATGAGAATGAAGACGAACACGGAATGGCCCACTTCATTGAACACGTCATATTTAAAGGCACTCAAAAAAGAAAAACCTGGCATATCCTAAGCCGGCTGGATGATGTTGGAGGAGAGCTCAATGCCTACACATCTAAAGAAGAAACGGCTATTTATGCTTCTTTTCTGATAGGGGATTTTGACCGCGCCGTGGAACTTCTTCACGACATCACTTTTCACTCGGTTTTCCCCGAAAAAGAGCTGACTAAAGAGAAGGAGGTAATCATTGATGAGATTAACTCCTACAAGGACAATCCGGCAGAACTGATTATTGATGACTTTGAGGAACTGGTTTTTGATGACGGTCCAATGGGACATAACATTCTGGGAACAGCTGATTCTATCAAGAAATTCTCGAGGGAGGATATTTTAAACTTCATCGCCAACAACTATCATACTGACCAGATGGTTTTGTGCATGGTTGGAGACATGGATCCCGCCCGGTTTCTTAAAACGGCGGAAAAGTATTTTGGTGTCGAACAATCCAACCTGCGAACGCAAAAGCGGCCTGCCCCACCGGCATACAAACCTTCTGAACTCAGAAAAGAACTGGACACATTCCAGAGCCACATCAGCATCGGAAACATCGCTTATGACCTTGAGAATCCCAAAAGACTCGGTTTGTCATTGCTCAACAACTTATTGGGAGGTCCCGGGATGAACAGTCGGCTGAACATGGCCCTGCGAGAAAAAAACGGAATAGCCTACAACATCGAGTCCATCTATTCTCCCTACTATGGCACAGGAGTGTTCAGCATCTATTTTGGCACCGACAGCCAGAACATTGACCGAAGCCTCAGAATTGCCCGAAAAGAACTGGCCCGTTTGAGAAAAAACAAGCTGGGGCAGATGCAGCTGCACAAAGCACGGCGCCAGCTCAAAGGTCAAATTACCATTTCGTCAGAAAACAAGGAAAACCTGATGCTGAACATTGGCAAAAGTTTTCTTCTTTACAATAAAGTAGATTCATTGGCAGACATCTATAACAAAATAGACAGCCTCACAGCAATTGACTTGCTTGATATTGCAAATGAAATATTTGACGAGCAACAACTATCATACCTCATCTATGAGCAATCATAAAACCCACACCGGAAACATTAGTGCCGATCTGGACAACTACATTGAAAACCATACTTCCCCGGAAGATGATTTGCTCTATAACCTGCGTCGGCAAACGCACCTGAAGCTTCTACGCCCCCGAATGGTTTCAGGGCCGGTACAGGGGCAGCTTCTCACCATGCTCTGTCAGATGATCCAGCCACAAACGGTCCTGGAAATCGGCACTTTCACAGGATATTCGGCCATTTGCATGGCAAGGGGACTGGGACAAAACGGGCACATTGACACCATTGAGCGCGACGATGAGCTGGAAAGTTTTATCAGATCCTGGGTTCAAAAAGCAAAACTGGAAGATAAAATCACCCTTCACATTGGAGATGCCTTACAAGTAATCAAAACCATTGAAAAAAAGTATGACCTTGTTTTCATGGATGGTGACAAAAGAGAGTACCCGAAATATTATGAAGCCATTATGACCAGGATGAATGCCGGTGGATTTATTCTGGCAGACAATATTCTGTGGAACGGGAAAGTGGTGGAAGCCATCGATCCGACAGATGAATACACCAGGGGGATTCTTCAATTCAACACTATGGTAAAAGAAGACCCCAGGGTGGAACAAGTCATTCTCCCCGTTCGCGACGGTCTGATGATGATTCGTGTAAACCCCTGAACCTTTCGGCAGGTTTGGTGTTTGAATCTACAAAACCAAAAATCAAAATCATGCCAAAAACAGCCATCATATACGGATCATCAGTGGGCAACACCCGTTTTGTTGCCGAAAAAGTACATGCAGTATTCCCTGACGCTGATCTCATTCCCGCCGAAACAGCGAATGTGGAAGAATTAAAAAGTTATGATTTTTTTATCATGGGGACTTCCACCTGGGGAGTGGGACAAATACAGGACGATTTTGAAACATTTGTGGAAAAGTTCCTTACCCTCGATTTATCACAAAAAACAATTGCCCTGTTCGGTCTGGGCGATCAACAAACTTACCCTGATACTTTTTGTGATGGAATGGGAAAACTCTATGAACTTTTAGAAGAAAAGAACCCGAGGTTTGTAGGACAATGGCCCGGCGATGATTACGATTTCAGTGAATCAAAAGCCTATCGGGACGAAATGTTTGTGGGGCTACCACTGGATGAAGACAATGAACCTGATTTAACAGATGGGCGGATTGCCATCTGGAGTGAGGATCTGAAAGACGCATTGTAAACACATCTATAAACCGGACAGTTAATCGTTTCCGCGGTCCTCTACGCGGAGACGATCCAGATCTTTCTTCTCAAACAGCGTGGGGTAATCATCCATAAACTGGTCCATAACCACACGCATTACCGACTCCCGAATAAAGCGGGCTTTATTTTTGACTTTATACCTTTTGCAGTAAACCTCAATAGCCTCAAGCTCCTTGTCGTTAAGCAGAATAGTAGCTTTATGTTTTCGCCTGAAGGCTTCTTCGCGCTTAAAATATGTATTTTCAGAATCTTTGGCTTTTTTGGCCATATCAACATTTTTTTCTTTTCGGAGCCACAAAAATAAATAAAAATAAGGTATTTACACAGAAACTCAAGTTGGTATTTGCAGATCAGTTCTCTGAAGAAACGTATATCACACCACTGATTCCAATCCCTGTCCATCTGCCAATACCACCTTCAATGTTTGTCTCGATTCTGTTGCCATTAAAAGAGAATGGGTTTTCCTGATTGATCCGATCCCTAAACAAACTACTTAAAACCCGGTACGAGACAGAATCCACAGCCCCGGCAATTACATCTACCGTATCACGCAGATCATACACGTACCGGTCATAATCATTGTAGAAATATTCCTCAGCATTCAGGTAATACAACCCGAACTCTGAAGACCTCATGATCTGGGATCTCCACGGGCTCAGGTCAGATGATTTAACCACATCAACCGGATTGTAAGACGGATGAAAGGACTCTCCGGCAAGACGACTCTTCACTCGGGTAAACAAATAGGTATCCTCATCCTGCCTAGGTTCAATCTCCATCTCAAGATTTGCAGTGGTATCAGAAACCTGCTCAAAAAAGGCATTTAAAACCACAGGAGCTGCAGGAATTGTTGTTACCGACCTCAATATCTGACCTCTGACTTCAACCTCTAAAAAATACTCCACTCCCACCCGACCGCGCAAGGCAACACTTTTATAGACAAACGGAGGGAAGAACCGATTTTCCCGATACAATGTCAACACCTCCTCTTCTCCATCGGAAGTAGAGATGGTAATTTTAGCATGATTGAGAAAAGTATTCCTAATGGATGCAGAGTCGTAATGTGTCAGATAAGGAGAACTCATGGTCAGGAAAACGTTGGCAGCTTTTCCGGTTTCGATGTAGCCATCCACCACAATCTTCGGTTCATAAGAAGGTTGCACCAGATCCACCTCTTTTGTACAGCCAGCAATCAATAAAAGAACTCCGATAAAAACAACAAACCTCATCTCTTAAAATTTAAACTTCCAACTCACAGAAGGCATTACCGGAAATAATGAAACCTGCGCAGCCCTGATATCAATATCATAATTACTGTCTCCCTGATAAACTCTGTAAAAAACAAAATAAGGATTGGCCCGATTGTAAACATTAATGATGGAAAAATCAAGCACCGATTCACGAAAAATGTCACTATCCAGTTTCATGCTTGCCGACATGTCGAGGCGGTGATAAGCAGGCAATCTAAAATTATTATATCCGGCGTAATCGTTCATTACAGACCCCATCATCCACATCCGGCCTGCAGGAAGTGTCATGTTATTGCCCGTAGCGTATATCCAACTGGTGTTGAAGGTCCATCTATCATTCACCCTAAAGGATGTTGAAAGAGATAAATCATGGGTACGGTCAAACTTATCGGGAAACCATTCTCCGGAAAAGATATCGGGGAATGAACGCTCTGACCGGGATAAAGTGTAGTTCAGACTACCCTGAAATCTTCCTTTGGTTTTGCGGGCAGACAATTCAACCCCGTAAGACCGGCCTTTACCATGAAAAAAATGGTCCTCAAAGTTCATCTCCTCCTCTTCAGTATTCACATTAAAAACCAGCTGATTTTCCAACAGTCTGCCAAATGCTCCTGAGGAGAATTCATAGTCACCGGACCGAAGCGAATATTCGACTGACCACAAATGACCTGTTTGGGGAGCCAACTTAGGAGAGGACATCATCCAGATATCGTTTGGCAGGGGCATGGTACTTAGTGTTGCCAAATGCATCAACTGAACATTTCTTGTCCAGGCAAAACGCACTTCATCTCGTGCCGGAAACCGCAACAACACAGACACAGAAGGTATTCCATAAAACTCCCTGTCCACAATCTCATTGGAAGGAGCCACCTCCAATTTATTTAAACCCTCGTATTGATATGGGCCAAGATTAAAATACCATATCCCCCGAAACCCTGCACTTACACTTAGCATTGGAGAAACATCCCAGGTGTCTTCAACAAACCCGCTAACATCAGCACTTCTAAATTCGTCGTCGGCAGTCCTGATGTCATTCATTAGCTCCATCTCCATATCCTGAGGTACAGTCTGATGCCAGGATGCATCCATTCCCGCACGAATCAGATGCCCTGATTGCTCACTGGTCATCATTACTCCCACTGAATATTTGTCATAACTGCTTTGAAACAACAAATCATTGTCGATAATCTCTCCGTCAAAATCCGACCAGGTACCGGTCCAGGAAGCTTTGGCTGACAAAATAGAATTCGTCCCTGTACGTTGCCTCCACTCCAGGGCAAAAGCCTTATTGCCATAATTGGTCCCTGCATCATATCCAATCTCCTCATCATCAATCATAAAATCATCCTTTCCCAGATACCAACTTAAATAAAAAGAGGTCCGATCGGCCGGATGATAAGATATTCTGCCATTGAAATCATAAAACCGATAAAAACTCCGTTCAAAATAGTTTTTCTCCTCATCCACAAAAAGTCCGGAAACGCCTCTGTAAAGCTCCAGGTAGCTTCTTCTGAAGCCAACTGTAACGCCAAACCTGCCATTTTTACTTCTCTGAGCAAAAGCCAGATTGGTAGCAATATTTCCCACAGAACCACTCACAAAATTTTCATCCTGAATGGGATCAACAGAGGAAACCAATATGGAGGAGGACAACCCTCCCCTGAGAAAAGACGGGTTATGGCCCTTAAAAAGCTCTACCTTGTTTGTAGTGATCGGATTAAAAACAGAAAACAACCCCATTAAATGAACAGGATTCATCAACTCCATGCCATCCAAAAAAATTCCGTTTTGACCCGGCCCCCCTCCCCGCACATAAACACCGCCGATACCTTCGCTAACCGACTGAACTCCGGGGGACTGCTGAAGCGTCCTTACAACATCAGCTTCCCCCAGGAAAGAGGGCATTCGTGAAATATCTGAACCGGTAATCAGATGCTGTCCGGGTAAAATATCATTGATTACGGCCTTTCTTCTTCTCACTATCTGAACCTCCGATTGCAGAAGATCCTTTCGCTCCAATACGATAACAAAAGTCTCCTTTGAAAAGTCTTCAACAACAATTCGTTGGGTTTCAAAAGAGGCATGACTAACGGTCAACAGGGCCTGCTCAAGATCATCAGGTAAACAAATTTTGAAATATCCCGAAGAATCTGTAACTGAACCAACGGATAAAGTGTTTTCCCACACATGGGCATCCCTTACCGACTCACCTGAATCGCGATCAACCACACGCCCGGAAAGACATCTATTTTGAGCTCCCACAGACGTCCAGCCTGACATAACAAACATAAAGAGAGCTATCAATATGATTAAGTAACGGTTCAATTTTATATTTATCAGATAACCAGATATAAGAAAGGAGACCACATGGTTGCAGTCTCCTCTTCCCGTATTACATCAATTTTATTTCGTACTGATTACTCAACAGTCACACCGTAATTCTCCTCAGCATCCTCAATCATATCTTCAAAACTCTCAATCAGATCAATAAAATCATCCTCCCCAAAATAGGAGTCATCCATATACGAACCATCAGAAAATTTCATCCGGAAATCCAAAGATAAGCTCTCTGTACCGTAGTAATCTGTTTCTGTTTTAACATAAGCTTCTCCCAAGGCTATCACCTCATTACTGTCATTATATTTCAGTTTCAGGCTCATATTCTTATTTAAAATCTCAGCTTCTTTTTCGAACGCCTGCTGCTCATTTTCAACACCTTCAACCGAGCTCATATCATCCATCAGACCTTTCCAATTGACATTTCCTTCCAATTTCAGGTTGTCGATGGCAAACCACACATTGGAGGATTTTATGACATCCTGGCTGTACAAATCACCATTCTCTCCATCTTCCTTCATATTTTCATAGGAAAAGCTCCCTTCACTGGAAAAATGAGACGATAGAATATTGTCACCATTAAAAGTAAATGATTGATCAACTGACACGGTTGAGGAAGAACGTGCTACAGAGGTCGTAAAGTTATATTCTTCCACGGTCCAGCTTTCAGATACTGATGTTGGAATACCATCGGCATCGTAAGCAGCATTGAAACTAAAAGTAATCAATGACACCTCATCTACAACCAATTCAACGTCAAAGGAAGTTGGAAGTTCTTCACTTACCTCCACGACATCCGCATTATCAGTGGTAATAAAATTAAAGTTGGCAACAGAAATTGTAGCATTATTCACCTCACTATCAAGGGTGGGGAAATGATAAGTTATCTCATCTTCACTGGAAGTTTTATCCCATACATTGAATTCGGCATTATAGGTATAAATACCTGCTTCGTCTTCAAACAACATGCTCAGGCTGGACTCGTCAATGGTTGAGTTCTTAAGATTAAAAGCAACTGATTGTCCTTCGCTCAACGCCAACACTGGTTTTATCACGCCGGAAACACCTCCGGTGTAGTCTGTTGACTCAAGCAGATCATTGAAGTCCAACATCACCTTTACTGCATCCAGATTACTCATATTTTCAAGCTGGTCAACAACGTTCAATCCGCTCTGTTCCAAGTTCTCCTTGTGTGTTTCAGGGGAAAGGCTACTCATTTTGTCTCCCTCGTCATCATCCTTACAGCCGGATATGACACCCAACAGTGCCAAGGCAAATAGAAAACTTTTGATTTTCATAGAAGTTAAAGTTTAAAAATACAGAATTTGAAAAAATTTCTACACACCAAATTTAATCGTTTTTCAAACAAATCTCTTATTTCACAATCAATTTATGCAGCGAAAAAACAAGATAAGCTACGAATTTCTTCAATTAATTGCATTCTTCACATTAGTTCTCATTTTAAATACACCCCTGCAGTTTTGAATTTTTTTTATTTATTCATTAATATTTTACTACATTTACATAAAATATAACTTTTACGCTTATCAAAGATCTTTTATTAAGATTAAAAATATAATAATTCTTCACCATGTGGCTCAATAATGTTTTATATGAATCAGAGGAAGTTAGCAATAAAAGCAGACAAGCAAAACAAAAAAGAAAAATCATCCGTGCATTGTCCAAATCCGATGTGCCATTAACAATTCCGGAATTACAGAAACAAGTTCGGATAAGCACCCCCACAACCATTAAATTAATAAATGAATTAATTACAGATCTGTTGGTACTGGAAGAAGGCAAAAAAGAAACTGAAAACGGAAGACGACCAACACTTTACACGCTCAACATAGACAAATTTCATGCTATCGGTGTTGAGATTCTTTTTAAAAGAATAAGCATTGCAGTCGTCAGACTGGACCAAAAAGTTATTCTGGAAAAGCAGGACATAAATTTCAGACTCGAAAACACACCTGAATGCTTGGAAACAGTCATCTCATTTATCCAGGAAACATTAGAGGAATGTCAAATTGGAAAAGAACATATTCTTGGTATTGGTATTGGTCTCACCGGCAGGGTTAACACATTGACAGGAGAATCCTACAATTTCTTTAATTTCCGGGAAGAACCACTTGCCCAACATTTGACCAAGCGGCTCCAAAAACAGATTTTTATTGACAACGACACCCATGTAATGGGACTTGCCGAACAAGTATTGGGCCAGGCCAAAGAAGCCAAAAATGCCTTGGTTTTAAATGTCAGTCGAGGTCTTGGGATGACCATCATTGCTCACAAAAAAATTATTACCGGAGGCATGGGGTTTGCCGGAGAATTTGGCCATATGCAAATGAGCAATTCGGAGAAATTGTGCATTTGTGGCAAAAGAGGATGCCTTGGAATGGAAGTTTCAGGGTATGCACTGGAAGAAAATTTCAAAAGTGACATTAAAAAAGGTGACATATCCCTGGCCAGCAGCAATAAAATACTGGACGATATCCGCTATGACGACATTATCAATGCCACCAACGAAGGGGATGCGTTAAGTATCAATTTACTGCAGGAAATGGGTGAAAAACTGGGAATGGCCTTGGGTAATATCGTCAACCTTTTAAACCCGGAATTGATAATTGTAGGAGGGAAGTTTGCTCAAGCCGGATATATGTTTACTGATTCTATTAAAACCGGAATGAACAAAACCGCATTAACCATTCCTCTTAGATATTTAACCATAAAGACTTCTCAACTGGGAAGTGAAACAGGATACATTGGTGCATCTGCTATGGTATTTAAGCAGCATGATTTGATTTAATAACAAAAAAACGCGAATGGCACTAAGTCCTGCAGATTTGGCAGTCAAAAAGCCCGCCATACAAAACTCCAACTAAGTGCAACCTATTACCATCCCAACACAGTTGAAACAATCGGAATTACATGATTGGCCATCTTTTGTTGACCGCTAAAAGAGGGATGTGCATCAGCACCAAAGTCCGTATCAGGATCAAGTAAGGCTGGCGGAATTCCGATGAAATAGACATTTTCATCAGCGCATAGCAGACCGTAGTTTTCAACAACTTCTTTCACATAAGTATAACAGGGTTCATCTGTCAATGGGCCAACCACGCAAAACACCGGAACAGCTCCATAAGCTAATCGTACCTGTTTGATCAGCTTCTCATAAGTCCTTTGAAAAACCACCCTGTCGGGATGAGGTTCAGTTGAAAAATCATTGGTGCCAAGATTAATAATTACCGCATGAGCCTGCCATTTCGAAAAATCCCATTCAACAGAATCATCCATATCCAAAGCACGACCAAAGCGTTGAGGCATGGTAGCCAGGTTGGTAGAAACTTTTTGAGAATCACCATAGTTTCGAACTACACCAAGACCTGAATGGGCCACCACATGATAATCTGCTTTCAGTGCTTCTGCAATTATTGTGGCATATGACCGACCTACATTCTCGGTGCGCGGATCGAAATCATCATCCCTGCTTTCTGATTCCGCACCATAGCCACAGGTAATTGAGTTTCCAACAAACTCAATGCGACGATCAACCTCCTTTTCCCATGGTAGCAACCTCCCTTTATGGGACAATTCAATCCCGTAAAAATGAGTCTCCCCCATCTCCCCCTCGGTACGTTTAAAAAACCTTGCCTCGTGGGGTCCATTACCAATTATCCCTTTTATCACAGCTATTGTATCTTCTTTGGCATGCAAAATTTCGAACAGTTCACCATCTACAAACAAATCAAAATAGTTTCGCTCCCCACCTTTAAAATGAAGCTTCAACTCGTTGCCGGTAAACTGAAAACGAACTGTTACACCCGGCCAATCGTAACGGGAAATCTGTTTATCTGAAAAATCAACGCGACCCATATAATTGAAGCACTCATGGCTGGCAGGAAAAAAATGATAGCTCTTCTGGGAAAAAAGGGTTATACACGTAGATACAAAAAACACAACCAAAAAAACACTTTTTATCTTCATCGTTTAGTAAATTGTTGATGATAAATCTTAGGCCATTGCGGTTAAGATACATGTTGAAATTAAACCCAACAGAGTCGGTGAAAATTATCCCGACTCTGTTCTTTCTGAATCTCTTACTACTTTTTCTCATCAAAATCACAATTCATCTTTCTTGGATTTAGGAAAATCAAGGTTTATCAGTCATAAAAAATTCCAATTTTCCACCCTTTTGAATATCACTATGCTCAAACTGGTTGGTTTGAAGCGTTTCTCCATTTAGTTTAACCTCCTTAACATATTTATTCTGAGGAGAATTGTTATGCGCCCGAATATCGAACCACCCTTCATGCAAGCGAATGCGGGCCTCATCAACGATGGGACGTCCCAGAGTGTAAACAGGTTCTCCCGGATTAATCTGGTAAAACCCAAGAGCGCTCATAATGTACCAGGCAGACATTTGTCCACAATCTTCATTACCAATGATGCCTGCCGGCTCCGGTTTGTAGAAATTATAGAGCACGGTATCCACAATTTCCTGAGTACGCCAGGGCCTGTCGGTGTACTGATACATATAAGCGACATGATGGCTGGGTTCATTTCCGTGTGCATACTGACCAATGAGGCCCGTTATATCGGCACTGGCATTTTCCCCTTCCACTTTGCTGATTGTAGTAAATAAATTATCGAGCCATTCTCCCATGGCTTTTTCGCCACCCAGAAGTTCACGGAAACCTTTAATATCGTGAGGCACAAAAGGAGACCATTGCCAGGCATTACCTTCAACATACTCACTTTTCATATGGCTGGAATAATTGGGATTAAAATCAGCATACCAATCACCGTCCAGATTTTTCCCGCGCATAAAGCCGGTTGAAGGATCGAAATAATGTTTATAATATTGCCCTTTGGCATACCATTTCTCTGCAGCATCAGCGTGCCCCTCATTTTCCATCATGGTGGCCAGACACCAGTCGTAATAAGCCATTTCAAGGCCCCACGACACAGAGCCCTGGACCTTATCAACCGGGACAAATCCGTTGGATTCTTTGTATCTGATGTGCAAAGGCATGACCATTTCGGCACGCGTTCCTTTGGCCTGCTCATGCCATTCGGGTTGCCAGGTTGCAGACTTCTCTGCTGCAGCAATCAGCTTATCGGGTATCGAATCAATAAGTCCTTTTGTTGAAGCATCTGCCATTAGCGAAAGGGCCGGATAACCAACCATCGTACCGGTGTAATTGGCAACAAGCGGCCACTTGGGCAACAACCCTCCCTGCTGACCTCCCTCATATAAAGAGTAAACCCATTGAGAAGACAGTGAAGGTTCGATAATGGTCATCAACGGATACCAGGCCCTGAAGGTATCCCACAGGGAAAAAACAGTGTAAGCTTCCCCCTTTCCGTTGGTCTTGTAAATTTCGTGATCCATTCCTCTGTAACGACCGTCGGCATCACTAAAAACCATTGGTGCCAGATGCGAATGATAAAGAGAAGTATAAAAATTGGTCAGCACATCTTCATCGTCACTTTTTATCTCGATGGCTTCTAAAGTTTCATTCCAGTTTTTCCGGGCTTCTGCAACCACTTCATCAAAGGACTGAAGAGCCTGGACTTCCTTCAGGTTGATGCCAGGACCTGCTGCATCCACAGCAGATATTCCAACTTTGGCTGTCAAAGGCGCCTCCAGTTTTTCAAAGGATAAAAATATTTTTAAGTTGGTTCCTTTAGCACTGCTTGCCCCATCCAGACTTTCCCCATCTTTAATTATTTTTTCTACTGAAAACGGCTCATTAAATTCTGCACGAAACCAAACCGGTTCTTTAGCAGCCCAACCTTTGGTCATCCGGTATCCCTCAATGGTACGATCGTCAATCACCTTCAGGGAAGCCTCAACCACACTATTGCCCCAGGTTTCCTGAAGAATATGGGCCAGGTCAATCATCAAACCGGGTTTACTACCTTGCGGATAGGTATATCTATGCCAGCCGGTTCGCAAAGTGGCACTCAATTCACATTTCACATCCCATGGTTTAAGTGTCACCTGATAATAACCAGGGGATGCCTGCTCTTCGCTATGAGAAAAAGTAGCCAGGGGAGCTTCATCCACTTCTCCGGTATAGGGCAGAAAAAGGACATCGCCCATATCGCCAATACCGGTACCACTTAGGTGTGTGTGACTGAATCCATAAATGGTACTATCCGAGTAATGGTACCCGCTGCAAGCATCCCAACCATTGAGACGAGTATCAGGACTTAACTGCACCCTTCCAAAAGGTAACACAGCCCCGGGATAGGTATGCCCATGAAAACCCGTACCGATAAACGGATCAACATACCCGGTTAAATCTTTTTCTTTCTCGGAAGCATTCTGCCCGGTTGAGCATCCCATCAGTATTCCGATAGTTATCAATCCAATCAGTGAAAAACGGAAAATCTTCATATTTTTTCTTTTAAATATCAGCATAATTTGTGTTTGCATCCCGGCTTAAACCCTCATAAAGAACTTTTTTTGTGCCGCCAGAGCACTCACCAATCCTACCACTAAGGTAATTATTATGGCTTTAACCAAGCCTGAAACAACAGGTATTTCCCCGAAGAAAAGCAAATTCTCCATTCCCGTAAGCGCTAAAACCGGAATAACCAGATTACTTCCGGCAACATAAGCCATCATGGGGTTTTTCCCCGAACCGGCAAGAATAAACATTAATCCTTTGAGGCTAAATTCTTCAATAAGTACAACAAAAGCAAGTAACAAAACCATTGAAAGACCTGCTGTAAGTATCAGATAACTCAGTGTGGCCGGGTCTTTTTTTATCCCCCCATGCAGAGGTTCCAGAAGGTAACCCCCTATAATCAATACTGCAATAACCGGAAATAATTTAACGAATACCGGTCTCCAAAAGCTCCTCCACTTTTTCAATAGTAAAAACAGTCCCACTATCAGAACAATGGTAATGGCAAAGGACAATTCCATATTTCTGGTATAAAGTCCCCAAAGGGATACAGCAACAAGAGCTATTCCTGCTAAAAGTATTCCAAAAGCAATACGAGCGTTGCCGGTTTTCTCCTGCCTTAACCCAATATCGGGGGTTTGAAGTGCATTCCGACAAACAATACCGGTATAAATTCCGGGAATTAATACAAGCAAATATTTGAGATAATTCCAGGAAACCAACCAGGAAGCTGGGGACCAGTTATAGATGTTGCTGATCCAGTTATTGCCATCGCGGGCACTTAGAAAAAAGGCAGCCAACAAAGCAAACGATAACCAAAGTGTTTGATGCCATTTGCGAAACACTATATATAGAATTCCACCACCTAAAGCGGTATTAGCAAGAACCATAATTATGATGTCGAATGATCTTAAGGAAAAATACCGAACCCCTTCCATACCCATTAACCTAAGAAAAACCACTGTAAGCACCAACCCTATGAGAGGAAAAAAGGAAGGAAACCTAACGGCCCACCCCTTTACAGGTGAAGCAAACACCAATAGCATCAGCGCCATGCCCAGCAATGCCAGCAACCATTTCAGAAAATCAGGTGCATCCATTCCCCACGGGCGAAGATGTTGCGAAACAACCGCAAAAACAGCCAGTCCCAGGAACCTCCAAATAAGGTGACCAGCTATTTTTGCATGTGTTGTTCCACGATCCATTCTCCCTCCAAATGAAAACGGGATGGCTGCTCCCATTGAAAACAAGAACATGGGAAATACCAGGTCAACCCAGGTGAGGCCAGGCCAATCCGGATTAAAAACATGCTGCGGCGGAGGCAGTTGTGCATGATACATCCACCCGGGGAAAGCCCCTTCAAAGGGTATGGTACCGGACAATACCATCATTAAAATAGCCAGACCACGTAAAGCATCCAGTGCTTCGAAACGAACTTTGCCGGTTGACATCAGATAAACCTTCTTAAAGCTAACGACTTATTAAAAGACAGATTCTTTTTTTCTTTTTTATACAGGCCCTGTAGATCTACTTCTACAGAAGAAAATGGCTCCACAATTCGATTTAGCAACACTGCCATCTGAGCCCGGGTTATAGAAACATGAGGTTGCATTTCTCCCCATCCCATTTCTTGCCAAATCATTGAGATATCCTCGTTTGAAATTTCAGGTTGAATATTCGGATTCATATACCGTGACAAAGAAAAGGCCGTATTGACACCTTCCTCAATGGTCAGAATTTCTTCATGTGAATTAAAATTAAAACCAGGTGCAATATCCTTCAGACCATCTCTTAAAGCATTTGCAGTCATTACCGAGTCGGGGTAAAACAAAGTAACGTTGGACCAGCCAATGTTTTTCCCCTCTCCTTTAAGTATTCCTGTAGCTCCAATTTTTTGAACATCCTCCCAATATTTTTTTTCAACGTTAACATCCGAATAGGGCATAATGTAAGCTCCATCGGCAATCAAGTGGCTCTGAACCTGCCGCACCGGGACATCGGCAGGGGTAACCCCTTGTTGTACGGCAAGAGATGCCAGAGTTCCGGCCGCCTGTCCTATAAGCATACAAACCGGTTGAAGGCGGGTCGTCCCATTCACTATATTGGTAACAGAAATAGATTTTTCTGCAACAATGAAATTTTCAGTATCCTTTGGAATAAGCGCTCCAAGAGGCAGGGTGTAAGAGGGAACCGGATAAAAATGAAGATCGGGCACCTGTGACTGATCCGGATAACGCGAATGGTGATGATCGATGGGATAATCTCCCACAGCAATTCCGGTTCTGTAAAGTGACGTTTCCTGACTAAAAGGACGTGCCAGATCGTTAACTGTAAAACGGACTTTCCCTTTTATCCGCCTCGATTCGCGATGATAAGCAATGAGCGGAAATCCGTCAGAGGTGGGGAATTCATCATCAGCAATGCCCAGATTTTTAAAGCCCAACTCGGTTTGAAGATAGTATATATAACACTTTGTAAACCATTTTGCATTAGTTAAAGCTTCAGCTCGTTCTTCCGGTCCCATCTCAACTACATTTACATAGTAATCATTGCCACGGATAGGCCAGTTGATCATGAATTTGTCATTCGGAAGCCGACCGTACTCCATCATATAATCACAATCCCAAAGCTTATTACCGGCAGTATCTTCATCACATTCATGGGCACAAGTACAAAAGAATGGAGAAGGATCATAGTTTTCGGGCTTTTTAATGGTCTTGTCAGCCCCCTCACCGTAATCTTTCAATACCGCTACATAAGTTAAGTCCTGGACAATATCATTGCTCTCCTTTGGGGCAATTTCCTCACCTGTTTCGTAACGTGAATCCATACCAACATCGTAAGGAATACCGGCCATTGCAGCCACATCTCCCAATTCGGTTCCATCAATAATTACTTTGGTCTGGATCGTTTGGTTGCCCCGAGGACCATCTACCAAAACCGTCCAGCCTTCCTCATTCTTTTCCAGAGATACCAGACTAGTGTTAAAGCTTAATTCAAGATTGGGTTCAGCATCCGCCATAGACTTTAATATGTTGGCTCCCACTGAAGGTTCAAAAAGAACATGACTGACCCATCCGGTACTGACAGAATCGGGACCTCCATAATAATCATAAAGCTTCTGGCGAAACTCAGCCCACAAACCGGAGTGTAATTTATGGTTACCATCAATGGCACTTACCCCGGCCGAAGTCAGCATACCCCCAAGCCAGGGACCTTTCTCAGCAATAAGCGTTTCAGACCCCATACGCGCTGATTGAATACCGGCCATACTACCACTGGCACCGCCTCCGATTATCAAAACATCTACTTTCTTGGTATTGGAGGATTGAGGTCCTCTACAGGCCCCCAAAGTAAGGAACAACGATAAAAAGAAAAACCAGGTAATTTTCATATTTATGCGATTAAAACTATGTTGGTGTGATTTATATATTTGGATCCCCATCCGTGACGAGGTTTGTTTGATTTTCAATGAAGTTGTCAAAAAAGAATAAAATATCAAAAGCGAGTCATGTTGAGCAAAGTCGAAACATCTGTTATCAAAGGAATAGATTCTTCGACAAGCTCAGAATGACATCAAACTTGGACTTTTGAGACAACCTCATGCCTGCCCCTTATTTTGCAATACTTTCCAACGTTTGCCAGCATTGGTAAAGGCCGCGGGGTACATGAAAGCATCCTTTCCACTTACCACCTTTAAGATTAAGTGATACATCGCCCTGCCGGTTGAGGTAACCATACCACTCGGGATACTGCTCATCCTTAAAATAGGCCCAGGTATACTGATGGACTTTCTCAAACCATTCCAAACTCTCTTTTGAGCCGGTAAGGCGGTATCCCTTGAGCAATGAAATAAGCGATTCTATATGCACCCACCAAAGCTTCTGATCCCACTCCAATTGTTGGGGTGGACGGTTTTTGGCATCCATGAAATAAAAGATTCCGCCATATTTTTCGTCCCATCCATGCTTCAGTGTTTGGAGGGTAATTTGCTGTGCTTGTTCAATGATATCCTTTTTGTCCATTCTCTCGGCCAGATCCATGATAAACCACATGGCTTCAATGGCATGGCCGGGATTCAACAACCGTCCGTCGAAGGTATCCGATAAAGAACCATCTTCATTGACGTTTTCCACCACAAGCCCATATTCGGGACGATAGAAAACATTCAACACCTCATCCATCAATTTGGAAGCAGATTCTTTAATATATTCCGTTCCAAGTATGTGTTCCATCTCAAGATTGAGGTTGCACATAATCATGGGGAGTGCAAAGTTCTTTAGATTCCGTGTACCTGGATAGGCTTTATTGTAGCGGCCTTTGGGATTCTCCTGACGTTCCAGAATGCGGTCGTAGGTGACTTTTGCCAGATCGGTATATTCCTGATTACCGGTGGCCAGCCCAAGTTGGGCAAAAGCCATAGCAGCAAAAGTGAATGAAAATATGTTATAAGGTTGAATCAGTGGTTTTCCTTCACGAGTAAGGCTAAAATACCAGTTACCAAAACCATCATGACCGTATTTCTTTAGGAATTCACCTCCCTGCCGGGCACATTCCAACCACTCCTGCTTTTGCTCTACCCTGTTATAGAGCATGGAGAAAAGCCATACTTCCCTCGCCTGAAGCCAGATAAACTTATCGGTATCAAAAACATTTCCTTCACGGTCGAGGCACGAAAAGTAACCTCCGAATTCCTTATCCTGTGATTTATTGAGCCAGAACGGCACAACATTTTCGAGCAGTTCCTGCTTATACTGTAAAGCCAGTCTTTGAAAATCCATTGTTCTTCGATTTTATTAACTCCAAATACTCAAGATAACGGTTATACAGATGTCCTGCCTGCAAGTAAGCAGATTGCGGACTCATAAAGTGGGAAAATTCAAAAGTAATGGCATTATGAATACCGGCTTTCTCGGCCATGTGAAGCTTAAGTAATAGTTTTTCCCATTTGATGGGCATAAATTTAATGGGCATATCTCTGTCAAAAGTTTCAGAATTGGTCCAACATTCCAAACCATATTCATCGGCCAGAGATTTATTGAGTTTCAGAAATCCTGTAAGATCATCATAGTCAACATGTCCATCCTGAAAAGCAACAATATCCACCGCATTTTTGATCCCATCAAAGATTTCCCGCCAGTCGTTTTCGTGCTGCTGTAACGAGATGCCCTTAGCTTTGGTGGTATCATTTACATACTGGCTCACGTTCTTAATGCCATCAATGTAAGGTGATATAAGAACCGGCAAACCCTCGGATACATCTTTGCAATGTCGGGCCAGACTGGCGTAAAGATCAATAATCTGCCCTGTTTTGCGGCTGATCTCCTGCGACACATACCACCCCCTAAAAGCGGGCATGTGCCCATATTTCGTCCACACCTCATCAATAACCCGCTTATTCAGATCCACCTCCTGTGCAAACTTACCTTCAGTCCAGTATTTTCCTGAATCGTAAAGGCCAAAATAAAAAGACATACCATACTTCTCTGCCAGTTCAAGATACATCTGAACCAAATCAACGGGTGGACGGTAAGTTCCTTCGCGTTCCATCAAAACTTCGGAGGGAAAAGTCTGCCACTTCCGATATCCCGAACGAATGAGAATAACAGTATCAATTCCGGCTTTTTTCATATACCCGAAATCTCTGTCCCACTCATCGCGCCCCCAGTTCTGGTGGGGTATATCGTGACTTATCTCATCTAAAAAAGTACCTTTAATTCTCATCCAAATATCTCTTTAGCTTTGTTATTATCATTATTATCGAAGGATGCCTGACTCGTTCAACGTCTTTATCCATAGCTGATAACCGGCATTGTTAAGGTGCAGCCCATCAATAACCAGTTTATCCGGCATTTGATTCTGACCATCAGCAAAAACCTGATGCAGATCGATTAACTTTACATTATATTCCTTAGCCAACTGCCTTATTCTTTTATTCAATTCCAGGATTTTCGGAGTCTTACCTTTCATGTATTCAACCGTTATGTTCGTCTCATTAATGGGCAAAACCGTATGAAGCACCAACCGGGTATTCCGGCTTTCATTTTTTATCCGGCGGATGATTTGCTCATATTTAGTGGAAATCAAATCTGGAGGTAGCCCCCTGCCCAAATCATTAATACCGATGAGAAAAAAAATGACGGTGGGTTTGGCTTCCAACAGGGTGCCAAGGCGGGCATCCACACCCCAGCAGTTATCGCCCCCAATTCCTCGGTTCAACACCGGTATTTCAGGAAACCATTCTCCCCAAAGGCCACGCTCTGTCATGCTGTTGCCCATGAAAACGACATTCCATGAATGCACCCGAACAGACTCATGCATACTCCTTTTATACAAATAGTAACTATTGGCATAGGAGGTATCCACTGCCGTTTCCTGCGCAGAAAGCCCTGAAAGAAGACCAAATGAACATGCAAGAAAGGCAAGTAGTCGTTTTGCGATTATGTCAAAACCTGTTCGTTTCATCATTAATCCATATTCTTAATATGATCGTACCAGAAGAATTTCAACAATACCGATGTACCGATAAACACTCCCAAAGAAACCCAGGCCGATGAATATTCACCAGACAAGAAATAGAGAGGTAGAACCACCATCGACATTTGCCAGGTAATACCCACCACTACATTAAAGGCATCCCGCTTAAAGTCCTTATTGGGCACAAACGACGGGTCTTCATTCATTACGGCCTCTTTTACCGGCTTCCAGAATCCCCATGGACGCGTTTGTTTGTAAAAGGTTTTAAGAGTTCTCATATCCTCAGGCTTGGTAAATAGTGTTCCCAATACAGAAGCAGCCATTGACACCAGTAATATCAAAGGAAAAATGTAGATATCGATAGCTCCGGGAACAAAGATTCGCACCGAGGGTGGAACAACGACAGAGGCGATCAGTCCTCCAAGCATCCCAAAGAAATAACCCATACCGTTAAATCGCCACCAAATCCACTTCAACACATTGGCCGCTGCATATCCACCGTAAAGAGAGGAGGTAATCCAGAGCGTAAGGCTATTCAAGGATTTTGCAAAAAGACCAAAGGCAATACCTACTACAACCAGAATCAGGCTCGACATATAGCTGTAACGAACCAGCTTTTTATTGGAAGCCTGAGGGTTTACATACTTTTTATACAAATCGTTGACCAGGTAGGCCGGAGCAGCATTAATGAAGGCTGCAAAGGTACCCATAAAAGCTGCCAACAGACCTGCCAGCAACAACCCCTTAATTCCCACAGGCACAAACTGACGGATGGCCAAAGGCAGGACCATTTCAAAATCAATATCTGCCCCCATCTTCATGAGTTCAGGCTTCAGGTAAACCAGCCCCAGAACCGCAAAACCACCTATCATCAGGTAACGAGGGATAAACAAAACCAAAGACGTAAGACCGCTCATCTTAGCTGCTTCAGAGGGGGTGCGGGTACTTAATATTCGCTGCATATCGTAACTTGGCACCGGTCCGGCCAGACTGGCAAAAATCCCTTTCAGGAGCATCATCATCAGCAACATCCCAAACATTTCGTAGCCGTCGCTTCCGATTTTATCATTCAACTCGGGAAATAGGCCGGACCAGTCGAGATCCAGTTCCCACCCGGGCCACAAATCGGTCCATCCTTCAGGTACAACGGCAGCAACCTGCTCAGGCGTAACCTGATTGTAAGCAATGATACCGATTGATACACATGCCACCGTCATAATGAGAAACTGCAACACCTCGGTACTAACAACACTGTACATACCACCTTTCATGGTGTAAATGGTAGTGATAGCTATAATGATTAAGGCATAAACCTGCTCAGAAGTTAAATGAAGTCCCATTATGGTGGTAGAGAGGTCCCATGTAAAAAAGGTGGTAGCAAATTTTCCAATTCCCTCAACAAAATAGGCGATAAAACCAATCACACTTACCACCGCAAAAACCACCACGATGATGTGTGAGAGTCTTCCGCCACGGCCATCCCCAAAGCGGAAAGTAATCCACTGGGCCCCCGTCATAGTATTGGATCGTCGCATCCAGATGGCGAGGAAAACCATTACAAATATCTGATTCCAGACCGGCCATAACCAGGGGATCCAGGCACTCTTGAGTCCATAAACAAAGACGATGGTCACCGTCCACATAGTACCTGAAATATCAAACATCCCGGAGGCATTAGATAAACCCAGAAAGTACCATTTGATCTTGTTTCCACCCAGAAAATAAGCCTCAAGATCCTTTGATGCCCGCTTCGACAACCAAAATCCGATAAACAATGTCAGGACCAGATAGGCCATAACAATTCCAACATCAACAAGGGACAAATTCATTGTATTCTTTTCGTTTTATTAAAATTCGCAATTACACCAGGCTATTGCCTGTTAATTATACATCTCTTTTAGTTCTTCCGAGTATTGGCTAAGGCCTTCATAAAAGAAGTGTACTTCTCCATCCATTCCCAGCTTTCGGTTGCTCTCAATCATAAATTTGAAAAGCTCATTGGAAGGCTGCTCGCCATTGACACGAATTAGAATTCCGGGATAAAGCAAATGCCGTTTTTCAGGCAGGACATAATCAACCGTTGCTTTTAGTGTGTTTAGATAAGAAGTAGAATCCTTTCGGTAAACCTGAGGGCAAATCATATCAACATATCCGAAATTGATCCAGGTGGGCCAATCCTGAAGATACTCTTCCTTGCTCCAGGGAAATACACTGGGAGCCATCGAAACAATACATTCAGGATCTGCACTTTTCACTTCGTGGTAAAGTCGCTTCATAAACTCGTTAAGTTTTTCGGCCCGCCAGTTTACCCATTCAAAATCTTTGTAATATTCGGGTGGCTCCTGACCGAAATGTTCGGCCTTGTACTCTTCAATCACACCGGGATTATACCCCCCTTTGGAAGGCATGGCAGGCAAACGATCATCTCCCTGGATGCCATCCACATCGTAGTTATTAACCACCTCAAGAATGAGCGACATGACAAAATCCTGAACCTCTGGATCCAAAGCATTTAGCCAATCAAAATTATTCTTGGTGCAGAGTTCTCCGTCACTTGTAAGAGAAGCCCATTCAGGCTTTAGCTTAACCAACACACCTCCATCTTTGTTATAGGAAGAAGAAAAGCCGAATTCAAACCAGGCAAAGACTTTAATATCTCTCTTATGAGATTCTTCAATTAACTCCTTTAACGGATCGCGTCCTGAATTATCCGGATCCAGCACCGGATCGATTTCCACACCGGTAAAATCTTTCATGATCTGACTGCGATACATGGTCATGGCTTTGTTCCAGGTTACCACAAATATGGTATTGATCCCAAGGCTGTCACACTTTTCCACTGCCTGAACCACCTTTTCTTTGGTATAAAGTGCATCACTGGCCACATTGGTCAGCCAAACGCCCCGAACCGGCTCATCGTAACCGGGAACGAAGTTGGGTGCAGTTCCTTCATCAGATTGGGATGATTGGGAACTGCACCCAGCCATCATCAATAGTGCTATGAGAATAAAAAACAATTGCTTCATGAGAGACATCTTAAGACCTAACCTTATATTTTTATCTTTTTTCATTATCTGTAATGGGTTGAAACACTTGAAAACATCAGGGCAATTCAGGGTATTTAGCCGGAGCCGGGTAAAAAGCTTTGATGACTGCCTGGATTTTTTCATTGTTCAGAGGCACATCATAGAAGAAAGATTCACCATAAATACCACGCTCCCTGTTAGCCAGGATCTGACCTGCCAAAACTTCGGGATCACTTAAACCACTGCTTCCGTAAAGGATAAGACCGGGACTCAGCAATTCAAGATTACCATGTCCGTGAGTGGTGTAATAAGATAAAACCTCGTCTATGGTGTATTCGTAGCTGGTGACTGAAGAGCGATAACACTGCACTGAAAGCATTTCAATGACACCATCATCGAGCCACACCGGCCATTCCTGCATCAAGTTATTAAAAGCCCACGGATATGGATTGGGAGAAAAAGCGATAATACATTCGGAATCAACCGCTTTTATTTCTTCATACATCTGAACCGCAAAATCATTCAGAATATCAGCCCGCCATCTTACCCAGGCACTGTTATTAAAATTAGAAGGAGGCTCCTCTCCGTTGTGTTCTTCTTTATAGCGGGCCACAGTATAAGCATCATAACCAGAGTTACGAGGCATCGCAGGCAAACGGTCATCTCCCTGTATCCCGTCAACATCATATTTATTAACTGCTTCCAGCATCATATCCAGCATGAAACGCTGAACCTCGGGATTGTAAGCATTGTAATAGTAGTCTGATTCATTGTAGTTGCAAGGCTGTCCGTAGCTGTTAATGCCCACCCAGTCGGGGTGAACAGCCAGTATTTTATCATTATCCGGAGTGGGAGGCGTTGCAGTCCGGGACATAAATCCATGTTCATACCAGAGTATTACTTTGAGACCGTTAGCATGAGCCACCTCAACCAGGTCGGCAAGAGGATCTCCCGATCCTCCCTCATAATCGTAGAAGAGTCCATCTTCAGGAGTGTTGTAAGAAGAATTATCCGCCAGCGTCTGGCTTGGGTACAATATGCGGGTTTGTGCCCAGGTTCCTACAAATAAAGTATTAAAGTTGAGCTCAACAGCCAGGTCTACCCCCTTTTGAATTTCTTCATAACTCCTCAAAAAAGGTGAATGCCAGGGCGCAGGAATCCAAAATGCCCGCACCCCGACATCCTGTGGTAGTTCATTGACTGTTATTATATATGTTTTAACGTCACCGTTTTCAGCTGTAACGGCCACTTCTGCAGAATTTTCCAAGTTAATAAGGCTTCCGCTGACTGGTTCTACTTCAGCATAAGCCGGGAGATTAAAGTTCACTTCAACCTCGCTTAAATCGGTTCCGTAAGGAACATCCAGTTCAATTTGATCATCGGTAACAGTCCCGTCTCTGAAAAGAGCAGGGAATGAAACACCTTTTAAAGTGTTATCGTCACTTTTGGCAAAAGTAACAGACACCGTGTAAACCACCTCACGGTCATCTTTGCTAAGTTTAAAACTTAATGGGTTGGTAAAGTCATATGCATACCCGGGAGCAGGTGTTAATTCTGCATCCTGGTTATAGGTTACGGCAGGTTCAAGTGCTTTAATATCGGTTCCACGGGGCACTTTTACATCAATGGTCAGGTTCTCCTGATCTATTACCCCCTCCACAACGGGATCAAGGTTCTGAAAAACAAATGAAGTTATTTGCAACTCTTCTTCTTCAGGAATCTCAGTGTTTTTGTCTTCCTCACAACCAAATGTCATCAATGCTATAAAAACAAGCAGGTAATAATGTAGTTTCTTCATGACAAATTATTTATTCCCGGAGTAACAGAGTTGAATAACAGCTCCAGGTATTCAGCAAAGTGAAAAAATAAAGAGAAAATCCCCGGACCGTTTCCGGCCCGGGGAAAAGATGTTTATCGAGTAAATTCTTCAACCATGAAGCCGTTCAATACAGAGAAACTGAAAATCATTGGATTTCCTTCTTCATCCATAGCAACAGCGTTGTTTGCATTTACCCATGGGTCATTGCTTCCGCCGCTGAATACATTGGTATAAATCAGCTTCTGCCCAATATTCTCATCAGTAAGCGCGCGCAAAGCAGCCTCAATATCGGCACCTTCGGTGATGTTTACAATTTGAGAGAAAGCACCTGAAGCTTCCCATTCGCGGTTAATGCTGAATGAAAGGTAACGTCCACCATTGTACTCAAATACATGAGGATCGAAAGAGCGGAACTGGATTACACTTTCTGGTACTTCATAAACCACATTGCCCTGATCATCGAGAAGAGTAATTCCCATCTCAGCACCTGAAGCCAGGTAAAGACCCTCTGCACCGGGAATTTCATTTACACGGCCATACTGACCAACTTTTACTGCTTCCTCAAGAGCAAGATCCCATACTACAGGAGCGCCAAATTCGCCACCATCAGCCTGGAATACATAGAACTCATTGGCATCAGGATTACCACCCCATCCGGGGAAATTGGATGCGATGATTTTACCGTTGGTTGAAGGATCTCCAACAATTGAAAGAGCATCACCCAAACGCTGATTGTCAGCAGTTGTAGTATAAGTCAAGACTACCTCAGGTGTAGCATCAACATTGGCCCATTTGTAAACTTTAAATTCAGCACCCTGAGCAGCCATCACCATATTACAGGCATAGATGGCATCACCTGCACACTTAACATCAGAAATCACCCATGAACCTCCTTCAACACCTTCCATGCTAAGATTTTTCACTTCATCAACAGTGGCATTGATGTCCCAGTAATGAATGAAATTACCATTGAGACGAGAAGCAACAAATACGTACTGACCGTTAAAATCGGCACCACGTGATTTATCGTCCGAAATTTCGGTAGGAACAGCCTGAGAAGAAGCCGATTTGTCGATCAAAACAGTTGCTGTTTCCACATCAAATCCAGCAGTAGTTACTTCAGGAACAAGTGTATACTTTTTAGACTCCCCAGCATAATTAACGGTAAGCGATGCATCTACAGAAAGATCCAAAGTATCCTTACCGGTTGATGTCTCATAAGTAGCACCTTCGGGACCTACTTCGATAGCAGAGATATAAACCAGGTGAGATTGCAACTCATTGTAAGTTACACTAATCTGATCTTGCAGAAGGTCAACTTCTGTTTCGTATACCTCATCAGTATTGGCACTGGCAACTTCCAATCCCTTCAGAACAGGTCCGGTAGGTTCTGCCTTAGTTACCGTTACAGAATAAGTATTTTGAAGTTCTCCGTTTTCTACAACAAAATTTCTTGGCTCGGAAAAGTCCAGAGTAGTACCAGACTGAGGAGTTACCATAGCCCCTTTAGACAAGGTAATTTCAGGAGTCAAAGCCATAAGGTCTGATTCAAAAGGAACAGCCACTGTTATATTGGTTCCTTCAATAGCTCCTTCAACTGCAGTAGCCTGGTCGGGCCCCGCATCCACAATTGAAAATCCGGTAATCTCTGCTTTCAGAGGATCATCTTCATCGTCTTCACATGAGGTAAAAAATGTTACCCCTGACAATAAAGCTACCATAAAGACAGCTTTCATTGCCTTTTCAAATAAACTTCTTTTTTTCATAAGAACAGTTTTTAAAATTTAAAGGGAATTATTAAATGGTCGTTTTACATGTTAGTTCTCAACGTCCCACCACATACGGGTGTACTGGCTGTCGCCTCCCATTTGACTGACAGCAGCATCGTAATTTTCAGCATTGTACCTTCTCTCATTCACAGGGTATGGCACTCTGCGGGGCATTTCGTCATTGCCGGGCCAGGTGTAAACAGGCTCCTGCATCTGAGGAAATCCGGTTCGTCGAACCAAACTCCATGCTTCCTGTCCATTGGGGTACAATGCAATCCAGCGTTGTGTATAGATTTGTTCCAGTCCTGTGGCAGACTGATAAGCCACCTCTGAATAGAAATCATCTATTACCTGCTGGTCATTTATTTCAAATTGATGTAGAGATGCTTCGATAGCCTGACGGTAAAACCCTGCGGGGTCACCACCAATAAAACCGCGTTCGGCAGCTTCAGCCTTTAAAAAGCAGGCCTCGGCATAAGTTATCAGGTAATGAGGGGTTTCGGGTTGTGTAAAGAAAGACCCGATGTTACAGAATTCAGGTTTGTAATAGTTATTATATTTCAGACTCAGTGAATCCTGTGGCTGACCATTGCGAAGCCCTACAAACTCTCCGTTGGTATTAGGCTCGGCAAAGACTGAAATGCGCGGGTCATTAGCAGATTGCATATACCCCATCAGATTCTCACTGATCCGGACCTCATGCCAGTTATAGACATAAGAAAGCGGATTTTTCACATGATAGGTGGGGCCATCTTCATCTGGAATAACCAGGGCCATATCTTCAGCCGAAGTCATGGTTTCTGAAAGATCCAGGCCTTCGAAAAATGACCGGGTCAGATTCTCATCTGCATCTGAAACTCTCAGCGCCATGCGCATGCCAAGGGTGTTGGCAAATTTTATCCATTGATCAAGATTGCCGTTGTAAAGCACGTCGGCATTTCCATAACCGGGATACCCTTTATCTCGGTTTTCTTTGATAAGTGCCACCGAGGCTTCCAACTCTTCGAACAGACTATTATAAACAGATTCCTGCGAATCGTAAGCCGGTTTAACCGTTTCCAGAGCTTCGGTATAGGGAATGTCGCCATACATATCGGTCAGCAACTGATACATGTAAACCTGCCAGATACGCGCACAAGCTTCCTTAATTGGATTTTCAAGCTCAACAGCCAACCCGATTGTCTGGTTATTTACATTAAGCGGTGCAAAGTGTGGTCGGGCATAATACCAATCCCAGACCACATTGCCCGGCCCAGGTTCATAATTATCAGAAGTAAAACTGGGATTAATATTGGCCCAGTGCTGGGCATAAACCGATCCGGCGGTTTGATGAACCAACTGCCATACGCCAACAGATAAGCCCGAACCAGTAACCAAAGCCCTGGTAAACAAATAATCGGGCTGAATTTTATCGGAAGTGGTTTTGGGACGATCCATCTCCTCGAAATCATCGGTACATCCGGTGAATCCCAGAACCAGTCCCAGCAATAGTGTATAAATTATATTCGTTCTCATTGCGATACTTTTTTCCGTTTACTTTTAAAAATCAAGTTTTAAGTTGAGAGCAACCGTTCTCGTTTCAGGGAAAGAGAACATCTCATAACCCACGGCATTGCCAGTTCCGAAAGATGATTCAGGAGAAATATTCCTGGTATTTCGCATCAGGTAAGCCAGGTTATTGGCCACCAAGCTGACCGATAATTTTTTAAATGGAGAAGTTTTTAAGAAATCATTGCTGAACTGGTAACCAACGGAGACCTGCTTCAGACGAATAAAAGAAGCATCATCTACGAAAGCCTCATTGATGCGGGCCAAACGGTCCCAATACTTCTGAGGATCCACAGGGTATTCTCCTTCAACACCATTCTTTACGCCTTCTACCATATAGCCATCATTAGGAGCCACACCGGTAACCTGTGAAATCTCCTTGGCTTTTTCCCACTCGTCGCGCCCCTCTTCGGTAAACGCGAGTGTTCCGTAAAGACCGCCACGCATATTGGTCATAGAAAAGATGTCATGCCCCAGTTTGGAGTCAATCTGGAAGTTCAGGAAAGCGCCCTTGTAGCGAAGACCCGATTTAAGTCCGAGTAACCAGTCGGGGTAAGCATTACCAATGGTTTGTTCGGTATCAATGGCTCCCTCTTCTGTAGTCTTCAGCATTGGCAGATTCTCATCATCGAGCATAATCCGGCCCGATTCGTCGCGGGCATATGCACTCCCCAGCATAATACCAACAGGATCTCCTTTGCGGGCAGCGATAATCACACCGCCGGCACCACCAAGATTCAGCACATCTACCTCATCGTCCAGTTCTTCAACCTCACTCCACTGGCGGGTAATGTTGGCGCCAAGATTCCAGGTCAGATCGGCATTTTTAATAACATCGCCCGAGATACTCAATTCCACACCTGAGTTATTGATATAACCTGCATTCACAATTCCCGAGTTATAACCTGAGGAGGGCGCCATAGGGGCTTTAAAGATCTGATCCTCAGTGCCCGACTGATAAACAGCCGCATCAATGCTTAAACGATTATCAAATAAAGAAGCATTGATACCCACCTCCTTTGAAATGGTTAACTCACTCTTAAGGTCTTTCTCAGGACGAACACCGGGAACGAAGCCATAGGGCAACCCATGGAACTGATTGGCATTGGTACCATAATTCATATATCTGTAAGAAGCGTATTGCCCCCCATTACCAACACTGGCCCATGATCCACGGATTTTTAGAAAGTTAACCCAGTCCGGCATTGTTAAAGATTCACTTGCAATCCAGCTGGCACTAACCGAAGGATACAAGTAAGACCAGTTTTCGGGAGAGAGAACAGAAGTCCAGTCGTTACGAAGAGTCACATCTAAAAACAACTTACTTGCATAATCAAAAGAAAACAAGCCATATAAAGACTGGATTTCTCTTTCTGAAATGCCTTCAGAAGTAACAGGGTTCATAAAGTTCTGAATCACATAGGGTCCCACTTCATTGATAAGCCCGGACTCAGAAGTTGAAGCAACACTTTTATAGGTATTACGCATCAGGTTTCCGCCCAATGATCCATTGGCCCTAAACTGTCCCCAGGATTGTTCGGCATTCAAAAGAAAATCGTAGTTTTCTTCCCTTACCTCCAATCTGGTATCATTGATGGTAGCTTTACCGTCGGCTTTATAATAAGTATTGTGGGCAGTTATCCTTTTCCGGTTTTCGGAGTAATAGTCGACACCGGCTTTTCCTTTAAACTCTAACTTGAACCCCAGATTCAGGAGTTCTTTGAAGTCAATGGAAGCTTCAGCAAATCCAATTAACCGGTTACGGCTGTCTTCATTCCTGTTTTCATTGATGGCCCAGTATGGATTCTGAAGCAGCGGAGAACTTGCAAATTCGGGAGGGGCATTGCGCCAGGCAATGGTTCCGTCATTATTTCTTTGGTACTGACTGGTCCATACAACCGGATATCCATCTACAGTGCGATAAGGCTTCAACTGGTCGAATCCAACCGAGCGAGGCATAACAGTCATCAGATACACAGGATTATCAGGGGACCCTGCCAGGTTGGGACGATTCTCAGCCTCGGTATATACATAATTCAGTTTGGTATCCAACTTAAAATATTCGGCTGGTTTGGTATCGAACCGAATGGTGAAAGAACTTTTATCGTAAGTACTTCCAGGCTGAAGGTTTTCATTATTCATCTGACTGGCAGAAAAATAAACACCATTTTTTTCATTACGGTTATTCAAGCTTACCGTATTGGTTAAAGTAGTTCCCGTTTGAAAAAATGTATCATATGGATGCTCTGCAGGAGAACGGAGTTGCTGTTCTTCATTCAAAAAGTTGGTAACACTTTGTCCATTCATTTTAGCCCCCCAGCTTCTGTAGCTTAAGGGCTCAAATTTACCAGCC
This sequence comes from Marinilabilia salmonicolor, assembly GCF_003003035.1. Taxonomy (GTDB): domain Bacteria; phylum Bacteroidota; class Bacteroidia; order Bacteroidales; family Marinilabiliaceae; genus Marinilabilia; species Marinilabilia salmonicolor_A. Next base: position 187,313 of record NZ_PVTS01000008.1, on the reverse strand, counting down.
GCACCCTGAGAGTAGTTATTCTGAAAATCGGGCTTTATAAGCGGATTCGCAATTTCGTATGACGAGCTAACAGAAATACCAAGACCTTTTTGCTCCGATCCACTTTTGGTAGTAATCATGATCACCCCGTTTTGTCCACGGGCACCATACAAGGCAGCAGCGGCTCCACCTTTAAGGACAGAAATGGATTCAATATCAGAAGGATTGATATTATTGGCCGCATTACCATAATCAAAACCACCCCATTCGGTTCCGGATGCACCTCCTGAATTATCCATGGGTACACCATCCACCACGTAAAGAGGATCATTGGATCCGGTCAATGAATTAACCCCGCGAATCAGAACCTTGGTAGATCCTGCAGGACCATTACCGGAGCCGGAGATGTTTAGCCCGGAGACTTTTCCACTCAAGCCGGACAACGGAGCAATACCCGAAGCATCTTCCATTTCTTCACCACCAACCTGCTGGACAGCGTAACCCAGAGCCTTGGCATCACGCTTTATTCCAAGAGCGGTAACCACGACTTCATCCAGATCGGTGACGGTGGGTTGCAATACCACATCGTAAAAAGCCCTTCCATCCAGGGGAAGCTCAACACTTTCAAAACCGATGAAGCTAAATGTTAAAACTTCTGCTGTTTCCGGAACATTTAACTCAAAGTTGCCATTCATATCTGTAATGGTACCTGCCGAAGTACCCCTGGCAACCACACTGGCCCCTGGTAAAGGGCCACCTTTTTCATCAACAACTTTCCCCCTTACAACGGTTTCCTGACCGAAAACCGATAAAGAGAAAATACTTAAAACCAAAATCACTAAAAAACTTGCCTTCATTACGGTTTGATTTTTATGAATTAATCAACAAAGCGTTCTTTTTAAAAAATTCTCACCAAAGAATGTTTTCATTATTTTATTTTCTTTCTGCAAATCTATTTCTTAAAATTTTTATTAACAAGTTTTTTTAATACTTTTTTACATGAAAAGATTAATCACCTACCTCCAGGCCGCAGCTTAAGCGTCAGGCAGCCTCTACTTTTTCATACGGTAAATAAAGAACAGGAAACAGCAATCAGAAAATATTTAAGAAGCAGAAAGCAAAAGAAAAGTCCGCACTTATTGAGAAGCAACGGACTTATTAAGAAATAATCACTAAAAGCCAGATTGGTTTTTAATTTTTTTTATTTACTTTTTCATGAGTAGCCTCATCAACCAAATAGACAATCGACTTATAGGAAACACCGCTGTGCAATGATAAACCTATTTCGCAGGTACGACTGGTGGAATAACCACTCTCAACACCATCGGGCAATTGACGCTTCAGCGGTTTAAGCGCCGAGGCATTCAGCTCGGGATGAGTAAATCCACGGTCACCGGCCCAGCCACAACACCCCACTTCATCAGGGACAACCACCTCTTCGGCACACATAGGAGCTACCAGAAGTAATTCATATTTCGGCACCAACCTGAAACCAAAACAAGCAGCTTATATGCCATATTGTTCACTTACTAAAAACTAATTTTGCCAGGATTGCCTAAAACAACGCTCAATTCTTTGATTAAGGGGATTTTTTCTTCACCGAATCATCTCACCACTAATGACAGACAACAACTCTTCGTCATAATCCCCAAAATATTCCCAAAACATCACACCTTTTAGATTATTGTCTTTAACAAAACCACATTTCAAATGCAATGACCGCGGATTTTCATAGGTTATAAAAATCCGTTCTTCTTCATTAAACAAATAGGGCGCTTTCGCTGAATCGTCCCATCCCTGCTTGTATTTAGAATCACTTAAATAATTTGTCTTCAAATTGCGATAAGAAAGGTTAACATTAGACAGACCGTCCCCTGATTGCCCGATGCCATCATTAACTTTTGTGCAATTTCTCCATCCTCTGCCGTAAAATGGAACTCCAACAACCATTTTCTCTGCTGGCACGCCCACTTTAATAAACCTTGATACGGTTTCCGACACAGAATTTCCCAACTCATAATATTCAGACGGATATAAATTGGCATGATGACGGACAGCGTCATCCCACTCTCCGGCAAAGTCATAAGTCATAAGATTAACCATGTCCAGATATTGAGAAGCCTCCTGCATATTTGTTTTTTCCAGAAAATCTGAAGAAGCAGCAGCTGCAATGGTCAACAAATAGTGCTTTGATTCATCTGCTGCATCAAGAGCGCTGCGACATTCTTTCAACAACAATGTAAAGTTCTCTTTGTCTTCAGGACGGTGAGTATTTCCTGCCCCCGGAAGTCCCGGATATTCCCAATCGATATCCAGTCCATCCAAACGATGCCTTTCAATAAACGCCAAAGCACTTTGGATAAAACGGGTCCTGCTTTCTTTTGTCAATGCCATGTCAGAAAATCCGCCGGACCACCCCCAACCACCTACCGAAACCAGTATTTTCAATGATGGATTGTCCTTTTTGAGTCGATTTAAAACCACAAAATTTGCAGAATCAGCCTCGTATCCTTCAACCATCTCCCCATCCTGAATATTTGCAAAAGCATAATTGACATGTGTGAGTTTGCCGGCGGCTATCTCATCACTTTCAAGCACCAGGTTTCCGGGAAATACATAAGCAATAACGGCTCTTGTTACTGGCTTCAAAGAAGAATCAATCGTTTTTTCTGTGGAGGAACAAGCGCTTATGGCTATTCCAATCATTAAAATAGAAAAAATTTTTTCCATCTGCATAAGATTTGACGATTAACTATAATGCCTGCCGCCAGGCAGACATATAGGAGTTTCCAAAATCCTTAATTATTTACCCGCATCAATGGCACCTCATTTCTCAATTTTAATTGAAGACCAACTCGGGCAATAATATCTGCAAGTTGAATAATAAAAAGCGTAAATTCAATGCCAACAGCGCCCTCCCAGCAGCGTACCGATCAAAAACTCCCTGTATTGTATTTTTCTGTCGCCTCATCCACCAAATAAACAATCGATTTATAGGAAATCCCACTATGGAGCGACAAACCTATTTCGCAAGTACGACTGGTACTGTAACCACTTTCCACATCATCGGGCAATTGACGCTTTAAAGGTTTAAGCGCGGAAGCATTCAGTTCGGGATGTGTAAAACCACGATCGCCGGCCCAACCACAGCAGCCCACTTCATCCGGGACAATCACTCCTTCTGCACACATCTGCGCAAGCTGAAGTAATTTGTTTTCCAGCCCCATTTTCGTACTACTGCAGGTAGTGTGTATGGCAATTTTTTTATTTAGTTTTTTAAAATGAAGCCTGTCCGGAAAGTATTTTAAGATAAACTCCACCGGTTCATAAAGATCCAACTCGGAAGAAAGCGTCTCCTTCATCCTCAATAAACAGGGACTCATATCGCAATAAACCGGATATTTCCCGCTTTGGGAAGCTTTTAGCAATGCCTGATCAAGTTCTTTGGCCTTTCGCAGTCCCTGCTCTTTAAAACCTTTACTATCGAAAGCCATTCCGCAGCAAAGATTCTTCAAGCCCTCAGGGAAAACCACGTTAAACCCGGCTTTCTCGAGCAATTGCCGGGTCTTTTCCACCACTGCCATCTCTTTGCCATAATCGGCAGACTTACCCATGGTACGATTGATACAAGTGGGGAAATAAACCACTGTATCCTTCCCGGAGCCCTGCCCATTTGACTCATACACTGAATAAGATGGCCCTCCATGCGGCATATTCGGATTCCACAAAGGAATGCGATGCCCCGACACTTTAAACAAAAAACTAGAGACACCAGACATAACCTTAGTCCCCAAAACCCTATGAGCACCTCCAACAACTCCCAGAACAAATCTTCCTGACAAAGTAACCGAACTCATATGATTTGCAATCCAGGAGGCAACCTTGTTGCCCGTAGAAGAATTGCCATCAAACCGGAGATCTTTGATTAATTTCCCGGTGTTTATATCCACAGGACATGCCAACTCACAAAGGCCATCGGTAGCACACGTGGCATCGCCATCATAGTTATATCTCTTTTTAAGCTCCGAAAGTCTGTCTTTGTCGTTGCCCTCCAAGGACAATCGATGCATTTCGCGATAGGCCACAATGCGTTGTCTGGGCGTAAGTGTAATCCCACGGGAGGGACAATTGATTTCACAAAATCCACACTCTATACAGTTGTCTATTAAATCATGAGCAACAGGAAGAGGTTTCAGATTTTTTAGATGAATCTCCGGATCGTCATTTATTATGACTCCGGGATTAAGTATTCCACGAGGATCAATCACATCCTTAATCTTTTTCATCAGATCATAAATCTCCTCACCCCATTCCTCTCTCACAAAAGGAGCCATATTACGTCCGGTACCGTGCTCGGCTTTCAAACTTCCGTCATATTTGTGAACCACCAACTTCACCAAAGCCTCCATAAATTTGCGGTACGTCTCAACACCAGATCGCTTGTTGAAATCAGGCATCATAACAAAATGGATATTGCCATCCAACAAATGCCCCCAAATCACATACCCCACATACCCGAACTCCTCTATGAGTTTTTTAAGATCTACCAAAGCATCACCCAAAACCTCTGCCCTGAAAGCCAAATCTTCGATAATACAAGCCGTACCTTTGGGGCGCGATGCCGCAGCAGAAGTAAAAAGCCCCTTGCGAACTTTCCACAGCTTGTTATACTCATCTTTATCAGTTGTAAATTCCACCGGATAAACCGTATCAAAAAAGTTCAGCGCCTCCTCAATTTCTTTCATCCGGGTGTAGAGCAAATCTTCCTCTTCCGCAGATGTTTCAATCAACAAAGCAACAACTTCTTCATCCAGAGTTTTAAGCACCGGAGGCATCCCTGACTTATTTTCAACTGAGCGCAAAGCATTCCGATCCATCAGTTCGGCAGCACTTACACTGCAGCCCCGCAATGGTAAAATAGCCTCACAAGCCGATTTGATATTTTTAAAAAATACCATGGAAGTAGCTTTTAAGCCATATTCTCTGACTGTTTTAAAGCTTACTTCAGAAATAAAGCCCAAAGTTCCCTCCGACCCAATCATCAGATGCTGAAGAACATCAATGGGATCTTCAAAGTCAATGAGAGAATTCACACCATATCCACACGTATTTTTTAACTCAAATTTATGCTGGATTTTCTTCCTGACTCCTTCATTTGATCTAGCAGATTTACTAAGATCCTTTAACTGACTCAACATGCCGGAGTGAGTTTTCTCAAAGCTTCTCCGCGATTCGGAATCGCCGGTGTCAAGCACTGTGCCATCAGCCAAAACGATGCGCATGCTCTCCACCGTATTGTAACTATTATAACGAATACCATAACTTGCCCCACTGGCGTTATTGGAAACAATGCCCCCGATACGGGCCGAATTGATTGAAGCCGGACTTGGCCCCAGCTTACGGCCATAGGATGTTAAACGAGCATTTGCAAGTCCTCCGGAAATTCCGCTTTGAAACCTTGCATATTGCCCGTCCTGCGAAATTGTAAAATCCGAAAAACCGTCACCGGTATCTATGAGTACTGAGTTGGTTATGGTTTGTCCGCTTAAACTGGTACCTCCTGATTTAAAGGTGACAGGAATTTCAAAAAATGAACAAAGCTCAAGCACACGCACCATTTCTTTTTCCGATTCGACCCGTAAAACCATTTCAGGTATAAGCCTATAAAAACCAGCATCAGTGCCTTTGGCAAGAGTATAAAGTGTGTCAGTAAAAATTCTGGAATCCGGCAATATTAACTTTAACTGTTGCCAGAACTTTTTAGAATTAATATTTCTGCGTCCCATAGATTCTTCAAAAAATAAATACCGGGCAAGAGATAAAACCCGGAACAACATTTAACTACAAACTTCAATAAACAATCAATACAAAAATTACAAGGTTAATACACGTTCTTTTATTAAACCCTCTTTGATGTGGTTAATAAAAAATCATCCCTAAAGTTATAATACTTATTACATATTACATCTAAATAACTTCACTTTTTTAATCTTAAGTATCCAGAAAACAAAAAGAGCTGCCCCTAAAGACAGCTCCTCAAAAAAAATGTTTCAACGTCACTTAGCCCACCAAATTTTTGTGTCCTGGACATCAGGTCCCTGACGACCAATAGCAACCTGCAAATTGTCTAAGTTTCTTGAATAAGCGTTGGTTCCATAACGCATGCGCTGCGGATAATGTCCCGAGATATCACCAAAGCCAAATATATCGGGATCTGAGACTCCGTCAGCCAAACTTGCCGGATAGCCCAAATCTCTGACTACTGCCCAGGCATGGAAGCCTTCGGTGTAGTATGCGAGCCAACGCTGAACGGCGATTTTCTCCAAATCATTGGTGCCATCCAAAGTAGCCATTGATGAATTAGCGATAAAATCATCGATCTCAGCAGGATCAACATTCCACAACAGCATGGCCTGACGCAATCCCATTTGGTAATGTGCATTGGCATCACCCGAGCCAACTCCACGAGCAATCGCCTCAGCCTGAAGAAAATGAGACTCAGCAGCGGTCATCACTATTTCCGGCGCAATAGGCTCATCTTCACCTTTATTCTGAATAATATACTCGGCTGGTTTACTGAACAAGTCATACCTGGCATAGTTGGACATCTCTCCTCTTAATCGCACGGGTTGCCCCACATAATAAGTAAGGGAATCCATGGCAATAACAGATTCTCCATTTTCATTTGTGGCTTCAGTATAAACAGCACCGGCAGCATCAAGAGCTGATAAAATAAAGTTTTTCCGCTTCAAATACAAAGCCTCGTCATCACTATCGGGCCATGGAATAGTAACTTCACCACCTACGGCTGGCTGGGCATACTTCGAAAGCCTCGGATCACCATAATCCTGAAGATAACTAATCACTTCCTGACTAACGGTCCAATCCGATCCTGCTCCGAAATTATACCAAACATCTCCATAAGCAGCACTGTTCCATTGACTTATTTCAATATCCTTTAACACAAGCGCATTATCCCCTTCATCTGCAAGCAAAGGGGCAGACAATGCTTCATCAATTGCAGTTTGAGCAAAGTCAGCGCCGGGAGCGCCAAGCGCCTTGAGCGCGATGCGTAATTTAATGGTATTGGCCAGATTTTTCCATTTTTGAAGATCACCACCATAAAACAAATCATTCTCGCCCAGATCTTCATCAGCTTCTCCTGTACTTGTAGCGTCACCAATAGCATCCATCGCAGCATCCAGATCATTGATTATTCCCTGATAGATGGACTGATGTGTGTCAAACTTTGGCAATAAAATATCCAATTGGCCCGTTTCGGAATAGGGAATTTCTCCAAAGGTATCGGAGAAATACTCATAGAAAAGACTTTTTAAAACCAAAGCTGTGGCATGCGCCAATGGGTTTTCACGATCGCCTCCCTCACCTGTTACCTGTAGATAAGTAACAATCGTTCCGGTATAACCTTCGAAATAATCCCATGCTGCATCGGTATAACCACCATTATAGCTATAGCCCAATTCATCAGACCACCAGGAAGATGAGTGACCTAAGCAAAAATGACCTGCATATCTGTCGGCATGAATCAAGTGCGCTCTCCAATAGGGGTACCGATCGGGAGCCATCAGCTTAACCTGACTCTTGGTAATAAAATACCGCGCTGAAATATCATCTCCACTAATGGCAGATGGATTTTGGTTAATTTCAGTAAAATCATCTGTACAACGAGGAAGTGTAACAAAGGCCAAAATCCCGATTAATATGAATTTATATATTTTCATAATTAATTATTTTAAGCACGATTAAAACTTAAGATTAACATTGAATCCAAAACTTCTGCTTGATGGCAGCGGATTATAGAGGATACCTTGAGAGAAACTACTGGTACTGTAACTCAATTCGGGATCAAAGTTGTCAACCTCTTTGAAAAGGAAGAAAAGATTCCGGGCTACCACCCCAACGGAAGCTGACTTAACAAAGCCATTTCCCAACAGAGTGTTTGGCACATTCCAAACCAGAGAGGCTTCTCTCAGTCTTATATTTGTCTGATCATAGACATACTCCGAGCCAATGCCAGAAACACTGCCCCAGTACTGCTGTGCAGTAATTCTGGAATCATTAGCTACATAACTACCACCTTCCTGTTCAACAACAGCATCTAAAACCACCCCATCTTCACGATACTTCAGGGTGCGCTCGCTAACACCACTTGCATCAAGCGAAGCATCTGTTCCTGAATAAACCTCTCCTCCTATGCGGGCATCAATTAAAAACCTGAGCGTAATATCTCTGTATTTCAAAGTATTTGTCAATCCACCAACCCAATCAGGCTGATAATTTCCAAGTTTCACTTTTTCGGTAGTGGCTCTTGGACGACCGATCTCGTCAACAACAAGTTCACCATCATCATTTCTCAGCCAATCAGTTCCGTAAATATCACCAAATCCACCACCAACCGTTCCCTGAACGATAATATTTCCACTGTTGGTTTCACCGAAAGGATAAGTTTCTGTCCCTGGAATCAACTCATTGAGTTCATTTTTATTTGTGGAAAAATTAACCGATAAGTCCCACGAGAAATCAGGAAGATCCAACGGTGTACCTCCCAACAAAATCTCAAAACCTCTGTTTTCAATTTCACCCACATTGCTAACACGGGAAGAGTATCCTGTTGATGCTGAAATAGGAACAGCGAAAATCAAATCCCGGGATTTGATATCATAAAAACTAAAATCGGTATATAGTCTATTATTAAAAAACCTGAATTCGCCTCCAAATTCAAGAGAGGTAACTTCTTCCGGCCGAAGGTCAGCATTATTTTTCTGACTGCTTCGGCTCATGGTTGTGAGCCCAAGATAAGAACCAGAAGCATCATCAATATAGTATATATCATTCAGCATATACGGATCGGTGTCGTTACCTACCTGCGCCCAGCTTAAACGAAGCTTCGAATAGGTAAGTGCAGGTGTTCCTATATCCAGGAGTTCATTTAATAATACAGAGGCACCAAGTGATGGATAAGAATAAGAACGACTGTCCTCAGGTAAGCTGGAAGACCAGTCATTTCGAAGTGATCCCTCGAGATAAAACCAGTTATCAAAACCAAAACTGGCAGTACCATAAAGCGAATTAATCTTCTTCTTACTTAATGGAGAATATCCATAAAAGACCTGCTCAGAAATGGAAACAGGGGGACCCTCAGGAATCCGGAAATCTTCCCCGTTGATCCGCATACTCCTGTTATCTGTGTACATATGATTTCCACCAAAAGTAGCACTCAGGTTAATATAATCTGAAACATCATGGTCGAACATAAATAAAAAGTCGGCATTGGTTTCACTGGTTTGGTATTGATTATAGCTAAAGCGTCCCCGATCATAATACCAGTGTCCGTATGCCTCAAGGTTTTCAATATTTTGTTTTACGAAATCGGATCCAACTCTGACGAAAGCTGATAGCCAATCAGTAAACTCATATTGAACTTTAACAAATCCTGTAAAACGATTCCTCCAGTCTTCCCGGCGATCGTTGTACATCATCCAGTATGGATTGGCCCCCAGAGAAGAATGAGAAATCGCACCCAATGTTTCCGGATTCTGATAGTCACGATAATCGTCTATTGCAGCATTCCTCGGGATGGAATACACATAAGCCATAACCCCTTCAGTACCCAGTTTGGGTCGGTTTTCCCCATGCTGATGGAAATAAGTAGCTTTGGCATCAATGGTCAATTTATTCCCCATTTTGGCAAAACCTCTAAGATTGAAATTATGACGATCGATGCCGGAATTGGGCAATATAGAACTGGAATGTGTGTTCGTATAGGAAAACCTGACATTAGCATTTTCTTCCCCTCCTTCGAGGGCGAGGCTGGTAATAAGTGTCTGTCCGGTTTCAAAGAAATCTTCAACATTAGAAGGCTGGGCAGTATAAGGTTTAGTATCCCCGGTCCAGTACAGCTTTTGTGAACCATCAAACAAAGGTCCCCAACTACCACCAGCTTCTTTTAAATCAGCAAGGGTTTCAGGCACATAACCCTGTGTTCCCTGTCCATATTTATTTTGATATTCGGGCAAAACCATTGGTCTTTCGAAAGTCAAACTTGATGAAACGGTAACACCAAGCCCTTTTTGAGCAGAACCCCTTTTGGTCGTAATTAAAATTACACCGTTGGCAGCCCTGCTACCATAAAGAGCCGCTGCATTTGGTCCCTTCAATACTGAAATGGATGCCACATCGTCCGGGTTAATATCAGAAATTCCAGTACCATAATCTGTTTTTGAATAGGATCCCACATCATTGGAATTTGCGGTTCCATAACCTGAGTTGTCAATGGGAACCCCATCTACTACGTAAAGAGGCTGGTTGTTTTGCGAAAGTGAATTATTGCCACGGATAACAACACGGGACCCTCCTCCCGGACCAAACGCACCCTGCGTAATAGTAACACCCGCAACCTTACCGGCCAGAGAATTCATAACGTTTGTTTCTTTTACGGTGGACACTTCATCGCTTTGAACCTCTGTAACAGTATAACCCAGAGATTTCTTTTCACGCGAAAGCCCCAATGCAGTTACAACCACCTCGTCTACGTCAAATACAGCAGGTTCCAACTGAACATTGTAAGTGCCTGATGTGCCGGGAACAATTTCCTGCGTCGCAAATCCTATAAACGAAAAAACAATGGTTGCTTCTTCGGAAGCACTTAATGAAAACCGACCATCCAAATCGGTAATGGTTCCATTGGTGGTACCTTTTTCAACAACCGAAACCCCGGGAATAGCTTCTCCATTGGCACTCTCGGTTACTACACCTGAAATTTCAATTTGCTGGGCAGCAATAAATCCGGCATACAACAATAAAAGCGTTGTGATGAGCCATTTTTTCAAAAAAAGCTTCTTTTTCATAAACCTGATTATTTAAGTTAAAAAAATGCAATAGTCAATTTAAGCCTTTTATCAGATATATGCCTTTTTTATTTAACTTTTATTTGTCTTACAACTACTTTTTTAACAAACTGAATTGGTTTGGCCTTACTCAAGGTCTTACACTTACAAAACGCCACAACCTTCATTAAAATAGGAAGAAGCAGGAAAGAAAATTTGACAACAGGAGAAAAAAGGGAATATTAAAATCCATAAAAATTTAAAATGCAACACGTCTGCAAATGGCACAGCATGCTAATATGCCTCCTCCAGGGCATCATATAAGATTTGCTGAACTGAGGTGCGAACATTGAGATCGTAAAGCGCAACATTCTCTCTGGTTGGAAAAACTCTGTTTGAAAGAAATATATACAACACCCGGGACGCAGGATCCATCCATACAAAAGTACCTGTAAAACCACTGTGCCCGAAACTCGATTGAGACGCCCCGCGAGCCGGGTATGCCGCATCAGAATCTGTTTCCTTGTTATCTAATAAAGGTTTATCAAACCCCAGTCCTCTTCGGTTTTCATTTTCAGGATACTGGACAGCTATAAACTCCTCAACAACAGAATGCGGAATAATCTGTTGGCCGCCATATTGGCCCATATTGAGATACATTTGCATCAACTTGCCCAAATCATTGGCATTGCCAAACAACCCGGCATTACCACTCACACCTCCCAAAACAGCGGCAGCCTCATCATGCACCCGCCCGTGAACCTGACTCTCGCGATAAAAAAGATCTACCTCGGTGGGTGGGATATTCCGTTGAGAAAAACCCTTATTTAATGGATTATATACAAGCCTTGTAGCCCCCAAAGGTCTGTAAACCTCTGAATAGAGAAGTTCTTCGTAAGAAATCCCGGTCATTTGAGAAATCATTTCAGGATAAACCAAAAAAGAGAGTCCCGAGTAACGATATTCGGCTTCAGGAAGCAGATCTGAACGCCGGATCAACCGATAAATCTTGTTTTTAAACCTTTCTTTTAAATAAAGATGCTCACCAACTTCATATGGAAACTTAGGAGAGGCTTCCAGGCGATAAAAGCGTCGTTTAAAACTGCCATCCTGTTTTGTTTCGCGCCAAAACCCCAAATAAGGCACTAACCTTGCCTGGTGCGCGAGAATTTGTCGCAATGTCAGTGTATCTTTATTGGAGCAATGAAAAAGCCTGTTCTTCCAATCTGACCAATAATCAGAGAACGGCCGGTCAAGATCAAGAACTCCGGCACCATTCAGCTGCATCAAAAGAGGTAAAGGACCGCTTATCTTTGTAACAGAGGCTAAATCATACAAATCGGCATTTTGAACCTTCTGTTTTTTATCATAGGTATGGTACCCATAAGATTTCCGGAGAATGACTTTTCCATTCACAGCCATCAGAATCTGACAGCCGGGGAACGCCTTCTGCCCAATGGCCTGGTTCACCACACTATCAATTCGTTCATTCAAACGATCTCCGTTCAGTCCCAACGAATCGGGTTGCGTATATTCAAAGCGAAGTCCTCCCTGAGTCTCTATTCCATGTCCTTTAGCATACATCCCGGGAATCTCCTTTTGCAATTTACCCTGAATGCCAATACCTCCAAAAAGTGCCTGAGCGGCATGATCCTGGCATATGGAATCGTTCTTTTCACTCAGCAACAAAACCTCTGCGGAAGACAAGCCGTCCCATTCTCCAAGATCTTCCGGACTGCCAAAAAAGACGACCACTGTCGGATGCTCTTTAACGAAATCTGTAACCGAACTCCTCAGGGATGCATCATCACAATCAGAATTAATTCCCAGAACCAACCGTTTCTTTTTATTTTCGGATTCACGAAGTAATCTCTTCTCCAGGATACTGTCCAACGGAAAAGAGTCCACGTCCATTTCCTGATAATCTCGCATCCGATCACCGAAATAACTCAGTTCCCCTGCAATAAAACAGGAAAACCAACTTTCTTCCAACCCTGTAAATGGAATAATTTCATCCTTGTTTTTAAGTAAAACTAGTTGATAAACAGATTCAGGTATGGAGTCATTCTTCTCTTCAATAACGATGGTGTCATTCAATGAGAGCAAATTCCCGGAAAAATATAAAAAAACAAAAATCAGAAGAAGAAGCCGTTTCATCGCAGAAGTATTAAAAAAATAAACCAATACAGGTGGCTATTCCGCATAAAGCAGATATGGCCTTCGCTGCTTTTTAAATTGTTCAACATCGTCTTTCCACATGGCCTTAATTTCTTCGGCCGAATTCCCCTTTATAATCATTTGTCGAACATAATCGACACCGATAAGTTTTTCGAAAAAGGAACGAAAGAAATGGCTGCCCATATTCAAATTGTTGTATGCATCAATAACATACGACAAATCTATTCCCTTCTTAAAAATTTCCTCATCGGATAAATCCGAAAGATCCACCCCAAAACATTTTTTATCCAGCTGCGGCGGATTTTTAGCCCCCGGCACACTTCTGGGTGTGAAGCTAAAATCATACCCCTTCATATTGGGATGTCCGTAAACCTGGAAAGGCTTGGGAGTCCCGCGTCCTAAGCTGACAGGGGTAGCTTCAAAATAACAGGTCGAAGGATAAAGATAAATAGATTTCATATTGGGAAGATTGGGTGATGGCGCAACTGGCAACTCATAGAGCGTTTGGTGGGTATAGTTATCGCAGGCAATGACTTCCAGTTCGCATTCCCGATTTTCAGGCAACCATTTCTCACCATTTACCATACGCGCAATTTCCCCTAAAGTCATACCATGCACAACAGGTATAGGCAACCAGCCGACACCTGACTTATGTTTCATATCCAGGATTGGTCCATCCACATAATGACCGTTCGGATTTGGCCGGTCAAGAACAATCATCTTTTTTTCATTTCTGGCGCATACATCCATCAATTTCACCATGGTAACATAGTAGGTATAAAATCGAAGTCCTACATCCTGAATATCAACCAGCAAGACATCGAATCCATCCAAAATCTCCTGATTGACATCTCCCTTATTTCCCCCATACAAAGAAAAAATGGGAAGACCGGTTTTTTTATCCACAGAATTGGCCACATGCTCTCCTGCATCAGCTGTTCCTCTGAAACCGTGCTCGGGAGCAAAAATCCCCATTACATCAAATTTATTCTTCAATAAAAAATCAACCAGATGCTCATCTCCGACCAATCCGGTGTGATTGGAAAATACTGCAATTCGTTGATCTTGCAGGAGCGGAAAATATTCTGAAGTGCGCTCTGAACCAACAATAACTTTTCCTGCATGAGATTTTGTCCCTGCTATAAAAAACAGGAAGAGCAACAAACAAACACCTATTCGTCTCATAATATATCAATTAACACTTTTCCCCACTAAAAATCAATTAAGGCAGAATCCTCCAACCGAGGATTCTGCCTTAAAGATATCAATAGTAAACCCTCTACCAACCAGGATTTTGATTCAATGTCACCCCGTTCTCTTTATACAAAGCGATTTCATCAGTTGGAAGAGGATATAAATAATCCCTTTCATCATATTCTCTTAGCGCTGAAGGGTCATCCGTAGGTATGATATATCCTGCAGTTCCTTCGCGATCCAAATTGATTCCGCTCAAATCACTCAATTCAATCTGGGTATCTGCTTCGGCAACATTCTCATTGAACCAAAGAACAAAAGCTTCCTTATCAAGCCATGCACCCATATTTAATTTTGGATTCAGTGTCATATCTGCATATTCCAGCTTTTTCCATCGTCTCAAATCATCGTAACGTCTTCCTTCCCATACCATTTCAACTCTCCGTTCGCGTCTGATTTCCCAAAGCAAAGAAGAAACATCAGCATCCCTGTTAGGATCGTTGATTACCATACCATTCACAGACAAATTATTTCCATCAAAAGTAACCAAAGGCATATCCACACTTTCTCTCTTTCTCAGCTCATTAAATGAGATGTCAAAGTCATTTTGATTAAGTGAGTATTCACCCAAATCATGCAATTCGGCAGAAGCTTCGATATAATTTAGTAATACTTCACCATACCTCATCACCGGAGCATCAGTTATTGAAAGCTGTCCGGAATACTCTGTTAAATTATAATTTACAAATCTATGAGAATAATAACCTGAGGACGCAAATAGAACATCTACTCCATCCAGGTATTTACGTGATGAATCAATATTTGCATAAAGTCTTGGATCACGATTGGCCATTTCCAATGAGAAGGTCTTATCTGATTCGAATAAATCATTCTCAGCCTGTTCAATGGGCAAACCATTAGAGGAAAGATAACTATCAATCAAATCCTTGGAAGGAGCATTGCGTTGCCCATCCTGAAGCTGAAACCCCATCACAGAATGAGTTACCTCACCGGGCTCATATGCACGATAAAGAATAATTTCCGGATTTCCATCAAGGGTCTCAGATGTTGTGAGGGATAAGTAATCAGGGGCAATGGAATATCTGCCACTTTCAATTAATTCCAGGGCGGTACTACGGGCTGCAGAAAGGTACTTTGTAGCTGCAGCATTGTTCTGACCATGATATTTCTGCCAGGTTCCTTCAAACAACATAATTCTGGAGGTAAAGGCCTTTACCACATCCTGGTTTACTTTCAAGCCGGGCATTCCATCAGATACACGAACATGCTCCATGGCAAACTCCAGGTCTGCCAGAACATTATCCATTACCGTGGTACGAGCATCTCTTTGACGATAAAGTAAATCTTTCTCAGTATCATCAACCACCTGTTCAAACCAAGGTACATCGCCGAAACGCTTAACCAAACGATGATATTCCATCGCCCGGAAGAAACGTGCAACTCCCAGCCAGTGATTCTTTGATTCCTCAAGCATATCAGCATTCTCTAATCGTTCAATGATTAAATTGATCTGTCTGACATAGCTAAATGACCATCCTGCCGATGATGCAGTAGAAGGAGCATTATTAATAAAATAAGTTGCAGCTTTTTGAGCCGCATCATCTGTCCATGACGTTTCAGGGGCATCTGCCAGGGTCCAGAAATCAGAGCGGGTCCAACCACTTTCATAACCCGGGAAGAAATGGGTATAAAAAGCAAACATCCGATTACCTACATTACCTTCATCGTTCCAGAACTCCGGATTATCCACCAGAGTGTCGTTTGGCAGTCGTTCCAGATAATCATCGGAACAGGCGGCAAACAATGAAAGAATAATTCCAAATATTAATATTCTTGTCTTCATAATCAATATCGTTTTAGAAGCTAATTTGTACACCACATGAAATAGTTCTTGAATAAGGATAGCTGCGACCAAATGAAAATCCACTTGTATTTCCGTTTTTGTTTTCAGTTGATTCCGGATCTACAGGAAGATGTGCATCAGTAAATTCGAATAAGTTTTCACCACTCACATACACTCTTACCTGTTCAAAGGAAGCTCTGGATACCAGCTGACGTGGCAAAGTATATCCAAGAGTCATATTTTTACATCGAAGATATGACAAATCCAAAAGATATCTGCTTTGACGTAAAAAGTTCCTGCCGTTGCTCACCCATGAATGACTCGCCGGTCTGGGATAAAAGGCATCAGTATTTTCAGGTGTCCAGTAATCCATGAAGTGGTCATAATATGCTTCATTGTCGATAAACGACGGAATAGCAATACTCCCAATGGCCCAAATATCTCTTTGTCCCACTCCCTGGAAAAAAGTGCTAAAGTCAAAGCCTTTCCATGCCAGGTCGAGACCAAAACTATATTCATACCGTGGTCGGGTATTACCGATCACTCTCAAATCACCATGGTCGTCCAATGTATTACTTCCATAATTTATTTCTCCATCACCATTAAGATCCTGGTATTTGACATCCCCAGGTCCATACTGAAAAGCTCCTGATTCAAATAAACTTTGTGAAGCAATCCCCTCTCTCATTTCGCCATTAACAAAATCGGATTCCTGGAACAAACGATCGGTCTCATATCCCCAAATCTCTCCAAGTTCTTTGCCTTCATAATTTGAATAAATATTCTCGATACTGTTACTATACTTAACAATCTCTTCCTTAACATCTGAGAATCCGGCTCTCAAACTCATCTGTAAACCGTTAGAAAATTGGTGATTGAAATCAAGCATGATTTCATAGCCTTTTCCTTCAAGTTCTCCATAATTTCTCAATGGCGAGCTTGCGCCAAATGAAGCAGGAAGAGTTTCCCCGGGTGAATGCATATCGGTTGTGGTACGTTTATACCAATCAAAGACAACACCCATTTTATTTCTAAAGAATCGAGCATCAAGTCCAATATCTAATGTTGAAACACGTTCCCAGGTAAGACTGGGGGAAATAATTGTAGGACTTGTAATATATGGAATCTGTCCTCCATCCATAACCCACCCGGAAGATGGACTATTTGACATTGTGGAAAGGAAAGAATTCGCGGCTACATCCTGGTTACCAATAGTTCCCCATGAACCTCGTATTTTGAGATCAGACAAGACCGGATCAGTAAAATCCATAAAAGGTTCTTCTGTAACCCTCCATCCCACAGAAGCCGATGGAAAGAACGCCCACTTATCTCCCTCAGGAAATCTGGAAGAACCATCATAACGACCGTTTACTTCAACAAGGTATTTTTGCTGGAAATCATAGTTAAACCTTGCAAATGCTCCTGCAGATGCAAACTCATAGTCATAAGCATAAGTGGAGTTTCTTGCATACTCATCTCCGGTTGTAAGTTTTATGGCAGGAGTTGTTGGATCAATCAATCCGCGAGCTTCAGAATAATGACTAAAATTTCTGCGATCTTCAGCATCCATACCGGCCATTACCTTAAAATTGTGCTGATCATTCAGGTCAAATTCATAGGTTCCATAAGCTTTAAAAACATTGCTAACAGTATAACGGCTGGATTCAATTACCCTGTCATGTGTTTGTCCGTAAATGTCACCATAATTCTCGGTAGGATTGGCTGTAAACATATTATAGGCCATAATCGTACCACCATTTCGTCTCAGATTTTTATTCAACAAAGAGAAAGTATAGTCCACATTGATTGACATTCCATCAATAGGAGTAAAAATACTTCCAAGATTTAACCTTCCATAATTTTGGGTATCTGATTCATCGTTGGCATATTTCATATCTGTAACAGCAGACCTGAAAGGTTTGTCTTCATAGTCGGCATAGGGATACCATCTGGGCCAGCGCAAAAGATAATACCAGGCATCGTACAAACCAGACGTAAAACGATACGGTTGAGTTTCCGTAGATCGTGTAAGCAAAACTCCTGTTTTTACCTCCCACCAATCCCTGACCTGAGTGGTGACATTGGTACTAAAATTATAACGCTCATAAGTATCGGTATTTTCTTTCATCACTCCAGATTGCTCCAGATAACCAAAACTCACATTAAAAGTAGATTTGTCAGAGCCCCCGTTTACAGAGAAGTTATGAGATTGCTGAGGCGTCCATTTTCTGGTAAACTCTTTAAAGGGATCAAAAGAACGATAAAAATAAGTTTTTCCTCCTCTGATCTCAAAATCACGTCCCATCTGCATTTCTCCTAATTCATTCTGAGACATATGGCCATACTGTTCTTCCCAGTCCTTTATTTTGCCTAATGCCTCCTGATCCACATTATAACCTATACTGGAGATACTATTTGCACCACTTGTTCGTTCAGCGATGTCCAGTAAAACCTTAGCATTCTCGTATGCAGAAGTTTGTTCAGGCATCATAGTGGGCGTATTCCACGCAATATTATTTCTATAAGTAACCCTAACTTTGTCATCCTTACTTCCTTTTTTAGTGGTAATCAGAATAACACCCCATGTTGCTCTGGTACCATATATGGCTGCTGATGCAGCGTCTTTAAGAACTGATATTTCTGCAATATCATCAGGATTAACAAGATTCAAACTCGGGATTTCAACGTTATCGACAAGAATAAGCGGTGACGTACCTCCAGACGCATTAAGCGAACCGGTTGAACCACGTAAGCGAATTGTGGACTCAGTACCAACACCTCCTTGTTGATTGGTAATTGTCAGACCCGGAGAAATTCCCTGCAATGCTTTACCAACATCAGTAACGGGACGACTGCTAATGGCCTTTTCCACATCAATACTTGAAACAGCACCGGTCAGGTTCTCCTTCCGTTGTGAACCATAACCAACCACCACCACATCATCCAACATCATATCGCTGGGAACAAGATTAATGGTGTAATTCTCTCCTGCCTGTGCTTCAAGAATAAAATTATCATAGCCAATGAAGGAAAACCGAACATTAGCCGATTCCTGACCAAGGTCAAGCTCAAATTCTCCATCCATATTGGTAATAGTACCGCTACCGGAGCTCACAACCACTATGTTTACACCGGGAATTGGATCACTGTTTTCAGAATCCAGAACTGTCCCCGTAATGCTTTGCCCTATTGCATGGCCTGTCAACACACAGAACAGAGCTAAGAGTAACGAGATTTTTTTTGTCATCATAATCGTTGAATTAACTGATTTAAAAATTAATGAACTGTTTCTATTTGTTTACTCATGGGATGTTTAATCTTTAATATTCTGCCTTACTTAGGTTATCCAATGATTCTCCTTTTCATGAACAACTAATTTATTCATTGAAGAATTTCCGGCTTCAAACTTCTACCACTCCAATCCCGGGCCTGTCGGGTAGCACCACACGGCCATCTATCACTTTCAGGCCATCAAAAACATCATTACTGATCAGGAGATTTCCGTCCAGATCGGCCCAGTGCGCCATGGGAGAAAGTTGGGCTGCTGCGGTAACGGCACAGGATGTTTCGGTCATACAGCCCAACATCACCTTCATGCCAAGAGATTTGGCAGCTAATGCCATTTGGTGAGCAGCTCTAATACCGCCACATTTCATAAGCTTTATATTGATACCATTGTAGAGACCGTAGGCTTTACGCACATCGGCAACGGTTTGAAGTGCTTCATCGGCCACTATTGGCAACGGACTTTCAGCAGCCAACCAGGCCAGATCATCAACAGCAGTTTTGGGCATAGGTTGTTCCACAAACACAACCCCTTCTTCCTTAAGCCAGTGAATCAGTTCAAGGGCTTCATGGCGATCTTTCCAACCCTGATTGACATCCACACAAATGGGTTTGTCAGTTACCGATCTTACCGACTGAATCATTTCCCGGTCGTTGCCACCGCCCAGCTTGACTTTTAAAATATTGTAAGGAGCAGCCTCCCGGGTTTTCGCCTTTACGACTTCCGGCTTATCGATACCAATAGTGAAAGAAGTATCAGGCGTTTCGGCAGGATTCAATCCCCAAATGCGGTACCAGGGTTGTCCCATAAGTTTCCCGACCAAATCATGTAACGCAATGTCCACAGAAGCTTTGGCTGCATAATTCCCGGGAGCAATTTGTTCCACATATTGCAGGATATCCTCCATCAGAAATGGATCCTTGAAACGTGACAAATCCACTTTGGACAGGAAGTTCTTCACCGATTCATGACTCTCGCCCAGATAAGGCGGCATCGACGCTTCACCATAACCAACAATTCCGTCATATTCAATTTCGGTAAGCATTACCGGAGTGGTCGTCCGACTACCGGCAGCTACTGTAAAAACATGCTTCAATTGCAGCTCATAAGGTTTGAATTTTAAAACCATGGTCTTTCCTCTTGTTGATGTTTTTCTATTTGCCGGTTGTTGACAATTGCTTAACGCAGGTAGCACAGCAGCAGATCCGGCCAGTATGCCGGCAGTCTTAATAAAGTCTCTCCTGTTTTTTAAAAGCTTCATAAAAGGGGCATTTTAATTTACATACCAGGGATGTTTCAACATGGGGACAATTCCCTCAGCACCCTCCATCCCACTAACACGTCGAATCTGCTTCAATGTCCGGGCTCTATATTTACTAAAGTGGGTTTTGGTACTATCCAGACTGTTTATCCTGACCCTTCCGGCTTCATGGATAAATTCTGAATTACCCAAATAAATCCCAACATGAGTAATTCTCTCACTATCAGGCCGTGGAGAAAAGAATAGCAAATCACCTGTTTCAAAGGATTGCCATCCGCCATTAACCGCTACTTTTTCACCATGTCGAACCTGCAAAGAGGCATCTCTTGCAAGAATAACTCCCTGCAACTGGTAAACCGTTTTTGTAAATCCGCTGCAATCAAGCGCCCTGACTGAAGTTCCTCCCCACAAATAAGGAGTACCTAATAAATCCAGCGCATCTGCTTTAACATCATCAACATCAACGGGCAGCTTAAATACTGAGCCCTCAAAAGGAACAACCTGATCGGCATCAACCACCCCAATCTTCCCGTCGGGTGTTTCTACAACAACACCTTCGGAAGTTTCCTCCTTTACTACAAGTATATTGCCCGCTACCAGATCTCTGACAACATTATTTTTTTCAAGATTCTTAACCACAGTGCTGCGCTTAGTAACCATAATTCGCCTTGCAGTTTTCCATTCATCCCATTCATCTTCATCCATATAATGAAGTGAACCTGCCTCACACCAACCTAAATAATTATCAGGAGTTTGAACATAAGTCCAACCACCGTCTTTTTTCAGAACTTTCACCGGAGTTCCCATAAGAGCCTGGCTCAACATAGAACTGATATGAGAGGGTCCTTCACGCAAAGTCGTCACACTTAATTCGACAAGAGCATAGTTTTCAGGAACACCAAAAGGAAGAATGCGGATACTATCCTGAATTTTAAATCCCTCTTCCGTAAGTTTTGAAATCAATGCCTCTTTCAAGGAAGCGTTATCCAATTCCCCATTCAAAATATAAGTCCTACGGGCTACGCGTTCAGCCGAAACGTCAAACACCTGTTCACGAGAATCTTCAACATATGTATCCTTAAAATCTGAAACACTATTCTCCAACACCTTGTCATTTTTGCAATGCAGAAACAACAAAGAAATCAAAAGAATTATGACATTTTTTTCAACATTCATACAAGCATTTACAATTCGTTGATACTTTTGTATTACATCTTACGGAGTTCAAAAATAATGTTAAGATTTCAAAAACCAAATAAATTTTAGATGTTTTATATCACATAACATGTATTACATGTTTAAAGGATCACAAATATCTACACAAAACCCTTTATTGGCAAGCATCTCAATAAACAAATAGATTCCAAAAAAAAATATATTTTTTTACATCTCAAATAGCAATCGACCCACTTTTTACGCTCAATTAATTGAAATACAGATCTCTTCTGGCAAATCCTACTTCATCCAGCCGATAATCCCACAATTCTCTTCATAGCCATATTTTATAGGACCAGAAACTTTGTCCATACTCTGTATTTACAATGAACCAACAGGCATCTATACAGGATTTGTATTTCTGACCGAATGGCAATCGTACCAAATAATCTGAACTAATTTCGGTACTCGGTCAAAATTCATAGTATTGCAAAATAGAACAGGGACAATAATGAATCCCAGAATTGATCCATTTATCGTTTTGAAGCGATTGTGCCCGGGAATAAAGACAGGCTGTTCTATTTATTATCGAAGGAATGGGGAAGACACGAGTTTTACAAATCGCTCCCGTTTGCTAGTATATAAAAGTTGCCTATTACTCTTTAACCGTTATAACTCTTATTTTATAAAGAAATTTAAAACAGATGAAGAGATCTGATAAAAACCAAAACTTTATTATTTTTGTTTTTTGTACTACATCTCATGGATCGAAAAACCATTTTTCACCAAAGCAACCAGGCTGAATTCTATAAATTCCTATTGTTCGGAAAAACTATTAGATTGAAAGAGCTTGCTTCCCCCATCGTTTCTCGCGGTTGTTATGTCGCTGTTTGAAGGTTTTTGGCAGGTTCAACAAAGGAAAAAACTGAAAAAATTTTAACAATGAGACTATACACTTTATTACTGGCATTATCGGTAATCTTTTGCACTCAGGCACAAGTAAAAACCGGAATTGAAATCTTAGAGATTCAAAATTTTGCACCTCTAAAAGGCAAAAAGGCAGGATTAATTACCAATCCCACAGGTGTTAACTCGCATCTGAAATCAACCGTGGACATTCTTCATGAAGCCAAAAACGTGGAGTTGGTAGCATTGTACGGACCGGAACACGGGGTACGAGGCAATATTGCTGCAGGCGAAAAGGTTGAAAATGAAAAAGACCCCACCACTGGCATTCCCATATTCAGTCTTTATGGAAAAACACGAAAGCCAACCCCAGAAATGCTAAAGGGCATTGATATACTGGTGTATGACATCCAGGACATTGGTTCCAGATCATACACATTTATAAGTACGTTGGGATTGGCCATGGAAGCAGCTGCAGAAAACAACATTGAATTTATGGTGCTCGACCGCCCCAATCCTCTAGGTGGCAACAAATTTGAGGGAGTCATTACCGAGCCCGAATTTACTTCCTTCGTAAGTCAATTCCCCATTACCTATGTTCATGGATTTACAGTAGGAGAACTTGCCACCTACCTGAATGACCAGAAATTATTAAAAAATGGAATACAATGTGACCTGACAGTCATTCAAATGGAGGGTTGGAAACGCGATATGAATTTTGAAGAAACAGGACTGCCCTGGGTTATGTCTTCCCCCCATATCCCTCACGCTCATTCAACTTATTACTATCCGGCATCTGGCATTTTGGGCGAATTATATGTTTACAATATTGGCGTGGGCTATACACTACCCTTCCAATTGTTTGGAGCTGACTGGCTGGATGCCAATGAACTTACCAAAAAGCTACAGGCCCTGGAATTACCAGGGGTGATGTTTCGCCCGGTTTACTTCAAACCTTACTACAGTACCTATAAAGGCGAAGAAATTGAAGGTGTTCAGGTTCATCTCACCGATATTGAAAAAGCCCCTCTGTCGCTTATTCAGTTTTATGTGCTTCAGGAGGCTTATAAGTTGAATCCTGAAAAGAATGTTTTCAAGATGTGTGATCCATCCCGCCTGGGGATGTTCGACAAGGTTTGTGGGACAGATAAAGTACGAAAAGCTTTTGAGAAGGATTTTAAAGTAAAAGACATTATTGACCTGTGGACACAAGACGTTAAAAACTTCAAAGAAGAGGCTGAGAAGAGTTTTCTGTATTAGCAAGTTAAAATACACACCAAAGTTGGAATAGATCTTCGCAGAGATTTCCAATCAGGCTGTCCAAAAAGTCATGAATTTTGAGTCTTTTGTCATTCTGAACAAGGTGAAAAATCTCTTTGTCGGTATTCCTCAAGTACTCAAAAAATCATATCACCTATTCATGTTACCTTTTGGACAACCTATTATTCAATTCTTTTCTCCGAAAAATCAGCCATATTCAAAAGGGTATCTCCATCAGCAATAACCGACAATTCTCAGATGCTTCAACATTGATTGATTCAATCTCACTAATCCCAATTCCATCCCTTCTGCTCAAAACCTCATCAGCCACTTCTACCTGTCCTTCAATCACAAACAGGTAAACACCATGATTATTGCCTTTCAGTTCGTACACAGCACTATTACCTGATTCCAATTCAGCCAATGAAAACCAGGCATCCTGATAAATCCACACCCCCTGATCCTCTTTATTTGGGGAGAGAATCTGATAAAACTGATTGGGAATAGACAACTCACGAATGGAAGTTTGATCATACCGGGGCTCAACGTCCTGTTTATTGGGTAAAACCCAGACTTGCAGAAACTTAACCTCTTTATCCGTATTACGGTTTTTCTCACTGTGAAAAATCCCTTTCCCGGCACTCATTACCTGAACATCACCTTCTTTTATCACACCTTCATTCCCCATACTATCTCTATGCTCCAGGTCTCCTGAAAGGGGAATGGAAATAATTTCCATATTATCATGAGGATGCTTTCCAAATCCCATTCCGGGCTGAACGGCATCATCATTTAACACCCTAAGGGCTCCAAACTGAACCCGCTCTGGATTATAATAATTGGCAAAACTGAAAGTGTGGTAAGAATTTAACCAACCATGATCAGCATGGCCACGTGTCTCATTTCTGTGAATTACTTTTTTCATTATTTTCCTGCTTCTATACGTGCTTTCTTAAAACATCAACTTTCATCAAAAGTTCATATTCCAATATTACATCCAAAAAAACAGAAGGCTGCTCCATTTTTCTGGGACAGCCTTCATCCTTATTTATCAAATCTAAAAATCAGACCCCTATACTTTGATAAAGATCCGTTTTTTATACAGGATATAACCTATCAACCAAAAGAAAAATATGTGAGTCAGGGCATACAACAACGATCCGTTCATATTACCGGCAACAGGCACAAAAATGTTTTGGTATAGCCATGTACTTCCCCTAACAACCGAGCCGTCAGCTGTTTCAACTTTTATTAGTATGCCCAGCGTTCGTGCCCATAATCCCGACAGGGCATAAATAAACAAAGGATTCATCCCAAACACCACAAAAAATGAGGTCCATTTTTTGTATCCCTTAATATCGATAACAAACACCAAAAGCGCCAAAAACAAAGCTGCCAACCCTGCCGTATAGAGCACATATGAACTTGTCCACAATGGCTTGTTGATGGGAAAGACGATTCCCCAAAAACGGCCAATAACGGTTGTTATCAAACCATACAAGGCCAGACGACCCGGGACCTTTGCGCGCTCGGTATTTTTAATAATCACCCCTGTCAGATATCCCAACAAAACGGTGACGATGGATGGAACAGTACTCAGCAAACCTTCAGGATCAAAGGGAATTCCAAACCCGGTGTAGAGATGTTGTTCCCCTAATATCGCCTTATCAAAAGGAATTACTGCATTGCCTTCCAAACTGTAAGGTTCAGCTCCTCCAAACCAGCCCAGGATACCCCAATAAATCAGCAATATTCCTCCACCGATGAAGGGGATGTATTTGCGGGGAGCGGACAAGACAATCAGTGAGCCAATGCCATAGGCCAGAGCAATCCTCTGCAACACCCCCATTATACGCAAAGTGCTGAAATCGTGCGACCATTGTGGGAAGGAGTTCAGAAATAATCCGATGACAAAAATCAGGAGGGTTCTTCGCCCCAGTCGTTTTAATGATTCGGAGTTTAAAGCCCCTCCATATTTCCCGAACGAAAAAAACATGGAAACACCTGCAACAAAAAGAAAAAACGGGAATACAAGGTCGGTGGGAGTACACCCATGCCAACTGGCATGACGCAAAGGCGCATAAACATATTGCCAGCTTCCGGGGGTGTTTACGGTAATCATTAATGCGATGGTCATCCCCCTCAGAACATCGAGGGCCAGATATCTTTGTGATTGTTTCATTCGTAAATAATTTATCTAAGTTATTGGTCTGATGGAACTCGCATGGTTGATTGTTTACATTCTCTTTTGAGGCAATCGTTGCCATGCTTGTTTCAGCCGATTAGAAATATATACTACTCCCGGATCTAACAGTCTGCCTCCGACACACAAAAAAACCACTGTTAGAACACTAGAATAAATAAATTGAAAACCTGACAAATCAAGATTCACTACTTTTTCGGCCTTGAAAACATCAGCAGTCCTAAAAACACCAAAAGTCCATTAAGCATCAACAGTTCGAAACCAAATTTATAGCCTCCGAGCCATTGTTCCGAATTGGAACTGATAATGTAACACAATATGGGAGACAGCACGCTAATAAAAGGGACGAACCGGTCCCTGGTGCTGCGCTTTGTCAGAATACCAAATGTAAACAACCCAAGCAGAGGCCCATAAGTATATCCTGCAGCCGTAAATACCGAATTTACCACACTCTCGTCATTGATAATTCTGAAAATCACGATGACCAGAAACATAATAAAAGAAAAGGCAATATGTACTTTAATCCTGGTTTTTTCTGTAGATGGAAGCTTAGGACTGACTTTAAGAAAATCAATGCAGAATGCAGTGGTTAATGCTGTAAGTGCTGAATCAGCACTGGAATAGGCAGCTGCAATAATTCCCAAAAGAAAGAACACCCCCACAACCGTTCCAAAATACTTTATGGCCAGAAGCGGAAATACATCATCTGTTCGTTGGGGTAATTCAATCCCCATTTCTCCGGCATAATGATACAACATAACGCCCAGACCCAGAAACATCAGATTGGTTAATATAAAGGCCAGACTGAACCAAAAAAGGTTCTTCTGAGCCTCTTTCTGGTTTTTACAGGTTAGGTTTTTCTGCATCATATTCTGATCCAGTCCGGTCATCACAATGGTAATACCTATTCCTGCAATAAACTGCTTGAAAAAGTTAGTGCCTGAACGCCAGTCCCAGTCAAAAATTTCACTGTGGGGATGATGGTCAATAGCCTGAACCATCTCTCCAAAACTCATATTCAGTTGCTGAAGAATAACGACTATGGTCACAATCACCGACAGCAAAATAAAGAAAGTCTGCAGAGTATCGGTCCAGACTACGGTTTTAATACCGGCCTTAAAAGTGTAGAGCCAGATAAGTGTTATGGTGGTAAGCACTGTCACCCAAAAGGGAACTCCAAGCGCATCGAAAAAGGAGATCTGCAAAACCCCGGCAACCAGATAAAGCCTGAACGAGGCTCCTATTGTTTGGGATACAATAAAAAAGAAAGACCCTGTTTTGTAGGATCTCAGTCCAAACCGTTGATCGAGATATGTGTAAATCGAAACCAGATTACGCTTATAGTAGAGGGGCAAAAGAACCAGAGCAATAATCCAGTAACCCACAAAATTACCCAGGATAAACTGGAAATAGCTCCAGCCACTGTTGCCAACTTCACCCGGAACAGATATAAAGGTGACGCCCGAAATGGTGGCTCCAATCATTCCAAAAGCCACAAGATACCAGGGCGATTTTCGATTCCCCGTAAAAAAGGTCTCGCTATCACTGTTGCGTGAAGAAAACCAGGATATTAGAAACAAGGCTGTAAAGAAGCCCAGAATCACTAACAAAACAAGTGTTGTACTCATAATCTATAGTATTGAGGTTGAGAGTAAATTAAACATCCTCTTAACCTTTTCCTTTTCCTTAATCTAAATCTTAATCCTCCAGACTTACATCTTTAAAAAACTCCGTAACCGACTCTATATTGGTTTGGCTCAAGGCCGAAATCACAAAATAATACTTTCGGGGATGTGTTTTTCGAGACACTTCAAACGTCATTTCATTGCCACCGGTAACGGCAAAAATACTCTCAGGATTCCCGGTATTGGCCTGTTTCCCATGTTTAAACTTATAGACAACAAAAGTTTCGTTATTGTATCCCGGCTTCCAGGTCATCTGAATAGAATCACCCACCAGCCTAATTTCCGGATTTTGCGGGACCTCAGGAACCACTTGCGCTACTCTGGGGTTCACCGGAGGTAAAGCTTCATAACGATAAACTCTTCTCAGCAACTTCTCCTTTAATCTGCGGGGATTGTTTCGAAGCGATTTCGCACTGAAAAACATACTCCCATCGATATTGGGATAAGTACGATTCAGGTTAATCTGCTTCAGAATCTGCCGGGAAGAACGCCATTCCCGGTCTTTTGAATCCCTATTGATGCGGTAAAAAGCCTGGCCGATGTAAAGCCGGCAACCAAGGGCATTTTTACTCCACCAATCGGCAATAATTGCATAATCAGCAACCTCTTTGCCAATGTGCCAATATATCTGTGGCGTAATATAATCTATCCATCCTTCCTCCTGCCAGCGCAGAATATTGGCATACAAATCATCATAATTGGTTTGTCCGGCTCTGGTGGCAGACCCTCTCGGATCCACCGATTGGTTGCGCCAGACCCCGAAAGGACTGATTCCAAAAGCCACCGATGGATTCACGTTCTCTATGGTGTCATGCAACTGCTCAATAATCAGGTCCACATTGTCGCGACGCCAGTCATCTTTTTGGTCGGCAGTAAAACCGCGGGGATACATTTCAAATGCTTCCTGATCGGGAAACTCTTCCCCGGAAATACGATATGGATAGAAATAATCATCAAAATGAAGGGCATCCACATTATATCTTTTCAGGACATCAGCCACCACCGTTGCCACATGATTGCGGGTCTCAGGCAAGCCGGGATTGAAATACCTTGCTTTACCATAAGTTACAAACCACTCAGGATGTTGATTAACGGGATGATCCACAGCTATGGAAGCTTTTGCTGTATCCACCACTGCCCGGTAAGGATTCAGCCAAAGATGAATCTCCAGCCCTCGCTTTCGTCCCTCTTCAATTGCAAACTCAAGGGGATCGTAGAAAGGATCCGGGGCCTGTCCCTGCTCACCGGTTAGCCATTGCGACCATGGCTCCAGCTCGGATGGATAAAAAGCATCGGTGGAGGGACGAACCTGAAATATCACCGTATTGAGGTTGTATTCCTTGGCCAGATCAAACAGCTCCAGCATTTCGTCTTGTTGAAGTTCAACAGAAAGCCCCGATTTCGAAGGCCAGTCGATATTTGCCACCGTAGCGATCCATATGGCACGCATCTCCCGCTTGGGATATTCCCTGGCTTGTAATGAAGCAACAAAAAGCGACAGGATGAAAATAAGTGTTAGTTTACGTAACATAGTATGTATTGTGAAATTAGATCTAAGATTATTAGATGGAAGATGACAGACAGATTGAGGCTGAGACAGAAAGTGTGGTTAAGAAAAATCTTAGTCTTTGCCTCAGCCTTAACCTTGAACTACTCGTTCTTCTTAATACCAAAAGTGGGATCGATTTTGAGGAACTTAAGAACAATAAACCCGGGCACTGTACATATCACAACCCAGATAAAGAAATTTTCATAGCCCACAATTTCCTGGATCCACCCTGAGATCATACCCGGAATCATCATTCCCAGCGCCATAAGTCCTGTACAAATGGCATAATGGGCAGTTTTATGATTACCGGCCGCAAAATAGATCATGTACAGCATGTAAGCGGTAAACCCAAATCCATAGCCAAACTGTTCAACGGCTACTGAAGCTGAGATGAGCCACATACTCTGAGGAGTGGCATATGAAAGATACACAAATACCAGATTGGGCAAATTCATCGCAAAAGCCATGGGCCAAAGCCAGAATTTGAGTCCGTTCTTAGAAGCTACCAGTCCACCGAGAATGCCTCCCAGAGTAAGGGCCAAAATTCCAATGGTCCCGTAAATAAGCCCTACATCTCCGGTGGTTAGTCCTAAACCACCCACTTCGCGTGCATCCAGCATAAACGGGGAAGCAAGCTTTACAATTTGAGACTCTCCCAGACGAAACAACAAGAGAAATGCCAGTGCAGGACCAATATTTTCTTTTTTAAAAAAAGATTTGAAGGTGGCGAAAAATTCAGAAAACAGGTTTTCCCCTTCTCCCTGAACGGTGGCTTTATCTGATGCAGGACGTGGCAATATAAACCGGTGATAAAGAAAAAACACCAAAAACATACCAGCCAGAATCACAAAAGTAATGGTCCAGGCCAAAGGAATATTGCCTGAACGCCCTTCGTAAAAGGCAATCGATGCACCTTCCAGTTTGGGATCCAGCTGAACCACTATCCAGGCCGTCTCCTGCCAGTTAGATGAACTTACCTCTATGCGTTCTCCTTCTATTAATTTAATACTCTCATCACCTCTGCGAATCCCGGTATTCAGAACAACGGTTTCACCTGTTTCAGGCTTTTGGGTTAACCTTACACCTACGATTCCAATATTTCCGGGATTCATGGTGGATTCTACAACCTCATCCCGCCCAAAAGCGGACTTCAGCTTCTCTTTCAATGGACCCGATACATAAGAAACAAACCATCCATCCGTTTTTTCCACCTCTTTGCTCTTTTCGGGCATTACAAAACCATTGGCAAGGTTTTCAGCTTCGGCCCATTGAATGAGACTATCAATGGTCGTTGGCTCTGCCTTTTTAGTAGGAATCTGAAGGTCATCAGAAGTCAGCACAAAAGCCATTTCATCATTACTTACTTCCCGGTCAAATTCAGGAACGGTTATTTCAGCCGGTTGATCGGGCCTGGTATGCACTTTAAACTCGATGGGATCAAGACCTGTGTGGGTTTCAAAGAATCCGGCCAGGATAATGAGCAGGCCCTGTCCGGTTATCATGGCTACTCTGTAAAAAGTACTTCGAATACCAATGAAGTAAGCTTGTTTGTGTTCATCCAGGGCGAGCATATAAAACCCGTCGGCTGCTATGTCGTGGGTAGCTGAACTAAATGCAAGCAACCAGAAAAACGCCAGCGTGTATTGAAAAAAATCAGGAACAGGAATAGTAAATGCCACTCCCGCAAGTCCGGCCCCTACCAGTATCTGCATGACTACAATCCACCACCTCTTGGTTTTCAACAAATCCACCACCGGACTCCACAGTGGTTTAATGACCCATGGCAGGTAAAGCCAACTGGTGTACAAAGCAATATCGGCATTTGATATTCCAAGGCGCTTATACATAATGACCGAAACGGTCATCACAATCACATAAGGAATACCTTGCGCAAAGTAAAGAGTAGGCACCCAACTCCAGGGTGAACGGTTTTTTGAACCCATAGCACAAAAGATTTAACTGTCACGTTTACAAATACTGTGATCGCACATTTATAATTTCTCAAATCGATAGCCACGATTTCGAAGCTCATCTATAATATCTCCAATATAATTGTAAAATTTATCTTTCCGATCGGGATGCACACCAGGGTGCACCAACAATAAAGCTCCATTCAGCCCATTTTTTTCTTCAAAACGCCAAAGCTGGTCAAGCAATTCGCGGCTGGTTTTATAATTGGCCATTCCCGGAGTTGTATAATCGGCATTTGTTCCAGTGCCAGGTGTAAACGACACTACCTCCATTCCCAAATTCCGGCTCCAGGCAACAACATCTTTGTTGTACCATTCATAAGGTGGCAGAAACCATCGCACATTTTCCATGGAAGCGCCTTTTTCTTCGATAGATTGGAGATTTTTCTTCAAATCGATTTTAAACTCTTCATAGGCAACCAGCAAAGAATCTCTTTTTTCCCAGTCGGCATACAACAGATGATCATCCGAATGAGGTCCAAGATAGTGGCTTGAAGCAACAATACGGTCGATTGCTTTTCGGTTGCCCCGTTTTTTTAAGCATTTCCCGGTGAGAAAGAAGGAACCTTTCACATCTTTTTCGTCCAGAACATCCAAAACAAGAGAAGCCCCTTCGAAATGCTCATCGGCAGGAAATACCAGATAGATTAAAGGTTGAGTGGCATTAACACGCACCACTGCACCTTGTGAATCCCGGTCCAATTCAGGTGTATTATAAGTTTCCATCGACGACAGGTAACAGACCAAAGATGCCGTGCCGTCCATGGTTGGTTCATTAGTGGAATAATCACCGATATCATCATGATAAACAGCTTTTCCGTTTTGGAAGGCGCCATATTCATCATCATCCAGCAATCCCACCCCTCTCAGACTTTCAAATATGGTTTTGTAAACAGGGCCGTCAACCAATCCGCCAATGGTATTTTTCTGCAGCAACAAAGGGAAGGCAGAATGAGGGTGAGTGGGAGAATCCGCAACCCCGGGAAATCCGCAAATCATTGCCGTGCCCCAGGGGTTACAGCCAAACAGCCAATCGCGTAAAGCAGCTTCCATTTCCAAAAACTGCTGATCTCCGGATACTTCATGATACAACCGGGCCTGCGTCAGGGCAGCCGTCACCAGATTATTGGAACACCAAATAAACGGTACCCCTATCCTGAATGGATCAGATGCTGCCTCTTTTTCCAGGGCCAAAAGCCCTTTTCTCATAAAATCTGTATATTTCTTTTTGAAATGCTCATTTCCCTGGCTGGCCATCAGATAATGCCCAACATTTACAAATGGGTAAAACTGATAGTGACGGGCACCATGCAATTCAATCCAGGGAGTAACAGGTTCCACCTCCCCCCAGAAATCTCCGGCTTTTAACCATTTATCCAGGCTGTCATTCTCTGAAAAAGCCAAAGCAGAAGCTCCCAGCTCCATATCGTCAACATAGTTCTGCTCTTCGTAAAAATAGGGTGAGACATAGCAGGCAGTCTGCGCAGCTCCGGGAAACTGCTCCCCAAAACGCATGGCCTCTTTGGCCTTTTGCAGCATTTCTGCAGCCCATTCGGGATTTTCTTCTTTCAAAACTTTACTCGCCAAAGCAAAGGCAGAAGCAAATTTACCTGCTGTAGAAGCCACTCCGGTAGTTCGGTTCAAATGGGGCCCCAACCCCTGTCGTTCGCCCGTAACATAGTAAACCGGTCTTCCAAACGGAACATTATAATCAACGGAGTCTTTGTTTGGCAATCTATAGCCGGCATGGTCGCGGTCATCAGCAATCTGATTATACATTTCCCCGGGAGCCGGATTCATCCTCATGAGCCACTCCAGCCCCCATATGGCCTCATCCAACACATCAGGCCGTCCGTTGGGGCCTTTATTACCATTGGCACCGTAAACATCCTTAAAGGCTTCGGGGTTCTTTTCATAGGCAAATAACATCTGAAAAACAGCGTTGGCCGAGGTGTTGGTGTATTGCAGGTAATCGGAAGCATCGTGCCAACCGCCATGTACATCAATATATGCCCCGCTTTTTTCGGGATGATCCACAATGGTGCCATCGTGCACATGACAACTATCTTCCAGAAACGGGTTGTAGCCACATCGCTGCTGCCGCATATAATTCAGAAGGAAGTCAGCCGCTCCTTCATAAACATTCTGGTCAATGCGGAATTCAGGAGAACGAAAACCTGAAGATTCGATAAAATAACTTCCTGGTTGAGTCAGCTCTGAAAAATTGAGTCTAAAAGCTGCTTTCATGCCCCACACAGAACCGTCTTCAGTCCTTGGGGTTCCACTAAAAACAACCTCTCCGGATTTCAATGCCTTTACCTGAAAGCTTTCCGGCGAAACCGTGTCATCTGCAATCATTACCGCCACTTTAGTCGTATTGGGAATATATCCAAGCTGATTTACACGAATCCAGCCTTCTGCAAACAGGGAACCTGCAGAAAAACAATAAATCGCAACCGGAAGTAAAATTCGTTTCAGACTCATAATGACTGAATGTTAATTAATATATGGATAACATATGATGCACTTTTCGTTCCTCCTCGCTGCTGCTAAACTAATTTTACTACAATCTACCACCTCGCTGCTGCGGATTTCTTTGCTTAACAAAGCGGCAGAGCCGAGCGGTAATCTGCATCAGCTTCGACCTACAAATGAGGAAATCAATAACGCTTTTCCAAAGCGGCCCCTCTGAAATAATGAGTCAAAATCTCCTGATAGGAATAACCTTTAGCTCCCATCACCGCGGCTCCAATCTGACACAAACCAACACCATGCCCCCAACCTGCACCAATCAGAGTAAATGACTTTGGAAGACCCCTTTCTCCCGCTTCTTTCTCAACCACAAAAGCAGAGCTGTAAAGGTGAGATTCTGATAAAGCTTTGCGGATTTCCAATTCTTTACCGATGGTCAACTCTCCTTCAGTTCCAACAATTTTAAGGCGAATCAGGCGACCGGATTCACCCCGCTCTACCGGAATCATATCTATAACATTTCCCAGGTCCAAATCAATTTTCTTCTTTAAAAGCCGCTTCACATCATCCTGACTCAGAGTTACTTTCCAGCGGTAAAAATCGGCAGTTTCCTGATCGTAATCGTTAAGTACCTGCGACAAGACTTCTTTATCCTGGGTATTACAAAAAGCCGGAGGATTACCGGTAATCCATTCCTGAGCAGCATCTTCCTGCTTTAAATCCAGCTTAAAACCCTCAGGGGTAAAGTCATTGTCGATCACCTTTGTAAGGTATGGGTGATTGACCGGCTCCCAAACATTCTCAAAAACTTCAGCAATACCTCCGCAAGCTTTGGAGAAACGGGCATCGCATATCTCATTGTCATAAGTCAGCACTTCTCCAAAAGTATCAGCAATGGCTGCCTCCACTTCTTTAGTTGACGCCCTGGTTATTCCCTGGTAACGCTGACAATGATCATCGGCACAAACGTCAAAATTGATGTGATCCTCCCGGTCGTACCATTTGATCTTTTCGCCTTCTCCTTCGATAACCGTTTCGTAGTTCCCGGTTTCTTTCAGTTTTTGCTCCTTCTCTTTCTGGGCCATCAGCCAGCTGCGTGAAATAACGGCATGGGCCCTCAGCAACTCCGGCGAAGAGGTAGCACTCATCTCGGATGAAATTACACTTATCAGGTAGTCCTCCAAAGGAATGCTATTAACCGCGGTTAAATGCCCATCCTCACTAATAATGCGCAATGTCCCCTTAAAGCACTGGTCTTCTTTTCGTTCCCAGTGAAAACTAATCCCAATCACCACATCTTTGAGCTCAAAGCTGGCTTCCTCATAATTTACTGGTTCAAATTCTAACGGAGAATCGGATGAGATGGCTTCTCCATTGATCATTATAGTAATAGCTCCATCCTTTAGGAGGGCTTCACCCTTTCCTTCAAACTCTTCACCGGTGGATTTCAACTTATAAGCCCCGTCCAATGAAAATGAAAATTTTGGCGCAAAAAGCACCCCTACTTCTATATTTGGTTGCATAATCTTCAGATTTTATTCTTGAAATATCCTCTTTACCAATTCCCAGTCGTGTTTATTAAGGGTTACCTGCTCAAAGATATCCTTTACAAGATCAGTATTGAGTTTTTCGAAATCTTCCTCTCTTGGCGTAATGAGAACTCCACCGAAATCGACAGAAGCAGGGCTCAACACAATTTGCTCCCCCCCTTCAGCATAAAACTGACGCGGACGGTGTCCCTGACGGGGAAAAACAACCAAACGCCAGGTGCCATTATCCCACGAACACAAAATATTAAGCATAGGTTCCTCCTCATTTCGTTGAATTGTATCCAGAAAACGGTAAACCCGGTTAAACCAACATTCTATCTCATCGGGTTGCTCTCCTTCAAACACTAAGGTCTTCCGCAAATAGTTGTCCACGCAAAACACCCGAACATCCTTACGATCAATTAACAATGATTTCCGTGGATGATACCGGAACTCCTCTTCAATAGGCATGAAGCCTTTATTTCCGGCCTGAAAATGAAAATGATCGGGGGCACTGGCACCGCACCTGGGGCCATTATAGAATACAACAAATTCCGGAAGTTCCCGGGCCAGCATCATCATATCCGACAACCTTCCTTTGATACGTTGGTCGGTATGCCTCACATGAGGAATGGTAAGATGCCTTGGAAAGATGGGAAAGGGATTCACCAAAATGAGGTAATCATCGCGAAAAGCCACCTTATTTTGTTCAGGAGGTAAATTGTCTTCGCAAAGAAAACATTTCCGCTCCTGAATAGATTTGGCATCCACTTTGGCAGCTGAAGACCTGATTCGCGCCGGATTAAACTGCACTCTCATCTCTGTTGAAGGACCAAATTCAAGAGAACGGATTTTTACTTCACTCAAACCTTCATAATTTCCTTTGGCCATTGGCCAGTTGACCACCTGTTCATCAATCAGGTGATCAACTTTTTCCTGCAATGAAGTATTCATGGAAATATCTTTCGACATATCTACTTTCTGTTTTTAGCAATCCGGGCCCACAATTCCATGGTCCTCACCCTGTCTTTGTACAAATTATGGTTATTCATCTTAACAATATCCAAAGAAGCATCTGAGTTATCTTCCCAGCGGCGACACATATAAAGTGACTTGTATATACGTCCGATTTGATAATCACGAGAAATGGCCAATCCTACGGCATAGTCTTCGCCATAGCTCACATTAGGCACCCGGATTTCTCTCAACACAGGCGTATAAAAAGCACGGGGAGCACCCAGTCCGTTAATGCGCAAAGCATTGTTCCGCCCATTATCGGGGGTCCATTCTTTGTGGTCGATCAATCCGGGAGGAATTTCTTCTAATTTGAAATTCACCATCTGATAGGAGCCGATTACCATGGCGCAATTCTGTTCATAAAAAGCGTCCACAATGGTTTGAACAACTGAGTCATCAGCATACAAATCATCACTGTCAAGCTGGATGGCAAATTTTCCACAAGCTTCGTGCATGATGGCCAGATTCCAGCATCCTCCAATACCCAGATCTTTTCGTTCAGGTACCACGTGAATCAGGCGATCGTCTTCGGATGCCAGTTTTTTCAATATATCGGTTGTCCCATCATCCGAATGGTTATCAACAATAATTAAATTAAATTTAAACGAAGTGTTTTGGCTGAAAACAGATCTTACCGCATCTTCGATGGTTTTGGCGCGATTACGCACCGGAACAATCACTGAGGCCTCCACCGGAAAATCCGATTCATCAAACTTTACTTCTTCAAATTCCGGCTTAAGATATCCGCCTATAGCTTTTAGATGTTCGGTACAGGCAACTTCCATTTCAATCTGAACGTCCCGGTTTTTAGGATCCACATAGTCGAAAATCTTTTCCCCTGATTTACGTGTATCCGTTTCCATTTCGGTATATAGAAATTCCGGCAAACGGAAGAGCTTATGATTCTGAGACACTTTGAGTCGAAGGTCATACAGTCCCGCAAATTTATAGTCGGCTTTCATTTTGTCTGCGGCTTCTTTCACCACTGCCGACGGGAAAAGCAGCAACGAACCAAAGTTAAAGTCGTCTCTTAAACTTCCGTCCTGATAATCAATTACCGGATTTTGCATCCTATTACCTTCCTTCAATGCAACGTAATCGGAATAGATCATTCCCGCCCCGGTATATTCAGCAGCCTGAACCATGCGTTCCAGGGACAAAGCACCCAATTTTAACGGAAGCGATTTGGCATACAGCAAAACATGTGAAGAAGCCTCAGCTCTTTTTGCTATTTCTTTCACCATCTGAGTGGAATTAAGAACCGGCACTTCAAATGAGTCAACGCCTTCCGGCAACTCTGCTCCCTTACTTTCAGGGGTGGTCATTACATAAATTCCGTCAACCAGATCAACTGCTTTCAGTTCATCAATGGTTTGCTTAAGATCGGCCGGTTCGGCAACCGGTAAGAAACATGAAATCTTGTTATGCATATCCTGATCTGTTTTATCGTTTCAATTATTTATTCTATCTCTGAAAAAATTGTAAGATCTGTTTCATCAATTCAGCCCTCTCCTTTTCTGATGGAATGGTTTCAAAGGGAAACCCGAGGATTATACTCTGATAGTCGCCTAAAAAGCCTACTCCTGCACAGACATTATTGCTTTCGTACCTGAAAATTCTGAAAGCATCATCTCCCACAGGCTCAATGCCGTCGGGTGATTCAACTTTATAAATATCGGGATGATATTCCGTATTATAGCTGAGCGATGGCAGGAACAGCGATGAAGCTTTATCTGTCACTTTCAGATTTCCCACATTGTCAGCATGATTGGTCATCCAACGAAAGTGCAAAACTTCTTTTAAAAATTCGATGGTGGTTGAATCATTGTTTTCCACAGCGTCTGTACCTATGTATGCTCCGGAGATCAGGACATTTCCTCCGGACAAGAGGTATTTTTTCAATACCTCCCTTGTTCCCGGGCAAAAAAGCCTGTATTGTTTTTCATCTGAGTTGAATAGAGATTCGATTCCTCTCTCTTCGCCATAGAGCAAATCAACAGCTTTGTAAGGTTCAACCTCAAACCCATCAGAAGCAAACACTTCATCACTTACCGAAACAAAGGAATAACCGGCATCGCGGATCGCTTTTCCATGTGTAAATACAAAGTCGAAGTTATTACCGGGAATTATTTT
This sequence comes from Marinilabilia salmonicolor, assembly GCF_003003035.1. Classification (GTDB taxonomy): domain Bacteria; phylum Bacteroidota; class Bacteroidia; order Bacteroidales; family Marinilabiliaceae; genus Marinilabilia; species Marinilabilia salmonicolor_A. The sequence continues at coordinate 148,825 of NZ_PVTS01000008.1, read as the reverse complement.
CCCTTCCATGTCGGCATGACTGGCTCCATGCCCAGGACTGTCATCATCAAGCCACGGAGAGGAGCGGTCATAATCGTATTGTTTGCCAGTGTGGCTCACATCTCTGTTCCTGGGTACACCTTCATCCTCCCACCATGCTACTCCGGCAGTTTCTCCATCCACAAATGCGGGTGGCCCCACTCGGTCAAATCCGTTGACTACCAAGACCAAATCATCAGAAGAGGAGTTTAGTGATACAGACAATGTTTCGCACGGAAAACTCTCTCCTCCCTCGTTTAAAGCAGTAACCTTAAAGCTATAAATAGTATCCCAATCAGGTAATTCAAGAACCATCGATGTATCTGAAGTAAACACCCCATTGGAAAAACCATTGCCTTCAATTCTTTGGTAAACCTTGTAGCCGGAAGGAACTGCACTCTCTTCCAGAGGATCCATTACAGGTCTCCAGCTTAATCTTACACTTTTTCCTCCTCTGTGTGTCAGAGAAAGATGATCGGGAGCAAGAGGCTTTATGACCGCCAGGCGCCCCTCTCGCGCTGACAGGAAGCGCACCATCCCTTTATATATAGCTCTGGCAACGGTAAATTGAAACCGGGGATCAAGCCCGTATTTCATATCAGCCAGATTTTGGTGAGACAACAACTCCAGCAACATGGTGGGCACATTAGGCCGATAAGCTTCGGAATACTGTTTATCCCACATGGCCCGGCGCGTCCATTCATCGTTAAAGGTTAATCTGATATCAGACACAATTTGAGATTGAACCAAATCTGTCAAGTCGCGACTGGCCAGTTTTGATTTTCCATCCGGAAACCGGCCTTCATTCGTAACTGAACTGTAAATTCCAAGCGTTCCGACAACGGAATCTCCCGGGGTAGTTCCCGCATCTGTATGAAAAGCAAAGGCCAGATCAATCGGAATATTCAACCCCTGGAATTCAGGCGCTTTGGTAGGCCCGTTGGGATTGCCCATCAGATAATTCACCCATTCACCTCGCGACTGATAATCATCGTTGTAGTCATTCTTTTGCTCATTTAGGCTATAAACAATTGAATCAGGCACTCCTGCATATTGTAACCAATACCTTCCGGCTTCCATCCACCGTGGCTTGCCACTTAGCTTATAGACGTAGGATACCGAATCGTTTATCTCCACCTCTGAATTTTCCGCATGATTATCATCCAGTGACCATTTTCTTTTGGTATAAGATTCTTCGGGACGCCTGGCAACATTGCCCATCCCTCCGCCAAAGCGAATGGCATCAGTTGTCACCACTCCGGTGGAATTGGATGGAACTTCTATCACGACAGATCCCGATTGTATATTTTTCCCTTTGGAAAAGTGGAAAGTTCCAAGGTAAACCCAAGTCCCGTAACCCATTTGCTGATTAAGTAAAAATCGGGTACTCCCTCCAGAATGATTAACACGATATGAAACATTGTCAAGTGCGCTCTCTATTTTCCCATATGAAACATAAACAGCATACTCCCCGGCTTCAGGAATATTGGGCAGGTAAGTTATGCCTGAAGAATTTTCATCCGAAGCTTGAACTTGCATCCAGGTTCCCATTTTAAAAGGATTATCTCCATTAAATAAAGTATCCTTAATGGCAAAACCTTTTTTGCCAGAGCTCTCTATTTGACGGATTCCCTTGCCTATGATTATCTCACTTCCTCCAGACAACCCATCATTATCTACAATGACTTCATGAATTTGAGTGTCTCTTTCCCTGGGCACAAAAACGTTCGCCCCGGCATCCTCCAACATTGGTACAAGATAATTACACGTATAAGCAAATGGGTAAATGTCCTCCACGGTTCCAAACAACCTGGCTCTTTGCCATTCCCACCGATCCAGTTCTGACTCATAATAATAACCATGACTCGCCCACAAAGCAATATTGTGATTGGTCAATCCAGAGTTAAAAACTCCCTGATTCACCCTTTTTACCAAGGGATTTCTTAATCCTATATCTTTCATCCGGAGGGAGTCCATCGGAATTTGTTCCCTGAAATACAACGGAACATATTTTTCAAGAGCCTTCCCTTTACAAAACAATTGAATTTCATAATCTTTGAACCTCCTGCCTGTAAGATTTCTAAGAGCGTATTTCAATGAAGTTATCCATGCCTCTCTTAACGGAATCATTGTAACATTAGGAGAAAGAAAAACATCCAGTTCTTCCTCCAATACATTCACTTCAACAGAATCAACATGCATTGGCCCCATGTAAAGCCACGGATCTAAAAGATCAAATCCGTCATTAATTCTTTTCATCGCTTTATTCTCGAGCCGTAGTTCTTTTCTTTCCGACTGAGAAATCATTTCAAATGGAAAAACCATTAATATTATAAGAATTAACACACTCTTAAGTATCAAAAAATTCTTCATCTTTTCATCCGTATAAAATTATTTTTTCAAGGTCGGATGGAACTCGCATGCAATAACTTATACATATTCTTTTGAGGCAACCTTTGCCATGCTCGTTTCATCAGTAAATAATTCATCTAAGTTATTGGTCTGATGGAACTCGCATGGTTGATTGTTTACATTATCTTTTGAGGCAGTCGTTGCCATGCTCGTTTCATCCGTATAAAATTTACTTCTTAAAGTCGGATGGATCTCGAAATCCTTTTAAAAATGCACTTTTGTGGCATCTTTAAAGAATCAAAATTCCATGCTCGTTTCATTGTGGTGTTTAAAATCATCGGTTCTGTTATTTTGTCCAACCTCCGGTTTCAGAAGGTCTATTCAAACAAATTGACTTCTACTAAAGTCCAGACTACCTTATAGGAAATTAAATATATACATCTAAATTCAACCGCCTCAGGAAAAAACGACCAGCTCCTGAATCAAAATCAACTCTCAATAAGCCACTAAAATCATAACTATAAACGTTTTATCAAGCTCAAGAAATTCACTCAACATAAAAGACTGTCAATTTTTGTTTTCAAATGTAGAAACATTTTTTCAAGAAACAAAAATTTGTAATACATCTTATATGATATCAAAAACCAAACTTTTTTTATATATTTGCGTTTAACAAAAACAACAGCAAACAGGGATCTTAAACCAATGGAATTATATAAGAGAATCCATAATCCATTAATAACAAAAACTCAAAAACACAACCTATAATACATCATTCTATTATGATATTAGTGGCCGACAGCGGATCAACCAAAACAACATGGTGCCTCCTGGACAAAAAAACAGGAAAGAAAGAACTAATTCTTACACCAGGAATAAACCCTTTCTACCAGGATGAAGACACTATTGTGAAGGCGCTCGAAAAGGATTTTACATCCTCACAAAGAAATTTCAAAGCCATATATTTTTATAGTGCCGGATGCAGCAATCCGGTTATCAGCAAAGTTGCATACGGAGCGCTCAACAATTTCTTCAGTGCATCAACCATAGAGGTGGCAAGCGACCTCATGGCCGCCGCCCACGCACTGTGTGGGACTACTGAAGGAATTGCGTGCATTTTAGGAACCGGCTCCAACTCATGTCATTACAATGGCAAAGAGGTTATCGAAAACACACCTCCCCTGGGATTTATTCTTGGAGATGAAGGCAGCGGTGCAGTTATTGGCAAAAAGCTACTTTCAGACATCCTGAAAAAACAACTCCCTGAGCATGTTTGTAACAAATTCTTTAACAAATATAAAACAGACAGCATTGATATTCTGAATAACATCTACAAAAAACCCTTTCCAAACCGATATGCAGCAGGTTTTACAAGATTTATCGCTGAACACATCAGTGAACCTTCCCTACAAAAACTGGTGCTTGCATCCTTTGAAGAATTCATAACCAGAAACATATTACAATACCAAATGGCCACAAAACTACCCGTGCATTTTACCGGCAGCATAGCCTACTACTTCAAAGATCTGTTGTATGAAATTCTTGAAAAGCACCAATTAAAACGAGGAACAATTATTAAAGATCCAATAGACGGATTAATTGATTTCCATCTCAAATAACCTCATCATATAAGTAAAGAACCTCAAAAAGAACAAAAGAAATGTCAGACAACAAATATACCCTGAGCATTACAGAATCACCTTCCAGATTTAAAGATCTGGAAAAAATGGAAGTCGCCGACCTGATTCAAAACATCAACCGGGAAGACGCAAAAGTCCATGAAGCCGTAAAAAAAGCATTGCCACAAATTGAGAAACTAATCGTTCGAATCGTGGAGAGGATGAAAAAAGGAGGAAGAGTATTTTATCTTGGAGCAGGCACCAGCGGTCGATTAGGCGTACTGGATGCCTCAGAACTCCCTCCCACATTTGGCGTCCCTGACACCCTGGTGATCGGGTTGATTGCGGGTGGCGATATTGCATTAAGAAACGCGGTGGAAGATGCTGAAGATGACCCAAAGATGGCCTGGCAGGAACTCCTCAAACACAACATAAACGAACTCGACACTGTTATTGGAATTGCAGCTTCAGGAACAACCCCCTATGTCATTGGAGGAATCATGGACGCAAGAAAGAGGGAAATACTTACCGGTTGCATTACGTGCAATCCAAACTCTGAGATTGCCAATGCTGCAGAATTTCCCATTGAAGCCATCGTTGGTCCTGAATTCATTACCGGAAGCACGCGCCTGAAAGCAGGAACCGCTCAAAAAATGATTCTAAACATGATTACCACAACCCTGATGATTAAGCTGGGGAAAGTAAAGGGAAATAAAATGGTCAACATGCAATTGACCAACAAAAAACTGATTCAGAGAGGAACCAGAATGCTTATGGAAGAACTGGGACTAAAAAAAGAAGATGCTCAGGAACTCCTGATCAAGAATGGTTCCGTAAAAAAGGCCATTGATGCATATAACCAAGCCAAAAAATAAAATTATCATCCGACACTTCTATCTCAATTAGGTCTTGTTTCCAACTGCAATTATCTTCGAAACCCATAAAAGACATAACTCAAACTTGCCTGGTCTTCAGGCAAGTTTCAAAGTACCCGGAAAAATAATTTCCAATAGTGAAGCCACAGTGATTATTTAAAAACTTTTTTAAGATAACGCTCATACACCTCATGATTCCGAATCACAAGTTTTTCGGTCTCCGCAAAAGCGCCATCTTCATCCCTGGTTTTAACAGCATCCAGAATTTTTTTCTGGGCCTCAATCGTAAACTCCTTTTCCCCCTCAACATTCGCATAAATAAAATTTCGCATACGAGGCAAAAGAGAATAAATGGGTTCCAGACTTATGATAATAATCGGATTCCCGGTAGCCTTTGCCAAACTCATGTGAAAACGGTTGATGGTATCAACTTCCTGCTGAGTATTATCCGGATCACAGGTTTCCAGTTCTTCAATTACCTGCTCGAGAATCTTTATATCTTCATCGGTTCTGTTTCTGGCCGCAAGACGAGATATTTGCGGTTCAAAAATACGACGAACATCAATAATCTGAGAAATAAGATCAGAATCGAAACTCAGGTCATAATACAGATTGAGAGATTTAATTGCATCCTCTATCTTTATCTCAGACACATACATCCCACTTCCTTTTTTAATCTCTATCAGACCACGGGCATTTAAACGCCTCAGTGCCTCCCTGAGTGCCGTCCTGCTAACTCCAAAGAGTTCACAAAGTTCTTTCTCAGAAGGCAACTTTGCTCCCGAAAGCAGTTTCTTCTGCCTGATAGCCTCCTCAACTTTTCTTTCAATCTTCTGACTTAAAGTTTGCGTAGTACCTATCTTGCTAAAAATATCGTCCATTTAAACCATTTATATTATATACAACTATATTCTAAGCCTTTATCCTTAAACATTACTAAACACTACAGCACAAAAAGCTCACAAAATGTTAATCAAAACAAATCCACCAATGAAAAATTTACGTAATCCTTTCTGAAAAGAAAAAGTCACTATTCAACTTGATTACGTCACGAATCACCTACTTAAACATCAAACCTTCTGCAAAATCAAAGTGTCCTCACCAAATTTGACTTGTATGAACTCCTGACAACGATAATTTAAGAATAAACCCTGTTAAAACAAAAAAGAAAGAAACTAATCTCACTAAAAAAACATACAAATATAGGTCTTTTCTTTCGTTTTAGTGTTGAATAAAGTGAACTTTTACTTTTAAACGACATGGGATGTATGACTACTCTGTGTTTTCGCAAAATTACCCATCCGTTTAAAAAGCCGAGCCATAACCTTCATTAATTGAAACAATAGTACATCATTAGGACGAACTCCTTCCCACTGACAAATTAACTAATAAAATAACACTGAAAAATATTGTTAAAAAAATAGAGAATGAAAACTCCCTGGAAATCTTATCTGCAGTTATACAAATCATTACCGAAAAGAATCCTATGGAAAAATTCCATATTCATCTATACAACAAAGGCCACAGCAAATCATTTCATTTTGCTGTGGCCTTACTGTGATCCCGGGAGGACTCGAACCCCCACCATAGGAACCGGAATCCTACGTTCTATCCAGTTAAACTACGGGACCTTTTTGCGCGGCAAAGATAGTTTTTTTTGTGGTTCGCTCAAAACCGTTTCACTTCAACCGGGAAAAATAATTCACTTCCATCCTTTCAAACCTTTAATCGGCCCCGAAAAAAACAATATACCACCCAAAAAGCAATAACTCTTCATCATGTTCAGCGAACAGAGAGTATTAATTTTATTGCTTCAAAGAAACAGTTCTCTGCTTCTTTCGCAATTAAAAGTTTTAAACCGTTAAAACCATTGGATATGAAAAATATATTTTTCCTGACATACCTGTTCATCCTTGCATCTAATGTGAGTCCACAACGCAACGTTATCCCTGTGGACACCACATTTACGGTTCATTCAGCCCTAAACAAGATCAAACACATCTATCCGGTTGCCCGCATTGCCAACGAGCCACTCCCGGAAGGTGTCGTTGAATACCGCGACATCACATACACCACATTGAAGAACACAGCCTATGGCGATCGCAATTTACATCTCGACCTCTTTCGTCCCGAAGGAGGCAAAAAACTACCGGCACTGATAATGATTCATGGTGGAGGCTGGAGTTCGGGCGATAAATCGATGGAAATTCCCCTGGCACGTCAAATTGCTGCAAGAGGATATGTAACCATTACTGTAGAATACCAACTATCTCCTGAAGCTCTTTATCCTGCAGCTGTTCACAACATAAAAGCGGCCCTGAGGTGGACCAGGGCCCATGCCAAAGAATACAACATAGACCCTGAAAAAATTGCCATTTCCGGAAGTTCGGCAGGTGGCCAGCTGGCTGCTCTCATTGGACTGACTCCCGGAGTTCACAAGTTTGAAGGAGACCAGGGATCTAAAGAGCACCCCACCGATGTCCAGGCTATACTGGTCGTAGATGGCTCCATGAACTTTCTGGCCCCCTTATCGCTCAACAAACCAAGAAAAAGAAACGCTGCCGATGTGGTTTGGCTGAATGGTTTTTACCATGAAAAACCTGAAATCTGGAAAGAGGCATCCCCGGTTTACTATGCAGATGAAAAAGCGCCCCCCATGCTATTTCTTAACAGCGGTTACCCCAGGTTTCATTCGGGGCAGGACGAACTGATCGGCATCCTGAACCGACACACCATATACAATGAAACACACACATTCCATGTTAAAGTACACCCCTTCTGGTTGTTTCACCCCTGGTTTCATCCCACAGTCGAATACATGAGTAATTTTCTGGATAAAACATTAAAAAAATAAGACTCACATGGCTCCAATTAAACACATTTTTCTTCTGTTCTGTTTTTCAGCTATTTTTGCAGCCACAGCATACGCTTATGAGACCCGGATCACAGTAGCTATCGATGGCAGTGGCGATTATACGTCAATTAACGAAGCCATTTACGACACCATGTCTTTTCCGGACAAACCAATAACAATATTTATAAAGAACGGGGTGTATCATGAAAAAGTAAAAATCCCTGCATTCAATACAAAGTTATCCCTAATTGGTGAAAGCAGAGAAGGGACAATCATTTCGTGGGATGATCATTTTCGGAAAATTGACAAAGGACGCAACAGCACTTTCTACACCTACACTTTGAAGGTGGAAGCCAACGATTTCCATGCAGAAAACCTGACCATCAGAAACACAGCAGGAGCGGTCGGGCAGGCCGTTGCGCTGCATGTGACCGGCGATCGGGTGACTTTCCGAAATTGCAACATCCTTGGACATCAGGACACCCTGTACAGCGCCGGCGAAAACAGTCGCCAATATTTTCACAACTGCTTTATAGAGGGTACTACCGATTTCATTTTTGGTGAAGCTACATCATTGTTTGAAAATTGCACGATACACAGTCTGGCGGACTCATACATTACAGCTGCAAGCACCGCACAGGGAAAACAATTTGGGTTTGTCTTTTTGGAATGCACCCTGACCGCTTCGCAGGACGTGTCGGAAGTTTTTCTTGGCCGCCCATGGCGGGACTATGCCAGGGTTGTTTTTCTTCATTGCGAAATGGGAAACCACATCAATGCCGAAGGGTGGGCCAACTGGAGCGGTACCTCAAGGAATGAAACAGCCTTTTATGGGGAATATAAAAATAGAGGGCCGGGAGCAAGCACTAAAAAACGGGTACCCTGGAGCCATCAACTTTCAGATTCCGAAGCAGCTAAACACACTAAAGAAGAGATACTCGGGTCGTTCTTCGATCCGAAAGTCCCCGTTTCCTGCTGGACATCACAAAACCACTAATAACCAGCGGCACTCTCTTACAATTGTCTGAAACTTTTTGTATTTTCGCAGCTTTGACAATATAAAAGCAAGAAACTACATCAATTTGCACCATGGAGTACAATTTTAAAGAGATTGAGAAGAAGTGGCAAAAGCACTGGAAGGACAATAAAACCTATAAAGTAGAGGTTGACAACAGCCGCCCCAAATATTACGTTCTGGATATGTTTCCCTATCCATCCGGTGCGGGATTGCACGTGGGACATCCGCTGGGATACATCGCCTCTGACATTTTCAGCCGTTACAAACGTTCCAATGGATTCAATGTACTCCATCCCATGGGTTACGACGCCTACGGGCTGCCTGCTGAACAGTATGCCATCCAGACAGGGCAACACCCGGCCATTACCACTGAAAACAACATTAAGCGTTACCGCGAGCAGCTGGATAAAATAGGTTTCTCTTACGACTGGAGCAGAGAGGTAAAGACATGTGAACCAGACTATTACAAGTGGACTCAATGGGCCTTCATTCAAATGTTTAACCATTACTACGACAACAACGCCGACAAGGCCATGCCCGTGAGTGAACTGGTCAAACATTTTGAAACCAAAGGCTCTGAAGGTATCAATGCAGCATGCTCGGAAAACCTCACATTCTCAGCCGAAGAGTGGAACGCTATGCCTGTTAAGGAGCAACAGGAAACCCTGCTCAATTATCGTATTGCATACCTTGCCGACACTATGGTAAACTGGTGTCCGGCATTAGGAACTGTGCTGGCCAATGATGAAGTTAAAGAAGGAGTTTCTCTGCGTGGAGGCCACCCTGTGGAGCAAAAAGTAATGCGTCAATGGTCATTGCGCGTTTCTGCTTATGCAGAGCGTCTCCTCAAAGGACTGGACACCATCGACTGGACAGAATCGCTCAAAGAGATTCAGAAAAACTGGATTGGACGATCGGAAGGTGCCGAGATGGTTTTCCCGGTAAAAGATTCTGATGTTTCCATGAAAATTTTCACCACCCGTGCCGATACTGTTTTCGGAGTGACATTTATGGTGCTGGCTCCCGAAAGTGAATTGGTAAACCAGGTGGTAACATCGGACCAGAAAGAACAAGTGGCCCAATACATTGCTGATGCAAAAAAGCGTACCGAGCGCGAACGAATGTCAGAAGTCAAAAAAATGACCGGAGCATTCACCGGAGCCTACGCCATCAATCCACTCACCAATGAGGAAGTGCCCATCTGGGTCAGCGACTATGTGCTGGCCGGATATGGAACCGGAGCTATTATGGCTGTGCCGGCACATGACAGCCGCGACTTTGCTTTTGCACGCACCTTCAGACTGCCGATCACCCAGGTTGTTGTACCCCATGGCGAAGAACCCGCAGACACCAGCAAGTGGGACGACTCCATCGACTCCAAAGAAGGATATCTGATCAATTCCGGCTTCATTAACGGGCTCGATGTGCCGGAAGCCATTGAGAAAACCAAAGAATACATTCGGGAGAAAAGCATTGGTGAGGTAAAGGTAAACTACCGCTTGCGGGATGCCATCTTTAGTCGCCAGCGTTATTGGGGAGAACCCTTCCCTGTTTATTACAAGGATGATATGCCCTACACGCTGGATGAATCAAAGCTCCCCCTCGAATTACCCGAAGTAGATAAATACCTGCCCACTGAACAGGGAGAACCTCCTCTGGGACGTGCGAAAAACTGGAAAACAGAAGAAGGGTACCCGATTGAGCTTAACACCATGCCGGGTTTTGCCGGTTCCTCAGCCTATTACCTTCGCTATATGGATCCAAAAAACGACCAAAAACTGGTCAGCACCGAAGCCAACAACTACTGGCAGGATGTGGATCTTTACATCGGGGGAACCGAGCACGCCACAGGCCACCTGATATACAGCCGGTTCTGGAATAAATTCCTTTACGATTTGGGAGAAGTATGCAAAGATGAACCATTCCGCAAACTGGTTAACCAGGGAATGATTCAGGGACGCTCCAATTTTGTTTACCGAATCAAAGGAACCAACAAATTTGTCTCCTATAACCTGACCAAAGAGTACGATGTTACCCCTATTCATGTGGATGTAAATATTGTCCACAATGACATCCTGGACATCGAAGCCTTTAAAAACTGGAATCCGGAGTATAAAAATGCTGAATTCATTCTGGAAGAAGGCGATAAATATGTTTGCGGATGGGCAGTTGAAAAAATGTCCAAGTCGATGTTCAACGTGGTCAACCCCGACGATATCATTGAACAATATGGTGCCGACACACTGCGTCTGTACGAGATGTTTCTGGGCCCGCTGGAGCAATCCAAACCCTGGGATACCAACGGAATTGACGGAGTACACAAATTCCTGAGAAGAACATGGCGGCTCTTTTCAGACCGGGACGGGCAGATGGTCGTTACTGATGAAGAAGCGACCAAAGAGGAACTGAAGGTATTGCACCGCACCATTGCCAAAATTTCCGACGACATCGAACGATTCTCATTCAACACCTGCGTGAGTGCATTCATGATATGTGTCAACGACCTGAGCGATCTGAAATGTCACAAACGCTCCATTTTAGAACCACTGACCGTCTTGTTGTCACCCTTTGCACCTCATATGGCTGAAGAGTTGTGGTACCTCACCGGGCACAACAGTTCTGTTGTTGATGCACAGTGGCCTAAGGCTGAAGAAAAGCATCTTAAAGATGACAGCGTGGTATATCCGGTATCATTCAACGGCAAAATGCGTTTCAAGCTGGAGATGCCTGCCGATGCATCAAAAGAAGAGATTGAAAAGGCAGCGCTGGCACATGAGACGGCAGCCAAATGGACCGAAGGAAAAACCGTTCGCAAAATCATTGTGGTGCCCGGAAAAATAATTAATATTGTTGTCGGATAAGAGAGATTCAGCGCTCAACCCACTCTGAATCATAATTATTTACAACAATCACAAAAGATTGCTTCGAACACTTTTGGATAAAAAAACATATATAGAAGGAGGTGGTTTTCAGCATCATTGAGAATCACCTCCTCTCACATTGAAAAATTTCAAATTCCAACAGCGACGTAATCTGTTCATCCGTTAAAATTGTAACCGGACTGGGAAAATCTTTTCCGGCAACATATTTTATAATAGTTATATGAAGCGAGAGTATCTCTGGAGAGAAATAAAATCTTATCTGATCATCACTGCCGGACTGGCAATGGGTGCCATCGGGTGGACAGGATTTATCATCCCCAGTGAAATAGTGGGAGGTGGTCTGACAGGAATCTCAAGTATTCTTTTCTTCCTTTTCGACATTGACGTAGGAATGAGCAGCCTGCTGATAAACATAGGCCTTCTGCTGCTGGCCATGAAAACCATCGGAGCTTCCTTTGGCATAAAATCGGTTTACAGCGTTGTGGTTTTTGCAGGATTTCTTTCATTTTTCAGCAATGTATTTACCGAACCCCTTGTATCAGAGCGGATGATGGCAGCAGTATCAGGAGGTATCATGAGCGGCATCGGAGGAGGACTGATTTTCTCGAATGGGGGAAGTGCCGGAGGAACCGACATCATTGCCAGAATCATCAACAAATACCACAACATCAGTATGGGAAGGCTTCTTTTGGCAATGGATGCCATTATAATTGTTTCTGCATATCCCATTTTCGGCTCCATAGAAACCATGGTTTACGGCTTTATGACCATGGCAGTGATTGCTTATACAATCGATATGGTGATTTCAGGTAACACCCAGACGGTTCAGTTTTTTATCTTCTCCAGAAAACACAAGGAATTAGCCGAACAAATAATTTATACAGGGAAAAAAGGTTTGACCATAATACCTGCGGTAGGCGGCTATACCGGTGAAGAAATAAAAGTTCTGATGGTCTTTGCCCGAAAAAAAGAGTCCTCCATCCTTTTCCGTATTATAAAAAGTGTGGACCCGGAGGCCTTCATCACGATGGGCAATGTAATGGGAATATTTGGAGAAGGGTATGACCGGCTCAAGATAAGAGAGAAAAGGAAAAAGCCAATCAGTGAAATTGAAGCAGAACTCTAATTAGTTTCTGTCCATAAAGCACCACCTACGTCCCCGAAGGATCGGGGCAGGCTGTTACGCTTGCCGCCAAGGCCCTCATCCCGATTGTGCTTTTTGTTGGTTTTTTGTTCAAAAACCTTACAAAAGCTACTTCGGGACTCCGTTTTTGCCGGCTTCGCAAGCCTGGCAATTGGCACTTCCTGACCAGAAACAGGACTAAAAGCAAATTGTGTTTAGTTTATGAACAGACGCTAAATAATATATTGGCCATAATAAAGCGCTCTAACCCCAAGTTGCCCAAGCCAAACCAGAATCAAAAAAATATCCTCTGACAAGCGATGGGGCATAATTTTTGAATTCACCGTTGCCGGATTTTTATAAAACTCGTACATGATTAAAACAATTTCTCAATGCAGAAAAAATATATAGTCGGTATTGTCATTCTCATTCTCCTGACATTCTCAACTTTTTGGTGTTATCGCCACTTTAGTGGCCTGGGAACCCCTGACCCTTCAAATCTTCCCGACAGTCTCGATTTGGTTGTGGTTCCTCCTCCGCCTCCTCCCGAAACACTTTATGGCATCGAAAAAGATTCATTTGTAATTGAAACAGGCCATATAAAATATGCCCAGAATCTGGCCTCTCTTCTTACTTCATACGACGTGGATTATTCAATCATTCACAATCTGGCCATAGCCTCCAAAGAGGTTTTCGATGTAAGACGAATAAAAACAGGAAATAAATATACTGTTTTTTCATCCGAAAAAGATTCAACACTTGTACCCGAATGGTTTGTCTATGAGATTGACCCCATTGAATACCTTGTCATGTCGCTGAAAGGAGATACAGTCGTTTACCGGGACAAAAAAGAGGTCATTACCCAACGCAAAACCGTCATAGGTGTCATTGAATCTTCCTTATGGAACACAATCAACGATAATGATTTGAATCCTAATCTCGCACTGGATTTATCAGACATCTTTGCCTGGACGGTTGATTTTTTCGGAATCGAAAAAGGGGACCACTTTACGGTTATTTACGACGAGGAATATGTGGACAGCGTATCCATCGGTATCGGAGAAATTCATGCAGCCTACTTCAACCACCGCAAAGAACCCTATTATGCATTTCGCTATGAGCAGGACAGCATCATGAGCTTTTTCGATGAGGAAGGTGCCAGTTTACGGAAAGCATTTCTGAAAGCCCCGCTGAAATTTTCCAGAATCAGCAGTCGGTTCAGCCACAGCAGGCTGCACCCGGTATTAAAAATCCGTCGCCCGCACAGGGGGGTGGATTATGCAGCACCTACAGGCACGCCCGTTTACGCTCTCGGAGACGGACGCATCACTCACCGGGCATGGGATACAAAAGGAGGTGGCAACTACATAAAAATTAAGCATAACAGCGTTTACACCACTGTTTATATGCACTTATCCGGTTTTGCCAAAGGTATTAAAAGAGGAATGCTGGTGACCCAGGGACAATTAATCGGCTATGTGGGAAAAACGGGCCTGGCCACCGGTCCACACCTTGACTTCCGTATTTACAAAAACGGCAGACCAATGGATCCGCTAAAAATGGAAGCCCCACCGGTAGAGCCCATCCATAAAGAACGGATGGAGCAATACCTACAATACATCCGGCCCTGGAAAAATGAACTTGACAGTTTAACTATCGGTATCGGCTATATGGAGCATAAAAAAGAGACTACAGCCGCTCCAGAAGCTCTTTAATAACCCGCGGATAATGCTCATACTCCAATTTATGAATTTTTGATGCAAGGGTTTCAGGGGTATCCTTCTTATGGACGGGACATTTTCCCTGGAAAATAATATTTCCCTCGTCATATTTTTCGTTGACAAAATGAATGGTTATACCGGATTCTGTTTCACCATTGTCAATAACAGCCTGATGCACCCTGTCGCCATACATCCCTTTACCACCATAGGCCGGAAGCAAAGCTGGATGGATATTTACAATCCGGTTGGGAAACGCATTAACCATCTTTTCGGGAATCAACCACAAAAAACCGGCTAAAACAATTAAATCAGGAGAAATCTCAGAAAGGAGGTTTAACACCTCATCTGAATCAAAAAACATCTTGCGATCGAAGACAAAAGTTCTTATATTAAGCTTTTTAGCACGTTCAAGCACCCCCGCATTCGAACGATTGGAGAAAACATACGAAACTTCTACCCCGGGGGTATTCCGAAAAAAAAGTGCAATATTTTCCGCGTTGGTACCCGACCCCGAAGCGAAAAGAACAATATTCTTCATTATCAAATTTTTATCTTGTAAAAAATTAGTATTTTTGCCCAGTCAAAATTAGAAAAAAGAGGCCTGAAAACTAATTTCCTTTGAGGAATATTTGATTTATTTTGGGCAAATCTTTTTCTTTGCACAGTTGTTTTAAAACCAAATTTTCAATTATTAACTTAAAATTTAAAGCTATGTCAGACATTGCATCAAGAGTTAAGGCAATTATTGTAGACAAGTTGGGAGTTGACGAAACAGAAGTAACAAACGAAGCCAGTTTCACCAACGACCTCGGTGCTGACTCTCTTGACACTGTAGAGCTGATCATGGAGTTCGAGAAAGAATTCAACATCGCAATTCCTGATGATCAGGCAGAGAACATCGGTACAGTGGGTGACGCCATTGCTTACATTCAAGAAAATGCAAAGTAATTAGTCAAAAAAGTAGAGTTATACTTTAAAAGCAGTTATGGAGTTAAAAAGAGTAGTAGTTACAGGGATGGGCGCCATTACCCCGATTGGGAAAACCATCGATGAGTATTGGAACAACCTGGTTCAAGGAGTAAGTGGTGCTGCACCCATTACTCGATTTGACGCCACCCAATTCAAAACACAATTTGCTTGCGAGGTTAAAGACTACAAAGCAACCGATTACTTCGATCGTAAAGAGGCAAGAAAAATGGATATGTTTGCTCAGTTTGCAGTTATTGCAGCTGAGCAGGCATACCAGGATGCCGGTATCGACCTCCAGACCATAGACCAGGATATGGCAGGCGTCATCTGGGGTGCAGGTATTGGTGGCATCATCACTTTCCTCGACGAAACCCGTGGATTCGTTAAGAACAACGAAGTGCCCCGTTTCAATCCTTTCTTCATCCCGAAAATGATCTCTGACATTGCAGCAGGTCACATTTCTATTAAGTATGGATTTCGCGGGCCCAACTACGGAACAGTATCGGCTTGTGCCTCGGCATCGCATGCCATTGGCAGCGCTTTTGACCTTATCCGTCTGGGAAAAGCAGAAATGTTTATCACAGGGGGTTCAGAAGCTGCGATCAATGAAGCAGGTGTAGGCGGTTTTAATGCCATGCAGGCAATTTCAACCCGCAATGATGACCCGGCAACAGCTTCTCGTCCATTTGACAAAGGCCGTGACGGCTTTGTCATGGGTGAAGGCGCCGGAGCCCTGGTAATAGAAGAATATGAACATGCCGTGAAACGCGGTGCAAAAATCTATTGCGAACTGGTTGGTAGCGGCATGACTGCCGATGCACACCACATTACAGCGCCCCATCCGGAAGGAAAAGGTGCTCAAAGAGTAATGGAAAATGCACTTAAAGATGGCAACATCAACCTTGAAGAGGTTGATTACATCAATGTTCACGGCACATCCACCCCATTGGGAGACATCGCTGAGCCATTGGCCATTCAAAGGCTTTTTGGAGATCACGCGTACAAACTGAATATCAGTTCCACCAAATCGATGACCGGACACCTGTTGGGTGCTACCGGAGCTATTGAAGCCATTGCATCGATTCTGGCAATGAAGAACAGCATCGTTCCTCCGACTATCAACCAATTTGAACTGGATCCCGAAATTGATCCAAAACTCAATCTTACGCCCAACAAGGCACAAGAGAGAAAAATCAAAGTGGCAATGTCGAATACTTTCGGATTCGGAGGTCACAATGCATGTGTGGTATTCAAAGCATTAGATTAAGTTGTGTTTATACCACTTTTCAAATCCATAAAACTTTTTTCCCGTCAGGGCAGGAAGTTTTATGGATTTATAAATTCTGTAACCGGTATCCGTCCCGGAAAAACAGAACTTTACCGGCAGGCGCTGGTCCACAAATCAGTTCTCAGGCGGAAATCATCCAACGAGCCTTACAACAACGAACGTCTCGAATACCTCGGTGACGCAATTCTTGGTGCCATTGTGGCGCAGGAGCTCTATGCTCTTTTTCCTACGGAAGATGAAGGATTCCTCACAAAAACAAGATCCCGCATCGTCAGTCGGGTAAATCTCAATCAGATTGCACTAAATATGGGGCTCAACAACTGGATAAAGTTTCACCCCCCGGGAGACATTTCCCAAACACACATCCTTGGAGATGCACTTGAGGCAATCATTGGAGCAATTTTTCTTGACAAAGGATACGGAAGTGCACGAAAGTTTGTAAGAAACCGTATCCTTACCCGTTACCTGGATCTGCAACAAATTGTGGAAAACGACACCAACTACAAATCCATTCTCATTGAATGGGGGCAAAAACATAAATGTCCGGTTCAGTTCGTCACCGAAGAATATCCGGATCCTAAAGAAAACGGACCTATATTTATCGCCAAAGCCATTATTGGCAGCCAGATTACCGGCCAGGGGACAGGGAATTCTAAAAAAGAGGCGGAACAAAAGGCTGCAAACGAAGCGCTCGAAAATGTTGATACACTGGAACTGCCCGATGAGGATTTTGAAGCGTCCGACAACCTTTATTAACTGAAAATCAACACATAGAGTTAATTTTTGTTAATCAAAAGGAAAATCCCAAACAACCCGTTATTTTTGTAACATGAGCAGGAAATTCATTTGGGTACTTACAGTTATTATAGCATTCACTCTTTCAGGGTTGATATACATTCAAACCCTATGGATTAAGAATGCCACAAAAATCAAAGAGGAGCATTTTGACCAAACCGTGCGGCAAACCATGGATCAGGTCATATCCAGACTTGAGATTAATGAAACATCCAGGTTAGGTGCCCAGTTAAAACTCAATCCAATCAACAAACTGCCTGAGAATCTCAGGAAAGAAAACAAATACTTTTCCGGAAAAAGAAACAATTTGCAGTCCGAGGAGATCCCGCAGATGGACATCACATTTGATTTCTTTATCCAGGGTTCAAAAATGGATACAGAGCTATCCACCTACAAAAAAGACTCACTGGTTTTTTCTTACCGGGAGACCACCCCGATGATTTACAACAAATCAGAAGCCACCGACCCGCTGGCAACCGCTTTCAACAACATTCAGATTCAGGTTCGCAACAAAATGGAGGAACAACGCCGCCGTTTGCTCAAAGACCTGTTTGATGATGTACCCATCAGCCAGAGAATAGACAGAGAGTTGGTGGATGCCTTTCTTTTGAATGAATTTGAAGAGCGGGGAATCAAACTTCCCTATGAGTTCTCAATCGTCGATTCCAGAGGCAACAGGGTAATGTCCACTGCCGGTTTTGATGAAAAGGAAGCCAATGTAATATACCAGAAATACCTTTTCCCCAACGACCTGCATCCAAAGGCCAATCACATACAGCTTTACTTTCCACAAAGACCCAACTACATCATGGAATCCATGGGGATGGTGCTACCGAGTGCAGTATTCACACTTATCATGGTTCTGGCATCTATTCTTACAATTATTATTATTGTAAAACAGAAACGCCTGGATGAGATTAAAAATGATTTCATCAACAACATGACCCATGAATTCAAGACCCCCATATCCACAATATCGCTGGCCTCACAAATGTTAAAAGACATTTCAGTTGCCAAAAGCCCTGATAGTCTGAAACATATATCAGGAGTCATTCAGGATGAAAGCAAAAGACTTGGATTTCAGGTTGAAAAAGTCCTGCAAATGGCTATCTTTGAAAAGGGAAGTGGAAGTTTGAAGATCAAGAAAGTAAATATTAATGAACTAATTGCCAGCGTAACCAATAACTTTAAACTGAAAGTTGAAAACAAAGACGGCCAGATTTTAGAAAAACTGGACGCCAAAAACCCCACAGCTTATGTGGATGAAGTGCATTTTACCAACGTCATTCACAACTTGTTGGACAATGCGCTTAAATACCGGCGGGGGAAGCCGATTTTTCATGTAAAGACATGGAACCGACCCAAAGGTGGAATTGTAATATCGATACAGGATAACGGATTGGGTATTTCAAAAGAAAATTTAAAACGTATCTTTGAGAAGTTTTACCGGGTACCCACCGGCAATATACACAACGTGAAAGGTTTTGGTCTTGGTCTGGCCTACGTCAAAAAGATTGTGGAAGACCATGGAGGCACCATAAACGTTGAAAGTGAACTGAATTCAGGCACTAAATTTGAAATATTTTTACCTTTTAAAAGTACCAAGGAATGGAAAAAGAATATAAAATTCTCCTGACCGAAGACGATGAGAACTTAGGTATGCTGCTTCGCGAATATCTTGAAGCAAAAGGCTACGAAACGGACCTTATGCCAGACGGTGAACAAGGTTACGATGCATTCATGAATAAAAAATACGATGTTTGTATTTTTGATGTCATGATGCCTAAAAAAGACGGCTTCACACTGGCCAAGGAAATAAGAATGGTCAACACCGATGTGCCCATCATCTTCCTTACCGCAAAATCGATGAAAGAAGACATCTTCCAGGGCTTTAAAATTGGCGCCGATGACTACATCGCAAAGCCTTTCAGCATGGAGGAGTTGTTGTTCCGCATCGAAGCTATTTTGCGCCGAACCAAAGGCGGACTGGCCAATCAGGAAGTATTCCAGCTCGGAAAGTTTAAGTTCGACACTCAGAAACAACAATTAATCGATGGCGAGAAGGTTGTAAAACTGACAACCAAAGAGTCGGAATTGTTGAAATTGCTTTGCAACAACGCCAACAAAGTGCTTGAGCGCAACTTTGCATTGAAAACCATCTGGGTGGACGACAATTACTTCAATGCCCGCAGCATGGACGTTTACATCACTAAGCTGAGAAAACACCTCAAAGAAGAGCCTGCCGTTGAAATTATCAATGTTCACGGTAAAGGATATAAGTTGGTTCTTTAACTAAGCTCCTTCTCTGGTCGGGATATTTCAAAAAATAACCGGTTCGGTACACCTTGTGTATTACGGACCGGGAATTTTTGTTGGTAGCCATTGATGGAAGAATAGCAATAGTTGCATCAAAACAAAATGAGAAAGTTCTTGCAATCGAGCTCCCTACAATTTTAACAGGTTATATATTAAGAAGATGAACAGCAATAAAAAACCGGAACAGAATTTCTGCTCCGGTTTTTCTATCTTTTGAATTGTTTAATCGAGTTTCAAAATCGACAGGAAGGCCTTCTGAGGTACTTCCACATTTCCAACCTGTTTCATCCGCTTCTTTCCTTTCTTCTGTTTTTCCAACAATTTACGCTTACGGGATATATCTCCCCCATAACATTTGGCAGTTACATCTTTTCTAAGTGCTTTTACTGTTTCACGAGCAATAATTTTAGCACCAATGGCAGCCTGGATAGCCACATCGTATTGCTGACGGGGAATCAATTCTTTCAGCTTCTCACACATCCTGCGACCAAAAGGATAAGCATTGTCAAAGTGCGTCAGCGTAGAAAGTGCATCCACAGGTTCGCCGTTCAATAAAATATCCAGACGTACCAGCTTGGAAGTGCGGTATCCCGTGGTATAGTAATCAAAAGAAGCATACCCTTTGGAAATACTCTTCAGCTTATCGTAAAAATCAAAAACAATCTCTGCAAGAGGCATTTCATAACTCAATTCAACCCTGTCTGAAGTAAGATAGTGTTGATTGATTAACTCACCACGTTTTCCCAGACACAGGCTCATAACAGGACCAATATAATCGGCCTGGGTAATAATCTGTGCTTTAATGAAAGGCTCCTCTACCCTGTCGATAATCGTCGGCTCAGGCAATCCGGAAGGGTTATGGACTTCCAGCACCTCACCCTGCTTGGTATGAACTTTATAGGGCACGTTGGGCACCGTTGTAATAACATCCATATCAAACTCACGGTCCAGACGCTCCTGAACAATCTCCATATGAAGCATTCCCAAAAACCCGCAACGAAAACCGAAGCCAAGTGCCACTGATGATTCCGGCTGAAACGTCAGAGATGCATCGTTGAGTTGCAATTTCTCAATGGCTGTACGCAGATCTTCGTAATCATCGGTATCAATAGGATAAACACCCGCAAACACCATGGGCTTAACCTCCTCAAACCCTGAAATAGCCTTATCACAAGGGCGAGCCACATGGGTAATGGTATCTCCAACCTTTACCTCTTTACTGGTTTTAATGCCGGAAATTATATACCCCACATCCCCGGTTTTCAGAACTTTGTTCGGAACCATCCCAAGCTTCAAGGTACCAATTTCATCAGCTTCGTACTCTTTACCGGTGTTCACAAACTTAACCTTATCACCCTTTCTGATCTCTCCGTTCACCACTTTAAAGTAGGCGATGATTCCACGAAAACTATTAAACACAGAGTCGAAAATAAGTGCCTGAAGCGGAGCTTTGGGATCACCCACCGGAGGGGCAATCCGGGCTACAATTGCCTCAAGAATCTCATCAGCACCCATACCTGTTTTTCCGCTTGCACGGATAATCTCACTCCGGTCACAACCAATCAGATCAATGATCTGATCTTCCACCTCTTCGGGCATGGCACTATCCATATCCATCTTGTTCAGAACCGGGATAATGGTCAAATCGTGATCCACTGCCTGATACAGGTTACTAATGGTTTGTGCCTGGATTCCCTGAGTGGCATCCACAATAAGCAAAGCACCTTCGCATGCGGCAATAGACCGGGAAACCTCATAGGAAAAGTCCACGTGCCCGGGGGTATCAATCAGGTTTAAAGTAAAAACCTTATCATCTTTGGGATATTGCATCTGGATGGCATGACTTTTAATGGTAATGCCACGCTCCCGTTCAAGGTCCATACTGTCCAGAGTTTGCTCAAGCAACTCCCTGTCTGATACAGTATTGGTCCGCTCCAGCAACCTGTCTGCCAGGGTGCTTTTTCCGTGATCAATGTGAGCAATAATGCAAAAGTTCCTTATGTGATCCATATATAAGAAAATGTTTTTCAATAACCTTAACGAAAGCTCTTTGCCTTCGGTGCAAAGATAGCAGTCAATTACACAAAAAACTACTATCCCAATTTCAGGCTGCAAAGATATTCAAATTAAATCGCATAACCACAAATAAACGTATTTTAGGCAGATGAGATCCGGGAATAAAGAGGATTGTGGGTTGAGGAGTGAGAGATGAGGGGTGAGGGATGAGGGGTGAGAGGTGAGGATTGAGATGTAAGGAACTTTAACCACATTGATATCCCGATAAAAACATGCCGCTCGCCAAAGAAAAGAGCCCTTTGGAAAATAAAACCCTTTGCCAACTTGAATTTGCCACCAAAATAGTTTAAAATAGCACCTTGAAAAAGACAGATTATTATGTATAAAATTATAGTAACCGGGTGTGCAGGTTTTATTGGTTCACATTTAACCGAAGCCCTACTTAGCAAAGGACATATCGTTACCGGGATTGACAACTTCGACCCCTTCTACGATCCCCAAATAAAAAAATCCAATATTTCCGGGTTCATCAGCCACCCTTCCTTTACATTTTTTGAAAATGATCTGACCAACGAAGAAACCACAAACAATATTTTCTCAAAAGGGGCAGACATTGTTGTCCATCTTGCAGGAAAAGCCGGTGTACGGCCCAGCATTCAGGACCCGCAAAGTTACATTGAGAACAATATTACCAGCACCAGAGTTGTATTAAGTGCCATGGAAAAATATCAGATTAAAAAACTGGCCTTTGCCAGTTCTTCTTCTGTATATGGCAACAATCCAAAAACTCCCTGGCACGAAAAGCTTAATGTGGACAATCCTATTTCACCTTATGCCTTTTCAAAGAAAGCCTGTGAATTACTCAACCATACCTGGCACCATCTCTATGGAACGGACATCATAAACATGCGCTTCTTCACCGTTTACGGACCCCGTCAGCGCCCGGATCTGGCCATTCATAAGTTTACGAGAATGATGTTAGAGGGAACTCCGCTCACTCTTTTTGGCGACGGATCCACATCACGGGATTATACCTTTATCAGCGATACCGTTGCAGGTATTTGTGGAGCAGTTGACTGTCTGATGGCCAACAATAAGGTTTTTGAAACGGTAAATCTGGGAAATAACCATCCGGTTTCACTTAAAAATTTGGTCACAAAAATTTCTGAAGCCACGGCCACTGAGCCGACGATAAAACGCTTACCCATGCAACCGGGCGATGTGGATGTAACTTTTGCCGACATCAGTAAAGCACAAAAACTTTTAGGTTACCACCCCCGGGTAAAACTTGAAGACGGACTGAAGGCTTTTGTGGAGTGGTTTAAGTTAGTGAATAGAGAATAGAGAGTAGAGAAATAAAGAATAGAAAAGGAAGAAATCAGATAAGAAACCTTCATGAAACTAAAAAAGGGTGCCGCAAAGCACCCTTTTTATTTGACAGACAATGTTCTGTTATGATTACATCATGCCCGGCATGCCGCCACCCATTCCCGGGTTAGGCATTGGAGCAGGTTCATCTTCCTTTTCTTCTACCAAAACACACTCAGTAGTGAGGAACATTCCGGCAATTGAAGCGGCATTCTCAAGGGCCACACGGGTCACTTTAGCCGGATCAATTACGCCAGACTCAAAGAAGTCCTGGTATTCGTCGATGCGGGCATTATAGCCATAGGCATCTTTACCCTCTTTAACTTTCTGTACAATGACAGCTCCTTCTTTACCTGCATTGGCAACAATCTGACGCAAAGGCTCTTCAATAGCACGCTTCACAATCTCCACGCCGGTAGTCTGGTCTTCATTCTCACCTTTCAGATCTTCCAGATCAGCAATGGCACGAATGTAAGCCACACCTCCACCAGGAACGATACCTTCTTCAACTGCGGCACGAGTAGCGCTCAGGGCATCATCTACACGGTCTTTTTTCTCTTTCATCTCAACCTCTGATGCAGCACCAACGTAAAGAACAGCAACTCCACCGGCCAGTTTAGCCAAACGCTCCTGAAGCTTCTCTTTGTCATAGTCTGAAGTAGTGTTGGCAATCTGAGCTTTAATCTGCTGAGCCCGCTGCTCGATGGCATCTTTGTCACCCAGACCGTTAACAAGAGTTGTATTTTCCTTATCGATGGTAACTTTCTCAGCCTGTCCAAGCATCTCAATGGTCGCATTTTCCAGCTTCAAACCGGTCTCTTCAGAGATTACGGTACCTCCTGTCAGCACAGCGATGTCCTGCAACATTTCTTTACGACGATCACCAAAACCGGGGGCTTTAACAGCGGCCACTTTCAGAGACCCTCTCAAACGGTTTACAACCAATGTAGCCAGGGCTTCACCATCCACATCTTCCGAGATGATCAACAAAGGACGACCTGATTGGGCAGTTTGCTCCAACACAGGGAGTAAATCCTTCATGGTGCTGATTTTCTTGTCGTGAATAAGGATATATGGATTATCCAGTTCGGCCTGCATTTTCTCGGTGTTGGTCACAAAATAAGGAGAGATATAACCACGATCAAATTGCATACCTTCCACTACCTCAACGGTAGTTTCAATACCCTTTGCTTCCTCTACGGTAATAACCCCTTCATGACCAACTTTCTCCATGGCTTCTGCAATCAGACGACCAATTTCCTCGTCATTGTTGGCAGAGATACGGGCCACCTGCTCAATTTTGCTATTGTCTTCACCAACAACCTGAGCTTGTTTGCGGATATTTTCAACCACTTTGGCTACAGCCAGGTCGATACCACGCTTCAGCTCCATTGGGTTGGCACCTGCAGTAACGTTTTTCAGACCAACTTTTACAATAGACTGAGCCAAAACGGTAGCAGTAGTGGTACCATCACCTGCATCATCACCGGTTTTTGAAGCCACTTCCTTTACCATCTGGGCACCCAGATTGGCGTAAGGTTCAGAAAGCTCTATTTCTTTTGCTACAGTAACACCATCTTTGGTAATTTGGGGAGCGCCGTATTTCTTGTCAATAACCACATTACGACCTTTAGGTCCCAAAGTAACTTTTACAGCGTTGGCCAGCTGATCGATACCCTTCTGAAGTCTTTCGCGGGCGTCAATATCAAATTTTATTTCTTTAGCCATATTCCTTGTTTTTTTTAATGTTTTAATTTTTCTGATAAATCGGTTATCCTACCGAAATATTCAAATCCTTAATTAAGCAATGTAAAGAATGTCGGATTGTGAGATGAGCAAAAAATCCTCACCGTCGATATTCAGTTCTGTTCCGGCATACTTACCATACAAAACCACATCACCGGGTTTAACTTCCATAGGCTCGTCTTTTTTATCGGCCCCGGTCAGCACTACTTCACCTTTCAATGGCTTTTCTTTTGCTGAATCGGGAATGATAATTCCGCTTGAAGTCTTTTCTTCGGCTGCCTGTGGTTTTACCAAAACCTTACCGGCAAGAATTTTACCTTTCAATGTTGACATTTCTATTTCATTTAGACGTTAAACAAATTAATTATTCCGAAGCCTGTTTATTCACAAACTATGCCAAAGGCCCAAAGGGAGTATTCCCCATGGAAAAGCAGACATTTTTGCACAATTCTCAACAAGCAGACATCAATCCTGTCACAGGATAAATTCCGAATAATCGCTCACTCACCCAGAATAATCGGTAAGAATCAACAACTTAACAACACCCCCTTGAGACTCCCTTCAAAAAAGAGCAAAAAAAAGAGTGTCAGCACCTGCTGACACTCTGTCATTTTTTCCTTTGAAATGCTTCTTACAGGCTATCCCCGGCAGTCTCTTGTGTAGCAGCATCCTCGCCACCCACACCAAAGTCCGGCAATTCCTGAGAAGGAACATTCATATTTTGAATTTCTTCATCAATTGCAGCTCCCGATTGCATCTCTCCTCGTGGCAATACCATAACTGAAACAAAAGCGAGAACCAGCAGACCACCGGCTAAAGACCAGGTAGCCTTTTCAAGGAAGTCGGCCGTTTTACGCACTCCCATTACCTGATTAGAGGCCGAAAAATTGGAGGCCAGACCACCACCTTTGGAATTCTGAACAAGTACTATCAAAACCAACAATATACTCACCAGAATTACCAAAACTGAAACAAACTGATACATATCTTTCTTAATTACTGATTATTAATAAGATCTTCCATCTCTTTTATACGACGTGCAAAGTAAACACTTTTTTCGGGATATTTCAAGCGCAAACGTTCGAATATCTCCACTGCTTTCTGATATCTTTTTTGTTTGATATGGATATTGGCCAGTGTTTCGGTCATCAGATCATCACTCTCCACAACACTACGGGCTGAAAAATCCTCATTTGAACTTTCTCCCGACTCCTTTGGAACGATACGTTTTTGACTTCCACCACTATTCAAAAAATTATCAATCAAATCCATCTTGCCCGGTTTCTTAATCCCTGACGTATCCTGCTCTTTCACGGGAGAAGAACTTTCTGCAGACTGATATTTCATCAAATCCAGCCATTCGGAAAATGAATGGGGTGTAGAAAAATCCGGCTCATCCGGCGGCACGACTGTCTCCAAAGAGTAGGCAGAGGAGATTACCTCCTTTTCTAAATCAAGGAAATCTGCTTCCGCAGGGGACTGATTTTCTCCCGCAGCTTCCTCCGGCTGTTCTGTCAGGCTTTCATTATCCTCACTTCTTGAAAGAGAAAAATCAACCAGGTTTCCCGAAGAGGTCGTGAAGGAATCATCCACGTCAAAATAGTTGGCCTCTGCACCTACCACCCGGTCAATCCCGTTTTCTGAGTCATCTGTTTCTTCCGGTTTGTCAGGCAACACCAGCTCCTCATCAGCAGTATTTCCGCCTGAAGCGGTAACATCAGGAGAAACAGCCGCATCCTGCACCTCCTCATCTTCATCTTCCGGTGTCGAAAGAGATGAAAAAGCATCATTGATAAGGAAAAAAAGTTTTGATCGGTCGGGAATAAAAGCAGCCGATAGTTTTAACTCATTATTGTACCGGATATGATCTAACTGATAAAGATTTTTAACCCACAACATACGTCCCGCCTGAAAAAACGGGTACGCATCCAGCGCTTCCCGTAATGTATCAAGGGATTTTTCGTCCAGCTTATCAGGATGAGAGAGATAATCAATTAAACGTATGCGGCTCATAGAGCAATATTTTTACCAGTCGGCGAAAGCTTTATTAAAAATGTTTTCAGTTAGTTCCTCTACGATCTCATCAACCAGTTCTCCCTCAATAGCAGTGATGTTTTGCTCACTGGGGAAGTCACGATAGGCCGAGAAAGAAGACTCCCAGCTTTTCTCCGGGTCTTTAAAATTCTCATATCTCACATTAATTCTGACCGTGAGCCGGGTTTCGGTAGAAACTGCATCTGCCTGAATGGCCAGGGGCTCTGTATCGTAACCTGTAATTTCTCCGGAAAAATCCACATCACCGGTACCATCAGCCAAAGTAAGCCTTGATCCATTGATAATGCGATCCTTTAATCCTTCGGTAAAAGTCTGGCTGAGAACAGGGTTTACATAGGCAGCACGATTCTCGAACAGCTGTACCGAGGCCGTATTCACATTTTCCGGAATGGAAGCCCCGTCAAATGTAACCTGAATGGCACATCCCTGCAGCACAGGTAACAGCAGCAACATAAAAGCCGCCAATGCCATATTTATTCTTCTTTTAATCATTATCCGTCAATATTATGTTCTTTTATTTTTCGATAAAGCGTTCGCTCCGAAATCCCCAGTTCTTTGGCAGCATTCTTACGTCTTCCCCCATGTTTCTCCAGTGCCTTTTGAATGAGTTCCACCTCTTTCTCTTCCAAAGAAAGTGATTCTTCCACAAACTCCTCGGTATCTTCAATGTGATGATCATCATGAACCGGAGCCGTAGAATTATTTTTATTGTAAGGCACCACAGCTCCCTGATTCACCACAGGGGCTGCACGATGCAAATCTTCTCCCGTTTCCTGATAAAGATTCTGAATGATCTCGGCATTTTCTCCTTTCAGGCTCACTTCATTGCCATGTTGCATGATTTCCAGCACCAGTTTTTTTAGGTCATTCATATCGCGCTTCATATCAAAAAGCACTTTGTACAGAATTTCCCTCTCATTGGAGAAATCGGTCCCTTTTGAACTTTCTTTGCTTCCAACAATGGCAGGCAGGTTTCCACCTGAATGATAAGGCAGGTATTTCTCCATATCTGCGGCAGTCAACACCCGCTCCTTCTCAATGATAGAAATCTGCTCGGTAATATTCTTCAACTGCCTGATGTTTCCGGGCCAGCGGTAGCGTTCAAGCATCTCTCTGGCACCTTCATCCAGCTTCACTGCCGGCATACGGTATCGATCGGCAAAATCGGAGGCAAACTTACGAAACAACAGATAGATATCCTCAACCCTGTCGCGCAAAGGAGGAATTATTATAGGCACCGAGTTGAGCCGGTAAAACAAATCCTCACGAAACTCTCCTTCCTGTATGGCTTTTTCCAGGTTAACATTGGTCGCAGCCACCACCCGAACATTCGTCTTGAGAATACGGGAGGACCCGACCCTCATAAACTCCCCTGTTTCAAGCACACGCAACAAGCGCACCTGAGTCGCAAGAGGCAATTCCCCTATTTCATCCAAAAAAATAGTTCCCTCATTGGCTTCCTCAAAATACCCTTTGCGGTCGGAGTAAGCTCCTGTAAAAGCTCCCTTTTCATGGCCAAAAAGCTCCGAATCGATAGTACCTTCCGGAATGGCACCACAGTTTACCGCCACATAGGCACCATGCTTGCGGATACTATGCTGATGAATGATTTGCGGAAAAGACTCCTTTCCGGTACCACTCTCCCCGGTAATAAGCACCGACAAATCTGTTGGCGCCACCTGAACGGCAACATCAATGGCTCTGTTGAGGGCTTCTGAATTACCTATAATTCCAAACCGTTGCTTGATTTGCTGAATATTGACCATATTTAACTGCTATTTTTTCAGTACCAACTGACAAAGTTACAATTCTTCATCTGTTTTTCAATTTGGAAACTCCCGAAAATAGAAATTCTCCAAACAAAATAGTAATTTTACCCTGCTTTCGGACCATCAAATACAATATTTATCCGGAAAATCACTTTAAACTGACACAAGATGAACAAAGATGATATTTTAGGAGTCATTCCCGCCCGTTACGCATCCACAAGATTCCCGGGAAAGCCACTGGCCGACATCGGAGGTTTCTCCATGATTCAACGGGTTTACAATCAGACTTCACAAGTGCTGAGCCAGGTAGTGGTAGCAACCGACGATCAGCGAATCTTCGACGCAGTAAAAGCTTTCGGGGGAAAAGTGGTAATGACCTCTGAAGACCACCAAAGCGGCACAGACCGATGTACCGAGGCACTCAACAAGGTGGAAAAAGAATCCGGCAAAAACTACAAAGTGGTGGTTAACATTCAGGGAGATGAACCTTTTATTCATCCGGAACAAATTGAAAAACTTACCTCCTGCTTTCACAATGCGGATACAGAAATTGCAACTCTGGTAAAACCGCTAAAAAACAGCGAGGAACTTTTTGACCCCAATAAACCAAAAGTTGTTTTAAACAAAAATGCCCAGGCACTCTATTTTAGTCGCTCTCCGATTCCTTATTTTCGAAATGTCCCGAAAAATGAGTGGCATGAGAAGCACGAATACTTTATTCACATTGGCTTGTACGCCTACAGAACCGACGTACTCAGAGACATCACAATGCTCCCGCAAGGCATACTTGAGAAAGCAGAATCACTGGAACAATTAAGATGGCTCGAAAACGGCTACATCATCTCCACTCGTAAAACAGAATTTGAAAGCTGGTCCGTTGACACCCCTGAAGACATTGAAAATCTCAAAAGGAAAGGTATTTTTTAAGTAAATCAATCCTGCCCTTTATCTGCAATTATAGTATATTGCAAGATAAAGCCAGTATTATGAAAAAAATTCCCTTAATCGAAAAAGACGGATGGCTGGCTCCTCATCGTGGAGCCATCGAAGCCACTGTAACCGAATACAACGATATTCTTGATGAGATAACCGATTCCCGCGACGGGCTCGTTCATTTTGCAGGTAACCATCACTTCTTTGGTCTGCACCCCTACAGTGAAGGATGGGTTTTTCGCGAATGGGCTCCCAATGCATCAGCCATCTACCTCATCGGCGACTTTTGTGACTGGAAACCCAACAAAACCTATCGTCTCCAACAGAAAGACCATGGAATATGGGAGATCTTCCTGCCAAAAATCACGTTCAAACACGGTGATTATTTCAAACTTTTCGTGGAATGGGAGTTCGGATCAGGCTTCCGTCTGCCGGCATATGCCCGCAGAGTAGTCCAGGATCCGGAAACACTGCTTTTCAGTGCCCAGGTGTGGCACCCCGAAGAACCCTTTATCTGGACCGACAAGGATTTTCATCCGGAAATCAAACATCCGCTCATCTATGAGGCTCATGTGGGGATGGCTCAGGAAGATGAAAAAGTAGGAACCTACAATGAATTTACAGAAAAGGTGCTTCCACGGATTAAAGAAGCGGGCTACAATGTTATTCAGCTCATGGCCGTCCAGGAACACCCATATTATGGCAGCTTCGGATATCATGTTTCTAATTTCTTTGCACCCAGCAGTCGTTTTGGCACTCCGGAAGAACTTCGAAACCTTGTCAACAAAGCCCATGAAATGGGAATGGCTGTCATCATGGACATAGTACATTCACATGCAGTGAAAAATGAAGAAGAAGGCTTAAGCAGATTTGACGGAACACTGGATCAATATTTCTACCCGGGTGGACGTGGTTTTCATCCCGCCTGGGATTCACGGTGTTTCGATTACGGGAAAAGAGAGGTTGTGGCTTTTTTGCTGTCAAACTGCCGCTATTGGATTGAAGAGTTTCACTTTGACGGGTATCGGTTCGACGGTGTAACAAGTATGCTCTATACCCACCACGGTCTGGAAAAAGCTTTCACCAATTACAACGACTATTTTGACGGAAGTCAGGACCGGAATGCGCTTGTCTATCTGATGCTGGCCAACCATCTGATTCATCAGTTGAAGCCACATGCAATCTCCATAGCAGAGGAAATGAGTGGCTTCCCGGGTGTTGGCGCCCCACCTGAAGATGGGGGTCTGGGATTTGACTTTCGTTTATCCATGGGAGTTCCTGATTTTTGGATAAAACTAATAAAGGATCATCCGGACGAGACCTGGAATATGCAGGCTCTTTTTCATGAACTTTCTCAACACCGCCCTGAGGAACGCACCATTTCGTACGCAGAATCGCACGACCAGGCCCTGGTAGGTGATAAGACAATCATTTTCCGGCTTGCCGACAAGGAAATGTATGATTTCATGAGCAAGGAAACCCCCAACCTCATCATCGATCGTGCCATTTCATTACATAAGATTATCCGATTGATTACACTTACTACAGCTAACGGAGGCTACCTCAACTTCATGGGTAATGAATTCGGGCACCCGGAGTGGATTGACTTCCCCCGGGAAGGCAACAACTGGTCATACAAATACGCCAGACGCCAATGGAGCCTTGCTGACGACAAAAAACTGAAATACGAATGGCTGGGCAGCTTTGACCAAGCCATGGTCAACCTGATTGTAAATGAGCATCTACTGGATCCTTTGCCGGCCTATCTCAACCTGGCCAATGAAACCGATAAAATATTGGTTTTCAACAGAGGAGATTTCCTGATGGTCTTTAACTTTCACCCGGAAACATCATTCCCTGATTACGGAATTCCCGTGGCACCGGGTAAGTATAAGATCCTGTTGAATTCTGACAATCCTGAATTCGGCGGTTTTGACCGAATAGACCCGGACATTCTATACTTTACGGAACCTGTAGGCGGAAATCCGAACAACGGACATCAGTTAAAACTTTATATCCCAAACCGAACAGGACTCATTCTGAAAAAAATACCAACGCCCAGCATTTATTAATTGTGACAATACCCAATAATAAAAAGGGGCTGGTTTTCGTAAAAATTGAAAACCAACCCCTTTTCCTTTCTTACCCCGAAAACATCACGGATCAGAACCAGCGAACCAGCCCGAAATCCTGTTGATGGGGCAAAAACTCATTCCTTGGAAACATCCGGATTCCAAATTTAAACGAACCCGGAAGATTCAGTTTGTAATTCATTTCATAATGAACAACGGATCCTTCTTTTTTAACCACTTTAAAAGGTTCTTTGTGCAGAATCGGGGGAAACTCCTCCTCTACTGATTCCACAATCAGCATTTCAAGTCCCACATCGACACCCTCCAGATGTTTGAGATTGAGCTTAACATCCACTGTATAAACATCTCCGATACCCAGTTCCTGACGTGCAATATCCGGCATATTTACCTCCACAAGTTCAATATCGTTCCAGCCGGCAGCAACATGTCGCTTCCAGCCGGCAATGTCATGCACCAGAGCACATTCGTTGAAGCATAACTTCTCCAGTCGCTCAAACATCGGATTGTAAAACCTGTCAAGGTAATCATCAATCATACGACGGGTAGTAAACTGAGGTGCAATATGCGCAATAGAGTTTTTGATATAGCGAACCCATCCGGTGGGAATATCATTCTTATCCACATCGTAAAAAAGAGGAACAATCTCATTCTCAAGGATACTGTAAATAGTGGCGGCATCCAGGTCGTCCTGAAAATCCTGATTTTCAAAAGAACGCTTTTCCGTAAGGCTCCAACCGGCTTCCTCTTCAAAGCCTTCGTACCACCAGCCATCCAGCACACTAAAGTTCAGCACTCCGTTGAGTTCAGCTTTCTGGCCACTGGTTCCGGAGGCTTCCAGAGGTCTGGTAGGTGTATTCAGCCACACATCCACTCCACTGACCAGCCGTTTGGCCAATTCCATATCGTAATTTTCCAAAAAGATAATCTTCCCGATAAATTCAGGTTGTTTGGATATCTCCACAATCTGTTTGATTAGCGCCTGTCCGCCGCCATCAGCAGGGTGAGCTTTACCGGCAAAAATAAACTGAACAGGCCGCTCGAAATCATTAACTATTTCAGACAATCTCTCCAGATCACGGAAAAGCAAATGAGCCCTTTTGTAGGTAGCAAACCGTCTGGCAAATCCAATCGTTAGCGCATCCTCGTCCAGGATATCGAGTACTTCCACAATATGACCGGGTGAATCGTGTCGTTTAGACATACTTCCCTCCAGACGCAATCTGATGAAGTCCATCAGTTTCTTACGCAAATTGTGGCGGATACCCCATATTTCACTGTCCGGAACATCAAAAATTCTCTTCCAGTAATCCTTATTGGAAACATCGGAAAGAAAATCATCGCCAAAAACTTTCTTATAATATTCCTGCCATTCCGAAACCGTCCAGGTGCCATAATGCACTCCGTTGGTAACGTGCCCCACATGCAACTCATCAGGGAAATAGCCGCTCCAAAGGTTTCGGAACATCTTTCGGGAAACATCGCCATGCAATGCACTTACCCCATTCATCTCCTGAGAGGTTTTGGCAGCCAGCACACTCATGGAAAACTTTTCATCGCCCCCATGATGCTCACGCCCCATATCCATAAAATCATCCCAGGAAATATTCAGTTTTCCGGGGATATGACGCAGATAAATCCTGAACATATCCTCTTCAAACTTATCATGCCCCGCAGGCACGGGGGTATGTGTGGTAAACAAAGAGGAAGCTCTGACAATCTCCATGGCCTCGGCAAAACTGTATTTTTGCTCCACCAGGTTTACCAGTCGTTCCACATTGATGAGTGCGGCATGCCCCTCATTTATATGAAAGATGTCCACATGGGCATTAAGTGCCTGAAGCAGACGAATGCCGCCCATCCCCAGGAGAATCTCCTGCTTAAGTCTGTTTTCCCAGTCCCCTCCATACAACTGATGGGTAATCTGCCGGTCTCCGAGAATATTGGTATCCACATCCGTATCCAATAAATACAAGGGTACACGTCCCACCTGAGCTTTCCAGACTTTCGCATTCAGGCTGCGTCCCGGAAGTTCGATGGAAACAAAAAGAGCATGCCCGTCCTCTCCCCGCACTTCCTCAAGAGGCAACTGAGAGAAATCCTGTGCTTCATAACCGGCCGTCTGTTCGCCGTTAATCGACAATGTCTGCGTAAAATAGCCGAAACGATAGAGCAGACCAACAGCAACCATTTTCACTCCGCGATCACTGGCCTCTTTCAGATAATCCCCGGCAAGAATTCCCAATCCGCCTGAGTAAATTTTCAGCACACTGTTCAACCCATATTCCATGCTAAAATAGGCAAGACGCGGATTCTGGGTAAAATCCTTATCCATATATTCCCGGAAGCGGGCATAAATTACATCCAATTTCTCCACAAATCCCTTGTCCGATGCCAATTCTGTCAGGCGGTCAAAGGAAACTTTGTCCAGTAGCTGAACCGGATTTTTACGGACCTCTTCCCATATTTCCGGATCTATGGCTTCAAACAACTCCATCAACGGATAGTTCCACGACCACCAAAGGTTATGTGTTAACTCATGCAATACTTTAATCCTTTCCGGAAGACGGGACTTTACCACCAGTTTTTTCCAACCCGGAACGGGACTCGTTTCGGGGACAAAGCGAATTCTGACATCCCGCTTAACAGATCTGAATTTATCCCGACGGTTATTGACCTCTTTCAATGCAACATCAAAAGCCTCATAGTAATTCTTTATCAACAGTTCCCACTCCAGCAACTTTGACAAATCACGTGCTTTCTCCCTGTATTTATCAACAGCAGCAGGTTTCTCAGAGGAAAACTGTTGCACAACATCAGCAATGCGATCCACCACTTCGTGGTAATTACTGTCAGTTCTGGGAACAATTTCAACACCATCAGCGATTCCGCCGGAGTGTCCTGATGCCCAAATACCGAAACCGGCAAGTGTTGTTGTGATGGTTGGAACACCAAACGCCACACTTTCCTGCGGAGTATAGCCCCAGGGCTCATAGTAAGACGGGAAAACCGTAAGGTCCATCCCCATCAGTAAATCATAATAGGAAACATTAAAAATTCCATCGTCCCCGTTGAGGTAACTGGGCACAAAAATCAATTTCACACGTTCCTGCTGAGTGTTATTAAGGTGGATGTCCTGAATCTTATTAATAATCGGGTCGTAGCCAATATCATTAAGTCCGTGGGTAAGAAAAGGATTGGGTAATGGGTCATGTCCATCTCCCTTGGACAACCTTGTCATTAAATCTTTTCGTGGACCGTATGTATTGGCAGGGATAAGCACAAAAGCCAGAATTTCACGGTCGTTGGATTGATCCTCATTCAATTTCTTCAGAACATCCAAAAACACATCCGCCCCCTTATTCCGATATTCATAACGACCGCTATTGGCTATAAACATCGCATTCTCCTGAACCTTTATCCCCAGCAATGCTTCAGCCACCTGAGTGAGCCGGGCTCTTGCTTTTTTACGTTTCACCTCATAATCCTCACCCACGGGCACAATGCCGTTATTAAATCCATTGGGTGTCACCACATCCACATCGCGTGACAGAAATCGGGCGCACTCCCGGGCAGTAATCTCAGACACAGTGGTAAAACAATCCACATTGCAGGCTGTGGTTTTCTCCATCGAATGCTTGGCAACAACATTGAGTTCACCCGCTTTTGAGTCGGCATCTATTTCATCCAGTTGCTCATAAATATCTGCGCCATGCCCTGCGAGGGAACGGCCAATCACCGTTGCATGCGTGGTAAAAATGGTTCCAACCTGTAACAAATTATCTCGCAAATAAAGAGCACCGCTACCGGTCATCCACTCATTAAAATGAGCCACCACCTTCTCGCTGTCAGGGATCCGGAATTTATAGAAACTTTCGATCACCATTCCGGCAGCATACCCAAAAAGAACAGGCTCCACATAATCCCATTGTCCGGAAAGGCTGTCAAGTTTAAAGCTCTCCCACATTCCGGCCAATATCTCATTCTTACGGGTCACCAAAGGGCTGAAGTCAACCAAAAAAACAACAGGTTGCCCCGGGATATTCCAACGCCCTGTTTTTACCCTCAGACCTTCACGTTCCAGCACATCCTGCCATCCGGGAAACAATGCCGGATCGGGCAGAAATTCAGGATTTTTGTGTTGTCCCCGCCAGACATCGGGTCCGATAAAGATTACATTATCGCGAAACTGTTCCACTAAAGTACCGGCTTTAGATGAAAGCACCGTGTGAATGCCACCGGTTTTATTACAAACTTCCCAACTTGTTTCAAAAACAAAGTCCGGCTTCAGAAAACTATCCATCATTCAAAATTTAATTTCAAAACTCATTTCTTACTTTTCGTTTTCGCAGCACTCTTCTGAGCTTTTTTCCCCTTTGTGGAAGCTGCAGTTGAAGCAGTTCCTGCGCTCCTGGAAGTTTTTCCGGAAGTGTTTGTTCGCTTTCTACTCCTCAACTTTTGAAGTTCCTCTTCCAGTTTCTTAATTTTCTGGTCGCGCTCTTCAAGGATTCCCGACAGATTGGCAAGCTCCTTTTCCTCAGAGCTGAAGGGAACGGCCGCATTGAGACGAATGGCAAAATCGCTCAGCACATTCATATAATTTATAAAAGCTTCGTAGGGCGTCTCGTAAGGATTAAAATAAGCATGTACATCCCCGTCAGAAAAAAACTTGGTACACATATAGTAAAAATGATCGCTGCACTGCAAATAATTCCAATCCTTCAAAAGCCTGGAATCGGTACATCGATTCATTTTTGGAAGCTGAGCATAAAGTTTGTCAAAAGCTTCCTGCTGCATCTCATTTCCAAGCCAGGCCGTCAGATCCCGTTCCTCGTCTGCCCAGGAAATGGGATTGGGAACATTAACCGGAGCAACCACCTGTAACCGGGCAGCCACTTCCGAAGGAGTCCCGAACTTCAGAGATTTATGCTTAAGAATTTCTGCCGGTAAATATTCCAGAAATTCAAATACTCCTGATTCCTTTTTCTGATGCTCTCCAAAAGTTTCATAATCCATAAAGAGATTCACCACTTCTTCTTTCTTATCGAGATCCTTAAGCCATCCTGCAAATTTATTACTGGTAAGCGGCCATTCGTGCCACCCTTTGTCGCCAAATCTAAAGGCAATATCATCACTCAGCTTATAATTTTTGAGCAATACTTTCAATCGTGGATTGATGGCATTGCAATAAAGGAAATTTGGGCTTTTCCATCCCAAAACATGCTTAGCCCCTTCGGTAAGCATGGCTTTAAAGCCCATTCGTGCCACCATATCCCCGATGTGATCGGAGTAAATAAGCTCGGTATTTCTGAAGACCAAAGGCTTTTGACCAAAAAGTTCCTCAACCATATCGCTGTGCATGGTTACCTGCTTTCTAAAAGCATCCTCATCTTTTAGGGCAACAAGCGAATGCGCATAAGTTTCAGCGAGAAACTCCACTTGTCCCGTTGCTGCCAGAGCCCGGAAACTGTCAAGCACCTCCGGCGCATAAAGCTTAAATTGCTCCATGGCCACTCCGGTAATGCTGAAAGCAACTTTAAACTTTCCTTTGTGCTGCGTGAGGAGTTTAAGGAGTAGTTTATTGGCCGGCAGGTAACAATTGGCGGCAATTTTATTTAGAATCGACTCATTGGTGTAGTCATCGAAATAATAATGGTCATTGCCAATGTCGAAAAACCGATACCTCCGGAATCTGAATGGCTGATGAACCTGAAAGTATAAACAAATTGTCTTCATATTTCTATATTTTTCTTTTCGTATCAGAAGGAATTTTGAAGTTGCAATTACAAAACCGATCAGATGTAAACCTCAATCGGCCGGCATCTGTGCCTAATAAAACTCATTCAGAACACTGTCGTAAACCATCTTTACGTCCAATGCCGACTTCTCCCACTTGAGGGCATCCACCTCTTTCTTCCCATATTTCACAAACATTTCGGAAAGAGCCGGATAATGTAATACCCCGTAAATGGCGTCCGCCATGGCATCCACGTCCCAAAAATTGGTTTTTATGGCATAGGTAAGAATCTCGGCAACGCCCGATTGATGTGAAATGAGCACCGGAACATTGCTTTGCATTGCTTCGAGCGGAGAGATACCAAAAGGTTCGGAAACTGAAGGCATCACATAAAGGTCACTCATGGCAAGCATACTAAACACCTCTTCTCCACGAAGGAAACCTGTAAAATGGAATTTATCCATAATTTTTAGTTGAGCGGCACGACGCACCATTTTGTGCATCATATCTCCACTTCCGGCCATTACAAATCTCACATTGCGGTTCTTTTGCAACACTCTGTGTGCTGCTTCCACAAAATACTCAGGTCCTTTTTGCATGGTAATGCGTCCCAGAAAAGTTACCACTTTTTCATTGGTCCCTTTCTGAAAAGCAGGCTTATCTTTCTTCTCCAGAGGCTCAACAGCATTGTAAACCGTCACTACTTTTTCGGCATCGATTCCATACTTCTCTATTACAGTGCGACGTGTAAGATTACTCACTGCAATAATTTTATCAGCTGCTTCCATACCCCGCTTTTCAATATCAAACACCACCGGGTTCACACTCCCTCCGCTTCGGTCGAAATCAGTGGCATGTACATGAATTACCAGTGGCTTTCCCGTTGCTTCCTTTGCCGCAATGCCGGCAGGGTATGTCAGCCAGTCATGCGCATGAATAAGGTCAAAAGAATAATCCTGCGCTATAACATTAGCCACCAACGCGTAGTCATGAATCTCCTTCAACAGATTAGCGCCATAAGTTCCCGTAAAGGGAATCTGTCCGGCTTCATCGGTTTGAACAAATTCAAAAGCCCCTTTTTCTTTCTTTGATTTCTCTATCCGGAAATATTCATCAGGGTCGGTATAAGGCATCATGCGCGAGCCAACTTCAATGTAATCCAGTTTGCGGCTAAAATGTTTCAGATTCAGCTTGCGATGTTTCACAGGAACCTGGTTGGCCCCAATTAAGCTGATTCCCTGCTGCTCTTCATCTCCAAAAGCTTTGGGAACCACAAACAAAACCTGCAAACCGGATATATATGAAAGACCACGGGTAAGCCCGAAGCAGGCAGTTCCCAAACCTCCGGAAATATGTGGGGGAAATTCCCAACCAAACATTAATACCCTCATAGGTTACTATATTTTTCAATTAGATTAATAATACTTAGCACTCCCCCTACATTCCAGGCCATTGAAACTGCTCCTTTCCCCACATGAGGCGGGTTTCCGTTAAAACACTCAGAAATCGTTCCCACACAATGGTTGCCCATCTCTTCTTCAAAACCTTCGAGCATTCTTTTTACAAAAGAGAGACCTCCCTGCTTATGGATGTCAAGGTAGGCTTCGGCAAAAAATGCTGCCAGCCAGGGATAAACGGTTCCCTGATGCAAAGCCATATCTCTTTGTTGCGCATTGCCATCATAGACTCCTTTGTATTTCGGATCCTGAGGTGACAATGTGCGAATGCCGCGTGGAGTTAAAAGTTCCTTCTTCACCACATCCACAATAGCCTTGCGTTGCTCCACCGTTAACGGAGAATAAGGCATTGCTGCAGCAATCAACTGGTTGGGGCGAATGGAGGTATCACGGTATTCACCCTCTACATAATCGTATAAAAATTCATCCTCAGCATTCCAGAAAACTTCAACAAAAGAATTTTTCACCCGCTCTGCCAGATCCGCATAAGGAGCTCCCTCTTCCGGTTCGTTGGCCTCTTTGGCCAGGAAAGCATAAAATGACAGGGCATTGTACCACAACGCATTCAATTCGACGGTTAAGCCCGGCCTCCATGTAACAGGTTGCCCGTCAATCACTGCTTCCATCCATGTAAGGGGCACTCCCTCTTTGCGGGCATACAAGAGACCATTGGCTTCCATTCTCATGGATTCTCCCTCCATTTTCTGATAATGATCAAGCACCGCTTTCATCATCACCTTATACTTTTCCCACACCTCAGGAGGGCTGCAATTGGTTCTGCACTGACGAACCGTCCAGAAAAACCATAAGGGTACATCTATATCCCGGCTCAAGAGATTTTTGTTCTTTGAAAGATATTTCTCAGAGATTTCTCCCGCAATGTATTGCAGAATACTTTTATACACCTCTTTGTTCTCCTGATAATAAGACAATCCCGGCAAAGCCAGAAGGGTATCACGATGCCGCTCTTTGTACCAGTGGTAACCAGCCATAAGGCGGACATCTTTTCCGCGGGAGAATAAAAACTGCTGCCCCGAATTCAACAAATTGTCGATCATGCTGTCCCTCGGAATACGCTTCTTTTTCTCACGGGTAAATTTTGCTTTCAGCCCATTGGGGCGTGATTCGGAAGTACCCGCAGACATCACAATGCTCTCTCCCTTTTTTATTTCTGCTTCAAAATAGCCGGGAACAAAAAGATCTTCCTTAAAGGGGTACCCGCGATGTTGCTCTTTGAGGTATTCAACACCTAAATACCAATCCGGAACCGGAATAAACTCAATCTGCTTGCTCGACTGCATAAACAAAGTCGGAAGCCCCTCATACATTTTCACGGAAATCCCGTTATCCACCTCCTGATACCTGGTATTGGCATCCATATTACGGAATGTTAGCTCATTAACACTTCTGAATGCGAGAAAAGGTTTAAACCTCAATCTGGTAGGAGAATGCGCATCTTCCAAAGTCACTTTAAACAAAAGCTGCTCCTCATTTTCCACCAATACCATCTCTGTGGATAAGATTACTCCGCCCACACGATAATAACGCTTTGGAATATCGTCAATCTCAAATTTAGTGAGATACTTGTGTCCTTTAGGCTCGTAATGACTACCCTGGTATTTGTGAATACCTAAATTAAACACCTGGCCATGCTGCTCCACAGACACATCCAGTGAAGAGAGCAACACAAAATGGTCTCCACCTAATTGTTCTAATGGACAAACCAGCAAACCATGATATTTCCTGGTATTACATCCAATAATTGTAGTACTGCAATAAGATCCTGCCCGGTTGGTTCTTAGGATTTCCCTGTAAAGTGAGTATTCAAGATTTACCAGACGATCTTTCTCCAGTTGAAAATATGTCATATAATTAATTTTAGGTTAGCTTATCAAAAAACAGGTACAAAACCTCTTTCAAGTTAGGCAGAAAGACATCAAAAATCAATTGGTTATTCAATGTGCTTTGCCCAACCTCATCACATTCATTAAAAAAACAAAAACAAATCCCTGAGTGAGAATTTTCCGGGAGATAACTACCTCAAAACTATTCCCCCTGCCGAAAACCGGTAGTCCTCGAAAAGGTTAAAGAAATCAGGCGTTCAAATGCAAGGTTCCTCCTTCGAAAAAGATAAAAAAGTCATGACTAAATAAAAACCAGGAAGAATTGCTTCTTTGATGTATTAAAGATAAGATTTTTTCTAAACTATTGGAAACAGTTTTTAATTTTTATTAACCAATAAAAAAGGGACTACCTCATGAAAAACTTAGAAACAAAAGGGTAACAAAAAAACTGGGCGGAGATATGAATGCTTTATATATTGAACCTATTGTTCACTCTTAATCAACTCATCCCTGAAATATTCAGCATCCGAAGAGAGGTCGCAATCCGGAAACTGCCGGGTGACATCATCAACCAACCGAAGAGATTGCCGTAAAAACTCAACAGTCTGAGAACCGGAAGAAGCTGACAATTTGTGATTGCGTGCTTTGGCAATCCTGGAAGTCAATGAAATATATTTTTTTGCAGAGGAACTAAAAAGCACATCGGAAAGACGTTTCCAGATATAATCAACAGCCTGCTCGGATGGGTTAAACATCCTTGCATCATAAAACCTGTAATCCCGCAATTCATCCATCAGGATCTCGTAGGCAGGAAAATAATACACCCCATCGAACAGATCCACCAATTTATCAATAGCAAGAAAAAGCGCGGATTTACTTACCTGATTTCCATTTGCACCATCTTTCCAGTGACGCACTGGACTGACGGTAAAAATAATTTTCAGCTTTGGGTTAAACACTCTCAGAGAGACAATCAGCTCTTTATACTTTACTACTATTTCTTCGGGATCCAACCGGTAACGTGAGAAGAAACCGGAAGGAAATTTATGGCAATTGGTTACCACCTCAGAAGTATCCTGACGCTCATAAACAAAAGAGGTTCCAAAGGTGATAAACAGAACATCGGCACTTTTTAATACCGTAGATGTTTGTTGAACAGTTCGGTTAATATCTTCACAAACTTCCCGGGGCTCAAACCCGCTGAAACTTCCATGGAAATCAAAATGATGCCATTTTTCGTTATGAAAAACCAGCTCATCCGATGTGCAGGGTTCCGGATCCAGAGCACGCTCCACCAAACGAGCAACGGAAAGCGGATTGTAAACCACCCCAAAGGGATTTACCAAAGCTTTCATCCGGGAAGTTTTAAACCGGGCCCCGATATTATCAGAAAAACAAGAGCCTAAAAACAACATCTCAGAATCCGCATGGATTGAAAAGTCAAACTTACCCACATCAACGACAGTTCGGAAATCATTCTGCATCACGAGTCTCTTTGAGTATGTCACCTATCCAGGAGGTAATAAAAAAATACAAATCTTCAGCCACAGGCTCGCAGTGAAGCTCGTGTCTTGCATTCTTTGCCCCATAAAATCCGGCATTATCGCCAATGCTTTCAGAAAACTGTCTGGTAGTCTTAAAATCGGTAATCGCATCGGCGGTACCATGAGCAAAAAACAACGGAATTGAAAAGCGGGAAGGATGTGCTAACACTTCTGTTGCCGAGCGTTTGAGTTCATTAAAGAGACGTACAGAAATTTTATGATGCATTAATTTATCGGTATCACTTGACTTCTGTTGTTCGGGAATGGAACTAAGTTCACTGGATTTAATCCCGGTTGGAAAAGTCATTTTAGGGAAGAGGTGGTTTAAAAAAGAGGCAGCTTTTTGAATAAATGGTGCCGGAGGATTTACCAAATTGAGCCACGGCGAGGTAACTATGGCACCGGCAAAGTCCTGTCTTTTCCTGAGAAGAAAATTCAAAACCAGATTGCCTCCCATGCTATGTCCGTACAAAAAGACGGGCAACTCATCCCAATTATGCTTGACCAGTCTGATTAAGCTTCCGATATCATCCAGGTAATTATTAATCTGGTCAATATGTCCACGTCTGCCTTCCGACCGTCCATGGCCGCGCAGATCGACAGAGTAAACTAGGTATCCCTGGTTGCAAAACTGTCGGGCCCACTGATCATACCGACCGGAATGTTCGCCTATTCCATGAACAATACAGATAACAGCAACAGCACTCCCTGCGGGCCTCCACAAACGCCCGATAAGGAATGTCCCGTCACCGGCGACCAGATTAAATTCCCTGTTTTGCATAATATGCTTTGACTCTTCAATTAAAACGGGTGCAAACATAACATTAATGACTACATTTAAAGCACTGCCGGGGCAAAACACAAATGCTAAATTTAGTTAATTTTTGAAAATCAAACAAAAATAAATAAGCAATTTCCACGCCATAATGTGATTTACACATTATATCCATAATTTTTTTGGGATAGTTATTTGAAATAAGCGGCACTTTTAAGGATATTGAGATTGATGACGGTGATTATTTATGAACATAAATTCCCCAAAAAACCACAGCTTCATTATTTTAGCAACAAAGTGTTTCCAAAAATCCACATAGAAACTATAGAGAGATGCAAAAAACGTTGTTGTTTAAGACAAAAAAACACGAAGAGCTGGTAGATATAACCAATGAAGTTAGTCGTGTCGTTACGGATTCAGAAATAGAAACCGGCCTGGTATATGTTTATGTACAGGGCGCCACTGCAGGCATTATGATTCAGGAAAACTGGGACGATTCGGTGCAAACGGATGTTCTAAACTGGCTCCGAAAGACTTTTCCTCAAGGTGTTTGGCAGCACGATGCGCAGGACAACAATGGTGACTCACATCTGAAAGCCGGCTTTACCGGACCATCAGAAACCATCCCTGTCATCAACGGGAAGCCCGGCCTCTCCACCTGGCAGAACATTTTTCTGTGTGAATTTGACGGCCCGAGAAGTGAACGCCGAGTGGTGGTAACCGTCTATGATTCTGAGAAAAGATGAGGAATTTATTTCCTGACTGATCCGACAAACCGAATATTTCGCATAATCCCGGCATAACCGGCACGTCGGATGGCACTTCCTTTGGATAACTCATCGAAAGAAGCCTCGGAAAGAGCTTTCCAGTCCACGCTGGTCATCTTTCCAAAAGTCGGCCGAAGATTAAAGTCAGGTTCTTTATGCGGCCTGGCTTTCCAATTCCATGGGCAAACATCCTGACATATATCGCAACCAAAGATCCATCCATCAAATTGGCCTGAGAAATCTTCTGAGATTTCGCCTTTATTTTCAATGGTCAGATAAGAGATACATTTATTGGCATCCAATTCATAAGGGGATGTCAAAGCACCGGTGGGACAGGCATCCAAACAACGAGTGCAACCACCACAGGCCTCTTTTATGGGAGTCCCGTAGGGCAATTCAAAATTGAGAAACAACTCTCCGATAAAAACAAATGACCCCAGTCGCGGATGTATGAGATTGGTATTTTTCCCACGCCATCCTAGTCCGGCACGAGCGGCAAGCGAACGTTCGGAAACCGGAGCTGAATCGACAAAAAAACGACCATCGGCCTCATCCGCCACCTCCGTTCGGATAAAAGACATCAGTTTTTTCAGCCGGTTTTTCAGCACTTTGTGATAATCCCGTCCGTAAGCATATTTGGAGATCTTAAATTCGTCGCCCTGAGAGGTATTCCTGTCCGGTTGATAATTCTGCAGCACGACCACCACCGATTTTGTTCCCTCCACGAGCAGTCGCGGATCATTGCGTTTCTCACGATTGCGGGCCATATAATCCATTCCTGCATGAGCCCCTTTCGTGATCCACCGGTCATACGTTTCAGCTTCTCTTTCTAAAAACTGAGCC
This sequence comes from Marinilabilia salmonicolor, assembly GCF_003003035.1. Taxonomy (GTDB): domain Bacteria; phylum Bacteroidota; class Bacteroidia; order Bacteroidales; family Marinilabiliaceae; genus Marinilabilia; species Marinilabilia salmonicolor_A. The sequence continues at coordinate 104,051 of NZ_PVTS01000008.1, read as the reverse complement.
TCCACAAAAGCAACATCATCAAATCCGAGATCCAGTGCTTTCTCACGAATCATTTGACCTCGTTGCTCAGCAATCAGATCCATCTCAAACAATTTAAAGGAGTCCCAACTCAAGAAGGGCTTCTTCCGACAACATATCTTTAGTCCAGGGTGGATCAAAGGTCAAATTCAAGTCCACCTCTTTAACCCCTTCTACCGATAGTACTTTTTCATACACCTCTTCGGGCAGTGATTCGGCCACCGGACAGTTAGGCGATGTCAGTGTCATCACCACTTTAACTTTTCCTTCTTCCCGAACTTCCACTTCATAAATCAGTCCCAGGTCATAAATATTGACCGGAATCTCGGGGTCGTAAATGGTTTTAAGAACCTTTACAATATCTGTTTCGGTATTCAGAAATTCTGTACTCATATCATTCTCCTTTTACAGCTAACAATCTTATCCGAACCGAAGTTCACTTACTTATTCTGCCGGGCTTTAAAGGCCAGCGCATAAGCTTTAATTTGTCTGACCATAGCCACCAGCCCATTGCTGCGCGTAGGCGACAGATGTTCTTTCAATCCTATTTCATCAATAAAAAAGAGATCACTATCAAGTATTTCGTCGGGGGTATGGCCGGAAAGCACACGCAGCAGGAGAGCCACAATTCCCTTTACGATAATGGCATCACTATCTCCCTGGATCTCTATCTTCCCGTCGTTCATTTCCGCATGGAGCCAAACTTTCGATTGACACCCCTCAATAAGATTTTGTTGTTGGCGATTGGCTTCATCAAAAGAATCTAGCTCATTTCCCAATTCTATGAGCAATGAATATTTGTCCATCCAATCGTCAAATGCTGAGAATTCTTCAATAACTTCCTGCTGTTTCTCTTTTATGGTCATGCTGTTTATTTTTTTGCAAAGATAGCAACTTCATAATAAACGAACTCTTTAACCAAGCATCATTGCCACACGCTTCAGCGCCTCAACCAGGTTGTCAACTTCCTCTCTGGTGTTGTAAAAAGCAAATGATGCCCTCACCGTTCCCGAAATCCTGAAACGATCCATCAATGGTTGCGCACAATGGTGACCGGTTCGCAATGCAAACCCCAGTTTATCCAGAAGGGTGCCCACATCAAACGGATGAGCATCTCCCAAAAGAAAAGAAATAACGCTGGTGTGATGTCGGGCCTGCCCTACAAAACGTATTCCGGGAACGGCACTCATCTGCTTCAGGGCATATTCAAACAATTCGTGTTCATAGGCCCACACATCCTCCAAACCTATATTTCTGAGATAATCAATGGCTGCGCCAAGTCCGATAACCCCTGCATAATTTGGCGTTCCGGCTTCAAACTTATAAGGTAAATCGTTAAAGGTGGTTCCCGAGAAAGAGACTTTATCAATCATCTCTCCCCCACCCTGATATGGATTCATTTGCTGAAGCCATTTCCGCTTTCCGTAGAGCACCCCCACACCTGTTGGGGCATACATCTTATGTCCACTGAACGCATAAAAGTCACAATCCAGTTTCTGAACATCAACGAGCACATGGTGAATCGCCTGAGCTCCGTCAATCATCACCGGCACCCCGGCAGTATGTGAAAGAGCGATTATTTCCTCAACGGGATTAATGGTTCCCAATACATTACTGATATGTGTCACTGCAACCAGACTGGTTTTCTCATTGAGCAGCTCACTGAAGCCCTGCATATCCAATTCACCGGCATCTGTAACAGGCACCACTTTCACGGTAACACCCCGACGCTGAGCCAGCAACTGCCATGGAACGATGTTACTGTGATGCTCCATTTCCGTCAGAATGATCTCATCGCCCTCCTTCAGGAAGGTCTCCCCAAAGGAAGAAGAAAGCAAATTCACTGACTCTGTGGTCCCCCGGGTAAAAATCACTTCATCAGAAGATTCGGCATTAATATAATCAGCGGTTTTTTTTCGGACCTCCTCAAAAGCTTCGGTGCACACATTACTCAAATGATGCACCCCTCTGTGAATATTACTGTTGATCGTTTTGTAAACTGCGGCTTCAGCGTCAATCACCTGCAAAGGTTTTTGAGTAGTTGCGGCATTGTCGAGATAAACTAAAGGTTTACCATTCACATCCTGATGGAGAATGGGAAAATCGTCTCTTATTTTTCGGATATCAAAAGCCATAGTATAAAACAAACAATCCGGTACCTGCCAAAAAGACGGGTACCGGAAAAAATTATTATCAAATAAACATGCTTACAAGCAGGTTACATCGGTACCCTTTTGACCACATACCACACACGAGTGACATTTGTCCAGCTCTCCGCGGAAACGTTTCTCAATCAGCGTTCGTATTTGCTCGCGCAATGGTTCTACCTTGATTTTCTCAATCACCTCGTAGGCAAAAGCATACATCAGTAAAATGGTGGCTTCATTTTTATTGATTCCACGTGTACGCAGATAAAACATGGCATCCTCATCAATCTGTCCCACTGTTGCTCCGTGACTACATTTCACATCATCTGCATAAATCTCAAGCTGGGGCTTGGTATTCATTTTTGCATCATTGGTAAGCAGCAGGTTATTGTTTGACTGATAGGCATTGGTCTTCTGAGCATCGGGCCGAACCATGATTTTTCCGGTAAACGCACCCGTTGAGTGGTCGTCCAGCACACCTTTAAACAATTCATCACTGAAACAGTCGGGAACTGCGTGATCGATATACGAGAAGTTATCCACATGCTGATTCTTATCCAGAAGATACAAACCATAAGCATGACCTTCGGCATGAGAGCCGGCCAGTTTCAGTTCGATGTTGTTACGGGCAACTCCGGCATGCAGTGTAAGGTTATTGGTTGCCAGATGTGAGTTTTCATGCTGCTCGAAATAAAATCCTGCAACCTGGGTGGTGGCATTGTGCTGATTTTGCAAATTGTACAAATCCAGCCTGGCATCTCTTCCCACATAACCCTCTGTTACATTATTCATCACAAACTTACCGGTAGTAAGTGTATGATCACAGACCATGATGCGCGCCTCACTGTTATCCTCCATCACCACGAGATTGCGTTGGGTAGTCATCAAAGCATCTTCCGACATCAGAATATTGACTATCTGAATGGGCTTTTCAACAACCACCCCTTTGGGCACATGTACAAAAAAGCCATCCTGAGCAAACATGGTATTGAATGCCACTGCACCATCCGACAAATGCGGAGCCCGGGTACCATAATACTTTTCAATTAATTCAGGATTCTCTTTCGCCACCTGGGCCATACTGCCGATCACTACCCCTTTTGGCAAATCTCCGGGATTATTTCGGGTATAATACCAGCCGTTTACCAAATAGACGGTAATTGAATCGAGGGTATCCACATCACAGGAGAAAATATCCTCCAGATTCTCTGTGAGCGTCTCAGGTTTCAGTGAAAAGGCATAATCTCCACTGAACAGAGGTTGAAGATTGGTATATTTATAATTCTCAACTTTATTGGAAGGAATTCCCAACTCCTGAAAAGCATCAAAGGCCTCATCGCGCAAGCTGTTGAGCACCGGTGAGGAATGCGATTCAATGACAGACCTGTTTTCCTCAAACAGTTCAGCAAGAGAGATATCCTTTCCAATGATATTTTTGATTACATTATCCATTCAATTCAAAATTAAAAGTTCGACTCCGGGACAGGCGTTTACTTATCGCCAAACTCCTTCTTAATCCAGTCGTACCCATTGGCTTCCAACTCATGAGCAAGCTCTTTTCCGCCGGTTTTCACAATACGCCCGTGATAAAGCACATGCACATAGTCGGGAACAATGTATTCCAGAAGTCTCTGATAGTGAGTAATGAGCACAGTTGCATTATCGGGACGTTTCAATTTGTTCACCCCGTTTGCAACCACTCTCAGCGCATCGATATCGAGTCCTGAGTCGGTCTCATCCAGAATGGAAAGCTTTGGCTCCAGCATGGCCATCTGGAAGATTTCATTTTTCTTCTTCTCTCCTCCGCTAAAACCTTCATTTACCGATCTATTGGTCAGATCAGAATCGATCTCCACCAGATTCTTCTTCTCACGCATCAGTTTCAGAAATTCACTGGCAGACAAGGGCTTTTCCTCTCTGTACTTCCGCAATTCATTGATGGAAGTACGTAAAAAGTTAACCATACTCACACCCGGGATTTCTACCGGATATTGGAAACTCAGAAACAATCCCTCTCTGGCCCTGTCTTCAGGAGCCATTTCCAGAATGTCCTTTCCGTTGAACTGCACTTCTCCCTCGCTCACTTCAAACATCTCATTTCCGGCAAGCACAGAGGCCAGGGTACTTTTCCCTGAACCATTGGGTCCCATAATTGCATGAACCTCACCCGGTTTTACCTTCAGATCTATTCCCCGGAGGATTTCCTTATCGTCTATTTTAGCATGTAAGTTTTTTATCGAAAGCATATTTTCAGAACTTATATGATGATTAGATGATGGAATTCTGCGCCAAGCGACTTAATGAATTCCAAAATTTGTTTTTCTTATTTTCACGGGGCCTTTATCCCACACTCCCTTCAAGACTGATTTCAAGCAACTTTTGAGCTTCCACTGCAAATTCCATGGGCAACTGATTGATTACCTCTTTCACATAGCCGTTTACAATCAGTCCAACAGCACTTTCCGTATCAATGCCACGCTGGTTACAATAAAAAATCTGATCCTCTCCGATTTTGGAGGTCGTTGCTTCGTGCTCAACCTTCGCCGAGTTGTTGTTAATTTCCAGATATGGGAAAGTATGCGCTCCGCATTTATCTCCCATCAGCAATGAATCACACTGCGAAAAATTTCGGGCATTTTCTGCTCTCTTGGAAACCTTTACGAGTCCGCGATAACTGTTCTGGCTTTTTCCGGCGGAGATTCCCTTTGAAACCACCAGACTTTTGGTATTCTTCCCAAGGTGAATCATCTTGGTTCCGGTATCTGCCTGCTGATGATTATTGGTCAGTGCAACTGAATAAAACTCTCCGGAAGAGTGATCTCCCATCAACACACAACTTGGATATTTCCAGGTAATGGCCGATCCGGTCTCTACTTGTGTCCACGATATCTTAGAGTAATCACCTTTACACAGGCCGCGCTTGGTCACAAAATTATAGATACCACCTTTTCCATTTTTATCTCCGGGATACCAGTTCTGAACCGTTGAATACTTCACTTCTGCCCGCTCCATGGCTACAATTTCCACAATAGCTGCGTGCAGCTGATTTTCATCACGCTGAGGAGCAGTACAACCTTCCAGGTAACTTACATAACTGTCATCTTCAGCTACAATCAGGGTTCGTTCAAACTGTCCTGTATTCATGGCGTTGATACGAAAATAAGTGGACAATTCCACCGGACTGCGCACCCCTTTGGGGATATAAACAAACGAACCGTCGGAAAACACGGCAGAGTTCAAGGCAGCAAAATAGTTGTCATTGGGTGGCACTACACTACCCAGATGCTTCTTTACCAAATCGGGATACTCTTTAATGGCATCACTGATGCTGCAAAAAATAATCCCTTTTTCGGCCAACGTTTCCCGGAAGGTGGTTTTTACAGATACACTGTCCATAACAGCATCTACTGCAACACCCGCCAACTGTTTCTGCTCTTCAAGAGGAATACCCAGTTTATCAAAGGTTGCTTTCAACTCAGGATCCACATCATCCATACTGTCAAGCTTGGGTTTGCTCTTTGGTGCAGCATAGTAAATAATGTCCTGAAAATCGATTTCAGGAATATTCAAATGAGCCCAATCGGGTGTTTCCATCTTCAACCAGTTGCGATAAGCCTCAAGACGGAATTCCAACATAAATTCAGGCTCTCCTTTGCGTTTGGAAATCTCTTTGATAACCTCTTCACTCAACCCTTTAGGCAGCATATCCATTTCAATATCGGTATAGAAACCGTATTTATACTCCCCTTTGGTTACTTCTTCTAATATTTTATCTTGTTCTGTTGCCATATCAAAAATTAATCTGTCATTCTGCTGGTTAAAACAATGATAATGAGTTTAGGGTTCAATTCATTAAGGATTAATAACAATTGCGGATGCAAAGGTATTAAACATTTAGATTAAATCTAAATTTACACAGGCATTTTACTTTTCGATTGACTTATTGATATTTATTTAGTTTCTGCCCATAAACCAGGCGTTTTTCACGTGTTTGAACTAGAAAGTTCAAATTCAAGACGTGTGAAAAATCTAAACCGCAGTCCCGAAGTAGCTTTTGTAAGGTTTTTAAACAAAAAACCAACAAAAAGCACAATCGGGATGAGGATTTAGATTTTGAGCAACAACGCAGAAGTTGGACTTTATAGACAAACACTATTTAGAAAAAGAAGAACCCGACTATTATTATATCTTTGCATAACAAAAGTAAAATCATGAGTAAAACGGTAACACCACTATCAGAAATTGGCCTTTTCGGCCTCATAGAACACATTGAAAAAACGTTTCCCAACAGACGAAGCAATACACTTTGTGGAATTAAAAATGATGCCTCTATCACGGGGGCGGAAGGAGATGAACTGGTAACCGCACAGAATCTGTTGCTGGAGGGCATTCATTTCGATCTGACCTATTATCCGCTTCGTCATCTGGGATACAAAACTGTGGTGGCAGGCATTTCCGATGTTATTGCTGCCGGGGTTGTCCCCACCCACCTGAGTCTGGCACTAGGACTCAGCAGTAAAATGTCTTTGGAAGCGGTGGAATTGCTCATGGAAGGTGTAGCAATGGCCTGTCAAAAATATGAATTAGACCTGACCGGATTTCGGCCTTCTTCATCACTCACCGGTCTGACCATCTCCACTTCCGCATTTGGATTTGCCCCAAAGGGGAAGACCCTCAATCGAAGCGGAGCAAAAGAGAATGATCTCATTTGTGTTACAGGAGATTTTGGTGCAGCATTTATGGGGTTGCAACTTTTGGAAAGAGAAAAACAGGTGATGAAAGAGACCGGGCAGAATGATCCGGATTTTGGAGGTTACGATTATTTACTGGAGCGACAATTAAAGCCCGAAGCCAGAATAGAACTACTCACTCAGTTACAGGAAGCTGCTCTGGAACCAACCTCCATGAGTCTGGTTCGCGAAGGTTTGGCTGCTGCTTTGCTCAGACTTTGCAAAGCATCAGGAACAGGCTGCAACATCTATGAGAATAAAGTCCCCATTGACCATTCCACCTCCACGCTTGCCGAAGAGATGGAGATAAATCCCCTGGTGGCGGCACTCAACGGAGGTGAAGATTATGAAATGTTATTTACGCTCTCACTGGACGATTATCAAAAGATAGAAAAAGAAGGGAAAGGGCTAAAAGATGTCTTTGTAATTGGCCACATCACTCCCGAATCGAAAGGATATACCCTGGAGACCAATGCCGGAGAGGAAATTGAGTTAAAAGCCCGCGGATGGGGAAATGAAGAGAACAAAAACTAAAAACCATACGCCATTCCTTAGAAGACTGTATTATATTTGTCAATGAGGAAAAAAAGGCCGGAGATTGGAAGGTTGAGAAAGAGGGGATAAAAATCAGAGAATGGTAAAATTGCCAAAGTTCCACCAGTTACATCTCTGAAACGCCACGGGCGGTCACCTGAACAACAGAGGGTACAACAAGGCTAACCCGGGGAATCCTCCGGAGTCCCGATGCTTGAAGAATAATTCATAAAGTTTAAAATACCGATATGTACGAGTTTATTTCCGGAAAAATTGCACAAATCACCCCTGCCTATGCCATCGTTGAAAACAACGGGATAGGTTATTTTTTAAACATTTCTCTTTTCACCTTTGAAGCACTGAAGGACAAAAGTGAGGTTCAGTTATACATTCATGAACACATCCGTGAAGATGCTTTCATGCTGTATGGATTTTTTGAGACCAGGGAAAGAGATCTCTTCAGGATGCTTGTCTCTGTATCGGGTATTGGCTCCAACACCGCACGGATGATGCTCTCGTCCATGTCGCCCGATGAACTGCATATAGCCATTTCCACCGGAAATGTAAATCAGATAAAAAGCATCAAAGGAATAGGATTAAAAACGGCTCAGCGCCTGATTGTGGAATTGAAAGACAAAATAGGCAAAGCCACTGAAGGGGAAAATTTCCTGATGCCTGCAGACAATACAAAAGCAGAAGAAGCGTTATCTGCTTTAGTGATGTTGGGTTTTTCAAAAGCGCCATCGCAAAAAACGATTGACAAAATACTTAAGGAAGACCCAGGCCGCAAGGTTGAAGATATCATCAAGCTTGCATTAAAAATGATGTAACCCGGCGAACATTCCGCAATTTTTCTGAATGCACACAAAATACAGCAAACATATCCTCCTCTCCCTTGCCCTCCTTTCTCTCCTGGCTTTTACAGGAGCCGCTCCCGGCATGGACTTTTCTTTCGAATCCCGACCCGATGCAACCACCCAGCGGCCCGACACCACTGAAACATTCAGAATGGACCGCATCATTCATCCGGAAGATTTTTCAACTCCGGATGACAAAGCAACATCTCCACTGATTCCACAACCGGAAAACAGCTCCTACCGGGCAGAATATGATCCTGTAACCGGATTGATAAATTTGTATAAGATGGTTGGCAGCGTACCTGTGAAGCTCCCATACACCATGACAGTGGAGGAGTATCGAAAACAGGAGATGCGCAAATCGATGATGAAATACTGGGACGAAAATCTCTCTGCCACGGAAGAAGAAGGAGCAGGTGGCATTCAATTCGGAGCAGGACAAGCAGTTGAAAGCATATTCGGAAGCAGCACCATCAATATTCGTCCCCAGGGAATTGCCGAACTTCAAATCGGAGTAAACCATACCCGCATCGACAACCCGACCCTTCAGGAAAGAATGCGAAAAACCACTACTTTCGACTTTCAGGAAAAAATACAAATGAATATCACCGGAAACATTGGTGATAAGCTCCGAATGGGAATCAACTACAACACGGAAGCTACTTTTGATTTTGAAAACCAGATCAACCTGGAATACACCGGTCATGAAGATGAAATTCTGCAAAAAGTGGAGGCAGGAAATGTAACACTCCCACTTCCCGGAACCTTGATTACCGGTAGCCAGAGCCTGTTCGGTGTCAAAACAGAGATGCAATTTGGTCGCCTCACAGTAACTTCTATTTTCTCTCAGCAAAAAGGTGAAACCTCCACCATGGATATCCAGGGGGGAGCACAGCAGCAGGATTTTGAAATAAGTGCTGACGAATACGATAAAAACCGTCACTTCTTTCTGGCCCATCAGTTCAGGGAGCGATACAACGAGGCTATGCAGAATCTGCCCATCATCAATTCCCCTTTCAACATCACAAAAATTGAAGTTTGGGTAACCAACCGCAGCAACGATTTCAACGAGTCACGAAACATCATTGCCTTTGCTGACCTTGCCGAAGGTGCCAATAACCTGGCGAACCCCGGACTGTGGACTGCCCAACCCGGAGCCATCCCCTCCAATGAGGCCAACAACCTCTACAGCAGCATGAACAGCACCTATTCCGGTGCCAGAGACATCAATCAGGTTTCTTCCACATTTGCCTCACTCGAAAGTCAGGGTTTCAGGGGATCCAGAGAATATGAGAAAATTGAAAATGCCCGGTTGCTCAACAGTTCTCAATATACGCTGCACAGCAAGCTGGGATATATTTCATTAAACAGTCCGCTCGACGACGATGAAGTTTTGGCAGTGGCTTTTGAATACACTTACAACGGACAAGTATATCAGGTAGGAGAATTCAGTACCGGAGGAGTGGAAGCACCGAACAGCCTTTACCTCAAACTGCTCAAGGGAACGCTGCTCTCTCCCAGTCTCAACACCTGGGACTTGATGATGAAAAACATCTATGCCATTGGAGCTTACCAGGTTAGTCCGGAAGACTTTATTATGGATGTGGTTTACCTCGATGATTCCAAGGGTTCATTCATCAATTATTTTCCCGAAGGGCCTGAACCTGATGAAGGTGGCATCAATGGTGAGCTTCTGATTGGCATCATGGGACTTGACAGACTTGACAGCAATCAGGAACCCTACCCCGACGGAACCTTCGATTATGTTCCGGGATACACCATTCTGCCGGAGCAGGGACGTGTCGTATTCCCTGTTGTGGAACCATTTGGCCGCCATCTGGAAGAAAAACTGGCAGGCAATCAGGCACTCATTGACAAATATGTTTTTAACGCCCTGTACGACTCCACCCTGACCAATGCATCGCAGTTTGCAGAAAAAAACAAATTCAAACTCTCCGGAACATACAAATCGTCTGTCAGCAGTGAAATTTCACTGAATGCCTTCAACATTCCGGAAGGATCGGTTGTGGTAACTGCAGGGGGCATCAGACTCACAGAAAATCAGGACTACTCAGTGGATTACACCACAGGGCGCATCCGTATTCTCAATGAAGGTCTTTTGGAATCCGGAACACCGATTCAGGTCTCCCTGGAAAGCCAGGAGATGTTTAATCTTCAGACCAAAACCCTGCTGGGTACACACCTAAATTATCAATTCAACAACGACTTCAATGTGGGGGCGACCCTGATGCATTTGCGTGAGCGACCGCTTACCCAAAAAGTTAATTTCGGCGATGAACCCATTGCCAACACCATATGGGGAGTTAACACCTCCTATTATACCGAGTCCAATGGACTGACAGCTCTCATAGATAAATTGCCTCTGGTTGAGACCACCACCCCCTCCTCCATCTCGTTCGAAGGGGAATTTGCTCAGCTCATTCCCGGACATCCAAATGTCATCGACAAAGAGGGGACATCCTACATCGACGATTTTGAAGGCAGTGAAATCCCCATAGACATCAAGAACTGGACAGCCTGGAAACTGGCAAGTACCCCGCAGGGGCAGCCCGACCTTTTTCCGGAAGCAGCCAACATAAATGACCTGAATTACGGTTTTAACCGTGCTAAAACTGCGTGGTATGTCATCGACCCGCTCTTTTTGCGCAACAACAACCTTACTCCCGGTCATCTGCGCCAAAATTCAGACCAGCAATCCAGCCATTTCGTACGTGAAGTTTACGAAAAAGAGATTTTTCCTTACCGCGAGAGTGCCTACGGAGAACCGACCAACATCCCGGTGCTAAACCTGGCCTATTATCCGAATGAACGGGGACCTTACAACTTCGACACCAATCTGACACAGGAGGGAAAACTTGAAAACCCGAACCAACGCTGGGGTGGTATCATGCGGGAGATTCAACAAAGTGATTTCGAATCAGCCAACGTGGAGTACATTGAATTCTGGGTAATGGACCCCTTTGTGTACGAAGATGGTCCCGGGCAGGGAGGCGATTTTTACATCAATCTGGGAAACATTTCTGAGGACATCCTTCGAGACTCACGCAAATTTTTTGAGCAGGGGCTTCCCGGCCCCGAAGACCCGTTTGATGTGGATAGCACAGCCTGGGGATATGTGCCTACCAAACAGAGTCTCGTCAATGCTTTCAGCAATGATCCGGCAGCACGATATGCACAGGACGTGGGACTGAATGGCATGAATTCAGAAACAGAACGCTCTTTTTACCGAAATACCCCCCACCCATTCCTTAACCTGATTGATAACCTGTTTGGGTCCGGTTTGCTGAACGATGAAGCTTACCAAAACATTCTGGATGACCCTGCCGCCGATGACTATCATTATCACCGGGGAAGTGATTATGACCAGGCAGAAACAGGCATTCTCGACAGGTACAAAAACTTCAACAATCCGGAAGGAAACTCCATACCGTCGGAATACTCCGATGAAAGCTACAGCACAGCATCAACAACCCTCCCCGACGGAGAGGACATCAACAGAGACAATACGCTGAGCGAAACAGAAAGCTATTTTCAGTACAAAATAAGTCTGCGTCCGGAAGATATGAATGTGGGCGAGAATTTCATAACCGACCAGATTGAATCAACAGTAACTCTGAAAAACGGAGAGACAAGTTCTGTGAAATGGTATCAGTTCAAAGTGCCGGTCAACGAGCCGGACACCACCATTGGAGAGTTGAGTGACCTTAGTTCTGTAAGATTCATGCGGATGTTTCTGAAGAACTTTACGGACACTGTATTTCTTCGTTTCGCCACCATGGATCTGGTTCGTTCCGAATGGAGAAAATACAACGATGAGTTGTATGAAATAGATGACATGGTGACTCCGTCTCAAAGCACCCAATTCGAAGTGGCCACTGTAAATATCGAAGAAAACGGTACCCGCAAGCCGGTCAACTATGTTTTACCCCCGGGAATCGACAGGGTCATCGATCCGGGAAATCCGCAAATCAGGCAACTCAACGAACAGTCCCTTGTGCTTAAAACCACAGACCTGGCAGGAAGTGATGCCCGGGCTGTTTACAAAACGCTGAACATGGATATGCGTCAGTACCGGCGCATAAAAATGGAAGTTCATGCCGAAGAAATATCCGGTTATCCGTTGGAAGACGACGACATTGTAGCCTTCATCAGACTGGGAACTGATTTCAGAAATAACTACTACGAGTATGAGATTCCTCTGAAACTGACACCGGCTGGAACTTATAGCAACAACTCCACCGGCGACAGATATATTGTCTGGCCGGAGGAGAACAGGTTCGATTTCCCCATTGAGTTGCTTCAACAAATAAAACTCAGACGAAATGATGAGTTAAGGAGCGGAAATCAGGATGCAGCCATAAATAAGAAGTTTTATACTGCCGATCCGGACAATCCGGACAATCACATCGGGATCAAAGGTAATCCGAGTCTGGCCAATGTCCGCTCTGTTATGATTGGTATCCGCAACAACACGATTGACCTGAAGTCCACGGAGGTATGGTTTAACGAGCTCAGGCTGTCCGATTTTGACGAAGAAGGAGGTTGGGCTGCCAATGCACGGGTAAATGTAAAACTGGCCGATCTGGGTAGTGTTTCCATGGCCGGGAAAGTAAATACCATTGGTTTCGGCAGCATCGAACAGAGCGTCAACGAAAGAAGTCGTGAGGATTACTATCAGTACGACGTGGCAACCAATCTGGAGCTTGGAAAACTGCTGGGCCCCGAATCGAGACTTTCGGCACCCATGTACGTCAGCGCCAGTGAGCAGGTTGCAACCCCCGAATACAATCCGCTGGATCCCGATATTACCATGGAACAGGCGCTGGACAATGCTTCCTCGCAGGCAGCCAGAGACAGCATCAAAGACCTGTCGCAAGACCGGACAAGCCGAAAAAGCATCAACTTCACCAATGTCAGGCTAAAACCAAAAGACAATCATCCAAAAATCTATGATCTTTCCAACCTGAGTGCCACCTATTCCTACAACGAATCGGAACACAAAGACGTAAAAACAGAATATAAAATAGATAAAACATACCGGGGAATTCTGGCTTACAATTTCTCCAGTCAGCCAAAAATTGTTGAACCCTTCAAAAGTATCAAAGGAGATGCGTTCAAGCTCATCCGTGATTTCAACTTTTACCTGCTGCCCAGCCAGATAAACTACCGATGGGAGCTGATGCGCGATTATTCAGAGTCTCAACTGAGAAATGTCAACAACCCGACCTTTAAAATTCCTGTTTCGGTGCGAAAAGACTTTAACTGGAACCGCTATTTTGAGATGACTTACAACCTGACCCGCTCACTGAAGCTCGATTTCCGCACCACTACCAATGCCAGAATTGATGAGCCTACAGGAGTTGTCAATAAAGATCGGTACCGCGATGAGTATGAATTGTGGAAAGACTCGGTAATGCGCAACATCATGTCGTATGGCCGAACGACCAATTATCAGCACAACATCAATGCCAGCTACCGACTGCCCATCAATAAGCTCCCGATGCTCGACTGGACTTCGGCCAACATCAATTACGGTGCTCAATTTAACTGGCAACAGGGGCCCATCACTGAAGAACAGTATGAATGGGGAAATACCATACGAAATTCCAATACCATTCAGGGGAATGCACAATTCAATTTCACCGGATTGTACAACAAAGTGGATTATTTGAGAAACTTGTCCAGGCCCCAGCAAAAATCAGGCGGCACCGAACAACTCCGTTACACCAGTCACAGTCTGAATATCCAAAAAGACACACCTCTGGAAATTGAGCACAAACTCAATACAACCGATGTACAGGTCCGCATTTTTGACAGCAACGGACGTCCGGTTCAGGGAACAACCAGAGTTATAGACAACAACAAGGTAACCTTTGTTACCTCACGCGATATCTCCAATGCAAGGACGCTGATTACCGGCCAACGAAAAACCTCCACATCACCCATAAAAATTGTTGCCGATAATCTCCTGAAACTGGCCACGGGGATTAAGAACCTTTCTGTTTCCTACTCTTCCAATAACGGAACAACCTTACCCGGATATTTGCCGGAGTCCGGCTTTTTAGGAAACCAAAACGTCCGTGGAATCAATGCTCCCGGAATTCCGTTCCTTCTGGGAGTTCAGGACAGAGACTTTGCCATGACAGCCGTAGAAAACAATTGGCTGACTACTGACAGCACCCTGAACACACCTTATATTATGACGCACACGGAAGATCTCAATATCCGCGCAACCATTGAGCCCATCAAAGATCTCCGAATAGATATAACAGCCAACCGCCGGTACTCCAACAACATGAATGAGTATTACCTCTTTAACGGAGAGGAGTTCAGAGGGGCGTTCAACACCATGGAATCGGGAAGTTTCTCCATGAGTTTCAACACCCTTGCCACCGCTTTCGACAAAGTAGATAAAAATGGGGATTACAGTTCACCTGCTTACGATCAGTTTTTGAAAAACAGGGCGGTCATAGCCGAACGTCTGGGAAGTGAAAGAACAGGATCCATTTTCCCGGAAACCGAATACTATCAGGAGAGAAACATTTCCGGCATGCCATACAATCCCAATGGATATCCCGACCGCGGACATACAGTGGAATCAGGTGTGGACGGGTATAGTCTTACCTCAAGAGAAGTGCTGATACCGGCTTTCCTTTCAGCTTATTCGGGTAAAAGTGCCGGTAATATTTTTCTGGAAACATTCCCCTCACTCGCTTACATCAAACCCAACTGGAGAATTAATTACAGTGGGCTATCCAAGATTGAATTCTTCAAAAAATATGTAAAATCTTTCGACATCAGTCATGCTTATACCTCAACCTATTCCATCGGAAACTACCAAACCAATCTGGAATGGCAGGAAAATGGTGACGGACTTAGCTTTGTACGTGATGCACAGAATAATTTTATTGCCAAATACCTGATCAGCGGCGTTACCATAACAGAACAATTCGCACCTTTCCTCCAGTTCAACATTACCTGGCCGGGGAACTTCAGTACTCGTGCCGAGTACAAAAAAGGGCGAATATTGAACCTTAGCCTCAATAACAACCAGCTTATCGAAAACTACAACAATGAATGGGTGATTGGAATCGGCTACCGATTCGATAAAATGGATATGATTCTGGGAAAATCAGACAATCAGACGAAAATATCATCCGACCTCAATCTGAGAGCCGACATATCCATGCGGGAGAGTTTCTCTATCATCCGAAAGATTCAGGAACGTTCGAACCAGATGACGGCAGGCCAAAAGATAACCACCCTCAAACTGACCGCAGATTATGTGCTGAGTGACCGGTTTAATGTTCAGGTCTTCTACGACCGGCAGGTCAACAATCCCTACATCTCATCATCTTATCCCACATTTAATACCAATGTGGGAGTTAGTTTCAGATTCTCACTGGCTCAATAGTCGGGTGTAATAGGAAACCATTAACCCGGTTTATTCATCTACATGAAATATATGCAACGTTTCTGTTAGATAATTCTTAAAATTTTATCTAATTTTGAAATGAAATCCATAAACAACAAAAAGATATGAACATACCGGAAAAGCTAAAATTCACCAAAGATCACGAGTGGGTTAAAATTGATGGTAACGTAGCCACTGTAGGAGTTACCGACTTTGCACAAAGCGAATTGGGAGACATTGTTTTTGTAGAAATCGAGACTGAAGATGAAGACCTCGAAAAAGAGGAAGTCTTT
Source organism: Marinilabilia salmonicolor (assembly GCF_003003035.1). Classification (GTDB taxonomy): domain Bacteria; phylum Bacteroidota; class Bacteroidia; order Bacteroidales; family Marinilabiliaceae; genus Marinilabilia; species Marinilabilia salmonicolor_A. The sequence goes on along the minus strand of NZ_PVTS01000008.1, from coordinate 88,037 downwards.
GGTACCATTGAAGCTGTAAAAACTGTTTCTGATCTTTACATGCCTGTTACCGGAAAAATCATTGAGGTAAACGAGGAATTGGAAAGTCAGCCCGAATTGGTAAACAAAGAGCCCTACGAAGGCGGCTGGATGGTAAAGATTGAAATGGCAGATCCCGATCAGGCTGATGACCTGCTCTCGGCCAGTGATTACAAAAAATTAATTGAGTAGTACCAATCTGCTCTGAATACATAAAAAAGGCGACCTGAAATATTTCGGGTCGCCTTTTTTATATTTATCAGAATGGATATTAAAGTGTTCTGGACACTTCAACTTCCTCAAATGCTTCAATAATATCTCCGATTTTGATGTCGTTAAAGTTCTTGATATTTAATCCGCATTCGTAGCCTGAGGCCACTTCCTTAGCGTCATCTTTGAATCGTTTCAGAGAGCCGAGTTCGCCTGTGTAAATCACAATACCGTCACGGATAACCCGCACTTTTGAACTGCGTTTCACCTTGCCTTCTTTCACCATACAACCGGCAATTGTACCAACCTTGGTGATTTTAAACACATCGCGTATCTCAACAGTCGCTGTAATTTGCTCCTTGATCTCCGGCGAGAGCATACCCTCCATTGCGGCAGTAATCTCCTCAATGGCATCGTAAATAATAGAGTACAGACGAATATCAATCTCCTCTTTCTCTGCAATACGACGGGCAGCCAGTGAAGGACGTACCTGGAAACCAATTACGATGGCGTTGGAAGCCGCAGCAAGCATGATGTCTGATTCAGAAATCTGTCCCACCGCTTTGTGAATCACATTCACCTGAATTTCTTCAGTTGACAGTTTGATAAGCGAATCGGCAAGTGCTTCAATAGAACCATCCACGTCACCCTTAACAACAAGGTTCAGTTCCTGGAAGTTTCCAATGGCAATACGACGGCCAATTTCATCAAGCGTAATATGTTTCTGTGTTCTGAGTCCCTGCTCACGTTGCAACTGAGAACGTTTGGTTGCAATATCCTTAGCTTCCTTCTCGTTCTCCATCACATGGAATTTCTCACCCGCCTGTGGTGCTCCGTTCAAACCGAGAACCAAAACAGGCTCAGCAGGTCCGGCTTTATCAATGTTCTGATTTCGCTCATTATACATGGCCTTTACGTGACCATAATACTGACCGGAAAGTAGTAGGTCACCCGTTTTAAGGGTTCCTGACTGAACCAACAGGGTTGCCACATATCCGCGACCGCGGTCCAGGGTAGATTCAATAACCGAACCCACAGCAGGCTTATCAGGATTGGCTTTCAACTCAAGCAAATCTGCCTCAAGCAATACTTTTTCCAGAAGCTGATCAATATTGACACCATTCTTGGCACTGATATCCTGTGACTGGTATTTTCCGCCCCATTCTTCAACAAGATAATTCATGTTGGCCAGTTCCTCTTTCACTCTGTCGGGGTTGGCATTGGGCTTATCAATTTTGTTAATGGCAAACACAATAGGCACGCCTGCAGCAGAAGCATGATTGATTGCTTCAATGGTCTGGGGCATCACATCATCGTCGGCAGCCACAATAATAATAGCAATATCGGTCACCTGAGCTCCACGGGCACGCATCGCGGTAAATGCTTCGTGTCCCGGAGTATCCAGGAAGGTAATTTCTCTGCCATCGGCCAACTCTACGTTGTAGGCACCGATATGCTGGGTAATTCCCCCTGCCTCACCGGCAATAACGTTTTCTTTACGAATATGGTCAAGCAAAGAAGTTTTACCGTGGTCCACGTGTCCCATCACCGTAATAATCGGCGGACGAGGCTTAAGATCCTCAGGATTATCTTCCTTCTCTTCAATTGCTTCAGCAGCATCAACACTGATGAATTCAACTGAGTAACCATACTCTTCAGCTACCAGAGTAATGGTTTCAGCATCCAAACGCTGGTTGATTGAAACAAAGAGACCAAGGCTCATACAAGTGGAAATAATCTGTGTCACCTGCACATCCATCATACTGGCCAGGTCGTTGGCCGTCAGGAACTCCGTCACCTTGAGCACTTTGCTCTCCTCTGTCATCCGGTCCATCTCATCCTGCTCCTTTTGAGCAGCAGCATCCCGTTTATCACGACGATGTCGGGATGTTTTGGATTTTCCTTTGGAGGTCAGGCGGGCCAGTGTCTCCTTAATCTGCTTTTGCACATCCTCTTCGCTCACTTCGGGGCGGGCAGGACGCTTCTTCGCCTTGGTTTTTTTACGTTTTTCCTTCTTATCCTGTGGGGCCACTTTACCGGCACCATTGGCATTTTGAGGTTGCTGTTTATCCGCAATATTTACGCGTTCTTTCTCCTTACGGATGCGTTTTCTCTTTTTCTTCTTCTTGCGTTGCTCGTCACGACTCTCGTTGTTACGGGCGTTGGCAGGAAGATCAATTTTACCAACAACAGTAGGACCCGACAACTTTTTCACCTTGGTAGGCATAAAACTGTCTGCGTCTTTTTTGGTACTGTCTTCCTTTTCGGCAGCCGGAGCTGTTTCCGGAGCAGCTTTTTCTTCTGCTGGTTTTTCTTCTGCAGGCTTTTGTTCGGCAGATTTTTTCTCCACCGGAGCAGCCTGTTCTTTTTCCGGCTTCACTTCCTTTTTGGTTTCTTTGGAAGCTCCCTTCTCCTTCTTTTCAGAAACATCTTCGGCTTTCACCTCTTTCTGATCGGTTTCTTCCGGTTTTTTCTCAAGGTCAATTTTTCCAACCACTTTTAAATCTTTGTCTGGTTTCTCAACCTCCACCGGAATATCTACTTTTTGATCGGGAGTTTCTTTTTCCGATTCATCCTTTTTGGAATGACCAACTTCGGGCTCCTTATCTTCAGTCTTCTTTTCTTCCTGCGAAGATTTTTCAGGTTTATCAGCAGCTTTAGCAGTTTCTTTAGATTCAACAGCCGCGGTTTCCTCAACCTTCTTCTGTTCCTCCTTTTGTTGCTCTTCGGCTTTCTTCTTTTGGTCGAGGTCTATTTTCCCCACAACCTTAACATCCATTTTTTGCTTGGGCGTTGAAAATTCGGCAGTTGGTTTCTCCTCTTTTTTCTTCTCCGGCTTCACGACAGGAGGCACCTCGTCTTCAACATCAGTGTCCTCATCAACGTCTTGCTCCTCTTTCAGGTCATCAATAGAGACAGACGATTTTTTCCCTTTCTGCTTGCGTTCAACCAGTTTTTCCGACTCTTGCTTAACGGTAAAGTCAGAACGATATTCCTGTCTCAGAAGATCAACCATGTCTTCCGAGATCTTGGTATTCGGATTGGATTCAATCTGAAATCCTTTTTTATGCAGAAAATCAACAATGGTGCTGATTCCCACATTACATTCTTTTGCTATTTTACTTAGTCTTTTTCCAACTGCCATATAAGGGACTTTCGTTTTTACAGGTAAAAAAGATTAATCTGAATAATTCATGAATCAATCAGGCAAAAATCTTTGCCAACAAAGATAAGCGAATTATTCAAATTCGGCTTTCAGAACATTGATTACCTCACGAATGGTCTCTTCCTCAAGATCTGTCCTTTTGGTAAGATCTTCCACGGTCAAATCGAGTACCGATTTAGCGGTGTCGCAACCAATCGCTTTAAGTTCATCAAGTATCCAGCTTTCAATCTCATCTGAGAATTCATCCAGAGAAACATCTTCCTCATCCTCATCCTCAGTTTCACGATACACATCAATTTCGTAACCGGTCAGCTGACTGGCCAGACGAATATTCAAACCACCTTTACCGATAGCCAGAGAAACTTCTTCAGGCTGCAGATAAACGTCTGCACGTTTCTCCTCCTCAAAAAGTTTAATGGTCGATACTTTGGCGGGGTTCAATGCACGTTGAATAAACAACTGCGTATTGGCAGTATAATTTATCACGTCAATATTTTCGTTGTGCAACTCTCTTACGATGCCATGGATACGAGAACCTTTCATTCCTACGCAGGCACCAACCGGGTCGATGCGGTCATCATACGACTCAACGGCCACTTTGGCCCGCTCACCGGGAGCACGCACAATCTTTTTAATGGTTATAAGCCCGTCATAGATCTCGGGCACTTCAAATTCAAACAAACGCTCCAGGAACACAGGAGAGGTGCGGGACAAAATAATCAAAGGAGTATTGTTACGCATTTCAACCCGAATTACCACAGCCCGAACAGTCTCACCTTTTCTGAAAAAATCTCCCGGGATCTGTTCTGCTCTGGGAAGAATCAGCTCATTACCTTCATCATCGAGGATCAGCATCTCCCGTTTCCAGATTTGGTAAACCTCACCGGTTACCACATCTCCAATTCGCTCGGTATATTTACTGTATAGATGATCTTTTTCCAATTCCATAATCTGACCTGCAAGATTTTGTCTCAAAGTCAGAATGGCTCTTCTCCCGAATTTATGAAAATTCACCTCATCCACCACTTCTTCTCCAATTTCGTAATCTTCATCAATTTTACGGGCATCCGAGAGTGAAATCTGTGTATTGGTATCTTCCACTTCTCCATCGGGAACCACTTCGCGGTTACGCCAGATTTCAAAGTCACCTTTGTCAATATTTACGATGACATCAAAATTTTCGTCACTTCCGAAAATCTTGACCAAAACACTACGGAATGAATCTTCGAGGACTCTGACCATGGTTGCACGGTCAATATTTTTCAGCTCTTTAAATTCCGAAAAAGTGTCTATCAAATTAATATTTTCCATCGCTGCTGTTGTATGTTCGTTCTGTTTTATATCTGCTCAAGACCGGTTGTACCCCGGCATTTTTTCATTGAATTTACAAAGAAAGAATTTCTTTCACCCTCTTTACTTCATCAAAACTAAACTGATGGTGAAAAACCTGCAACTCTTTTTTCTTTTTTCCTTCAGGTTTCACCATTTTTTCTTCTTTCACAACAAAACCTGAATCCGTAACCTCTTCCAAAATTCCTTTCTGAACCTTTCCATCATTATCCATCACCTCTACGGGACGATTCAGGCATTTGTGGTATTGCTGCAACACCTTAAAGGGCTGTCCGATGCCGGGAGAAGACACTTCCAGTTCAAAATCTTCCTCCTCACGGTCGAAAGAGTGCTCCACCAATCGTGAAATTTCCACACAATATTCTATGGGTACACCATGGTCACTGTCGATCAGAATCTCAATTCTGTTACCGGGTTTAACCGCCACATCCACCGCATAAAAGCCATCAGCGTCAAGCTTTTCGGCAATCAAATCCATTATTTGTTGTTTTGCTATCATAGACAAGCCATTAATAAAATAGGGGACCCCTGCCCCCTACCCACTTACTGTGAAAACCGCTGCAAAGATAAGGAATGAGAAACAAATATGCAAAAACCTTTTTGCCTAAAAATCAAATCATTTTGCGGGAATGCAGATTGCATGAACACATCTTCACAGAAACTCCCGATTTATCAACTCCCTGAGTTTGTACGATTCGTTACGAATGGCTTTCTTTGTACCACAAAACCAGAGAGAAAACATTGAAAACGACACCACATTACAACCAGCGGAAAATTGTGAACGATCCCGTTCACGGATTCATCAGCATTCCCGACAACATCCTGTTCGAGTTGATTGAGCACCCTTATTTCCAGAGGCTCAGGCGTATCAAACAACTGGGCCTGACCTCATTGGTTTATCCGGGAGCAGTACACACACGTTTTCAACACACATTGGGAGCATTTTTCCTGATGGGAACGGCTATAAATGTTTTACGGGATAAAGGCCATGAGATCTCCGACAGTGAATCGACGGCTGCTCATGCCGCCATTCTCATGCATGATCTGGGCCATGGCCCATTTTCTCATGCATTGGAACAAACGCTCATTGAAAGCCTGAACCATGAAGACATCTCTCTCCTTTTGATGGAAAGGCTGAATCACCATTTTGACGGACAACTATCTGCTGCCATTGACATATTCAACGGAAATACCGACAAGCTCTTCCTCCATCAACTGGTTTCAAGCCAGCTCGATGTGGACAGACTCGACTACCTGAAACGTGACAGTTTCTTTTCGGGAGTGTCAGAAGGAGTTATCGGTTCCGACCGGATCATCAAAATGCTGGAAATAAAAGACAATGAACTGGTAGTGGAAGGGAAAGGTATCTACTCCATTGAAAAATTTCTGGTGGCCAGACGTCTGATGTACTGGCAGGTTTACCTGCACAAAACAGCCCTGGTGGCAGAAAAAATGCTTATCAATGTCTTAAAAAGGGCAAAAGAGCTTGCTTTACAAGGCAACGACGTCCCTGCACCTCCATTTCTGGAAACTTTTCTTAAGAACCGTTTCTGTAAAGGTGATTTCCAAAACAACCCCCAGATATTAAATGATTTTACCATGCTGGACGATAACGACATTATGAGTGCCCTAAAGCTTTGGCAAAATAACAACGACAAAGTTCTAGCCATTCTGTCGTCCTGCATCCTGGACAGAAAGCTTTTAAGAATTGAAGTTTCTGATACTCCTTTTTCCCAGGAGATTATCGATACCCTTAAAGAAAAACAAAAAGATTCCCTGAAGCTGTCAACTGAAGAGATGGACTATTTTGTTTTTACCGACCATGTATCCAACAGTACTTACAAAACAGGGGGCGAAAACATCAACATCATATACAAAGACGGTACCACCAAAGACATCTCTCTGGCATCCGACATGCTTGATCACACTGCCTTATCAAAACCTGTGAGCAAGTATATTCTCTGTTACCCCAAGTAATCTGAAGGGCTCACAGCCAAAAAATCACGTTTTATTGATCAATTGATCCGTTTCAACGGAAAAAACATGGCATTTTATGCCCCAGGACGCAACTATATTTTACACCAAAAGATATATTTATTAGTTTTGTCCCAAATTTTTAAACATGGAATTCACTGCACAACAGATTGCTGAACTTATAAACGGAACAGTCGAAGGAAATGAAAACCAGGTTATCCGGGATGTTTCCAAAATAGAGGAAGGTCGCCCTGAAACCCTTACATTTCTTGCCAATCCGAAATATGAGCAGCACATATACAACACAGATGCTTCGGTAGTTATTGTGAACAACAGCTTCAAACCCGAAAAGCCTGTAGAAGCAACATTGATACGTGTGGAGGACGCCTACCAGGCACTCGCGCGGCTGCTTCAGATGTATGAGAGTTCGTTGCCCAAGAAGACAGGGATTGAACAACCCTCTTTCATCGACTCGTCGGCCTCGATTGGAGAGTTTGCCTATATTGGAGCATTTGCCTACATCAGCGAAAAAGCAAAAATCGGGGACAATACCCAGATTTGGCCGGGTGCCTTTATTGGAGAAGGCGTAGAGATTGGTGAGAATACCATCATCTATTCAGGAACCAAAGTTTACAAAAACTGTAAAATAGGAAACAACTGCATCATTCACGCAGGGGCTGTTGTCGGATCGGACGGGTTCGGTTTTGCTCCGGGGCCGGATGGTGATTATCAAAAGATTCCCCAGGTAGGTAATGTCGTCATCGAAGAATTTGTGGAAATTGGTGCCAATACGACTATAGACCGGGCCACCATGGGATCCACCATCATTCGAAAAGGTGCCAAAATAGACAATCTTGTGCAAATCGCACACAATGTGGAAGTAGGTGCCAACACGGTAATAGCAGCGCAAACCGGCGTTGCAGGAAGCACCAAAATCGGAAAAAACTGTATGTTTGGAGGCCAGGTAGGCATTGCCGGGCATTTAAAGATTGCCGATCAGGTAAAAATGGCTGCCCAGACGGGAGTGGCCAAAAGCATTACCAAAGAAGGAACCGTAATGATGGGGTCGCCTGCCATGGATGCCATGCAATACAACAAATCGTATGTGATGTTCAGAAAACTGCCGGCCATTTACCAGCAGCTTCAGGAACTGGAGAAAAAAGTATCAGAAAAATAAGGCACGCCGGCACTGCTGAAAAACATTGTCGTCAGTTACGACTTAATGATAGTTACTATGTCAGAAAAACAAAGAACGATTCAGAAATCAGCTTCATTAAAAGGCACCGGTCTCCATACCGGCGCAGAAGTTACCCTCACACTAAATCCTGCCCCGGTGAACTCGGGGTTTTCTTTTAAACGAACTGATCTGGAAAACACTCCGGTGATCAGGGCCCTTGCCGACAACGTGGTATTTACCGAAAGAGGCACTGTACTGGAAGAGAATAATGCTCGTGTGAGCACCATCGAACACTGTCTTGCCGCCTTGCGTGGCATGGGCATCGACAACTGCCTTATAGAGGTAGATGGGCCGGAAGCTCCGATTTTGGACGGCAGTGCCCACTTCTTTGTACAAGCAATAAAAGAAGCAGGCATTTCAGAACAGGAGGCAGAACGCGAATACTTCATCGTCAAAGAAAAGATGATAGTAGAAGATCCTGAAACCGGAAGCTCTGTTATTGCCATTCCTGATGACGGACAGAACTATCAGGCTATGATTTCATTCAACAACTCCATGCTGCTTTCCAATCAGTATGCCAACATGGAGGGAATGGAACAGTTTGAATCGGAAATCAGCAACTGCAGAACCTTTGTTTTTCTGCATGAACTGGAGCCTCTCTTAAAGAACAATCTGATTAAAGGTGGTGACCTGGACAATGCCATTATCATCATCGACAAGGAGGTTCCTCAGGAAGAATTGGATCGGCTGGCCGCTCTGTTCAACAAACCATCAGTGGAAGTTAAGCCCATCGGAATTCTTAACAACCTGGATCTGCATCATCCCAATGAGCCGGCACGTCACAAATTGCTAGATGTAATTGGCGACCTCACGCTGGCGGGAATGCCCATCAAAGGAAGAATTATCGCAAATAAACCCGGGCACAAGATAAACGCTGAGTTTGCCAAGGCTGTTCGCAAGGAGATAAAACGACGTCAGCTGAAAGCAGATGCTCCGGAATATGACCCCAATGCAGAGCCGGTGTTCGACATCAACGAGATCAAGAAATTGCTGCCACACCGCCCGCCATTCCTATTGGTAGATAAAATCATTGACCTGAAGGATAAAACCATCGTAGGGGTTAAGAATGTGACCATGAATGAGCCGTTCTTTGTGGGCCATTTTCCTGAAGAACCGGTAATGCCAGGAGTGCTTCAGGTGGAAGCCATGGCACAAATCGGAGGCATCCTGGTATTAAGTCAGGTGGACGATCCCAAACAGTACAGCACCTATTTCCTGAAGATTGACAACATTAAATTCCGTAAAAAAGTAGTACCGGGAGACACCATTGTCTTCAAGCTGGAACTGATGACCGAAATTCGCAGGGGTGTGGCCAATATGAAAGGCACAGCATTTGTGGGAGACAACATTGTTGCAGAAGGGGAGTTTATGGCCCAGATCGTAAAAAACAAATAATAAGCAACCACAGGCATCCTGGTGATGTGTCTGTAGCGGAAAACGAGAAAAGAAACACTATGAAGCAACCATTGGCATATATTCATCCCGAGGCAAAAATTGCACCCAACGTTGTGATTGAACCTTTTGTCACCATCGACAAAAATGTGGAGATCGGCGAAGGAACCCGTATCGGTTCCAACGTGACCATCCTCGAAGGTGCCCGCATCGGAAAAAATTGCAACATCCTTCCGGGTGCCGTAATAGCAGGAACACCTCAGGATCTAAAGTTTGAAGGCGAAGATTCTCTGGTAATAATTGGCGACAACACCACCATCAGAGAGTTTGTAACCATCAACAGAGGAACCAAGTCAAAAGGAAAAACAGTCGTTGGCAACAATTGCCTGCTGATGGCCTACGTTCATGTAGCACATGATTGTGTGGTAGGAAACAATGTAATACTGGTCAACAGTGTTCAGGTAGCCGGAGAGGTAAAAATCGACGACTGGGCAATTGTTGGAGGGCTTTCGGCCATTCACCAGTTTGTGCACATTGGCAAACACGTAATGATTGCCGGGGGAACACTGGTTAGTAAGGACGTTCCGCCCTATGTGAAAGCCGGTCGTGAGCCCATATCTTATGCGGGTGTAAACTCTATCGGGCTGAGAAGAAGAAATTTCTCCAACGAGCAGATCCGCGACATCCAGGATATTTATCGCTTCATGTTTCAGAAGGGTTTGAACAACACGCAGGCCATTGAGCGTATTGAAGCAGAACTGACAGCTTCGGATGAGCGGGATGAGATTATTCTTTTCATTAAAAATTCACAAAGAGGTGTTATTAAAGGATACAATCCCGACAATAGCTAGTTTCTGTCCATAAAGTCCCGTTTACTGCGTTACGCCATTAGCGGAAATTGCTCATTTACTCAAGTAAACTCCGCATTTCCGCTAATGGCAAGCCTTGTAAACGGAACCTTCTGAACAGAAACAGCGAACTTGAGAAACTTTACTTAGTTAATAAACGGACTCTACCTAGTGTTTGTCTATAAAGTCCAACTTCTGCGTTGTTGCTCAAAATATAAATCCTCATCCCGATTGTGCTTTTTGTTGGTTTTTTGTTCAAAAAACCTTACAAAAGCTACTTCGGGACTGCGGTTTAGATTTTTCACACGCCTTGAATTTGAACTTTCTGGTTCAAACACGTGAAAAATGTTTTGTTTATAGACAGACATAGTTAGCTGAATAACTTATTAATCCTTTTCATATTCTGACTTTTCAGCCGACTTCATAGGATTGGCAGAGATCTCTTTGTGTAAATTTCTTCGCTTAAAAACATCAACAGCCAGATAAACCGCTTCACGGAAGGAGGATTCATCAGCTTTGTTTTCTCCTGCAATTTCGAAGGCTGTTCCGTGGTCTGGCGAAGTACGAACAACAGGTAACCCTCCGGTAAAATTAACCCCCTCAGAGAAAGCAATGCTTTTAAATGGTGCCAAACCCTGATCGTGGTACATGGCCAGAACAGCATCAAACCGTCCCACATCCCCCGAACCAAACAGACCATCTGCAGGATACGGCCCCAACGCCATAATGCCCTCGTCACGGGCAACCTCTATGGCAGGTTTGATAATATTTATTTCTTCATCGCCCAGCAATCCTTCATCTCCTGCATGAGGATTAACTCCAAGAACAGCAATTCTGGGCTTACGGATGGTGAAATCAACCCGCAGTGTTTTATCCAGCACCCTTATTTTTTCCAAAATCTTCTCCATCGTAAGCTGCTCGGGCACCTCTTTCAACGGGACATGCCCCGTTACCACTCCCACTTTGAGCTGTGGCGCCACCATCAGCATAATGTGCGGCGGATTGTCAAATTGCCCTGCAAGATACTCGGTATGACCCGGAAACTTAAAATCTTCTGAGTAGGTAGCATTCTTATTTATAGGAGCAGTCACCAACACATCCACTACTCCGTTTTTCAAATCCTCAACAGCCTTTTGCAAAGCTTCAAATGCAGCCTGGCCACCGGCTTCGGTTGCTTTCCCCAGCTCCACCCTTGTATTATCATCCAGACAATTCACAATGTTTACTCTTTTGGGATGTGCCTCATCCCCCGACTTAATGCTGTTAAGACTGAAATTAGGGATATTCAGGGCCTTTCGGTGATATGCTGCCACTTTGGAAGATCCATAAATAACAGGCGTGTAAAGCTCCAGTACTTTAGGATCGGCCAACGTCTTGAAAATTATCTCATAGCCTATGCCATTGATATCTCCCTGGGTTATTGCGACTCTTACTTTTTCTGTACTCATAATATCTTTCTTTTAAATGGTCACATGCTTACAACATGTGATATATATAGATTTTCAATGCTTCGAACTTCTAAAATATTCTCTGATCAGAATTTTCTTAAGCTCCCTGTGAATAATCAGTTCAGTAAGGACATCCGGAAGGGAAATCTCAGGAAATTGTCTTTGATAACTACTTATTTCTTCAGGCGAAACATCAATGCGGTACAACAAATTAAAAAATTTCTCACCGTTTTCGCCCAGAAGGGCCTCCACATGCTCTCTCATTTGCCCGAAAAGCTCCCCATAAAAGTCATGGACATCACCGGAAAAAACAATTTCCAGGTTAAACTCTCCAAAATCCTTAATGATTTGCAAAGCCGTTTCGCGGATTAAATCTTCCCGACTGGCAGCTTTTTTAAGGTCATTATCGGTGAGTGATGGAAAGCTCATTCGGCAGTCTCCTCTTCTGATTGATCATCATTTAAAAACCTGAAAGAATACAACATCGCTTCGAGTTGCCAGATAAGGTTCCGTTTTTCAGGCTTTTCAGGTGCATAAACATAGCCCTCCGTTACCACAATGCGGGCATTTTCGGGATCAATATGAGCCAGACTCACAAAAGGTCCTCCCATCAGGTCTCCCTCCACACGCCACAATCCACGCATTTCGACAATCTGGTGGTCGTTGCGCTCAAACCTCTTGTAGGTAACAGGCAAACGACTTTCGGTTGACATGTAGGAACCTTCCACAGAACCGGGAACATTTATTTTGAGAACAGAATCTCTCTTGTTTAAAAGGTTGGCCTCGGAAAAAGAGTCAAAATCAGTATAATCAATGGAGTAAATAAAAACCCCCTGACTGATCAGAGGCGTCTCCTGCGACATCCACATAAAGTCCTTCCCCGGCTTATTTTCATTAAAACTTGACGGAATAAGCATGTAAGCTTCCCACTTTTCCTTAAACTCTTCCATCAGGTCGCGGTGGCTGTATTTTTGATAATAATTGAGACTTCTGTCTCTCTCTGCCCTCACAAAAAAACCTGTCAGAAGAATCTCCTCCGCCTCAACAAGAGAATCAAGTTGCCATACATCCTTTGCCGTAATATGAGCCATTGCATGTTGCTTAGCCCATCTGTCCTTGTAGAATTTCACATCAGGATCCAGGTCTTTCTTCACATCAACAATTATAATATTCCGGAAGTTGCGTAACCTTTCTCCAAAAGCACGATGCGGAATAATAGAGACATCAAAGAGCGGCTCGGCCTGAGGCAAGGCAACTACAGCCTGACGCAACGCTGCTTCCAGAGTCTTACCTCCGGCACTGTCTTTAACTGCATCATTCATCACCACCAACATCTCTCCGGCACTACCGGAAATATTTGGCTTGTAGGCTCCTCCTTCATCTTTACACCCTGAAGTGAATAACAAAATCAGGAAAAATACAGAAAGAGGAAAAACCGATTTAATGTACTTTGAAGGTCTCATTGGCTTAAAATATTTCATAATTCATAACAGACAACTGCCGACATCACTCAACTTCCGCTTTTTATCTCTTCGGCCCCGGCATTGTAATAATTAATATCTACAGATTTTTCAACTTTTGACACCGAAACCCTGTTGCAACTCTCCTCTGCGGGCTTCCAAACAATCAACTGCTGGCCAGCATGAAGAAACTTATTTTCCAAGCCGTTCCATGCCAAAAGGTCCTCGATGCGACACTGATACATCATCGCAATTTCGTGAAAAAACTGCCCGGGCGCCACAATATGACTTCCCTTTATTCTTCCCAGGGTATCACCCGGGGCGGGATTCCTGGTTGCTACAGGCTCCGTCTCCACCTCAAACAAAGGTAATTTTTCATGAAAAACCTCAAATTTTTCCTCAGGGAGTACAATCCGAACCGGTTGAGGTTGCATGGGGATGTAATCCATTTTATATACCGGATTGAGCAATCGCAGAACCTCGATGGGTATCTGAGTGTGAGCTGCAATTTGCTCAAAAGAGAGGCCACCGTCAACCGAGGTGGTCAGCAGATCCTCATATCTGAACTCAGCCGTTTTCTTCTCAATCCCGTATCCTTCGTAATGATTCATCACATAATTAACGGCAACAAAAGCCGGAACATATCCTCTGACCTGATCAGACAAATAGGGTCTCAGCTTCCAGTAATCTTTTTCTCCGCCCGCTTTGGCAATGGCCTCCTTCACAGCACCAATCCCTCCGTTGTAGGCAGCAATGGCCAGCAACCAGTCGTTGAAATTGGCATGCAAATATTTCAGATAACGACATGCCGCGTCTGTTGCCTTTACCGGATCAGCGCGTTCATCAACATAGGAGTTCACTTCCAGATCAAACATCCGGGAAGCCTGATAGAGGAACTGCCATAAACCATACGCACCGGATGAGGATTTGGCCCGGGGATCCAGTGCCGATTCAATGACCGCAAGATATTTTAATTCAAGAGGAAGGTCATACTTATCGAGATACTCTTCAAAAAGCGGGAAATACATTTCGGAACGTGCCAGGATTCCGGCCAGATGATCAGGTCGCTTCAGGGTATAAACATCAATATAAGCCTGAACATGTTCATTGTAGGTAAGTGATACAGGAGTTTGAAGGTTCAGCTTTTCAATTCTTGAACGCACCAGATAGGCGGGCACATCAACCTCTGCCTTAGTGGTCTGCGTGTGCCCGGCACCGATAAACACGAACAATACAACGACGGTAACCAGAACTTTTCTGATCATACAAAATATTAATAAAACGTTCCGCAAAAGATTTCCTTCAAAACATATTCTTTACCAAAGGAAACAGATCTATTTCGAAGTATCCTCATGGGGCTCCTCCCCTGACTTCTGTTTGTCCTCAGAAGCTTCATTACGGGCCTTCTTAAACTCCTTCATCCCTTGTCCCAGCCCTTTCATTAATTCCGGAATTTTCCGGCCTCCAAACAAAAGGAGAATCGCCAGTACTATTATGATCCACTCCCAGCCACCCGGCAAAATCAGAAAAATCGTGTTCAGCGTCATATTTTAAATTATTAAGTAAACAATCTGTTCTTTGTACCAGTCCTAAACCTGCCTTATACATAGGACAGGTACGATGTAAACAGGCTGAAAGCCTGAGAGCAAGAGCCCAGAGCAACGCCCTGTTTTTTTAAGGTATTCCTCATGCTCTATCATTATTGGTCGCGACGCGAACAATAATGAGGACTCCTAACAAATGTAAAAATAAATAAGGAGCCTTCATGCCAACCAACCGTAAAAATATGAATCTTTTAAATGGTGTTTGTCCATAAAGCACCATATACTGCGTTACGCTTGCCCGAAAATTCCTCATTTACTCAAAGAGCCATCGAAACAAGTCATTTCCATTGGCATAAAGCAATAGCGCCACCAATATGATCATGCCAACCAACTGCGCATGTTCCATAAACTTCTCGTTGGGCTTGCGTCGCGCAACAATTTCATAAAGCAGAAACATCACGTGCCCTCCGTCGAGTGCAGGTATAGGCAGAATATTCATAAATGCAAGAATGATAGACAGGAATGCAGTGGTATTCCAAAAGCTGAACCAATCCCAGCTGGCGGGGAACAGGCTTCCAATCGTTCCAAAACCACCAACCTGACGAGCTCCTTCTTTGGTAAATATGAGCCCAAGCTGTTTCACATAATTCACCAGCAAATCGGTTCCTTTCTTTATTCCGGCAGGAAACGCTTCAAAAAAACCGTACTTACGGGTCTCCACACTCAGATAACCGGATGGTGACCGTGGTGCAATACCGATTTTCCCTGATTTATTTACATGGATGGGCAAGGACATCAACTCTCCATTTCTAAAAAACGAAACGGTTGTGGTATCGTCCTTATGATGAAACAATTCATCCACAAATTCATAAAAAAACGGCGCATCCTTTCCGGCTACTGCCACCAAACTGTCACCTTTATGAAATCCGGCATCCTCCGCCGGCATCCCTGCAACCACCGAGTCCACTACAAAAGGGAATCTAACTTGTGCAAATTGCCTTACCTCTTCACTTAAAAGCCTCTTCCCTAAATCCTCGGGCAGAGGGAGGTTAAATACCGAATCACCCCTCTGAACTGTAAAAGTGGCCGGATCTTCCAACAACACATAATTAGACACATCAGAAATGGTATTTACCTCCATGGTATCCACAGAAAGAATAAGATCTCCATCCTGCAACCCTATTTCATGCCCGACAGGATGGTAGGCATAGCCATACGTAGCCCCTTCCACCGGAATGTATGTCTCTCCCCATTTGAAAAGGATCATCCAGAAAATCACCATTGCCAGGATAAAGTTTACCAACACCCCACCAACCATAATCAGCAGGCGCTGCCATGCAGGCTTGGCACGAAACTCATGCGGCTGAGGCGGCTGTTTCATCTGTTCCTTATCCATTGACTCATCAATCATCCCGGATATTTTCACATACCCTCCCAACGGCAGCCAGCCAATACCATATTCGGTTTCTCCCTTTTTAAATTTAAAGAGCGAAAATCCGGCATCAAAGAAAAGATAGAATTTCTCTACCCGTGTTTTAAATAATCTTGCGAAAAGATAATGTCCGAATTCGTGTAAGATCACCAATATAGACAAACTAAGAATAAGCTGTAATGCTTTTATCAGAAACTCCATGCTATCAAATAAAAAATAAAATCAAAAAAAAATCGTCTCCCTCACGAGCCCTTTTCCGTTGGGAAAAATCATTATTCCAAAAAATTCCAGGGTCCAAACTGATTCATTCACAAATAATCTATTCCGGTGAAATCAACATATCAGGTTAAGAATTTTCCGAAAACTCACAAATATATTGTTTTTCTTCATTTAGCCACAATTTCCGAGGCAACTCTTCGGGCCTCTTCATCAGTTCTCAGATAATCGTCGAGTCCGGGATGCTTAACAAAAGAAACTTTCTCCATGGTTTGTTCAATTACCGATGACATCTCAACAAAACCTATTCGGGACTTTAAAAATGCCTCTACCGCAACTTCGTTGGCCGCATTCAGAATGCAGGGAATATTCCCGCCCTGATTCATAGCCTCAAAAGCCAGCGAGAGATTGCGAAAAACACTGACATCTGCCTTCTCAAAGGACAACTCAGGATAATCGGTAAAATTAAAACGGGGAAAGTCATTCACGAGACGTTTGGGAAAACCCATGGCGTATTGAATGGGCAACTTCATATCGGGCAACCCCATTTGAGCTTTCAGAGAGCCATCAGCAAACTGAACCAGCGAATGAACAATAGACTGGGGGTGTACCACAATTTCAATCTGTTCGGGAACCACATCGAAAAGCCATTTTGCCTCAATGGCCTCAAACCCTTTATTCATTAAAGAAGCTGAGTCGATGGTAATTTTATCCCCCATTTTCCAGTTGGGATGATTCAATGCCTGACATCGCGTCACTTTCCGCAAAAAATCAACACTTTTCCCTCTAAAAGGGCCACCCGAAGCAGTAAGAATAAGTTTTTCAATCTTATTATCTGCCTCTCCCACCAGGCATTGAAATATTGCCGAATGCTCAGAATCAACCGGCAGCAGAGGAACTCCTTTCTCTCTGGCTAGTTTCATAACCAAGTCTCCTGCCACAACCAGTGTCTCTTTATTGGCCAGTGCAACAGGCTTGCCGGCTTCCAAGGCCCTGAATGTCGGAACCAGTCCGGCAAAGCCCACCAGGGCTACCAAAACCATATCAACGGTACTCATAGCCCCCACCTGAGCCAATGCCTCCCTGCCGGCATATACCTTTATTGGATGATCGGACAGCTCTCTGCTTACCCAGTCATATTTTTCCTCATCACCAATCACCACCACATTGGGTTGAAATTCGACAGCCTGCTGCACAAGCAGTTCTGCATTACGACCGGCAGTTAAGACTTCTGTTTCAAAAAGTTCAGGATGCTGTTTTATTACCTCAAGAGCCTGGGTTCCTATAGATCCTGTGGAACCGAGAATGGCGATGCGACGCTTCATTTATCTTTTTTCAAAAAAGTTTCACCCGGAAGATCAAATGAGTTCCGGAACAACAATTACTTAAGTATATTTTTAAGCCCCGTAGTATCACACTCAGGGCGGGACAGAAACCAATCGTCAAATAAAATCAGAAAGATATGTACTCCTGGGGATCCAGAGGCATTCCGTTGTACCAAAGCTCAAAATGCAAATGTGGCCCGGTCGTAAGCTCCCCTGAATTTCCCACATGAGCAATGGCTTCACCGGCTTTTACATGATCACCGATGGATTTCAACAAACGTTCATTGTGTTTATAGCTGGATATCAAATTATTTGCATGCTGAACCTGTATTACGTACCCGGTCTCCACAGTCCATCCGGAGAACACCACCACACCATCCATTACCGCCGAAACACGTGCTCCGGGGCCGGCTACAATATCAACACCAAAATGTCCGCGGGGATCACCAAAACGGTTTACCACCATACCTTTCAGCGGGGTAAAAAAGAAGGTATTCTCCAAAACAGTACCGGGGTTCATCTCTGCTGTATAAGAAAGATTGTACTTTTCTTCTTTCTCCACAAGAGCTCTGAAAGCAGAATCTTCCTCTGAACGACTGAATTCCACATCAACAGGATTTCCAACGCCGGGCGCATTCATTTCCTGAGTCTCCTCTTCCGGACTCTCCGTCACCTCTTCCGGGACACCTCCCCGAATAATATTCTGAACATTATCAATAAACTTATTTCTCTTTTCTATCTCCACAAATAAAGAATCTACCCTTTGGGCATTCCGGACAATCATCAATCGCTGATTGGCATCAGGATATCCGGGGATGTACTCTCTGAGTCCGGTAAATGCGATGAGCAAAGTAACCAGCACAATCAGCAAAATAGCAGAGGCCCCGACAATTGTAAAAACATTCAAACGGGAAAGCCTTATCACAAGAACCTCCTGGTAAGTCTGTTCATTAAAAATGGCCAGCTTATATTTGTTCTTCAGTTTATCAAAAAACCTTTTTCCCTTACTATTTGCCATGCAATATTTTCAAAATAAAAATCAACTACTCTATTCCGACAAAATTAATTATAATTGGTGAGGTTACGAAACAACTTTACGAAACACCACCTCAAACACCCTCAAAAAGAAGCATGAAGAAAAAAAGTTATTCTTTTAGCAGATTTTAACACGCAAAACATTTGGCAGACGCAATTAAAGCCCCTATATTTGCAACCGCAAAAGAGAAGAAACTTATTGAAAATATATTGCGGGGTGGAGCAGTTGGTAGCTCGTTGGGCTCATAACCCAAAGGTCGTCAGTTCGAGTCTGGCCCCCGCTACCAGGAAGCCGGGAAACAAAATTTTGTTTCCCGGCTTTTTTTATGCTAAAACCCAAAATTTCCGCCGGCTCTGTTGACTTAAAAGTACATTTTACCTATCTTTCGTTTTGAAACCTTTGATTTAAGACCATAAAGTTCCGGTAACATGCAACAATCCAAACTCCTGACCTTCTCGATCACAGTCTTTTTACTTTTTTCAGCCCCGGCCTCCGGACAGGATAGAATAACAGGACATCATTTTGCCACGCGTTCCGAAATTATAGGCAAACAAGGCATGGTTGCCACCAGTCATCCCCTGGCCACCCAGATTGGACTTGACATTCTGAAACAGGGAGGGACTGCTACAGATGCAGCCATTGCGGCGAATGCAGCATTGGGCCTGATGGAACCAACAGGATGTGGCATTGGCGGTGACCTCTTTGCCCTGGTCTGGGACGCAGAAACCAATCATTTATATGGAATAAATGGCAGTGGGAAGTCACCTCAACTGTTAACCATCGATTACTTCACCTCCAACAGGCTGGAAAAAATCCCATCCTTCGGCCCCCTGCCGGTTACCGTTCCCGGTTGTGTGGATGCCTGGTTTGAATTGCATGAAAAATTCGGAAAATTACCCATAGAACAAATCCTGGCCCCTTCCATCAAGTACGCAGAAGAAGGGTTTCCTGTCACAGAGCTGATTAGTCATTACTGGGATTTATCTTTAAATAGACTCGGTGGATATCCGAATGTAATGGACACTTACTCCATCGATGGCAAAGCCCCCCAAAAAGGAGACATCTTCACAAACCCTGATTTAGGTAATACTTACAAATTGATCGCCAAAGAAGGAAGAAGAGCCTTTTACAATGGTTCCATAGCCAAAACCATTGTCAACTACATACAAGGTCAGGGAGGTTTTTTGTCCGAAGAAGATTTTTCCATGCACAATTCTGAATGGGTAGAGCCTGTCTCCACAGATTATCGCGGTTACGATATATGGGAGCTGCCACCCAACGGACAGGGAATAACCGCACAAATAATGCTCAATATTCTGGAGGGATTTCCTTTCTCTCCTGAGGAATTTGGCACCGCCCGGCACCTTCACCTTGTGACAGAAGCAAAAAAGCTGGCATTTGAAGACAGAGCAAAATTCATTGGAGATCCGAATTTTTCAAACATCCCTGTTGACAAATTATTATCCAAGGAATACGGGGCTGAAAGAAGAGAACTGATAGACACCACCCATGCAAAGGCTTTCAGTTACGGAGCCCCCAATCAAAGCGAGACTGTTTATCTTACCGTTGCTGATCAATGGGGCAACATGGTTTCGCTGATTCAGAGTAATTACCGGGGCATGGGATCGGGCATGGTACCTCCCGGATTGGGGTTTATGCTTCAAAACCGGGGAGAATTATTTTCACTTACTCCGGGCGACGTTAACGAATACGCACCCGGCAAAAGACCTTTTCACACCATCATTCCGGCATTCGTAACCAAAGATCAAAAGCCCTGGCTGAGCTTTGGGGTGATGGGAGGAGACTTCCAACCGCAGGGGCATGTACAGATCATTATGAACCTTATAGATTTTAAAATGAATCTTCAGGAAGCAGGAGATGCACCCCGTTTTTCACATACCGGAGGAAGTACCCCCACCGGCCACAAAGAGAAAACCACAGGTCAGGTTTTCGTAGAGAGCGGAATCTCATACGAAACAGTCAGAGCCCTTATGGAGTTGGGCCATCCTGTTAGTTATGATTTGGGAGGATATGGTGGATTTCAGGGTATTATTTACGACCACGGAAGAGGAGTTTACATAGGTGCCTCAGAGTCACGTAAAGACGGACAAGCTGCAGGATATTGATCAGGATTCAACCGGACCAATAAAAAATCACATCATCAGTAAAAACCTGTTCGTCAAAACTTTTTGATAATTTTAAGGATAATATTTTCCTTTGACCATTGTAACAAGCACATTTTTGGGAAACACATGAGCTTAATCGAAGCAATATCCAATATTTTTAAATCAAAAGATTCTTTCCCCAAAGAACCTTCTGACTTTTTTTCGGGTGACAAAACCACGGAATTTATTGAACGTCTTAATGCCAAATCCCCCAGGGCTATTGGCCTCTCTCCACTTGATGCATTAACATTAAAAATATGTGAAATAAGCCAGGCTGAATACATAATTGTTGCCAAAACGTCTGAAGAGGAAGGCTATTTCAAAACCATAAGCATCTGCAATCAGACAAATCCGATACAAAACAATCATTTTAGCTTTAAAATAAATGCTCTTCTAAAACATCCAAACCCGGACACTCCGGTTGAGGTGGATGCAGAGGTTGTTTTCTCCCAAACGAACCTTCCAAAAAGCAAACATGGCAACTGCATTGCCCTCCAGATCAGAGACAATGACAAAACCCCGATGGGAATTATATTGGGTATCAGCAAGCCATCCAGAGCAAGAACCCTGACCAATGTAATTAAGTTCTACTCCGATCATTTGACCACGGAGATGAGACACCTCAACTCAAAAGAAAAACTTGAGAAAAAGAACAAAAAACTTCTCCGGACTGAAGAGGAGTTAAAACTCAAAAATCAATTACTGGACAACCTGAATAAAAACATATCCAAAGCCAAACAGGTGGTGGATGAAAGCAGTCGTCTCAAATCGGCCTTTCTGGCAAACCTGAGCCATGAAATCAGAACTCCCATGAATGTAATCATGGGCTTTACCGAGTTGTTGAGTGCTGCGAATATGACCTCCGAACAGAGAAGAAATTACATTGACATCATTCAGCAAAATGGAACGCGACTGCTGCACATCATGGATTCTCTGATTGACATCTCACGGTTTCAGGCAAAAAACATTGGTAAAGAGCAACAGGCGTTTTCGTTGAACCAGATGCTGCAGCAACTTTACAACAATTTCAATGCGGATATTGAGGCATCCGGCAAACCCATCACATTAACACTTACCTTAAGTAAAAATCATGGGGAAGATGTGATTGTCCTGGACAAAGAAGCCACCTATAAAGTGCTCAACCACCTCCTGGACAATGCGGTAAAATTCACTGCCTCTGGCACCATCCGCTTTGGCTATGAAATTAAAGAAAAACAAATTCTGTTTCATGTGGAAGATACCGGAATCGGAATTCCGGAAGGGAAAGAGAAAGAGATATTTGATCTTTTCAGACAAGGGGACCTTCGTCTGAGCAGACAATTTGGAGGCACCGGACTGGGACTTGCCATAGCCAAACGGTATGTAAGCGCCATGAACGGACAAATCTGGTGCAGCAACAATCAGGACTCTGCCCGTGGAGCAACCTTCAAATTCTCACTCCCGCTGCTCGCCGGATCCAAAAACAGAACAGAGACGCTCTCTCAAAAATCATCCGGAGCATTAACGGTAGCTGCCACAACTATGATCAGCAACGAATCTTTGTTGTAGAAACACAACGAAAATTCGTGCACCCAAGATCGACGTAATCACTAAACCAGGCTAAAAAGCCGCCATCAGCAAACCGATATCTTTGGATGGCAGGTTCAATCGCTCTCCCACCCTGTAACTGGTAAGGATTCCTTTGTAAAGATACAATCCGTGACTCACTCCCACATCCTGCATGATCAGCTGGTCTATGCCACCGGCCATAGCCAGACGCAACAGAACCGGTGCGAAAATATTGCTTAGTGCAATAGACGATGTACGGGCAACGCGTGATGCAAGATTGTGCACTCTGTGATAAATCACTCCATGATGAATTGTCACGGGACTATTATTCGCATCCTTTCCGCCAACAGCTTCAAGGCATCCGCCATTCCCCATATTCAGATCCACAATGATGCTTCCGGGCTTCATGCCGGCAACCTGCTCATCAGAAATCAGAAAACCACTTTGAGGATCAAAGTAACGAATGCTCCCGATGACTGCATCTGCCGATCGCAGTGCCTTACTCAAAACCTGGGGATGCAATACAGAAGTAAAAAGTCGTTGTCCCACATTTCGTTCCAGTTCCCGAAGATTCCGGTAGGAGTTGTCGAATACTTTCACCTGACACCCCAGTCCAAGAGCTGCCCTGACGGCAAACTCACCTGCAGTTCCGGCACCTATGACAACCACCTCTGCAGGAGATATTCCGGTAATCCCCCCCAGCAAAACACCTTTCCCTTCCTTGCTATTGCTAAGATATTCCGAAGCAATCATAATTGCGGTATAGCCCTCAATTTCACTCATGCTCCGAACAACCGGATAACAGTCCGAGTCATCTTTCAGCAACTCATAAGCCAGGGCATTCACTTTCTTATGCATCAATTGCTGAATGGAGTCTCTGTTTTGACTGGGCAGATAAAGCAGGGAAATCAACAATTGCCCGGGTGATAACAACCCGCGTTCCTCTTCATCGGGAGGG
This sequence comes from Marinilabilia salmonicolor, assembly GCF_003003035.1. Lineage (GTDB taxonomy): Bacteria > Bacteroidota > Bacteroidia > Bacteroidales > Marinilabiliaceae > Marinilabilia > Marinilabilia salmonicolor_A. The sequence continues at coordinate 64,710 of NZ_PVTS01000008.1, read as the reverse complement.
GCAATTTTCAGCACCACATCACACCGAAAAGGGTCCTCGTGGTTGGTGACAATTCTGGCTCCGGCTTCAGAAAAATCGTGATCGTAATAATTGGCTGCATTTCCGGCACCACTCTCCACAATGATCTCATGCCCGTTGGCGGTAAGCAATTCCACTCCCTGAGGCGTCAACGGAATGCGATTCTCCCCCTCCTCCCGCTCTTTGGGAATGCCGAAGGACATAGATTTTTGTTTCCGGCCAATCTCCATCAACTCCTCCTTGGGAGCAAGACCAGCCTGATTCATAGCAAAATAATACGATGCTTTTTTTCCTGAATCCCCCATAGTTTTTTCTTATTTCGGGATTAAGTTACAAAATTCATAAGACTTTCAATGTTCTGGAACCATCCTCTTCTTCCAGTATTTGTATGTCCAGCCTATGATCGGGCAACACATCGGCTATTTTTTCGGGCCACTCAATAAGACAATAATGGTCACTAAAAAAATAATCCTCATACCCCATGTCAAAGACCTCTGCAACATTCTTCAACCGGTAAAAATCAAAATGAAAAATAATCTGACCATCACTGCCCTCATATTCATTCACAAGCGAGAAGCTGGGACTTGTAACAGCTCCTTCAACGCCCAGAACACGACACAAAGCTTTGATGAAAGTAGTCTTTCCTACGCCCATCTCACCATAAAAAGCCACTACTTTGTGCTTCTCCAGCAACGGTAAAAATTCCAGGGCCGTGGATTCAACATCCTTCTCGGTTGGAATGGAAAAAATCTGCTTCATTGAACCTAAAAATTTTACGCCACAACAAAAATACAACAAAGATCAACAAATCATTAAATTCATCTCAACGGACTTAATTCTATCAGGGGAACAAGCATCTCCTCAAGAGAAACACCTCCGTGCTGAAAAGTATCTTTGTAATAATTTACGTAATAATTGTAGTTGTTGGGATAAGCAAAAAAATCATCTCCTTTGGCAAAAATATAAGAAGTTGACACATTGGGACGGGGAAGAAAGAAATCTCCCGGACTCTTAGCCTCGATAACATCCTTCGCTTTATAGGCAAGATTCTTCCCATGTTTAAACCGCAGATTGGTGTTGGTATTTCGATCGCCGACCACCTTAACGGGATGTTGCACCCTGATGGAACCGTGATCGGAAGTCACAATCACTTTGACTTTTTCGGAAGACAACTTCTTCAGCAATTCAAAAAGCGGGGAATGCACAAACCATGAACGGGTAAGAGACCGATAGGCTGATTCATCGGAGGCCAGTTCGCGAATCATCTTAATCTCGGTGCGGGCGTGAGAAAGCATATCCACAAAATTATATACCAGCACAGATAAATCGTGATTCAACAGCTGACCGTAGTTTTCTGTCAGTTTCCGACCTGTTTCGTTGTCACTGACCTTATGATAGGTAAAAGAAAAATCGCGCCGCATACGCTTGAAGAAGGTTCCGATCAGTTCCTCCTCAAAATTGTTTCGACCTCCCTCCTCATCATCATCCACCCAATAATCAGGGTAAAATTCTTTGATCTGTGTGGGCAGCAGTCCGGAAAAAAGAGCGTTACGCGCAAACTGGGTAGCAGTAGGCAGGATACTGCAATAGGTAGAGTCTGAAACCACATCGAACAGAGACCGGATGTCATGCCGTATGGTCTCCCACTGATCCAGCCTGAAATTATCGATGACCACCCATATTACTTTTTCTCCTTTATCAAGCCGGGGCAAAACGTTATGCTTAAAAACACGATGCGACATAAGCGGCCCCTCATCATCCACAAGCCAATGTTCATATTCTCCATTCACGGTACGCGCAAACAGTTGATTTGCTTCGCCCTTTTGCATCTTCAATACTTCATCCATGGCGCTGTCGGCATTCTGCAACTCAAGCTCCCAGAAAACCAGCTTCTTATAGACCTCCTGCCATTCCTCCATAGTCAGTTGATCGCTCATACGAAACCCCAGATTGGAGAAGGCCGCCTGATAAGCACTTGTTGCCTTTTCGGACACCAGCCGTTCGCGATCCACATGGCGTTTTACGGAAGACAAAATCTGATTGGGGTTTACCGGTTTTATCAGATAATCGGATATCTTGCTGCCGATTGCCTGATCCATGATATCCTCTTCCTCACTTTTGGTTATCATAATAACCGGCATGCTTGGCCTGAGTTCTTTCATTCGGGAAAGTGTTTCCAAACCGCTTAATCCCGGCATATTTTCATCCAGAAAAACAATATCAAACCGTTGTTTTGCAATAACCTCAAGGGCATCATTCCCGTTTGAGGCTGTCTCCACATAAAAACCCTTCTCCTCCAAAAAAAGTATGTGCGCTTTCAGGTGTTCAATTTCATCATCCACCCAAAGTATTCTGATCTTTTTCGTTTCTTCCATATCTCTTCAATTCTCCATTAAAGTTCCAGGCCTAACACCCCTTTACAGAACATATCACTTCCCTTTATAGGGTTCCTCCGGAATTTCACTTTCTGTAACAACAATGGCTGAGGGATCACTTCCCGGCAAATAATTATCGAGGAAAAACTGTTTGTATTGCTCAACGTCAGATGCGTTATTCAATTCACTATAATTACTTTCTGAAACAAGCAACAACAAAGGCCTTCCCGGATTTTCCACTGAAAAAACAGAAGGATTGTTCAACAACGCAAAAAAGTAATCCAGTCCCACGCGACTGTTCTCAAACGGTCCTGTCTGTAAAGTGTTATAGGCACCTCCAAGCGTACTGCTCTCTAATCGCAGACCGCCAACAGTGTAACGGTCAAAATTAAAATTGGCCAAATGGAACAATATCTGGTTGACTTCAGCATCTGATTGAAGCACAATCATCAGATAATGAACAGAATCAGGTGCAAATACAAACTTTTGTTCCACCGTATCCTCAGCCATCTCATCATCAGTATCCCGGGAATCTGTTTGTTTTGCATCAGGACGCTCAGCCAGCAGTTTTTCGGGCCGCTTTCCCTGTTTCAACATTTCGAGCCAATGCCGTGCTACTTCAGCCTGTGAAGACTGGGGATATTGGTTGGTCAGAGAAAGCAGTCCTGTTCTGAATGCATCAGTATTACCCATACGACTGTAAGCAGCTGCATTCAGCAACAATGCATTGGGCTTTATAGCGTCATATGCTGAGGCTGTAATAAGGTTCGTTTTTTCCAGGACATTTCCCATATAGCCTGCCTTGTAATCCCCAAATGCGGAATTGTAAACAGAATCCAGTTCCCGGTGTTGCTGTCCCAGCTTTTCAAAATATTCAGGATCCTCCACAAAGGCTGCAAACCGGCTGTCGGGGTAATCATCCGCAATCACCTGTCCGTAATGTGTCATACAACCACGATCGGGAATCTCAGCACATGAAAGATAAATTCCGGCAAGTGCCTGTTCCCGGTAATCAGTCCGGGGATAAGAACTTATCAACTCCTCAAAGTGCACAATGGCCTCTTCATGTTTATCAAAATTCTGGGCCAACAGATGACCCGCATTAAACCTGGCCTTTTGGACTTTTAAGTGTGACTCTTTTAATGCTTCAGGTGTTAGCGGAAGCCCGGCCATCAATGACTCCCGGTCCGGCTTTCCTTTACCCGGAGTTCCGGATGTCTGCTCACCCGGCCCAGGAGGTTCCTGACTGAAAGGATCATCTGGCATCATTCCGTCGTTCATGCCAGGACCTTGGCGATTTGCGACCGATTCCTTATTTTTTCTTCGCCAGTTATCCTGATCATCGCGACGGCCCCATCGTTTTTCAAACTCCATTTGTCCCAGACTAACCATTGTCTGGTTATAGAAATACCATTTCCCGGATTCATCGGTACTCCGGCTCCCTCTGTTGGCAAAATTTCTGTAAAAGAAAGCATCATCCATCTGCCCCCCTCCGGCAAGGGTCTGTTCTTCCTGTTCCTGCATGGATGCCAGCAGATTGTCAACAAACACATTCCGTTCATCCTCAGGCAAGGAGGCAATGCGCTGCACACTGTCTTCGTATTGGAGGGTACGCAAATTATCGGCGAGCGGTGTCAGATTTCGTCTGAATTGTTGAATCTCTTCAATTCCCGGATAATCGGAAGGCAAAGCTGTAAGTGTAGAGTCATAGTAAGCATCTGCTGCCACATAATCCGATGATTGGAAATAAATATCAGCCATGCGACGATAAATATTTCCGGCCAAAATACGGTCTCTGCCCCCATATCCGGCAGCCAACTGAAGGTTAAACAGTGCATTCAGGGTGTCATCCCCGGCCATATATGTTTCCGCAAGCGCAAAATAAATCTGATCCCGGTAGTCCAGATTTTTATATTCACCCGCATATTTTTTCAAAACCTCCCTTGCCTCCTCCATTTGACCTATTTCTCCGGCAATTATTGCACTTTTCACCCGTGCATGTATAACCATTTCGTAGTCGGGATTCATAGAAGCCACCTGTTGGTAGGCATCCATTGCCATTGCAGGGTTATTGATTTGCTCGGCAACCTGTCCCATTATGAAATACCACCTAATTTTCTGCCACCTGTCTGCCGCATTCCCGGCTGCCAAACGACAGTATTCCATGGCCTTTTCAGGCTGATCTTGAGCGATCCAAAACCACGCATAAGTTGCAGAAGCAGTGGAGAGAAACTTCTTCTCATCATTCACACCCGAAGAATAGCGATCAAGATACAATTTTGCATTCTGAAAATCACCCATCTCGATGTAGGCCCTGGCCATCCATAGCATTGCTTCAAACCTCACAGATTTTTCAGGAAATAACTGCAAGACCATATTAAACGCACCAATGCCTTCGTACCAGTCGCGTGAATAAACATGTGCCTTGCCAATCAACATGTAGGCTTCATCCACCCACCGATTGAATTCCCTCTGATTGTAAAAATTGCGGTATTCCTCTCCGGCATCGCGCACCGAGCGCCCCGGCTTTGCAGTAATAGAATGTTTTTCAATAAGTTTATACCCTTTCCGGATGGCTCGGTTCATATCAGATGAAGCTACCTGACTCCCGGAATTCCCGGAAAAAGCAAATGCAGGTAGAATCCGTGTATAATCATTTTTTACCGACTCGCGCATCTTCTCCTGCCCGTTGTTGAAACTCTCCTGCCCGTTGAACAACACATTGTATCTTGCAGTGAGATTATGATAGCCACGAGACAACCAGGTATTTTTCTGAGTTGAGCACCCCAGAGAGACCAAAAAAACAAGTAAAAATATGGTATTCTTTTTCTTCATGTACAAAACCGGACTGGTAATATATTATAAACTAAACTGCAGCAAAAATATTTCACAAATTGGGGAAGAAAAAATACTTTTAACCCAATAATCAGAAGCACCTCAATGTCGGGAAAATTTTTATTAATTGCATTGTCACTGACAAATCCCAACAAAGATAATCATCTGAGTGGAAGTTTTTTTGTACCATCAGGGCTAATTTCCATTAATCCGGATGTGAAGTGCTTTTTTTTCAGCTTAATATGTTTCAAACTTCGGGTTTATGAGAGTTGACATCATTGAGGACGACCCTCTGTTCAGCAAAATGATTAAACACATACTGGCAACATCCGGTAATTACGAAGTCCGGAATTTTCCGAATGCTCAAAGCTTTTTGACCCGGGTTACCTCTCTGCCTGATGTGGTTACCCTTGACTTGGGGCTGCCTGACATGTCAGGAACTGATCTGATGAAAAAAATCAAAAACCTTAATCCGGAAACTGAAATCATCATTATCTCCGGCCAGGACAACCTGCAACTGGCGGTTCAGTTACTGAAGGAGGGTGCATACGATTACATCACCAAAGATGAAAACATCAAAGAAAGAGTGCTCCACACTTTGGATAAAATTCGCTCAAATATGGAACTCCGGAGCCAGTTGGATCAGCTCAAGAAGGAAGTTTCCAAAAAATATCCGTTTCACGACACCCTGCTGGGCAACAGTTCCGCTTTAAAAAACACCTTCTCTCTCATTGACAAGGCAACAAAAGTTACAAAAATCAACGTGTCCATACTGGGAGAACCCGGCACCGGCAAAGACCTGGTGGCGAAAACGATACATTACAATTCAGACCGAAAAGACCACCCTTTTATCCAGGTCAGTATCTCCTCCATGTCGAATGAGGAATTGCGAAAAACCCTCTTTGGAGTAGAGAAAGCCGCATGGGCGGACACCCTCATGACAACCAAAGGAAAATTTGAAGAAGCAGGCGAGGGAACACTCGTCCTTGATGACATCACAGATTTTGATGACGATTTGCAAAAAGAACTGCTCGATGTGTTTCAGGAACGAAAAATAAAACGCATTGGCAGCAACCACGAGCAGGAAGTGAAATGCAGGGTCATCACCACCACCTCCTATGACATGCTGCAGGCGGTGAAAGAAAAAAAGTTCAGGGAAGACTTATACTACTATCTGGCCGGTCTCCCTATTACAATGCCTGCTCTGCGCGAAAGAGGCAAAGATGTAATTATTCTGGGCGACTTTTTTCTGCAAACCTTCTGTTTGAAAAACAATTTACCCCCGATGATTTTGTCATCAGGGGCAAAGAAAAAATTACTATCTCACAATTATCCCGGAAATATCAGAGAACTAAAAGCCATTATTGAGCTGAGCGCGATCCTGGCAAACAGCCGGGTAGTGGAGGAACGACACATTGTTTTTAATTATGCAGATCCTACCCCGGGTGTCTTTCATGAAGAAATAACCCTCAAAGAATACAACGAACGCATCATCATCTATTTCATGAAGAAATATAAAAATGTAATGGAAGTTGCCAGGCGTCTTGACATTGGTAAATCAACCATTTACAATCTGCTGAAAAAGTACAAAGAAGAAAATCCGGACATTAACGCCTGATCAATCAGAAAGCTTTGTTAATGAACAGCAACGACCTCAAGAATCTCGGGGACTTTTTGTTTTACCACCATTTCAACACCTCCCTTGAGCGTTTGCAAACTCATGGGACATCCATCACAGGCACCTGTAAGCTGAACTTTTACCTGCATGTCGTCGGTCAGCTCCACAAAAACAATATCTCCTCCATCCGATTGCAAATAAGGCCTGATGCTTTCCAGTGCTTCCAGGACCCGTTGTTTTAGTTGCTCCTTTTCCATATCAAAAGTCGTTTATTTCCTGGTTATTTCAACTACTTTGGTGGGTGGCAGATCCTGATTCCGTTTTTCAACCGCCTTTACCACAGCCTCACCAAGTTCTGCAAAGGCTCTTCCGGTAACAGAGTCGGGATTGAGCGCCGACGGCTCCCCTTTGTCTCCTCCTTCACGAATACTTTGCACAATAGGAATCTGTCCGAGCAATTCCACGTTCAGCTCTTCAGCCAGTCTTTTACAACCACCTTCTCCAAAAATATAATACTTGTTATCAGGAAGCTCAGCCGGAGTAAACCAGGCCATATTCTCCACCAATCCAAGTACAGGTACGTTAATTTTCTCGCCGGTAAACATACTGATTCCTTTTCGGGCATCGGCAAGAGCCACATCCTGAGGCGTACTGACCACCACTGCACCGGTCAGAGAGATCGTCTGAACCACGGTAAGATGAATATCACTGGTTCCGGGAGGTAAATCCAGCAGCAGATAATCCAATTCTCCCCAATCGCCATCGCCTATCAATTGTTTAATAGCACCGGTAGCCATAGCACCTCGCCAAACCAGGGCATCATTAGCCTCCACAAAATATCCAATACTCAGATTCTTCACTCCGTATTTTTCTACCGGAACAATCTTATCTTTTCCATCTACTTTGCGCAATACCGGACGTGCGTCTTCGGTTTGAAACATTTTCGGAATAGATGGTCCAAACACATCGGCATCCAACAATCCTACTTTATATCCCAAATTGGCCAGAGCAACAGCAAGATTACTTGCCACGGTAGATTTCCCAACTCCCCCTTTACCGGAAGCAACGGCAATAACATTCTTTACCCCTGCCAACATTTTTTGCTCAGGAATGGGTGCACGAGGATTTATTTTAACGAAAATATTTCCTTCAATCTCTGCATCTTCTCCTACGTATTTCTTGATAGCATGAACCGAAGCTTTTTTTATGGCAGAAACAAACGGATCATTGGCCCGGTCGAATTTTAGACTGAAACTTATTCGCTTCCCGTCAATCCGAATATCGTCTTCAACCATTCCCAAAGAGACAATATCTTTCTCTTTGGCCGGATGAATTACATGCTTTAAAGCATCAGTTACAAGCTGTGGATAAAAACTCATATCTAATTTTATTTAAACTTTTTAAATATAAGGGCAAAGGTAAAAAAAATTCCGGAAAGCGAACAAATGTTTACTTACCGGAGAGGTGTAAGAAAAATAAATTCATCCTAACTCCACGTTAAAATCGTCCCAAAACACCTCCTTAAAGTTCACAACAACATCTTCCTCCACCTCAATCCCTTCGCTTTTCAACAATTCCTGCATGGTATCGGCATTAGGGAAAGCGTGTTTGCCTGTGAGCATCCCGCTTCTGTTGACTACTCTGTGAGCAGGAACAAATCCTGGTTGCGAAAAAGATTTATTCATGGCCCACCCGACCATCCGGGATGCTCCGGGTGCACCAACAGCAGCAGCAACCGCACCGTAACTGGTAACCCGTCCGGAAGGAACCTGCCTGACAGCCTCATACACCCGGGTAAAAAAGCCCTCATCCATATCAAAGTTGATTTCCTGTTCTCCGCGGTTTTACACCTCTTCCCGCACTTCGGTATTCATCCGGCTCTATCTCCACCTCGGGCTCTACAAGCTCATCCGCATTCTGCAATTCAAACTTCAGATATTTTATCGGAATGCCGTGATCAAGCCACTTCTTCTCATAATAGGTCTGAATACCTAAAATATCATCCTGATAACCATTGGAGTACAAATCAGTCTCATCTACCAGAGGAGTTATATCATTAGCCTTTAAGAGCTCTCTGGTGTAGGTGTACATAAACAAGCTATCTGTTTTAAGATGAACGATGCCTCCGGGCTTCAGAAAACGTCCGTAAGCAGAAAGAAACCGTGTACTGGTGAGTCTTTTCCGGAACTTCTTAATCTGCGGATCAGGAAAAGTGAGCCAGATCTCATCCACCTCAGAAGGGGCAAAGAAGGCATGAATAGCCTCAATGCGGGTTCTCAGAAACCCGGCATTTTTCAACCCTTCATTCAGCACATCCGTGGCTCCCCGGTGCATCCGGTTCCCTTTGATGTCCACTCCTATAAAGTTTTTTCCGGGAAACAGCCGGGCCAATCCAACCGTGTATTCCCCTTTACCGCAACCCAACTCAAGAACAACCGGATTGTCATTCCCGAAAAACTGCTCTTTCCATTTCCCATACAACGCATGGTTGCTATGAAAGACCTCATCAAATGGAGCTTGTACCACATGTGAATAGGTGGCCATCTCCGCAAACTTCTTTAACTTATTCTTTCCCACAACAAGTCAACACATTAAAAAACAACAAAAAAGGACTACTTCGTTTCCGGATTGATTTTTTCCACCCACATGGAGAGGGATTGTACACCATCCAACCGGTCTCGTCTCATACCTTGACGAACAACAAAAGAGTAGGTGCCCGGTTGTCGCATTTTCACACCTCTTTTATACAGCCAGTTTACCGTTCTGGAGTCGTCGTTCCCCTTGCCCAACCATCTGCCGTCGGGTTCAGCCAGAAAAAACTCCATGGTATCGGTTTGCTGATGCCCTTCGGGACCTTTCACATCAATAAACAGCCAAAGATTACTATAGGGATAATCATTGTTGTGTTCAAATGAAAAGCCAAAGTTCAGAACATTAGAGGTGTCCTCTATAGCAGGTGCAAAGACCACGAGAGAATCCTTATGCCAGTTCTTACCCGGAATTTCCCGGTTCTCCTCATACACCAGGCTCTGATTGCACGATGCAAGTCCCACCAGCACCAAAACAAGCAATACCCTAGTTTTTCTGATTACCGGAAGCATTCGATGACCTGTCATTTCTGCGTCTGCGATTTGAATTGTTTCCATTACCGGTTTTATTGGGATTTTTACGACGTTTGTTTTTACGACGTTTATTTTTGGGATTTTTTTCATCAAAACGCGTAATACTGTCCTCCCCTACCACATTGGTATAATCGATCTCCTTCACAACGGTAACAGAAGTTTCGCTGGCCAGTTTTTCAATTTTTGTACCCTTTTTATTGAGCTCAATAATCTCTTTGACCCTGTCCACCGTCAGCATAACCACATTGCCGGTACTTTCACGGCCCGAGGAGAACCACATCAGGCGTTTAAAGATATCGGTCTTAAAATGGTAATAGGTCTCGTTCTCTGTTCTCAGTGGAATATCTGTCCTTGGAAAATCTTTTTGAGCATCGATGTAAGCATCCAGCTCGTAGTTGAGGCAACATTTTAGTTTTCCACACTGTCCTGCAAGTTTTTGAGGATTCAGGGATATTTCCTGATATCGTGCAGCATTGGTTGTAACCGAAACAAAGTTGGTCATCCAGGTTGAACAGCACAGTTCACGACCGCAAGGGCCGATTCCACCAATACGGCCGGCTTCCTGTCTGGCACCAATCTGGCGCATCTCAATGCGTACTTTAAACCTGTCGGCAAGCACTTTTATCAACTCCCTGAAATCAACCCGCTCATCTGCAATATAGTAGAATATCGCTTTGGTCCGATCGCCCTGATACTCAACATCACCTATTTTCATATTGAGTCTGAGCCTCTCTGCGATGCGTCTTGATTCCAGCATTGTTTCATGCTCAAGAGCTTTGGCTTCTTCCCACTTGTCAATATCAACCGGCTTGGCTTTCCGGTAAACCCGTTTAAACTCATAACTGCCGGGATCGAAGCCGTTTTTCTTCATTTGCAGAATTACCAGCTCACCGGTAAGCGTAACCTCACCAATGTCATGACCGGGCGAGGCCTCCACAGCAACCACATCTCCTTTTTTCAGCTTAAGCTGATTGCTGTTTCTAAAAAAACCTTTACGTGTATTTTTGAACTGAACCTCCACAATATCGGTCGTATTGCCTGATTGCGGAAGATCAGAAAGCCAGTCGAATACGTCCAGCTTGCCGCACCGGCTGCTGCAGGTACTACACTTGCTCTCCTGCGGAATTGTTTCTTCTTCCATAACATTCCTGATTTTTGATGAGAACAAAAATTTCCTACCAACCCCGAAAATATCATAATCCGGGGGTATTCAGGCATGAAAAGATGCTCCGTTGAGCCTCTTTAAAATCATTTGTTCTCAGGTATATAATATAATATGGAAACCGCAAAATGCCGTTTCCGCCAGGGGGCAATCAAACGAGCTTATTGGAAATTCTGAACCAACTGCTTATTTTGATTGCCATATCGAAAAGCACAAGCCTGATGTTACCGTTCTGTTCAATATGGGCCAGCGCCAGAGAAAACTCTTCGACCATAGACTCCACATTGCGATCGTTCACAAAAGGTTTGAACTTATCAATAAAATTGTTCTCTGCGGGGGTGGCGTAAACCAGATCCGCTATATCATAGTTCGCGATGTAACTTTCGCGTAAAATTGCGATGCAATAGAGCAGCAAGTTCTTTAACCGTTCTTTGGGAAGCCCGGACAACTCATCTACCCACTTTGCAATTTCACCAAGCTGTCCTTTGTAGGAGAACCTCATGAAATTTACAAACATCTGATTAAAATACTGCTTTTCTTCACTGTTTCCAACTATATCCCGTGCTTTCACAAAATCACCACCCGAAATCCGGGCTACAGTTTTTGCCTCCGCTTCCTCAACACCAAAAGTACCCATAAGTCCCTGTGTCAGGGCGGCATCATCAATGCGTGGAATTTTCAACTGCTGGGTACGGGACAGGATGGTTGGCAAAATACCTGCGGGATAATCTGACACCAGAATAAACAGGGTGCGTGCGGGAGGCTCTTCCAGAATCTTTAGCAATCGGTTGGCGGCAGAGTTATGCATTTTCTCCGGCTGCCAAACCACCATTATTTTGTACTTCCCCTCAAAATTCTTAAGACTTAACCGTTTGATAATCTCATTGCCTTCCTGGGTATAAATCATACCCTGACTTTTCTCGGCATTCAGAAAAGAGAACCACTCATGAATGGTAAAATAGGGACTCTTTAGAACAAATTCTCTCCATTCGGTAAGGTAATCGGCACAAACCGGATTTTTTTCACTTCCCCTTTTCACGATAGGAAAAACAAAATGAAAATCAGGATGTATCAATTTAGCCATCTTTTTACACGACGGACAAACACCACATGAATCCTCCGGTCCGGGATTGTGACAATTCACATATTGGGCAAAAGCAAGGGCAAGGGGCATCAACCCTGCTCCGGCCGGGCCGGTAAACAGTTGGGCGTGACTTATTCTGTCTTCCCTCACCATCGATATCAAATGATCCTTAACGGCTTTTTGTCCTACAACGTCTTTGAAAAGCATAACAATCCTGACCTCTTTTTATTCTGATTGAGGTCAAAGATAACAAAAACATCGGCACGTTGGTTTCTAAATTATCATCACACATTTGGCCTAGGGAAAGGGTCACTCCCAGCCTGCCAAACGCATTAATCGGGTATTGCATACAAACAGAAAGATTTGTGACGCAGATCTCCGGGAAGTCAGGAAAATCAAATTAAATTAGCAGTTCAAACACACGAAAAATGACAATTTACCTATAACGAATGTCGCAGAATACACAAAAAACAATCCTCTTTTGCCCGCTGGACTGGGGTCTTGGACACATAGCACGGGACCTGCCCCTGATCCGGGAGTTTTCCCGAAACGGACATCGGGTAGTTGTTGCAGCATCAGAAAAACTCTGCGACTGGGTAAAGAGTGAAACTCCGGATATTGAAACAGTTTTTTTCGACGGTCCAAAAATTTTTTATTCTGGAAGTCGCGGAGCCTTTTCAGAAATAATATTTCAGTTACCCGGGTTATTGCTCTGGCCTGGTAAAGAAAAAAAACGCATCAGAGAACTGACCGCATTGTATCATCCCGACCTAATTGTTTCGGACAACCGATATGGTGCCAGACATCCAAAAATAACTTCAGTAATAATCACCCATCAGCTTTGCATTCAACTGCCTAAAATGGTTAAATGGGCAGAATACCCACTTCATCTTTTTGTAAAGTATTTAATTGGGAAATTTGATCAGTGCTGGATCCCCGATTTTCCCAAAGCTGACTCCCTGGCAGGAAATCTAGTTCACCAATACCGGCTTCCGAAAAATGCGATCTTAATAGGGCCTTTATCCCGTTTTGACAATACTTCAGAAGAAAGCAATAAGGGCTTCCCGAAAAAAACATTGCTGGGCATCCTTTCGGGGCCGGAACCGCAACGAAGTATATTTGAAAGCCTTCTTAGAAAAAATCTCGAAAATCAGCAGGGACTTCACACGCTGATTACCGGACAAACCAATGTCCAAAATTCATACCGGGAAGGAGCAAACCCCGTTGTACTCGATCATCAGCCAACACGGGAAATGCTCCGGCTCATTCAAGGCCATAAAGTCATTATTTCCCGCTCGGGTTACTCCACCATTATGGATATGCATTTCCTGAACAGAGCCATTATAATAGTGCCAACTCCGGGGCAGACCGAACAGGAGTATTTGTCCCGATTCCACCATGGGCACCGACACCTTCGGCTCAGCCAGAAGCAAATTCCGGAAAGTGATTTTGAAAAAGTAGTTACTGCATTGAAAACTACAAATAGTTGCCCAAACAGCCCGCTAAACTTCCGCTCTGTATTGCGCAACATCCTTCGGAATCCATCCGGCAAACCGGAAATTTCAGAATAAAACAGGTCACCAAAACTTCAGCCAAACATTAATCCACGGAATAAAGCAATTCGTCATCCCCACAGACAATTTCATAATATATTTAAGAGAAAAACAAAAATCAGGAAACTTTTCTGAACGACCGACGTAACAATTCAAAACCAGACAAACAGACCAAAGTCAAAAACGCTTATGTCAATATTTCCTTTTGCTTTAGCATTGGGGTTAACAGTTCCATTAACCTACATCGTACTGCGCAAGCTGTACCCGGGGTGGGTTAAGAAACAGGCTCAGAAGAAACTGGAATCACGGCTCTTCCCACACGGAAACAGACAGAAAGCAGAGGTATTGAAAACCTTCAGGAGTTTTACAGGAGAGCGGTTTAGTGACGAAGATATTCTGGAGTATTTTTTTAAAATAAAAGGACTGCAGGCAGTCGATATCAATACAAGAACCAATTATTGGGTAAAGAAATATTTATTTAGTCCCACATCCATCAAACTAAATTATTTTGAACAGGTAAAGTTTTACGAGACATTCCTGAATTTCCCGGTCAAACCCGGAATAGAAAAAAGATCGTTTTTCAAACCGGAAAAATTTGCCCGTGAAAAGATCAAAACAAACCGAACCGAACAAATGAGCAAACATTTAGCATAGCACCCCGACGATTGAGTCGGTGCAAGAAAAAACAAACACCCGGTACGTATCTCACTTTATCTTCATGGCCCTTGATAGTGAAATATAACGACCGGGTGTTTTTCTATTATAACCATATATAAATTAATCCTGCACAATCTTTGAATTCATAGGATGCTTAAGCCCCTTGGCACCGACAAACACGGCTTTTACGGAACCCACCAAAATCTTTGCCTCCACCACAATGGGGATCCTGTTTTTATCGTCTGTGACCCATACAAACATTTTCTCACCCTCTTCAAAAATAGTACCCTCCACCAACAAGGGGGAAAATTTCAGGCAATTAAATTCACGTCCGGATCTATCCTTAACAGCCTCTCTCCCATGATATCGAATATACAAATTATGAACCTCCCCATCCACTATTAAACTGATTGGTATCCGGTCTCCTTCTTCATAACGTGAAAAATCAATTTTTCTTGCCTGATATACCATTGATAATAAATCGAAGGAACATTCCGGCCAGTCAAAAATAGTATCGCGGTATGATTCGCCTCTTTTACTGATGGATGCATTCACTTTTCGGCGGGAAGAATCAAAAAGATAATGATGATGCGCAGTATAAGATCCTTCATTGGTGCGCCGATGAAACTCCAAAGGCTCCATCGACAGAGGATTCACCCAAACATCTAAACTATCGCGAACTTTGAAAAATATATCGTAGGCTTTGTAAGTTGCGCCGTAAGAACGGAAATGAAGAGCATCCTCACCTCTCCACTGATCTTTATCCACACCAAAAGTCACTTCCCCTGCATTTATCCATACAAAGCCCCAATTGTAGTAGGCGTGATATGTAACCTCCTCACCGGGAGCAAAGCTCTGTATCTGGTCATAACATTGCCCTGAAACATAGCTGCTCCATCCGACAAGCAAAAAAAACACCAACAATTTTCTCATCACCTTGGAATCAAACCGCTCTATCAACCTCTTCCTCATTTGCGCACCTTTCCTATCTTGGCCTCTATGGCATCAATTTTAGCACTCATCCGACCAACAGGTCCTTTACGGGCATCAATATTAATGGTCGTATAGATTCGATCGGCATGAGGTTCAAGAATTTCATAGGCATCATTTACCACCCTTAAAGCCTCTTCCATCGTCTCTGTTTCTATGGAGGTCCCCATAGGATTCAACTTGTAATGAACCCCTGACCGATGCAGGAAATCAATCACTTTTGAGACATATTCACTCACACTTGCTCCCTTATCTGTGGGGAACATAGCAAAATTAAGCAATACCGACATAAACTATCTCCTGTTAGAATTCCGGGAATTTTTCTTTACCCGGTTGCGATTTACAAAATCATATACCTTATAATTATTAATATCCCAGGGCACCATCTGGTCCCAGTTGGCTCTAATTTCTATCTCATCAGGATAATAAAGCATCTGCTCGGGCTGCGAGCCTTCGGAAAAGTCTCCTGTATCCCACTTTCCGTTTCGGTTTTCATCTTCCAACAAGCGAAGAAAATATTTCCCGGGCTTTATAAACCGGAAAGCGAGCTTACCATTTTGGGGTAAAACACCCTGGCGAACCACTACCTCCTGATTGTTTAACACCTGAAGCAACGCATTCTCCGGCATCCCGGAGGCATCGACATACAATGTGCCATAACTATCCTCCTGTTTAACTGTCAGATTGCCTTTTGAAGGAACATTTACTCTTCCATAGATATCCCTGAACGCGGCAGAATCAACTTCAAGCTGATACTGGGCCCCGGGTTGCCAGTCGTGAACCAACATAAACTGACGTATCCGAACAGAATCCTGCCTCAGATCAAACGAAACGGGGCTGTAAACCGTATCTACCAAAACCGACAACTCAATAGAATCGAGATAAACATCAGCCAGTGGGGCAGGAAAATTAAACCTGGGATTGCTACCTATTTCAAGATTTCCTCCGGGACTTCGCACACGCAATGGCTCCACTCCGGTTTCTTTTTCTTCATCATCCCTTTTGTTACGTCTGCGTTCCTCCACGGTCCGGTGAAACATATTGAGTGTATCTCTCTTATCCACATAATTCTTCAATGAATCCAAAACAGGATAGACAATCTCCACAGACAGAGAATCACGAGCAATCAAAGAGCTGTCGCTAAGCCAAACCATTACGGTATCATTCTGAGGTGTTCCCTCATAAACGAACCAACTCTCCTTTTCAGGGTCGGCATTGATCACATCCACCTCAAGTTTCTTCTCCAGACTTCTGTTGAAGAAAAAATCCAGCCGGTTGCGATCTTTTCGGGCTCTTGAATCCAGGTATTGTTCTTTGTAATCTTCCTGAAACATAAAGAGTTTCAGACTATCGGGAATGTAAGCAAGTTCTTTGGTAATTAGCACCGTATCAAGCGTTACCGAATCGGTAAAAAGGGAATCAATACGGTCCCGATATTCAAAAGAAGGCTCCACCGGTTCCCGGAGCCAGGCAATTCTTTCGCCGGGCTGATCAAATTTATAATCCCTGTTCATATCCTCCAGGGCATAAATCCGGTATTGGCCTTCAGCCAGGTTTCGGATGGTAAACTCCCCCAACTCATTGGTTTTGGCCACACGGGGAGGCACCACATTGGTCAGCGCAGTATCCGTCAGATTGGAATGAGCCATTACCATAACCCCTGCAACAGGAGCGTGAGTATAAGCATCAAAAACATGCCCTGAAACCTCCAGGGAGTCCTGAGTCTCTCCAGTGGAAAAGGAGAAAGAAAAACCTTCCAGTAAATTCCCTTCGTTGTTATCCTGAATCGCATCAGCAAAGTCAATGGTATAAGTGGCTCCGGGTTGCAATTCCTCCTCAAAGGATACGGTTACCTTGTTGCCCATTCCGCGTATTACAGGCGGGGTGTTCAACGGAGGGGAAACCACCACTTTCTGAAAAGCATCCTTCAGTACAATCAGTTCATTAAATTCAATAACAACCTCATCTCCGTCAAAATTAGTGGAGTTGACAGGAGGTGTGGAATTAACCATTACCGGAGGCGTCTCATCGGCCGGTCCTCCCTCGGGATATCCGATGTTTGCACAATGAGAAAAACCAAGAATCAATAAAATGATAACAACAAAAAACGAAATATTTTTAAGCATCAGACGTTTATTTTCGGTAAAGAACAGGACAAAGTTAGACTAAAATGACGAAACTTTTTAAATTTGTCCGGCATTCAATAAACAAAAACCATGCAAACTCAGGAAACAACTAATAACGGAACCAAACGACCACTATTTATAGCTCTTGCCATAACTGCTTTATTGCTCATTGTTATTGCCATACTTTACATCAGCCAAAGCGTGGAAATGAAAGAAGTGGTGGAAGAGATGACCATAGAAAAAGAGATCCTTACTGAAGAGTACCAGGATCTGGCGTTGGGCTACGACTCCCTTGAATCCACCAGCGACACGTTGAATACAATGCTCGAACAGGAAAGACAGAAAGTGGAGCACCTGATTGAAGAGATCAAAACCATCAAAGCCACCAATGCCTCAAGGATGCGGGAGTTGAGGAAAGAACTCTCCACCATGCGGGGGGTCCTAAAAAGTTATGTTCACCAAATAGACAGTCTGAACCGTCTGAATGCAGAACTTAAGCAGGAAAACAAACAATATCAGCAACAATACTCACGCATTCAACACTCTTACCGTGAACTGGAAGGGGTGAAAGAGGAACTTGAAGGGAAGGTAGAGGTGGCCAGCCGCCTGGAGACCACCGGAATAAGAGCCACAGGCCTGAATACCCGGGGGCGAACCACCGACCGAATCAGCAGAATTGACAAACTGGAAGTCTGTTTTACCGTACTGAAAAACGTCACGGCCCCCATTGGCATTAAACCTTTTTATATCAGAATAGAACGCCCCGACGGGCAATTACTTCTTCACAGCAGGGAAGATCTCTTTGACTTTGAAGATTCGGAAATCAATTTCACGGCTATGAGAAATATTGAATATGGAGGTGAAGAGATGGAAATATGCATCTACTACAATGTGGATATGGGCGAACTCATGCCCGGAGCATACACCGTGGATTTATTTGCAGATGGAGCCAACATCGGCCGCCACTCATTTGAACTTGATTGATGCGCTAAAAGATGCGGGGATTACTGCTCTCCCCACTCATAAGGTGTGGACTGATAAACGTAATAATTGAGCCAGTTGGAAAACAACAACTGCGCATGACTGCGCCATCTGACCACAGAATCCTTTGCCGGATCATCATTTTTGTAGTAGTTTTCCGGAAGTTTTGTTTGCAGGCCCCGCTGCTGATCGCGATGATACTCCTCTCCCAGGGTAAATTTATCGTATTCCGGATGTCCCGTAAGGAAAACCTGACTACGGTCTTTCGACAACACCAGGTACGGCCCGGCTTTTACTGAATCAGACAACAAAATCAAATCTTCCACTTTTTCAATATCCGACTTGCGCACCTCGGTATAACGGGAATGGGGGGCGTGAAACAAATCATCAAAGCCACGCAGCAAAGGCTCTTCCGGTGATTTTACCGAATGTTCGAAAACCCCGAAAAGTTTAGCCCTGAGCTCATATTTCGGTATTCCATAGTGATAATAAAGGCCTGCCTGTGCCCCCCAGCAGATATGCAAAGTGGAGGTAACATTGGCTTTGCTCCACTCCATGATGGTACACAATTCATCCCAGTAAGTTACCTTTTCAAACTCCAGCAACTCCACGGGAGCTCCGGTAATAATAAAACCATCGTAATGTTTGTCTTTAACCTCTTCAAATGTTTTGTAAAAACTAATCAAATGCTCCTGAGGTGTGTTTTTAGGGGTATGCGACGAAGTAAAAAGCAGTTCCACCTCAACCTGCAACGGGCTATTGGACAACGCACGCAACAAATGGGTCTCTGTCTTAATTTTCAAAGGCATCAGATTAAGTACAAGAATTTTAAGAGGCCTGATATCCTGCGTTACCGCACGACTTTCACTCATCACAAAAACATTTTCGGCCTCCAGTAAGCTTTTTGCAGGCAACAAATCAGGAATATTTACAGGCATAACTAAAAACTGATTGGTTATAAAAAGAGCATACAAAGATATAGGAAAGATGATAAAAATCAACCCGGAAGGGCAACTCCGGTAAACTTCACATCCATGCCCGGCAAAAAAAGCCCCGCCGGAAATCCAGGCGGGGCTTTGTATATTGACTGGCACCTACCTTTTCAGTATTCCAAAGAAAAGAATGCTTAAAATATTGTCCAGCTGAAGCCGAAAATCGTCAAAGTTATCAACCCCTCTGAACAGAGGCAACTCCAAACCTCGCAAAGCAGTGCTTATGCCCACTGCTGCCAGCTTCAGGTTTTTAATATCAAATTCACCCGCTGAAACCCCTTCTTCCAATACGGAACGAATCATTTCCTGCTCGGCCTTTTCGGATTTCTCACGCACCTCATCCAGAAAATGATAGTCGCTGTAAGTCTCATCGCGCATGGCCTTTTGATAATTATTCAACTCTCTCAGCGTCTCCATCCGAACCAGTATGTAGTCGTTAAACTTTTGCCGCGGAGAATAATCACTGGAAACGACCTCACGCAGACGATGCTCCAGAATATTTGCCTCAAGTTCAATTACAGCCTGAAAAATCTCCTCCTTATTTTTGAAATAATAATAAAGAGAACTTTTTCCTTTGCGCAGAGCCATGGCAATATCCTCCATGGTTGTCTTCCGATACCCGAATTTCGCAAAAAGCTCACGACCGGACTTCAGAATAGAATTCCGAACAGAATCCTCTCCGGAAATTA
Source organism: Marinilabilia salmonicolor (assembly GCF_003003035.1). GTDB lineage: Bacteria > Bacteroidota > Bacteroidia > Bacteroidales > Marinilabiliaceae > Marinilabilia > Marinilabilia salmonicolor_A. The sequence goes on along the minus strand of NZ_PVTS01000008.1, from coordinate 44,508 downwards.
CAGAATTAAAAATGTCGCTCATAATATTTATAATTAAGGTTACAGGGTAAATTTATAATCAGGTTAAAATTTACAATACAACAAGCTGCCGGCTATTTTGCCGGCCTCTTACATCAGGGTGCCAAAACAAAATCGAGCTGCCTCTTCTCCAGGTTAGCCCGGGCAATCTGAATTTTCACAGCATCACCAAGCTGATATTTCTTATTTCTTTTCCGACCTACCAGGCAATAGTTGTCCTCATCAAACTGGTAATAATCATCATCCAGATCGCGAATCGGAACCATTCCTTCGCACTTATTCTCATCCAGCTCCACATAAATCCCCCACTCGGTAACGCCACTGATAACACCATCAAAGACATCGCCGACACGATCTTTCAAAAACTCTACCTGTTTGTATTTAATAGAAGTCCGTTCGGCATCGGCAGCCCTTATCTCCATTTTAGAACTGTGGTCGCACAACTCTTCATACTTCTCACGCGAAGCTGATCGCCCTCCGTCAAGATATCGTTGCAACAGTCGATGAACCATCATATCGGGATATCTGCGAATAGGTGAAGTAAAATGCGTATAATGCTTAAACCCCAATCCGTAGTGACCAATATTATGGGTGGAATATACTGCTTTAGACATGGTTCGAATGGCCAGAGTTTCCACGATATTCTGCTGTTTTTTACCCTGAACTTCTCCCAGCACCCGGTTCAGTGAACTACTGATGGTTTCATTTTGCCTGGGGGCGGCTTCAAATCCAAACTTCCTTACAAATTTGCTGAAAGATTCATATTTTTCAGGATCCGGCTCATCATGAATCCGGTAAACGAAAGTTTTACTGTTCCTGCCGGATCGCTTACCCTCAGGGGTCAATTCATTGCGACCGATAATCTCGGCCACACGGCGATTGGCCAGCAACATAAACTCCTCTATCAGTTTATTGGCTTCTTTAGCTTCCTTGAAAAACACATTGAGCGGTTTTCCATTCTTATCCAATTCAAACTTCACTTCCACACGCTCAAAGTCGATGGCTCCTTTACTAAACCTGATGGCTCGTAATTTCTGTGCCAGATCATTCAGTGTAAGGATTTCCTCTTTAAGGTCTCCGTCTCCTGTCTCAATGACTGACTGGGCCTCTTCGTAAGAAAAACGGCGGTCACTGTGGATTACCGTACGTCCTACCCAACTATCAAAGACAACACCCTGATCGTCCATTTCAAAAACAGCAGAAAAACAAAGCTTATCCTCGTTGGGACGCAGCGAACAGAGTTCGTTACTCAACCGCTCAGGCAGCATGGGTACTACTCTGTCAACCAGATAGACTGATGTAGCACGGTTAACGGCCTCCTTATCCAGGATACTGTCCGGTGTTACATAATGCGTTACATCAGCAATGTGTACTCCCACTTCCCAATGACCGTTCTTCAATTTTCTGACCGATAAGGCATCGTCAAAATCCTTGGCATCAGCAGGGTCAATGGTGAAAGTGGTCACTTTTCTAAAGTCACGTCTTTTCTTAATTTCTTCGGCAGGCAGCTTATCCTGAATCTTTTCGGCAGCTTCCACCACCTTTTCAGGATATTTATAAGGCAGATTGAACTCTGCCAGAATCGCGTGCATCTCAGTATTGTTCTCGCCGGGATCACCCAGCACATCCACTACCTTACCAATGGGATTTTTTGCCTTTTCGGGCCACTCGGTAATGCAAACCACTGCTTTCTGTCCCTGTTTCCCTCCATTTAGCTGAGTGGGAGGAATAAAAATATCGTGATGCATAACCCTGGAGTCAGCCACCAGAAAAGCAAAATTATCAGATACTTCGAGCGTACCCACAAACTGATCACGACTGCGCTCAATAATTTCCACAACTTCCCCTTCTGCCTGGCGATTGCGTTTGCGTGCATACTGAAGAATTTTCACCCGGTCGCCATTCAGAGCATGCCCCAGATTGCTTTGTGAAACGAAAATATCTTCATCTCCTTCATCTGGAATGATGTAGGCAGCACCTTTGGCGGTCATATCCACCACTCCTTCAACAAAAGTACCGGGCACCATCTTCATCTTAAAGCGACCGGTTGACACCTCGTTCAGAAAATTCTGCTCACTTAACTCAAACAGAAATACTTCAACCTGCAGACGCCCGGATTTTTTGGTGACACCCAAAGCTGCCGACACCTGCTTGTAGTTATATGTTTTCTGAGGATTATTGGAAAACAGGTTTTTTACCTGTGATTTTAAATCACTCTTTTTGGTTTTCTTCTTATTTGTTTTTTTCTTCTTTGACATAAAATTCTTTTAATTCTTCAATTCTAAATAGTTTCTGTCCATAAAGTACCACTTGCGTCGTTACGCTTGCCGCCAAAATACTCATTTACGATTAGTAAACTCCGTATTTGGCAGCTTCGCAAGCCTGGCAATTGGCACTTTCTGACCAAAAACAGCCCTAAAAACAGAATTTGCTTAGTTTATGGACAGGCACTAAATAGTGTCTGTCCATAAAGTACCATTTACTGCGTTACGCTTGTCCGAAAAGTACTCATCCCGATTGTGCTTTTTGTTGGTTTTTTGTTCAAAAAACCTTACAAAAGCTACTTCGGGACTCCGTATTTTCGGACTTCGCAAGCCTTGTAACTGGCATTTTCTGAACAAACACAGATTCAGCCACAAACTTTTCCGCCTTTATAGACGGGCATTAAATATAAAGGCTTCATTTTACAGACACCATTCCCATCAACTCCCAACAACAATGAAAAATGCAGTCCCTCCATCAAACAATCATCGAATTCAATTGCCTTTAATAAAATTTACGGTTTAACCGGATCTGTTCAAAAACCCAAGCAGCTGAGACACCTCCTGAACAAACCAAGTTAAAGGATAGGATTTTTTAATTGGTTTTGCATCCTCAAAAACCAATTCGTCCATTTTTTTGGCCCTTTATTTAACTCAAAGATAACAATATCCGCAACAAAAATAAATACTTCGATTGAAATGTTCGATTATTTCCACCCAAATTCCCCCACTTAAACATGATTAAAAGCTTCTTCAATGGCGGCAATTAAGTCCCCGGGATCTTCCAACCCGATGCTCAGTCTGACCAGATTGGGATGAATACCCAACCGCTGCCTGTCTTCAGCCGAGACATCAATATGTGTCATGGTTGCCGGATGCTCTGCCAGACTTTCCGTTGACCCAAGGCTTACCGCCAGCTTAAAAAGGCTCAGGTTATCCAGAAACCTGAATGCCTCTGCTTCTCCTCCGCTTATGGTAAAAGATATCATAGATCCGGTACCATCGCATTGCTTATCAAAAACTTTTTTCTGCGCATCACTTTCTTCCAGGAAACCCAGAAAATGAACCGTCTCCACTTTAGGGTGATTACGCACATATTCTGCAACCTTAATGGCACTAAGCGCCTGTCGTTCCATTCGTATCTTCAAGGTTTCAAGGCTGCGCATAACCAGCCATGAAGAATGCGGATCCAGCATACTTCCCAGAAATGTTCGCATAGCCTTAATTCCGGCAATAATATTTTTGCTCCCCACACAGGCACCGGCTATCAGGTCGCTGTGCCCGCTGATAAATTTGGTTGCGGAATAGACCACCAGATCAGCACCAACCTTCAATGGATGCTGAAACACAGGCCCGAGAAATGTATTGTCCACAGCCAGCAGACACTTCTTATCTCCGTAAACAAAAGATTCAGACAACCGGCTGCACATCTCAATGTCAATCAGATTATTTACCGGATTACCCGGAGTCTCCACATAAATAAAAGAGGGAACTTCGCCCGGATATTTGGCATGGAGGAGCGCCCTTATATCATCCTCTGTCTCTTCGGAGGTAAACATTAACGTTCGCACGCCAAACTGCGGCAATACATGATGAATAAAATGGTCGGTTCCCCCATACACCGGTGAGCCAAATAACAAAATATCGCCGGGTCTGAGAAAAGTAAACATCATGGTTGATATGGCCGCCATGCCCGATGCAAAAAAAGCAGCATCCTCTCCACCATCCCAAAGCTTTAGTCGTTGCTCGGCCAATTCAAGATTCGGATTGTTAACCCTGCTGTAAATCATGCCCGGTTCTTCTCCTTCATCCGGTTTCCGAAGACCGTAAGCCAGTTCAAAAAATGATTTTCCCTCACGAGCCGAATTAAAAGAAAAGGTAGAAGTCTGAAAAAGCGGACATTTAACTGCCCCCTGATGTTCGGAAGCATTGTAACCATAAGACATCATCAGACTCTCGGGAGCATAGGATTTTTTTTGCATAAGACAACATTTTAGTTTAACTAAAATTAACAAAACCAGTGATAACTATCCAGTCTTTTTCACAAAAAAATCCGGTTGTTCGAAGTGATTTATATCATGCCTCACAAATTTTCCTATTTTTGCAAAAAACCTGACTCAATGATGAAGCATCTTCCATTTCTTTTATTTCTGTTTCTCACCGGTCCCTTAGGTGCACAAATAACCACAAAACATCACATTGGATTTTCGCTGGGCGCTGACCCTGTCCTGATAGTCCGTGCTCTTCTGGAAAGCGATGACGATGATGAATATAATCAAAACGAAGATTATTACTCAGATGATGAAGGAACCAGTTCCGCTGCTCTTGCCGTCTATTACAAATACAAACCACATAAGAAATGGGATTTTGACATTGGAACCAAATTCGCGGCACTCACTGATTTTGAAGCTCATTATCGCACTGAGAACATCCAGGCAGGCTTGGAGTTCGGAGGTACTTTAAGCGCATTCACTGCCATCAACTATTCAACCCATAATGCATTCGCAAAAGAAGGATACACACCGTTTTTTGCAGCGTTGGAAACAGGATGGACCAGTGCTCCCGGCGATTTAACCATCCGGGACCGACAAACCGGTGACACAGAAGTTATTGATAACCTCTCAGGCTCCGTCTATTTCGAAGCCAGAGTGGGATTCAAACATGGATGGGAAAACAATGCTGCAGGTGTGTTTCTGGCTGTAAACAATCAATTCAACACCAGATCAGCAGACCGCGAGTTGCGACAAAGAGGTCTGCGTGCACTCCCCAACACCGGACCAATCATACTGTTAGGAATAAACTACGAGTTTGGTTTCAGAAAAAAAGAGCGAAAGAAAAGACGGAAGTCAAAGTCTGAGATTACTTACCCTGACTGGTTTCAACCGGAGGATAAATAGACTAATCTATCAGAAAAAATCCCATTTTTTCGGGATGGTCCAGGACTTTTTTATGCCCGGGAATTTTTTTCAGCATTTTAACGGCAACCAAATCCCCGCCTGCACCAATCATATAGACGTATCCGAAAACCCAGAACCCCAGGGAACCTGTAAAAAGGGCCGCCACATAAGGCACTACTCCCAGTACAAGAAGCGGCATCAAAGCACCCAGCCGGTAATACTGAACCCGAATGGGCGAAGTACAATGACAATAAGGGGTGTATGTTCGAGGTTCAATTCCGAATTTTACAGATTTGTATCCCCCTCTGGCAAACATCCCGAATACCAGAGCATGCAACAATTCATGCACCGGGACACCAATGACGAGACACAGAAAAAAAACAAGAACTCCGCTCCAGGTCCATTGCAAAAAAGGCTCCAGTCCGTGCAAAACAAAGAACGGGATTCCTGTGGCAAAAAGTATGGGCAAAATAAGCCCCACAGCTTTACGTGCCGTTTCTTCTATGGTCATTGATATCTCTCTCATTGAATCAAACCAAAAGCCCCTTTTGTCAGAAAAGATGCTCCCGAATCAAACTCTTTATGGTTCAAAATTCCGGTGCGTCCCTGCTCCAGATCCAAGGTCTCAACTCCCCGTCGCACAAAGGAAAATACGCTGTCGTTTTCCGCTTCTCTAAGCAACACCCATTTACGGTTTTCCACATCCACCACGGCCTCTTCCGGAAGCGTCCACATCTCGCGGGTTTCCGTGAGGATAGTGGCATTCACATACATATCGGGCAACAAGGCCGGAGCATCTTCATTAAGAGATGCATGAACCGAGATGGTTCTGTCCTCAGGGTTCACCCTGCGGGCAATACGAACGATCTGTCCCTCATATCCGGAAGAACCCGAATCATCAGTTCCGATTAACACTTTCAAACCTTCCGAAAGTCCGGATATGGCAGACTCATATACATCCAGTTCAACAAAAACCTTTTCAGGATTTACCACTTCCATCACCTTTTGTCCGGTATTGAGAAACATCCCCTGCCGTACCTCCTGCATTGTAACATTGCCGCCAATGGGAGATGAGATGGCAATTCCGGAAACAATCTCACCCGACTCCTCCAATCGGGCCGCATCGATCCCCAAAAGTCTAAGTTGAGATTTCAGGGCAGAATGCTCCGCGCGCGCAGCAAAAAAATCAGCACGTGCCTGCTCAAAGACCTTCCGGGAAGCAATCTCATCTTCCAAAAGACCTTTCTGACGTTCAAAATCGGATTGCAAAACAGGTAAAACAGCTGCAGCATTCAGATACTCTTTTTGAATATTGATCAACTCGGGGCCCTCCAACACAAAAAGAGACTCCCCTTTTTTCACCCAGTCTCCGCCTGACACATTAACCCGGCGAACCCGTCCACCGATAAGAGGACTGATTTCGGACAAGAAACCGGGCATTACCGATACTTTGCCATTTACATCAATCTCCCGGGCAGCCTCTATTTTTTGCAAGGAGGCCAATTCCATACCCGAGGCATGAAACTGCTCTTTGGTCACAATTACCGCTCCCTCTGAGAAGGAGGAGTCATCACTGCTCTTTTCATCCTGCGTGTCGGAACAGGCTGATACAAACATCAGAGCCATTAGCAACAAAGGGAATATTTTGTTCATATTTGAAATTTTTTCCATTTTTCTTTCGTCTAAAATTAACTATAGAAGCAAACCCGGTCATATCTCATGCTCACAGCACCAGGTAATTTATCTCGAGAACAGTACGATTATAGGCCCGGAGACTATTCAGATAATCAAGCATTACCTGTCGCGCCTGATCCATTATCGTGACGTATTCCAGCACGCTAATCTGACCCGAATCAAAAGACTTTCGCGCCACTTTCATCATTTCCCCGGCCTGAGCTTTACGATTGGTTTCATAAATCTCCAGCGTGCGGGCATGCTTCCTGTATTGGGCCATCAAAGCCTCACGTCGCCCCGAAAGTTGAATGCCGAAATTTTGATATTCGAGCCGTGCTGCTTCCATCTCCATCCGTGATGATTTTACCTTTGCACTCTGACTGCCAAAAAACAACGGAAAAGCAAGTCCCACTTCAAAGCCCCGATAGATGGGTGTATTCTCCACATCGTTTGTACCCTGAAAATAGCCAATACTGATATCCGGGAGCCAGTTCATCTTATTCACTTTCCACTCATTACCGGCCATTTCTCCAGCAGCATTTTGCATCAACATTTCGGGATGTCCCGACGGATCAGACTCTTCAACATCCAGACGTGGAAGGGCGTCCAGTGACAGGGTGAACTCCTCATCCAGCTGGAGCAATCCTTCCAAACGCTTCATTGCAGTGCTCCTATCCTCCGAAGCCTGCATGAGCTTTAAAGCCACCTCTTCATTCTTGGTCCGGGCCAACAAAACATCCAGCCGGTTTCCCTCCCCTGACTGTTGCTTCATTTCCACTGCATCGGCATAAACCGAAAAAAGAGAATCCAGTGCCTGGTAGTGTTCTTCAATCTTCTCAAAATAAATCACATCATAATATGCCACAAGCACATTACGTGTAAGTTCACGCTGATTAATACGATGCCGATACAACTGCACCTCCTCTCCCGACTTCAAAACTTTCTTTTCCGCCATATAAACCAGAGGAAATTTCAACTGCTGACTCACTCCGAAAACAGTGATAGGGTCGGTATTGTCAGCAGCAATATTGTTCTCGTCATAACTGGCCGTAAATTCTGTTTTGTCCAGATCCCATGCAGTTGATGTTCGCTTTTTTGCAGCTTTCAATTTCAGGTCGGAAGCCAAAATGCCGGCATTATTCTCCAGTGCCAGTTGAACTGCCTCCTCCGGACTAACAGGTCTTTGAGCATTCAAAACCGCAGGGGCAAGCAAAACCAACAATATTGTAAGCCATTTAGGGATGCCAAATTTTTGAAGTTTGGATCGGTCTTCCATCAGGCAATATAATACAGGTAAAACAACCAGCGTAAGCAGGGTGGCGGTAACCAGACCCCCTACCACCACTGTGGCCAGCGGTCTTTGAACTTCAGCACCTGCACCCGTGGAAAACGCCATCGGAAAAAATCCGAAGGCAGTGGAGGTTGCCGTTAACAACACAGGACGCAACCGTTGACGCGCACCAGCAAGAATCAGCTCTTTCAAATCGGTCATCCCTGAATTTCTTAAATCATGATAATGATCAATCAATACAATGCCATTGAGCACCGAAACCCCGAACAATGCCACAAACCCTACTCCCGCAGAAATGGAGAAAGGCATTCCCCGCATCCACAAAAATAAAATGCCACCAACAGCAGACAACGGGACAGCAGAAAAGACCAGAATTGCAGGACGAATGCTTCCAAAAGCAAAGTGCAGCATAATAAAAATTAATAATAAAGCCACAGGCACCACAACAAGTAATCGCTGGCGCGCGCTGCGAAGGTTTTCAAACTGACCTCCATACTCCACAAAATAACCGGGTGGCAAATCCACCTTCCGGGAAATAACATCTGCAGCATCCTCAACCACCGATTCCAGATCACGGCCCCGAACATTGACACCGACAACAATACGCCGTCGGGTTTCATCTCTTGAAATCTGAGCCGGTCCTTTGGAATAAGAAATGTCGGCAACCTCTCCCATGGGTATTTGGCTGCCTCCCGGGAGCGTTATCATCAGATTGTGAAGATCTTCCACCGAGTTGCGCGATTCCTGCGTGAGCCTTACTACCAGATCAAACCTTCTTTCCCCTTCATAAACTGTTCCCACCGAAGCTCCGGCAAATGCAAAATTAATTAAGCGGTTAATATCGGCGATATTGAGGCCCAGTGATGCCAGTTTTTTTCGATTGTAAGAAACCAGCATTTCAGGCAATCCCGTGGTTTTCTCCAATACCACATCTGCAGCACCTGGAATGTCACGCATCAATTGCTGAATCTCATCTCCTTTTTGATTCAACACCTCCAAATCATCCCCAAAAACTTTAATCGCCAGATCAGCACGGACCCCGGTAATCAATTCATTAAACCGCATCTCGATAGGCTGGGTAAATTCAATCTCGAGCCCGGGAATTTTCTCCTGAATACGCTCTTTGTATTTATCGGCCAGTTCATCCTTTGTTTCCGCTGTTGTCCAGCTTCCTTTTCGTTTCAGGGCAATGATCACATCGGTCTCCTCCATCGACATGGGGTCGGTAGGCACTTCGGCAGCACCGATACGACTGACCACCTGCCGGGTTTCGGGAAATGTTTTAACAATCTTTTCTATGCGGGTCATTATTTCAATGGTTTCTCCAAGACTCGTTCCGGTTTTCAAAACCGGCTGAATTACAAAATCTCCTTCATCAAGCGTGGGAACAAATTCAGCCCCCATACGTGTGAACAAAAATCCTGAGCCTCCCAGAAGAATGGCAGCCATAATCACCACCGCTTTTTTATGATTCAAAGACCAGGCAATGGTGGGTGCATACAATCTGTTCAGAAAATCCATCAGCCGGGCGGAAATGGTTCGCCGCTCACGATTTGAAGCCTTGATAAAGAGTGCTGATATGGCCGGAACGAAAGTAAAGCCAAACACCATTGCCCCGAGAAGAGCAAAGCTGAAAGTCAGGGCCATGGGCCGAAACATTTTCCCCTCCACACCACTCAGTGTCAGAATGGGAACCAATACAATGATAATAATGACTTGTCCGAAAACAGCCGACTTCATCATTTTTGAAGCCCCATCGATGGACAATGAATCTCTGGCATGAAGTCGTTCCTCCCCGGAAAGCCCCATCAATCCTTTGCGTCTGACATTAATCTTGTAAGAGATATATTCCACGATAATAACAGCTCCATCGATAATAATACCAAAATCTATGGCACCAAGGCTCATAAGATTGGCATCCACCCCAGTCAGATACATCAAAGAAAGAGCAAACAACAAACTCAATGGAATAATGGAAGCCACTACCAAACCGGAACGCCAGCTCCCCAAAAGAAGTACCACCACAAAAATCACGATCAATGCACCCAGAATCAGGTTTTCGGCAATGGTTGCGGTTGTCCGGCCTATCAATTCGCTACGATCCAGGAACGGATTGATATAAACGCCTTCGGGCAATGTTTCCTGGACCTCGGCAACACGTTCTTTCACCCGGTCAATCACCGCTTTGGGGTTGGCTCCCTTAAGCATCATGACCTGCCCCATCACCTTTTCACCTTCTCCGTTGCCTGTAATGGCTCCAAACCTGTTGGCTCTTCCAAATTGCACCTCTGCCAAATGACGAACCAACACCGGAGACCCGGCCCTGCTGTCAACCACAATATTCCTTATATCATCCAAATCCTGCACCAACCCTTCGCCCCGCACAAAATAACTCTGCCCGTTGCGTTCGATGTAACTGCCTCCTGCCACACTATTGTTTTCCGATACCGCCTGATAAACCTCATCAAGAGTAACATCAAGCTCTTTTAGCCTCGCAGGATCAACAGCCACTTCGTACTGTTTCAATAAACCACCCCAGGTATTCACCTCTACAACCCCATCAATACCCGACAACTGACGCTTTACCATCCAATCCTGTATGGATCTCAACTCCATGGGTGAATAACGCTCTTCGTATCCAGGTTTTACTTCAAGAGTATATTGATAAATTTCCCCTAATCCTGTGGATACGGGCCCCATAAAAGGCTTTCCATACCCTTCCGGAATCGCTTCGGAGGCGGATTCAATCTTTTCAGCAATAAGCTGCCGGGGAAGGTAAGTTCCAAGGTTTTCATCAAAAACGATGGTTACCACCGACAACCCAAATTTCGAAACAGATCTGATCTCCTGAACTCCGGGAAGATTGGCCATCTCCATCTCGACCGGATAGGTCAGAAACTTTTCAACGTCCAGTGTGGAAAGATTCCGGGAGGTGGTAATGACCTGCACCTGGTTGTTCGTTACGTCGGGGGTGGCACCAATGGGCAACCGCGTTAGCGAAAATATTCCAAATGCTGCAACGGTAGCGGTAAAAAGAAATACCATCAGCTTATTTCGTACACTAAATCGTACTATGGCCTCAATCATAGAAAGTGAAGTTGATTGGTTATTGATTAATTAATGCTTGTCCATAAACTAAGCAAATGCTGTTTTCAGAGCTTATTTATCAATGTTAACCTACTCTTTACATAAGGCAGGTAAAATATAAAAAAATTTCCCCGGGGCGCTGCCCCAGGTTATTGCTCTCAGGCCATTGGCCTGTTAAAGAATAGTTTTGAAATGGATAAACACTGCTCTCAGGAAAATCCAAGCCAATTAAAGTATTCCCTTAAAAAGGAAAAGCCTCACCTACTGGAAGACGGGTCAATTTACAAAATAAAAAACACTTTTATCCAAAAACAATCTTTAGCCTGGTTTATTCATAAGTTTTCGTTATGAGATGTTTAAATACCAATTCATTCAGGCCGCCGCAGATAAAATTGACAAAGGGAATAGTGAACTATTTTCAAATCAATTTTATCGAGGACGCCAGAATTTAGAAGGTAGTTGAACATCGCAATAGATAATTTATGAATACTCCAGGTTAGACAAATGAGAACCAAAAATCATTCGTTTCGATCAACGTTTCGATTAACGATTAAACAATTATGCTTCCGGACTGTAAGTTATATAAACCTATTGTTTAACCAAAAAAGGAGACCATTATGAAGACACCTGAAAAGTGGATTATTGAAAACAATCAGCTTGCCCGCACATTCGAATTAAACAATTTCGTGGAGGCTGTAGAGTTTGTAAATAAGATTGTACCCATTGCAGAAAGTGCCGATCACCATCCGGACATTGAGATATTCGGATACAAAAAAGTAAAGATAAAGCTGATGTCGCACGATGTTGGCGAAATCACCGACAAAGACGTAAACCTGGCCGAAAAAATCAGCAGTCTGGCGGATTAATGTCGCTACTCAATCATATTCACATCGAGTGCACGTGCAAGCGATTGGTCAAATCTTTCCGGAAGGAAAAGGAGAAACTCGCTTCCCTTTCCGGGCCTGGACTTCAGTTCAATGTGACCGCCAAGCATGTGCGCCAGGTGTTTACAGAGAGCCAGCCCCAGTCCGTTTCCGCCAAACATTCGGGTGTGGCCTTCATCCGCCTGCCTGAACCGTCGGAAAATCACCTTATGCATCCTGGCGGGAATGCCAATACCGGTGTCTTTTACCGAGAACAACACCCACCGGTTATCGGTATAAGAGACACTAACGGTAATGCCACCCTGCTCAGTAAACTTCACCGCATTAGACAATAAATTCAACAAAATCTGCCGAAGTCTCGATTCATCGGTAACCAGCTTAAACGTTTCAGGCAGCCCATTCCGAAAGGAAACCTGAAGCTGGGTCTTATTCATCTTCTTTTGATACTCTTCTGCTTCCAGAAGCAAATCATCCAGCAATTTTGGAATTTTAACCTTCACAGGATGTACCTCAACAAGTCCGGAATCGATAAATGAGAACTCAATGATGTCATCCATCACATGTAGCAGGTGTTCGCTGCTCTCATTGATCATATCAATGTACATAAGCGACTCGTCGCGCGTAAGGTCTTCATCCTTCAACAGCCCGGAGAACCCCATTACAGCATTAAGAGGAGTACGGATTTCATGGCTGATATTGGCCAGGAAAGCAGATTTAAGGCGATCGCTCTCTTCCGCTCTTTTGCGGGCTCTTACCACCTTGGTCACATCCCGAAAAATGGTCATCTTGGCCTGATAAGCACCTTTAAACACCACCGGCACGGTGGTTATCTGGTAATCGCGTTTGTGAATTCGTTGTTCCAGTCTTTTACGGAAACGGGACATATTCTCTTTGGCAGCCATACACCAGGGACAAGGTTCTTTCAGTCCGAAAACTTCTTTATGGCATTTGCTGTTTTTCTTTACATTCCCAAACCTTTTCCTGAAAGTGCGATTAACATATACGATTTCATAGTTGTCGTTGCTGATCATTACCGGATCCTGAAGATTCTCCATCATGGTCTGGTACTTCATCTCACTCTGCTCAAGGGCACTTTTTGCCTCCTTCTCGGTGGTTACATCCTCCACAAAAGTTACCTTTTTATAGGCTCCCGAAGCATCTCTAATGCGGGTCGCATCAGCAATAATAAAATGCTCACGCCCTTTTTTGTCAACAACTGTCCAGTTGCCTTTGATCTCTTTACCCTTCAACAGGAAATCATCATGAAGACCGGACATATAATCTTTGTCATTATCCGGAACGACCATTGTGAAATGCTTCCCGATTAACTCTTCCGGGCTGTACCCATAAATCTGACAATACTCCTCGTTTACGAATTCAAAAAGACCATTCTTATCGGTTATACAAATTCCGATGATGCAGCTTTCGATAATGGACCGAAACCGGGCTTCACTTTTTTGGAGGTCCTCCAGTGCTTTCTGCTGATCGGTAATATTACGGGCTACGGCAAGAATCGCACGGCGTCCTCCCAACTTAAAAAAACGGGCATTGACCTCTGTGGGAATTTCCTTCCCTGTGCGGGTGCGGTGCACTGTTTTAAAAACAACAAAACCCTTTTCTTCAAGCCCTTTAACCACCAATTCATAATTCGTTGCTCCCGGAACATCGATATCGCCGGGTGTCATCCGGGCAAGCTCTTTGCGTGTATATTCAAGCCTTCTGCAAGCCACATCATTGGCTTCAATAATTGTTTCCGGCATTCCCGACTCCTCATCCCAATAAAAAAGAAGAACAGCATCCCGGATGTTTTCAAATAATGTTCGATAAAGATTCTCACTCTCCGGCAGCAACTCCTTACGCCGGGATTCGGCCTGTATTTTTCTGATTACTTCGGACAGGTAAGGAAAAAATGCCGGCTGGTCGGACCACTGAACCACCTGTTCGGCTCCGGCTCTCGTCAAGGATGTAGCCTGTTCAAAATCCCCCTCTTCACATATCACCAGTACGGGAACTTTTAATGCATTTTCATTCATCCAGCGCAGAAAATCATCTGCTCTGGTGCTATCTACGCTACTGTAAAGCACCAACAGGTCAAACGAATCACGAACTAAAACCTCTTGAACATAGCGAAGATCAGATTGTATGATTACCTCACCAAAATCATCGGTCAGATAATCCTGCAACACCTCACCGCGTCCGGGATTTCCAAAGATTAATATTTTTGATGAAACAGACATTCAGTAGTCACTTAGTTCCAATCCATAAAGCACCACTTGCTGCGTTACGCTTACCGCCAAAATACTCATTTACGCAAGTAAACTGCGCTTTTGGCGGCTTCGCAAGCCTTACAATTGGCACTTTCTGACCAGACACATGATTAAAAACAAATTTGCTTATTCTTTAGACGGACTCTAAATAAAAGTCACTCTACGTTCAAAACAGTTATTTGTTTCAACAAACAACAACACCAACAAGATACGGGAAAAAAAAGACCAGATACAAAAAATGAAGACAGCCGGGTCAATCAACTTTGTTTAAGGGCAGTGCAACCGAGAAAATACTCCCATTGCCAATGGAGGAACGTACTTTTAAATTTCCACCCATCCCCTCCACCAGATTTTTACTGATGAACAATCCCAGTCCGTTGCCCCCGGCCACACGGGTCGAAGATTCATCAACCTGCCGGAATCGTTCAAAAATAATGGGTATTTTTTCCTTCGGAATTCCGATTCCCGTATCTTCCACATTGAAAATAACTTCTTTATCATTGTGAAATGCTTCCAGCTTCACAACACCTTTTTTGGTGAATTTTATTCCGTTGTTCATAAGATTCATCAGAACCTGTTTTAGCCGCAACGGGTCTGTTTTGACCGAAAAACCTGCCGGAAGATGATTGTCCAGGAGCAGCCTCACCTCAGGCTTTCCTCCGTCAACCAATTCAAGCCGCATTACATCCATCACTTCCGACAACAAAACATTTACATCGGCCGGCATAGTGGAAATGCGCAAATCACCCTGCTCTATGCGGGCCACATCCACAATATCGTCAATAATATTCAACAATTGCAACCCGCTTTGATGAATCAGGTCCACAAACCGGCCTTTTTCATCTTTTGGCAGGGTGTCGTCATTTAGGATGGTCGAAAACCCCAGGATGGCATTCAGGGGTGTACGTACTTCGTGACTCATATTGGCCAAAAAAGCTGTCTTCAGACGATCACTTTCCTCGGCTCTTTTTTTATCCTGAAGAATCTCTGTCAGATCTCGAAGTACCACCATCTTCCGCATCACTCCGGGTTCAAACTCCACAGGCACCATGATGGTCTGAAAAATGCGGCCATCCGACTCCCTGAAATATTCTGACTCAAACTTCTCACCCATCTTCAAATCGGTCACCTCTTTACACCACTGGCACTTCTTATTAGCGCCCATAATCTTACGGTAACAAAAAGTATCATTCTTGATGTCCCCAAAACTGTCTCTGAAGGCCTTATTGGCAAAAACAATGCGACAATCATTATCGGTAATGTATAGCGGCACATCCAGCTGCTCCATCATATTCCGGTATCTCTGCTCACTTCTGCGAAGCTGCTCTTCCGCCTTTATCTGTTCAGTTACGTCACTTACAAATGTTACCAACCGCTTTTCACCGTTAATCCAGGTAATGGGGACCGTATCCACCACAACAGTTTTTGATTTTCCGCTCCTATCCCTTACCGCCCATGTTCCCTGACGTCCCTCATTCCGGTCAAACAGTTGTGCGTGTACTTCCAGAACCGTGGATTTTAGCTCTTCATCCACCAACATATCGATTTTTCCATCAAGAAACTCCCGGACGTCATAACCATAAATTGCACAAAAAGCCGGGTTCACATATTCAAAAACGCCATATCGATCAGTAATACAAATTCCGGAAACAGACTTATCGATAACTTTTTTAAATCGCAGTTCACTCTGCGCCAATGAATCAGAAAGTTTCTGATTCCGACGCAGATAGTTCTTGATCATAAACAACAACAATACAGCCACCGAAACAACAAAAAATTCGCCTTTCCACGACTGAATATTGGTATATTCTGAAGGATGATCAAAAAACAGAAACACCAATCGGTCACTGAACAAAATCCAGGCACTTCCTATCAGAAAAAACGTAACCGAAACTCTGACAGCCATGAGCCATTCAGGATCAAAACGTTGTTTTATGCGGTTGAACATGCATCGTTTTTTTAGATTTTTTCACATTAATCTAACGTATGTACGGAAAAAATCGTTCAATGGATTCAAAAAAAGGGATGTCCCGGCACAGAACATCCCTTAAAGTTTGTAAAAAAACAACCTATAAAACAACAATCTTTTCTAAAATCATTCTTTCATTCATCCTAATCTTCAGAAAATAAATACCACTTTTCAGGGAGGACACATCAACCCTTAAACTGCCGGTATCGGTCTCTGAATAAGGTGTTTTTATTGTTCGTCCGCTCATATCAACCACTTCCACATCTGAAACACTCACAATATGGATTCCACTGACAAAAAGATAAGTATCGGCCGGCACCGGATAAACGTTTGTCTCACCATTAAACTCCTGCAGTATCGAGGTAGCCGTTGTTACAGTTAAAACCCCACTGTTGTCAACTATAAAATAATAATTACCGTCATCACCGGGTGATACAATAATAGGATAATCGCCAGGTTCCGAAAACTCATCGGCTTCACATGATGCCCCGGGCAAAAAGTCAATTACGCTTTGGTCTTCCCCATTTACAAATCCTGTATATTCAAACTCAAATTCGGGGTTGGGCGCTCCCACTATTCGCGTGGCATCTTTTGCTTTAACTGTTAATGGTGCGGAATTTACCGACAGCACTCCGTCCACGTAGCTGAAGTCATAGTTTTCATCCGAACCGTCACCCACTGTGATGGCATAATCACTAACATTGCTGCCCGCATCTGCCAGAGTAGAAACTGAAGGCAAAGTCGCCAAAACCGAAGCATCTTCTCCATTCACAAACCCGGAATAACCAAAAGTAAGTTCAGGATTAACTTCTCCGTACAGACGGGTTTGGTCATCAGCAGTCACTGTAAGCGAGGCTTTTGAAATGGAAGCTGTCAAAACAGGCTGCTCAAGAGCATAATTCGTGGCATCGGCACCGGTAAGTGTCATGTTGGTGGTTACAGAAATTCCGTCTCCTGCCCCGGCTTGAGCAAAAGTGCCGGATGTATGATTACTCAGCACTACATCATCCCCGCCTTCAACTGCATTGTCCTCCAGCACAGCGTCACTCACAACGGCCACTATGGTGCCGTCGTAAATTTTATCCTGAGCAACAGCATTTACCACGGACACAGGCTTCGGTAAGACATTCACTAAAGTCGTCCCGTCAATCACAGGCAGATAGGAGTCCGCATTATCGGGGATGAATGCCACCTCTTCTTCCACTGTACCCACTTCATTCATATCGGCAACAAACATAAAGTAGAAATTTCCTGCTACCGGACTGCCTTCATGAGTGGCTGCTCCTCCCGAAAGAACAGATTCGCCCACTACCTGGCCATAAACGATATCCGAAGCAGTCGGCCACGAAGTTACGGTAACCTTACCTATCGCCCCGGGATGCGGATTCTCCTCGTTATCGAGCAAATAAGGATAGGAAACATATTCCTCCAGAGCATCAATTCCCCATACATTTGTAAAGTCCCAGTCCGCGAAAGAGGCAGCCTCGCGCATAGCTATGCCGTTCAGACCGGTTCCACCGGCAGAAATCTCCTGTCCGCTGGCATTGATGTCCCAGTAGGAGGAGGTGATATTGCCATCATTCACACCTGCAAAACCTCCGATGGTGGCATCGATACCGTTGACCAGAGTTGCCGAGTAACAGTTGGTGATACTACCGGTAACAGTTTCCATAAAGCCCCCCATATCAACTTCATCTTTAGTATTCTCTCCAACAGCTCCGGCAGCATTAGAAGGAGCAGTTATCGAACCTCTGCTATAAGAATTAGATATAGACCCTATATTATAACCAGCCAGTCCCCCGGCATTACCATTCACTGCATTTACGGAAACATTGGCATAACATCCAATTATTTCACCCAAGCCTAGCATCGGATTATTGTTATTATTGCCAGCCAAACCACCCACATTATTTGTCCCGCTTATTGAACCAACCACACTACAATTTTCAAAAACACTCAAATTATTACCGATCAATCCACCAACATCCATTCCGTAAGATGAAACAACCACTAAAGCTGTAACATTCTGAAATGTACCAACATATGACTGACCGCAAATTCCTCCAACATAAGAAGAATTTCCCTGAATCGTCCCGAAAACATTAACATCATTTACCTGAGAGCTTTCTATGTGTCCTGCCAGTCCTCCCACCAATTGACTCCCTTCGACACTTCCATCTTCCGAAACATGAATCGTCAACCCGGCAATAGTTGAAAAATAAAGACATCCAAACAACCCCACATAATTCTCACCGGCTCTGGAAATTCTCAAATTTGATATCGTATAGCCATTACCATTCAGATTACCCTGAAAAGAAGTATTATAGAGCTTCCCGATAGGTTCCCAAAACGCCCCCTCGTTATATCCGGGATTCCCTTCCGACAAATACTCCTGCAAATCGATATCATTGACCAGTTCAAAATATTTATCCGCATGCGAACTACCCAGATAATTCCTGATCTCATCAAGATCTTTAGGTGTTTTTATCAAGAAAGGATCTGCCTCTGTGCCTGCACCACCTGAAAATGGAATTTCATCAACATTAACCAACACCGTTTCTTCCGCAAAAAGTTGTGCATCATTCTGATCGGTGGCACGAACCAGCAAAGAAAAGCTTTCATAATCGTAGCGATTCAAGCCTTCCTTAACAAGCGTCAATTCGCCGGTTGCGGCATCAAGGGCAAAAAATCCGTCTTCATTACCGCTCTGAATGGAGAATGCCGGAGCTTCACCACCTGCGTCATCAAAAGCAGTGACCAAGCCAACAATGGTCGAAGCCGGTGCTTCCTCAAGAACGCTAAGTATTTGACCAGCGTCAATAACCGGCGCTGAATAAATCACACTAAGATTTTTGGCCTTCACAGGCAAACTTCGTGATTGTGATGAAGCATATCCTGTAATAAAAAAAGCAAAAACCAAGAGTAAAAATTTCCTCATAGCATAATCATTTTTGGGAGTTTATAAATCGTTTTTGGAGTTTATACGCTTCACTAGCGGGAGGAGTTGAAAATAAGTGGGATTCGAAGAATTTAGCTTAGAATTCGTACCTGTTTTCCAAAAATTCGTATGGCCGAGTTTCCATCTGTTTAACCAAAAAAGGAATGCAAATAATCAAAAGAAAGAAACCATTCCCCCAAAAAAATACTATAAAACAGAAGAAATAATGCCTTTAACAAACAGGGCGGATGAAAAAATCTTGCGAACAAGAAAAATTTTCCCTAAATAGTATGAAAGTCAGTTTTTCATTCAAAACCTCAATCTAAGCCGGAACATGATGAACCCACGGTGGTACTTCCTCTTTTTTGCAATGCTGATGTCGTCTGCAAACGCCCAACTCCTCCCTGTTGAACAGGACCATTACACACGCTTCGGACATCTGACAGTTGCCGACGGACTCCCCGGCAATCACATCACCGTTATTCAGCAGGACTCGACAGGTTATTTGTGGATTGGAACACGCGAAGGCCTGGCACGATACGATGGCACCCGGTTTCTTTCATTTTTGCACGTCACCGGCGACAGCACCTCTCTACCTTCCGACCACATCTATGATATTCTTATAACCCCCGACCAACAGATATTCGTCGCCACCCAAAACGGGCTGGCCCTTTTTAACACCCGAACCGCCAATTTCGAACGAATTCCGACTCTTTACGAAGACGGCTTCGGGCTGTTGGACAAGCACATCAGGGCACTTGCCAATGCTGACAAAGACCACATCTGGGTGGAAACTTTTAACGGCACACTTCACCTGCTCAACACCCAAACCTTCAGGGCGCGTACCTGGTCGCATGCAGCGCCGACTCAACCTTACTACGATTATCATGCTTTGCTCAAGGACTCAAAAGGAACGCTGTGGATTGGCGGCCGAAACATGGGCCCGCTGAAAATGCAGAAGGAGTCGATTACCGCCATTGAAACTGACCCTGAAAATACTGCCAAAAAACGAGACCGCGATGTGGCATTTTTCTTCGAGGACAGCCAAGGAGACTTCTGGGTTGGTGGACTTGACGGCTTGTATCAGTACAACCGTGAATCCGACATCTTCAACAAACAATTAAGTACCTCATCCTTTCAAATGACTGAATCGAAGCCCGGAATACTATGGGTGGCCACCGGAAATGGCCTGGCCCAAATCAACAAACAAGCTGAAAAAACCACTCTCTTTTTACCTTCCGAAAACGACCCCTCTTCACTTATCCATGACCACCTGAATTGTGTAATGACCGACCTGGAAGGGAATCTCTGGATTGGCACCGACAGAGGAATCAGCATCCTGAACCCGACACAAAACCTCATTCATCATTACCGCCACCTTCCTGAATTAACCAATTCTCTCAGTCACAACCATGTTTCAGACATCCGGGAAGACAAAAACGGGAATATCTGGATTGCTTCACGAGGCGGTGGCCTTAATCGTTTCGATCCAAAAACAGAGAACTTTAAATTCTTCAAAAAAGATCTCACAGGAGAAACAACCATCAGTTCCAACCAGGTTTCAGCTCTTCATACCGACGAAGACGGAATCATCTGGACCGGGCTGTGGAGAGGAATCGGATTCAACCGTTTTGACCCGAAAACGGAACGTTTTCAACATTTTGCCCTGGATTCAGCATCCCGAAAACAAGACTGGTATGTGGGTTTTGAATCATGGGGCAAGGATACTCTGGTAACAGGTTTTTGGGGGGCCAACGGCATCAGGCTATTTCATAAAAAAGAAAAACGATGGCTCCCACACAACTTCTCCCCCCAATATCATCCCTCCGATGCAAACCTGCAAAAAATCCTGGCTGCGGACAGTATTCTGTGGGTTTATCAGAATGGTAACATCATTCGGTCGTTTCATCCCGAATCCTCCAAATGGCAAGCTTGGAGATCGTCTTTTCATCGGGCAAGTAACCAATTTCATAAAATCAATTCCGTAAACCTACCCGATTTCACCAACTTAAATGAAATGGTTCACCATCAGAGTTTAACTCTTTTTCTGACCGATAATGGAGTGGGTATTTACGACCATCGAAACGGTCAATTCTCCACATCGGACTCAAGAACTTTTCTAATGGCCGCCCAATACGAGCAACAATTAGTTTTGCTCTCTTCCGAAGGATTATTTGCATTTGATGGTCTGACCCGAAAAATTCAAAAACAATTGCCGGCAAAGAACCTTGTCACGCCCCCATCCCTCATCACAGACCTCTTATTATTGGAGGATAACAAATTACTGATTACCTCAAAGTCTGGCATTGAAGCAATAGACTCAAAATCCGGAAAGAAACTCCCCCTGTCGCCTGATTTTGAATTAATTAACCGATGGGAAAAACCCATTCAACAAATCATTCATGGTCATGAAAATTCATTTCTGATAGCCTTCGACTGCGGTATCGGTTATATTCCGGGTGATGGTCAACCTGAAATTTACAACACGGACAATGCTTATTCCTCCGGATTAAAAAACGATGCGGTACGAAACATTTGCCGATGTACTGAAAAACCAGGTTTCTGGATAAGTACCGATCGCGGGCTTTTCTTTTTCGATACCTCCTCCCGGAAATTCAGTACCATAACCTCTTTTTCTGAATACCGCATTAATCACACCACCCTCCTGTCCAAACAACTGTTTATTGCCAGCGACCATGGACTGACAGCCCTTGATACAAAAAGCCACAAAATCACTTACTTTAACCGCGCACCTAATGACAAACTCTCATCACACCTGACCACTTTTGCACAAAAGGATTCCAAAGGAGATATTTGGGCAGGAACCACCAACAAAGGGATCAACCGGATAGACCGACAGACTCTGCAAATAACTCATTTCTATCCCGGACAGGAATTTCATGGCCGTGAAACGTTGGCTTTCCTTGAAACATCAGCGGGCACTATTTATGCAGGAGGCGATTCTCTGAATATTTTCAATCCTGATGAAGAAGTTTTTGAAATTCCAAAAATATCAGAACAGCTACCAAACGAAAATATATTATCTCTTACAGAAGATCACCTGGGACGGATTCTAATTGTAACCAGTCATCACATAAATATTTTTGAGCCTGACAGCAACCGATGGTTCGATCTCACCCCCTACCTGGGCATGAAAGCACCCTCATTTACCCGTGCAGCGTTGAGAACCACCAACAATGAAATTTTCATTGGGACCACGTACGGTTTCCTGAGGTTCAACCCAGAACTATTCAGTCCTGTTGATGAGAAGCAACTCACCCTAATAACTGAATTCAGAATAATGGGGAAGCCCCTTCATTTATATACATCCAAAAACAACATCCAGTTAAAACACAACGAAAATTTTCCTGAGTTTTTCTTTTCTGATATGCGATACCCACCCTCACACGACAACTATCGATACCGGCTGAGCGGAATTGACCGGGATTGGGTCATCACTAACCAAACCTCTGTCAGCTACAAAATGCTACCTCCCGGCAGCTATACTTTTATTGTACAAAAAATCAACCCGTTCGGAAACAGCGTCCCTGCGAAACTTTCTTTTTCCATTCGCCCCCCATTCTGGCGAGCCGGTTGGTTCATCACGCTCATCATCCTGTTTTTAGCAACCACTCTGATTCTTTGGTGGAGGCACCGCATCAATCACCTTAACCTCCTGAAGAACAACCTCATCCTCAAACACAATCTGCTTCTTTCGCAGATGAATCCTCATTTCTTATTTAACGCTCTTTCTGCTATCCAGGCATTCATTTTTCAAAACCAACCCCAGGAGGCCGGAAGTTTCCTGGCCAAGTTCGCTAAACTGATGCGACTCTACCTTAACAATATGACATCAACTGTTACATCCATCAAAGATGAAACCGAAGCCCTGAAACATTATCTGGAACTGCAACGCCTGAGGTATAACAATGCTTTCAATTATTCCATAGAAGTGATACCTCCTATGAGCGAACAAATGCCGGGGTTGCCGACCATGATGGTTCAGCCATTTGTGGAAAATGCCGTTGAACACGGGCTTAAGGAAACGGGAGAAAGAAAAGGTTCTATTCAGGTGGTATTTGCCCTGAAAGGCAATAGCTGGCACATCACTATCCGTGACAACGGAAAAGGAATAGATGACTCCGTGGCTGGGAAAAAAGATTCCACCACACAACGGAAATCCATGAGCACCGGAATTACCAATAAAAGAATAATTCAACTACAAAAACAATATAAAACACCTTGCTCTTTAAACATCAAGGACTTATCTCACCAGTCTGATTCCGATACCGGAACAGAGATTTATTTGATAATCCCTGCCATCGATGAAGAAAAAACCAAAAAAGAGCAAACCGCCTTGTAATTTCAACCGTACAATTACCTGTTACTCCACCAGTGAATCAAAAAATTAGCCAATAATGAAAGCAGTTATCATTGACGACGAAAAAAATGCCAGAAACACGGTAACCAGTATGCTTACAATGGTTGCAAACGACATTGAGGTTGTAGCCCAGGCCGATGGAGTGGAAACAGGTTTAAAAACCATTGAGCAACACGTTCCAGACCTTGTTTTTCTGGATATTCACATGAAAGACGGAACCGGATTTGACTTGCTCCGAAGGCTTCCCAATTATCACTTCGCCCTGGTATTTCTCACCGCCCACGACAACTATGCGCTGGAAGCTTTTCGATTCGCTGCCATTGACTACCTCTTAAAACCCGTTGACCCCGACGAACTTGAAAAAACCATAGAGCGTGTCCGTCAACAAAAGCCGGACAATCAAAAAGTGATGGAGGTACTGCTCGAAAATATGCAAAAAATATCCTCATCCCCCCGGAAAATTGCCCTAAAAACCTCAGATGCCATTCACCTGATTTATAGCGATGAAATTATTCATTGCGAAAGTGCAGACAATTACACCCGCTTTTTCTTAAACAACCAAAAACCACTGCTCGTCTCACAGTCCATGAAAAGCACAGAGGAAATGCTCACTCCGCTGGGATTTCTCCGAGTCCATCAATCACACCTCATCAACCTCTCCCAAATCAGCAAGATAGACCGTAAAAACGGGTGTCACGTGGAGATGACTGATGGAACTGAAGTCCCGGTAGCCGTCAGAAAGAAAGACATGTTAATGAAACGACTGGAAGAGTTGTAACTTTTTCTCTCTTCGCCATAAACAAATAACCGTCAGCACAAGTTTTTACTTAAAGCAAATTAGGCGAAAGGGTCAACTCCACAAATGCGAAATTTGGGAAACGCTCATTTGTCACACCCTGCAACTGACGAAAAGAATCAGTAGGCACATAAAAGAGCCATCCTGCCTTTAATGAGCCCCAGTCATTAAATTTATATTTTAATTCAACTTCATTTTCCATTCCCAGAGACTTACTTTTCGGGGTGTTTTGATTGGTTTCCGCAAGACTAAAAAAATGAGTCGTGTTTTTCAGAAAAACTTTGTCAGACACTTTATATCCCAAATAACCGTACCAATCTGACAGACCTCCTCCTCCGGTATGTGAAGCCATATTCCGGAAATAATCCATGTGACCGAAAAATCGGTGCCGGGCCCCGTAAAGCACATCAAACAATTTATCGTTATTTGAATTAGTGTTATCATTGCCTGACAAGTAACTAAAACCCAGTCCCGGACTGAAACGTCCAAGCTTCAACGAAGCATCCGCATCCAATAGAAAAGCATCGACATCTGTTCCGTTCCGATTTTTACCATATTGATAATAAAAATTCCCTTTCACCGATAATGTACCGTCAGAAAACTGAGCATAAATACCCGAAGTTTGCCTGAAATTCATCGCATCTGTACTGTCTGTTTCAGTTACACCAGAAGCAATGTGATTAAACGAAAAATCAAGATTTTCCCCAAAACTCCTTTTTATCCATAAAAAATTCAAAGACTTAATTCTATCGGAAGGATAAGTATTCCCCGAAGTAGTGGCTGACAATGAATTCCATGATGAACCTGCATGAATATTCCAACCCCCGGTTTCGGTTTTAAACACCACAGCATCATAAGCAAGCCCGTGTTGGTTCCAATTTCGCCCCGACAACAACCGCTGATTGTCATACGAAAGTTGCTGACGGCCCACAGATATCCAGCTTTTATCCCACACCCTTAATTCGGCATAACCTTCAAATAAATCAAAAGATGCCTCGTCACCAAAAACTCCCGTAGAACTGGAAATTTGTTCGTCGCCCCAGGTACGTATATCCTGAGGTATAATCTTAAGTCTTATTCCATCAGCCGTATAACTGACAGACATCCGGAATCGCTGCGAAGCAAGTATCGATGGCGAAGCATCATCAGGCAACAATTCCTTGTAACCATCTCTATACTCAAAACGCGGTCGATACTCCACATCAACTTTCATTTGTCCGATTACAGCCAGCGGCATCTGGAAAAAAACACCAAGCAAAAACAAAACTCTCAAATACTTCATTATTCTCATATTTTTTCTTTTAACCGTATTGACAAAAAAAGCAGCAAAATCATTCGGAAAATTTTCACAATAATATTCCAACTTCAACAAAACTAAAAGCGTCTTTGAACGTAAAAACCTCTATACGATTTTTCACGCAGAATAATCTTTTGAAACCTTTCATATCACTTTTACGATAAAATAAGAACAACCAGAACCTATTTCATCACTGATTTCCAACAAGTTTATCATTTAGGAAATGAAGCAAACCATCGTTATCATATTATTCCTGATATTCTCACTTCCATCAACAGTCGGAAGCCAGGGAGTAAAGACTGCACCAAACCAGACAAATGAAAACAACCACCGAACCGGTCTGTGGGAATTATATTACGACAGTGGTGAACTGAAGGAATCGGGAACCTACGCTGATGGACAACGAACGGGACTTTGGAAATCGTTTTACAAAACAGGAAGTCTGAAACACGAAATCACCTACGAAAATGGAATGGCCAAAGGCCCTGCAAGATTTTTCTACCGCGACGGTCAAATATGGGAAGAAGGCTATTGGGACATTGACCACTGGAAAGGAGAATACACATTGTACCATGCCAATGGACAAAAATTCTATGAATGGAATTACAATGATGCAGGGAAACGAACCGGGGAACAGAAATATTTTCATGCCAACGGAGAGGTACAATATTCAGGTGAGTGGAAAAACGGAAAAGCAAATGGTGAGGTTTCTGTCTTTAACGACCAGGGGCAA
Organism: Marinilabilia salmonicolor; assembly: GCF_003003035.1. Classification (GTDB taxonomy): domain Bacteria; phylum Bacteroidota; class Bacteroidia; order Bacteroidales; family Marinilabiliaceae; genus Marinilabilia; species Marinilabilia salmonicolor_A. Next base: position 18,015 of record NZ_PVTS01000008.1, on the reverse strand, counting down.
CTCCTTGAAAAACGCGAATACACCGACGAAGGATTCAACAAAAGCACCGTCGTAACCTCCAGACCGGAAAACACCGATGAAGACCCCGACCGAAAGATTCTTCCATTCTACGGCACCGGACACTACACCCTTCAATCAATGGACGGCCTTACCATTAAGGAGGGGTATTTCAGGGACGGTATTCTGCAAGATGGGAAACATTTTATTTACAACAACCGCGACAGCCTTATCGAAACCAGAATTGTGGAAAACGGGAAATATGTGAAGTAGCCAACAACGCTTCAAACATTCAACACTCCTGATATTTTTCTTAACTTAGCCGTCTGAAATTAACACATCTCAAGCAGACGACTATCATGGAAAACAATCTGACGCTTTACAATACGCTGTCGCGAAAAAAAGAATTATTCAATCCCATTAAACCCCCACATGTGGGACTATACGTATGCGGCCCCACCGTTTATGGCGACCCACACCTGGGACACGCCCGACCGGCCATCACTTTCGACATTCTTTTCCGCTACCTGTCACATTTGAGATATAAAGTGCGCTACGTACGCAACATCACCGATGTAGGCCATCTGGAAAACGATGCCGACGAAGGCGAGGACAAAATCGCTCAGAAAGCGCGTCTGGAAGAGGTTGAGCCCATGGAAGTGGTGCAGTACTACACCGATCGTTACCACAAATTCATGGAAGCCCTAAATGTAAAACCACCCAGCATTGAACCACGGGCGTCCGGACATATCATTGAGCAACTGGAGATTGTCAGGGAAATTCTTGACAAAGGGTATGCCTACGAGAAAAACGGCTCGGTCTATTTCGATGTTCAAAAATACGATAAGGATCACAAATACGGAATCCTGTCGGGGCGCGTACTCGACGATTTACTAAGCACCACACGCGAACTGGAAGGACAATCAGAGAAACGCAACAGCTTCGACTTTGCCCTCTGGAAAAAAGCCACTCCCACCCACATTATGCGCTGGCCATCACCCTACAGCGACGGATTCCCCGGCTGGCATCTGGAATGCTCGGCCATGAGTGCCAAATATTTGGGCGAACAATTCGACATCCACGGAGGTGGTATGGATCTGCTGTTCCCGCATCATGAATGTGAAATTGCGCAATCGGTGGCAGCCAACGGGAAAACACCTGCACGCTATTGGATGCACAACAATATGATTACCATCAACGGACAGAAGATGGGCAAATCGCTGGGCAATTTTATTACCCTTGAAGAATTTTTTACCGGCAACCATAAAATGCTCGATAAAGCATGGTCGCCCATGACCATTCGCTTCTTTATTCTGCAAGCTCATTACCGAAGCACAGTCGATTTCTCAAACGAAGCACTGCAGGCTGCAGAGAAAGGCATGGAACGCCTGATGGAGGCCCTCCGGCAAATGGACAAAATCAAAGCGGGCGACAAAACCACTTTCGACCTTAGTAAATTCAGCGATAAGTGCTACAGTGCAATGAATGATGACCTGAACAGCCCTATCCTAATTTCCCACCTCTTTGAAGGCGTAAAAGCCATCAACAGTGCTTTGGCAGGAAAAGAGTCCTTTACTTCGGAAGATTTGGAGACTTTCAGACAACTCATGCATCTTTTTGCGGAAGATATCTTAGGACTCACACAGGGGGCAACAGCCGAAACCGGAGATTCTCAGGTACTGAACGGCGTAATGGAACTCCTCCTAAATGTTCGTCAACAAGCAAAAAAAGCCAAAGACTTTGACACCTCCGACCGCATTCGTGACGGTCTCAAGGATCTGGGCATCGAAGTGCGGGACGGCAAAGACGGGGCTGAATGGGAAGTAAAATAAAAACCGGGAGCCCCCTAAATCCCCCCAAGGGGGACTTTTGTGGGAGATTAAGAATTGAGGTTAATGCCGGATATTAAAAGCTATTGTGGATTCACAAATTATTGACATTCACTAAAAACAAAACCTTTAATAATCTGAGAATACACCCCGGAATTGTAAGTTTTTAAAATCAGAAAATTTCTACCAAAGAAAAACACATACAACCCCGGGTGAATTTTGTATATTTAAGAAAAAAGGATTTATATGATACTCGAAAGAACTAAAAACGAGATATTGATAAGATTACCGGCAAATATGGACATTACAGAACTCCAAAATATGCTGGATTATCTGGATTATAAAGAAAAAACAGCAAATTCAAAAGCTACTCCAAAAGAAGTTGATGAGTTGGCCCAATCCGTTAATGAAAAAATATGGACTAAATTCAAAGCTCAACGGAATAAACAATGAAAATAGTCATTGACTCAAATATTGTCTTTAGTGCCATCCTTAATTCTCAAGGGAAAATTGCCCAATTAATCATAAACGGGTCAAACTATTTTTCTTTTTTCAGCATAAATCTTCTTAAAAAAGAGATTCTTAATCACAAACACAAACTACTCTCAATTTCGGGATTAACGGAAACTCAGTTTGAATCTTCCTTCTCTCATATTACTTCAAGAATAAAATTCGTTGATGAAATCTTGATTTCCGATCAAGATCTGGAGAGAGCCACGAAATTAACAAGAGATATCGATGAAAATGATATCTTGTTTGTTGCTTTGACAAACCACCTTAGTTCAAAGTTGTGGACTGGCGATAAAAAAGAAAGTATGGGATTAAAAAAGAAAAAATATTTCAGAATAATTTCGACAAATGAATTATATGATTTATTCATTGAAAAAGAGTTACAAAAGAGGAAACCCTGATTTTAAACGATATCACCCTAATATTCAAAAAAAATAAATACTGAAGAATAAAACAGTTGACAAAAAAACACTATACCCTGCCGTGCCATCCCCAGCATAATGAGTGGCTCCTTTTGCCATCCCTTATGTTTTCGGTCCGATTAAGCAGCAGACCATCTGCATATTACAAGCACACAACCAGATAATTTCAATAAAATTTGAATCAAATGCAAAACCAAATCACCCAATTTATAAAATTACCATTGCTATTATCAGTGGTGGCATTAATATCTCTGGGCTCAGGGTGCAACAACACCGGATCAAAGAAATCCTCTTCCAAAGAAGACAAAACACTGCCGAAACTTCAGACACCGGATTTCAATGCCGACTCAGCCTACAGCTATGTTCAAAAACAGGTGGATTTTGGGCCAAGGGTCCCCAACACACCTGAACACGAAGAAACAGCAAAATGGCTGACAGCAAAAATGGAAAGTATGGGGGCCGATGTGATTGTGCAGGAAGGCAAAGTCACTGCTTTCGACAACAGCATCTTAAACATCAAAAACATTATTGCACAGTTTCAGCCCGAAAAAAACAACCGCATTCTGCTGTTTGCCCATTGGGACACACGTCCTTTTGCCGACCATGACCCCGACCCGGCCAAACGAAATCAGCCCATCGACGGAGCCAATGACGGAGCCAGCGGAGTGGGCGTACTGATGGAGATTGCAAGGCATCTGAAAGACAACCCCACACATCCCGGCATCGACATCATCTTTTTCGATGCCGAAGATTACGGTACTCCCGATCACCTCAACGTGGAATACAAACCAGACACCTGGTGCCTGGGAAGCCAATACTGGGGTAAAAACCCGCACAAAAAGAATTATTATGCCCAATATGGCATCCTGCTGGATATGGTAGGAGCCAAAAATGCCCGTTTCTATCAGGAACAGGCCTCGATCCGGTTTGCTCCGAAGCTGGTCAATCACATCTGGGACACTGCAGCATCTATCGGTTATGGCAGCTATTTTATTTTTCAGCAGGGTGGATACATCACCGACGACCATATCTATGTTAACAAACACACCGGAATACCTGCAGTAAACATCATCCAGTACGATCCCTCCACCAACACTTCTTTCGGCAGCTATTGGCATACACACAACGATACTATGGAGAACATTGATCGAAACACGCTAAAAGCGGTGGGACAAACAGTAATGGAGGTGATTTATAAAGACCGGTACTAATGGCCCCCTCTATCTCTCCCCAAAGGGGGGAGGATAAAACAATATATTAAGGAAAATGGCTGGCAGGAAAAAGGAAACAAAAATAAAGAGAAAAACACCAACCAATGGAAAAGGGTTGCTACCTGCCGAAGGAGCGTTAGTCGCGGGTTGTGATGAAGCCGGGCGAGGTTGTCTGGCCGGACCGGTGACAGCTGCCGCCGTAATTCTGCCCGAAGATTTTAATCACCCGCTGCTGAACGACTCCAAACAAATTTCTGAGAAAAAGCGGGATGTCCTAAGACAGATTATTGAAGATGAAGCACTGGCCTGGGCCGTAGCCATGGTGCATAACGAGGAAATTGACCAAATCAACATCCTGAATGCATCCATCCGGGCTATGCATCTGGCCATTGATCAATTAACTCCGACCCCAAAATCGTTGCTCATCGATGGCAACCGGTTTCACAATTACAATAATATCCCGCACAAGTGCATTGTGAAGGGCGACAGCATTTACCGTTGCATAGCAGCAGCCAGTATTTTAGCAAAGACACATCGAGATGAATTTATGCTGAAGCTACATGAAAAGTATCCTTTTTATGCCTGGGATAAAAACAAAGGCTATCCTACCAAAGCACATCGCGCAGGGATCGAAATTCATGGAGTAACGCCCATTCACCGGCTATCTTTTAAATTGACGGAGCAGCAAATTAGTATTCAGTGGGGGTAAATCGCTCTCAATGAATTAAAAATACATATTAAATTTCTGTATATTATGACAAACAGCCCATTTATAGAGACAAGCAGACTACATTCATTGACAAAAAACACATTTTAACAACTCGAGAGGGGGAGGTCAGTTAACAACCCATTAACCCACGATGCCTAATTACCCCTGAAAATCAACTTACAACCCCCCTAACCGAACATATCGACTCATTACCAATAACCAATATAAATTAACCTTTCCCCATAGTCTCAGGTTTCAAATTGGAAACTAATAACTACTTTTGCGTTTAGTCTTAATCAAAATCATATTTATTATGAAGAAACTTTTAATCGTTCTGACCCTCGTATTGGGTATTTCTGCGTTTACTACAAACGCCAGTGCATCTTACACTATTGACGATGCCCAGATTGAAAATCTTTTTGCTACAGCTACTGCCACTACTTTCAGTATGGTTGCTGATGTAGCCGAATCTGCTCCTGCCATGGCTATTGCTTCAGCCAGCGGCGGAAAAGACCCTTTGATTGCCATTTTGCTTGACTTCTTCCTGGGAGGTTTCGGTATTCACCGCTTCTATCTTGGAACCAAAGTCATGACAGGAATTGGATACATCCTTACCTGTGGTGGTATCTTCGGCCTGATGCCTTTGATTGACCTTATTGTTTTGGCAGTCAACTGGGACGACATCAGCGCTTATGTTGATAATCCGAAATTCTTTATGTGGTAATAAAAAACCATTTAAGAAAAAAAAACAAACAGGTCTGTCGTTCCGACAGGCCTGTTTTTGTAGTTCCAATTTCCTATTTAACATTATGAATACAGTTTTCGGTAAAAGATATTATTTTCACAAGCCTGTTTTGCTGTTGTTAATGCTATACTCCGCAACAGTCATCAATACTTCTGCACAAACCTACACCGGACAGGTTAGTGTAGATGCTCTTTACCAAAATTATCAGAAAGGAAACCTGTTTACCGCACAAGCCTCTTCTTTTTATGATGGGCAAACCGGCAAAATCATTACCCACTACCTTTCCCCTACCGAATTCTACAAAACCATCAATGCAAAAGGAGAAACTACCATCTTTCTTCCCGACGAAAACACGGTCTCTTTTATGCAAAACAGCCATTATTCCAGTAAAACAGAGTTGCTTTACTTTTTTGTCAACAACCTGACCCAGGATATGGGCCTGAAGCATGAGGGATTTACACAAATCGACACACGTCGGGAAGACAATTACATTATAACTACATGGCAGGCACCCCCGGGAATGCAAGCCATCAGCAGCGTTGAGCTTGTTTCGGAAAACTTTACCCCCATCTATGCGCAATACTTTGACAACAAAGGAGCAGTAAAAAGAAAGATTTACTATTATGATTATTACATAGGGCCGCAATTCCTGTTGCCACAAAAAATTACCGAGATAAGTTACACAGCAGACAATGACAGTACCATCAGGCGCACCACTTTTTCCAATATTAAAACAGGCTTTGAGGCCGATGATAGATTGTTTGATTTTAAAATTCCGGAAGATGCAAAGAAAGTCGATTTCTAAATGGTTTCTTTTCCTGGCATTCTTCCCGATTTTTACCGGAGTATATGCACAGGATATAAGCACCCTGCAGCACGATTTGATGCGAATCAACAATTCGGAGCAGGAAGACTTGGAACAAATACATCAATCCGAAAATAGAAAAAGATCATTTCTGATAACCAAAGAGGATCCGTTTATCGACAAGATCAATCCCATAAAACTAACTTTTGGGGGGCTGTTGTATTTTTATCAGACATCACTTTCCAAACATTTTTCCGCCGATTGTCTTTACGAACCATCCTGCTCTAATTTCAGCAAAGATGTTATCTCCCATTACGGTTTGATCAAAGGAGTATTTCTCACGGCCGACCGACTCAGCAGGTGCAACAGAATAGCACAAACATCGCTGCATCCGCTTACCATCAATCCCGAAACCAGACACTCATCAGATAGTTGGTCCAAATATCAGTTCAAGACCTGCAATCATTCAGAACATTTTCATTGATGCGATTCCTTTTTTATATAATCCTCACGCTCTTTACGGGAATTATTGCCCCGGCACAAAGCAATTCCGAAAGAATTCTCTTTTCCGACTACCTCATAACACAAGGTTTGTATGAAGAAGCTGTCTATGAAAGCAACCAACTGTTAAAATTGAAGCTGACGAAGCCTCAATCCGACTCTGCCCTTTATTTCAACGGCTGGGCAAAATACAACCTCAAGCAACTTCTTTCTTCAAGCGAAACCCTACAAAAGGTAAGTTCAGGGTCGGCATTTTATGCAAAGTCACAACTTTTTGGGAGTTACAATCTCATTCACCTCGGAAAGTATGAACAAGCCATAGCTGCGCTGGATAAATTTCAAACCCGCAATGAGACTGAGCAAAACTTCTCTATCTTCCTGCATTCAGGCATTCACCTGCTCAACAGGGATCTTGAGGCTTACCAGTTAACTGCCGGTCAACTGCCGCAGGATTATTACGGTTTTGCCAGGGAGTTAGCTTTTTTCAATGATCTGACGAACTCAATAGAGAACAATAAATCCAAGTCCCCAATACTGGCAGGAATTTTTTCGGGCATCATCCCCGGATCGGGACAAATCTATGCAGGAAAGACAGGACAAGGGATTGCCGCCCTGTTGATGACCTCCGGACTTGCCGTGGTTGCGTTGGAAAATTACCATAAGCGGGGACCTGAAAAATTTGAGACCATATTTTTTGGCTCTGCCTTCACCCTCTTTTACGTAGGAAACATCTATGGTGCAGCATTTTCAGCAAAAATTGCAAACGACGAAAACAATGAACTTATCAACAGACAAATTCTTTTTAATCTTCATATTCCTCTTCGCAATATCTTCGACTAACGCACAAGTTACCGAAAATGCTTATTGGAATAAAGCCGACAGCCTGTTAAATTCAGGAAATCTCACTGGTGGACTGGTGGAAATGGAACGGGTGGTATTTACCACTTCCGATCAATCTGTCAGGCAAAAAGCCATTTTCAAAAAAGCCATGATTCATAAATCCATGGCCCGTTTCCCCGATGTGCAAACAGAACTCAACCGCATTGGAGTTATCAGAAACCCTGAAGACACTCTTTTCACCATGCGTGCTTACGAACTCGCTCTGGCGCAATACATGACTGAAGATTATCAGGACGCTTTAAACACTTTGGAAAACTGTGTAATAATGCTTTCTGAAGACAACCCTGCCACGGAAAGCCTCCTCACACTCAAGGCACTTTGTCACAACCAGCTTTTCCAGTTCCACGAAGCAGAGAAAACCCTTGTTCAATTGAAGCAACAATCTCCCAAACCACAGTCAGCATTATACGCCAAAGCCTTAAAAAAATACGAAGACGCGCCAAGATACAAAGATCCTGAGAAAGCCAGGCATTTGTCCCTGCTCCCGGGACTTGGACAGGTTTATACCGGAAAAGTATTCGAAGGAGGCATCAGCTTTCTATTAAATGCATCGGCACTGGGTTTTGGCGCATGGCAGGTCTATTCAGGTTACTACTTTACAGGATATGTGGTTGGGGTTACCCTGCTTCAAAAATTCCATTCAGGAGGTCAACACAGAGCCGAATTGCTGGCTATACAGAAAAACCGGAAAAACATATTGGAATTTAATACTGCCATCACCCAAACATTGTTGAAGTCCCCGGGAGAATAAAAACACCGGCCCCCGAAGAAGGCCGGTAACTTACAGATTTTAACAATAATCTCAACGCCAATTGCGGTGTAATTTACGACAACATTAAAAAAACTTCAAGTCATAACTTTATAAAACCTTTAAACCAACTGCAGCATGAAAACTTTATTTTTAGCCCTGATTCTTCTCGGATTGACCATCGCTTCATTTTCTCAAAACAATTTCCGGGATGTTGTACATCTAAAAAACGGAAGTATTATTAAAGGAAATGTTACGGAAATAATCCCCGACAAGCATATTAAAATTGCCACTGCTGACGGAAGCATCTTTGTTTATGAAATGTCGGAAATAGACAAGATGTCAAAAGAGGAGGGATTTAGTTCATCTCACCAAAAGTCAACCAGACCCGCAGATTATTCAGCCGCTACATCCATGGGAAAAATAATGATTTCCGGCTCATCAGAATTGTCCTATTCTTCCTTACTGAACGAGCGGAAAATATCATATTACGATTTCTTCCGCGATACAGAGTCCATTAGTGAGGAATATGACCAAAGTGGATTTAATTTCAAATCTTCAGTTGCATATTTTATTTATGACGGTTTGGCGGTTGGAATATCCATAGATTATGAAACATTAAAGTATGATTATGAAGATTCCGAAGAAAAAGAATCCTCTTTTATGATAGGTCCAAGTCTGGTATATTATTTCGGCTCCTCCAACATCAAACCTTATATTTTTGGAGAATACATGTTTGGAACATCCAAAACAGAGCAAAAAGAAGGGAGTACAACCAATGATTTTAAATTGGATATGAATGGATGGGCAATGGGTGCCGGAATCGCATTTTTCATGAATGAACATCTGTCTCTTGATCTGGGAATGGGATATTCAAGAATCTCAGCAAAGCCGGAATCTGACAATATAAATCCGGACATTGGGATTGAAATGATCGCCAAAGGCTTTGTGTTAGACGGAGGTATCTCGGTCTATTTCTAACATTCAGACAAAGAATTCACCAACCGCTGTCTCCCCGAGGATGCAGCGGTTTTTTTGTATCTTCAATGAAGCGATTCAATAACGAGCCCAACTATTTGAACAGAGATTATTATCTTTACAGTCAGATAATAATTAAATAAACCGTAATTATAGCAACCGCACCTATCGGAATCGCGGTTGTAAAACCAAAAAAACGCGAAAATGAAAAGAATGACCGCGGTATTGGTGGCTCTTGTTATTGGATTTGCAGGGACACTAAAAGCTGATGAAGGAATGTGGCTGTTGCCACTAATCAAGAAACTGAATATCGAAAAGATGCAGGAGAAAGGGCTGAAGCTCTCTGCAGAAGAAATTTACTCTGTCAATCAGTCAAGTCTGAAAGATGCCATCGTTATTTTTGGTGGCGGATGTACCGGAGAACTCATCTCCGATCAGGGGTTGATTCTGACCAATCACCATTGCGGCTATGGAACCATCCAGGAGTTGAGCTCAGTTGAAGACAACTACCTGGAGGACGGATTCTGGGCAAAGAGTCTCGAAGAGGAGATTCCGGCTCCCGGCTTATCAGTCACTTTCATGAAACGCATGGAAGATGTTACCGAAAAAATTGAAGCGGGCTTGACAGATGAAATGTCAGAAGTACAACGCATGGCTGCCGTTGACAGCATTTCAAAGCATATTGCAGACAGCGTAAAAGGCGACACGCATTATCGTACATTGGTACGCGATTTTTACGGCGGCAACCAATATTACCTTATTGTTTACGAAGTATTCAATGATGTCCGTTTCGTTGGTGCACCACCTTCATCCATCGGAAAATTTGGTCACGACACCGACAACTGGATGTGGCCCCGTCACACAGGCGACTTTTCCATGTTCCGGGTTTATGCTGATGCAGAAGGGAATCCGGCTGAATATTCTCCTGAAAATAAGCCCCTGAAACCCGCACATCACTTACCCATATCTCTTAAAGGTTATGAAAAGGACGATTTTGCCATGACTTTGGGATTTCCCGGAAGCACGGAACGGTATCTCACATCCTGGGGCATTGATGAGCGTATGAATATTTTCAACTACTCGCTGATCAATCCCAGAGGGGTAAAGCAGGAAATCTGGCAGGAAGCCATGAACAGCAGTGAAAAAATCCGACTCCAATATGCTTCGAAATACTCACGCAGTTCCAACTACTGGAAAAACAGTATTGGCATGAACCGGGGACTGAAAAACCTGAATGTTATTGCTAAAAAACAAAAGCTGGAAGAGCAGTTCTCCGAATGGGTCAACGAAAATGCTGACCGTAAAGCGAAATACGGAGAGGTACTCACCGAACTGGAAACTGCTTACAGCGAACGTGCTCCTTTTTATCTGGCTCAGAATTTTGTGAGAGAATGTATGCTCCGCGGAACGGAAATTCTTTCATTCGCTCTCTCTGCACGTGATCTTGAAAAAGCATTGGAAGAAGAGGATGAAGAAAAAATATCGGCTGCTGTTGAGGCACTAAAAGAAGCAGGCAAAGAGTTTTACAAAGATTATCATGCCGCAACCGACCAAAAAGTAATGGGTGCCCTGTTCAATCTTTACTTTGATGAAATCGATGCCAAATTTTATCCCTCATTCTTTGAAGACATAAAGACCGAAAAAGAGGATGGATTTGAAACCTTTGCATCCAAGCTTTTCAAAAAATCGTTGTTTGTAAACAGTGATGATTTCAACAGTTTCCTGGAAAATCCAAAATTAAAAACACTGCAAAAAGATCCGGCTTACAAGGCAGGAAAATCAACCTTGGATCTTTACTTCTCTCTTTGGGAAAAAACCAGAGAATCCAACATGACCATTACCAAAAATCATCGACTCTTCATTGCCGGATTACAGGCCATGAATCCCGACAAAGTCTATTACGATGACGCCAACTTCTCTATGCGCCTGAGTTACGGAGAGGTAGGGGGTTACGAGGCCCGCGACGCTGTAATCTACAAACATTACACAACCTTAAAGGGAGTAATGGAAAAAGAGAAGCCGGACGATTATGAGTTTGCCGTTCCCGAAAGACTCAAAGAGCTCTACGAATCCAAAGATTACGGCCGTTATGCCAACGAAGACGGACGCATGTACGTTAACTTTACCACCGACAACGACATCACAGGAGGAAACAGCGGCAGCCCGGTCATCAACGGCGAAGGACATCTTTTTGGACTGGCTTTCGATGGCAACTGGGAAGCCATGAGTGGAGACATCGCTTTTGAGCAGGAATTGCAGAAATGTATCAATGTGGACATCCGTTATGTACTTTTCATTATTGACAAGTACGCAGGTGCCACCAACCTTATCGATGAAATGACCATCGTTGAATAGCCGTTCATTCGGATTAAAAAATAAAAAAAAGACCATTCCTCATACGGCGTGGTCTTTTTTATTTCCCATGAGCGAATTGCAAAATTATCTTAAATTTGTTTTACAAAACCCACCTCCAAGACAGGTAAAACTAATTCTGAAAACCAAAACACACGATTAAATCACTGTCTCATATGAGTAAAGCAATCTTCCCGCTGATCCTTCTCTTTCTTTTTTTTACATCTCCCACCCGGGCAGATGAAGGGATGTGGCTCCCATGGATGATGCCTCAATCGAAAATAGATAAGATGCAGGAAATGGGTTTTCAATTAGCGGCAGAAGACATCTACAGCAGCTCACAACCATCCTTAAAAGATGCCATTGTTTCGCTGGACGATGGAAGCTGCACGGGAAGTTTTATAAGCAACAGGGGGCTACTGTTAACCAATCACCATTGTGCCAACGGAGATATCCAAAGCCACTGCTCAGTGGAAAGAGATTTGCTAAAAAACGGTTTTTGGGCACAAAACCAACACGAAGAATTGCCAAACCCCGGGAAAACCGCTACTTTACTGATTGAAGCTAAAAATCTGACTTCTCACTTCACGCCTGTAATTCAAAAGGCGGACACACGCCTTGCCCTGGAACAAAAAATCGACAGTCTTTCCCAAATAATCCTGGATACGCTTTCACTTGAGCCTTTTCAGGAGGCCACCATCAAAGATTTTAATTTCAGCACCCGTTTTTTTCTCATCATCACCAAAACATTTCAAGATGTAAGACTTGTGGCTGCTCCCCCGGAGGACATTGCCCAATTTGGGGGAGAAAAAGATAACTGGACCTGGCCGAGGCATTCCGCCGACTTTGCTCTTTACAGGGTTTATTGCTCACCACAAGGCAATCCGGCAGATTATCATACTGAAAACATCCCATATACCCCTGTTAAAAGTCTGACAATATCGACCGGCAACCTTAAGGAAAATGATTTTACCATGACACTGGGCTACCCGGGAAACACCCAAAGACATATGACCTCCGCAGGAATCAGAGAGGCCGTTGAAATCATTAACCCCCTCATTACGGAAATACAAGTACTCAAGCAGCATATTTGGAAACGACACATGGCTCAATCACGCCAATTGGAAATAAAATATGCAGAAAAATATGCAGAACTCGTGAATTTTGCCCAATATACGGCAGGACAAAGTAAAAGCATCTGCGATCTGAACCTCATTGAAAAGAGAAAAACACAGGAACAAAACATTCAACAGTGGATGCAGTACTCGCCCGACCTGGATACCACTTACGCCAAACTGTTTCCCTCCATGAAAGCACTCTACAGGGTACGAAAAGACCTGACCCGCACATCGTTCATTACCCTGGAAACCATCCTTGGAGGCACCGAAATCAGCCAGTTTGTTATGGAAACTTTTGAGCTCTTTACGCTGCTCAACGAAAAATCTTCATCGGCAGATCAAAAAAAGAAGCTTATCCGGCAAATGAGGGCCAAAGCTGATCATTTTTTTAAAGATTTCACGGCGAATGTTGACCGAGAACTATTCCTGGCTATGGTAACTTATTATCGCTCTCATGTCAACGGCAATGTAAGAATTAATGACTCTACCCTTCTTGGCAAATATTCCGACTTTGAACATCTTGCGGATGCCATTTATTCGGATTCTCACTTCTGTTCCCAAACAAAGTTCGAAGAGCTCATGAGCAATCCAAAACTGATCAGTTTCCTCACAGATCCGGCTTTTGCTTTTCATTTAAGGATATTACAGGAGTTCGGACCTGTTTATGCCATGTTTAACCGAATGAACCTGCAGCTTGACTTCTACATGCATCAATACTTAAAACTACTTAAAACACAAACACCGGAAAGTTCCTTTTACCCCAATGCTAATAGCACTCTGCGACTGTCCTACGGAAAAGTAACCGGTTACTCCCCAGGTGACGGAATTTATTACAAAGCATTCACAACTCCTCGTGGCATCTTTGAAAAAACAGAATCAGCGAACGTCGCTTATAAGTCAGAAACAGACTTCAGAAAGCTTTTTCAGGAAGACTGGGAAGATTGGTACCACAACAAAGAACAACCAACATTGTGTTTTATTACAGACAACGACATCTCCGGAGGAAACAGCGGAAGCCCTGTTCTCAATGCAAAAGGACAGATAACAGGACTGGCGTTTGACGGGAATCAGGAGGGAATGGCTTCAGATATTGCCTACTCAGCGACTCTTCAGCGCTGCATTAACGTAGATATCAGATACATACTCTTTCTGATAGAGGAAGTCGGCAAAAGTCTATACCTTATAGAAGAGATGAATATTCAATAAAAATTACACCCACATTTTTCCATGATTTTTGGCATTCCTGTCAGCCCAAAATTATTCCTACATTTGCGAAAACAATCAGCTACAAAACGCAAATAAACCATTAAAAACCAAACACCATGGAGTTCAACGTTCTGGAAATCGTTTCTGCATTCATTGTACTTTTTGCCGTAATTGATATTCTGGGTTCCATTCCTATTATTGTTGATCTTAGAAATAAAGGCAATAAAATAAAGGCAACCCAGGCATCGGTGGTTTCTTTCAGTATTTTAATCGTATTCCTATTTGTAGGAAAAGCATTGCTCGGTCTTTTTGGGGTGGATATCTCCTCTTTTGCCATTGCCGGGTCTTTAGTGCTGTTTATGTTATCCATTGAAATGATACTGGGTGTAACCATTTTCAAGCACGATTCGCCCAGCGGAGCCTCCCTGGTTCCCATTGCATTTCCGCTGGTGGCAGGCGCCGGATCTTTCACCACCTTGCTTGCACTCAGAGCAGAATATGCAACCATCAACATCATCATAGCGCTTTTCCTGAACATTGTCTTTGTATATATCGTCCTAAAAATCACTAACCGCATTGAGAGTCTTATTGGCGAAAGTGGTATATATGTATTAAAAAAGTTCTTCGGCATCATATTGCTGGCCATGGCTATTAAGCTATTTTCAAATAATGTGGCTAATATTGCAGGATAAAAGCACGCAATTATGCCACAAAAAAAGTTCTATGTAATCTGGGTGGGACATCAGACAGGCATTGTAGATAACTGGGCGGAATGTCAGCGTAGAATCAAAGGCTACCCTTCTGCCAGATATAAATCTTTCAAAACGCTCGCAGACGCTCAGAAAGCCTTCGAAACGCCCTGGTCTGAAATCATCAGTACCGGTAACAAAGGACAAACCAAAAAAACCATAAAAGAAAACATCGATCCCGGCCATCAACCAATTCTCAGGAGTCTTGCAGTGGATGCTGCCTGTAGCGGAAACCCGGGGCCGATGGAATATCAGGGGGTTTTTACAGATTCAGGGAAGCAGTGGTTTCATGCCAAGTTCCCTATTGGAACCAACAATATCGGAGAGTTTCTGGCTATCGTTCACGGACTGGCGGAACTCAAAAGACAAAAGAAAGATTTGCCCATTTATACCGATTCCACCATCGCCCTGGGATGGATAAAAAAGAAAAAGTGTGTCACAAAACTGGAACGGTCAAAACAAACGGAACAGCTGTTTAAGACGATTGAAAGAGCTGAAAAATGGCTATCTACAAACAACTGGACAACAAAAATTCTTAAATGGGATACCAAAGCATGGGGGGAAATTCCGGCAGATTTTGGCCGAAAATAGCAATATCTTTTCAACGACCGGTCAGAGGCAACCAATAACGAATTCTTTTTCCGGTTACCACCCCCTTGGTGATAAGATCCACTTTCTCCATTCTTCTCGGTTTCAGCCCATGCTCTTTACGCAAAGAAGAAATCCTGTCCTCTATAATGCCTGTCGTTGCTTCCGACTCCTGATCTGAGAGTATTACTCCCTTATTTTCAATGGTCACCTCCAGCTCCTTATCTTCTTGTTTATAGAGAATTGATATCCCCGGACAACAACAATCCCTGTTTTTCCCATTGGCAAAAAAATCATCAATCAGTGGTCTGGAAAGCATGGGAGGCACCATCAGGTTGCAGGAATCCGAAACCACAGAAGTCTGAACACCACAGTCAATTGTTTGATAGTATCTTCGACACTGTACCTTCAGATATTTTTCCAAAACTTCCTGTTCTTCAGAAAGTGCGATCAACTCCACATTGGAATACCCAATCATTTTCCGCATCAGGAAAGCAATATCACTCAAAAAGTCGGAGGCCTCATCTTTATTATCGCTAAGAATATAATTTTGCAAAGATGCGAGTGCGTTAAAAATGAAATGAGGATTCATTTGGATGCGCATCATCTTCTGATGCAATAATTGTTTTTCCTTCTGATGCTTTATCATTTTATTGCGACCATACAAAAACCAGATGGCCAATCCCATAACCAATAAAAGGCCAAGAATAATCAGCAACAAGTTTTTTTCACGCATTTTTGCCCTGGCAAGCATCAATTCCTTTTCTGTCAACACCCTGTCAACAGCATCATCCCTATAGCCTGCAGGCTGTTGGCCGTTTATTAGCGACAACGAATCGGTTAAAAGCGTATAAGTCTCAAGAATGGTCATTGCCCGCTCATATTCTTCTCCCTCTTTAAGTGCTAAAAACAAGGAGTACAGATTTTTTTGGCGAAGGTCATCCCACCCCATTTTTCGGGCAATCTTTTCTGCTCGTTCATAAAAAATAACAGACAATGCGGTTCTGTCCTGCTCAAAATACAGATCGCCCAATAGGCTGTATATATTAATTAACCGCGACTGATCATTATTCATTTTAAAAAACTCAAGAGATTCATCAAGGTAAAGTGCTGAACGGCCATACTCTTTTTCATACAGATACAATGCTCCAAGATTACACTTAACCTTGGCAACCCCTTCATCATTCTTCAACAACGTGTAAACATCAAGGGCACTGTGGTACATCTCAATTGCACGTTTGTACTGTCCAAGGTCTGAAAGAAAGATGGCATAATCGTTAGATACGGCAGCTGCAGCAGAAAGGGAATCCATTTCAAGAAAAGAATTTCTGGCGTACCTGAAATACTTTTCAGCTTTAGAACTATCCCCTGATTTATCCTGGATTAATGCTATGTTATAAAGACATTCAGCGAACCCAAACATATTTCCGGCCTCCTCTTCAAACTTTGCAGAATTGGAAAAGGCATCCAGTGCTTCATTATACCTGCTTTTGTAATAGCGGGTAAGTCCCAGGTTATTGTAAAGAATGGCTTTCTTTTCGGGAAGATTGTATTCACTTAAACAGTCAATCCCCTTTTGATAATAATCACCGGCAACAGTGAAATCAGCACGGTAATAAGCAGATTCTGCCCGGTAGTACCAACCCATGGCTTCAAGGGTATCATTACCTGAGACCTGTTCCAGATATAGCACCGCCAGAGAATCGGCTTTAACTGGTTGATTGGAAAGTGTTGCTTTTATTTCAGCTTCCATTTTATCAACGGAGAGCGAGTCATTGGCTCCATTCCCGACAGCTACTATGCCTACAAGAAAAAGAAGAATTAAAATTAACCGGTTAGTACAAGGCCAAAACATTTCTATAAAGAATTAAAATCTCCCAAAGCTACAGATTATTTTTGAATTGAGCCTCCCCTAACCCCTCCCAAGGAGAGGGAACGGATTCTTTGTTATGGAAAAAGATTTCAATCAGGAGTTTGGCAGGCAGAAGGCAGAAGAAAATGAGGGTTGAGGGTTGAGAGGCAACAGTTCCATTTACTTTAAAGATGAAGTTTTGGCATGGCTATGTATTTTCAATTCATAGGTAGAACTAATTATTGTTCGATATTCTCTTGTCATGGTGGATCAGCCCCGGCGGGGCACCAGTATGGTAGAAATGAGTAGCAATAGCGTTGCAAAGAACGATAAAGCCCCGGTAGGGGTGACCCCCCAATGAAGTTTGAGGAATGCTTCTTTCAAAAAAATGATGCAAATTGGAATTCTCCCCTCCTTATAATAAAAAAAGCCGCTCCAAATATTGGAACGGCTTTCTGTTTTAAAGGTCGGCGGCGACCTACTCTCCCGCTTTTACGCAGTACCATCGGCGCTAACAGGCTTAACTTCTCTGTTCGGAATGGGAAGAGGTGGAACCCTGTTGCTAAAACCACCTTAATGAGGGCCTCCCCTAACCCCTCCCAAAGGAGGGGGATTTGAAGGCAATATCGTTAACATATTGGAAAAGATTCAAAAAGAAAACTTACATTTATTGATCTTTGATAATTGATCATTGCTCATTGTAATAATGCTTCAGTGTGGAGATTGAACTCCCCAACTTAAAAGTTTTGGGTAATTAGTACTGCTCGGCTACATACGTCACCGTATTTACACCTG